>NZ_MPNT01000017.1 GCF_001907675.1 Mycobacterium paraffinicum
GTGTCGTCGGTGGCCCGGCACCTACCTATCTCGGGGTAACCGGACGGCTGCCAGGAGGGTATATTAGGAACTTGTCACCAACCTGGTGCTGGTCTGCCCGTATCACCACCGGGCGCATCACCGCGGCTTGATCACCATCAGCGGAACCGCGACCGATCTCGTCGTCACCGACGACTGCGGTCGAGCATTGAGCCCCGGATCACTGGCCCATCCGCCCAACGATCCCCCGCCCGCCGTCCCACCATGGCCCGGGCCCCTCGGCGAACGCGCCGACTGGTGGTGGTACGACCCCTTCCAACCCCAACCACCACCCAGCACCAACTAGGTTGGTTCGCATACGTACCTATGGCCGGTGGCGGCGCTGAACACCCACCGTCGGTTCGCCGAGACGGTGACGGGCAAGCTCTTCTCATGATCCGTATCGCGACGCCACAGTTAAGGCGGAGACCGACCGACCTGCCCTGGCTCGCCAGCTTGCGTCAGGTGATGGGCTTCAAAATCGCGTCGGCGTTCTTCAATGGTGGGCTTCAGCGCACGAGCGGCATGCGGATGTCGCATGCATCTGCGCGCGACAGCCGACCGGCATATGCCGTCAGCCCGTTATCGGGAACGAGCGGTATCAGTGGGCGGCGCGTCCGGCGGGCATGAATCGGACGGGCATGGAGTTGATCCCATTCATCTGGTTTGACCACGTCCGTTTGACCGGGCCGGCGAGTTCCAAGCCAATCATCCGTTCGAGCACCTCAGGGATGATCGCCGCAGCTTCCACGCGCGCGAGGTTCGCACCGAGGCAGAAGTGGGTCCCGCCACCGCCGAAGGCGAGATGGGGGTTCGGTGCACGGCTTATGTCGAATTGGTTGGGGTCACCAAACCGCGTCTCGTCGCGGTTCGCCGATATATAGAACATCGCTGCCCGCTCGCCCGCCTTGACGGGTAGCCCCCGCAACCTTGTGTCACGGGTCGCCGTGCGTACGAAGTTCATGACTGGAGAAACGTAGCGCAGCATCTCCTCGATCGCCGACGGCATCAGCGACGGGTTAGCTGTGAGCCGTTGCCACTGATCTGGGTGTTCCATCAGGGCGAGGATCCCTCCTGCGACCAGGTTGCGGGTCGTTTCGCCCCCCGCATTGATCAGCAGCAGAACGAACATGTTGAACTCGATGTCGTTGAGGCGCTGGCCGTCGACTTCTGCCCGTAGCAGCGACGTAGCGATGTCATCGCCAGGCTCGGCGCGCTTTTGCGCCGCTAAGTCCGCGGCGTATTCGAACATCTGCGTAAGCGCTTGCTCGAAGCGCTCGTCGCCGTCGTAATTGCCGTTGTTGATGATTTCCACTAGATCGTAGAGTCGGCGGCCGTCTTTTACTGGAATGCCGAGCATTTCGGCAATAACGTAGGACGGCAGCGCGCCCGCGACGTCGTTCGCGAAGTCACATTCGCCTTGCTCGATCACTTCGTCGACGATCTGCCGGGCCAGGTCTGCGACGTGAGCGTTTAGCCGCGCGACCTGACGTGGCGCAAAGCCCTTATTGATCAACTTGCGAAATTCAGTGTGCCGTGGTGGGTCCATCGTCAACATCATCAGCTCAACAGCTGCTCGCTGTTCGGGTGTTGGGGGTTCAAAGACAATCCCGTTGATCTTTGAGGACCACGTTTCACTGTCTCGCGACACGGCCTGTACTTCGTCGTAGCCCGTCAGCGCCAAGAAGCCGGGTCCGTCCTTGTAGGGATGCCATGCAACCGGCGCACGCCTACGGAGCTGGCTGAATTCTTCGTAAGGCACACCGGTCTCATAGGTGCTTGGATCGGCAAGATCTACGCCGACGATATCAAGGGCGTTTACGGTCACGCTCCACCTCTCAATTCATACCCCGGCCGGGCTTGCGACCCCACACGGCGACGACCAAACCGCGCGGCGCACATCGCACTGCTCACCGTGATAACGCGATCGGCGATCTTGCCGCCGCATGCAGACCTGTTGCTATTTATTTATGCTCGCCGCGATCTGGCGATGCCTCATCCAAACGGAGGAGATTTGCATTACGCTTTGCGCAGCAATGACAGGACGGGCAGATGCAGCATCAGCGGTGGTATCGGAGCGCGGACGATGGCCACACTCGATGAGTTCTCGCAGATAGTCTCCGGGATTTATTCGGCGGTCATCACTCCCGAACGCTGGGACGTCACCATGGCTGATATCGGGCGCGCATTCGACGGTGCAAGTGCAGCGTTGGTGGTTACCGACGGTGCCACACGCTCAATCAAACACGCGCACATGCCCGCCGACGCAGCCAAGAGCTATGCCGAGCATTTCGCCGCAATCGACCATGTGCTGTCGGCGGTCCAGAGTGGGCCGGTTGGCGTTGTGCGCCCCGGCGCGGAACTGATGTGGCCCTATGAAAGATGCGAATTCGCAACGGACTGGGCCCGCCCCAACGGTTTCGAGGACGGAATGTTCATCCGCCTCGACGCCTCTCCAAGCGCCAAGAGTCTGGCCCTGGCAACACCCAAACGGTCGAAAAGGTTCGACACCGGTGAGCATGTCGCGTTTGCACAGCTTTTGGTGCCCCACTTGAAACAGGCCCTGCGGATGCAGCGTCAAGTCTCCGATCTCACTCATCGCAGCAGCGATCTTGCCTGGGTCAGCGAGACTGCCAAGCAAGCCATCGTCATCGTTGCGTCCGGAAGCAGGGTCATCTACACCAACCCGGCGGCCGAACAGGTCCTGCGGTCAGACGACGGACTGCGGATCCTCAGGGGGCGCCTCGAGGCCGCAACACGACACGCGGACACTAGGTTGCAAGAGGGCATCGCAACCGCACTAAAGCCACGTGGCCCCGACATCTGGGTCGGGTCGTTCGTCTGCGCCAGACCGTCCGGCCTGCGGCCCTACATCATTCACGTAGTACCGATCGACCACAGCACTGCGGCCCACCCGCGGTACGGGCGAGTGATCGTCGTCATCATCGACCCGGAACGGGAACCCGAACCGCCTGCAATGCTCTTGCGGCGCCTCTACGGTCTGACAACAAGCGAAGCGAAAGTTGCGCTGATGGTGGTACGAGCTGAAGGTTTGAAGCCGATCGCCGACGAGTTGTCGGTGTCCTTGACGACAGTCAAGACGCACCTCCGGCACGTCTTCGAGAAGACCGGCACGCACCGCCAAGCCGAACTCGTCCGGCTACTACTCACCCTTGACCCCTGTACCGGTGAGTGATTGCCGACGTCGGCGCCGGTCGCTTGGCATGCCGCCACGCCGAGCGGACAAAGCCGTGTGGACTCCGTGCGAGCGCGTGGCCGTGCCCCGGATGTAGCCAGGAACCCATGGCCGGTGGCTACGCGCGCCGGCGCTGAACACCCACCGTCGGTTCGCCGAGACGGTGACGGGCAAGCTCTTCTCATGATCCGTATGGCGACGCCGGAGGACGCGGACGCTATCGCCGAGATTTATGCGCCGTACGTCCTCGACTCCGCGATCTCCTTCGAGGTGGTTCCGCCGAGCGGCCAGGAAATGCGGTCGAGGCTGACCGCCACGCTGACCGACCTGCCCTGGCTGGTCGTCACCCATGCCGACGCCGTCAGGGGCTACGCCTACGCAAGTCCGCACGGCCAGCGGGCCGCCTACCGCTGGTCCGTCGACGTATCCGTCTATCTCGACCGGTCGCTTCACCGGACTGGCCATGGCCGCCGGATATACTCCGCGTTGTTCAATCTGCTTGCCGCGCAGGGTTATATCAATGCGTTCGCCGCCATTGCGCTGCCCAATCCCGCGAGCGTCGCTCTGCACGAGTCGATGGGTTTCGCCTGTGCCGGCGTGTTCGAGGGGGTGGGCTTCAAGAACGGGGCGTGGTGGGACATCGGCTGGTGGCGCCGCGACCTGGCGGACCGGCCCGGGCGGCCCAGTGACCCGCTGCCGTGGTCGGGTCTTCCGACTCGCACAATTGAGGCAGCGCTCAACGAACACGACCGATGACCGTTGGCGCGAGGCGGCACCGCCAGACGTGCGCAAAGACGGGCATGGACGACGTCCGCGGCAAGCGGCGAATCGAGGGGAATCGATGAGCGACAAGTCCCGGGGGGCCACGCGCCCGCTGATCGCGTTCACCACCGCAGACAACGCGCCGCCGATCACGCCCGCGCCGATCAGCCGGCCGTGGATGTCGAAGCTGCGCAACGGGTGGCCGAACCGGTGCCTGCCGATACTGATCGCCAACCAGAGCGGCTGGGAGCTGCGCAACCCGTGCGCATTCACCGCAACGTGGATGGGCGGCGACGACAGCCTGGGGGTGATCGTCGCGCCCGACCGCCGCGACCCCGCTCAGCTGCTGCCGTTCAGCCATTTCGGTCACGGCATCCTGACCTGGCACCTGCCGATGTTGTTCCGCACCCCGCCCGGTTACAACCTGTTGGTCCGCGGGCCGGCGAACTATCCGAAGGACGCGGTGTCGCCGTTGGAGGGCATCGTCGAAACCGATTGGGCCACCTCAAGTTTCAGCATGAGCTGGCAAATGACCCGCAAGATGATGCCGGTGCGGTTCGAGGTCGACGAGCCGATCTGCATGATCGTCCCGCAGCGCCGCGCGGAGCTGGAAGAGTTCGCGCCGGAACTCAGGCCGATCGACTCCGACGAGGAAGCGCGGCGTAAACACGAGTTCTTCCTGCGTTCACGCAGCGAGCTGGGCCACGCGCAGGCCGCGGTCAACACCGAACTGGGGGAAAAGGTGCCGTGGCAGGGCGACTACACCCGTGGCAAGCACGCCGACGGCGAGCCCGGTGCGCCCGATCACCAGACGCGAGTCCACCTGCGCCCGTTCGTCGACACGCGCTAGCGATCACCGCGTGCGCATCGCCGCCAGCTCGGCGATCCGGGTCGGCGCGTGGGCCGCAGACCCCGCCCAGCCGACGTACCCGTCGGGGCGCACGAGGACGGCCGGCCCGCGATCGGTCCGCTCGGCCTGCAGCATCCCGGGCGCCTCGACCGGTGGGGCGCCGCGTTCGCGGACCAGCACGAAACCCCCGGCGCGCTGCAATTCGGTCAACCGTCCCCCGGCGAGGGGAATCTGGGTGGCGCGGGTGCCGACCAGGCCGCGGCGGCCGTAGCGCAGCGTCGTGCCCGCGAAGCTGCCCGCCACCGTGTCGCGGACCGCCGGAATTCGAAGCAGCCTGGGCGCCAACACGTTCCGCAACCACCGAGCGGGGCGCGGATGCAGGGTCGCGGCGCGGGCCATCAGTCCGGACTGCACCAGCACGCGCTTGCCGATCGGGTGGCGTTCGGCGTGGTAGCTGTCCAGCAGCGCCTCGTCGGCGCCGCCGAGCACCGCGTCGAGCTTCCAGGCCAGGTTGGCGGCGTCCTGAATTCCGGTGTTCATGCCCTGGCCGCCCATGGGGGAGTGCACGTGCGCGGCGTCGCCGGCCAAGAACACCCGTCCGTGCCGGTACTGCTCGACTTGTCTTTCGTCGCAATGGAATCGGGACTTCCAGCCCACCTCGACGACGCCGTAGTCGGTGCGCATGCCGCGGGCGAGCACGTCGACGATCTCGGCGTCGGAAACGGGTTCGCCGTCGGGCACCTGATTCGCGCGGTCCCACAGCATGGCGCGATACCAGGAACCGTCCGCGCAGTCGTACGGAGCCAGAAAGGCCAGGACGTCACCGGGGGCGGCGGCCGTGAGGCCACCGCCGGCGGGCCCGTGCGCCAGCCTGACGTCGGCCAGCACGATCGACGTCAGCACCGTCTTGCCGGGGAATGCGGAGCCCACCAGCCGTCGCACCGTGCTGTGCGCGCCGTCGGCGCCGATCACATACCGCGCCCGCCACGTCAGCCGGTGCGCCGGATCGTCGTCGTCCTTCGGGCGAGCGGTGACGGTCACGCCGTCGGCGTCCTCGCGCAGCGCGACCACCTCGATGCCGCGCCGGATCTCGGCGCCCTCGGCCTCGGCGTAGCGGCGCAACGCCGCGTCGACGTGCGTCTGCGGGGTGATCAACACGAACGGATAGGGGGAGTCCAGGTGGGTCAGGTCGATCTGCGCACCGGCGAACAGCCGGACGCCCGGCGCGCGGTGCCCGAGCGCCAACAGGTCGTCGGCCAGGCCGCGCGCGTCGAGCAGTTCCAGGGTGCGCGCCATAGTGGCGAACGCGCGGCTTGCCGGGTTCTCGGTGGGCCAGCGTTCCAGCACCGTGACCGACCGCCCGGCGCGGGCCAGGTCGCCCGCGGCGGTCAGGCCGGTGGGTCCCGCCCCCACCACCAGGACGTCGACGTCGTGGGCGGTCATCGCGCGGCCCCCTCGGGCTGCGGGTACCAGCGACGGATGTCGCCGGGCGTGGACTGCGCGGCGCGGTTGAAGACGAACCGGCAGCCGGGTTGGGTCGCGTGCGCGGCGTTGACGATCGACTCGAACAGCAGCGTGTTGGCGGCGACCAGCCGAATCCCGGCCCCGATCAGCACCGCGTCGTAGCGCTTGGCCTCCAGCCACCGGCGGGCCTTGCCGGCGCCGGCCGCGCCGAAGTCGATCAAGCAGTTGTCGACCTCGTAGCCGGCGGCGCGCAACGCCGCGACGTTGTCGTCGTTGGCCGCACGCAACACCTCCTTGGACAGCCCGGCGAACTGCGCGAAATCCGGCGACGAGTAGTCGATCACGTCGGGATCGAGCCCGATCTGGATGACGGACACGGTCATGGCTGGGACCTCCCCGGAGTTGAGTTCAACAGTTGTTGAACTCAACGGTAGGCCGGGGTGCTGGCCGTGTCAACAGTTGTTGAATACAATCGCGGCCATGCCCGCGAAGACGCGCGACGGGAACCTCACCCGCGAAACCATCCTCCGCGCCGCGCGCGCCCAGTTCTCCACGCACGGCTTCGAGCGGACCACCATCCGCTCGATCGCGGCGGAGGCCGGCGTGGACCCCGCGCTCGTCATGCACTACTTCGGCAGCAAGGCCGACCTGTTCGCCGGCGTGTCGCGGCTCGAGGTCAGGTTTCCCGACCTGTCCGGCGTCGCGCCCGAGCGCCTCGCGGACGTGCTGGTTCCGCTGTTCGTCCAGGTGTGGGATCCGGACGGCTCGTTCCTGCCCCTGTTGCGCGCGGCCGCGACCAATCGCACGGCCGCCGACACGCTGCTGGCGGTGTTCGTCGAGCAGGTCGCTCCCGCGCTGGCCAGCGTCACCCCCGACCGCGCCGCCGAGCGGGCGGCGCTGGTGGGCTCGCAGGTGCTGGGAATCGCGATGGCCCGCTACGTCGTCGGGGTGCCGGCCCTGGCCGAGATGGACGACGCGGCGCTGACCGAGTGGGTACGCCCGGTGCTCGCGCGGTACCTGACGGGCCCCGCGCCCTCGAAGTCCCCGGCCTAGAGTTGGGGCATGCCACTTTCTGGGGAATACGCGCCGAGCCCATGGGATTGGTCCCGCGAACAGGCCGAGAAGTACGAGCAGTCGGGCGGGACCGAGGCCACCGACATGAAGGGGAAGCCCGTCATCGTCCTGACCACGGTCGGGGCCAAGACGGGCAAGCTCCGCAAGACCCCGCTGATGCGGGTCGAGCACGACGGCCAGTACGCGATCGTCGCCTCGCTGGGCGGTGCCCCCAAGCACCCCGTCTGGTACCACAATGTCGTCAAGAACCCCCGCGTCGAGCTGCAGGACGGCGCCACCACCCGCGAGTACGACGCGCGTGAGGTGTTCGGCGACGAAAAGGCGGTGTGGTGGGAGCGCGCCGTCGAGGCCTGGCCCGACTACGCCGAATACCAGAAGAAGACCGACCGCCAGATCCCGGTCTTCGTGCTCACCCCCGTCGACTGAATTCCTGGGTTGACCGGCTGGCATGGCACCATTGACCAGTGTCCGCCGAACTGAGCCAGCACCCGAGCGTGCCGTACGTTTGCGGGTCTGACATCGACCACGCGGCGAAGCGGATCGCCGCGGTGGTCACGCCGACCCCGCTGCAACACAGCGACCGGTTGTCGGCGATCACCGGCGCGCAGGTCTACCTCAAGCGGGAAGACCTGCAGGTGGTGCGCTCCTACAAGCTGCGCGGGGCCTACAACCTGCTGGTGCAGCTGTCCGAGGAGGAGCTCGCCGCCGGGGTGGTGTGCTCGTCGGCCGGCAATCACGCGCAGGGCTTCGCGTACGCGTGTCGGACGCTGGGGGTGCACGGCCGCGTCTATGTGCCCGCCAAGACCCCGCAGCAGAAGCGCGACCGGATCCGCTACCACGGCGGGGAGTTCATCGAACTGATCGTGGGCGGGACGACGTATGACCTGGCCGCCGAGGCCGCGTTGGCCGACGTCGAACGCACCGGCGCCACGCTGGTGCCCCCGTATGACGACCTGCGCACCATCGCCGGTCAGGGCACCATCGCCGTCGAGCTGCTGGATCAGCTGGACGCGGAGCCGGACCTGGTCGTCGTCCCCGTCGGCGGGGGCGGCTGCATCGCCGGCATCACCACCTACCTGGCCGAGCGGACGACGAATACCTCGGTGCTGGGTGTCGAACCGGCCGGGGCCGCCGCGATGATGGCCGCGCTGGCCGCCGGCGAGCCGGTGACGCTGGATCATGTCGACCAGTTCGTCGACGGTGCCGCGGTGCGCCGCGCGGGCACGCTGACCTACGCCGCGCTTGCGGCCGCCGGGGACATGGTCTCGATCACCACGGTCGACGAGGGTGCGGTGTGCACCGCGATGCTGGACCTGTATCAGAACGAGGGCATCATCGCCGAGCCCGCGGGTGCGCTGTCGGTCGCGGGGCTGCTCGAGGCGGACGTCGAGCCCGGCTCGAGCGTGGTGTGCCTCATCTCCGGCGGCAACAACGACGTCTCGCGCTACGGCGAGGTGCTGGAGCGGTCGTTGGTCCACCTCGGCCTCAAGCACTACTTCCTGGTGGACTTCCCGCAGGAGCCCGGCGCGCTGCGCCGGTTCCTCGACGAGGTGCTGGGACCCGACGACGACATCACGCTGTTCGAGTACATCAAGCGCAACAACCGCGAGACCGGCGAGGCGCTGGTGGGCATCCAGTTGGCGTCGTCGGCCGACCTGGACGGCCTGCTCGCCCGGATGCGGGCGACGGAGCTGCACGTCGAACGCCTCGAGCCGGGTTCGCCCGCCTACCGCTACCTGTTGTTCTAGAACCCGGGCCGCAGTGCATGGACCAGCAGTATGGCCCCGGTGCTGGCGGGTTCGGCCTGGTCGGCGCCGGTGTCGTCGTTCTGTTCGTGCTGCTTGCGTGGGTGGCGATTCGGGTCGCCCGGGGCGGACCCCCGTTCCGGACGCTCTGGGCGAGGGTCTCCGAGACGCTGACCTGGGCCCGTGACCGGATCAGTGACCGAGGGTGGTCGCTGGCCCGTCGGTGGTCGGAGAGTGAGGTCGCCGGTGCCGCACTGCTTTTCGGTCTGGCCGTGGTCGTCGCGCTTGCGGTCGGCTTCAGCGAGATCCTCGAGGACGTGCTCGAGGGCGACGGCATCGTCGGAATCGACCAACCGGTGACTCGGTGGCTCGCGGCCCACCGTGAGCTGTGGCTGACCGCGGCTTTGCGGGCGGTCACCGTCGCGGGCGGACCCCTCTTCCTGGCAGCGATCGCGTTCCCGATTTCCGTTGCCGCCGGTTACCGGAGCAGGTCGTGGCGGCCCGTGGTGCTCGCCCTGGTTGGCGGCGGCGGGGTTCCGCTGGTGCTCTTCACCGCCAAGGCCTTGGTGGGTCGGCCACGACCGCCCCTGCCCTTTGCGCTCGTCGACGCGGACGGGTATTCGTTCCCGTCCGGACACGCCACCGGCACCGCCGCGGTCGTGGTGATCTCCGCGTGGATGCTGACCCGGTGGCTGATCATGCGGTGGACCGGGCGGGTGATCGTGTGGACGGTCGCGATCGGCTCGGCGTTCCTGATCGGGTTCTCGCGGATCTACCTAGGAGTCCATTACGTCAGCGACGTGCTCTCCGGCTGGATGCTGGGCCTAGCCTGGGCCGGCACCGTCATGCTCGTCGGAACCTGGTGGGACGACGTCCGGCGCGCACGCGGCACGCGGCCGAGGTGAGCCTCAGGCGCTTCGCCCGCTGAGGTACGGCGGCACGGGAGTGCGGGGGTCGAGGTCCCCGGCCGGCACCGGCGGCCCGGCCGTCACGCTCAGCGGCACCACCCCGGCCCAGTGCGGCAGCGCGCAATCGTCCGGATCGTCCACCGGCCCGCCGCTGCGCACCTTGGCCGACACCTCCACCAGGTCGAGGGCGAGCACCCCCGTCGCGGCCAGCTCGCGCGGGTTCGGGGCTCGGCAGTCGGCGGCGCGCCCGGGCGCGATGTGATCGAGCAGCCCGACCAGCGCCCGCAGTTTCTCCGCCGCGTCGTCGACCACGCGCGCGGCGCCGAGCACGACGACCGAGCGGAAGTTCACCGAGTGGTGCATGGCGGACCGCGCCAGCACCAGCCCGTCCACCAGGGTGACGGTGACGCACACGGGCAACCCCGCCGGCGCCGCGCCGGCCGCGAGCACGGGGCCGCTGCCGGTCGAACCGTGCAGGTAGAGGGTCTCGCCCACGCGGACGTGGGTGGTCGGGAGGACCACCGGTCGGCCGTTGCCGAGGTAGCCCAGGTGGCAGATCAGCGCCTCGTCCAGGATCCGGTGGACGGTCTCGCGGTCGTACCGCGCGCGTTCCCGGTAGCGGGTGGGCGTCGTGCGCTGAGTCGGCTGGTATCCGGTCACCATGGAGATTGCCTTTGTTCTAGTACATAATTGATTGCGTGACAGTACAAAACAGCATATCCGGGTCGGGTGCGGAATCCATAGCCGCCAGCGTCGAGGAGGCCATCTCGGCGGGCTCGCTGGCGCCCGGCGACACGCTGCCGCCCGTCCGCGACCTCGCCGCCCGGCTCGGGGTGAACGCCAACACCGCCGCCGCGGCCTATCGACTGTTACGGCAGCGCGGCGCCGTGGAGACCGCCGGCCGGCGCGGTACCCGCGTCCGGCAACGCCCGGCGACCACCCCCCGATCCCTGCTGGGGCTCAACGTCCCCGCCGGGGTGCGCGATCTGTCGACCGGCAATCCCGACCCCGCCCTGTTGCCCCTGGCCGGAGCCTCCCTGCCCGGGCCGGTCGTGGGCCGCCCGGTGCTGTACGGCGAGCCGGCCATGTCGGCGGCCTTGGTGGAGTTCGCCCGGGCGGCGCTGTCCGCCGACGGCGTCCCGGCCGAACACCTCGCGGTGACCAGCGGCGCACTCGATGGCATCGAACGCGTGCTCAACGCCCACCTACGCCCCGGCGACCGCGTCGCCGTCGAGGATCCGGGCTGGGCCAACCTCCTCGATCTGCTTGCGGCCCTTGGTCTTTCGGCCGAGCCCGTGCGCGTCGACGACGACGGGCCAGTGCCCGCCGACCTGGCGCGGGCGCTGGACCGCGGTGTGCGCGGGCTCATCGTCACCACCCGCGCCCAGAACCCGACCGGGGCGGCGTTGTCCGCCGGCCGCCGCGACGAGCTACGCAACCTGTTGGTGCGCGGGGCCCCGGATCTGCTGCTGGTCGAAGACGACCACTGCGCCGGCATCTCGGGCGCGGCGCTGCACACGTTGGCCGGCGTGACCGAGCGATGGGCGTTCGTGCGGTCCGCGTCCAAGGCCTACGGCCCGGACCTGCGGGTGGCCGTGCTGGCGGGAGATCGGCGCACCGTCGAGCGTGTGCACGGCCGCCTGCGACTCGGGCCCGCCTGGGTCAGCCACCTGCTGCAGGACCTGGCCGTCAGCCTGTGGTCGGACCCGGCGGCTGCGCGCCTCGTCGCGACGGCCGAGCGGCGGTACGCCGACACCCGCCTGCGGTTGTCCGCCGCGCTGGCCGAGCGCGGCGTCGCCGCGAGTGGCCGCTCCGGACTCAACGTGTGGGTACCGGTGCCCGACGAGACGGTCGCGGTCACCCGGTTGCTGGGGGCGGGCTGGGCCGCCGCGCCGGGCACGCGGTTCCGCATCGGCACCGCCCCGGGCATCCGCGTCACCATCGCCGACGTCGGCGCCGACGAGATCGACCCGCTGGCGGACGAGATCGCCGCGGCGGTGCACAGCGCGGGCCGCCCCAGCGTCTAGGTCAAGCCCCTTCGGTGCACCCGAGGCCGGGGCCCGTCCACAACAACTCCACGCTGCGCTCCGGGGGCGCCTCGTCGAGCGCGGCGAGCGGAGCCGAAACCGGCTTCTTCTTCCTCTTCTTCCTCAGTAAGCCGATCCAGCGGCCGAACACGGTTTGATCCATGGCCGAATCATCGGCGGTCGCCCCCGGGTTCGCGCACCGTTATCCACAAGCGTCAGCCCTGAGCGCGCACCGCGAGGACGGCAAGCGAATGTCCTTCGAGCACCGTCTTGTCGGCCTCGACGGCGGGGTCGCCCCAGGCCAGCACCACGTCACCGGCGACGGGCACCGTCACCGCCTCGGCGGCGAGGTTGCACACGATGCGCAACCTCCCGCGGGACACGCTGATCCAGCGTTGCTCCTCGTCGAAGTCGACGGCGAGGTGCGCCAGCCAGGGATCGGCGAGGTCGGGGTCGCGGTGCCGCAGAGCGATCAGGTCGCGGTAGAACCGGTGCAGCCGGCCGTGCTCGCCGGAGTCCACCTCGGCCCAGTCGAGTTTCGACCGCTCGAACGTCTGCGGATCCTGGGGGTCGGGGATCTCGTCGGCGTCCCAGCCGTGTTCGGCGAACTCGGCCTTGCGCCCTTCCGCGGTGGCCTTGGCCAGTTCCGGCTCGGGATGCGAGCTGAAGAATTGGAACGGGGTCGACGCCGCGTACTCCTCGCCCATGAAAAGCATTGCGGTGAAGGGCGTGCCGAGCGCGAGCGCGGCCTTGATCGCCAGCTGGCCGCCGGACAGGTTCTGCGACGGGCGGTCCCCGAGCGCCCGGTTGCCGACCTGGTCATGGGTGCAGGTGTAGGCGACCAGCCGGGTGGCCGGGATGGACCCCGTGTCCAGCGGGCGGCCGTGCCGGCGGCGCCGGAACGACGAATAGGTGGCGGCGTGAAAGTAGCCGTGGCGCAGGGTCTGCGCCAGGGTGGCCAGGCTGCCGAAGTCGGCGTAGTAGCCCTGGCGCTCGCCGGACACCGCGGTGTGGATGGCGTGGTGGATGTCGTCGGCCCATTGCGCGGTCAGGCCGTAACCGCCCCGGTCGCGCGCGGTAACCAGCCGCGGGTCGTTCAGATCGCTCTCGGCGATCAGCGACAGCGGGCGGCCCACTTGCCGTGACAGCCAATCGGTTTCGGTCGCAAGCTCCTCGAGGATGTGGATAGCCGTCGTGTCGACCAGGGCGTGCACGGCGTCCAGGCGCAGCCCGTCGGCGTGGAAATCGCGCATCCAGCGCAGCGCGCACCCGATGATGTAGCGCCGGACCTCGTCGGAGTCGGCGTCGGCGATGTTGATGCCCTCGCCCCACGGGTTGCTCGCCGACGACAGGTACGGGCCGAACCTGGGCAGGTAGTTGCCCGACGGGCCGAGGTGGTTGAACACCGCGTCGATCAGGACGCCCAGGCCCCGCGCGTGGCAGGCGTCGACGAACCGGACCAGGGCGTCGGGGCCGCCGTAGGGCTCGTGCACGCTGTACCACAGCACGCCGTCGTAACCCCAACCATGCGTTCCGGCAAAGGAATTCACCGGCATCAGCTCGACGAAGTCGACGCCGAGGTCCACCAGGTAGTCCAGCTTCCCGATGGCGGCGTCGAGGGTGCCCGCCGGGGTGAAGGTGCCGAGGTGCAGTTCGTAGATAACCGCGCCCTCGACCGACCGGCCCGGCCACTCTCCGTCGGTCCAGGCGGCGCCGGCCGGGTCCCACAGCTGCGAGCGGGCGTGCACGCCGTCGGGCTGGCGGGGCGAGCGCGGGTCGGGCAGCACCGTGGGATCGTCGTCGAGCAGGAACCCGTACCGGGCGTCCGCGGCCGCGTCCACGGACGCGTGCCACCAGCCGTCGTCCGAGCGCGTCATCGGGTGCACCTGGCCCTCGACGTCGAGCCGGACCAGCTCCGGTTTAGGTGCCCAGACGCGGAATTCAGTCATGGTGGCGCTCCAGCAACGCGACGGGCAGCTCGGCGAACAACTGGGCCGCCGCCGTCGGCCCGTCCGCGATGGCGCCGGTCAGCGCGTCCTTCCAGGTGCCCTCCGGCAGCGCCAGCACCGTATTGCCCCAACCGGTTTCGGTCAGGCGCAGCGTCCACCGGGTCACCGCGACCACGATGTCCCCACCCCGGCGGAAGGCCAGCACGTGATCGCCGGCATCCCCGTCGGCCAGCACGGGAACGTAGTCGCCACGCAGGAAGGTGTCCGGGTGGGCGCGCCGCACCCGAAGCGCGGTCGTGACCACCCGAATCTTGGGCTGCGCCAACGCCTTCAGCGCGGCGCGCCGCGCGGCGTAGTCGACGGCCCGGCGATTGTCCGGGTCCACCAGGCTGTCGTCCCACAGTTCGGTGCCCTGGTAGACGTCGGGTATCCCGGGCACGGTCAAAGCCAGCAGCTTCTGGCCCAACGCGTCGCTGGCGGCGTGCGGGTTGAGCTGGGCGACGAGCTCGGTGAGCTGGCCTGCCACCGGGCCGTCGAACACGCTGTCCAGCCACCGGTGCACCCCCTCCTCGAACTCGGTGTCCGGATCGTTCCACGAGGTATGCCAGGCCGCCTCCCGGATCGCCTTCTCGGCGTACGCGTGCAGGCGCTCGCGCAACTCGGGGGTCACCTCGCCGCTGACCGGCCACACGCCGAAGATGTTCTGCCACAGGAACTGTCCGGAGAGAGGGTCGGGGGAGGGGGCTTCGACCTCCCAGCGGGCGACGAACTCGGTCCACAGCGACGGGACCTGCGAGAGCACCCCGATCCTCGCCCGCACGTCCTCACCGCGTTTGGTGTCATGGGTGGTCAGTGTCGTCATGGTCTGCGGCCACAGCCGGGCGCGGGTGGCCGCCCTCTGGTGGAACTCCGCCGCGCCGACACCGAAGCGATGCGGCTCACCCCCGACCTCGTTGAGCGACACCAGCCGCGCGTCACGGTAGAAGTAGCAGTCCTCGCTCGCTTTGGCGGTCACCGCACCGCAGAGCTGCTGCAGCCGGGTGGCCGGCTCGCCGCCCCGGGCCACGGCGGCGGCGATCACCTGTAGGGCGGGCCCCAATTCCGGTGACTGCGCCTGTGTTTCGGCCAGCGCGGTGGGCATGATCGCGGACAGCGCCGGGTAGTCGCAGCGGTACACGCCGATGTGGGTGAGCAGCGCGGCCACCGCTTCGGGCAACTGCGGGTGGTCCGAGCCGGCCGCGGCCACGATGGCGCGGCGCAGCCGGCGCAGTTCGCTCGCGAGCGTGTCGGTGGCCGCGCGGATCTTGAGGTCCGCCAACATCTCCGGGGTCGCGCCGTAGTCCAGCCCCGCCGATTCGACAAGTTCGGTCAGCGCGGGCTTGCCACTGGGGTCGACGAAGACCCCGCCCGTCTCCCGAAGCACGTCGTACCCGGTGGTTCCCCCGATGGGCAGCGTGGGTTCGAGCGCCTCGTCGACGGCCAGGATCTTCTCGATCACGATCCACGTTTGCGGCCCAACCGCTTCGCGCAGCCACGCCAGGTAGCCGCACGGGTCGGACAGCCCGTCGGGATGGTCGATGCGCAGACCGTCGACGAGGCCCTCGGCGACCCACCGGGCCACCTCGGCGTGGGTGGCGTCGAACACCGCGCGGTCTTCCTGGCGCAGCCCGGCCAGGGAAGTGATCGAGAAGAAGCGCCGGTAGCCGCACACGCCGTTGCGCCAGCCCACCAGCCGGTAGTGCTGGCGGTCATGGACCAGCGCGCCGTCCTCGGGCCCGGCGCCCTCGGCGGTGCCGGGCGCGATGGGAAGCGCCAGGTCGCCCAGCCGCAGCAGGTCCCCGTCGACGTGCAAGCCGGCGGCGTCGTCGTCGGAACCGAGGATCGGCAGCACGATACGGCCGTCCTCGTCGAGGTCCCAGTCGATGTCGAAATACGTTGCGTACTTCGACGAACGGCCGTGCCGCAACACGTCCCACCACCATGCGTTCTGTTGCGGCTGGTCGATGCCCACGTGATTGGGCACGATGTCGACGACGAGGCCGATGCCGCGCTCCCGCGCCGCGGCCGACAGCCGCTCCAGCCCCGCGCGGCCACCGAGTTCGGGGGAGACGGTCGTCGGGTCGGTGACGTCGTAGCCGTGGTTCGACCCGGTGGCCGCGGTCAAGATCGGGGACAGGTAGAGGTGCGATACCCCGAGTTCGTCCAGGTAGTCCAGCAGGTCCTCGGCATCGGCGAAGGTGAACGCGAACCCGCTGGCCTCACCGCGCAGCTGCAACCGGTAGGTCGAGAGTATCGGAAACGGCATGCGTCACATGGTCTTACGTAAGACCAGAAGTGACCGCCCGGGCAACGACACCTTCTCTTCGGCATTCACCACCTGGTCCGCGTCACCCTTCGGGTGGTTGGTGTCCAGTTCCACGGTCCACTCCTGCGCATAGTCGTCGTTCGGCATCACGAACTCCACGGGTTCTTCGCCGGCGTTGAAGCACAACAGAAACGAGTCGTCGACCACCCGTTCGCCGCGCGCGTTGGGCGCGGTGATGGCCTCGCCGTTGAGGAACACCGCCACGCATTTGTGAATGCTCGCGCCCCAGTCCTCGTGCGTCATCTCCCGGCTGCTCGGATTCAGCCAGGCGATGTCGCGGACTTCGTCACCGCTGCGGATCGGTTCACCCTCGAAGAACCGGCGCCGGCGGAACACCGGATGGGTCTTGCGCAAGGTGGTCACCTTGCGCGCAAACGCCAGCAGGTCCGAATTCTTGTCGACCAATGACCAATCCATCCAAGACAATTCGGAGTCCTGGCAGTACACGTTGTTGTTGCCGTTTTGGGTGCGGCCGAGTTCGTCGCCGTGCGCGATCATCGGCGTGCCCTGGCTGAGCATCAGCGTCGCCCAGAAGTTGCGCATCTGGCGACCGCGCAGCGCCAAGATCTCCGGGTCGTCGGTGGGGCCCTCGACGCCGCAGTTCCACGAGCGGTTGTGGCTTTCGCCGTCGCGGTTGTCCTCGCCGTTGGCCAGGTTGTGTTTTTCGTTGTAGGAAACCAGGTCGTTGAGCGTGAACCCGTCGTGGGCGGTGACGAAGTTGATGCTGGCGCTGGGCCGCCGGCCGGTCGCCTCATAGAGGTCCGACGACCCGGTCAGCCGGGACGCGAACTCGCCCAGGGTCGCGGGCTCGCCCCGCCAGTAGTCACGCACAGTATCGCGATACTTCCCGTTCCACTCGGTCCACAAACCCGGGAAATTGCCGACTTGGTAACCGCCCTCACCGACGTCCCACGGTTCGGCGATCAATTTGACCTGGCTGACGATCGGATCCTGCTGCACCAAATCGAAGAACGCGCTCAGTCGGTCGACGTCGTGCAGCTCTCGCGCAAGCGTGGCGGCGAGGTCGAAACGGAAGCCGTCGACGTGCATCTCGGTCACCCAGTAGCGCAGCGAGTCCATGATGAGCTGCAGCACGTGCGGGTGACGCGGATTCAGGCTGTTGCCGGTGCCGGTGTAGTCCTTGTACAGCCGCAGGTCGGTGTCGACCAGCCGGTAGTACGCCGCGTTGTCGATGCCGCGGAAATTGATGGTCGGCCCGAGGTGGTTGCCCTCGGCGGTGTGGTTGTACACCACGTCGAGGATCACCTCGATGTTGGCTTCGTGCAGGCTGCGCACCATCGATTTGAACTCGGCGACGCTGGAGGTGCGGTTGGCCGCGTACTGGTTGTGCGGCGCGAAGAAACCGAAAGTGTTGTATCCCCAATAGTTTCGCAAGCCCAGGTCCAGCAGCCGCGAGTCGTGCATGAACTGGTGCACCGGCATCAGCTCCAGCGCGGTGACGTTGAGCGACTTGAGATAGTCGATGATCACCGGGTGGGCCAGGCCGGCGTAGGTGCCGCGCAGTTCGGCGGGGATGCCGGGGTGGGTCCGGGTCATTCCCTTCACGTGGGCCTCGTAGATGACCGTTTCGTGGTACGGGGTCAGCGGCGAGCGGTCCGAGCCCCAGTCGAAGAACGGATTGCTCACCACGCTGGTCATGGTGTGGCCAAGCGAGTCGACCATCGGCGGCGTCCCGGGGTCGGCATCGTCACCGTCGGGATGCACCGCCTTCATGTCGTAGGAGAACAGCGCCTGCCCGAAGTCGAAGTCCCCGTGGAAGGCCTTGCCATACGGGTCGAGCAGCAGCTTGCTCGGGTCGCAGCGGTGTCCGGCGGCCGGGTCGAAGGGCCCGTAGACGCGGAAGCCGTAGCGCTGGCCCGGGGAGATGTTGGGCAGATAGGCGTGCCACACGTAACCGTCGACCTCGTCGAGGGGGATCCGTGATTCCGCCCCGGCGTCGTCGATCAGACACAACTCGACCTTCTCGGCAATCTCGGAGAACAACGAGAAGTTTGTCCCCGCGCCGTCATAGGAGGCGCCGAGGGGATACGGGTTCCCCGGCCAGACGGTGGCGAGTTTCGGCTGTTGGTTACCAGCTACGCCTGTTTCTGAAGCGTGATTGTCGGTCGGCACTATCTGACCTTATCCGCGCTCGGGGCGGCGGGGCGCGTCACCACCAACCGGTGTTGGCGGCGATCTGGCGGCCCAATTCGCCCACCATGGTCCGCACGTACGTGGGGGTCAGGTGGTGGGCACCGTGGTAGATCAGCACGTTTCCTTCGACCGGCCGGCACACGTCGGTGCGGCAGATCGCGTCGGACATGTCGAGCACCTTCAGCAGCGGGAATTGTGTGACGAAGTCGAGGGTCTGATTGCGGTCGGAGAGCGCGTCGGAACGTTTGATCGCGCACGACTGGGGGCTTCCGCCCTTCTTGGCCAGGCAATCAGCCGGGTCGAACGGCTGGCCGTTCTTGACCAGCCATGGGGTGTCTCGCATGCCGAGGATCGGAATGTTGTTGTCCGAGAACCGCTGCCAGATTCCGATGTAGGTCGCCGGCATCACGTCGCCCGGCTTGACGTTCCACGGGCGCGTCGTGGTGGTGAACACGTAGTCGGGATGGTCGGCGATCACCCGGTCCATCGTCTGCTCCACCCACTCCCGGCACTGCGGGTAGGCGGCGTTGTTGCCCATGATCAACGGGACTTCCTCGGTGGACAGCGGACAGCCCATCTTGAGGTACGTCACCACCTTGAAGTGATGCATCTTGCCGAGCAGATCCAGTGCGGGCAGCCAGTGTTCGGCGTGCGACCCGCCCGCCAGCGCGATCGTGCGGTCGCCGGCCACGTCGCCATAGGTGCATGCGACCACCGCCGGGTTGACGAAATCACTGATGCAGCCGTCGCGGGTGGAGACCGGCAGATCCTCCTTGACCTCCAGCACGCTGGGGCGCATCGGCAGCGCGGGCACCCGCACGCGTTCGGTCAGCGCGCGCGCCCCCGGGTAGTCCTGCGGGTTGAGCACGCTGAGTTCCTTGCCCGCGGCCCGCAGGACGGTGACGTGCTGGCGCCACGTGAACGACGTCGCGGTGAGCATGACGCCGAGCAGCACGACGGCCGTCCCCAGCGCCATCGTGGGCCGGGGCAGGCGCGCCAGCCACGCGGGCGCGGGTGCCGGTGACCTCCCGGCGGTCCGGTAGCGCAAGGGGTCCTCGACGAGCCGGGTGGTCAGGTAGGCCAACAGTCCCGAGACCAACAGCACCGTGGCGCCCTCGACGAAGTTGGCGTGCCGGTGCCCGCTGAACGACAGCCAGAAGATCAGCAGCGGCCAGTGCCACAGGTAGAGGGAATACGCCATCGCGCCCAGCGCGACCAGCGGGCCGGCCGCCAGCAGGCGATTGGGCAGCGGCAACCGGTGGTCGCCCTGCAGGTTGGCCCCGGCCAGGATCATCAGCACGGTGGCCCCGACGGGCACCAGGGCCCACGGGCCGGGAAATTCCTTCACGCCGTCGATCAGCGCCCCGCACGAGACGATCGCCGCCAGCGCCAGGGTGGCCACGGCCGTTCGCAACCACATCGGCCAGCGGATGGCCGGCACCAGCGCACCGACCAGCGCGCCGAGTAACAACTCCCAGCCGCGCGCGAAGCTGTCGTAGTAGGCGGCCGCCTGGTCGTCCTGATGCGCCACGATCGCGTAGACGAACGACGCCACCGTCAGCGCGGTCAGCAGCACCAGGAACAGGGTGCGCAGCCGGGGACCCGGCGGACGCCCGAACAGGTACGCGCATGCCGCGATCAACAGCAGGAAGCCGACGTAGAACTGGCCCTGCACCGACATGGACCAGATGTGCTGCAGGGGGCTGACGGCCTCGCCCGCGCGCAGGTAGTCCGACGCCGTGTTGGCCAACTCCCAGTTCTGGTAGTAGCCGAGGCTGGCGAGGCTCTGGTCGGCGAAGGCCTCCCACCGGGTCTCCGGTTGCACCAGGATGGTCAGCACCCCGCACCCGGCCAGCACCACGACCAGGGCCGGCACCAGGCGGCGCACCAGCCGGACCACCTCGGCCACCGGCGACAGCGTCCCCGCGGGGTTCAGCGCCGCGCGAATGATCTTGCCGCCGAAGAAGAACCCGGACAGCGCCAAGAACACGTCGACGCCGCCGGAGACCCGGCCGAACCAGATGTGGAAGACGGCCACCAGCGCGATGGCGATGCCACGCAGGCCGTCGAGGTCGTAGCGATAGAAGCCCCGATTGCGCGCTGCCGTACCGGCCGGTTCCGCGGTCGCGACCGGTTGGGGAGACAGGGACAGGGTCGACATGATCGACCGCTAATTTACCGAAAACCGCCACCCGTTCCTGTTCAGGAGCGGGTGGCGGCGTTCGAGAGGCCCCCGAAGTCCGGGGAAATTACCGGGCGGTGCCGGCGGCTGGCGGGAGGAACGGCGATTGCTGCGGCGGCAGCAGTTGCACCGGGGCTTGCGGCGCCGGAAGTTGCTGCGTGGGCAACTGCTGGACCGGCGGCTGTTGCACCGGGACCCGTTGCATCGGGGCCTGTTGTAGCGGGGCCTGCGGCGTCGGGAGCTGCTGCAGCGGCGCCTGCTGCAACGGGAGCTGGCCGGACTGTTGCTGGAGCGGCGCCTGCTGCACCGGCGGTTGCGGCGTCGGCACCGCCGGGGCCTGTGGCGTCGGGAGTTGCTGCAGCGGGGCCTGTTGTAGCGGGGCTTGCTGCGTCGGCGCTTGCTGGGTGGGCAGTTGCTGCACCGGTGCCTGCTGCAACGGGGCTTGCTGCGCCGGCACCTGCTGCGGCAGCTGCTGGACCGGCGCCGGCTGGACCCCGAGGACGCGGACCAGGTACGGGGTCATGCCGTTGGCGCGCACCGGCGACACCTGGACGACGTCGCCCACCTCGAGCATCTGGTTGTTGCCCAGGTACATCGCGACGCTCTGGGTGCCCTCGGGACCGTAGAAGATCATGTCGCCCTTTTGCGCTTGCTGCGGCAGCACCTTCTGGCCGACCCGGTAGATCGCCCCGGACGACCGCGGCAGCTTGATGCCCGCGCCGGCGTACGCGTACTGCATCAGGCCCGAGGCGTCGAAGCCGACCGTGTTGATGCCCGTCCCGGTGCCGCGGGTGGGTCCGTTGATGCCGCCGCCGGCCCAGGAGAACGGCACGCCTCGCTGCGACAGCCCGCGCGCGATCACCACGTCGGCGGCCTGCTGGTAGTCCATCGGCCGGACGCCCGGGTCGGCGGACGCGATCACGGGGGCGGCCATCGGTGCGGCAAGCAGCGCCAAACCGATCGCGAAGGCGTAGATGCGTTTCATTGTCTTGGCCTCTCAGGGGCTCACTGGCCTCAGCGCGGTGACCTCACGCGTCCGCCGCCGATCCATGCCCGGGCGACAGCCTCCCCTTTGGGGCCGACGCCGCTGCACGACACTTGCGGATGTGAACAGCGGTCCTGTTTCACATCAGTCACTGCAGCCACTCTGTCAACAGAAGTTGTTGGCCGCCAGGGCCCGGCGGGATTTTTTGTCGTAACGTGACCGGACGGTGACTGGGCGGCCCAAATCCGGGCGCGCAGTTGTGATTTCGGTCTCAGTCGGGCGGGCGTCGAGCGGACCGGGGCGCCGGCGCGCTTAGGCCCAATAGCGTTCGCTGAACACCGTCAGCAGCGAGCCGACGAGCGCGCTGAGCATGGTCAGCGCGAGGGCCAGGACCGGCCAGAAGGACATGTACCAGCCCTTCAGGAGCGACACGATGGGGCCGAGGACCGCGGCGGCGATCGCGGCGCCGATGCCGCCCCACACGATCGGGCGGATGTAGTAGTCGACCCCGAAGGGCACCGGCCCGCACGTCTCGTCGGCGCACACGTGCTCGAGGAAGCCGAAGAGGCGGTCCGGCCACGCCGTCGCGGTGGCCAGGACGAGGAGCAGGGCCAGCAGCGCGACGGTGCAGGCGACGTCCCACGGCGCCAGCCGCACGCGGATCACCCGGGGCGCTTCGTCGTCGTAATTGGCCAGCAGGGAATGTGTCGTCGCGGTCGCGGGGGTGCCCGCGGCGGGTTCACCCGGCGTGTTCGGCGTAGCCATCGGATCCCATGCTCCCCGATGGGCGGTCTTTGTGCGACTTTGGCTGCTTTACCCTCGATCACTATGCCTGCGGCGAGGGCCGGGTTGACCCCCGAGCAGATCAGCGCGATCGACGCTGCGCATCTGTGGCACCCGTACAGCACCATCGGCAGCGAGGCCGTCGCCCCGGTGGTCGCCATCGCCGCGCGGGGCGCCAGGTTGACGCTGGTCCGCGACGGCGAGCCGATCGAGGCGCTCGACGCGATGAGCTCGTGGTGGACCGCGATCCACGGGCACGGCCACCCGGCGCTGGACGCGGCGCTGACCGCGCAGCTGGGCGTCATGAACCACGTCATGTTCGGCGGGCTCACCCACGAACCGGCCGCCCGGCTGGCGCAGCTGCTGGTGGACATCACCCCGGCCGGGTTGGACACCGTGTTCTTCAGCGACTCGGGATCGGTGTCCGTCGAGGTCGCGGTCAAGATGGCGCTGCAGTACTGGCGCAGCCGGGGCCGGCCCGGCAGGCACCGGCTGATGACGTGGCGGGGCGGCTACCACGGCGACACGTTCACGCCGATGAGCGTCTGCGATCCCGACGGCGGCATGCACAAGCTGTGGACCGACGTTCTCGCGCGCCAGGTGTTCGCCCCGCAGGTCCCGCGCGACTACGACCCCGGCTACAGCGCGGCGTTCGAGCGCCAACTCGCGCAGCACGCCGGCGAACTGGCGGCCGTCATCGTCGAACCGGTGGTGCAAGGCGCGGGCGGGATGCGCTTCCACGACCCCCGCTACCTGCGTGACCTGCGCGAGCTGTGCCGCCGCCACGACGTGCTGTTGATCTTCGACGAGATCGCCACCGGCTTCGGCCGTACCGGCGAGCTGTTCGCGGCCGACCACGCCGGGGTCAGCCCGGACATCATGTGCGTGGGCAAGGCGTTGACCGGCGGGTACGTCACCCTGGCGGCCACCCTGTGCAGCACCGAGATCGCCCACACCATCAGCGCCGGCGAGGCCGGCGCGCTGATGCACGGGCCCACCTTCATGGCCAATCCGCTGGCCTGCGCGGTGTCGGTGGCCAGCGTCGAACTGCTGCTCGACCAGGACTGGCGCGGGCGAGTCGGCGAGATCGCCGCCGGGCTGGCGGACGGACTCGAGCCCGCCCGCGCGCTGCCCGGCGTCACCGACGTGCGGGTGTGCGGGGCGATCGGCGTCATCGAGTGCGCCCGCCCCGTCGACCTGGCCGTCGCCACCCCGGCGGCCATGGAGCGCGGGGTGTGGCTGCGCCCGTTCCGCAACCTCGTCTACGCGATGCCGCCCTACATTTGCTCGCCGGCCGAGATCGCCCAGATCACCTCGGCGATGGTGGAGGTCGCACGGCTCGTCGGCTCTCGTAGTGTCTAGGGCGATGAAGACACCGATCGAGGCATCACCGCTGGCCTGGCTGGAGGCGGTGGAGAAGCAGCGTCGCGAGGCCGGGCTGCGTCGCTCGTTGCGGCCCCGTCCGGCCGTCGCCACCGAGCTCGATCTGGCGTCCAACGACTACCTCGGCCTGTCCCAGCACCCTGACGTGATCGAGGGCGGCGTCGCCGCGCTGCGCATGTGGGGCGCCGGGGCCACCGGTTCCCGGCTGGTCACCGGCGACACCGAACTGCACCAGCAGCTCGAGTCGGAGCTCGCCGGGTACGTCGGCGCCTCGGCGGGCCTGCTGTTCTCGTCCGGATACGCGGCCAACTTGGGCGCCGTCGTCGGCCTGTCGGGCCGGGGTGCGTTGGTGGTGTCCGACGCCCTCTCTCATGCGTCCCTGGTCGACGCCTGCCGGCTGTCGCGGGCCCGGGTGGTGGTCACGCCGCACCGCGACGTCGACGTCGTGGAGGCCGCCCTCGCCTCCCGCGACGAGGAGCGGGCGGTCGTCATCACCGAGTCGGTGTTCAGCGCCGACGGCGCGTTGGCGCCGCTGCGGGAGTTGCACGAGGCCTGCCGCCGCCACCGCGCGCTGCTGATCGTCGACGAGGCCCACGGCCTGGGTGTGCGCGGCGGTGGCCGCGGGCTGCTGCACGAGCTCGGGCTGGCGGGCGCTCCCGACGTGGTGATGACCACGACCCTGTCCAAGGCGCTGGGCAGCCAGGGCGGCGTGGTGCTCGGACCGGCGGCGGTGCGGGCCCACCTGATCGATGCGGCGCGCACGTTCATCTTCGACACCGGCCTGGCGCCCGCCGCGGTGGGCGCCGCGCGCGCCGCGCTGACCGTGCTGCGGGCCGAGCCGTGGCGACCCGAAGCGGTGTTGCGGCATGCCCGCGCCCTGGCCGAGGTGTGCGACGTTCCCGACGCCCCGCAGTCGGCGGTGGTGTCGGTGATCCTGGGGGAGCCGGAGGTGGCCCTGGCCGCGGCGACCGCCTGCCTGGACGCCGGCGTGAAGGTGGGCTGTTTCCGGCCCCCGACGGTGCCCGCCGGGACGTCGCGGCTGCGGCTGACCGCGCGGGCCTCCATGGACGCCGCCGAGCTCGAGATCGCCCGGCGGGTGCTCACCGACGTCCTCGCTGTGACGCGCCCTTGACCGTCCTGGTCGTCACGGGCACGGGCACCGGGGTCGGCAAGACCGTCGTCACCGCGGCCCTGGCCTGCCACGCCCGCCAGGCCGGCATCGACGTGGCGGTGTGCAAACCGGTCCAGACGGGCACCGAATCGGGCGACGACGATCTCGCCGAGGTCGCCCGCCTGTCCGGCGTGACCGAGCGGGCCGGGCTCGCCCGCTATCCGCAACCGCTGGCGCCGGCCGCCGCGGCCGAGCTGGCCGGCGCGGCGCTGCCCACCGCCGGGGAGGTGCTGCGGCTGATCGCCGGCCTGGACCGCCCGGGCCGGTTGACGCTGGTGGAAGGGGCCGGCGGGCTGCTGGTCGAACTCGCCGCCGACGGCGTCACGCTGCGCGACCTCGCCGTCGAGCTGGGCGCCGGGGCGCTGGTCGCGGTCGCCGCGGAACTGGGCACTCTCAACCACACCGCGCTGACACTGGAAGCGCTTGCCGCGCACGATGTTTCGTGCGCGGGATTGGTCATCGGCAGCTGGCCGGCCCGCCCCGGGCCGGTGGAGGTCTCGAACCGCGTCGCCCTGGACCGGCTGGGCCCGGTCCGGGCCGCGCTGCCCGCGGGGGCCGGGGCGATGGACGCCGCGCAGTTCGCGGAGATGAGCGCGGCGGCGTTCGACCGCGACTGGGTCACCGCGCTGGCCCGCTGATGGTGCACTCGATCGAGCTGCTCTTCGACGCCGACACCGAGGCGACGATCCGTGGGCTGTGGGATGCGCTGGCGGACGCCGGGATTCCCAGCCAGGCGCCGGCCGGGCGGCCGCACGTCACGCTCGCGGTGGCCGACCGCATCGCCGAGGAGGCCGACGCCGCGCTGCGGCAACTGACCGGGCGGCTGCCGCTGCGCTGCGGCGTCGGCGCGTCGCTGCTGCTCGGGCGGTCCAACGCGATCCTGGCCCGGCTCATCGTGCCGACGGCCGAACTGCTCGATTTCCACTCGGAGGTGCACCGGCTGTGTGGCGACCACCTGGCCCCCGCGCCGGCCCCCACCAGCCTGCCCGGTCAATGGACGCCGCACGTCACGCTGGCCCGCCGCGTCGGCGGGCCGGCGCTGGGCCGCGCGCTGCGCATCGCGGGGCGGCCCGCGCTCGTCGAGGGCAGCTTCGCCGCCCTGCGGCACTGGAACGGCGAGAAGAAGGTCGACTACCTGATCGGCTAACCGCCGAACAGCAGGTACAAGCCGGTGAACGTGTAGCCGACCATGACCAGCATCATTGTCAGCTGACCGGTGAGCTGGTGGCCGCCGGGCAGCAGCCGCAGCGCTTTGTCGTGGGCCGCGATCACCGCGAGGATGTGGCCGGTCACCACGCACGCCACCTTGATCCCGGCCAGCACCGGCGGGTGGGTGGACAGCACGTAGGCGACCTGCTGATGCGCCAGTCCCAACACGTTCCAGCCGCGGCCGAAGGGGTCGGCCAGCGCGAACACGGCCTGCTGTCCGCGCTCGACGAGATAGGTCAGGTAATGGGCGAAGATGTAGCCCACCACGATCGGGATCAGCGAATGCGCCATCTGCCCGGGCAGGGCGCGGCGCTGCGCGCGGTCCACGCCACCGGTCGCGCGGGCGGCGAGCGAAAAGGTCACGGCGACAACGCAAATGAACACGATCAGCCCCAGGGTCCGCAGCAGCGACGACGACGCCGCCGGCGCCAGGCCGATCTTGGGGGAGAGCCCGTCGGCGAAACCGCGCCACGTCGCCGACGACGAGAAGCTGTCGAACGCGGTGGACCCGAGCAACACCGCGAGCAGCACCACCACGCCGGGCCGCACCGGCAACGACGGCAAATGGTCGAGCGGGTTGCCCACCACGATTCGGCCGCTCTCCGGGTTGCGCCGAAACGGCGACAGGCGCGACACCGCCATGCTGTAAACCCCGAAGGGATCGGCCCGGGCCAGCCAGCGCTGGCCGCACAACCAGGCGCCGACCAGCATGGCCACGGCATAGCCGGCCAGCCACGCCCGCACCCACGGCAGCGACGCCGGGTTCGGGCTGGCCAGTTCCATCCAGACGAAGGCGAACAGGCCCACCGCGGCCGGGCGATAGCCCCAGCCGTCGGGATACGACAGCCGCGGTGTGTGCAAGCGCTCCGGCGTGCCGCTGCGCAACAGCAGGTAGATCGTCCGCATCGGGGAGATGACCCGCCAGACCGGCCCGACCAGCAGCGACAGCGCCACCAGTCCGACCCACAGCAGCACGTAGAACACGCCGAGCAGGGCGTTGGCCTCCGACCGCGGGCCCCACACCCCGGCCGCCACCGCCCACGCCGCGAAGACCAGGGCCAGCGCGGCCGCCGCCCACCGGGTCGCCCGCGCGTCGACGACCGCGGTCACCGCCGCCGGCAGTGCACGGCCCGGCTTCCCCGGATCGAACCCCGGCCGCCGCCATGCGAAGGCGACGAGCGCGAAGGTGAATGTCAGCGCCCACGCCGCACCGACCATCGCGTACATGTACGGCACCGGAAGGTCGCCGGATCCGCCGAGCCCGTGCGCGAGTACCGCGCGGTCGCTCACGGTTGGACTTGGATGGTCGCGATCGTGCGGTCCAGGTGGTGCAGCTCCACCTCGACGTTGCCGGGGACGTCGACGGCGAACTGGAAGGTCTGATTCGGCGCCGCGGCCACCGGGAACTTGTGGTCGGGCGTCGAGTGCACGTGCAGTTCGTCGGCGGCGTCACTGGTCACTCGGAGGGTGATCTGCTGGCGGACCGTGGCCTGCAGCGTGGCGTTGGTGGGGGTCACCTGCCCCTTGGCGATGGTGACGTCGACCGTCGGGCCGGCGGCCGGGGACTGGTGCTGCGAACCGCCGCACGCGATCAACGCCCACGCCAGGGCCGCCACCCACGCCGCGGCCAGGGCGCTACGCATCCCCATCGGTCACGCCGCCTGGGGGGTGCCGGGCACGGTGTGCTTCTCCTCCTCGGGCCGCTTGGGCAGGGTGTCGTAGTTGTTGATCCGGCCGGCGCCCCAGGTCAGGGCGGTGATCACCATCAGCGTCAGGAACAGCACGACGATCCCGCCGGCGGTGAACAGCCAGGCCGGCGCGCTCTGGTCGCGTTCGCGCTGCAGGATCGTGACTTCCAGGACGAACGGCCGCGTGCTGGTCGCGAGCGCGGGGACCTCGGGCGCCGGGATGGCGGCGTCGGCCGGCTCGTAGATCGGCACGGCCGTCATCGTGCGGCCGTCCTGCACCCGCAACAGCGTCTTCCAGTCACCCCACACCGGGACCGGCTGGGTGGACCGGTAGTGCCCCGGCCCGACCTTGGCGAGCTTGTCGATCATCAGGCCGCGGTCGTTCTGCATCCGCCCCTGCCAGGACAGGATCGTCAGCCAGTCCGGGTGGTCGCTGACCATGGCGGTCGGGGAGATCATCACGTCGGCCGACACCATCCGCTGCCCCGCGGGGCTGGGCAGATCCGTCAGCGTCACCGTGGCGGTGTTCTTCTCGGGCACGAGGATGTGCAACCCGTTGGCCACCGCGACGCCGATCACCAGCACGGTCAGGGCGACGACGCCGATGCCGAGCCGGCGGCCCGGCAGGCGCTGGCCGGTGAGGACGAGGCCGAACAGCGCGCCGCACACCCCGGTCAACGCCGCCACGGGCACCGACATCGCCAGCGCCTCGCCCCACATGCTCGTCGGCCACGGGTAGTGGTACACCGCGCCGATCCACAGCGACTCCAGCCACAGCCCCACCGTGGCCACCGCGAGGCCGGAGACGGCGCCGAAGGCCACCGGGCGCTTGATCAGCGGGGTCAGCGCCACCAGCTCGACGACGAGGGCGGGACCCAGGTACAGCGGGAACCAGTTGATCGGGGCGCCCAGGATGGGGCCGACCACCAGCGCGACCGCGCCCCGCAGCGCGATGGCGAACAGCGCCGCGATGATCGCGGCGCCGCGCCCCATCGTCACGCGGGCGGCGACGGCCGCCAGCGCGGACGCCGCGGCGATCAGCATGGGCTGGAACACCAGCCGGAACTGCGGAACCCCGAAGTCGAACTCGATCTGGTAGACGGACAAGCCGATGAACAGCCCGCCGAACGACAGGTAACGCAGGAAGGTGATGAACGCGCCGTGGGTCACCTCGTCGGCGTCGTGCGCCTCGCCCTCGCGCTCCAGCATCAGCACCGAGAAGAGCGAGAAGCAGGCCCCACCGATCATCATCAAATGCGTTGGGCCCCATAGTGTTACGTCCTGCCCGAAGATCCGGTGCCAGATGTCGTCGAGGGGGAACCCGATCATCGCGTACATCCCGCAGCCCGCCATCAGCAGGCCGCCGACCGGGGCGTGCCAATTGCGCGTGATGCGCACCGCCGCGGGGCCCGGCCTGTCGAACGGCAGCACGACCGAGACCATGCCGGCGACGAAGATGCCGAACAGTCCGATGATGATGAAGTAGTGCGCGGGGTTGGCCAACGGGCCGGGGTCGCGCCCGTTGCCGATGTGCCAGCTGACGTCCCAGATGAACCCGAACAGGGCGCAGATGATGAACGTGGTGAAGATGAGGACCGGCAGCGCCACCCAATTGGGCCGGTGGAACTTCTCGCCCAGCTTGTCGGCGAGCCGGGTCAGCCACTCGATCCGATGGGTGCGGTGGGCATAGCCGACCCACAGCATCGCCGCGGCGATCACCACCGCCGCGACCGACAGCCCGATCACCTGGTTGAGGCCGGCGCCGCGCGCCGGCGCCTCGGCAAGGACTGTCAGTTCCGTCGACTTCATCGTCAAAACCTCCCAATGCTGCCGGGACAACCCGCGACCTGTGATCCAGCTCGCAGGAAGCGGAATGCCCAATTCCCGGGCCGGTCAATCACCGATCTTCGCCGTCGCGCTGACCGGCGTCTTCCGGCTGGTCGCGGGAACGGCGGTCTTTGAGCGCGACGTAGAGGATCACACCGACGACGATGACCGCCGGCAGGAACGCGGGAATCGCCAGCAGGATCATGTGGTGAGCCACGTACGTGACGTTCGGATCGGTCATGGTGGTGAGATACCCCGGCGGGCGGCATGCATCGCGGCCGTTACCCTACTTTGAACACTTTTATTCGCAGCCGCCACGACCGTGGGGCAGGAGGCCGCGCGCGCGGTCACGACGATGCAGGGGAGTACTGGTGACTCAAGCGGCGACTCGACCGGCGACCGGCGCGAACGACGCGGACATCCTGGCGGTGGCCCGCGAACAGGTGCTCGAGCGCGGCGAGGGACTGGGTCGGGAGCAGGTGTTGCGGGTGCTGCAGCTGCCCGACGACCGGCTCGACGACCTGCTGGCGCTGGCCCACGAGGTGCGGATGCGCTGGTGCGGCCCGGAGGTGGAGGTCGAGGGCATCATCAGCCTGAAGACCGGCGGCTGCCCCGAGGATTGCCACTTCTGCTCGCAGTCGGGGTTGTTCGCCTCGCCGGTGCGCAGCGCCCGCCTGGACATTCCCAGCCTGGTCGAGGCCGCCAAGCAGACCGCCAAGTCGGGTGCCACCGAGTTTTGCATCGTGGCCGCCGTGCGGGGGCCCGACGAGCGGTTGATGGCCCAGGTCGCGGCCGGCATCGAGGCGATCCGCGACGAGGTCGAGATCAACATCGCCTGCTCGCTGGGGATGCTGACCGCCGAGCAGGTCGAGCAGCTCTCGGCCATGGGTGTGCACCGCTACAACCACAACTTGGAGACCGCCCGCTCGTTCTTCACCAACGTGGTGACCACCCACACCTGGGAAGAGCGCTGGCAGACCTTGTCGATGGTGCGCGCCGCCGGCATGGAGGTGTGCTGCGGCGGCATCCTGGGCATGGGCGAGACGCTCGAGCAACGCGCGGAGTTCGCCGCCGAGCTGGCCGAGCTGGGGCCCGACGAGGTCCCGCTGAACTTCCTGAACCCGCGGCCGGGCACGCCGTTCGGCGACCTGGAGGTGCTGCCGGTGGCCGAGGCGTTGAAGTCGGTGGCCGCCTTCCGGCTGGCCCTGCCGCGCGCGATGCTGCGCTTTGCCGGGGGCCGCGAGATCACCCTGGGCGACCTGGGCGCCAAGAAGGGCATCCTGGGCGGCATCAACGCCGTGATCGTCGGCAACTACCTGACCACGCTGGGCCGGCCGGCCGAAGCCGATCTGGAACTGCTCGACGACCTGCAGATGCCGATCAAGGCGCTCAACGCCACTTTGTAAGAGACTTGGAGACTGTGGTCCACGATCTGGGCGCACCGGTCAGCGCGGGCGTCTACAACGTCTACACCGGCGAATTGGGGGGCACCGCGGTGCCGACAGCGGCGCAGTTGGGTTTGGAACCGCCCCGATTCTGCGCGGAATGCGGACGCCGCATGGTGGTGCAGGTGCGCCCCGACGGCTGGCGGGCGCGGTGCTCGCGGCACGGACAGGTCGACTCCGTCGACCTGGAGGGCCAGCGATGACCGAGCCCGCGCACACCCCGCCGAACACGATCCCGCGCACATTGCCGGCGCGCGCGATCGTCCTCGCGGGGCTGGCGCCGATGGCGGCCGGGGTGCTCCTCGGGGCGCTGTGGGCGTGGATCGCCCCGCCGATCCACGCCGTGGTGGCCCTCACGCGCGCCGGTGAACGGGTCCACGACTATCTCGGCAACGAGTCCCAGCACTTCTTCGACGCGCCCTGCCTGATGCTGGGCCTGCTGACCGTGCTGGCGGTGGTGGCACCGGCGCTGGCGTGGCAGTGGCGCGCGCGCCGGGGGCCGGGCATGGTCGTCGCGCTGGCGACCGGCTTGGTGACCGCGGCGGCGGTCGCGGCGGCCACCGGGGCGGCGCTGGCCCGAATCAGGTACGGAGCGCTGAACTTCGACGCGATACCGCTGCCGAGGGGCCCGTCGGTGGCCTACGTCATCCAGGCGCCGCCGGTGTTCTTCGCGAGCGATCCGCTGCGGGTGGCGCTGACCCTGCTGTGGCCCGCCGCGATCGCCGCGCTGGTCTATGCGGTGCTCGCGGCCGCCGACGCCCGCGACGATCTGGGGGCTATCCCGCCGCGCGACCGGTCTTCCGATGCGCTGCCGGTGGCAGCGGGCAGCGCCCCGGAGGCGTCCGGGTCATAGCGGACGGCGGTGAATCCTGCGGCCGAGGATGACCTTGGCCGCGATTTTGGTGAGCCGCGCCATGCCGACGTAGGTCATCGGGTGGAACATCGTCGGCCAGGTGGTCCGGATGAGGTGCTCGGTCAGTGGCCGGCCGTCGAAGCGGTCGGTGAGCCAGCGCAGCGTCATCGGCGCCGACAGCGGGTGGAGCAGCATGTGCTCGTTGAAGGCGTCCCGGTGGTAGGTCACCCGGGCGCCGCCGGCCGAATAGGCGTCAGCGAGCACGTCGATGTCGTTGACGTCGATGAGGTAGTCGTGGACGGCCTGCACGATCAACACCGGCGGCGTCGGCACCGCGACACCCAGCTTGATGTTCTCGAACACGTGCGTGACCTCGGGCGTCGACAGGATGGCATCGAGCGGCTCGTCGAGGTAGTCGCCCATGTTCTTGCCGGCCATGCGGACGACCGCCTCCACGGTGGTCATCTTCTCCAGCGACTCGAGCAGGGCGCGCCCCTCCTCGTTGCTGTGCTCTTTGATCACCCGGTCCAGCTCGGGGTAGATGTGCGCGAGGGCCGCCACCACCAACGCGGGCAGGCCCGACAGGAAACTGCCGTTGAGGCGGCGGAAGGTGTTGCCGAGATCCCCGACGGGCGATCCCAGCACCGCCCCGACGATGTCCAGCTCGGGCGCGTATTCGGCGCACACCTCGGCCGCCCAGGCGCTGGCCAGTCCGCCACCGGAGTACCCCCACAGGCCGATCGGCGCCGACGGCGAGAGCCCGAGGCGTTCCGAACCCAGGGCGGCCCGGATGCCGTCCAGGACGCGATAGCCGGGTTCGTAGGGCGCGCCCCACAGGCCCCGCAGCCCCTCGTGGTCGGGCACGGACACGGCCCAGCCCTCGGCGACAGCCGCGGTGATCAGGAAGAGTTCGAATTGGCCGATCGACCCGAGGGCCTTCGCCCGCCGCCGCAGCGCGTAGGACGGGAAGCAGCGGGACGACACGGCGTCGATCGCGCACTGGTAGGACAGCAGCGGGCAGGGGCGTTCCGGGGTCAGCTCGGCGGGGACGATCACGGTGGTCGCGGCGGCCTCGGGCTCGCCGTTGAGGTCCATGCTCCGGTAGAGCAGCTGGATGGCCTTGACGGGTTGCGGGATCAGCCCCAGAAACGCCAGCTCGACGTCGCGGGAGCGCAGCACGGTGCCGGGTTCGGCGTGTTGGAAGCCGAGCGGCGGCTGGTAGAACGGGTCGTCGGAGGGCAGCAGCGGGCGCACCTTGCGCTGCAGTTCCTCGTGCGGCGGCCGGGCGATCCACTCCGCCCCGCGCGTGCCTGCCAGATTGCCGAGCTCAGCCATTGAGGCTCCCTTCTAGGCCATCCGGCATTCTCGCGTACGAACGGCAGGTAACCAAAACGTAATCGCCGCACAGTGAGCGACTTCTTCGGCGGCGGATCGGAGTCATGCACGTCACTGGTACCCAGTTTGTGGCCGCGTCACCCGGCGACGCTTCTCGCAAGCCTATCCGGAGCGGCATTCGCTCGCGTCAGACCTGACCCGGCGGCCTCAGCGCGGCGAATTCGTCGGTGACCCGTAATTGGGAGTCGGTGAAGTGATAGAGGGCCGCGGGCCGGCCGCCGCTGCGGCCGGACTGCGCGATGGTGCCGGTCTGGCTGATCACGCCGCGGCGGACCAGCACCCGCTGCAGGTTGGTCGCGTCAACCTGATAGCCCAGCGCGGCACCGTAGATATCGCGCAGCGTAGAGAGCGCGAATTCCCTTGGCGCCAAGGCGAATCCGAGGTTGGTGTAGGAAAGCTTGGCGCTGAGCCGGGCGTGGGCGTGGGTCACCATCGGGCCGTGGTCGAAGGCCATCGGCGGCAGGCTGCTCACCGGGTGCCAGCGGGTGTCCGGCGGCAGCTCGGGGGTGGCGGGGGAGGGCACCAATCCCAGGAAGGTCGACGCGATCACCCGGCCGCCCGGCACCCGGTTCGGGTCGGAGAACACGGCCAGCTGTTCGAGGTGGGCCAGTTCCTTGAGGTCGACCTTCTCGGCCAGCTGGCGTAGTACCGAGGTGGTCATGTCCTCGTCGTTGCGCAGCCGACCGCCCGGCAGCGACCAGGCGCCGCGCTGCGGCTCCTTGGCACGCTGCCATAACAGCACGTTTAGCTGCGGTTTCTCCGTCCGCGGTCCGGTCGTTACCCGGCGAACCTGAAACACCACCGCGAGCACCTCGTGTTCAGTGCTAGTATGGCCCATGTTTTCGATTATAAGTCGAAAACCTCCCGGGCTGAAAGGAGCCGCCGTGACGGTTATGAATCGCATGGACACGCTCGCCGAAGAAATGATGGCCGACGTCACGAATTCGCCCACCGGCTACGCCGGCGTCGACGGAGACGCGCAATGGGCCGCCGAAATCCGCCGCCTGGCCAAGCTGCGCGGTGCCACCGTGCTCGCCCACAACTACCAGCTGCCCGCCATCCAGGACGTCGCCGACCACGTCGGCGACTCGCTGGCGCTGTCGCGGATCGCCGCCGAGGCCCCCGAGGACACCATCGTGTTCTGCGGCGTGCACTTCATGGCGGAGACCGCCAAAATCCTCAGCCCGGACAAGACGGTCCTCATCCCGGATCAGCGGGCCGGCTGCTCGCTGGCCGATTCCATCACCGCCGACGAGCTGCGCGCCTGGAAGGACGAGCACCCCGGCGCCGTCGTCGTCTCCTATGTCAACACCACGGCCGCGGTGAAGGCGCTCACCGACATCTGCTGCACGTCGTCCAACGCGGTCGACGTGGTCGCATCCATCGACCCCGACCGCGAGGTGCTGTTCTGCCCGGATCAATTCCTCGGCGCGCACGTGCGCCGGGTGACCGGTCGCCAGAACCTGCACGTGTGGGCCGGTGAGTGCCACGTGCACGCCGGCATCAATGGCGACGAGCTCTCCGAGCAGGCGCGGGCCAACCCCGATGCCGACCTCTACGTGCACCCCGAATGCGGTTGCGCCACTTCGGCGTTGTACCTGGCCGGCGAGGGCGCCGTCCCGGCGGACCGGGTGAAGATCCTGTCCACCGGCGGCATGCTCGACGCGGCGCACCGAACGCGGGCCCGCAAGGTGCTGGTCGCCACCGAGGTCGGCATGCTGCACCAATTGCGCCGGGCCGCACCGCAAGTCGACTTCCGCGCGGTCAACGACCGGGCGTCGTGCAAGTACATGAAGATGATCACCCCCGCGGCGCTGCTGCGCTGCCTGGTCGAGGGGGCCGACGAAGTCGACGTCGACCCTCAGATCGCGGCGGCGGGCCGCCGCAGCGTGCAGCGCATGATCGAAATCGGCCAGCCGGGCGGTGGTGAATGATCGCCCGCCCCGCCTGGACGCACAGCGCCGACGTCGTCGTCATCGGTACCGGTGTCGCGGGATTGGCCGCGGCGCTGGCCGCCCACCGCGCCGGGCGCAGCGTCGTCGTGCTGAGCAAGGCCGACCACGCGCGCGGGGTGACCGCGACGCATTACGCCCAGGGCGGCATCGCGGTGGTGCTCCCCGACAACGACGATTCCGTCGAGGCCCACGTCGCCGACACCGTGACCGCGGGCGCCGGCCTGTGCGATCCCGACGCGGTGACCTCGATCGTCGCCGACGGTTATCGCGCGGTGTCGGAATTGGTCGGCGCCGGAGCGCGATTCGACGAGGCGGTCCCCGGTCGCTGGGACGTCACCCGGGAAGGCGGGCACTCCCGGCGGCGGATCGTGCACGCCGGCGGCGACGCCACCGGCGCCGAGGTGCAGCGCGCGCTCGACCACGCCGCCCGGCTGCTGGACATCCGCACCGCTCACGTCGGCCTGCGCGTGCTGCACGACGGCACCGCCGTGACCGGCGTGTCCGTCGCCAACCGGGACGGTTACGGAATCATCGCCGCGCCCGCGGTGATCCTGGCCTCCGGCGGCCTCGGGCACCTCTACGGGGCGACGACCAACCCGGAAGGCTCCACCGGCGACGGGATCGCCTTGGCGTTGTGGGCCGGTGTCGCGGTCAGCGACCTGGAGTTCATCCAGTTCCACCCCACCATGCTGTACGCCGGCGCGGCCGGCGGCCGGCGCCCGCTGGTTACCGAGGCCATCCGCGGTGAGGGTGCGATACTGGTTGACCGGCAAGGCAATTCGGTCACCGCGGGCGTGCACCCGATGGGCGACCTGGCGCCGCGCGATGTCGTCGCGGCGGCCATCGACACGCGGCTGAAGGCCACCGGCGACCCGTGCGTCTTCCTCGACGCTCGCGGCATCGACGGTTTCGCGGCCCGCTTCCCGACCGTGACCGCCGCGTGTCGGGCCGCCGGCATCGACCCCGTCCGCCAACCGATCCCGGTCGTGCCGGGGGCGCACTACAGCTGCGGCGGCGTCGTCACCGACGTGCACGGGCAGACGGAGCTGCCCGGGCTGTTTGCGGCCGGCGAGGTGGCGCGCACCGGCATGCACGGCGCCAACCGGCTGGCGTCCAACAGCCTGCTGGAAGGCCTGGTGGTCGGCGGCCGCGCCGGCCGGGCCGCGGCCGCGCACGCCGTGGCAACCGGCCGCGTCCGGCCCGTGCCGTTCACGACGCCCGAGCCGATCGCCCACACGGCGCCCGAACGCGCCGAATTGCAGGCCGCGATGAGCCGCGACGCCTCGGTGGTGCGCGACGCCGCCGGGCTGACGCGGCTGGCCGACGCGCTGTCGGGGGCGCCGGTGCGCGCCGTCGCCGGCCGCCGCGATTTCGAGGACGTGGCGTTGGCCGTGTCCGCCCGCGCGGTGACCGCGGCGGCCCTGGCCCGCAACGAGAGCCGGGGTTGCCACCACCGCGCGGAGTACCCCGACCCCGGACCGGAACAGGCCCGCAGCAGCGTGCTGCGGCTGGCCGACGACCAGAACTCGGTGCTGGTGGAGGCGCTGGCGGCGGTGGGCTGATGATGCTGCCTGATGAGCGCAGCGCCGCTCAAGACACCATCCGGCGGGCGCTGGAAGAGGACCTGCGCTTCGGGCCCGACATCACCACGCTCGCGACGGTGCCCGCCGGCGCGGTGGCCACGGCGTCGATGGTGCCCCGGGAGCCCGGCGTGATCGCCGGCGTCGAGGTCGCCATGCTGGTCCTGGATGCCGTCCTCGCCGGCGGCTACGAGGTGGTGCACGGCGTCGAGGACGGCGCCCGGCTGCAGCCCGGCGAGCCGGTGCTGAGCGTGCGCGCCGACACCCGCGGCCTGCTGACCGCCGAACGAACCATGCTGAACCTGGTCTGCCACCTGTCGGGCATCGCCACCACGACGGCGGCCTGGGTCGACGCCGTGGACGGCACCAAGGCCAAGATCCGCGACACCCGCAAGACCCTGCCGGGCCTGCGCGCGCTGCAGAAATACGCGGTGCGGGTCGGCGGGGGCGTCAACCACCGGTTGGGGCTGGGGGATGCGGCGCTGATCAAGGACAACCACGTGGTGGCCGCGGGATCGGTGGTCGACGCGCTGCGCGCGGTGCGCGACGCGGCGCCGGATCTGCCCTGCGAGGTCGAGGTGGACTCGCTCGAACAGCTCGACGAGGTGCTGGCCGAAAAGCCCGAACTGGTGCTGCTGGACAACTTCCCGGTGTGGCAGACGCAGATGGCGGTGCAGCGCCGCGACACGCGCGCCCCGGCGGTGCTGCTCGAGTCCTCCGGCGGGCTCAGCTTGGACAACGCCGCCACCTACGCCGCCACCGGGGTGGACTTTTTGGCCGTCGGCGCGCTGACGCACTCGGTGCGCGCGCTCGACATCGGCCTGGACATGTAGGGGCCGCTAGCCACGCAGCAACGTGCGCGCGGCGGGTTTGGCGGCGTCGAGCGCGGCCGCGTCGCCGGAGATCCGGGACAGCATCAGCGCCCCCTCGATCAGCGAGATCACCGCCAGCGCAACGTCTTTCGACTCCGCCGCGGCCCAGCCGTCGGAGCGCAGCCGCTCCTCGACCGCCGCGCACCAGCCCGTGAAGGCGCGGGCCGACGCCTCGCGCACCAGCGCGCTGGCGTGCACCGACTCGGTCGCGACCGGTTCGATCGGGCAGCCGTCGCGCCGGTCGCCGGCCAACCCCGCCGCCAGCACGTCGATCCAGCGATCGACGATGTCGGCCGCCGGCCGGCCCGTCGCCAGGAACCTGCGCAGCAGTTGCTCGATACCGGCCCCTTCGGTCTCGACGACCGCCGCGGCCAGTTGTTGCTTGCCCTGCGGGAAGTGGTGATACAGCGATCCCGGCTTGACGCCGGCCTCCTCGAGGATCTGGTTCAGGCCGGTCGCCGCGTAGCCCTGGCGGCGGAAGAGCGTGGCGGCCGTGTCGATCAACGCGGCGCGGCTGCGGTCGGGTCTCGGCATGCTATTGACTTTACTTGAGTGATCACTCAAGAATGCAGAGATGAGGCAGCTGACCTTCGAAGAAGCCGGGCGATACGCGTGGCGTGAGGCGCCCGAGCCGCAGATCACCGCGCCCGGGCAGGCGCTGGTGCGGCCGCTGACGGTGGCGTGTTGCGACCTCGACGTCGCGGTGTGCAACGGGCGCCTGCCGCTGCCGCCCGGGTACGCGGTGGGCCACGAGGGGCTGGCCGAGGTCGTCGCCGTCGGCGACGACGTCACGGGCGCCGGGGTCGGCGACCGCGTCGTGGTGCCGTTTCAGATCAACTGCGGGGACTGCCGCGAATGCCGCCGCGGCGTCACGGGTTCGTGCAGCGCGGTGCCCCTGATGGCGGCCTACGGCATGGCGCCGATCGCCGGCCTGGACGGCGGCGGCTTCATGTCGGATCTGGTGCTCGTCCCCTACGCCGACGCGATGCTCATCCCGGCGCCCGACGGCGTCGACCCCGTTTCGATCGCGTCCCTGTCGGACAACATTCCCGACGGCTGGCGCACCGTCGGGCCGTTCAGCGCGGAACTGGCCGCGCTCGATCCGGTCGATCGCCGCGTCCTGGTGCTCGGACGGCTGTCGATCGGTCTGTACTCGGCCGCGATCGCCACGGCGCTGGGCGCCCACGTCGACTACGTCGACACCGACCCCCAGCGGCTGGCCGCCGCCGAGAAGCTCGGCGCGGCGGTCCACGACGTCGCCAAACCCGACAAGTCGTGGGGCTCCTACCCGGTCACCGTGCACACCACCAGCGACGCGGCGCTGCTGGCGGCGACGCTGCGCGCCACCTGGCCGGACGGCGTGTGCACCGACACCGGGATCTACCCCGAGTACCAGGTCGCGATGCCGTTGCTGCCGATGTACTCGCGCGGCGTGCGGTTCGTCACCGGACGCGTCAGCGCGCGTGCGGTGATCCCGCGGGTGCTCGACCTGCTGGCGGGCGGCCTGGACGTGTCGCCGGCCGTCGACCGGGTCGTCGCCTGGGAGGACGCCCCCTCGGACTGGCCGACGATGACCGGCAAGACGATCTTCACCAGGGCGTAGGCCGCTTCAGGGCGGGTTCGGGTCGTCGAGCGTGCGCCCAGGGCGGGCCCCAGCGGCGTGTCGCCGCCATGAGCGCACGCGCAATGCCGTGAGCGCACACCAGGAGCTGTCAACGCACGAAAAATGCCGCGAGCGCGCGCCCCGGGCTCAGGCGATGTCGCCGACGAACACGCCGATCCGGCGCAGCTGCATGCGGGCCATCCGCGGCAGGCGTTCGGCCTCGGGACCCTCGGTGCCGGCCGGCAGGATGCGCGGGTTGGTGATGTGCACCACGCGGTTGCGGCTGAACTGCACGTCGGCCTCGCCGGCCGCCAGGACGTTCTTGACCCAGTTCGTCTTGCCGTGGCCGAGCGCGATCGCCAGGACGTTGCCCTTGCGGTACGGGGTGATGATCGTCTCGTACGGCGTGCCGGAGGTGCGGCCACGATGCTTGATGGTCGCGGTCCCGGGCAGGAAGCGCGCGATCGGCTTGACCGCGGGGTTGAAATACTTGATCTGGAAGCGCTCGAACCAGGGCGGGAACACCATCGGGACGCCTGGAGCGTTATTGGGGTGATCCTTCGCGGACATGACGGCTCCCTGAGTCGTGTGGGCCTAACTCAACGGCACTGTACCGGTCGGATAACTACTTGAGTTGCTCTGGGACAATGGAGGCGATGAGTACCGCTTCAGCACCTGTGATGGCCCGCATCGACCTGCGGGGCGTCGAGCTGACGGCTGCCCGGCTGCGGTCGGCGCTGCCACGCGGCGGCGCCGACGTGGAGAGCGTCCTACCCAAGGTGCGGCCGATCGTGCAGGACGTCGCCGAGCGCGGCGCCGAGGCGGCGCTCGAGTACGGGGCGTCGTTCGACGGCGTGCGCCCCGCGACCGTCCGGGTGCCCGACGGCGCGCTGGAGGCGGCGCTGGCCGGTTTGGACCCCGACGTCGTCGACGCCCTGCGGGTGATGATCGAACGCACCCGCGCCGTGCACGCCGACCAGCGTCGCGCCGACGTCACCACCACCCTCGGCCCGGGCGCCACGGTCACCGAGCGCTGGGTCCCCGTCGAGCGGGTGGGCCTCTACGTGCCCGGCGGCAACGCCGTCTACCCCTCCAGCGTCGTGATGAACGTGGTGCCGGCGCAGGCCGCCGGCGTCGAGTCGCTGGTGGTGGCCAGCCCGCCGCAGGCTCGCCGCCAGGGTTCGTTCGAAGGCCTGCCGCACCCGACGATCCTGGCCGCCGCCCGGCTGCTCGGGGTCGACGAGGTGTGGGCCGTCGGCGGTGCGCAGGCGGTGGCGTTGCTGGCCCACGGCGGCACCGACACGGACGGTGCGGAGCTCGTGCCGGTCGACATGATCACCGGGCCCGGCAACATCTACGTCACCGCCGCCAAGCGGCTGTGCCGCTCCCACGTGGGCATCGACGCCGAGGCCGGGCCCACCGAGATCGCCATCCTCGCCGACCACACCGCCGACCCGACCCACGTGGCCGCCGACCTGATCAGCCAGGCCGAGCACGACGAGATGGCGGGTAGCGTGCTGGTCACTCCCAGCGAGGACCTGGCCTCCGCCACCGCCACCGAGGTGGCCGCCCAGCTGCGCACGACGGTGCACCACGACCGCGTCGCCGCCGCGCTCGGAGGCCGCCAGTCGGCGATCATCCTGGTCGACGACCTCGACGCCGCGGTCCGGGTGGTCAACGCCTACGCCGCCGAACACCTGGAGATCCAGACCGTCGATGCCCCCGTGGTGGCCGCCCGAATCCGTTCGGCCGGAGCGATTTTCGTGGGCCCGTACTCGCCGGTGAGCCTCGGCGACTACTGCGCCGGATCCAATCACGTCTTGCCGACCGCGGGCTCGGCCCGGCATTCCAGCGGGCTGTCGGTGCAGACCTTCCTGCGCGGCATCCACGTCGTCGACTACACCGAGGCCGCGCTCAAGGACGTCTCGGGCCACGTGGTCACGCTGGCCAAGGCCGAAGACCTGCCGGCGCACGGCGAGGCGATCCGGCGGAGGTTCGAGCGATGACCGAACCGCGGGAGCCGACGCTCGACGACTTACCCCTGCGCGACGACCTGCGCGGCAAATCGCCCTATGGCGCACCGCAATTGGCCGTCCCGGTGCGGCTGAACACCAACGAGAACCCGCACCCACCCAGCCGGGCGCTGGTGGACGACGTCGTGCGGTCGGTGGCGGCCGCGGCCGCCGACCTGCACCGCTATCCCGACCGGGACGCGGTTGCCCTGCGCCGCGACCTGGCCGCCTACCTCACCGCGCAGACCGGTGTGCACGTCGGCGTGGAAAACGTTTGGGCCGCAAACGGATCCAACGAGATCCTGCAGCAGCTGCTGCAGGCGTTCGGCGGGCCCGGCCGCACCGCGATCGGGTTCGTCCCGTCCTACTCGATGCACCCGATCATCTCCGACGCCACGCGCACCGAGTGGCTGGAGGGCGTCCGTGCCGACGACTTCAGCCTCGACGTCGATGCGGCCGTCGCCGCGGTCACCGAACGCCGGCCCGACGTGGTGTTCATCGCGAGCCCGAACAACCCGTCCGGACAAAGCGTTTCGCTGCCGGGTCTGCGGCGGCTGCTCGACGCGGTTCCGGGCATCCTGATCGTGGACGAGGCCTACGGCGAGTTCTCCTCGGAACCCAGCGCCGTGGGGCTGGTGCGGGAATACCCGACCAAACTGATCGTCACGCGCACCATGAGCAAGGCGTTCGCCTTCGCCGGCGGGCGGCTCGGTTACCTGATCGCCACGCCCGCGGTGATCGACGCGATGCTGCTGGTGCGGCTGCCGTATCACCTGTCGTCGGTCACCCAGGCCGCGGCCCGGGCCGCGCTGCGCCACGCCGACGACACCCTGGGCAGCGTCGCCACGCTGATCGCCGAGCGCGAGCGCGTCACGAAAGCGTTGACGGGCATGGGTTTTCGGGTGATCCCCAGCGACGCGAATTTCGTGCTGTTCGGGCAGTTCGCCGACGCCCCGGCCACCTGGCAGCGCTACCTGGACGCCGGCGTCCTGATCCGCGACGTCGGGATTCCCGGTTACCTGCGCGCCACCACCGGGCTGGCCGAGGAGAACGATGCCTTCCTGCGGGCCAGTGCCCAGATCGCGGCCACCGAGCTGGCCCCAGCCACCCCTGTAGGAGCCCCGTGACCACCACCGAAGCAGGAAAAGCGACCCGGCGCGCGCGTATCGAGCGCCGCACCAAGGAATCCGACATCGTCATCGAACTCGATCTCGATGGCGCCGGCCGGGTTCACGTCGACACCGGTGTGCCGTTCTACGACCACATGCTGACGGCGCTGGGCAGCCACGCCAGCTTCGATCTGACCGTGCGCACCAAGGGCGACGTGGAGATCGAGGGGCACCACACCATCGAGGACACCGCGATCGCGCTCGGACAGGCGCTCGGGCAGGCCCTCGGCGACAAGCGGGGGATCCGCCGGTTCGGCGACGCCTTCATCCCGATGGACGAAACGCTGGCCCACGCCGTCGTCGACGTGTCCGGCCGTCCCTATTTCGTGCACACCGGCGAGCCGGATCACCTGCTGCACACCACCATCGCCGGCAGCTCGGTGCCGTACCACACCGTCATCAACCGGCACGTGTTCGAGTCGCTCGCCATGAACGCCCGCATCGCCCTGCACGTGCGCGTCCTGTACGGGCGCGACCCGCACCACATCACCGAAGCGCAATACAAGGCGGTGGCCCGCGCGTTGCGTCAGGCCGTCGAGCCCGACCCCCGGGTGTCCGACGTGCCGTCCACCAAAGGCGTTCTGTGACAAAACCATCCGTCGTCGTCCTGGATTACGGCTCGGGCAACCTACGGTCGGCCCAGCGTGCGCTGCAGCGGGCGGGCGCGTCGGTCGAGGTGACCGCCGACGCCGACGCCGCGGCGGCGGCCGACGGGCTGGTGGTGCCCGGCGTCGGGGCCTTCGAGGCCTGCATGACCGGCCTGCACAGAGTCAAGGGGGACCGCATCATCGCCGACCGGGTCGCCGCCGGGCGCCCGGTGCTCGGAGTCTGTGTGGGCATGCAGATCCTGTTCGCCAGCGGCGTCGAATTCGGCGTGCGGACAACGGGTTGCGGCCAGTGGCCCGGCGAGGTCACCCGGCTGGATGCCCCGGTGATCCCGCACATGGGCTGGAACGTGGTCGACGCCGGGGGAGGCACCACCCTGTTCAAGGGGCTGGACTCCGACACCCGCTTCTACTTCGTGCACTCCTACGCCGCGCAGCGCTGGGAGGGCTCGCCCGAGGCCGTCCTCACCTGGGCCACCCACGGGGTGCCCTTCCTGGCCGCCGTCGAGCAAGGACCGCTGTCCGCCACCCAGTTTCACCCCGAAAAGAGTGGGGATGCGGGTGCGGCCGTGCTGCGCAACTGGATCGAGGCTCTGTGAAGAACGGCTCGGGAGGGAATGTGTTGATCTTGTTGCCCGCGGTCGACGTGGTCGAGGGCCGCGCCGTGCGGCTGGTGCAGGGCAAGGCGGGCAGTGAAACCGAGTACGGCTCGGCGCTGGACGCGGCGCTGGGCTGGCAGCGCGACGGCGCGGAATGGATCCACCTCGTCGACCTGGACGCGGCGTTTGGGCGGGGCTCCAACCGCGAACTGCTCGCCGAGGTGGTCGGCAAGCTCGACGTGCAGGTGGAGCTGTCCGGCGGGATCCGCGACGACGATTCGCTGGCCGCGGCGCTGGACACCGGCTGCGCCCGGGTGAACCTGGGCACCGCGGCCCTGGAGAACCCACAGTGGTGCGCGCGCGCGATCGCCGAGCACGGCGAGAAGGTCGCGGTGGGGCTGGACGTCCAGATCCTCGACGGCCAGCATCGACTGCGCGGACGCGGCTGGGAAACCGACGGCGGTGACCTGTGGGAGGTGCTGGAACGCCTTGACGGCGAGGGCTGTTCGCGCTTCGTCGTGACCGACGTCACCAAGGACGGCACGCTGGGTGGACCCAACCTCGACCTGCTGGCCGCCGTCGCCGGCCGGACCGAGGCTCCGGTGATCGCCTCCGGCGGCGTGTCGAGCCTGGACGACCTGCGCGCGATCGCGACGCTCACCGACCGCGGGGTCGAGGGCGCGATCGTGGGCAAAGCCCTCTACGCCGGGCGGTTCACGCTGCCGCAGGCGCTGGCCGCGGTTGCGGGGTAGGGGCCGTGGCGGACCTGGACGCGTTGGTGGAAAAGGCTTCGGCGATCCTCGACGACGCCACCGAGCCGTTCCTGGCCGGGCACCGCGCCGATTCGGCGGTCCAGAAGAAGGGCAACGACTTCGCCACCGACGTCGACCTCGCGATCGAGCGGCAGGTGGTCGGCGCGCTGGAAGAGGCGACCGGGATCGGTGTGCACGGTGAGGAGTTCGGCGGCGCCGACGTCGACTCGGAGTGGGTGTGGGTGCTGGACCCCGTCGACGGCACGTTCAACTACGCGGCGGGGTCGCCGATGGCGGGCATCCTGCTCGGCCTGCTGCATCACGGCGACCCGGTTGCGGGCCTGACTTGGCTGCCGTTCGTCGACCAGCGCTACACCGCGGTCGTGGACGGACCGCTGATGAAAAACGGTGTGGCGCAACCGCCGCTGGCCGACATCGACCTGGCCGACGCCCTGATCGGCGCGGGCTCCTTCAGCGCCGACGCGAGGGGCCGGTTCCCCGGGCGCTACCGCATCGCCGTGCTGGAGAACTTGAGCCGGGTCTCGTCGCGGTTGCGCATGCACGGCTCCACCGGACTCGACCTCGCCTACGTCGCCGACGGGGTCCTCGGCGGCTCGATCAGTTTCGGTGGCCACGTGTGGGACCACGCCGCCGGCGTGGCGCTGGTGCGGGCGGCGGGCGGGGTCGTCACCGATGTCCACGGCGAATCGTGGTCGCCTGCCTCGGACTCCGCCCTGGCCGCCGGGCCCCGCGCGCATGCCGAGATTCTCGAGATTTTGCGCAGCACCGGCCGACCGGAGGACTACTGAGATGTCGTCCGGTAACGGGCTTGCGGTGCGGGTGATTCCGTGCCTGGACGTCGACGCCGGGCGGGTGGTCAAGGGTGTCAACTTCGAAAACCTGCGCGACGCGGGCGATCCCGTCGAGCTCGCCGCCGCCTACGACGCCGAAGGCGCCGACGAGCTCACCTTTCTCGACGTCACCGCCTCCTCGTCGGGGCGGGCCACCATGCTCGACGTGGTGCGCCGCACGGCCGAGCAGGTCTTCATCCCGCTGACCGTCGGCGGCGGCGTGCGTACGGTTGCCGACGTCGACGTCCTGCTGCGCGCCGGCGCCGACAAGGTTTCGATCAACACCGCCGCCATCGCCCGCCCCGACCTGTTGGAGGAAATGGCAAGGCAATTCGGCTCGCAATGCATCGTGCTGTCGGTCGACGCCCGCACGGTGCCCCCGGACTCGGTGCCGACGGCGTCCGGTTGGGAGGTCACCACGCACGGCGGACGCCGCGGGACGGGGATCGACGCCGTCGAGTGGGCTTCGCGCGGCGCCGATCTGGGCGTCGGGGAGATCCTGTTGAACTCGATGGACGCCGACGGCACCAAGGCCGGGTTCGACTTGCCGATGCTGCAGGCGGTGCGCTCGGCGGTCACGGTCCCGGTGATCGCCAGCGGGGGCGCCGGCGCGGCCGAGCACTTCGCGCCCGCGGTCGCCGCCGGCGCCGACGCGGTGTTGGCGGCCAGCGTCTTTCACTTCCGGGAGCTGACCATCGGCCAGGTGAAGGCCGCGATGGCTGCGGAGGGGATCACGGTGCGATGACGCTCGACCCGCAGATCGCCGCGCGGCTCAAGCGCAACGCCGAAGGCCTGTTCACCGCCGTCGTGCAGGAGCGCGGCACCGGCGACGTCCTGATGGTCGCCTGGATGGACGACGCGGCGCTGGCCCGAACCCTGGAAACCCGTGAGGCGACCTATTTTTCGCGGTCGCGCGCCGAGCAGTGGGTCAAGGGCGCGACGTCCGGCAATACCCAATACGTGCACTCGGTGCGGCTGGACTGCGACGGGGACACCGTGCTGCTGACGGTCGACCAGGTGGGCGGCGCCTGCCACACCGGGGATCACAGCTGCTTCGACGCCGACGTGTTGCTGCAACCGGGGACCTAGGTTGTGGCGCGCGGGCGGCCGCCTCGCCGGATTAATTCGCGGCGCGCTGCTGCCGCCGGGTGGCGGCCAAGAAATCGGCCCAAGACACCACCTCGGAGTGGTGCCTGAGCAGCGCGCGTCGCTGGCGTTCCGTCATCCCGCCCCAGACGCCCCACTCGACTCGGTTGTCGAGCGCTTCGGCGCCACACTCGAGGATCACCGGGCAGTGCCGGCAGATCGCCGCGGCCTTCCTCTGGGCGGCGCCGCGGACGAACAACCCGTCCGGGTCGCCGGTGCGACACAGTGCCCTGGAAACCCAGGCGTCGCGATCTTCCGACTTCACAATCCGGAGATGGTTGTGAATCGGGCTATTGGTGTCGCCGTCTGCGGTGATCCGAGTAGCTAGCACCGCGTCCCCCTTCGCTCCGGCCGCGCTGAGAGTTCAGCGTTCGGATATGGCTGTGTTGACTCCCTCTGGCCGAGCCCGAACAACCCGAGGCGAATGTTGCGACCGTAGAAAACGCCGTCGGTCGAACGTAGGGGCTTTTGTCGCAACCGTCGGAGGACTTTCGGCTCAAGAATGTTCCGGCGACGCCGTCGCACCGGCCGGCAGACCGGGGCCTAGCTCCGAACTCGCCCGGTCGGATGCCGTCGACCAGAATGGCGGGCGATGTTGAGACGGGTGTCGTGGACCGCGGTCGTGCCGCTGCTTGCCGTCGCGGTGCTGGCGTTGACCTGGGGCCACGAATTGAGCCCGGCGTTGGTCGTCGTGGCGGCGGTGTTTCTGATCGGCGCCGTGCTGGCCGCGGTGCAGCACGCGGAAGTGGTCGCGGCCCGGGTCGGTGAGCCCTTCGGGTCGCTGGTGCTCGCCGCCGCCGTGACCGTGATCGAGGTGGCCCTCATCGTCGAGCTGATGTCGTCCGGGGGCAACGAGGCCGCGACGCTGGCCCGGGATACCGTGTTCGCCGCGGTGATGATCACCACGAACGGCATCGCGGGCCTGTCGCTGCTGCTCGGTTCGCGGCGCTACGGCGTCACGCTGTTCAACGCCGAGGGCAGCGGCGCCGCGCTGGCCACCCTCACCACGCTCGCCACGCTGAGCCTGGTGCTGCCGGCGTTCACCACCAGCGGCTCGGGCAAGGAGTTCTCGCCGGGGCAGCTGATCTTCGCGGCCATCGTCTCGCTGCTGCTCTACCTGGTCTTCGTGTTCACGCAGACGGTACGGCACCGCGACTTCTTCCTGCCGGTCGCGCAGAAGGGGCAGCGGAAGCGGCTCTTCGAGGACGAAAGCCACGCCGATCCGCCGAGCCGCGGCGAGGCGCTGGGCAGTCTGGGGCTGCTGTTTGTCGCCCTGGCCGCGGTGGTGGGGCTCGCCGAGGAGGAATCGCCGGCCGTCGAGCACGCGGTGACGGCGGTCGGCTTCCCGCAGTCCTTCGTCGGCGTGGTGATCGCCGCGCTGGTGCTGTTGCCGGAGACCCTGGCTGCGGTGCGCACGGCGCGCCAGGGCCGCATCCAGACCAGCCTGAACCTGGCCTACGGCTCGGCGATGGCCAGCATCGGGCTCACCATCCCGGCGATCGCGCTGGCGTCGATCTGGCTCAAGGGGCCGCTGGTGCTCGGCCTGGGCGCGATCCAGTTGGTACTGCTGGCGCTGACCGTCGTCATCAGCACGCTCACCGTCGTGCCCGGCCGGGCCACCCGGCTGCAGGGCGAGGTGCACCTGGTGCTGCTGGCCGCCTATGTCTTCCTGGCGATCAGCCCGTAGCCGCTGACCGGCCGCGCAGGGTCTCCAACGCCTTGTCGGCGTGGGTGTCCATGCTGAACTCGCTGGAAATCACGTCGAGCACCCTGCGATCGGTGTCGATGACGAAGGTGGTGCGCTTGACCGGCAGCAACTTGCCGAGCAGGCCGCGCTTGACGCCGAATTGCGTGGCGACCGTGCCCTCGGTGTCCGACAGCAGCGGGTAGTCGAACTTCTGCATGTCGGCGAACTTCGCCTGCTTCTGCACCGGATCGGCGCTGATGCCGACCCGATTGGCGCCCACGGCGGCGAATTCGGAGGCCAGGTCCCGGAAGTGGCAGGCTTCCTTGGTGCAGCCGGGCGTCATCGCGGCGGGGTAGAAGAACAGCACCACCGGACCGCCGGAGAGCAACTCGCTGAGCCTGCGCGGCGCGCCGGACTGATCGGGAAGTTCGAAGTCCTCGACCGTGTCACCAGTTTTCATGCCGCGAGCGTAACGCCGCGGCGGGTTTCGACCCAGGGAAGCGCAGCCACGTCACGCTCGCGAGCCCCGTCGGCCCATCTGGGAGGATGGTTCGGTGCACGCCCACCTCGCCGCGACGACCTCACGAGAGGATTTCCGCCTGCTGGCGGCCGAGCACCGCGTGGTTCCGGTGACCCGCAAGGTGCTGGCCGACAGCGAGACGCCGCTGTCGGCCTACCGCAAACTGGCCGCCGATCGCCCCGGCACCTTCCTGCTGGAATCCGCCGAGCACGGCCGATCCTGGTCGCGCTGGTCCTTCATCGGTGCGGGCGCGCCGTCGGCGCTGACCGTCCGCGACGGCGAGGCGGTGTGGTTGGGCGCCGCGCCGCAGGACGCACCCACCGGCGGCGACCCGCTGAGCGCGCTGCGGGCCACGTGCGAGCTGCTGGCCACCGGCGCGCTGCCCGGGCTGCCGCCGCTGTCCGGCGGCATGGTCGGGTTGTTCGCCTACGACATGGTGCGGCGGCTGGAGCGCTTACCCGAGCTGGCCGTCGACGACCTGCACCTCCCGGACATGCTGCTGTTGCTGGCCACCGACGTCGCCGCGGTCGACCACCACGAGGGCACCATCACGCTGATCGCCAACGCCGTGAACTGGAACGGCACCGACGAGCGCGTCGACGAGGCCTACGACGACGCGGTCGCCCGTCTGGACGTGATGACCGCGGCGCTGGGGCAGCCGCTGCCGTCCACGGTCGCCACGTTCGACAGGCCCGAGCCGCGGTACCGCTCGCAGCGCAGCGTCGAGGAATACGGCAAGATCGTCGACTACCTCGTCGAGCAGATCGCCGCGGGCGAGGCCTTCCAGGTCGTCCCCTCCCAGCGCTTCGAGATGGACACCGACGTCGATCCCATCGACGTGTACCGGATGCTGCGGGTCACCAACCCGAGCCCCTACATGTACCTGCTGCACGTCCCGGACGGCACCGGCGGAACGGACTTTTCGGTGGTCGGCTCCAGCCCCGAGGCGTTGGTCACCGTGCACGACGGCTGGGCGACGACGCATCCGATCGCCGGAACCCGCTGGCGTGGGCAGACCGACGAAGAGGACCAGCTGCTGGAAAAGGAACTGCTGGCCGACGAGAAGGAGCGCGCCGAGCACCTGATGCTGGTTGACCTGGGTCGCAACGACCTTGGCCGGGTCTGCGCGCCGGGCACCGTGCGCGTCGAGGACTACAGCCACATCGAGCGCTACAGCCACGTCATGCACCTGGTGTCCACGGTGACCGGGATGCTCGCCGAGGGCCGGACCGCCCTGGACGCCGTGACGGCCTGCTTCCCGGCCGGCACGCTGTCGGGCGCCCCGAAGGTGCGGGCCATGGAGCTGATCGAAGAGGTCGAGAAGACGCGGCGCGGTCTGTACGGCGGTGTGGTCGGTTACCTCGACTTCGCCGGCAACGCCGATTTCGCGATCGCCATCCGCACCGCGTTGATGCGTGACGGGACGGCCTATGTCCAGGCCGGCGGCGGGGTGGTGGCCGACTCCAACGGTCCGTACGAGTACACCGAGGCCTCCAACAAGGCGCGCGCGGTGCTCAACGCGATCGCGGCCGCCGAGACGCTCACCGCTCCGGATGCCGACCACCATGACTGAGGCGCGGCCGAATCGGCGGGCGCGGCTCTCCGTTCGGGTGGCGCAGGCGTTGCTCGTGTTGTCGGCCGCGGCGTTGTGGGCGGCGTCCCGGCTGCCGTGGGTGGTGATCCGGTCGTTCGACGGGCTGAGCCCGCCCCGCGACGTGACGCTGTCCGGCGCGTCGTGGTCGACGGCGCTGCTGCCGTTGGCGGTGCTGATGCTGGCGACGGCCGTCGCGGCGATCGCGGTGCGCGGCTGGCCGCTGCGCGTGCTGGCGGGGCTGCTGGCGTTGGCCAGCCTGGCGGTCGGATACCTCGGGGTCAGCCTGTGGGCGCTGCCGGACGTCGCCGTACGGGGGGCCGATCTGGCGCACGTCGCCGTGATGTCGCTGGTCGGCAGCGAGCGGCGGTACGTCGGCGCGGGCATCGCGGTGGCCGCCGCCACATGCACCCTCGTCGCGGCCGTCCTGTTGCTGCGGTCGGCCGGCGGTTCTCGGTTGAGCGCGGAAAAGTATGCGACGCCCGCGGCGCGCCGCTCAAATGCGCTCCGCGACGACGCCGATGGCGCGATGCTGGAGAAGCCGGAGACGCCGGAAATGTCGGAGCGGATGATCTGGGATGCGCTTGACGAGGGCTGTGACCCAACGCGGGACGCGACCGATCGGCCGCGCGACTCGGACACCGAGGGTCGGTGACGGGCCGCGAGCCGAGGGCCGCTACCCTTCATTCACGTCGTCGCAATCGGCTCAGATGTGTCGAGTTGGCCGCGGGGTGACGATGGGTAACAGCGCGAAGGGAAGCAACAGGCATGAGTCCGGCTACCGTGCTTGACTCCATCCTCGAGGGAGTCCGGGCCGATGTTGCGGCGCGCGAAGCTCTCATCAGCCTTTCCGAAATCAAAGCCGCCGCCGCCGCCGCGCCGCCGCCGCGCGACGTGATGGCCGCCCTGCGCGAGCCCGGCATCGGTGTCATCGCCGAAGTCAAGCGCGCCAGTCCGTCGGCGGGTTCCTTGGCGACCATTGCCGACCCGGCGAAGCTGGCGCGGGCGTACGAGGACGGCGGGGCCCGGATCATCAGCGTCTTGACCGAGGAGCGGCGCTTTCACGGATCGCTCGACGACCTCGACGCGGTTCGCGCCGCGGTCTCGATCCCGGTATTGCGCAAGGACTTTGTCGTCCAGCCCTATCAGATCCACGAAGCCCGAGCGCACGGCGCCGACATGCTGCTGCTCATCGTTGCCGCGCTCGACCAGTCGGCCCTGGTGTCGATGTTGGACCGCACCGAATCGCTGGGCATGACGGCCCTTGTCGAAGTGCACACCGAGGCGGAGGCCGACCGGGCGCTGAAGGCCGGAGCCAACGTAATCGGTGTCAACGCGCGCGATCTCGCGACGCTGGAGGTCGACCGCGACTGCTTCGCGCGCATCGCCCCGGGGCTGCCGAGCAACGTGATCAGGATCGCCGAGTCCGGTGTCCGCGGCACCGGCGACCTGTTGGCCTACGCCGGCGCGGGCGCGGACGCCGTCTTGGTCGGCGAGGGTCTGGTCAAAAGCGGTGACCCGCGCGCCGCGGTCGCCGATCTGGTCACCGCGGGCACCCACCCGTCTTGTCCGAAGCCGTCTCGCTAGTCGTCAAGTCACTTGAAGAGTCCCGGCGCTGAAACGTTGAACCTGATGAGCCGTCCCCGCGTAGAGCCTTGGTGATGGTCAATCTGTCCCGCCCGGACCTTCCCCTTCCGAGTGCAGCCGTCGCCCAACCGACCAGCCACGAACCCGATGCTGGCGGCCATTTCGGCGTGTACGGCGGCCGCTATGTGGCCGAGGCGTTGATGGCGGTGATCGAGGAGGTCACCGCCGCCTACGAAAAGGAACGCATCAACCCCGATTTCCTGGACACGTTGGACGACTTGCAGGCCAACTACGCGGGCCGGCCGTCGCCGCTGTACGAAGCCATCCGGCTGTCCGAGCACGCCGGATCGGCGCGCATCTTCCTCAAACGAGAAGACCTGAACCACACCGGTTCTCACAAGATCAACAACGTTCTCGGTCAGGCGCTGCTGGCCAAGAGGATGGGCAAGAACCGGGTCATCGCCGAGACCGGGGCCGGCCAGCACGGCGTCGCCACGGCCACCGCGTGCGCCCTGCTCGGCCTGGACTGCGTCATCTACATGGGCGCCGTCGACACCGCGCGCCAGGCGCTCAACGTCGCACGGATGCGACTGCTGGGCGCCGAGGTGGTGTCGGTCGAGAGCGGCTCCAAGACGCTCAAAGACGCCATCAACGAGGCGTTCCGCGACTGGGTGACCAACGCCGAGCGCACCTACTACTGCTTCGGCACCGCGGCCGGGCCGCATCCGTTTCCGGCGATGGTGCGCGATTTCCAGCGGATCATCGGGTTGGAGGCCCGCATTCAGATTCAGGCCCAGGCGGGCCGGTTGCCCGACGCGGTCGTGGCCTGTGTCGGCGGCGGGTCCAACGCCATCGGCATCTTTCACCCGTTCATCGACGATCCGGGGGTACGCCTGGTCGGCTTCGAGGCGGCCGGCGACGGCGTCGAGACGGGAAGGCACGCCGCGACTTTCGCCGGCGGATCGCCGGGAGCCTTCCAGGGGTCGTTCTCGTACCTGCTGCAGGACGAGGACGGCCAGACCATCGAATCCCATTCGATCTCAGCGGGTCTGGATTATCCCGGGGTGGGCCCCGAGCACGCGTATCTGAAGGAGATCGGGCGCGCGGAATATCGGCCGATCACCGACACGGAGGCGATGGACGCGTTCGCGCTGCTGTGCCGCACCGAGGGCATCATCCCGGCCATCGAATCGGCCCACGCGGTCGCGGGTGCGGTCAAGCTGGGCCCCGAGTTGGGCCGGGGCGCGATCATCGTGGTGAACCTGTCGGGCCGCGGCGACAAGGATGTCGAGACGGCCGCGAAATGGTTCGGCCTGATGGGGCCCAGCGGGCGATGAGCGTGCAACAGAGGCAAGCCAGCAGGCTGGGGCCCGTCTTCGACTTGTGCCGCAAGGAGAATCGCGCGGCCTTGATCGGCTACCTGCCCACCGGCTACCCCGACGTGCGGGGTTCGGTGGACGGAATGCTCACCCTGGTCGAATCCGGTTGCGACATCATCGAAGTCGGTGTGCCCTACTCGGACCCGGGCATGGACGGGCCGACCATCGCCCGGGCCACCGAGGCCGCGCTGCAAGGGGGGGTGCGGGTTCGGGACACCCTTGCCGCGGTCGAGGCGATCAGTGCGGCCGGCGGCCGCGCGGTGGTGATGACCTATTGGAATCCCGTGTTGCGCTACGGGGTCGACGCCTTCGCGCGGGATCTCGCGGGGGCCGGCGGGCACGGCTTGATCACTCCAGACCTGATCCCCGACGAGGCCGGGCAGTGGTTGGCGGCAGCTGAGGAGCATCGGTTGGATCGCATTTTTCTCGTCGCGCCCTCGTCGACGCCGGAACGGTTGGCCATGACCGTCGCGGCGTCAAGAGGATTCGTCTACGCCGCTTCCACGATGGGGGTCACCGGCGCGCGTGACGCGGTGTCGCAGGCCGCGCCCGAGCTGGTGGGGCGGGTGAAGGCGGTATCGGACATACCCGTCGGCGTCGGCCTCGGGGTGCGGTCGCGGGAGCAGGCCGCCCAGATCGGCAGCTACGCCGACGGCGTCATCGTCGGCTCGGCGCTGGTGTCGGCGCTCGGTGAGGGGGGGCTGCCTGCGTTGCGGGAACTGACCGAGGAACTGGCCGCCGGTGTTCGGCAGAAGGCGTCCGCCTGATGACGACGTTGCCGACGTACTTTCCCAGCCCGCCCCAGGGTGTCTGGCACCTTGGGCCGCTGCCCATTCGTGCCTACGCACTGTTCATCATCACCGGCATCGTGGTCGCGCTGTTGATCGGCGACCGCCGCTGGGAAGCCCGCGGCGGACAGCGCGGCGTCATCTACGACATCGCGTTGTGGGTCGTGCCGTTCGGGCTGGTGGGCGGGCGGCTCTATCACCTGGCCACCGACTGGCGGACCTATTGGGGGCCCGGCGGCGCCGGATTGGGCGCCGCGGTGCGTATTTGGGACGGCGGGCTGGGCATCTGGGGTGCGGTGGCCCTCGGTTGCGTGGGTGGGTGGATCGGGTGCCGGCGGCACGGCATTCCGCTGCCCGCATTCGCTGACGCGGTCGCCCCGGGACTCGTCCTGGCGCAGGCCATCGGCCGGCTGGGCAACTATTTCAACCAGGAGCTCTACGGCCGGGAAACCACCCTGCCGTGGGGCCTGGAGATCTTCTACCGCCGCGACCCCTCGGGGTACATCGACCCCCATTCGCTGGACGGCGTCTCGACGGGGCAGGTGGCGCTCGTCGTGCAGCCCACGTTCCTGTACGAATTGATCTGGAACGTCGTGGTTTTCGCCATATTGGTCTACGCGGACCGGCGATTCGTGTTGGGCCACGGGCGGCTGTTCGCGCTGTATGTCGCCAGCTATTGCATCGGGCGGTTCGGCGTCGAGCTGCTGCGCGACGACACCGCCACCCACATCGCGGGCATCCGGATCAATTCGTTCACATCGACTTTCGTGTTCATCGGGGCCGTGGTGTACATCATGGCGGCGCCGAAGGGGCGGGAGGCCCCCGAGAGCCTGCGCGGCAAGGAGGCCGGGGAACCCGCGGCAGCACAGCCGGCGGAAGAGCTCGCAACCGTCGCTGCCGGGGCATCGGCCGCGTCGGCCGCGGCTGGCACCGAATCCGCCGACGCGGCGGAAACGGGCAAGGCCGACGAAGCCGACGAGCCGGAGACCGCGGCGGCCGAAAAAGCCGAGGCCGAAGGGCCCGAGGCTGAGGCCGAAGAGCCCGAGGCCGAAGCGCCCGAGGCCGAAGCGCCCGACGCCGAAGCGCCCGAGGCCGAAGCGCCCGAGGCCGAAGCGCCCGACGCCGAAGAGCCCGAAGCCGACGAGCCCGAATCCGAAGAGCCCGAGGCTGAGGCCGATGCGCCCGAAGCCGACGAGCCCGAGGCTGAAGAAGAGCCCGAACCCGAAGAAGACGACGAGCCCGAGCCAGAGCCGGCACAGGATTCGGCCGAACCGGCCTCGGCCGCCGAGCCGTACCAGACACCACGCAGCCGCTGGAGGTTGCGAAGGAACCGGCCGTCGAACACCTAGCGGCCGGCGCAGTCTGGCATCCTGAGAACGTGACGCAGCCACATTCCGCCGGCCATGCGGTGGAACGACGTCACGGCCCGCGCCGTTACGTCGCCGCCGGCACCGCCGTGGTGCTGGGCGGCGCGCTCGGCTACGTCGCCCTGGTCGACCCGCACAACACGAATTCGTTGTATCCCCAATGCCCCTTCAAATGGCTGACGGGCTGGAACTGCCCGTTCTGCGGCGGCCTGCGCATGACCCACGACCTGCTGCACGGTCACCTGGCGGCCGCCGTCAACGACAATGTTTTCCTGCTGGTCGGCATCCCGATGCTGGCCGGATGGCTGCTGGTTCGCCGCGGCCGCGGCAAGCCCGCGCCGTCGACGGCGGCCTGGCTGACGATGGGGCTGGCCGTCATCGTGTGGACGGTGCTGCGTAACCTGCCCGGCTTCCCGCTGTTTCCGGCGATTCAGAGTGGTTAGCCGCTCACGGGGAGACAAGCCGTTTAGTCGGACCGTGAGGGGCCCACGCGACTATGCTGGGTCGCCGTGAGTAGACGCGGGAAGATCGTCTGCACCCTTGGCCCTGCGACGAATTCGGATGAGCTGATTCTGGCGCTGGTCGAGGCGGGAATGGACGTCGCCCGGTTGAACTTCAGTCACGGCGACTACTCCGACCACAAGGCGGCCTACGAGCGGGTGCGGGCCGCTTCCGACACCACCGGCCGCGCGGTCGGGGTGCTCGCCGACCTGCAGGGCCCGAAGATCCGGCTGGGCCGCTTCGCCACCGGGTCCACGTATTGGGCCGACGGGGAGACCGTCTGCATCACCGTCGCGGACTGCGAGGGAACCCACGACCGGGTGTCGACCACCTACAAGAGGCTGGCCGAGGATGCAGTCGTCGGTGACCGGGTGCTGGTCGACGACGGCAACGTCGGTCTGGTGGTCGATGCCATCGACGGCGACGACGTCGTCTGCACCGTCGTCGAGGGCGGTCCGGTCAGCAACAACAAGGGCATGTCGCTGCCCGGCATGAACGTGTCCGCCCCCGCCCTGTCGGACAAGGACATCGAGGACCTCACGTTCGCGCTCGACCTCGGGGTCGACCTGGTCGCGCTGTCGTTCGTGCGTTCGCCGTCGGACGTCGAGCTGGTCCACGAGGTGATGGACCGCGTCGGTCGGCGGGTGCCGGTGATCGCCAAGCTGGAGAAGCCGGAGGCCGTCGACAACCTGGAGGCGATCGTGCTGGCGTTCGACGCCATCATGGTGGCCCGCGGCGACCTGGGCGTCGAGCTTCCGCTCGAAGAGGTCCCGCTGGTGCAGAAGCGGGCCATCCAGATGGCCCGGGAGAACGCCAAACCCGTCATCGTGGCGACCCAGATGCTCGAGTCGATGATCGAGAATTCGCGGCCGACGCGCGCCGAGGCCTCCGATGTCGCCAACGCCGTCTTGGACGGCGCCGACGCGGTGATGTTGTCCGGCGAGACGTCGGTGGGGAAGTATCCGCTGGCGGCCGTCCGGACCATGGCGCGCATCATCTGCGCGGTCGAGGACAACTCCACGGCCGCGCCGCCGCTGACGCACGTGCCGCGGACCAAGCGCGGCGTGATCTCGTACGCCGCGCGCGACATCGGCGAGCGCTTGGACGCCAAGGCGTTGGTCGCGTTCACCCAGTCCGGCGACACGGTCAAGCGCCTTGCGCGGCTGCACACCCCGCTGCCGCTGCTGGCCTTCACCGCCTGGCCCGAGGTGCGCAGCCAACTCGCCATGACCTGGGGCACCGAGACGTTCATCGTCCCGATGATGACGTCCACCGATGGCATGATCCGCCAGGTCGACAAGTCGCTGCTGGAACTCGGTCGCTACAAGCGTGGAGACCTGGTGGTGATCGTGGCCGGCGCGCCACCTGGCACAGTAGGGTCGACCAACCTCATCCATGTGCACCGCATCGGGGAGGACGACGTCTAGCCCGACGACGATGCGGTCCGCGTAGCGGACCGAGGAGGAGTCGGGTAATGAAGCTAGCCCGACGACGATGCGGTCCGCGTAGCGGACCGAGGAGGAGTCGGGCAATGAAGCCAGCCCGTCCGGGCGACCGAGCCAAGGAGAGGCCGCGATCGGCACCGATTCCGATTTCAAGGAACTGCTAGCGACCCTCGACCTCACCCGGGTCGCCGACGACCGATTCGTCGGGTCTCATCCCACCAAGAACCCGATGCGGACGTTCGGGGGCCAGCTGATGTCGCAGTCGTTCGTCGCGAGCAGCCGCACCCTCATCCGGGACGACCTGCCGCCGAGCGCGCTGTCCGTGCACTTCGTCAACGGAGGTGACACCGCCAAGGACATCGAGTTCCACGTCACCCGGCTGCGCGACGAGCGGCGCTTCGCCAATCGGCGCGTCGACGCGGTGCAGGACGGCATGCTGCTGTCCACGGCGATGATCTCGTACATGTCCGGTGGCCCCGGCCTGGAACACGGGGTCGAGCCGCCGCAGGTCGGCGAGCCCGAAACCCAGCCGCCGATCGGGGAGCTGCTGCGCGGCTACGAGGAAACCGTTCCGCACTTCGTCAACGCCCTGCAGCCGATCGAGTGGCGCTACACCAACGACCCGGCATGGGTGATGCGCGAGAAGGGCGAGCGGCTGCCTCACAACCGGGTTTGGATGAAGGCTGGTGGCAAGCTGCCGGACGACCCGGTCCTGCACACCGCGACCATGATCTACTCCTCGGACACCACGGTGCTGGACTCGGTCATCACCACACACGGGCTGTCCTGGGGGTTCGACCGCATCTTCGCCGCCTCCGCCAACCATTCGGTGTGGTTTCACCGGCAGGTCGATTTCGACGACTGGGTGCTGTATTCGACGTCGTCGCCGGTTGCCGTGGACTCGCGCGGGCTCGGCACCGGCCACTTCTTCGACCGCTCCGGGAAGCTCCTCGCGACGGTGGTGCAAGAAGGGGTGCTGAAATACTTTCCGCCCGCCCGCCGATAGACAGGGCGGAATACCCGCAGGACAGCGCCGCGAATTCGGCCCGACAGGGCCGGAACCGGGCGTAAGTTCATAGCAGCCGGGTATTCGGTGCAGAGGCGGCACACAGCCGCCCAGCTGAAATTTCAGCGCATCGGGAGGTGAGTGTGAGCGGGCCTTTGGTCGACGTCTCAGCGAAGTCCCGCGCGCGGGAGCGCGTGGTCGTCTCGGTCGATTCGCGGGCAGCCCGGTTGATCGGCGCCCTGGCGCTGTTGAGCGCCACCTGCTGGTTGGCCGAAATCCTCGTTCGCCATCATCACCACCCGGCGTGGCACTACACCGATCGGCTGGCGTGGTCGCTGACCGTCCTGATCGCGGTCGCGTGGATCGCGCGGGGCATCTTCCTGGGGCGCCCCGTGACGGCCATGCACGCCGCCGCGGCCGCCGGGTGCGTGCTCGCGGGCCTGGGCCTGCACGTGCTGTCTTTCGATCTGGTCGGCGACCTCGTGATCGCCGGTTCCGGCCTGGTCCTGATGTGGCCGACGCCGTCGCACCCGCGCCCCGAGGACCTGCCCCGGATCTGGACATTGATCCAGGCCACCAAGGACGACCCGCTGGCGCCGTTCGCGATGCAGACCGGCAAGAGCTACCACTTCACCGCCGACGGCAGCGCGGCGCTGGCGTACCGGACGCGCCTGGGCATCGCGGTGGTCGGCGGCGACCCGATCGGCGACGAGACCCGGTTCCCCGAGCTGGTCGCCGACTTCGCCGCCATGTGCCACGCCCACGGGTGGCGAATCGCGGTGGTGGGGTGCAGCGAGCGGCGGCTGGAATTGTGGAACGACGCCGCGCTGCTCGGACAGTCGTTGCGCGCCGTGCCGATCGGGCGCGACGTCGTCGTCGACGTCACGGGTTTCGACATGGCGGGCCGCAAGTTCCGCAACCTGCGCCAGGCGGTGAAGCGCTCGCACAACTGCGGCATCACCACCGAGATCGTCGCGGAGCAGGAGCTCACCCGTGAGCAACTGGCCGAGCTGACCGAGGTGGTGCGGGCCTCGAGCAAAGCGGCCCACACCGAACGCGGATTTCACATGAACCTCGACGGTGTCCTGGAGGGCCGGTTCCCCGGCATCCAGCTGATCCTCGCCAGGGACGCCTCGGGCAAGGTGCAGGGCTTCCACCGGTACGCGACGGCCGGCGGCGGCAGCGACATCACCCTCGACGTGCCGTGGCGCCGCCGCGGGGCCCCCAACGGCATCGACGAGCGGCTCAGCATCGACATGATCATGGCCGGCAAAGAGAATGGCGCGCAGCGGCTTTCGCTCGCCTTCGCGGCGTTCCCGGAGATCTTCGACGAGAAGAACCGCAGCCGCGCCCAGCGCGTCTTCTATCGGCTGATCCACGTCCTCGACCCGTTGATCGCGCTGGAGTCGCTCTACCGGTACGTGCGCAAGTTCCACTCGCTCGACGCCCGGCGCTACGCGCTGGTCTCGATGACGCAGATCGTCACGCTGTTGATCGTGTTGCTGTCGCTGGAGTTCATGCCGCGCCGGCGACACCTCTGAGCCGGTCGACGTCCAGTTCGGGGCAGCCAATGCCGTTGGGCAGGTGATGGGTGGCCACCACGACGGTCCGGTCGGCGGAAATCAGCCGAGGGCTCGGCCCCAGCAGGTCGCGCAGGATCGGTTCGGCGTCGGCCGCGTCCAGGTGTTCGGTGGGCTCGTCGAGCAACACGATCCGCGCGGGTGAGAGCACGGCGCGCGCCAGCAGCAGCCGCCTGCGCTGACCGCCCGAAAGCGCTTGCGGCCCACCGGTCAGCACCGTCGACAGGCCGTCGGGCAGACCGGCGAGCCAGGCGCCCAGCCCGACCGCTTCCAGCGCGCCCGCCAGTTCGTCGTCCCGGGCGTCGCCGCGGGCGACCAGCAAGTTGTCCCGCACGGTGGTGGCGAAGACGTGCGCGTCCTCGGCGAAAAAGCCGACGGCGCGCCGCAATTCCCCCTCGTCGAATTCGACAAGGTCGACGCCATCCAGCGTCACCCGTCCCTGCAGCGGGGGGAGCAGCCCCGCGAGCGTCATCAACAGGGTCGTCTTGCCGGAGCCGCTGGGGCCGGTGATGGCCAGCCGGTCACCCGGCGGCAGGTCGAGGGTGAAGCGGTTCGACCCGGTGGCCTCGGTGTGGCCGGCGTGGATGTCGGCCGACAACACGGCGGCCGGCTTGGGCGGGGCCGCCGCGGGCGTTTCGGGTTCCGGGTGGTCGGTCGCCGTCAGGTCGAGCAGCCGGCGCGCGGCGATGCGCGACCGCGTCAGCTGGACCGCGGCGGCCGGTAACGGCGTCATCGCCTCGAAGGCGGACAGCGGCAACAACATCAAGACGGCCAGGGTGGTGGGGGCGATCGACTGAGCCAACCCGATGCCGGCCACCGCCGCGCCGAGCACGCTGACCCCTATCGCGGCGGTGGGCACGGCCTCGGCGATGGCGGCCGGTCTGGCGGCGGCATCGAGCGCGGCGCCCCAGGCCCGTTGCCGGCGTTGCGATTCGGCGATGACCCGGGGGAGCAGGCCGGCGACACGAAGCTCGGGCGCGTGTTCGAGGGCGATCATGGCCGACGTGTCTCGGCCGGAATGATGCTGCCGCGCAACGCTTTCCTGCCTGGCCGCGGCCCCGGCGGCAAACCTCGGGGCGACGACGCCGGCAAGCAACAGGCAGATCGCCAGGATCGCCGCCGCCGAAGGCGAGATGGCCGCGACCACGGCGGTCGCCGCCAGCCCCAGCGCCGCCGCGACCCCGATCGGCACCACGGCACGCACCAGCACGTTGGCCAGTTCGTCGACGTCGGAGCCCACGCGTGCCACCAGCTCACCGCTGTGCAGACGGACCGCGGCCGCCGCGGGCCCGCGGGCCAGCCGATCGTAGATGCGCGCCCGGGCGGTGCCGGCGGCCCGCAGCGCGGCGTCGTGGGTGACCAGTCGTTCGCAGTAGTGCAACACGGCCCGCGAGATGGCGAACGCGCGCACCGCGACGGCCGCGACCGACAGGTCCAGCACCGGCGGCATCTGCCAGGCCCGCGTGATCAGCCAGGCCGAGACACCGGCCAGCGCCAGCGCGCTGCCCAGCGACAGCACACCGAGCGCGATCGCCGCCGCGATGCGGGGGAGCCTCGGGAGCAACAGCGGTGCGGCCGCCCGCAGCGGATCAGACCGGGGCATAACGCGCTCCGCTGTCGGCGGTCACCTGCACCACCCGGTCACCGATGGCGAGCACCGGTTCGCGGTGCCCGACGACGACGACGGTCGCACCGGCGCGGGCGCGCTCGACGATGGCACGCAGCACGTGTTGCTCGGCGCGGGCGTCCAGGTGCGCGGTGGGCTCGTCGAGCAGCAGCACGGGCGCGGTCGACCCGAGCGCCCGGGCCAGGGCGAGCCGTTGCCGCTGCCCCAGCGACATTCCGACGCCGCCGCGGCCCAGCGCGGTATCCAGCCCGTCGGGCAGGTCGGCCAGCACCGCGTCGAAACCCGAGGCCGCGCAAGCCCGTTCGAGGTCGTCCAATTCGCCGAACAGTGTCAGGTTGTCCCGGACCGTGGCCGGGACGAGCGCCGGGCGCTGCGGCAGCCAGGACAGCTGCCGCCACCATCCGCCCGGCTCCAGGTCGGCGACGTCGATGCCGGCCACCGTCACGCGGCCCGACGTCGGTGCCGTGATCCCGGTGATCGCCTGCAGGGCGGTGCTTTTGCCGGCACCGTTACGTCCGGTCAGCACCGTCACCGAGCCGGGCTCGATGAGCGCGGTGAGGTCGCGCGGCGCATGACCGTCGCGGCCCGCGACGCTGAGCCCCTCGAGTCTTATCTGCGACCCGCGGGCGGTGACGGTCCGATCCTGGGTCTTCGGCGGCGTCGGCTCGCCGATGAGGGCGAAGGCCTTGTCGGCGGCGGTTCTGCCGTCCTGCGCGGCGTGGAATTCGACGCCGATCCGGCGCAGCGGCCAGTACACGTCGGGCGCCAGCAACAGCACCGTGAGGCCGGTCGCCAGCGTCATCTCGCCGAACACCAGGCGCAGTCCGATCCCCACGGCGATCAGCGCGACGCCCAGCGTCGCCAGCAATTCCAGCACCAGCGCCGACAGGAAGGCGATCCGCAGCGTGGCCATCGCCGAGCGGCGATGTGCGGCAGCGAGTTCGGCGATGCGCCGCTCGGGGCCGCGGGCGCGGCCCAGCGCCCGCAGCGTGGGGATGCCGGCGATGAGATCGAGCAGCCGCCCCTGCAGCGTCGTCATGGCGGCCAGGGCGGCCGCGGACCGGTCGGCGGTGGCCAGGCCGATCAGCACCATGAATACGGGTATCAGCGGCAGGGTGATCGCCACGATCGCCGCCGATTTCAAGTCGTAGAGCGCGACGACGGCGACGGTCGCCGGGGTCAGTATCCCGGCGAGCACCAGCGTGGGCAGATACCCGGTGAAGTAGGGACGCAGGCCGTCGAGGCCCCGGGTGACCACCACGGCGGCGGCCTCCCGTTGGGCGGCGAGTTCACCCGGCTGCCTGGCGGTCACCGCCGTCAGCACCTGACCGGACAGGTCGGCGATCACCGCGCTGGCGCCGCGTTGACCCAACCGGGCCTGCAGCCACTGCGCCAGCGTGCGAATGGTCCACAGCAGCAGGAGAATCGACAGCGGTCCCAGCCAGGGGTCCAGGCCGTGCACCGAGTGATCGCTGACGGCGCGGGCGACGACATCGGCCAGCACGATCGCCGAGCCGATCGCACACCCGGAGATCACCACGCCGCAGCAGACCGTCGCGGTCAGGTAGCGGCGCAGGGCGATCGATGCCCGCCACAGGCGCGGGTCCAGCGGGCCCCGTGCTTTCGAGCCGGGCGGCGAGTCCGTCGCGCTCAGGACACCCGCCTCGCCAGACCGGTCGACGGCGGGATCCGATCCGCCGAGATCCGTTGCCGGAAAACCCAATACGTCCATGCCTGGTACACCACCGTCAGCGGAGCCATGAACGCCGTCACCCACGTCATGACCTTGAGGGTGTAGGGCGTCGACGAGGCGTTGTAGATCGTCAGGCTCCACTGCGGGTTGAGCGTCGAGGGCACCAGGTTCGGGTATAACGAACCGAACAACAGGACCACCACCGACAGGACGACGATCGCCGTGCAGGCGAACGCCCAGCCGTCGGACAGGCGCCGCCATACCAACAGCACCGCCGCCAGCTGTGCCACCACCGCGACCCCGAGCACCAGCCAGGTCCAGTCCTTGCCGTGGGCCAGTTGAGTCCAAATCCCGAATCCCGCAACCAGTCCGGTCACCGGTAGCGACAGCCACACCGCCAGTCGGTGAGCGTCGTCGCGGATGGCGCCGGAGGTCTTCAGGGAGATGAACACCGCGCCGTAGAAGAGGAACAGTCCGGCCGTGGCCACGCCGCCCAGCAGGGTGTAGGCGTTCAGCACGTCGGTGATCGACAGGTGGACCTGGCCGTCGGCGTCCACCGGCAGACCGCGGACCAGGATGGCGAAGGCCACCCCCCACAGAATGGCGGGCAGCCAGGACCCCGCCGCGATGCCGAAATCGGCCCAGCCACGCCACCTCGTGTCGTCGATCTTGCCGCGCCATTCGATCGCCACGGCCCGCACGATCATGCCGAACAGGATGGCCAGCAGCGGCAGGTACAGCGTCGAGAACACCGTGGCGTACCACCCCGGGAAGGCGGCGAACATCGCGGCCCCGCCGACGATCAGCCAGACCTCGTTGCCGTCCCAGATCGGGCCGATGGTGTTGAGCGCCGTGCGTCGAATCGGTTCGGGCTCACCGATGCCGACGCGCGCGAGCGGTTCCATCAGCATGCCAACGCCGAAGTCGAAGCCCTCCAAGACGAAGAAGCCGACGAACAGCAATCCGATGATGCCGAACCACACTTGCTGCAGTCCCATCGGTCAGCTCCCTTCCTTCAGTGCGTGGGCCTAGTAGGCGAACGAAAGCGGCGCCACCTCGTCGTCGCCGGGCGCCGGCGGGGGAGCCGGTTCGGCGTCGTGTTCCCGCGGTCCTTCGGTGATGTAGCGCTTGAGCAGGAGGAACCAGATCACCGCAAGTAAGGCGTAGACCAGCGTGAAGGTCACCAGCGACGTGATGACCATGCCGGGCACATGGTTCGACACGGCCTCATGGACGGTGAACCGAACCTGTTGGTCGCCGGTCGGATTCGGGGCGACGATCCAGGGTTGCCGGCCCATTTCGGTGAACACCCACCCGGAGATGTTCGCCAGGAACGGCGTCGGGATGGTCAGTAGCGCCAGCCAGGAAAACCAGCGTTGGTTGGGCACCCGGCCGCCGCGGGTGAGCCACAGCGCCGCGAGTGCGAACAGAATGGGTACCGCCAGGAAACCGATCATCGCACGGAACGACCAGTACGTGACGAACAGGTTGGGCCGGTAGTCGTTCGGGCCGAAACGCTGCTCGAAGTCCTGCTGGATATTGCGGACCCCCTGCAACGTCACGCCGCTGGTCTTGCCCTCGGCGAGGAACGGCAGCACGTAGGGGACCTCGATCACCCGGGTGATGCTGTCGCAGTTGTTGTGCGTGCCGACGGTGAGGATCGAGAAGTCCGGGTCGGTTTCGGTGCCGCACAACGATTCCGCCGACGCCATCTTCATCGGTTGCTGGACGAACATCAGCTTGCCCTGGCGGTCGCCGGTGAAGAACAGGCCGACGGCGGCGAGCAGGACCACCCAGCAGCCCAGGACGACCGCGGGCCGAAACATGGTGCGTGCGTTCGATTCGCCGGCGGGGGTGGCGGTTTCCGGGCGGCGGGACCGGACCAGGAACCACGCGCCGACGGCGGCGACGAACGTCGCGGACGTGAGCAACGCGCCGGCCACTGTGTGGGTAAACGCCCACCGCGCAGTGTTATTGCCCAGCAGCGCGGTGATGCTGTCGAGCTCGGCCCGGTGTGTCGCCGGGTTGTAGTGCGCGCCGACCGGATGTTGCATGAACGAGTTCGCCACGATGATGAAGAACGCGGACACGTTGACGGCGATCGCGACGATCCAGATGCAGGCCAGGTGGATCAGCTTCGGCAGCCGTCCCCAGCCGAAGATCCACAACCCGATGAAGGTGGATTCGAAGAAGAACGCGAACAACCCCTCCATGGCCAGCGGCGCGCCGAAGATGTCGCCGACGAACCGCGAATACTCCGACCAGTTCATCCCGAATTGGAACTCCTGGACGATCCCGGTCGCCACGCCGATTGCGAAGTTGATCAGGAACAACTTGCCGAAGAACTTGGTGAGGCGGTACCACGCGACGTTGTCCGTGGCCACCCAAACCGTCTGCATCACGGCGAGCAGGACCGCCAGGCCGATCGTCAGCGGCACGAAGATGAAGTGGTAGACGGTGGTGATACCGAACTGCCACCGCGAGATATCGACGACATTCATCTGTCATCTCCCGAAACAGCGGAGCCGTGGGCACGGCTACTACCGAGTGTAGTAGAGGGTCGGGGGCGGCGCTACTTCTCGAGCCGCTCAGCCGGTCAGTGTCTTCGAAGCCTTACGGATGCCGAAGGACGAGACGATTTCGAAGATGCCGAGGACCACGAACCAGACCCCGACCACGAGCGCCAGCGTGACAATCGATTCGAGCGGGGACGCCAGGACGACGATGCCCGCGAGCAGGCTGATGACGCCGATGAAGATCGACCATCCCCGGCCGGGCAGGAGCGGGTCCTGAATGGCCGAGACGGTAGTACCGACGCCGCGGAAGATGAATCCGATGCCAATCCAGATGGCCAGCAACAGGATTGCGTAACCCTGACCAAAATGGCGAAAAGCCAACAGCGCCAGGATGAGTGAAGCGGCCCCGCTGATGAACAACAGGATCCGGCTGCCCGCCGAGACGTGCAGGCTGAACGCGAAGAACACCTGAGCGGCGCCGGTGATCAGGAGATAGACGCCGAAGGCGGTCGCGGCGACCACGATGGATATTCCGGGCCACGCGAGCACCACCACGCCGAGGGCCAGCGACAGAATTCCCGATAACAGGGCCGATTTCCACAGATGCGGCAACAGACTTGGAGCTGGGAGAGATCCCGGTGTGCTTTGCATGGCCGAAGTCTGACACAAACGCCGTCCCCGGTATAGGGCACTTTGTCTATACGTGGGCCGTGCGTGAATCCTCGGCCAACAGGTCGGTGGTTTGCTCGGGGGCCTTGCGCCCGATCAGATACCAGGTGCGCATGAGGCCTTTACCTTTGACGTCGATGTGGCCGCGCTCCTGCAACACGAACTCATCCTTGAGACGCTCGTACATGGCTTCGGGCACCTGAATTCGGCCGACCGAGTCGGTGGTTTCCATCCGGGACGCGACGTTGACCGCATCCCCCCAGACGTCATAGAAGAAGCGGCGGGAACCCACGACGCCGGCGACCACCGGCCCGCACGCCATGCCCACCCGCAGCGGGACCGCGTTGCCGTGCGGATCCTGCAATCCGGCCGCGGCATTGGCCATGTCGAGGGCGAAGTCCGCGAGTGCCTGCGCGTGATCGGGGCGGGCGCGCGGCACCCCGCTGACCACCATGTAGGAGTCCCCGCTGACTTTGATCTTCTCGAGTCCGTGCTTGTCCACGAGCGCATCGAAGGCGCCGTAGAGGCGGTCGAGGAAGCGCACCAGGTCGGCCGGAGCCGTGCTGCTGGCGCGTTCGGTGAATCCGACGATGTCGGCGAAGAGAACGGAGGCGACGTCGTACTTGTCGGCGATGACGCTGCGGTCCGGTTCCTTGAGCCGCTCGGCGATGCTGGCCGGCAACATGTTGGCCAGCAGCGCTTCGGAGCGCTCGTACTGCGCCTCCATCACGGCCTCGGCGCGCGCGGTGTCGCGCAGGGCGAACCACACCGTCACGACGACCATCACGACGCTGGAAATCGCGGTGATGACGAAACCCGCCGACTGGGCCCACGCCGGCTGCAAGCCGGTGTCGCGGGGGATCAGGAACTCGACCGCGATCATCAGGCCGGCGGCGACGGCCGCGAGTGCCGACGCGAGGACGATGTGCTCGATCCCCAGCAGGAGCACCACGATGCAGGCGCCCACCAGGAAGAAGAACTGAGCGCCCGACCCGGTGCCGACGTCGACGCAGCTGGCGAAGACCGACACGTAGGCCGCGCCCAGAAACGTGAGCGGGGCGACGAGTTCGCCGAATCGCTGCAACCACGGGACCATCGCGAAGACCATGGCGCCGAGGACGTTGATCGAGCTGACTTGCCACAACCAGGATCCGCCCAGGATCTGCACCAGGACGAAGCTCACGCTCACCAGGACGGCCAGCCACGCGGTGATGGTCAAGATCCGGGCGCGGCGCGCGGCGCTGGCGACGTAGTGCTGATTGCGGTCGCGGGTCTGCGCCCGCACCGCGGCTACGCAGTCCGGGCGTCTCGACTCGCCGTCCGACACGGGTGGGGCACCGCACTTCTTAGCCGCCACGCTCAAAGCGTAACCCGCTGAGCTCGGGTTTGTCGGCCCCTGAGCGGGCGGATTGGAGTCCGGTCGCCGCACCGGATGCCCATCACCGAGGTGGTGTCGGCGAGGCCGGAAAAAAATGTAAAAAGAAATTTCTCGCTGGAAGGCTTTTACAAAATTTTCCGGCATGTTATTAAACATATGTCGGGCTGTGATGTGGGTCATGTGTTCCTCTAATGCGGGGGTGCGAGATGGCAAGTCTGCGCAGCAGGATTGGGATCGCGCTAATGTTGGCGTGCACCGCGGCGGCAACGCCCGCCTGCGGGGTGGGGTGCGGCGGCGCGGGCTCGCTGTTGCGGGTGGCCACCGACTCGTTGCAGAACGATCCGATGCAGGTCAACGTGGTGCACTCGGAGGAACAGGTGTGCATAAGCCACTGACGCGGCGGCCACACCATCCCGGCTTAGAGCCCGCGATTGGTCGCTGAACGGCACCCGTCGTGAGGGGTCGGCGGGAGCCGTTGTTAATTATGTTTCGGCGGCGTGAGTTGCCGGTTGCCGGAATTATATGAATTCATCGCGACCGGTCGCGTTCCTGTTGAATACAACCCCAGCGCTAAATTGTGCCGGGTATTTAATTCGCGGCATTTCATACCTTTGGCACGCATTTTGCGTGTTTCCCAATCCGGAGGCTTGGCCTCACCCGCATAGCGGCGACATCGGTATCGGAGAAGCGCGAATCCGCCGCGACCGGTTTGCCGCAATCGCCCCCGCCGGGGTTCGGGAAGTGTCGCCCGAGCGGAGTCGACTCGAGGAGTGCTATTGCGGACGGGGACCCGCGCCGCCGCCGGTGCGCCCTGGCCCTCATGGTGTCTTCGGTGCCCTCGGTGGGATTCGAACCCACACTGGACGGGTTTTGAGTCCGTTTCCTCTGCCAGTTGGGATACGAGGGCTTGCTCGGCCTCATACCTTAGAGGCAGCCTCCCACCATAAAGGATTCGGTGCCGGCCCCCATCTCACCGCCCCCGAGGTCGCTGGGTCGAGGCGTTCACGACACAATGTCCGTCATGACAGGCCCCACGACCGACACCGACGCCGCCGTGCCGCGCCGGGTCCTGATCGCCGAGGACGAGGCGCTCATCCGACTGGACCTCGCCGAGATGCTGCGAGAGGAGGGTTACGAGATCGTCGGGGAGGCCGGCGACGGCCAGGAAGCCGTCGAGTTGGCCGAGCGCCATCGGCCCGACCTGGTGATCATGGACGTGAAGATGCCGCGGCGCGACGGGATCGACGCGGCTTCGGAGATCGCCAGCAAGCGCATCGCTCCGATCGTGGTGTTGACCGCATTCAGTCAGCGGGACTTGGTCGAACGCGCCCGCGACGCCGGCGCGATGGCCTACCTGGTGAAGCCCTTCACGATCAGCGACCTGATTCCGGCCATCGAGTTGGCCGTGAGCCGCTTCGCCGAGATCAGGGAGCTGGAGCGCGAAGTGGAGACGCTGTCCGAGCGGCTGGAGACCCGCAAGATCGTCGAACGCGCCAAGGGGTTGCTGCAGACCAAGCAGGGCATGACCGAGCCCGAGGCGTTCAAGTGGATTCAACGCGCCGCGATGGACCGGCGGACCACGATGAAGCGGGTCGCCGAGGTGGTGCTGGAGACCCTCGGCGACGAACCCAAGGACGCCGAATAGTCCCGCGAGGGCCCGAATAGCCCCGCGAGCGTGCGTGTCTGGACGGCGACTCGCCGTCGAGCGCGTACCACCGCGCACGTTCGCTCCAAGCGAGTCCCGCTAGCGCGCGACGATCACCGCTGAGCCGTGGCCGAACAGCCCCTGGTTGGCGGTGACGCCGACCGTGGCGTTCTCCACCTGCCGGCCCGTCGCCTGACCGCGCAGCTGCCAGGTCAGCTCGCAGACCTGGGCGATGGCCTGCGCGGGGATCGCCTCGCCGAAGCAGGCCAGCCCGCCCGACGGGTTGACCGGCACCCTGCCGCCGATGGTGGTCGCTCCGCTGCGCAGCAACTGCTCGGCCTCGCCCTTGGGGCACAGTCCGAGGTGCTCGTACCAGTCGAGCTCGAGCGCCGTGGACAGGTCGTAGACCTCGGCCAGGCTGACGTCCTCGGGCCCGATGCCCGCCTCGGCGTAGGCCGCATCCAGGATCTGATCCTTGAACACCCGGTCCGGCGCGGGCACCGCCGCGGTGGAATCCGTTGCGATGTCGGGCAATTCGGGTAGGTGCTGGGGGTAGCGCGGGGTGACGGTGCTGACGGCGCGCACCGAGGGGACGCCGTCGAGCGAGCCGAGGTGCTTGCGGGCGAAGTCGGCGCTGGCCACGATCAAGGCCGCGGCGCCGTCGGAGGTGGCGCAGATGTCGAGCTGCCGCAACGGGTCGGCGACCACCGGGCTGGCGAACACGTCGTCGGCCGAGGCTTCCTTGCGGTAGCGGGCGTTCGGGTTCTGCAGGCCGTGCCGGGAGTTCTTCACCTTCACCTGGGCGAAGTCCTCGGACGTCGCGCCGTAGAGGTCCATCCGCCGGCGCGCCAGCAGCGCGAAGTACACCGGATTCATCGCCCCGATCAGGTGGAACCGCTGCCAGTCGGGGTCGTTCTTGCGTTCGCCGCCGACGGGGGCGAATGCGCCCTTCGGGGTGGTGTCGGCGCCGATCACCAGCGCGACGTCGCAGAAGCCGGCCAGGATGTGCGCCCGGGCGCTCTGCAGCGCCTGCGAACCGCTGGCGCAGGCGGCGTAGCTGGAGCTGACCGGAACCCCGTTCCAGCCCAGCTTCTGCGCGAACGTCGACCCCGCGATGAAACCCGGGTAGCCGTTGCGGATGGTGTCGGCGCCGGCGACCAACTGGATCTGCCGCCAGTCCAGGCCGGCCTCGCCCAGCGCGGCGCGCGCGGCGACCACCCCGTATTCGGTGAAGTCGCGGCCCCACTTGCCCCAGGGGTGCATGCCGGCGCCGAGGATGTAGAGCGGTTCCGGAGTCATGGCGCCACCTTCCACGCGTAGACGATCCGCTGCACGCCGTCGTCGTCGGTGAACAGCGGCATGGTGGTCAGCTCCATCTCCATGCCGACCTTCAAGTCGGCGGCTAGCGTGCCCTCGACCACCTTGCCAAGCACGATGAGTCCCTCGTCGGCCAGCTCGACCGCGGCGATGGCGAAGGGCTCGAAGGGATCCGGGGCGGGGTAGGGCGGTGGCGGCGGATACCGGTTCTCGGTGTAGCTCCACAGCTTGCCCCGGGTCGACAGCGCGACGGGCTTCAGTGTGTCGCTGGCGCAGCCGGGGTTGGGGCAGTTGTTATCCCGCGGCGGGAACACGTAGGTGCCGCACTCCGGGCATTTGCTGCCGATCAGGTGCGGCTGGCCGGCTTCGTCGGTGGCGAACCACCCGTCGATCGCGGGTTCTTGGCTGGTGACCTTTGGCACTCGGCCAGACTACCCAGGCCGCAGATAAAACTGAAACGTGTTGCAGTTCTGCGGCAGCGCCTGGCTCGTCGGTCGGGGTGCCTAGAGTGATAGCCGTGCCCGCCCCGCCCGCTCAGAAGACCGAGGAACACCCCAAGCCGACACTGATGTTGCTCGACGGCAATTCGCTGGCATTTCGGGCCTTCTACGCGCTGCCCGCCGAGAACTTCAAGACCCGCGGGGGCCTGACCACCAACGCGGTCTACGGCTTCACGGCGATGCTGATCAACCTGCTGCGTGACGAGGCCCCCACCCACGTCGCCGCGGCATTCGACGTGTCGCGGCAGACGTTCCGCTCCGAGCGCTACCCCGAGTACAAGGCGAACCGCTCGTCGACGCCCGACGAGTTTCACGGCCAGATCGACATCACCAAGGAAGTGCTGAACGCGTTGGGCATCACGGTGCTGGCCGAGCCCGGCTTCGAGGCCGACGACCTGATCGCGACGCTGGCCACCCAGGCCGAGAACGAGGGCTTCCGCGTCCTGGTGGTCACCGGCGACCGGGACTCCCTGCAGCTGGTCAGCGACGACGTCACCGTCCTCTACCCGCGCAAGGGCGTCAGCGAGCTCACCCGGTTCACGCCGGAGGCCGTGGTCGAGAAGTACGGGCTGACCCCCACGCAGTACCCCGACTTCGCCGCCCTGCGCGGCGATCCCAGCGACAACCTGCCCGGCATCCCGGGCGTGGGGGAGAAGACCGCGTCCAAGTGGATCGCCGAATACGGGTCGCTGCAGGGCCTGGTGGACAACGTCGACTCGGTGCGCGGCAAGGTCGGCGACGCGCTGCGGGCCAACCTCGCCGGCGTGATCCGCAACCGCGAGCTCACCGACCTGGTCAAGGACGTGCCGCTGGCGCAGACCCCGGACACGCTGCGCATGCTGCCGTGGGACCGCGACCAGATTCACCGCCTCTTCGACGACCTGGAATTCCGCGTCTTGCGGGACCGGCTGTTCGACACCCTGGCCGCGGTGGAGCCCGAGGTGGACGCGGGCTTCGACGTGCGCGGCGGGGCGCTGCAGGCCGGTGAGCTGGCCGTGGGGCTGGCCGAACACAGCTCGGGCAAGCGGTTCGGCCTCGCCGTCGTCGGCACCCACTTGGCCTACGACGCCGACGCCACCGCACTGGCCATCGTCTCCGCCGACGGGGAGGGCCGCTACATCGACACCTCGGCGCTGGATCCCGACGACGAGGCGGCGCTGGCGTCCTGGCTCGCCGACCCGGGTCCGCCCAAGGCGCTGCACGAGGCCAAGCTGGCGATGCACGACCTCGCCGGCCGGGGCTGGACGCTGGCCGGCGTGACCTCGGATACCGCGCTGGCCGCGTACCTGGTGCGTCCCGGTCAGCGCAGCTTCTCCCTGGAGGACCTGTCGCTGCGCTACCTACGCAGGGAGCTGCGCGCGGAAACTCCTGAGCAGCAACAGCTTTCGCTGCTCGACGACTCCGAGGGCACGGACGACCAAGCGGTGCAGACCCTGATCCTGCGGGCCGTGGCGGTGCTGGACCTGGCCGACGCGCTCGACGAGGAGCTGGCCCGCATCAACTCCACGTCGCTGTTGGGCGGCATGGAGCTGCCGGTGCAGCGGGTGCTGGCCGGGATGGAACACACCGGCATCGCAGTCGATTTGGATCTGCTCGGCGAGCTGCAGAGCGATTTCGCCCACCAGATCCGCGACGCCGCCGAAGCGGCCTACGCGGTGATCGGCAAGCAGATCAACCTGGGTTCGCCCAAGCAGCTGCAGGCCGTGCTCTTCGACGAGCTTCAGATGCCGAAGACCAAGCGCACCAAGACCGGCTACACCACCGACGCCGACGCCCTGCAGTCGCTGTTCGACAAGACGGGACATCCGTTCCTGCAACACCTTCTGACGCACCGCGACGCCACCCGGCTCAAGGTGACGGTGGACGGGTTGTTGAATTCGGTGGCCTCCGACGGGCGCATCCACACCACGTTCAACCAGACCATCGCGGCGACGGGCCGGCTGTCGTCGACCGAGCCGAACCTGCAGAACATTCCGATCCGCACCGAGGCCGGCCGGCGGATCCGGGACGCGTTCGTGGTGGGGGACGGCTACAGCGAGCTGATGACCGCCGACTACAGCCAGATCGAGATGCGGATCATGGCGCACCTGTCGCGCGACGAGGGCCTCATCGAGGCCTTCAACACGGGCGAGGACCTGCATTCGTTCGTCGCGTCGCGAGCGTTCGGCGTGCCGATCGAGGAGGTCACCCCCGAGCTGCGCCGCCGGGTCAAGGCGATGTCGTACGGGCTGGCCTACGGGTTGAGCGCGTACGGGCTGTCGCAGCAGCTGAAGATCTCCACCGAGGAGGCCAAGGAGCAGATGGACGCCTACTTCGCCCGGTTCGGCGGCGTGCGCGACTATCTGATGAACGTCGTGGAGCAGGCCCGCAAGGACGGCTACACCTCGACGGTGCTGGGCCGCCGCCGGTACCTGCCCGAGCTGGACAGCAGCAACCGCCAGGTGCGTGAGGCCGCCGAGCGGGCGGCGCTCAACGCCCCCATTCAGGGCAGCGCCGCCGACATCATCAAGGTGGCGATGATCGAGGTCGACACGGCGATCAAAGAGGCCGGGCTGAAGTCCCGCATGCTGCTGCAGGTGCACGACGAACTCCTGTTCGAAATCGCGCCCGGCGAGCGGGACCGGGTCGAGGCCCTGGCGCGGGAGAAGATGGGCGGCGCCTATCCGCTCGACGTCCCGCTGGAGGTTTCGGTGGGTTACGGCCGGTCATGGGACGCGGCCGCGCATTAGCGAAACTTCGCCCCCGGAATTTTGCCCACGAGTCATGTTCTCGTCAGAAACGCGCAGGCCGGGGCGCCCGAGTTTGGCCAGCGTGTACGCAGTCGAGTAGCCTCAATAGGTAAATCCCAGATTTGTCCCTACGACCCAACCTGTCCGGAGCAACCCACCACATGCCGAGTCCCACCGTCACCTCGCCCCAAGTAGCCGTCAACGACATTGGCTCCAGCGAGGACTTTCTTGCCGCAATAGACAAAACGATCAAGTACTTCAACGATGGCGACATCGTCGAGGGGACGATCGTCAAAGTGGACCGGGACGAGGTGCTCCTCGACATCGGCTACAAGACCGAGGGCGTCATCCCCGCCCGCGAGCTCTCCATCAAGCACGACGTCGACCCCAGTGAGGTCGTTTCCGTCGGCGATGAGGTCGAGGCCCTGGTTCTCACCAAGGAGGACAAAGAGGGCCGCCTGATCCTGTCCAAGAAGCGCGCGCAGTACGAGCGCGCCTGGGGCACCATCGAGGCGCTCAAGGAGAAGGACGAGGCCGTCAAGGGCACCGTCATCGAGGTGGTCAAGGGTGGCCTGATCCTCGACATCGGGCTGCGTGGCTTCCTGCCCGCGTCGCTGGTCGAGATGCGTCGGGTGCGCGATCTGCAGCCGTACATCGGCAAGGAGATCGAGGCCAAGATCATCGAGCTGGACAAGAACCGCAACAACGTGGTGCTCTCGCGGCGGGCCTGGCTGGAGCAGACCCAGTCCGAGGTGCGCAGCGAGTTCCTCAACCAGCTGCAGAAGGGCGCCATCCGCAAGGGTGTCGTCTCCTCCATCGTCAACTTCGGCGCCTTCGTCGACCTCGGCGGTGTGGACGGCCTGGTGCACGTCTCCGAGCTGTCCTGGAAGCACATCGACCACCCGTCCGAGGTCGTCCAGGTCGGCGACGAGGTCACCGTCGAGGTGCTCGACGTCGACATGGACCGCGAGCGGGTTTCCTTGTCGCTCAAGGCCACTCAGGAAGACCCGTGGCGGCACTTCGCCCGCACGCACGCCATCGGCCAGATCGTGCCCGGCAAGGTCACCAAGCTGGTTCCGTTCGGCGCGTTCGTCCGCGTCGAGGAGGGCATCGAGGGCCTGGTGCACATATCCGAGCTGGCCGAGCGCCACGTCGAGGTGCCCGACCAGGTGGTCGCCGTCGGCGACGACGCCATGGTCAAGGTCATCGACATCGACCTGGAGCGCCGGCGGATCTCGTTGTCGCTCAAGCAGGCCAACGAGGACTACACCGACGAGTTCGACCCGGCGAAGTACGGCATGGCCGACAGCTACGACGAGCAGGGCAACTACATCTTCCCCGAGGGCTTCGACGCCGAGACCAACGAATGGCTCGAGGGCTTCGAGAAGCAGCGCGCCGAGTGGGAGGCCCGCTACGCCGAGGCCGAGCGCCGGCACAAGATGCACACCGCGCAGATGGAGAAATTCGCCGCTGCCGAGGCGGCCGGGCACGGCGCCGAGCAGTCGTCGGGCAACGGCGCGCCTTCGGAGAAGGCGGCCGGCGGCTCGCTGGCCAGCGACGCCCAATTGGCCGCGCTGCGGGAGAAGCTCGCCGGCAACGCCTAAGAGCGTTCGGGCATGCTGCGTATCGGGTTGACCGGTGGCATCGGCGCCGGCAAGTCGGCGCTGTCGGCCACCTTCGCGAAATGCGGTGCGGTCGTCGTCGACGGCGACGTCATCGCGCGCGAGGTGGTCCAGCCGGGCACCGAGGGCCTGGCGGCGCTGGTCGAGGCGTTCGGTGACGACATCCTGCTGCCCGACGGATCGCTGGATCGTCCGGCGTTGGCCGCCAAGGCCTTCGCCGACGACGAGGCGCGGCAGAAGCTGAACGGCATCGTCCACCCGCTGGTCGGCAAGCGACGCGCCGAGATCATCGCCTCGGTGCCCGCGGATTCCGTTGTCGTGGAGGACATTCCGCTGCTGGTGGAATCCGGGATGGCGCCGCTGTTTCCGCTCGTCGTCATCGTGTACGCCGACGTCGAGGTGCGGCTGCGACGGCTGGTCGATCAGCGCGGCATGCCCGAATCCGACGCCCGCGCCCGGATCGCCGCGCAGGCCAGCGACGAGCAGCGCCGCGCCGTCGCCGACATCTGGGTGGACAACTCCGGCACCCCCGACGACCTGGTGCGGCGCGCCCATGACGTGTGGAACGACCGGATACTGCCGTTCGCGCAGAACCTGAGCCAGCGCCAGGCCGCGCGGGCGGTGGTGCGGTTGGTGCCGCCCGACCCCAGTTGGCCGGATCAGGCCCGCCGGATCGTGAACCGGCTGAAGACGGCAAGCGGCCACCGGGCGATCCGGGTGGACCACATCGGTTCGACCGCCGTGCCGGAGCTGCCCGCCAAGGACGTCATCGACATCCAGGTGACCGTCGAGTCGTTGGACATGGCAGACGAACTCGCCGAACCGTTGTTGTCGGTGGGTTATCCGCGCCTGGAGCACATCACCCAAGACGCCGCCAAGAACGATGCCCGCAGCACCGTGCCGGAATTCGACCACAGTGACGACGCCGCGTTGTGGCACAAGCGGATTCATGCATCGGCGGATCCGGGGCGGCCGACCAACGTACACATCCGCGTGGCGGGCTGGCCCAATCAGCAATTCGCTTTGCTCTTCGTCGACTGGCTCAACGCCAACGCCGATGCGCGCGAGCAGTATTCGCGGGTCAAACAGGAAGCCGACGCGAGCGCCGATGGCGACATCGTGCGCTACATCACCGCCAAAGAACCGTGGTTTCGCGACGCCTACCGGCAGGCCTGGCAATGGGCCGACGCCACCGACTGGAAGCCCTGAGCCACCATGCCGTTCGTCGACGACATCCTGGGCCCGCGGCGGCCCTTCGTGGACGACGGGCCGCAGTCGCTGGCGGGCGTACGGCGACGCACCAGCACGATCGACACCCATCCGGATGGGGCGCGCGGCTCCGTGGCGGACCTGCGGGCGCGCGACGTGGTCGGCGCCGAGGACGGACGTGTCGAGGTACTCGACGAGCTCCGCGTGGGTGCACACCTCACCGATCAAGTCGTCGACGACATCACGTCGCCCGCCGGTCTGGACGCGCTGCTGGGCTGTCGTGTCGGCGCCGGGTTTCGGGCGACGGTCGGCCGGCTGTTCCCCGATGAAGTGGCGCGGGCCAGCCTGCTGAACCTGCTGCTCGACGACTGGGTCGGTGCGGCTCTAGTGTCCGGATACGCCGCCCAATACGCGGCGATCGTCGAGGGAGTCGAAGAGAAGATGCCGCTGGGCATCGCCGACCGAATGGCCGGGATCTGCGCGGGTTTCGCACCGGACGCGTCGCTGATCGCATTCACCCGGCGGCACGACGTCATCCCGACGGGCCGCGGCCCGGTGGCGCCGCCGCTGAGCGGACTACACGAAGTGGAGCCGCTGCGAGCGCGCGGGATGCGCAGGTACCGGCGGCTGGATCTGGCGGACATCGACTCCGGGTCGGCGCGCTTCCATTCCCACTTCCGCGACTCTCACGTGGACGACGACTTGGTGGAGACGATCGTGCACGAGTACACGGTCGCCGGCACGATCGACACCTCGACGCGCGTCATCACCGCGGTGAACGCCGAGGTGCGGGTCTTGCCGTGGCAGGAATGCCCCGGAGCGATCGGTAGCGCGTCCCGCATCCGCGGTATGACTCTGGCCGAGTTGCGCGACCGCGTCCGCGGCGAATTCGTCGGCACCAGCACCTGCACCCACCTCAACGACACGTTGCGCTCGATCGCCGATCTTCAGGCCCTGATAGCTGGCCGGTGAGCAGGCCGGTCATTCGTAGCCTGGCCGCGGGACGCGCGCGGCGCTCACGCGCCGACGGTGAGGAGTCGGGCGATCGAACTCAGGCGGGTAGCGGTGCGCCGCACAGCAGCGTCCCGCTGTTGGGGTCGCCGTTTCCGGGTGCCGGTTTGACGAATTGGTCGGCCTGGGTGAAAACGGCGTCGTCGACGTCGATCTCGCAGTGCACGTTCGCCGCGTACGGGAAATGCAGCACGATCCGCATCCCGGCCTGCTCGGGATCGGGCAGCACCGTGTTCGCCTCGAATACGTTGCCGGGCATGGACGGCAGGTTGGTGGTGTTGGTCTGGCCGCCGTTGATGACGAAGGTGGCCTGGCTCCCGGTCGTCAGCGCATCGATCCGGGCGCGGTAGGTGATGTTGTGCAGGTCCGCCCGCGCGGTCGCCGGACTCAGCTGGGAGCCAACGGCGATGAGGGTCACCGCGGTGATCGGCAGGAGCCTGCGGTCGGTGCAGCTCATAGTCGCTGACATTACGCCCGGCGCGATCGGGGGACCAAGCCGCTCAGCCACCGCTTTCCCGCACCACCTCGCCCGCGTCCTTGTCGGTGCGGATGCCGAGATAACGCGGATGGCGCAGCTTCCCGTCGCGCGTCCACTCGGTGAAACCGATCTGGACGACGAGCTCGGGCCGCGCCCACTGGGCGCCGGCCTCCCGGACCAGGCCGCGGGTGAAGGGCGGGGTGTCCCGGGCGATCGCGGACAGCCGCTCGTGTAGCCGGCGCAGCGTGGCCTCGTCGAAACCCGTACCGACCTTGCCGGCGTAGACGAGGTCGCGGCCGTCGTAATAACCGAGCAGTAAGGCGCCAAGCTCGACGCGGCTGCCCTTGGGGCTGGTGTAGCCGCCGACCACGAACTCCTGGTCCCGCACGCACTTGAACTTCAGCCAATTCTTCGACCGGCCACCGTCGTATCGCGAGTCGGCCAGCTTCGCGATCACCCCCTCGTCGCCGCGCTCGCAGGCCGCGCGGTAGGCGGCCAGGCCGTCCTCGACCCGGTGCGGCGTGTACCGCAGCGGGTCGCCGAACTCGATCGCGTTGCGCAGCAGCCTCTTACGCCACAGCAGCGGCGCGTCGAGCGTCGACTTGCCGTCCAGGTGCAACAGGTCGAAGAGGTAATAGAAGACCCGAACCGGCGATGCGCGGGCGACCGCCGGGTCGGTGATGCCCAGCCGGCCCTGCAGCCGGGCGAAGCTGGTGCGGCGCCCCTCGAAGGCCACCACCTCGCCGTCGACCACGAACCGGGTCGTGCCCTGCGCGGCGAGCGCGTCGACCAGTTCCGGGTAGGTTCCGTTGAGCGGCTGGCGGTTTCGTGACAACAGCCGCACCCGGTCGCCGTCGCGGAAGGCCAGGCAGCGCATCCCGTCGAACTTGCGCTCGAAGATCCAGTTCGGATCGGAGAATCGCTTGTCGGTCAGGGTCGCCAACGTGGGCGATCGCCATTCGGGCACCGGTTCATCGGGCAGACCCGCGGCTACGTCTCGCGCCACGTCAGCTCCATCCCGTGGCCGGCCAGCCAGCGTGACAGGTCATAGCCGTTGCGGGCCAACCCCGCAACGGCGTCCACGGCGCGCCGTACCGCCCGCTCGGCGACCTCCGGGGTCAGCAGGCCGTGCCGGACGGCATCAAGCAACTCGTCGACGTCGGCCAGGTCCGCGCCGGCGCCGGTGCGGACCTCGATGTCGAGGTAGTGGTCCTCCGAACGCCACACCTCGGGTCCGGGCGTGTATTCGCCCACGTCCAGGTAGTAGTCATGGTCGCGTTCGTGGCCCGGATTGAAGTGAAACACCGTGGCGCGCAAGCCGAGTGAGGGCAGCAGCCACGACTCGAGGTAATGGAATTGGGCGCGCCCGGGGGTGGGCCGGGCCACGTAGAGCCCCCACGGGTGGATCGCATAGTCGTCCACGTCCCGCACAATGCCCTTGGGATCGGTGTTGGTGCGGGCGAGCAGGTCGAACGTTTCGTGCTTGGGCGGATGAATGCACCTACTCTAGTCACAGTGAGCGACCTCAGCGGAAAGACAGCCCTCGTCACCGGCGGCAACTCGGGCATCGGGTTGGCGGCCGCCCAGCGGCTGGCCGAGGCGGGCGCCCACGTCATCCTGACCGGTCGCAATCAGCAGACCATCGACGCCGCCGTGGCCTCGATCGGTGAACGCGCGACGGGCGTCCGCGCCGACGTGGCCAACCTTGACGACGTGGCGGCGGTCGCCGACGTTGTCGCGGGCCGCGGGAAAGGCCTCGACGTGCTCTTCGCCAACGCCGGCGGTGGCGAATTCGCGGCGCTGGGCGACATTTCGGTCGAACACTTCACGTCGACGTTCATGACCAATGTGGGCGGCACGTTGTTCACCGTCCAGGCCATGCTGCCGTTGCTCAACCGCGGCTCGTCGATCGTGCTGACCGGCTCGACCGCCGCCTACAACGGCACCCCCGCGTTCAGCGTGTATGCCGCGACCAAGGCGGCGATCCGATCGTTCGGGCGGACCTGGGCCGCCGAACTCGTGGGCCGCGGGATCCGGGTCAACACGATCGTTCCCGGACCGGTGGAGACGCCGGGACTGCTGGGGCTGGCGCCGGCCGGGCGGGAGCAGGAGCTGCGCGAAGGCGAGGCGGCCAAGGTCCCGATGGGTCGCCTGGGCAGGCCCGAGGAGGTCGCCGCGGCGGTGCTTTTCCTCGCGTCGGACGAGAGCAGCTTCATGACCGGCAGCGAGATGTTCGTCGACGGCGGCGCGGAACAGATCTAGCGGCGCAACCGGATCCGCCAGCGCACGAAGCCGGCGTAGAACAGCGACAACGCCGCCAGCATGCCCATGTCCAGCAGCCAGACCCCCGACGTGTGCTGCCAGAACCGGTCCTGGGACAGCAGCGAATCGGGCACCAGGTGGCGCAGATCCACCGTCGACGCCGCCGCGGCATAGCCCCAGCGCGCGGGCATCGCGAAGGAGAGCTGGTCCAGGCCCAGCCGGCCGGTCACGGGGACCATGCCGCCGCAGAGCACCAGCTGGGCCATCACCGTGACCACGAACAGCGGCATGATCTGCTCGCTGGAACGGACCAGCGACGAGATCGCCAGGCCGAGAATCGCCGAGGCGACACAGGTCGCCGCGACGGTGGCGAACAATTCGACGGTCGCCCCGACGGTCGAGTGGCCGAGCAGGACGCCGCCGCGCGTCGGCGCGCTCTTGCCGATCACCACGATCGCGGTGATGATGGCCGACTGCAGGATGGCAAATCCGCAGAACACCGCGGTTTTCGCGAGCAGGTAGGCCGTCGTCGACAGCCCGACCGCCTGCTCGCGCTGGAAGATCGTGCGTTCGCCGACCAGGTCGCGGATCGTCAGCGCGGTGCCCATGAACGCCGCGGCGGGCATCAGCAGGGCGAGGATCTGCGCCGCCTCGTCCGGCGTCCCGGCGTTCGGGCCGGGCAGGTGGAATCCGTTGCTGCCCGGGACGGTCAGCGACAGCGAACCCAGGATGAACGGCAACAGCGCCAGGAAGATGAAGTAGGCGCGGTCGGCGACGACCAGCCGGATCTGCCGGCGCGCGACCGTCGAGATCTGTCGCCGCACGCTGGTGTGCACCGGTTCGCCCAGGGCGCCCGGCTCGTCCGCCTGGTCCGGCACGAGTTTGTGCGGCCGCTTCTCGGCGTCGCGCTGCTCGAGGAAGCGCCGGTTGGCCTCCTCGGGATCGGCGCCCACCTTGGTGAAGATCTTCGCCCAGTTGGTGGTGCCCATCGCCGCGCCGATCCCCTCGGGCGGCCCGCAGTAGGCCGTCTTGCCGCCCGGGGCCACCAACAGCAGCTGGTCGCAGGTGTCGAGGTAGGACAGCATGTGTGTCACCACGATCACCACGCGACCGGCGTCGGCCAGCTGCCGCAGCATCATCATGACCTGGTGGTCGAGCGCCGGGTCCAGGCCGGACGTCGGCTCGTCGAGGATCAGCAGGGACGGGCCGGTGAGCAGCTCGAGCGCCACCGAAGCGCGCTTGCGTTGACCGCCGGACAGCTTGTCCACCCGGGTGTCGGCGTGTTTGGTCAGGTCGAGTTCTTCGAGGACCTGGGCGACGACCTTCGCCCGGTCGGATTTGCTGGTGTCGGGCGGCAGCCGCAGTTCGGCGGCGTAGCCGAGTGCCTCGTTGATGGTCAGCTGCCGATGCACCACGTCGTCCTGCGGGACCATCCCGATGCGGCTCCGCAACGACGCGTATTCGGCGTGAATGTCGTGCCCCTCGAACGTCACCGAGCCCGAGCTGGGAGTCGTGTAGCCGGCGATCAGCCGGGCCAGCGTGCTCTTCCCGGCGCCCGAGCCGCCGATCACGGCGGTCAGCGTTCCGGGCCGCGCGATCAGCGAGATGTCGTCCAGCAGTTGTTTGCCGTTGTCGACGACGTAGCGGACGTTGCGCACCTCCAACCCGCCCGTGCGGGTCTCGGCCTCGCTGCGTGTGGTCAGGGTGCCGTCGCGAAACACGAGGTCGACGTTGCCGATGGTGACCACGTCGTCGTCGGACAGGATCGCCGACCCGACCCGGGTGCCGTTGACGAAGGTCCCGTTGATGCTGTTGTCCCGGATCTCGGTGCCCAGCGGCGTCTGCACCAAGGCTGCGTGCTGCCGTGAGGCCAGCACGTCGGAGACCACGATGTCGTTCTCCGCGGCGCGTCCGATCGTCATGCTGCGGGTGCCCGCGGCCGCCGACGAGCGCGGCGAGAGCAACTTCACAAAGCGCGTCGCGAGGTTCGACACGTCGGCCGACTTCGCGTCGACCACGGTGAGTTCGGCCGGCGGTGTCGACCCCCGCGGCGGTGCCCCGGCGTGCACGTCGGTCCGCTCCTCGGGTGGTGTGCCGCGCAGCGGGCCGCCGGATGTCGGCACGGGCCGGTTCGGCGGCGGTGGTGGCGCCTGCCGGGGCGGCGGAATGGGCTGGCGGCTCGGGGAATTCGGTGTGCGGGCCGGCGGCCTGGGTGGCGCGGGTCGCGGCGGCCGGGTCGGATTCGTTTGCTCGGGCAGTGCGGACCAGGCCAGCGTCGGCGGTCCGGCCTCCGCCCCGGACCGGGTCCGCCCGGGGCGGTCGGTGTAGCCCTGCTGTGGCCCGACGGCGAAGGTCAGCCGCGGCCCGCGCGGATTCCCGACGTGAATGCTCTGACCGTCGTGGACGTCGATGACCGGCATCCGGTAGCCGTTCAGATAGGTCCCGTTCAGCGAGCCGTTGTCGATTGCCAGCCACCGGCCCTGGTCGAAACGCAGGATCAGGTGGGCGCGGGAGATGCGGGGATCGGGGATGCGCACGTCGGCCTGGGCGTCGCGGCCGACGACCACCTCGTGGCCGGCCGCGAAGGATCGTTGGGACCCGTCGTGCCGAATCGTCAGGATGGGCGGAGCGGGTCGGGTCACCACTCAAGTATCGGTGCGCGCGGTGAGTGGTCTCTATTGGGATCGCCTGTGATTTCCCTATGTTTCGATTCGGCCACTCATAGCCCCTTCATAGCTCGCTGAGAACAAGCCCCTACCGGGATCCGGCATGATCTGAACGGAAGGGGAGGCCTGTTTGCGTTGCGCGCCCGGCACGTCGTCGTGCCGGCTGGAGCGCCGAGGCGAAGCGAGGGTCGATGCACGTGCCCGAGGCAGTGCGCACCGGGTCAGGTTGCGGCAAGCCGGGGCTCAACCGATGAGGGGGCGAGGCGGTAGATGGACGAGGACAAGGGGGCTACCCGGCGCATCGGCGCCGGGCGGCGGCTGCTGAGTAACCCGCGCGAGGCCCGGGCGGCGCTGCGCGCGGGATTTCAGTCGTTGCCCGCGGTCACCATCGCCCATCTGTTCCGTCGCATCCCGCCGGTCAGCTCGACCCCGAACGCCGAGCCCGCCCCCGTGGAGGCCGACGGCGCCCGCCTGTCGATATCCAGCGGGGCGCCGTTCGCCGGCTACACGGTCCTGCGTCAGCTGGGCGCCGGGGGCATGGCCGAGGTGTACCTGGCCCTGCATCCGCGGTTGCCGCGCCGCGACGTCATCAAAGTCCTGGCCGAAGCGGTCACGGCCGATCCCGAGTTTCGCGAGCGGTTCAACCGCGAGGCCGATCTCGCCGCGACGTTATGGCATCCCCACATCGTCGGCGTCCACGACCGCGGCGAATTCAACGGTCACCTCTGGATTTCCATGGACTACGTCGAGGGCACCGACGCCTCTCGGCTGGTGAAGGAGCGCTACCCCGACGGCATGCCGGTCGGTGAGGTGTGCGCGATCGTCCAAGCTGTCGCGGGGGCCCTCGACTACGCCCACGACCGCGGGTTGCTGCACCGCGACGTGAAACCGGCGAACATCCTGCTCACCCATCCGGACGACGGCGAACGCCGAATCCTGTTGGCGGACTTCGGTGTCGCGCGTCATCTGGGCGACATCAGCGGGATCACCGAGACCAACGTCGCGGTGGGAACGGTGGCCTATGCCGCGCCGGAACAGTTGACGGGATCCAACATCGACGGGCGGGCCGACCAATATGCCTTGGCCGCAACGGCTTTCCATCTCCTGACCGGAACGCCGCCGTTTCAGCACTCGAATCCCATCGCGGTGATCAGCCAGCACCTGCACGAGGAGCCGCCCCGACTCAGCGACTACCGCCCGGAGCTGGCTCATCTCGACGAGGCGTTCCGCAAGGCGCTGGCGAAACAACCCCAGGACCGCTTCGAGCGGTGCCGCGCCTTCGCCGCCGCCGTGGGCGAACGGTGCGACACCGCCGCGGAAGCCGGCCCGCGCGCCCCGGCCCGCACCGCGTCGAGCCACCGGTTCTCGGGGCGGACCCGATGGGCGGTCGGGTTGGTGTGCGCAATGCTCATCGCGGTGGCCGCCACCTGGTCGGTCCTGTACTCCTTCGAACCGGACGCCCCGCCAGCCGCCCCGGCGCTCGCGTCGAAGCCGTCCGTCCCGGCGCCCACGAGGTCCGGGGGACCGACGCTCTCCGGCAGCTACCGGCTGGACTACGACCAGGGCAAGCGGACCACCAACGGCGTCGCGATCCGCCACGACGGGCCCGCCGCCGGCTGGTGGGCCTTCCGTTCCGTGTGCACCACGAACGGCTGCGCGGCCACCGGCGCCCAGTTGGACAACGCGACCCACCAGACGGCGAACGGCCCGACGGACACGCTGCGCTTCGTCGGCGGCTATTGGCAGGGCGCGCCGCAGCAGGAGCGGATGGATTGCACGCCCCCCAACGGCCAGGCCAACGCGACTCAGCAGGAGACGCTGGCGTGGTCGCTGGCCCCGCAGGCCGACGGCACCCTGCGCGGCACCGTGACCGAGACCGTGCTGAGCAACGAGTGCGGCGCGCAAGGCGCGGTGGTGCGGGTGCCGGTGGTGGCCACCCGGGTCGGCGACGTGCCCGCCGGGGTGAACCTGGGCGATCCCGCCCAGGCCGTTGCCACGTCGACCGCCGCGGCCGCCCCGGCGCCGCCCGTGCTCGGCTCGGCGTGCGGCGACGTCGGCAAGCTGGCCTACGACCCGACCAACAGCGAGCAGATCGTCTGCGAGGGCAACAGCTGGGCCAAGGCCCCGATCACGATGGGCGTGCACGCCTCGGGCAGCTCGTGCGACCGCCCGGGCACGTCGGTGTTCGCCATGACCACCTCCAACGACGGCTACCTGCTGCAGTGTGACCCCGTCACGCGGACGTGGACGCGCCCGGCGGGGTAGCGCCTTCGGCCGCGCGCGTGCGTGTCCGTACGCCGACCCGCTACACAGGGTGTCATTCTGCGCACGCTCGCGGAACAACACTTGTCGGTACACCGCTCTACCCTGGTGGCATGGCTTTCGCCACGGAACATCCCGTACTCGCACATTCGGAATACCGCGCGGTCGACGAGGTCGTGCGCGTCGGCGGCCACTTCGAGGTCGTCAGCCCGCACGCGCCCGCCGGCGACCAGCCGGCCGCCATCGACGAGCTGGAACGCCGCATCAAGGCGGGGGAGCGCGACGTGGTGCTGCTGGGCGCCACCGGCACCGGGAAGTCGGCCACCACCGCCTGGCTCATCGAGCGGCTACAGCGGCCCACGCTGGTCATGGCGCCGAACAAGACGCTGGCCGCCCAGCTTGCCAACGAGCTACGAGAAATGTTGCCGCACAACGCCGTTGAGTACTTCGTGTCGTACTACGACTACTACCAGCCGGAGGCGTACATCGCCCAGACCGACACCTACATCGAGAAGGACAGCTCGATCAACGACGACGTGGAGCGACTGCGGCACTCCGCGACGTCGTCGCTGCTCTCCCGGCGCGACGTGGTCGTGGTGGCGTCGGTGTCGTGCATCTACGGCCTCGGCACGCCGCAGTCCTACCTGGACCGCTCCGTGGAACTCACCGTGGGCACCGAGGTGCCCCGCGACGCCCTGCTGCGGCTGCTGGTCGACGTGCAGTACACCCGCAACGACCTGTCCTTCACCCGCGGCTCGTTCCGGGTGCGCGGCGACACCGTCGAGATCATCCCGTCCTACGAGGAGCTGGCGGTGCGCATCGAGTTCTTCGGCGACGAGGTGGAGGCGCTGTACTACCTGCACCCGCTGACCGGTGACGTCATCCGCCAGGTCGACTCGCTGCGGATCTTCCCGGCCACCCACTACGTCGCCGGCCCGGAGCGGATGGCCCACGCGATCTCGACGATCGAAGAGGAGCTGGCGGCGCGGCTGGCCGAGCTGGAGGGCCAGGGCAAGCTGCTGGAGGCGCAGCGGCTGCGGATGCGCACCAACTACGACATCGAGATGATGCGCCAGGTCGGCTTCTGCTCGGGCATCGAGAACTACTCGCGCCACATCGACGGCCGCGGCCCGGGCTCGCCGCCCGCGACCCTGCTCGACTACTTCCCGGAGGACTTCCTGCTCGTCATCGACGAGTCGCACGTCACCGTGCCGCAGATCGGCGGCATGTACGAGGGTGACATGTCCCGCAAACGCAACCTGGTCGAGTACGGGTTCCGGCTGCCGTCGGCGTGCGACAACCGCCCGCTGACCTGGGAGGAGTTCGCCGACCGGATCGGGCAGACGGTGTACCTGTCGGCCACCCCGGGCCCCTACGAGCTCAGCCAGGCGGGCGGGGAGTTCGTCGAGCAGGTGATCCGGCCGACCGGCCTGGTGGACCCGAAGGTGGTGGTCAAGCCCACCAAGGGCCAGATCGACGACCTGATCGGCGAGATCCGCAAGCGCACCGACGCCGACGAGCGGGTCCTGGTCACCACGCTGACCAAGAAGATGGCCGAGGACCTCACCGATTACCTGCTCGAGATGGGCATCCGGGTCCGCTACCTGCACTCCGAGGTCGACACGCTGCGCCGGGTGGAACTGCTGCGCCAGCTGCGGCTGGGCGAGTACGACGTGCTGGTGGGCATCAACCTGCTCCGCGAGGGCCTGGACCTCCCCGAGGTCTCGCTGGTGGCGATCCTGGACGCCGACAAGGAGGGCTTCCTGCGGTCCTCACGCAGCCTGATCCAGACCATCGGCCGCGCCGCCCGCAACGTCTCGGGCGAAGTGCACATGTACGCGGACTCGATGACCGACTCGATGAAAGAGGCGATCGACGAGACCGAGCGGCGGCGGGCCAAGCAGATCGCCTACAACGAGGCCCACGGCATCGACCCACAGCCGCTGCGCAAGAAGATCGCCGACATCCTCGACCAGGTCTACCGCGAGGCCGACGACACAGAAACGGTGGGAGTCGGCGGCTCGGGCCGCAACTCCTCCCGGGGCCGGCGCGCCCAGGGCGAACCGGGCCGCGCCGTCAGCGCCGGAGTCTTCGAGGGCCGCGACACGACCAGCATGCCGCGCGCCGAATTGGCCGACCTGATCAAGGACCTCACCGAGCAGATGATGGCCGCCGCGCGGGACCTGCAGTTCGAGCTGGCCGCGCGCTTCCGCGACGAGATCGCCGACCTGAAGAAGGAGCTGCGGGGGATGGACGCCGCCGGCCTGAAATGAGTTTGCTGGCAGCGCATCTGCGATTTTCACCGTCGAGACACCCCATACGGTAGAAGGGTGACCGACACCGCGACCGTGACTGGCGGCTGGCGCCAGCTGCTGGGCGCCAGGTATCTGCGGACCTCCATCCTGCTGGCCGGCGGGGTGGGTCTGTATGCCACCAACGAGTTCCTGACCACCAGCTTGTTGCCGAACACCATCGCCGAAATCGGCGGCAGCCGGCTCTACGCCTGGGTCACGACCCTGTACCTCGTCGGGTCGGTGGTGGCGGCCGCGATGGTCAATCCGATGCTGCTGCGCGTCGGGGCGCGCTCGTGCTACCTGACCGGTCTGGCGGTCTTCGGCGTCTCCAGCCTGGTTTGCGCGGCGGCGCCGAACATGGAGGTTCTGATAGCTGGGCGCGCCCTGCAGGGCGTCGCCGGGGGCCTGCTCGCCGGCCTGGGCTACGCGCTGATCAATACCGCTCTTCCGCGCCTGCTGTGGACGCGCGGTTCGGCGCTGGTGTCGGCGATGTGGGGCGTGGCGACGGTGGTCGGCCCGACGACGGGCGGCCTGTTCGCCCAGCTGGGTCTGTGGCGATGGGCGTTCGTGACGATGGCGCTGCTGACCGCCCTGATGGCGATGCTGGTGCCCGTCGCGCTGGCCCGCGTCGAACGCACGCCCGTCCTGGCGCCGATGAAGGTGCCGCTGCGGTCGCTGCTGCTGATCGGCGCGGCCGCGCTGGCCGTCAGCGTCGCGCAGATTCCGAGCAACACGCTGGCGACCTTCGCTTTGCTCGCCGTCGGCGTCGCCCTGGTGGGACTGTTCGTGCTCGTCGACTGGCGAACGCACGCGGCGATCTTGCCGCCCAGCGTCTTCGGCCCCGGGCCGTTGAAGTGGATCTATCTGACCATGGGCGCGTTGATGGGCGCCGCGATGGTGAACACCTACGTGCCGCTGTTCGGCCAGCGGCTGGCGCACCTGACCCCGATAGCGGCCGGATTCCTGGGGGCGGCGCTGGCGCTGGGCTGGACGGTCAGCGAGATCGTCAGCGCATCCCTGGAAAGCCCCCGCACGATCGCGCGGGTCATCGTGGCGGCCCCGATCGTGGCCGCTTCCGGCCTGGCCCTGGCCGCGGTCGCCCGCCGCGCGGACACATCTGCGTGGACGGCCGCGCTGTGGGCGGTGGCGCTGCTGGTGGCGGGCACCGGGATCGGGATGGCCTGGCCGCATCTGTCGGCGCGCGCGATGTCGTCGGTCGACGACCCCACCGAGGGCGGTGCCGCCTCGGCGGCGATCAACACCGTCCAGCTGATCTCCGCGGCCATCGCGGCGGGTCTGGCCGGGGTGGTGGTCAACACCGCCAAGGGCGGCGACGGGATGGCCGCGCACTGGCTGTTCACGGTGTTCACCGCGCTCTGCGCGGCCGGGGTCGCGGTGTCCTACGGCGCGATCCGCGCGCGCCGGGCGCAGCCGGTCGGCTGACCCGCGACGGCCTCAGTCCGGGTCGTCGTCGGCCTGGAAGACCGCCACCACCCCGTCGACGTCGCCCAGCACCTGTCGCGCGCTCGCGATCCTGCTGCCGGACAGCGTCATCGCCACCCGCACCTCGCCGTCGTCGATGTCGTGCGCGTCCGCGTCGAGCTCGGTGAGCTGCCAGTTTTGCTGCCCGCAGATCCGCAGTACCTCCCGCAGCATGCCGCGGCCGTTCTCGTAGATGATCTGCACCCGGACGGTGCCGCGCAGCTGGGCCGTCAGGCGCCCCTCGACGGCCTTGAAGAGCAGCGCGCTGACGAAGTGCAGGGCCACGACGGCGCTGGCGAGCAGCAGCAGGCCGGCGCCCACCGCCATGCCGACCCCGGCCGATTCCCAAACCGCGGCCGCCGTCGTGAGCCCGTGCACGGCGCCGCGCCGGGTGATGATGATGCCGGCGCCCAAAAACCCTATGCCGGAAACGATTTGGGCCGCGACGCGGGACGGGTCCAGCACGACCGTGCCGGGCGCCAACACATCGCCGAAGCCGTACTTACTGACCAGCATGATCAACGCCGACGACGTCCCGACGATCGTCTGCGTCCGCAGCCCGGCGCTCTTGCCCTGGATCGTCCGTTCGAGGCCGATGAGCGCGGTCAACCCGAACGCGGCGAACAGCTCGACCAGGTGTCGGATTCCCTGCACGTTGCCGCCCAGCAGCGAGGCGGCCAGCCAGCTCTGCATACCCCATCAACTACCCGATTAATGCCGGTTCACGCCGCCGGCAAAGCGCCATTCAGCGCGTGGACTTCACCACCTGCGAGTAATGGAACTGCCAGCGTTCGACAATGCGGAACCCGAGGTAACCGGGGAATCGATAGGCCGGGGCTCGGCCGAACGCCGGCCCGGGTGGCAATGATTCCCCGGATTGGTGGTCGGGCAGCGACGTTTCTTTATTGGTAATGGTCCAGATCGCGGGGCATTTGTTGATTTTGGCCGTGGTCAGCCACACGGCAACGTGGCCGTCCCACAATGACCCGACCTTGGGCCCGTAGGCCCCCCGTTCGACGTCGATCAGGGACCTGAAAGCCGCCGGCCGGGTGGCCAGCAGGGCGCGGATCGGCCCGGGCCGCCACGGCACGGTGTTGTCCACCAACAGGCAGTCGCCCGGGGCCGCGTGCGAGCTGATCAAGTCGGCGACCTGGCTGTAGTCCCAGCCTTCCTTGGCGTACGGCCAGCGCTGGACGAACAGGTAGTTGGGCACCGCGGCCACGGCACAGGCCAGCACCACACCGGCGATGGCCCACGGTGTGCGGGCGAGCGTCACGATGCACACCGCCAGCACGACGGCCATCGCGGGCGCGGTGAAGATCAGGTAGCGCGGGTAATAGATCGGTTCGCTGAGGGCCGAATAGATGACCACCAGCGCGGTGGGAATGACCAGCCACCCCGAGCAGGCGATCAACAGGCGGCGCAGGTCGCCGGCCGGGGGGCGGACCCCCGCCAGCCGGGCCACGATCGCCGCGACGATGAGGACTGCCGACAGGATGGCGAACGGGACGCTGTGGTCGAAATACTGGCGCAGGACGATGTCGAACGCGTAATGCCAGCTGACCGGGTAAATCCAGTTGACCTGCCAAACCTGGTTGTGGGCGAACAACATGAACGGCGTCATGGCCGCGACCGCGGCCACCGAGCTGATCGCCCACCGAATGACCGCGGATTTGCGCGCTTTCTTCGGCGCCAACAGCGGCACCATTACCGCATAAACCGGCACCAACAGCACCATGTTCAGATTCAGCAGAATCGACAGCATTAACGCCAGCGCATAGCAAATCCACAATCGTGGTCTGTTGCGCCCCACGGCGGCGACGAGCAATACGGTGAGCCAGGCCGCCGCGGCGGCCACGAAAGCGTAGGGTCGCGCCTCCATGCCCGCCCAGGTGGTGCGCGGCAGAATGGCGAAAACGACGCCCGCGCACACCGCGACCGGCCGGGTCGAGAACCGTCTGGTGAACACCGTGACGCCCGCGGCGGCGGCGCCGACCGCCAGGGCGCTGGGCGCCCGCGACCAGAACTCGGTCGGCGGAAAAACGGCGAACCAGCCGTGCATCAGCAGGTAATACAGGCCGTGCACGGCGTCGATGTGGCTCAGCAGCCGCCACAGCTCGGCCAGCGTGCGGCTCGCCGCGGCCGATATGGTCGCCCCCTCGTCGAACCACAGGGAGGGCCGGCAGGCCCAGGCGCCGCTGACGACGGCCGCGAAGGCGGCGACGGCCCACGGGTCGACGAATCGGCCGGGCGGGCGCGCGGGCGCGGGCTCCTCGACTTCATCCGCGACGCGCTGCTCGACGATGGACATGATGCTTGTCACTGTAAAGCTGAATCGGGGGGAGGGGTCACAAAACGGCTCCGCCTATTCGGCCCCGGCGTGCACATTCCACGAAAAGCGGCGTTATGCAACGCTTTCCGCCCCGGGCCAGAGCATTTGATTGTTTTGTCATCGGCGATATTGTGTGTTGGCGAAGCGCGGCGGGGCAAATTGTCGACACGCCGAGCCACGGGGTGTCGCTAATCTCTTCCCTGCGCAACGGGCAAACGCGATAGTGTCTTGGGTTGGCTGACCAACCGAATCAGGGAGGGTAAATGGGCGCCTATCGGACTGTGGTGGTGGGAACCGACGGCTCGGACTCGTCAATGCGTGCGGTAGACAAGGCGGCGCAGATCGCGGGCTCGGACGCCAAGCTGATCGTCGCGTCGGCATACCTGCCCCAGCACGAGGACACCCGGGCCGCCGACGCACTGCGCGACGAGAGCTACAAGGTGTCCGGCACCGCGCCGATTTACGCGATCCTGCAGGACGCCAAGGAGCGTGCGCACAAGGCGGGCGCCAAGAACGTCGAGGAGCGCCCGATCGAGGGCGCCCCGGTCGACGCGCTGGTCAAGCTCGCCGAGGACGAGAAGGCCGACCTGCTGGTCGTCGGAAACGTCGGCCTGAGCACGATCGCAGGCCGGTTGCTGGGATCGGTGCCGGCCAACGTCTCACGGCGGGCCAAGGTCGACGTGCTGATCGTGCACACCACGTCCTAGCGCGATCGCCACGGGGCTTGGTGGCGACCCGCCTCACCAGCCCCGCGCCCGCCATTCGGCCAGGTGCGGCCGCTCGGCGCCGAGCACCGTGTCGTCGCCGTGGCCGGGGTAGATGACGGTGGAATCGACGTAGACGTCGAACACCCGGGTGGTGACGTCGTCGAGTAGCTGGGTGAAATCTCCCGGCTGCCAGGTCTTGCCGACGCCACCCGGGAACAGGCAGTCGCCGGTGAAGAGCTGGGTGACCCCGCCCGTCGCGGGCCCGTCGAGGGCGAGCGCGACCGAGCCGGGCGTGTGGCCGCGCAGGTGGATGACCGTGAACTGCAGCTCGCCGATCTGAACGGTGTCGCCGTCGGCCAGCAAACGGTCCGGTTTGACCGGTAGTGGCTCGGCGTCGATCTCGTGGGCGGCGGTCGGCGCGCCGGTAGCCGCGGCCACGGCCTCCAGCGCCTGCCAGTGGTCGAAGTGCTGATGGCTGGTCACGATCAGCGACACCTTGGGCGCGTTCCGCCGGATCAGGTCGATCAGGACGTCCGCGTCGTTGGCGGCGTCGATCAACAACGTTTCGCCGGTGGCGGAACAAGTCACCAAATAGGCGTTGTTGTCCATGGGGCCCACCGACGCCTTTAGGATCGTGGCGCCGGGTAGGGTCCGGCGGGCCGCGGTACCAGGGTCGACGTGTCCGGTGTAGTTGTCGCTTACCTTGTCAGGGGCAGTCATAGCGGCCACGTTACTGGTCAGACGTTGCTTGTCGGTATGGGCACATAGCATGGAATGCGCCGTGCGCATCGACGGCTACCGCACGTCAAAGATTCACTGAGAGAGGGCAGCGTGGCTGACCGCCTGATCGTCAAGGGCGCCCGCGAACACAACCTGCGGGGCGTCGACCTCGACCTACCGCGTGACGCGTTGATCGTCTTCACCGGGCTGTCGGGGTCGGGCAAGTCGTCGCTGGCGTTCGACACGATTTTCGCGGAGGGCCAGCGCCGGTACGTGGAGTCGCTGTCGGCGTATGCCCGCCAGTTCCTGGGGCAGATGGACAAGCCGGACGTCGACTTCATCGAGGGCCTGTCCCCGGCGGTGTCGATCGACCAGAAGTCCACCAACCGCAACCCCCGGTCGACGGTCGGGACGATCACCGAGGTCTACGACTACCTGCGGCTGCTCTACGCCCGCGCCGGCACGCCGCACTGCCCGGTCTGCGGCGAGCGGATCGCCCGGCAGACGCCCCAGCAAATCGTCGACCAGGTGCTGGTGATGCCGGAGGGCACCCGGTTCCTGGTGCTCGCCCCGGTGGTGCGCACCCGCAAGGGCGAGTTCGCGGACCTGTTCGAGAAGCTCAACGCGCAGGGCTACAGCCGGGTGCGGGTCGACGGCGTGGTGCATTCGCTGACGGATCCGCCGAAGCTGAAGAAGCAGGAGAAGCACGACATCGAGGTGGTGGTCGACCGCCTCACCGTCAAGGCCAGCGCCAAGCAGCGGCTCACCGATTCGGTGGAGACCGCGCTGAACCTGGCCGACGGGATCGTGGTGCTCGAATTTGTCGACCACGAGCACGACGCACACAACCGCGAACAGCGGTTCTCCGAGAAGCTGGCCTGCCCCAACGGGCACGCGCTCGCGGTCGACGACCTGGAGCCCCGGTCGTTCTCGTTCAACTCGCCGTACGGCGCCTGCCCCGAGTGCACCGGCCTGGGCATCCGCAAGGAGGTCGACCCCGACCTGGTGGTTCCCGACCCCGAGCGCACGCTGGCCGAGGGCGCGGTGGCGCCGTGGTCGACGGGCCACACCGCGGAGTACTTCACCCGGATGATGGCCGGCCTCGGCGAGGAGCTGGGCTTCGACGTCGACACACCCTGGCGCAAGCTGCCGGCCAAGGCGCGCAAGGCGATTCTCGAGGGCTCCGACCACCAGGTGCACGTGCGCTACCGCAACCGGTACGGCCGAACCCGTTCCTACTACGCCGATTTCGAGGGCGTGCTGGCGTTCCTGCAGCGCAAGATGGCGCAGACCGAATCCGAGCAGATGAAGGAGCGCTACGAGGGCTTCATGCGGGACGTGCCCTGCCCGGAGTGCGAGGGCACCCGGCTCAAGCCGGAGATCCTGGCGGTGACGCTGTCCGCGGGTGGTCGCGGTAAAAAGTCCATCGCCGAGGTGTCCGAGCTGTCGATCTCGGACTGCTCGGACTTCCTGAACGCGCTCACCCTGGGGCCCCGCGAGCAGGCGATCGCCGGGCAGGTGCTCAAGGAGATCCAGTCCCGGCTGGGCTTTCTGCTCGACGTCGGCCTGGACTACCTGTCGCTGTCGCGCGCCGCGGCCACGCTGTCCGGCGGTGAGGCGCAACGCATCCGGCTGGCCACGCAGATCGGGTCCGGCCTCGTGGGGGTGCTCTACGTGCTCGACGAGCCGTCGATCGGGCTGCACCAGCGCGACAATCGTCGGCTCATCGAAACCCTCACGCGGCTAAGGGATTTGGGCAACACGCTGATCGTCGTCGAACACGACGAGGACACCATCGCCCACGCCGACTGGATCGTCGACATCGGCCCCCGGGCCGGTGAGCACGGCGGCCAGATCGTGCACAGCGGGACCTACGCCGAGCTGCTGGCCAACAAGGACTCGATCACCGGCGCCTTCCTATCGGGCAACGAAGCCATCGAGATGCCGGCGATCCGGCGCCCCGTAGACCGCAAGCGTCAGCTCACCGTCGTCGGCGCGCGCGAGCACAACCTGCGCGGCATCGACGTCTCGTTCCCGCTCGGGGTGCTCACCTCGGTGACCGGGGTGTCCGGGTCCGGCAAGTCGACGCTGGTCAACGACATCCTGGCCACCGTGCTGGCCAACCGGCTCAACGGCGCCCGGCTGGTGCCGGGTCGGCACACCCGGGTGACGGGCCTGGACCACCTGGACAAGCTGGTGCGGGTCGACCAGTCGCCGATCGGTCGCACACCGCGGTCCAACCCGGCCACCTACACCGGCGTGTTCGACAAGATCCGCACGCTGTTCGCGGCCACCACCGAGGCCAAAGTCCGTGGCTACCAACCGGGCCGGTTCTCGTTCAACGTGAAGGGCGGCCGCTGCGAGGCGTGCACGGGCGACGGCACCATCAAGATCGAGATGAACTTCCTGCCGGACGTGTACGTGCCATGCGAGGTCTGCCACGGCGCGCGCTACAACCGGGAAACCCTGGAAGTGCACTACAAGGGCAAGACCATCTCCGAGGTGCTGGACATGTCGATCGAGGAGGCGGCGGAGTTCTTCGAGCCGATCACCGGCATCCACCGCTACCTGCGCACGCTGGTCGACGTCGGCCTGGGCTACGTCCGGCTGGGCCAGCCCGCCCCGACGCTGTCCGGCGGTGAGGCGCAGCGCGTCAAGCTGGCCGCCGAGCTGCAGAAGCGCTCGACGGGGCGGACCATCTACATCCTCGACGAGCCCACCACCGGGCTGCATTTCGACGACATCCGCAAGCTGCTCACCGTGATCAACGGGCTGGTGGACAAGGGCAACACCGTCATCGTCATCGAGCACAACCTCGACGTCATCAAGACGTCGGACTGGATCGTCGACATGGGGCCCGAGGGTGGCGCCGAGGGCGGAACCGTGGTGGCCGAGGGCACCCCGGAGGACATCGCCGCCGTGCCCGAAAGCTACACCGGCAAATTCCTCGCCGAGGTGATCGGCCGCGCCGCTCCGCCGCAACGGTCGAAGCGGCGACGCAAAGTCACCGCCTGACCGCCCCTCAGCCCGGGATCTTGGTCGCCATCTGGTTGGCGATCAGCCTGGCCTGGTTGATCGTTCCGGGCCCGCAGACGTTGACGTCGAGGACCACATTCGACACCGCCTCGAGCACGTGCTGGCACACCACCGGGCTGCTGGCCAACGTGTGCTGCAGCGCGATGTTGGGCGGATTGCCGCTGATCTGCCCGAAGGTCCATTCGAGTGGAGCCTTGCTGCTGGGCTGGGTCACGGTCTTCCCCCCGCAGTCGCGCCATTGGGGCCACTGGTCGTTGACGAATCCCCGGGCCTGGTCGGCGGACGCGAAGATCACCGCGCCCTGGACCACGGCGTAGGCCGGGTCGCTTTGCGGCTTCTTCATCAGCTGGGCGAGCATCGCCGTGTAGCCGCTGCTCTTGTACGTCCGGGTTTGGAAACCGATCAGCGCTCCCAGGCACTTGTCGTCCGACAGCGTGTTGCCGGGGCCGGGGTCCGTCATCTCCGTCACGTTGTGGTCGACGATGATGCCGGTGGTACCGACGAGGGTGTTGATCTGGTCGATCGGAAGCAGGAGCGAATTCAGTTGGGCCGGAGTCACTGTGGGGGCGGTGCTGGTCGTCACCGTGGTCGTGGTCGACGGCGCGGCGGTTGCGCTGGTGGTGGGGCTCTCGGGCTGTGCGGACCCGGACTTGTCGACCGCCACCCACACCCCGGTGCCGGCGATGACCGCGACGACGAGCGCGAGGGCCCCGATGACCAGCCCCAGCCTGCGCCGGGGCGGTGCGGGCGGCGGCGCCCACGGCGGCGGAGTAGCGAACCACGCCGGGTGCGGCGGTGCGGGCTGGGACGGGAATTGCTCCGGGCCCGGCGGCGGCGCGAAATGCTGGCTGTGCTGGATCAGCTCGGTCGCTTCGCGTTGGTCCGGCGTGCTCAGCGCGTGCAGGGCGGCCTTCGCCAGGTCGCCCGCGGTGAGGTAGCGGTCGCCTGGCTCCTTGGCCATCCCGCGGGCGACGACCTCGTCGAACGCCGCCGGGACGGCGGGGTTGCGCCGGCTGGGGCGCGGCGCCGGCTCCACCAGGTGGGCGGCCATCAGGCTGCTGAGGCTGGTGGTCTGGAAAGGCCTTGTGCCCGTGAGGCATTCGAAAAGGAGACAGGCGAGGGCGTAAATGTCGACGCGGTAGGTGGGGTCGTCGTTGCCGAAGCGCTCGGGCGCCATGTAGTTCCAGCTGCCGATGGCGGCGCCGGTTTTGGTCACGCGCTCGTCGGTGGCCGCCGCGGCGATCCCGAAGTCGACCAGATAGGCGAAGTCGCCCTCGGCGAGCAGGATGTTCTCGGGTTTGATGTCGCGATGGATGACCCCGGCGCGGTGCGCGGCATCAAGGGCGGCGGCGACCTGTTCGACGATCGCGACCGCGCGCGGTGGCGGTAGCGGCCCGGAGCGGCTCAGCACCGTCCCGACGTCGCGCCCCTCGATGAGGCGCATGTCGATGAACACTTGGCCGTCAACCTCGCCGAAATCGTGAATCGGCACGATGTGCGGTTCCTGCAGCCGGCCCGCGGTCCTGGCCTCGCGTTGCATGCGCTGCCGAAACGAGTCATCCGAGCTCACCTGCTCGGACATCAGCTTGAGCGCCACCACGCGGTCCTTGACGGTGTCGTAGGCCTCGTAGACCTCGCCCATCCCGCCGCGACCCAGTAGTCGCCGCAGTTGGTAGGGCCCGAACCGGCTGCCAATCCGCGAGCTGGGCTGCGCTTCACTCATCGACGTCCCCCCGGGCGCTCAGCCGACTTCCCTAGCCCTCGTCCGCGCGCATCGACTCGCGGATCTGGGCCAACCGCTCGGCGGCGGCGCGCTCGCGCTCGTCGTATTGCTCGGCGACGGAACGGCCCTCGGGGGACTCGGCGTCCAGTTCCGCGCCGCCCAAGGATGTCGCGTACCGACCTTCGATCTTCTCGCGCACGGACTCGAAGGTGGGCACACCGGCGCTGTCGTACCCGGGATCAGGCGGGGTGGGTTCGTCGGGCATGGTCGTTACGCTACTAAAAGCCCGGCCCGGTCCCGCCGCTCGCGCTCCCAATACCGCACCATTTGCTGCCAGTACACCAGCGTCAACGCCATCTGCACCGCAATGGCGATCGCCGCCGGCCGCGGTTGGCGGCGCCAGGCGGCGACCACCGCGCCCAGCGCGGCCACCGACGTCAGCGCGCTGACCGCCATGGCCCCATCGCGCGGGCGCCGGCTGATCCACAGCTCCTCGCCGAGCATGGCGCGCGTCGACCACGCCCGCTGGTGAGCCGGCGCGCCGAACACGAACGGGTTCACGGCCAGCCACAGCGCAATCCACGCCGCGTGGCTGAAGCGCCGCGTCCATGGCGCCACCAGGATCAGCGGCGTGCTCGCCCAGCGGGTCCAGGCGCTCCACGGATTGCAGTGCCGCGCAAAGATCGCACGCCGAACCCGCGCAATGGAAGGCACCCGCGGCTACCGCGTGGCCGGGTTGGAACGGTCGGCCGGGACGACGACCGGAGTGGCGGGCGCGGGCGGGGTGGCGCCGGGCAACGGGGTCCGCGGAATCCCCGGAGTGCCCAGCCGGCCTGCCAGCCACGGCAGCGCGGCCGCGAAGACCCGGTCGGCGAACGGCCAGTCGTGCCTGCCGGGCTGCGCCACAACCGCGCAGTCGATGCCGTTGGCGCGCCCGAGCGCGCACAGCGAATAGGCGGCCGCGGTCTGGTTGCCGGGATCGGCCGCGGCCTCCCGACCGGCGAGCCGAATCGCGCCGCTGTCGGTCATCAGCGGGTCGTGCCGCCCAGCGGGCGGACCCGCGGAGGAGATCGCAAACCAGCCGGCCACGTCGCTGTACGGCCCGTGCCGGCTGATCACCGTCGTCGGGTCGAACGCGGCCCACGCGTCGGCGTTTCCGCCGAAGAGCCGGGCGATGGTTTGTGCCTTGTTTCCGGCGTTAGGGAAGAAGTCGCCGGCCACGTCGACGAACGCGCTGAACATGTCGGGGTGCATCACGGTCAGGTCCACCGCGCAGGTCCCGCCCATCGACCACCCGGCGATGCCCCAGTTGGACCGGTCCCGGCTGACGCCGAATTTCGAAACCATGTATGGCACAACGTCTTTGGCCAGGTGGTCGGCGGCGTTACCGCGGACGCCGTTGACGCATTCGGTGTCGTTGTTGAAGGCCCCGCCGGAGTCGACGAACACCAGCACCGGAGCCTTTCCGTCGTGGGCGGCCGCGAAGTCGTCGATCGTCTTGACCGCGTTGCCCGCTCTGGTCCAGTCCGCGGGGGTGTTGAACTGGCCCCCGATCATCATGACCGTCGGCAGCGCTGGCGGCGGGCTGCTGGTGAACCATGCGGGCGGCAGGTAAACCAGCTCACCGCGGTGCTTGAAATGCGATGCGTCGGAGGGGATCACCACCGGGATCACGCTGCCGTGCGGCGGCCGCGCCCGCTTGGCGGCCATGGCGGTGACGGTGGCCGGGTCGGTCTGGTCGGGCAGCGGGCCGGAGGTGAGCTGGTTCCACGCGGCCTGCACGGTGGGGAAGTAGCCGACCCACAGGTTGAGCACCAGGGCCGCGCACAGGGCGCACAGCGGGATGGCGATCAGCCCGGCGCCGCGCCGCCAGCCGCGCGCGCTGCGCCAGCCGAGGATCAGCACCGCCACCGCCGTGCCGGTCAGCGCGATCCAGAGCCACAGCGCGACCGGCGCGGGCTCGTCGGACAGGCCGCGGTCCACGATGTACCAGTGCGTCAGGTAGGCGGCGGCAGCGCCGCCCAAGGCAGCCGCCGGCAGCCAGACCGTCCGCCACCGGCGCGATCGCCAGCCCACGGCCATCGTCAGCACCGCGGCGGTCACCACCTGGGTTGTGATGGGCACCCAGCCGTGCATCAGGGACGTGTGACTACTTGCCAGCAACTGCGTCGTGGCGTTGGTCGTGGACGCGGTCACGGCATTCATTGTGATCGATTGTTAACCGGCCTGGAACATATTCACCGAATGTTCGCCGTCGGCCGCCCGCGCTCGCGGGGCGGCTCAGTGCGGCTTGGCCAGCGGAAACGGCAGCGTCTCGCGGATGCTGCGGCCCGTTATGAGCATGACGAGCCGATCGATGCCCATGCCGAGCCCGCCGGTGGGCGGCATCGCGTACTCCATGGCTTGCAGGAAGTCCTCGTCGAGCTCCATCGCCTCGGGGTCGCCGCCGGCGGCCAGCAGCGACTGTTCCTGCAGGCGGCGCCGCTGCTCCACCGGATCGGTGAGCTCGCTGTAGGCGGTCCCCAGCTCGACCCCCCACGCCACCAGGTCCCACCGTTCGGCGACGCCGTGCCGGCTGCGATGCGGCCGGGTCAACGGCGAGACGGAGGTCGGGAAGTCGATGTAGAAGGTGGGTCCCTCGGTGCGGTCCTCGACCAGGTGCTCGTAGAGCTCGAGCACCACGGCGCCGGCGTCCCAGTGCGCGCGATACGGGATGTGGGCGGCGTCGGAAAGTTTGCGCAGCACGGGCAGGGGTGTGTCGGGATCGATGTGCTCCCCGAGCGCCTCGGACACCGCGTCGTGCACCGTCTTGACCGGCCAGTTCCCGGAGATGTCGACCGGGTGCAGCCCGCCGTCACAGCGGGGCCGCAGCACGGTCTGCTCCCCGTGGGCCGCCTGCGCGGCGTTCTGGATGAGCTCGCGGCAGCCGTCGATCCAGACGGTGTAGTCGGCGTGCGCCTGGTAGGCCTCCAGCAGGGTGAACTCCGGGTTGTGGCTGAAGTCGACGCCCTCGTTGCGGAAGGCCCGGCCCAGCTCGAACACCCGCTCCACGCCGCCGACGCACAACCGCTTCAGGTACAGCTCCGGCGCGATGCGCAGGAACAGGTCCATGTCGTAGGTGTTGATGTGGGTGACGAACGGCCGGGCGGTCGCACCGCCGTGGATCTGCTGCAGGATCGGCGTCTCGACCTCGACGAAACCCTTGGCGAACAACGTTTCCCGCACGGAGCGCAGGACGCCGCTGCGGGCCGTGATCAGCTCGCGGGATTCGGGGTTGACCGCCAGGTCGACGTAGCGGGTCCGCACCCGCGCCTCCGGGTCGGTCAGCCCGTTCCACTTGTTCGGCAGCGGCCGCAGGCACTTCCCGATCATCCGCCAGTCGCGCACGATCAGGGAGCGGGTTCCGTTCTTGGAGAAGCCCATGTGACCGGTCATCTCGACCAGGTCGCCGAGATCGATGGCCGCGGTGAAATCCGCCGTGCGGCCCTGCTCCAGGCGCGAATTGTCCAGCAGGACTTGCAATTCGCCCGACCAGTCCCGCAGCTGGGCGAACAGCACGCCGCCGTAGTCGCGAATCCGCAAGATCCGGCCCGACACCGAGACGGCCTCCTGGTCGTCGGCGTCCAGCGCCCGGGAAACGGTGTGGCTGGGCGGGGAGCCGACCGGATAGGCGTCAATGCCCTTGCGTCGCAGGACTTTCAGCTTGGCCAGCCGAACCCGGACCTGCTCGGGCAGGCGGGCTCTTGACTCTTCGAGTTCCGCGTCGTCGCGTCGCTGCTGCAGCTCGCTCACGTCGGGCGCCGAGCCGTCGTGATGCAACAGGCCCGACTCCGCCAGCCGGGCGGGCACCGCGGGGTGATGGCCGGTGTGCACCCTGTCGCGCCGGGTAAACGGCAACACCAGGAAGCCCTCCGCGATCACCGAGGCGACGCCCACCCGGGGGATCAGCCGCGCGTCCTCGTAGCAGGCGTAGCGCGGAACCCAGTCGGGTTGGTACTTCATGTTCGAGCGATACAGCGTCTCCAGCTGCCACCACCGCGAGAAGAACAGCAGCAACCCCCGCCACAACCGGGCGACCGGGCCGGCGCCGAGTTGGGCGCCTTGCTCGAACGCCGAGCGGAACATTGCGAAGTTCAGCGAAATCCGGCTGATACCAAGGGTTTCGGCGGTCAGGGCGAGCTCGCTGACCATCAGCTCGATGGTGCCGTTGGGCGATTGCGGGGAACGGCGCATCAGGTCCAGGGAGACACCCGTGGTTCCCCACGGGACCAGTGACAGCATCGCCACGACGGCGCCGTCCCGGTCCAGGGCCTCGACCAGGAGGCAATCCCCGTCGGCCGGATCGCCGAGCCGGCCCAGCGCCATGGAGAAGCCGCGCTCGGTCTGGGTGTCACGCCAGGCGTCGGCGCGGGTGATGGTCTGGGCCATCTCCTCGGCCGAGATGTCCCGGTGCCGCCGGATGCGCACGGTCAGCCCGGCCCGGCGGGCCCGCGTCACGGCCTGGCGCACCCCGCGCATGTCGGGGCCCGACAGCCGGAAGTCGGCGGTCCGCAGAATCGCCTCGTCGCCCAACTCGAGCGCGTTCAGCCCGGCCTCCCGGTACACCCGGGCCCCCTGCGTGCTGGCGCCCATGACGCCCGGCGCCCAGCCGTAGGCCTGGCACAGCCCCAGCCAGGCGTCGATGGCCTGCGGCCAGGCCCGGGGTTCGCCGATCGGGTCGCCGCTGGCCAGGCACACGCCGACCTCGACGCGGTAGGTGATGGCGGCGCGGCCGCTGGGCGCGAATACCACCGACTTGTCGCGGCGGGTCGCGAAGTAGCCCAGCGAGTCGTTCTTGCCGTACAGCTCGAGGAGCCCGCGGATGGCCGACTCGTCCTCACCCGTCAGCGCGTTGTCGGCCCGCTGGGACTGGAACAGCACGATGGTCGCCATGATCAGCGCCAGCGCGCCGAACAGTCCGAAGATGGCGTTGAGGAACACGTGCGGCTTGCCGGTGAACAGGTCCGGGTCGGCCAGGGCGAAGCCGACCACCCGGTTGGCGACGTAGGGCAGGCGGTCTTGGCGCGCCAGCGTTCCGGGCCACAACTCGACCAGGCCCCAGGACACCAGGATCCCGATCACGTCCCCGGCGACGAGCACCGCGGCGGCCTTGACCAGCGCGCCCTTTCTGACCTTGGCCCAGAACTCTCGGTAGGCCAGCACCAGCAGGACGATCGCGACGATGTGCACCGCGAACCCGAGGTTCTCCCCGAAGGTTTCGGCGGGAGTGTTGTCGCCCGCGGCGATGTCGGCGGCGTTCAGCGCGGCGGCGAGGATCATCTGGCCGAGCAGCACCAGCCAGGCGATCCGTTTCCGCGCGGTCAGGGCCGCCGCCAGCAGCGCCAGCACGAACGACCACGCGATGCTGGTGTCGGGGAAGTTGAACAGGTAGTCGTTGATGAACTCGCGCGGGACTTTGATCACCCACCGGAGCGCCGGGGACACGCTGGCCAGCAACGACACGGTGGCGATGACGCCCACGATCCACCCGGCCGCCGCCGGCACCCAGCGATACCGGGACTGCGACCGACCGCGGGGCCCCGAACGGCGCCCCGAACGAGATGAAGCGAGTGTCACAGACCGCGAGGATATGCCCTCAATCCGTGAAAAGCTTGGCGAAGCGCTAAGAGTGGCCGGCAATAGTTAGTCCGGGTGCCGAAGGCCGCCGGACGGGGGTCGGGGGCGAAGTGCGGAAAGCCGCCCCGTGGCTGCTAAACTGGCGATCGCGACCATCCCGGCGAAGGCCAGGAAACAGTAAGTGGAGTCCCACTCCCACCGCGAGCCACGAGATTTCTTCAAGGCTTGGCGGTCCGGTCACAGGCATCGCGCATGTCTGTTCCGCGAGCGACGCGGGCGGCTTGCCCATCGGCAAGCCTCGATCGGTCGGCATTGGGCCCTGCTATTGCAGGGCTTTTCTGCTGGTGGTGTGGTGTTTCCGCCGCTGGATCCGGACCAGGCCTGGCCGTGGATCGCAGGACACCTATAAGCCCAACAAGGGAGGCCCCATCAGCACTGAGACCCGCGTCAACGAGCGCATCCGCGTACCTGAAGTCAGATTGATCGGCCCCGGGGGAGAGCAGGTAGGCATAGTGCGCATCGAAGACGCACTGCGCGTCGCTGCGGACGCCGATCTCGACCTCGTCGAAGTCGCCCCCAACGCCAGGCCCCCGGTCTGCAAGATCATGGACTACGGCAAGTTCAAATACGAGGCGGCGCAAAAGGCGCGCGAATCCCGCCGGAACCAGCAGCAGACCGTCGTCAAAGAGCAGAAGCTCCGACCCAAGATCGACGATCACGATTACGAGACCAAAAAGGGTCACGTGATCCGCTTTCTGGAGGCGGGTTCGAAGGTGAAGGTCACCATCATGTTCCGCGGACGTGAGCAGTCGCGGCCTGAACTGGGCTACCGCTTGCTGCAGCGGCTGGGCGCGGACGTCGCCGAATACGGCTTCGTCGAGACCTCCGCCAAGCAGGACGGCCGCAACATGACGATGGTGCTGGCCCCGCACCGCGGCGCGAAAACCCGCGCCAGGGCGCGGCACCCCGAAGTACCCGGGGAAGGCGCGGCATCGGACGCCGATGCGGGCGCCGACACCAACCCTTCACCCAACTGACCCGGCACGAAACGAAGAATCAGAGGAAAAATGCCCAAGGCCAAGACCCACAGCGGGGCTTCGAAGCGGTTCCGGCGCACCGGAACCGGCAAGATCCTGCGCGAGAAAGCGAACCGCCGGCACCTGTTCGAGCACAAGCCGTCCACCCGTACTCGTCGTCTGGAAGGCCGCACCACCGTGTCGGCCAACGACACCAAGCGGGTCAACAAGCTGCTGAACGGCTGACCGTCAACTAGCCGAGCGCCGGCGCCGCTGCCGGCACCCGACCATTTACTTAGAGAGTAGGAACACCCATGGCACGCGTGAAGCGGGCGGTCAACGCCCAAAAGAAGAGGCGCAGCATTCTCAAGGCCTCGAAGGGCTATCGCGGCCAGCGCTCGCGGCTCTACCGCAAAGCCAAAGAGCAGCAACTGCATTCGCTGAACTACGCCTACCGCGACCGCCGCGCGCGCAAGGGCGAGTTCCGGAAACTGTGGATCTCGAGGATCAATGCGGCGGCGCGCGCCAACGACATCACCTACAACCGGCTGATCCAGGGTCTGAAGGCCGCCGGTGTGGAAGTGGACCGCAAGAACCTCGCCGACATCGCGATCACCGACCCCGCGGCGTTCACCGCGCTGGTCGACGTCGCCCGGGCTGCGCTGCCCGAGGACGTCAACGCCCCGTCGGATTCCGGAGAGGCCGCCTAGCCCCTGCTGACCGAACGTTCGGCCCGCGTCGCCGCGGCGGTCAAACTGCATCGGCACGTCGGCCGGCGGCGGGCGGGCCGATTCCTGGCCGAGGGCCCCAACCTGGTCGAGGCCGCGGCCGCCCGCGGCCTGGTCCGTGATGTCTTCGCCACCGAAGCCGCCGCACAACGGTATGCGTCTTTGCTTGCCGTGCAGCGTGATTCGGTCCACCTGGTCACCGAGCGGGCCGCAAAGGCGCTGTCGGACACCGTCACCCCCACCGGGCTGGTGGCGGTGTGCGACATGCCGTCCACCCGGCTGGCGGACGTGCTGGCCGGATCGCCCCGGCTGGTCGCGGTCGCCGTCGAGATCGGCGAGCCCGGCAATGCCGGCACGGTCATCCGCATCGCCGACGCCATGGGCGCCGACGGCGTGATCCTCGGCGGGCACAGCGTCGACCCGTACAACGGCAAGTGCCTGCGCGCCTCGGCCGGCAGCATCTTCTCGATCCCGGTCGTCGTGGCGCCCGACGCCCCCGCGGCGCTGGGCGCCCTGCGCGGGGCGGGGCTGCAGGTGCTGGCCACCACGGTCGACGGCGAGACGCGGCTCGACGAGGCCGCCGACCTGCTCGGCCGGCCCACGGCGTGGCTGTTCGGCCCCGAATCACAGGGCCTGCCAAGCGAAGTCGCGGCGGCGGCCGATCACCGCATGCGCATCCCGATGGCAGGCGGGGCGGAGAGCCTGAACGTGGCCTCCGCCGCGGCGATCTGCCTCTACCAGAGCGCGCAGGCGCTGGGCGTCTTCAGGCGGCCCTGACGCGCCCTCGGGCGGGCCGCAGACCCGCCAGCGACAGCGTCCCGTGCACCAGCGAGCCGGCGCGCTCCATCAGCGCCTTGGCCGGGTCGAGGGGCGAGCGGGGCTTCGGGGGGAAGTAGTGCATCGGCAGCCCGCGGCGGTCGCGGGGCGGCGCCATGAACGTCGGCGCCTCCACCAACGGCGCGTTGCTGGGCAGCCGGCCCTCCGCCCGGCGGTAGGCGGCCAGCGCGCGCGGGTGCAGCCGGATCTCGTCTGGCACCGCCAGGAAGGCCAGCTCGACCAGCTTGCCGAACAGGCGCAACAGCACCTCGTCGCCCGGGGTCCAGCGCATGCCCGCCTTCTCGCGAACGGCCGGCTCGAACAGGCCGGCCGCGATCCAGCGCTGGCCGGCCACCAGCGGCTTGAACATCTGGTCCCAGATCGGCGTGGGCATCAGCACGAACTTCGGCTTCGGGATCCGGATTTGGAAGATGTCCAGCGTCGCCCGGTTGATCTCGAGTTCCTCGCGGCAGACCCGATCCCAGTACTCGCAGAATTCCTCCCAGGAGCCGGGCACGGGGCGCATGCTCACCCCGTACATCCGGTACCACCGCACATGCTCGTCGAACAGCTGCCTTTTCTCGGCCTCCGTCAGGCCGCCGCAGAAGTATTCGGCCACCTTGATCACCAGCATGAAGAAGGTCGCGTGCGCCCAGTAGAACGTTTCGGGGTTCAGCGCGTGATACCGGCGCCCGGACGCGTCGACGCCCTTGATGGTGTGGTGGTAGCTCGTGATCTGCCGCCCGGTCGCGGCGGCGCGCTCACCGTCGTAGACGACGCCCATGATGGGGTACACCGAGCGGGCCACCCGCTGCAGGGGCTCGCGCAGCAGGATCGAGTGCTCCTCGACGCCGGCGCCCAGCTCCGGATACATGTTCTGGATCGCGCCGATCCACACGCCCATCATTCCCGTGCGGAGATCGCCGAAGTACTTCCAGGTGAGCGAATCCGGTCCCAGAGGATCGTCGGATGTCGTTGGAATGGCAGTCATCTCGGCCTCCTGCGCTCACGATAACTTTGACAACGGACGTTGTCTACGATTTCGGCCGCGCGTGCCCGCGGGTGTTATCGACCGTCGACAGCGGCGTGCCACCGTCGTGATCAGGCGATACGTTGCGGGCTGTGCCACGCTCGCGCGACCCTTAATTGCCCGCGTCCCGTGGAAGGAAATAACCTGGCCAGGTGGAACTCGCGCGTCGCGATTCGGATTCGGGCGGGCCCGAAGAACCGACCGTGACGGCATCCGATCCGCCGCGGGGTTCTTCGGTCTCGGTGCACAACGCGACGCAGTGGCTGCACAACCGGAACCGCAGCCCGGGCGCGGTCGCCTTCATCCGCCGGGCACGACGACTGTTGCCCGGCGATCCCGAGTTCGGCGACCCACTCTCCACGGCCGGCGACGGTGGGCCGCGCGCCGCGGCGCGCGCCGCCGACCGGCTGCTGGGGGACCGCGACGCGGTGTCCCGTGAGGTCGGCCTCGGGCTCTTGCAGGTGTGGCAGGCGCTGACCGAGTCGGTGTCCCGACGGCCGGCCAACCCGGAGGTCACCCTGGTCTTCACCGACCTCGTTGGCTTCTCGTCGTGGTCCTTGCAAGCCGGCGACGAGGCGGCGCTCACCCTGCTGCGACACGTAGCGCGCGCCGTCGAGCCGCCGCTGCTGGACGCCGGCGGCCACATCGTCAAACGGATGGGCGACGGCCTGATGGCCGTGTTCGGCGATCCGACGGTCGCCGTGCGCGCGGTGCTGGCCGCCAAAGAGGCGTTGAGGTCGGTCGAGGTGGCGGGCTACACGCCGCGGATGCGCGTCGGGATCCACACCGGCCGGCCCCAGCGGATGGCCTCCGACTGGCTCGGGGTCGACGTCAACATCGCCGCGCGGGTGATGGAACGGGCCACCAAGGGCGGGGTGATGGTGTCAGGTTCGACACTCGACCTGATCGCCCAGAGCGAACTGGACGCGATGGGTGTCGTCGCCAAACGCGCACGTAAACCGGTGTTTGCGGGGAAGACGCCTGGCGTCCCGGCCGACTTGGCGATATATCGTCTGCGGACTCATAGGGAGTTGACAGCGCCGGATCACACTTCCGAAACAAATTAGCCGACATACTGGATGCAATGTTTGGGGGCATCTTCTCCCGGCTCGCCCGGGTCCAATTCACGGTGGGGTACGTGGCGGCGCTGCTTGCCGTCAGCGGTGCCATCTTGGCGCTTGGCCCGCATGCGCACGACGTGCTGGTCGAGCGGGCCAGCACCAACCTGCACAACCTGGCCCATGGCCACGTGGGCACGCTGCTGGGCAGCGCGCTGGTGGTCGACGCGGGCCCGCTCTACTTCTGGTTGCCCTTCCTGACCTGCCTGCTCGCGCTGGGTGAGCTGCACCTGCGCAGCATCCGGCTGGCGGTCGCGTTCCTGATCGGGCACATCGGCGCGACGCTGCTGGTGGCCGCCGCCCTGGCGGCGGCGGTCGAGTTCGAGTGGATGCCGGTGTCCATCACCCGGGCCAGCGATGTCGGGATGAGCTACGGCGCCCTGGCGGTGCTCGGGGCGATGACGGCGGTGATTCCCCAGCGCTGGCGGCCCGCCTGGGTCGGCTGGTGGGTGTCGGCCGGCATCGCCTCGGCGATCATCGGCGGCGATTTCACCGACGCCGGTCACACCGTCGCCGTGGTCCTGGGCGTGCTGGTGTCCGCCCGGCTCCGCCAGCCCATCCATTGGACGCCGGTGCGCATCCTGATGCTGGCCGCCTCGTCGGGCTTCGGCTTCCTGCTGCTGGCCCACCACTGGGGGACCATGGCCGGGGCGCCGGCGTTCGGCCTCCTGGGCGCCCTGGCGGCCCACAAGATCGTGCAGTTCGCGACCGCGCGCGGCGGGGCGCTGAACGACGAGGCGCTGGCCGGCCCGCAGCCGGTTACGGTGGGCTAGCCGGCCCGTCGGTCGTCGCCTTACGCACGCGCGAAGCGTCGTGCTCAGATCACTTATGATCGGCACTTGCCGCTGGGCGATTTCCTCCCCAGCCCCCATCACAAGGAGAGTGTCGCCGCGTGGGTGCTCAGCCCGTCGACCTGTCACCGGACGCCTTGGCCAACGCGGTGCACACCGCCCGGGAGGCGATCGCGCGCGCCGGCGATCTCGACGCGCTGGCCCGCGTGAAGATCGACCACCTCGGTGACCGTTCGCCGCTGGCGCTGGCCCGGCAGGCGCTCGGCGGCGTCCCCAAGGACGAGCGCGCCGACGCCGGCAAGCGCGTCAACTCCGCACGGGCCGAGGCCCAGCGCTTCTACGACGAACGCCTGGCCACGCTGCGCGCCGAGCGCGACGCGGCGGTGCTGGCCGCCGAGGGCATCGACGTCACGTTGCCGTCGACGCGGCAGCCGCCCGGCGCCCGGCACCCGATCACCCAGCTGGCCGAGCACATCGCCGACACGTTCGTCGCGATGGGCTGGGAATTGGCGGAGGGGCCTGAAGTCGAGACCGAGCAGTTCAACTTCGACGCGCTCAACTTCCCGGCGGACCACCCGGCGCGCAGCGAACAGGACACGTTCTACATCGCGCCCGACGATTCCCGGCAGTTGCTGCGCACCCACACCTCGCCCGTGCAGGTGCGCACCCTACTGGCCCACGAGCTGCCGGTGTACATCATCTCGATCGGGCGCACCTTCCGCACCGACGAGCTCGACGCCACCCACACGCCAGTCTTCCATCAGGTCGAGGGGTTGGCGGTGGACCGCGGGCTGTCCATGGCGCATCTGCGGGGCACCCTCGACGCGTTCGCCCGCGCCGAGTTCGGCCCCGAGGCCCGCACCCGGATCCGGCCGCACTTCTTCCCGTTCACCGAACCCTCGGCCGAGGTCGACGTCTGGTTCGTCGGCAAGAAGGGCGGGGCCGGCTGGGTCGAGTGGGGCGGCTGCGGCATGGTGCACCCGAACGTGTTGCGGGCCGCGGGAATCGACCCCGAGGAGTACTCCGGGTTCGCGTTCGGGATGGGCCTGGAACGCACCCTGCAGTTCCGCAACGGCATCCCCGACATGCGCGACATGGTCGAGGGCGACGTCCGGTTCTCGTTGCCCTTCGGGGTGGGTGCCTGATGCGCATCCCCTACAGCTGGTTGCGGGAGGTCGTGGCGGCCGGCGCCCCGGACTGGGACGTCACCCCCGCCGATCTCGAGCAGACGCTGGTGCGCATCGGCCACGAGGTCGAGGAGGTCGTCACGCTCGGCCCGGTCGACGGGCCGCTGACCGTGGGACGGGTGACCGGCATCGAGGAGCTCACCGGTTTCAAGAAGCCGATCCGGGCCTGCCGGGTGGACGTCGGCGAGTCTGAGCCACGCGACATCGTCTGCGGCGCAACGAACTTCGTCGTCGGCGACCTGGTGGTCGTGGCGCTGCCCGGCACCACGCTGCCCGGCGGGTTCGCCATCACGGCGCGCAAGACCTACGGCCGCGACTCCGACGGCATGATCTGCTCGGCGGCCGAATTGGGTTTGGGCGCCGACCATTCCGGCATCCTGGTGTTGCCGGCAGGTACCGCCGAACCGGGCGCCGCCGGCGCCGCGGTGCTGGGGTTGGACGACGTGGTCTTCCACCTGGCGATCACCCCCGACCGGGGCTACGGCATGTCGGTGCGGGGCCTGGCCCGCGAGATCGCCTGCGCCTATGACCTCGACTTCGTCGACCCGGCGGACGTCAAACCCTTGCCGGCCGTGGGGGAGGCCTGGCCGTTGACCGTACAGCCCGAAACCGGCGTCCGCCGGTTCGCCCTGCGCCCGGTGACCGGCATCGACCCGGCCGCCGTGTCGCCGTGGTGGTTGCAGCGCCGGCTGCTGTTGGCCGGCATCCGCGCGTCTTCCCCGGCGGTGGACGTCACCAACTACGTGATGCTCGAGCTCGGCCATCCCATGCACGCGCACGACTGCAACCGGATCTCCGGGGGCCTGCGCGTGCGGTTCGCCCGGGCGGGCGAGACGGTCGTCACGCTCGACGACGTCGAGCGCCGGCTCGACCCGGCCGACGTCCTCATTGTCGACGACCGGGCGACCGCGGCGATCGGCGGCGTGATGGGCGCGGCGAGCACCGAGGTTCGCGCCGACTCCACCGACGTGCTGCTGGAGGCCGCCGTGTGGGACCCGGCCGCCGTCTCCCGCACCCAGCGGCGTTTGCACCTGCCCAGCGAGGCCGCCCGGCGTTACGAGCGCGGGGTGGACCCGGCGATCTCGGTCGCCGCGCTGGACCGCTGCGCCGCGCTGCTCGTCGACATCGCCGGGGGAGCGGTGTCGGACGAGCTGACGGATTGGCGCGGCGATCCGCCGAGCGACGACTGGTCGCTGCCCCCGATCCGGATGCCCGCCGACCTGCCTGACCGCGTCGCCGGGATCGCCTATCCGCCGGGCACCACCGCGCGGCGCCTGGCGCAGGTCGGGGCTTCGGTGGGCGGCGACGGCGAGACACTGATCGTGACCCCGCCGAGCTGGCGCCCAGACCTGCTGCAGCCCGCCGACCTCGTCGAGGAGGTGCTGCGGCTGGAGGGCCTGGAGGCCATCCCGTCGGTGCTGCCCGCGGCTCCGGCCGGCCGGGGTCTCACCGCGAGCCAGAAGCGTCGACGCGCCATCGGCAGGTCGCTCGCCCAGTCCGGCTACGTCGAAATCCTGCCGACGCCGTTCCTGCCCGCGGGCGTGTTCGACCTGTGGGGCCTGCCGGCCGACGATCCGCGGCGCTCGACCACCCGGGTGCTCAACCCGCTGGAGGCCGACCGCCCGCACCTGGCCACCACGCTGCTGCCCGCGCTGCTGGAAGCGTTGGTGCGCAACGTGTCCCGTGGTCTGGTGGACGTCGCGTTGTACGCGCTGGCGCAGGTGGTGCAGCCGACCGAGGAGACCCGCGGCGTGCAGCCGATCCCGGTGCACCGGCGGCCCACCGACGACGAGATCGCGATGCTGGACGCCTCGCTGCCCCGGCAGCCGCAGCACGTCGCGGCGGTGCTGGCGGGGCTGCGCGAACGCCGCGGCCCGTGGGGGCCCGGCCGCCGGGTCGAGGCCGCCGACGCATTCGAGGCGGCCCGCATCATCGCCCGCGCCGGCGGGGTCGAGGTGAGCCTGCGGGCGGCCCAGCGCCTGCCGTGGCACCCGGGCCGCTGCGCCGAGGTGCTCGTGGGGGAGACCGTCGTCGGCCACGCCGGCCAGCTGCATCCGGCGGTGATCGAGCGCTCCGGGCTGCCGAAGGGCACCTGTGCGGTCGAGCTCAACCTCGACGCGATCCCGATCGTCGAGGCGTTGCCCGCACCCAGGGTGTCGCCGTTCCCGGCCGTCTTCCAGGACGTCAGCCTGGTGGTGCCCGCGCACGTGCCGGCCCAGGCGGTGGCCGACGCCGTCCGGGAGGGCGCCGGCGACCTGCTGGAAGACCTGCAACTGTTCGACGTCTTCACCGGCCCGCAGGTCGGGGTTGCCGGCGAGGGGTTTTTCCCGCATTGCGCGGCACCGAAAAGCACCCCGCCGACCCGCGTTCGTACCAGCCAACCCATGAGCCCCGACTCCATCAGCGGGATCTGCAGCCTGTTCTGCGGCGCTCC
>NZ_MPNT01000018.1 GCF_001907675.1 Mycobacterium paraffinicum
AACTCGGGGCCGCGGGCTGGCTCAGTCCACCCGGGTGGCGTGCACTTCCCAGAACGGGGCGTGCGCCCGCGCACCTTCGAGCCAGGGCTCGATCACGCGGAAGCGCTCCAGCAACACCTGCGCCTGATCGGCCATGTCGGGATTACGCGCGGCCATCAGCTCGATGGAGTCGACGCTGACGTTGACCTGGTAGGTGGTCGTGCCGAGATACGTGATCTCCCAGCCGCCGGCGGGAAGCACGTCGCGAAAGTCGTTCTCGGACAACGACCGCAGCATCTTGAAGCCGTTGATGTTGTGTTGGCCGAACTCGAACATGTACAGCCGCGCGCCCGGCTTGGTCGCGCGGTGCAGCGCCCGCACGTAGGACTGCCGAAGCTCGGGCTCGGTGCTGAAGGTGTGGTAGAAGGCGCAGTCGACGACGGTGTCGAACCGGCCGTCGAACCCGTCCAGCTTGGTGGCATCGGCCAATTCGAAATTGACCGACACGCCGGCCTTTTCGGCGTTCGCACGCGCCCGCTCGATGGCCCCCGCCGAGCCGTCGATGCCGGTCGCCGCGTAGCCCTTCGAGGCGTAGTAGATCGCGTGATGGCCCGGCCCGGTGCCCGGGTCGAGCACCTCGCCCTTGATGGCACCTACCGCGACCAGCTGCTGGACCACCGGCTGAGGGCCGCCGATGTCCCATGGCGTGGCGATGGGCAGGCCGTGCGACGTCCGCTCATCGCGGTACATCTGCTCGAAACGGGTGGGGTCGTTAGGGTCGAAAGCGGTCGTCATGGCAGCGCGTTCACCAACTGCTCGACAGACACCCGCGGACCGGTGAAAAACGGTGTCTCCTCGCGAGTGTGCCTGCGGGCGTCGGTGGCGCGCAGCTCGCGCATCAGGTCGACGATGCGGTGCAATTCGGGGGCCTCGAAGGCCAGCAGCCATTCGTAGTCGCCCAGCGCGAACGCCGGCACCGTGTTGGCGCGCACGTCCTTGTACTCGCGGGCGGCCATGCCGTGTTCGGCGAGCATGCGGCGCCGTTCCTCGTCGGGCAGCAGGTACCACTCATAGGACCGGACGAACGGATACACGCAGATGTAGTTCCCGGGCTCCTCGCCCGCCAGAAACGCCGGGATGTGGCTCTTGTTGAACTCGGCGGGCCGATGCAGCGCCACGCTGCTCCACACCGGCGAGCAAGCCCGCCCCAGCGTGGTGGTGCGGCGGAAGTCGGCGTAGGTGGCCTGCAGCGCTTCGATGTTGTCGGCGTGGGTCCAGATCATGAAATCGGCGTCGGCCCGCAGACCCGCCACGTCGTAGAGGCCGCGCACCACGACGCCGCGCTCCTCCTGCTGCTTGAAAAACCGCGACGCGTCGTCGATCACGGCGTCGCGCTGTTCCCCGAGCTCGCCCGGCCGCACCGAGAAGACCGAGAACATCAGGTAGCGGATCGTGGCGTTGAGGGCGTCGTAGTCGAGCTTGGCCATGGAACCTATCGTGCCACTTTCAGATCGAGGGCCTCGACCGCGCGCCCGGCCGCCCCGACGCACGCCGGCACACCGATGCCGTCGAGGTAGCTGCCAGCCACGGCGAGCGTCGGTGGCAGGCCCGCCCGTATCTCGGCGACCAGCTCCGCGTGGCCCGGCCCGTACTGCGGCATGGCCTCGAGCCACCGCTGCACGCGGGCGTCGAGCGGGTCGACGGCCAGGCCGAACACGTCGACCAGGTCGCTCAACGCCCAGCCCAGCAACTCGTCGTCGGAAACGCTGCTGGCCACGTCGTCGCCGCACCGGCCGAACGACAGCCGCAGCAGCTGGGCATCCCCGCGGGCGCCCCACTTGCGCGACGAGAGCGTGATCGCCTTGCCCCGCAACCGCTCCCCGGTCGCGACCAGCACCCCCGAGCAGTCCGGGAAGGGGGTGTCGCCCGGCACGGCGAGCGCAACCACCACCGACGACGCGTTGGTGATCCGGCCGGCGGCGCCGGCGCTGCCCGGGGCGACCTCGGCGAGCAGGCGCGCCGCGCGGTGGGCCGGGACGGCCAGGATCACCGCGTCGGCGCGCCAGCGCGCGCCGGTATCGTCCAGCAGCGACCAGCCGGCCTCGGCACGGTCCAGCCGCTGCACCGCGGCCCGCACCCAGTGCGGCCGGCCGCGCCCGACGAGCGCGTCGAGCAACACCTGGTAGCCGCCGTCGAGCGCCCCGAACACTGGCTCGCCGTTCGCCGGCGGCAGCGCCTGTCGCACCTCGTCCGTCAGGCTGGGAGCGCCGCGGTCCAGGGCCGCCGCGACGCCGGGGGCCGCCGCGCGCAGCCCGATGGTGGCCGCCGAGCCCGCATACACCCCGCTCAGCAGGGGATCCACCGACCGGGTCACGACCTGCTCGCCGAACCGCTCGCCGACCAGTTCGGCCGTCGCGGGATCGCTGCCTGGTCGCCACCCGAGAGCCCGGCCGGGTTCGTCCTCGATGCGCGCGACGGTCGCCTCGTCGACCAGTCCCGCGACCGAGGCGGCCGACGACGGGATCCCGATGACCGTGCCGGTGGGCAAGGGGTGCAGGTTGCGCTGGCTGTAGATCAACGGGCGCGCGCCGGTGGACACCAGTTGGCGGTCCGACAGGCCGAGCTCGGCCATCAACGCCGGCATCTCCGGCCGGCGCAGCACGAACGCCTCGGCGCCCAGGTCCATGGTCTGCCCGCCGACGCGCTCGGTGCGCAGGATGCCGCCGAGCCGGTCGGCGGGATCGAACAGCGTGATGTCCGCGTCGTCACCCACCGCGGCGCGCAGCCGGTAGGCCGCCGTCAGCCCCGAAATCCCACCCCCGACAACGCAATACGACGGACCAGTCATAGGGAGTGGACCAGCGACACCAGATCGGTCAGCACACCGGGGTCGGTTTCCGGCAGCACGCCGTGGCCAAGGTTGAAGACGTGACCGGTCGCACCCGCGTCGACGGCCCGGCGCCCGTCGTCGACGACGGCGCGGGCGGCGCGTTCCACGGCCGGCCATCCGGCCATCAGCACTACCGGATCGAGGTTGCCCTGCAACGCGGTGCCGGGCGCGACCCGCGCGGCCGCGTCGGTCAGCGAGGTGCGCCAGTCGACGCCCACCACCGTCGAGCCGACCGTCGACATGGCGCCCAGCAGTTCGGCGGTGCCGACCCCGAAGTGCGTCATCGGCACGCCGTGTTCGGCGAGCGCGCCGAAAACCCGGGCGCTGTGCGGTTGCACGTAGCTGCGGTAGTCGGCCAGCGACAGGGCGCCCGCCCACGAGTCGAACACCTGAATGGCGTCCACCCCGGCATCGAGCTGAGTCCGCAAAAAGCCCACCGTGATGTCGGTCAGCTTCTCCATCAGCGCATGCCAGCTCTCCGGCTCGGCGAGCATCATCGCCTTGGTGCGGGCGTGGTGGCGGCTCGGGCCGCCCTCGATCAGGTAGGACGCCAGCGTGAACGGCGCCCCCGCGAACCCGATCAGCGGGACGTCGCCCAGCGCGGCCACCAGCAGCGTGACCGCGTCGGACACCGGCTGAATACGTTGCCGGTCAAGGGGTTTCATCGCATCGACGTCGGCCGCGGTGCGAACCGGAGAGGCGATCACCGGCCCGACGCCCGCGACGATGTCCAGGTCGACGCCCGCGCCGAGCAGCGGCACCACGATGTCGGAGAACAATATCGCCGCGTCGACGTCGTGCCGGCGCACCGGCTGCAGGGTGATCTCGCACACCAGCTCGGCGTCGAAACAGGCCGACAGCATGTCGGTCTGGGCCCGCAGCGCCCGGTATTCGGGCAGCGAACGACCGGCCTGCCGCATGAACCACACCGGGGGACGCGCGGGTTTGCCGCCGGTGACGGCGGCCAGATACGGCGACTCGGGGAGGTCGCGACGGGTACTCATCGCCCTCAATGCTGCCACGACGGCGACCCCGTCCCCGCGCTGCGTACTATCACGACCGTGCCAGTCAGCCACCCCCCCGTGAATTACGACGAGTTCCCCAGCCTGCGCTGCGAAGTGGGAGACAAGGGCATCCTGACGCTGGTCCTCGACGCCCCCGGCCTCAACTCGGTGGGCCCGCAGATGCACCGCGACCTGGCCGACATCTGGCCCGCAATCGCCCGCGACCCCGATGTGCGCGTGGTGCTGGTCCGCGGCGAAGGCAAGGCCTTCTCCTCCGGCGGCAGCTTCGACCTGATCGCCGAGACCATCGGCGAGTACGAGAGCCGCATCCGCATCATGCGGGAGGCCCGCGACCTCGTGCTCAACATGGTCAACTTCGACAAGCCGGTGGTCTCGGCGATCCGGGGACCGGCCGTCGGGGCGGGCCTGGTGGTGGCCCTGCTCGCCGACGTCTCGGTGGCGGGCCGCACGGCGAAACTCATCGACGGGCACACGAAGCTGGGTGTGGCCGCGGGCGACCACGCCGCGATCTGCTGGCCGCTGCTGGTCGGCATGGCCAAGGCCAAGTACTACCTGCTCACCTGCGAGACGCTGCTCGGCGAGGAGGCCGAGCGCATCGGCCTGGTGTCCACCTGCGTCGACGACGACGACGTGCTGTCCACGGCCACGCGGATCGCCGAGGACCTGGCGCGCGGGGCGCAGAACGCCATCCGCTGGACCAAGCACAGCCTCAACTACTGGTACCGCATGTTCGCGCCCGCCTTCGACACCTCGCTCGGCCTGGAGTTCCTCAGCTTCAGCGGCCCCGACGTGCAGGAGGGCCTGGCCGCGCACCGCGAGAAGCGACCCGCCCGATTTACCGGCGGAAACGCCTCCTGAACTGGCTCGATACGCCCCGATGCGCTCTGGTAACGGCTTGGTCGCGGTCGGCGCGCCTGGTTTCGCCTGTCGGCCGATGGGTCTACCGTCGGACCCTGTGACCCGAGCCGCGACGACGAAGAGCGCCCGGGATGAACAGGAGCGGCGCCAAGTGACCTCAGCTGAACCGGAGCCATTCCGCGAGGCGGTAGCGGCGATGAACGGCGTCACCGTGCGGCCGGAACTCGAGCTGGGCCCGATCCGTCCGCCCCAACGCCTGGCGCCGTACAGCTACGCGCTGGGGGCCGAGGTCAAACATCCCGACCGCGAGATCGTCCCCGAGCGGTCCGACGGCGACGCCTTCGGCCGGCTGATCCTGCTCTACGACCCGGAAGGCGCCGACGCGTGGGACGGCACCATCCGCCTGGTCGCCTACATCCAGGCCGATCTGGACCCCAGCGAGGCCGTCGACCCCCTGCTGCCCGAGGTGGCGTGGAGCTGGCTGGTGGAGGCGCTGGAGTCCCGGATGGAGCAGATCACCGCCCTGGGCGGCACCGTCACCGCGACCACCTCGGTGCGCTACGGGGACATCTCCGGGCCGCCGCGCGCCCATCAGTTGGAGCTGCGGGCGTCGTGGACGGCGACCACGCCGCAGGTCGGCGTACATGTCGAAGCCTTCTGTGAGGTACTGGAACACGCGGCGGGCCTCCCACCGACGGGCGTCACCGATCTGAGCTCCCGGTCACGCGCCTGACATGTGCGAACCGGAGGCCCCCGGGCCCGGCAGCACTGAGCCCGACAGCAACGAGCCCCAGCCCACGCCGCTGCTGCACCCCGCCGAAGGGATTCCCGACCTCTCGGTGACGGTCCGCCAGATCCAGGAGGCCGCGAAGCTCCTCGAGCGTGGCCGCGGACCGTTCGCCGTCGACGCCGAGCGGGCGTCGGGTTTTCGGTACTCCAACCGGGCCTACCTCATTCAGATCCGCCGGGCCGGCGCCGGCACGGTGCTCATCGACCCGGTCAGCCACGGGGCCGACCCGCTGGAGGCGCTGCGCCCCGTCGCCGAGGTGCTGAGCGAAGACGAATGGATCCTGCATTCCGCCGACCAGGACTTGCCCTGCCTGGCGGAGGTCGGCTTGCGGCCGCCGGCCCTGTATGACACCGAGCTGGCCGGGCGGCTGGCCGGTTTCGAGCGGGTGAACCTCGCGACCATGGTGGAGCGGCTGCTGGGTTCCGGGCTGGCCAAGGGCCACGGTGCGGCCGACTGGTCCAAGCGCCCGCTGCCCGAGGAATGGCTCAACTACGCCGCGCTGGATGTGGAACTGCTCATCGAACTGCGCGCCGCGGTGGCCGACGTCCTGGCCGAGCAGGGCAAAACCGGTTGGGCCGCAGAGGAATTCGACTATCTGCGGGCGGTGGGGTCGCGGGATCCCAGCGCGGCGGCGCGGCCCGACCGGTGGCGGCGCACGTCGGGGATTCACCGGGTGCGCGACCAGCGGGCCCTGGCCGCGGTTCGCGAGCTGTGGCTGACACGCGACCGCATCGCCCAGCGCCGCGACATCGCGCCGCGACGCATCCTGCCGGACTCGGCGATCATCGAGGCCGCCATCGCCGACCCGAAGACGATCGAGGACCTCACCGCGCTGCCGGTGTTCGGCGGGCGCAATCAACGCCGCAGCGCGGCCACCTGGCTGGGGGCGCTGGAGGCGGCCCGCCGAACCAAGAACCCGCCCGCCGACGCCGAAGCGCCCAACGGCCCGCCACCGCCGGCCCGCTGGAGCCGGCGCAAACCCGAGGCCGCCGCGCGACTGGAGGCGGCGCGGGCGGCGCTGTCGCGGGTGTCGGAGCGGGTCAACGTACCCACCGAAAACCTGGTCTCGCCCGATCTGGTGCGGCGGCTGTGCTGGGACTGGGAGCCGGCGCCCGACCCCCTCGATGCCGTCGAGACGTTCCTGCGCGCCGGCCAGGCCCGGCGGTGGCAGCGGGAACTGGTGGATCCCCCGCTGGCCGAGGCCCTGCAGCCGCCGGCCGAGCCGCAGCCCGAGAACACCGAAATCGACGGCAGCGCGCAAAACGCCACTTAGTCGAGGTGTTCGCGGATCTCCGCTTCGGTGACGGAGCTGCCCAAGGCGGCCACCCAACCGGTGATCCGGCGGGCCACGTCCTGATCGGTCAGCCCGAGGTCGGCCAGCAGCTCACCCCGCGAGGCGTGCTCGTAGAACCGCTGCGGCAGGCCGACGTCGCGGCACGGAACGTCGATCTCGGCCCCGCGCAGCGCGGCGGACACCGCCGACCCCACGCCGCCGTTGACCCCGTTGTCCTCGCACGTGACGACCAGTTTGTGCTGCGCGGCCAGCTCGAGCACGCCGTCGGACACCGGTAGCACCCAGCGCGGGTCGATCACCGTCACGCCGATCCCCTGGTTGTGCAGCCGCTTGGCCACCTCCAACGCCATCGGGACGAACGCGCCGACGCCCACCAGCAGCACGTCGTGATTCAAGCCGGCGGCCGGCACCGCCAGCACGTCCACACCCGAGCGCCGCTCAAGCGCCGGAATGTCTTCCCCCACATCACCTTTGGGGAACCGCAGGGCGGTCGGGCCGTCGTCGACGTCGAGGGCCTCACCGAGCTCCTCGCGCAGCCGGGTGGCGTCCCGGGGTGCCGCCACCCGCATGCCCGGCACGATGCCCAGCATCGACAAGTCCCACATGCCGTTGTGGCTGGCGCCGTCCGAACCGGTGATGCCGGCGCGGTCCAGCACCAGGGTGACGGGCAGCTTGTGCAGCGCCACATCCATCATGATCTGGTCGAAGGCGCGGTTGAGGAAAGTCGAGTAGATGGCCACCACGGGGTGCAACCCGCCCATCGCCAGGCCCGCGGCCGACGTCAGGGCGTGCTGCTCGGCGATGCCCACGTCGAACAGCCGATCGGGGAACTGTTGGCCGAAGGCGCTCAGGCCGGTCGGGCCCGGCATGGCCGCGGTGATGGCCACGATGTCGCGGCGCTTCTTGGCGTAGCCGATGAGCGCGTCGGAGAAGGTGGCGGTCCAGCCGGGGCCGGCGACCTTGGTGGCCTGCCCGGTGATCGGGTCGATCACGCCGCAGGAGTGCATCTGCTCGGCCTCGTCGTCCTCGGCCGGGCCGAAGCCCATGCCCTTGCGGGTGACGACGTGCACGATCACCGGCCGCCCGAAACCGCGCGCGTGCCGCAGCGCCGCCTCCACCGCGCGTTCGTCGTGGCCGTCCACCGGTCCCACGTACTTCAGCCCGAGGTCGGTGAACAGCAGCTGCGGGGACAGCGAATCCTTGATGCCTGCCTTGACGCTGTGCATGAACCGGTAGGCCAGCTCGCCGAAGAACGGCATCGAGCGCACCGCGTCGCGGCCCTTCTCCAGCGCCTGCTCGTAGGCCGGCTGCAGCCGCAGGGTGGCCAGGTGGTCGGCGACACCGCCGATCGTCGGCGCGTAGCTGCGGCCGTTGTCGTTGACGACGATGATCACCGGGCGGCGCGACGCGGCGATGTTGTTCAGCGCCTCCCAGCACATACCGCCGGTGAGCGCGCCGTCGCCGACGACGGCGACCACGTGCCGGTTGCGGTGGCCGGTCAGCTCGAACGCCTTGGCCAGGCCGTCCGCGTACGACAGCGCGGCGCTGGCGTGGCTGGACTCGACCCAGTCGTGTTCGCTCTCGGCGCGCGACGGATAGCCCGACAGGCCGCCCTTCTTGCGCAGGCTCTCGAAGTCCTGGGCGCGGCCGGTCAGCATCTTGTGGACGTACGCCTGATGACCGGTGTCGAACACGATCGGGTCGTGCGGCGAGTCGAACACCCGATGCAGCGCCAGCGTCAGTTCGACCACGCCGAGGTTGGGCCCTAGGTGTCCCCCGGTCGCAGCGACCTTGTGGATCAGGAACTGGCGGATCTCGGCGGCCAGTTCGCGCAGCTGCGGTTGGGACAGGTGTTGCAGATCAGCGGGCCCGCGGATCTGTTCCAGCATCCCGATAGTCTACGCAGCCGGCGCGGGAACGACAGGGAAGCAACTCGGCGGGCGGCAGGCCTACGAACGGCCGAAGAGCTCGGCCAGGCTGTCGTGAAGTTCGGGATCTGCCAGCACAACGACCTCGTCGCCGGCCCGAAGCTCGGTGTCGCCCCGGACCGGCACCAGGCCGGTGGTGCGGACCACGATGCTCACCCAGATGTCGCCGACCCGGTCACTGAGCCCCTCGACCGTGCACCCCTCGGCGGTCGACCCACGGGCGACGCTGAAGCGATGGACCCCCTCGGGTTCGTCCGCGAGCCGGACGCCGATCTCCCACGGCTGGGTCTGCACGGTGCGCATGGGCAGGCGGAGCAGCCGGGCGACACCGGGCACCGAGCTGCCCTGCACCAGCACCGAGAAGATGACGACGACGACCACGATGCCGTAGAGGCGTTCGGCGTCGGGGACATGGGCGGCCCGCAGGAACTCCCCCAGCAGGATCGGCACCGCGCCCTTGAGCCCGGCGTAGAGGACGAAGACGCGCTCGTTGCGCTGCAGCCGGATCGGGACCAGGCAGGAGCCCACCGCCAGCGGCCGAATGACCAGTGTCAGGGCGACACCGAGGGCGAGCCCCGGGATCCATACGTCGGGATGGGCGAGCACGGCGATGTCGACGGTCAGGCCGAGAACGGCGAACGCGACGATTTCGGCGAGGCCGGCCAGGGCGGCGTGGAACCGCTTGATCTCCGGCTTGTACGGCGCGCGGGCGTCACCGATCACGATGCCCGCGACGAACACGGCCAGGAACCCCGAGCCGTGCGCGAGCGTGGCGATGCCGTACAGCATCAGGCTGCATGCGAGCGTTCGCAGGGGGTAGAGGCCTTCGCTCGGCAGGGCGACCCGGCGCATGAAGACGAGCAGGACCCGGCCGCCGATCACCCCGACGGCCAGACCGACCGCCATTTGCAGTGTGAATTGCGTTCCCATCCCGACGAATCCGGCCGCGCTGAGGCCACCGGCGGCGATCAGGCTGGACATCAACGAGATGCCGACCGGATCATTGGCACCGGACTCGCCCTCCAGGATGGTGCCGCTGCGGCCCCTGATCTCACGTTTGCCCAGCACCGAAAAGACCACGGCGGGATCGGTGGGGGCCACCGCGGTTGCGACGAGCACCGCGGGGAACCAGCTGACCCCGCATGCGTAATGCAGCATCACCGCGGCACCGGCGGCGGTGAAGGCGGTGCCCACGACCCCGAGCGACAGGATGGGGGCAACCGCCGCGCGGAACCGGGCGGGACCGATGTGCATGCCGCCGTCGAACAACACCAGCACCAGCGCGATGGTGATGACCCGCTCCACGATCCGCTCGGACGGCGGCTGCACCACGGGCACGGTGTGCACCGCCACCGCCGTTCCGACCAGCACGAGCAGGGGCACCGGAATTTTGAACCGCTCGGTCAGACGGTTCGCGAGCACCGCAACCAAACCGACGGCGCTGCAGAACAACACGATCAGCGCGTAACGAAGTGTCTCGGTCACGATGGCCGCAGTCCCACACCGCTGGGTGCGTCGACGGGCGCGGCCCGCTCTTCGGTGGTAGGCACCTAAGCCTTTCGGTCGGTCGACAGGGACATCGCCGACCAGACTTCCCGGCACACCGTGAGGGAGTCTATCGGCTGCGGCGGGTCAACAGTGCGACGCATTCGGTGTGATGCGTGAGCGGGAAGGCGTCGAAGACCTTGATCTTCTCGACGGCATAGCCCTGGCCGAGGTAGAGGCCGATGTCGCGCGCGAAAGACGCCGCCTCGCAACCGATGTGCACCACCCGCGGAACCCCGGCGGCAGCCAGCAGCTCGATGACTTCGCGCCCGGCGCCGGCGCGGGGCGGATCGAGCACCGCCACGTCGGCGCTGCAGCGTTGCGCGCCGAGCGCCCGGCGCACCGAGTCGGTGACGACCTGCACCTGCGGCAGGCCGTCCAGCGCGGCGCGGGCGGATCGCGTCGCCGCCCGAGACGTGTCCACGGTCAGCACCCGCCCGGACTCCCCGACCGCGACGCCAAGCGCCGCGGCGAAAACGCCCGCGCCGCCGTACAGATCCCACGCGGTCATGCCTGCGCCCGGTTGCGCCCAGTCGGTGACCAGCCGGCTGTAGACGGCGGCCGCGCCGCGGTGCGCCTGCCAGAAGGCAGTCACCGGAATCTGCCAGCTGCGCCCGTCCACCCGCTGGATCGCCTCGTAGCCGCCCTCGACGACCTTGGTCGCGGTCCGTTTGCCCTGCTTCAGCGTGCGCACGACGTGACGCGCGCCGTCGTCGTCGACGACCACGTGCAGCTGCGCCGTCGGGGGCCAGTCCGATTCGGCGAGCCCGTCGAGCATGCCGGGCGGCAACTGCGCGCAGCGCAGATCGGTCACCAGCTCGTCGCTGTGATAGCGGTGAAAGCCGGGGCGACGGTCGCCGCCCACATCCAGCCGGACCCGCGTGCGCCACCCCGTCGGCCCCGAATCCGACATCGGATCGGCCTCGCCGGTCCACCGATGCCCGCCCAGTCGCTCCAGCTGGTTGGCGACGACCTGCGCCTTGAGCGCCCGCGCCGCCTCCGGCGCGGCGAACGCCAAGTCGCAACACCCGGCCCCGTCCACCCCGGCGATGGGGCACAGCGGCTCGACGCGGTCGTCGGACGGCTCCAGCACGTCGAAAGCCTCGGCGTGCCAATAGGATCCGCGGTCGGCGGTCACCCGCGCCCGCACTCGCTCACCCGGCAGCGCGTAGCGGACGAACACCACGCGCCCTTCGTGGTGCGCCACGCAGCTGCCGCCGTTGGCCGGGGCGCCGGTCACCAGCGTGAGTTCCTGGTACGTCAATCGAAGATTCCCCGCCGAGTGTCGCCCGGGGCCACGTGCGGCTGCAGGGTCTGTAGCCGCTCCGACGAATTCAATTGCCACGGAACCGAAGTCACCATCACGTTGGGCATGAACAGCAGCCGGCCCTTGAGCCGCAGCGCGCTCTGGTTGTGCAGCACCTGCTCCCACCAATGCCCCACCACGTACTCGGGGATGAACACGGTGACGACGGTGCGCGGCGACTCCTTGCTGACCCGCTTGACGTAATCGAGTATGGGGCGGGTGATTTCGCGGTAGGGCGAGGCGATGACCTTCAGCGGCACGCTGATGTCGCTTTCCTCCCACTGGTGCACCAGCTCGCGGGTCTCGGCATCGTCGACGCTGACGGTGAGCGCCTCGAGCACATCGGGACGGGTCGCGCGGGCGTAGGCCAGCGCCCGCAGCGTCGGCAGGTGCAGCTTGGACACCAGCACCAGGGCGTGGTTGCGGCTGGGCAGCACCACGTCGTGCTGGGTGGCCGCCTGCTCCTCCAGCTCCCGGGTGACGGTGCCGTAGTGCCGGTGGATCATCTTCATGATCAAGAACAGCAATCCCATCGCGAACAGCGCGATCCACGCGCCGGCGACGAACTTGGTGACCAGCACGACCAACAAAACGGCGCCGGTGGAGAGCAATCCGACCGTATTGACGACCCGGGAGCGCATCATCTTGCGCCGCGCCCGCGGATCTGTCTCGGTGCGCAGCAGCCGGGTCCAGTGCCGCACCATGCCGATCTGGCTCAGCGTGAAGGAAATGAACACCCCGACGATGTACAGCTGGATCAGGGCGGTGACCTCCGCACGGAACGCGACGATCGCCAACAGCGCCGCACCGGACAGGAACAGGATGCCGTTGGAGAACGCCAACCGGTCGCCGCGGGTGTGCAGCTGACGCGGCAGATAACTGTGCTGCGCCAGGACCGAACCGAGCACCGGGAAACCGTTGAACGCGGTGTTGGCCGCCAGCACCAGGATGAGCGCGGTGACCGTGGCGATCAGCAGGAAGCCGATGTGGAAACTGCCGAACACCGTTTCGGCCAGCTGGGTGACCAGCGTCTTCTGGTAATAGCCGGGCGGCGCACCGGTCAGCTGCCGGGCGGGATCCTCGACCAGCTGGACCCGGATCTTCTGGGCCAGCACGATGATGCCCATCAGCAGGATCACCGCGATCCCGCCGAGCATCAGCAGCGTCGTCGCCGCGTTGCGCGACTTGGGCTTCTCGAACGCCGGAACGCCGTTGCTGATCGCCTCCACACCGGTCAGCGCCGCGCAGCCCGAGGAAAAGGACCGCGCCACCAGGAACGCCAGCGCGAAGCCGACGACCTGCCCGTGCTCGGCGTGCATCTGGAAGCCGGCGGACTCCGCCCGCAGCGGGTTGCCCAGCACGAAGATCCGAATCAGGCCCCAGCCGATCATGACGAAAACGCCGACGATGAACGCATACGTCGGGATCGCGAACGCCACCCCGGACTCCCGGATGCCGCGCAGGTTCAGCGCCATCACCAGCAGGATGGACGCCACGCAGAACCAGACCTTGTGCTGGGCCACGATCGGGATGGCGGAGCCGATGTTCGCCATCGCCGACGCCGTCGAAACGGCAACGGTCAGAACGTAATCCACCATCAGCGCGCTCGCGACCACCAGGCCGGCGGTATCGCCGAGATTGGTGGTGACGACCTCGTAGTCACCCCCGCCCGACGGGTAGGCGTGCACGTTCTGCCGATAGCTGGCGACCACCACCAGCATCACCGCGGCCACGGCGAGGCCGATCCAGGGCGTCAACGCATACGCCGTCACGCCGGCCACCGAGAGCATCAGGAAGACCTCTTCAGGCGCGTACGCCACCGAGGACAACGCATCGGAGGCGAACACCGGTAAGGCGATCCGCTTGGGCAGCAGGGTGTGACTCAGCCGGTCGCTTCGGAACGGCCGGCCAATCAGCAACCGACGCGCTGCGGTTGAAAGTTTGGACACGAGAGCCAAGAGTAAGCCCACACGGGTTTGGCGGTAGCTTCGTAGGCGAGAATGTTTGCCGACCCGAAATCGGCTGTCCGACGTGGGTTGCCGATGGGAGACGCAGGACGCGGCCGAGAGGATCGGAAGTGCGAGTAGTGGTGATGGGCTGCGGCCGCGTCGGTTCCTCGGTGGCCGACGGGCTATCGCGGATCGGCCACGACGTCGCGGTCATCGACCGCGACAGCACCGCCTTCAACCGGCTCAGCCCGGAATACGCCGGCGAGCGGGTGCTGGGGCAGGGGTTTGACCGCGACGTGCTGCTGAGGGCCGGCATCGAGGAGGCGGAGGCGTTTGCCGCCGTGTCGTCCGGGGATAACTCGAACATCATCTCGGCGCGGCTGGCCCGGGAGACCTTCGGCGTCAAGCGCGTGGTCGCCCGGATCTACGACGCCAAGCGCGCCGAGGTCTACGAACGCCTCGGCATTCCCACGATCGCCACCGTGCCCTGGACCACCGATCGCCTGCTCAACGCGCTGCTGCGGGACACCGAAACCGCCAAGTGGCGGGACCCGACCGGCACGGTGGCCGTCGCCGAGGTCGTCCTGCACGAGGAGTGGATCGGGCACCGGGTCACCGACCTCGAGCAGGCCACCGGCGCCCGCGTCGCCTTCCTGATCCGGTTCGGCGCCGGCGTCTTGCCGGAACCGAAGACGGTCCTGCAAGCCGGTGATCAGGTCTACGTCGCGGCGATCTCCGGCCGCGTGGCCGAGGCCGTGGCCATCGCGGCCCTGCCCCCCAGCGAAGACCTCGGTTAAGGAGCGACACATGAAGGTAGCTGTCGCCGGGGCCGGCGCGGTCGGCCGCTCCGTCAGTCGCGAGCTCGTCGGCAACGGTCACGACGTGACGCTGATCGAGCGCAACCCCGACCATGTCGACGTCGACGCCATCCCCGCCGCGCACTGGCGGCTCGGCGACGCCTGCGAACTCAGCCTGCTGGAATCGGTACGCCTGCACGAGTTCGACGTGGTGGTGGCCGCGACCGGCGACGACAAGGCCAACGTCGTGCTCAGCCTGCTGGCCAAGACCGAATTCGCGGTGCCCCGGGTGGTCGCCCGGGTCAACGACCCCCGCAACGAATGGCTGTTCACCGACGCCTGGGGTGTCGACGTGGCGGTCTCCACACCGCGCATGCTGGCCTCGCTGATCGAAGAGGCCGTCGCCGTCGGTGATCTGGTGCGGCTCATGGAATTTCGCCGCGGGCAGGCCAACCTCGTCGAGATCACGCTGCCCGACGACACGCCCTGGGGCGGCAAGCCGGTGCGCAGGCTGCAGCTGCCCCGGGACGCCTCACTGGTGACGATCCTGCGCGGCCCGCGGGTGATCGTGCCCGAGGCGGACGAGCCGCTGGAAGGCGGCGACGAGCTGCTCTTCGTCGCGGTCGCGGAGGCCGAAGAGGATCTGCGCAAGCTCCTGCTGCCGGACGGCCCGGGGCTCGACGACTAGGGCCGATGGCGGTGACCCGCAGCGCCCGGCTACGCCGCGCTCGCGATCACCGCCGGCCGATGGCGGCGACCCGCAGCGCCCGGCTCCGCCGCGCTCGCGATCACCGCTAGTCGCTGACGGAGTCGGCGTCGATCGGGGCCCGGGGGTCGCCGCCCGGGAGCATGGCACGCTGCGCGGACTTGACCGCCAGGTACGTCACGAGCGCGGCCGCCACGGTCAGCGGCCACCCCATCGCTATGCGCGCGACGGCCAGCCAACCCGTCCGGTCGGCGTGGTAGAGCAGGCCCTGGACCACGAAACGGGCGGCGAATACCAGCACCCAGCAGATCGAGGCGATGTCGAGCGCGCGGAGGGCCCGCGGGACCTCGCGCCAGCCGTGACCCCGCCCGGTGGCCCAGGTCCACACGTAGCCGACGAGTGGCCGCCGGATGACGACCGACGCCGCGACGACCACCGCCCACAGCAGCGACATCCAGATGCCCAGCAGGAAGTAGCCCTTGGACTCGCCCACGACGTAGGCGACCAGCGCGCAGATCGCCACGCCGAAGAACCCGGAGAGGGCGGGCTGCAGGGAGTCCCGTCGGATCAGGCGCCACACCAAGACCAGCCCGGCCGCGGTCAGCGCGGAGGCGATCGCCGCGAACAAGCCCGACACGCTCGACGCAATGACGAAGATCACAACGGGCAGCGACGAATAGACGACCCCGCTGACGCCGCCCGCCTGCCGCAGCAGCCGTTCCGCCGTGATGAGGTTGACGGTCGCGCGCTCAGCCGCGCCCGACTCGTGGGGTCCTGAACTCGACCCCCGATCGTCGGGTCGGGTCACCGCTGAATTTCGTAGTGCGGGTTGTAGATGGCCTTGGTGCCGTTCTCCAGCTTGCCCAGCCGGCCCCGAACCCGCAGCTTGCGGCCCGAGTCGATGCCGGGGATCCGGCGCTGACCCAACCACACCAACGTGACGGTGTCGCTGCCGTCGAACAGCTCGGCGCGGACACCGCCCGCGCAGGCCTTACCATTACATTCCACGCTGCGCAGCGTGCCGACCATCGTGACCTCCTGGCCACGCTCGCAGTCGATAACCCGTTGCGCGCCAGTGCTCGCGACCTCGTCGGACAACTCCTCGGAGTCGCGTTGCTCCGGCGCCTCCGTCAAACGACGGCTGAGCCGGCGCAGATATCCTTGGGCCCCCATGGCCACTCCTGACAATGCTGTTAAGCCTCGGCGCTTCACCTATGCCAACGGACACCGTAGACCTGTTGGTTCCCGCGCGCCAACCGACTCAAACGTCGTGTTGGAGCGGGGCTGAACGCCGGGGCACTATCAGGGGGTGGCTGTCGACCTGCGGGGTGTCACGACGGTGTTGTTGCCCGGCACCGGGTCCGACGACGACTACGTTCAGCGGGCGTTTTCGGGCCCGTTGGGCGACGTGGGAGCGGTGCTGGTGGCCCCGCCGCCGCGGCCGGATCGGTTGATCGACGGCTACGTGTCGGCCTTGGATGCCGCCGCGCGCACCGGCCCGATCGCCGTCGGCGGCGTGTCGATCGGCGCGGCGGTGGCGGCCGCCTGGGCACTGGCTCATGCGGATAAGGCGGTCGCCGCCCTGGCCGCGCTGCCGGCGTGGGCCGGCGACCCCGAAGCGGCGCCCGCGGCGCTCGCGGCGCGGTATACGGCGTCGCAGCTGCGCGCCGACGGGCTGGCCGTGACGACCGGTCAGATGCGGGCGTCCAGCCCGCCGTGGCTGGCCGACGAGCTGGCCCGGTCGTGGCGGGCGCAGTGGCCGCAACTGCCCGACGCGATGGACGAGGCCGCCGCCTACGTGGCGCCCAGCCGTGCCGCGCTGGCCCGGCTGTCCGTGCCCCTGGGCGTGGCGGCCGCGGTCGACGATCCGATCCATCCGCTGGATGTCGGTGTGGAGTGGGTCGACGCCGCGCCGCGCGCGGCGCTGCGGACGGTGACGCTCGACCAGATCGGCGCGGACCCCGCCGCGCTGGGCGCGGCGTGCCTGGCCGCGCTCGCCGACGCCAGCTGAAGGGCGGGTCAGCCGCCGGTGGTGGTCCGCAGCTGCTGCATGGCCGAGCCCTCGACGCTGCGGCGCGCCGCCGGCTCGTTGGACCCCGCCTCGGCCTCGCCTTGTTGTTGGGCCTGTTGCGCCTCGGCTTGTTGGGCGGCCGCGGCTTCCCGCAGTTGCTGCGCCATCGGCTCGGGCAGCTGCACGGTCAACGGCGTGCGCACCGGAAGGGGCGTGTCGCCACGGCGAACGACGGTGTCGGCCAACGCCGCTCGCGCTTCCTGCTCGAGAGCCTCCATGGTCTCGTGCGGGCCGTTGATGACGCAGCGGATCATCCAGCGGTAGCCGTCGACCCCGATGAAGCGCACCGCCCCGGACGCGGAGCCGACCACCTCGCGGCCCCACGGCCCGTCCTTGATGCTGACTTTGGCCGAGTCCTTGCGCAGCGAATCGGCGAGCTCACCGGCCACCTCGCGCCACAGGCCACCCGTCTTCGGCGCCGCGTAGGCGGCGATGGTGAAGCGGCCGTTGGGCGTGACGACCCACACCGCGCTCGGGACCCCGGTCTCGGTCAGCTCCACCTGCAGCTGGCCCGCCTCCGGCATGGGGATGAGCACCGAGCCCAGGTCCAGGCGCGCCAGCTCCGCGACCGATGGGTCGTCGAAGTCGTCGATGTCGAATGGGCCCTCGAGCTCCTCGTCGTACTCGTCGTCGATCGGGTCGGCGGCAGCTTGCGCGTCCACCGGCTCGTCACTGTCGTCGTTGCGTCTCTTAAGTGCCATCACAAACTCGCATGTCCGCCGGAGGAACCGTGGCCACCGTCGCCACGGGAGGTTTCGGCCAGCCCGGCCTCGTCGAAGGACGACACCTCGACCAGCTCGACCAACTCGACCCGCTGCACCAGCAGCTGGGCGATGCGGTCGCCACGATGCACCACGATGGGCTCGGCAGGGTCGAGGTTGATCAGCGCCACCTTGATCTCGCCGCGATAGCCCGCGTCGATGGTGCCGGGACTGTTGACGATCGAAAGCCCCACGCGCGACGCCAATCCGGAACGCGGGTGGACCAACCCGACCATCCCGAACGGGATCGCGACCGCGACGCCGGTGCGCACCAGGGCGCGTCGCCCGGGTTCCAGCTTGAGGTCTTCCGCGCTGTAGAGATCCACTCCCGCATCGCCCTCATGGGCGCGCGTGGGCAGTGGAAGCTCGGGATCGAGGCGGATGATGGCCAGACTGGTCGACACGGGGCCACAGACTACCCTTGACTGCGTGTCCGGTACGCGCGTCGCGCCGCACAGTGTGCGATATCGCGAACGACTGTGGGTGCCATGGTGGTGGTGGCCGCTGGCCTTCGGCCTGGCGGGCCTGATCGCGTTCGAAGTCAACATGGGTGTCGCCCCCCGACCCTCCTGGCTGCCATACGCGACGCTGTTCGCGGTGGCGGCCGGAGCGCTGTTGTGGCTGGGCCGCGTGGAAGTCCGGGTCACCGCCGACCCGAACGTCCCCGGCGGGGTCGAACTGTGGGCCGGTGAGGCGCATCTGCCGGTCACCGTGATCGCCCGGTCCGCTTCGGTCGCCCCGCCGGCCAAGTCCGCGGCGCTGGGCCGCCAACTCGACCCGGCGGCGTTCGTCCTGCATCGGGCGTGGGTCGGGCCGATGATCTTGGTCGTCCTCGATGACCCGGACGACCCGACGCCGTACTGGCTGGTGAGTTGCCGCCACCCGGAGCGGGTGCTGTCGGCATTGCGCAGCTGACCGATCAGGCTGCGCAGTCGGTACAGATCATCAGGCCGTTCTTCTCGCTGGCCAGCCGGCTGCGGTGTTGCACCAGGAAGCAGCTCGAGCAGGTGAACTCGTCAGCCTGCTTCGGAATGACGCGCACCGACAGTTCTTCCCCGGAAAGGTCGGCGCCAGGCAGCTCAAAAGATTCAGCGGTTTCGGATTCGTCGACGTCGACGACGGCCGATGCCGCCTCGTTGCGTCGTGCTTTCAGCTCCTCCAGCGAGTCCTCCGAGACATCGTCGGTCTCGGTGCGCCGCGGAGCGTCGTAGTCGGTAGGCATATCTGTTCCCCTGCCCTATTGCCTCTGCATGCCCTCGTAATCTCAAGCATCGCTTTGTACCAGCGTCGAACGCATCCACCAAATGATTCGTGCCCAGATCGCGGCCCCGTTCTCTGTGATTTACGTCACACACCCATATTGGCCCTTGCGTTCGCCTTTGAACAGTGCGTTTAGAGTGCTCCTGTGGTCGCACAAATCACCGAGGGTACTGCCTTCGACAAGCACGGCCGGCCGTTCCGGCGACGCAATCCCCGGCCCGCCATCGTCGTGGTGGTTCTCCTGGTGGTGGCGACCGCCGTGGTCTGGACGGTCGCGCTGACCCGGCCGGCCAAGGTGCACGAGGTCGCGGTGTGCAACCCGCCGCCGAAGGGGCCGAATTCGACGCCGGCTCAGCTCGGCGAGCAGGTGTCGCGGAGCGCAATGATGGACGTCACGCCCGCCAAGCTCAACGACACCAAGGTCCGCGTCCTCAACGCCAGCGGCCGCGGCGGGCAGGCCGGCGACGTCGCCGGTGCGCTGAAAGACCTTGGCTTCGCTCAGCCGACCGCCGCCAACGATCCGCTCTATGCGGGCACCCGGCTCACCTGCCAGGGCCAGATCCGCTTCGGCACCGCGGGGCAAGCCACCGCGGCCACGGTGTGGCTGGTGGCGCCGTGCATGGAGTTGTTCAACGACAACCGCGCCGACGACTCCGTCGACCTGTCGTTGGGAACGGACTTCACCGCGCTGGCCCACAACGACGACATCGATGCCGTACTGGCCACCCTGCGCCCCGGCGCCACCGAGCCGTCGGACCCCGCGCTGCTCACCAAGATTCACTCCAGCAGCTGCTGACGAACCGTCAGTCGAGAATCGGGTCCAGGCCGTCGACCTCGTTCAGCGCGGCCAGCAACGCGTCGGCGATTCCCGGCGCGGCGGCCAGCACCAGCCCGGCGCCCTCGATGTCGCTCGGCGGCAAGGTAACTCGCGCCCCCGCCTCGGCCGCGATCAGTGCGCCGGCGGCGCAATCCCACGGCTGCAGGCCGTGCTCGTAGAACGCGTCGAGCCGGCCCGCCGCGACCATGCACAAATCGAGCGCGGCCGAACCGATGCGACGAACGTCGCGGACCACCGGCAGCAGCCGCGCCAACAACGCCGCCTGCGTCGCCCGGCGCTGCCGGGAATAGCCGAAACCGGTGCCCAGCAACGCCATCGACAAGTCGTCGACCGCGGCGCACCGCAACGGCCGGGTCCCTTCCTCGTCGATGACGTGTGCGCCCTGTCCCGTCGCCGCCGAGTACACGCGGTTGCCGACGACGTCGGCCACCGCACCCGCCACCGACACGCCGTCGACCTGAACGCCGACCGACACCGCGTATGCGGGAATGCCGTAGACGAAGTTCACCGTGCCGTCGATGGGATCGAGCACCCAGGTGACCGCGCCCGCGGGCGTGCAGGCCGGATCGGCCGGCCCGCCGCCTTCCTCGCCGAGAATCGGGTCGCCCGGCCGCAATTCGGCCAGTCGATCCCGCAGCAGGCGCTCCGTCTCGGTGTCGACGACGGTCACCGGATCGGTGGGGGTGCTCTTCGACCGCACCGCCCCGCCTACTGGAGATGTCGAGCCCGCCGCGGCCGCGCCGAACACCTCGGCGCGGCGGCGCCGCACGAACGCCGCGGCTTGGGTCGCCAACGACTCGGCCACCGTGCGCAACCGGGCGGGCTCGTCCTGAGGGCGGGTCACCGGTCTATCGCATCACAGGCGGCACGGCCCCCGCAGATGCCCCGTCGCCACATCGGCGCCGGGCTAAGGTGGGCGGACAGCCAAAGTCACGCCCAGGAGCTTCGATGACCAGCACCGACTCGACCACGGATACGCCCGGCACCGGCACCGCCGTCGGCACCCCACAGCGTCGGGGGTTCGGCATCGACGTCGGCGGCAGCGGCATCAAGGGCGGCATCGTCGACATGGACACCGGGCAGCTGATCGGCGAGCGGGTCAAGCTGTTGACCCCGCAGCCGGCGACGCCCGCGGCGGTCGCCAAGACCATCGCCGAGGTCGTCAACGCGTTCGGCTGGACCGGCCCGCTCGGGGTGACCTATCCGGGTGTGGTGACGCACGGCGTCGTCCAGACGGCGGCCAACGTCGACAAATCCTGGATCGGCGCCAACGCGCGCGACATCATCAGCACCGAGCTGGGCGGCCAGGACGTCACGGTGCTCAACGACGCCGACGCCGCCGGGCTGGCCGAGGAACACTACGGCGCGGGCAGAAACCAGTCCGGCCTGGTCGTGTTGCTGACGTTCGGCACCGGGATCGGCTCCGCGGTCATCCACAACGGCACGCTGATCCCGAATACCGAGTTCGGGCATCTCGAGGTCGGCGGCAAGGAGGCCGAGCAGCGGGCGGCGTCGTCGGTCAAAGAGAAGAACGGCTGGACCTTCGAGAAGTGGGCCAAGCAGGTCACCCGCGTGCTGGTGGCCATCGAGAACGCGGTCTGGCCGGACCTGTTCATCGCCGGCGGCGGCATCAGCCGCAAGGCCGACAGGTGGCTACCGCTGCTCGAAAACCGCACCCCGGTGGTGGCTGCGGCCCTGCTCAACACCGCCGGGATAGTGGGCGCGGCCATGGCATCGACCTCCGACGTGACCCACTGATTTTTCCCGGCGGAGCCGTTCGACCGCCGACTGTCGTTACAATGGTCATCGGCGACCGCCCGAACGATATAGCGTGCAAGAATCCACGCTGATCCAACGCCGACATCGACATAGCAGACACTTTCGGTTAACCATGCCCAATACACACCGAAGGTGAGCCCAAACGAAGGGGTGTAAGTGGCAGCGACCAAGGCAAGCCCGGCAACCGACGCGCCGGTGAAACGGACCGCCACAAAGTCCTCCCCCGCTAAGCGACCGGCGGCCAAGGCCGCCCACGGCGCCGCACCGGCTAAGCGCGCCGTCAAGCCAGAGGCCGAGGCCGGTGCCGACACCAAGAAGACCCGCGGGGCCAAGGCCCCGGCGGGCCGCGGGACGAAAGCGGCCAAGGGTGCCCCGGCCGACGCCGAGGTCGACCTCGAAGCCGTCGAGGATCTCGACGACACGGAGCTCGACGCCGAGCCCGGTGAAGACCTCGAGATCGACGCCGCCGACCTGAGCCTGGACGACCTGGAAGTCGATGTTGCGGCCGACGGCGAGGACACCGACATCGAGCCCGCCGACTCCGACGACAGCGAGGAAGCGGTCGCCGCCCCCGCCGCCGCGGCCGGCGAGGCCGCCGCCGACGAGGACGAGGAAATCTCTGAGCCCTCCGAAAAGGACAAGGCCTCCGGCGATTTCGTCTGGGACGAAGACGAATCCGAGGCGCTGCGCCAGGCCCGCAAGGACGCCGAACTCACCGCGTCCGCGGACTCGGTTCGCGCCTACCTCAAGCAGATCGGCAAGGTGGCGCTGCTCAACGCCGAGGAAGAGGTCGAGCTGGCCAAGCGGATCGAAGCCGGCCTGTACGCCACGCAGCTGATGGCCGAGATGGCCGAGCGCGGCGACAAGCTGCCCGCCGCCCAGCGTCGCGACATGATGTGGATCTGCCGCGACGGCGACCGCGCGAAAAACCATCTGCTGGAAGCCAACCTGCGCCTGGTGGTGTCGCTGGCCAAGCGCTACACCGGCCGCGGGATGGCGTTCCTGGACCTGATCCAGGAAGGCAACCTGGGCCTGATCCGCGCGGTCGAGAAGTTCGATTACACCAAGGGTTACAAGTTCTCCACCTATGCGACCTGGTGGATCCGTCAGGCCATCACCCGCGCCATGGCCGACCAGGCCCGCACCATCCGCATCCCGGTGCACATGGTCGAGGTGATCAACAAGCTGGGCCGCATCCAGCGCGAGCTGCTGCAGGACCTGGGCCGCGAGCCCACGCCCGAAGAGCTGGCCAAGGAAATGGACATCACGCCCGAAAAGGTGCTGGAGATCCAGCAGTACGCCCGCGAGCCGATCTCGCTGGACCAGACCATCGGCGACGAGGGCGACAGCCAGCTGGGTGACTTCATCGAGGACAGCGAGGCCGTGGTGGCCGTCGACGCGGTGTCCTTCACGCTGCTGCAGGACCAGCTGCAGTCGGTGCTCGAGACGTTGTCCGAGCGCGAGGCGGGCGTAGTACGGCTGCGCTTCGGCCTCACCGACGGCCAGCCCCGCACCCTCGACGAGATCGGCCAGGTCTACGGCGTCACCCGCGAACGCATCCGTCAGATCGAGTCCAAGACGATGTCAAAGCTGCGCCACCCCAGCCGCTCGCAGGTCCTGCGCGACTACCTGGATTAGAGACCCGCGCCGAATCCTTTGCGGCACAACATTTTCGACCACCTGCAGAGATTCGGTCGCGCCGACCTGGACCACCGCCTCAGGACAAATAGACCCGGCCCGCACGGCGGCGCGTGCACAGCCGTCCAGCCAGTAGCGTTAGTCCTCTGCTGCGCCTGTGACGGCGAGGATGGTCCTCGCGACAAGCTCCGGATCGTCGAGCATCGGCACGTGGCCGACGCCGGGCAGGACGGAGAACACCGCGCCTGGTAGGCGTTCTTTGACGGTCATCTCGTACAGCTCGATGGGATGGACTCTGTCCTTTTCCGGCCACGCGATTGTGATCGGGCATGGCAGCGCATTCATCGCGAGGACTTGTTCGTCACCGCTGCGCAGGACGTCGTTGATGATGCCGCATCCGAGAGCATCGTTGGCGATCTCGAGGGCTCGGGCGGCGCTGATTCGATCCGCACGCCACGCTAAGTCACGCATCGCTTGTCGACGGAGGCGCGGCGACTTCACAACCAAGGGAGTAACCCGATGGGCGAGTCGGCTCATCGCCGCGATTCGTCGCCCCCTCGTCATGACCCGCTCCCGAAGTGCATCCGTCCACAGCCCAGCTGGCGAGAAGGCGGCGACCGAGGCTGCACGTCCGCGACGAGCTAATTCCAGCGCAACGAATCCGCCCATGGAATTGCCAGCCAGATGCGGCCGCTTTAGACCCTGCTGATCCAGATAAAGCTCGGTGGCATCGATCACGTCCCATATCGTCACTGGACGTCGTTGCACGGGCGGCCCACCCCGGTGACCAATCGCGGTCGGTGTGAATACTTCATGGTGGACGGCAACCAGTGGGACCGTTTCCTGCCAGGCGCTGGCTGACATTGAGAGACCATGCAACAGCACCAGCGGCGAACGCTGCGGAGCCACGGGGTCAAGTCTGGCACAGGTCGGTCCGCTCGAATTGGCAAAATCTCAAGTCTGCCAAGCCGTGTCCTTGTAGTGGGGTTCTCTCGCTGCAATTTCTACGAGCAAAGGCATTCGGGGCACACCGCTACCCCATAGCTGCGTTTATGCAGGAGCGCGCTTGGTTGGCGCACCGTTAGCTCGCGACTGCCTCGACTAAGCGACCGGCCGTCGGATCGCCGGACTGATTGGCACGCAAGGACACTCGGCCCGACCGGAAAATCCGTCGCGCCGGCGACGCCGGCCGTCGTACGGTGGCGGCATGAACCGCACCCTGGTCTCCTCCGGCTCCGAGTTCGAGACGGCCGTCGGCTATTCGCGCGCCGTCCGGGTCGGACCGCACGTGTGGGTGGCCGGGACCACCGGCGCCGGGCCGGCCGGCGACATCGCGACCCAGACCCGAGACGCGTTGCGCCGCATCGAGATTGCACTCGGCCAGGCGGGCGCGGCGCTGACCGACGTGGTCCGCACCCGCATCTACGTCACCGCCATCACCCGCTGGCGCGAGGTGGCGGCGGTGCACGCCGAGGTGTTCGGTGACATCCGCCCGGCGGCCACCATGGTGCAGGTGTCGGCACTGATCGCGCCGGGACTGCTGGTGGAGATCGAAGCCGACGCCTACGTGGAACCGGCGACCGGCGGGAAGGTGCCGTCGGGGGCCGGCCGGTAGTCGGTGACCCGAATCACAGCGCCCGTGGGCAGCGGGCCGTACAGGTGCGGGAACAGCATCGACTCCGGATCCGTCGCTACGCCTGGCTCCCATCGAACTTCGGAGTCCAGCCGCGCCGGGTCGATGTGCAGCAACACCAAATCATCGCGCCCGCGGTAGAGCCGGTTGGCCGGCAAATGGACCTGCTCGGGCGCCGAAAGATGGATGAACTGGCCACCGCCGGACGCGTCGGGGCGAATCTCGCCGGCGGCGAGGGCACGCGACCACTCGTCACGCCCGCACAGATGTAACAGCAGGTCAGGAGCGAAAGTCACGGATGACAACTGTAGAGAGTTCTTCGAAACGAAACGTTTACAGGTCGTGAGAAACGACACACCCGATAACGATCGGGGAACAACGCAAAAACCCCATACGTCTGAGAGAGTGAATAAAAGCAAGAACGGAGAAGCCATGAATGCAACTCTGACCAGTCCCGAGCTAACGCGTGCGGACCGCTGCGACCGCTGCGGTGCCGCTGCTCGAGTCCGTGCCACGCTGCCTTCAGGAGCTGAGCTTCTCTTCTGCCAGCATCACGCCAACGAGCACGAGGCGAAGCTGACTGAGCTTGCCGCCGTCCTGGAGGTCAGCGGAAGCTAGCTCCGCCGAACTCACCCCTCGCCAATGCGGGCGAGTCGGTCGGTCTTCGGTAATGCTGGACGGGTATGAGCGATCAAGTCGCAAGACCGTCGCGCCATCACATCTGGCGACTCACTCTGAGGACCCTCTCGAAAAGTTGGGATGACTCCATCTTTTCCGAGTCGGCCCAGGCGGGTTTCTGGTCGGCGCTGTCGCTGCCGCCACTGATGCTGGGGATGCTGGGCAGCCTCGCCTATGTGGCGCCGCTGTTCGGACCGGACACGTTGACGGCGATCGAGAAGAGCGTCATCTCGGCGATCGGCAGCTTCTTCTCGCCCAGCGTCGTCAACGAGATCATCGAGCCGACCATCCGGGACGTCACCGCCAACGCCCGTGGCGAGGTGGTGTCGGTCGGTTTCCTGATCTCGATGTGGGCGGGGTCGTCGGCCATCTCGTCCTACGTCGACGCGGTGGTGGAGGCGCACGACCAGACCCCGTTGCGGCATCCCGTGCGGCAGCGGCTTTTTGCCCTGTTCCTCTACATCGTGATGCTGGTGTTCGTGGTGGGGGCCGCGCCGGTGTTGGTGGTGGGTCCGCGCAAGGTGAGCGAGCACATCCCGGACGGCCTGGAAAACGTCCTCCGCTACGGCTATTACCCCGCGCTGATCCTCGGACTGCTGGTCGGGATCGTCATCCTGTATCGGGTGGCGCTGCCCCAGCCGCTACCGACGCACCGGCTGATCTTCGGCGCCGTGCTCGCCATGGCGGTCTTCCTGATCGCCACCCTGGGCTTGCGGGTCTACCTGCGGTGGATCACCAGCACGGGCTACACCTACGGCGCGCTGTCCACCCCGATCGCGTTCCTGCTGTTCGCGTTCTTCGGCGGTTTCGCCGTCATGCTGGGCGCCGAGTTCAACGCCGCGATCCAAGAGGAGTTCCCCGCGCCGAAGACGCACGCGCACCGGCTGCGCAAGTGGCTGCAATCGCGCATCACTCCGGTGCGGGAAACGGCGGTTCCTCCGCCGGAGCCGGCGGCCGCCGACAAGGCGGCGCTGTGACGGCCGGGCCGCCGCCGAGCTAGTCCTTCTTCATCCGGTCGTAGATCTGCTTGCAATCCGGGCAAACCGGCGAGCCCGGCTTGGCCGCCTTGGTGACGGGGAACACTTCCCCGCACAACGCCACCACGTGGTTTCCCATGACCGCGCTCTCCGCGATCTTGTCCTTTTTGACGTAGTGGAAGTACTTCGGCGTATCGCTGCCGGTCCCGTCGTCGACGCGTTCGTCGGTGTCGGTGCGCTCGATCGTCTGGGTCTGCATACCTGACATTGTGCCCCGTAACTCGCTTGTGCCGGAATCCCGGTGGTGTGGGACAGTGGAAGAATGACGCGCGGCTCCGAATTGGGGTTCGACGATGATGGCAGGCCGATCCTCATCACCGCCGCAGCACCTTCCTATGAAGAACAGCACCGTGCACGGGTGCGTAAATACCTGACGCTGATGGGATTCCGAATCCCGGCACTCATCCTGGCCGCCGTCGCGTACGGCGCATGGCACAACGGTCTCATCTCGCTGGCGATCGTGGCCGTGTCGATCCCGTTGCCTTGGATGGCCGTGCTGATCGCCAACGACCGGCCGCCGCGCAGCGCCGACGAGCCGCGTCGGTTTGACGACGCCCGGCGGCGCACCCCGCTGTTCCCGACGGCCGAGCGGCTGGCGCTCGAGTCGCGGCGCCACCCACAACCGGGCTGGCCCCCCGGCCCGGGCGACGACATCGGTCACTCGCGCTGACAAGGGCATCGCTCCCGACTTCTTAGGACATTCTCAGGTCGGCGGCACATTTGTGCACGTCAAGACGTGTGATATGACAAGGCGCTGGGAACTCTCTGGGCTGATCTGTCGTTTAACTCGATGACAGCACAAAGCCGAATGGGAGGTCGCTATGGCGAACGCGAGCACGAGCAGATTTGACGGCGATCTGGATGCTCAGAGCCCCGCAGCGGACCTCGTGCGCGTTTATCTCAATGGCATCGGTAAGACGGCGCTGCTGAACGCGGCGGGTGAAGTTGAACTGGCCAAGCGCATCGAGGCCGGGCTCTACGCCGAGCACCTGCTCGAAACCCGTAAGCGCCTCGGGGAGAACCGCCGACGCGACCTCGAGGCCGTAGTCCGCGATGGCCAGGCCGCGCGCCGCCACCTGCTGGAAGCGAACCTGCGGCTGGTGGTGTCGCTGGCCAAGCGCTACACCGGTCGCGGCATGCCGCTGCTGGACCTGATCCAGGAGGGCAACCTGGGCCTGATTCGCGCGATGGAAAAGTTCGACTACACAAAGGGATTCAAGTTCTCCACCTACGCCACGTGGTGGATTCGTCAGGCCATCACCCGCGGCATGGCGGATCAGAGCCGCACCATCCGCCTGCCCGTGCATCTGGTCGAGCAGGTCAACAAGCTGGCGCGGATCAAGCGGGAGATGCACCAGAACCTGGGCCGGGAGGCCACCGACGAGGAACTGGCCGCCGAGTCCGGCATCCCGGTCGAGAAGATCAACGACCTGCTCGAGCACAGCCGCGACCCGGTCAGCCTGGACATGCCGGTCGGCTCCGAAGAGGAGGCCCCGCTGGGCGACTTCATCGAGGACGCCGAGGCGATGTCCGCGGAGAACGCGGTGATCGCCGAGCTGCTGCACACCGACATCCGCAGCGTGCTCGCCACTCTCGACGAGCGCGAGCACCAGGTGATCCGGTTGCGCTTCGGCCTGGACGACGGCCAGCCGCGCACCCTGGACCAGATCGGAAAGCTGTTCGGCCTGTCGCGCGAGCGGGTCCGCCAGATCGAGCGGGACGTAATGTCCAAACTCCGCCACGGCGAACGCGCCGACCGGCTACGGTCGTACGCAAGCTAGGACCCCTGAGCTAGGTAGCACGACAGTATGCCCGCCGCGGACGCGGCGGGCATACTGCTTGTCGGGGAAGCGTTACACCCATTCACGCAGCTGGCCAAGTAGACTCGGCGTCGATGGAAGGTGCTGAATGAACGACCTGGTTGACACCACCGAGATGTACTTGCGGACCATCTACGACCTCGAAGAAGAGGGCGTGACGCCGCTTCGGGCCCGGATCGCCGAGCGCCTCGACCAGAGCGGGCCGACTGTCAGCCAAACCGTATCCCGGATGGAGCGCGACGGGCTCCTCCACGTCGCCGGCGACCGGCACCTCGAGCTCACCGACAAGGGCCGGGCGCTGGCCGTCGCCGTCATGCGCAAGCACCGCCTCGCCGAGCGATTGCTGGTCGACGTCATCGGTGTGCCGTGGGAGGAAGTGCACGCCGAGGCATGCCGGTGGGAGCACGTGATGAGCGAGGACGTCGAACGGCGGCTGGTGAAGGTGCTCAATCACCCGACCACCTCCCCCTTCGGCAACCCGATCCCGGGGCTCCTGGACCTGGGCGTGGGTCCCGAGTCGGGCGCCGACGACGCCAACCTCGTCCGGCTGACCGAGCTGCCACCCGGATCACCGGTGGCCGTGGTGGTCCGCCAGCTGACCGAACACGTGCAGGGCGACATCGACCTGATCACCCGCCTGAAGGACGCCGGCGTCGTCCCCAACGCACGGGTGACCGTCGAGACCGGACCCGCCGGCGTGACCATCGTCATCCCGGGCCACGAGAACGTCACCCTGCCGCACGAGATGGCGCACGCCGTCAAGGTCGAGAAGGTCTGACCGGCTGGGTCGTCGGGCTAGCCCGCCGCCCGGCCGAACGGCCGCCGCCGCGGTAACCGCACCCCGAGCTGCTTGGCCAGCCGGTAGCCGGTGAGCGCCAATTCCCGGATGTCCTCCGGCCTCAGCCCCGACTGCAACGCGGTGTCCAGCATGCCCGCGATGCGATGCTCGGGCTCGCAGCGCAGCGCGGCCTCCAGCGACACCCCGGCCAGCGGCCCGTCGCCGCGGGCGTAGGCGCTGAACGCGAGCAGTACCAGCGCCTCGACCCGCCAGGGTGGCGGCAGCGTGCGCGCCAGCAGCGCCCACAACGTTTCGGCCTCGCCGGCGTTCTCACCGACCGCCAGGGCGTAGAGGATGTCGCGCACCTGCGCGTCGCTCAACGCGCAGCTCAGCTTGGCCAGCTGGGTCGAGGACAGCGCCTGGCCGGCCGCGACGCGGGATGCGGACGTCATGGCGTGTTTGACGTCGGCCCGGGCGCGGCGGGCCGGGTCCGCGGGCTGGGTCGCCAGCCGCCGCGTCGCGTACCGGTCGATCACGCCGATCAGTGCGGCGCTACGCGCGGCGCCCTGGACCGCGATGACGGCCTGCAGGTCGGCGCGTCGCGCGTAGAGCCGCCTGCCGTCGAGTACCGCCGCGGCCGCCAGCGGCGACGCGGACGGATCGTCGACCACGCCGCTCGAACCGCACCCGTCCACACAGTGCCAGCGCCCGCCGAGCGCGACACGGTCGACCACGTGGGCGGCCCACAGCTCGATACCGTTGTGGGACAACGCGTTTGCGAGCGTGTCGCATAGCTGCCGGTACTCCTCGTTGCAGGACGGGCAGTGCGCGCCGTCCTCGTTGACGATCACCGCGATCGCGGCGTCGGGACGGGCCGCGGCGGCGACCTCGGCGAGGTGCCCGATCCGGCCGGTGAGCTCTTCGGAGAGGTCGACCCGCATCACCGCCCCCAGGTCGCCGCCGTCCAATGACACCAATACCAATGAATTCTCGGGAACGAAGCCGAGAACGGCCGGCAGCGCGGCGATGAGGGCGCCGGGTCGGTTGAGTTTGAAGTCGGGTCGATGCGTCGTCATGGGCACCACGCTGGCGGTCATCCCCGTCAGCCGGTGCTCGCGGGAACAGGCGGAATCCCACGCCTGTGCATGAACCCAGCAGTGTGAGTTCCGCTGAACTACTGTTAGCCCATGAGTTCGACGCAAGAGTACGACATGGTGGTCATCGGTTCGGGGCCCGGCGGCCAGAAGGCCGCCATCGCGTCGGCCAAGCTCGGCAAGTCGGTCGCGGTCGTCGAACGCGGCCAGATGCTCGGTGGCGTGTGCGTCCAGACCGGCACCATTCCGTCAAAGACGTTGCGCGAGGCCGTCCTTTACCTCACCGGGATGAGCCAGCGTGAACTGTACGGCGCGAGCTACCGCGTCAAGGAGAAGATCACCCCGGCCGACCTGCTGGCCCGCACCCAGCACGTGATCGGCAAGGAGGTCGACGTGGTGCGCAATCAGCTGATGCGCAACCGCATCGACTTGTTGCTTGGCCACGGCCGGTTCGTCGACCCGCACACGATCGAGGTCGAAGACCCCTCGCGTCGCGAAAAACTAACCGTCAGCGGCAAATACATCGTCATCGCCACCGGCACCCGGCCGGCGCGGCCGTCCGGCGTGGAGTTCGACGAGGAGCGGGTGCTCGACTCCGACGGCATCCTCGACCTCAAGTCGTTGCCCACCTCGATGGTGGTGGTCGGCGCCGGCGTGATCGGCATCGAATACGCATCGATGTTCGCCGCGCTGGGCACCAAGGTCACGGTCGTCGAGAAGCGCAGCGACATGCTGGACTTCTGCGACCCCGAGGTCGTGGAGGCCCTAAAGTTCCACCTGCGCGACCTGGCGGTGACCTTCCGGTTCGGCGAGGAGGTGACCGCGGTCGACGTCGGCTCGGCGGGCACCGTCACCACGCTGGCCAGTGGCAAGCAGATCCCCGCCGAAACGGTGATGTATTCCGCTGGGCGGCAAGGCCAGACCGACCACCTCGACCTGCACAACGCCGAGCTGGAGGCCGACAACCGCGGCCGGATCTTCGTCGACGACTTCTTCCAGACCAAGGTGCCGCACATCTACGCCGTCGGCGACGTCATCGGCTTCCCCGCGCTGGCCGCGACCTCCATGGAACAGGGCCGGCTGGCCGCCTACCACGCGTTCGGCGAGCCGACCGACGGCATCACCGAGCTGCAGCCGATCGGCATCTACTCCATTCCGGAGGTTTCCTACGTGGGGGCCACCGAGGTCGAACTCACCAAGAACGCGATCCCCTACGAGGTCGGGGTGGCCCGGTACCGGGAACTGGCCCGCGGCCAGATCGCCGGCGACTCCTACGGGATGCTCAAGCTGCTGGTGTCCACCGAGGATCTCAAGCTGCTGGGCGTGCACATCTTCGGCACCAGCGCCACCGAGATGGTGCACATCGGGCAGGCCGTGATGGGCTGCGGCGGGACCGTCGAATACCTGGTGGACGCCGTGTTCAACTACCCGACTTTTTCCGAGGCCTACAAGGTGGCCGCGCTCGACGTGATGAACAAAGTGCGGGCGCTCAACCAGTTTCGGCACTAACAGCTGTCATCGAGTTCACCGGGAACCGGATCGCCGGGGCCGCCGGCATCGGCGCGGGCCAGCAACCGCGCGGTCTGCGCGTCGAACGGCGCCGAATACGACACGTTTGCGGCGCAGCCGCCGCGCTCGAAACCCCCGATCACCCCGGTGAGGGTGGTGCCGCTGACCCAGGGCGCGCCGCTGGTGCCGTCCACCAGCCCCTCGCACGGGAAGGAGGGGAAACCGCCCTCGGTCACCGACGTGCTGGCCTGACACCCGATGGGCGCGCCGCCCACGCCGGCCGGATAGCCCATGACGGTGACGTGGCTGCCGGGCGGCGGCGTCGTGCCCAGCGTCAGCGCCAGGCCGGCGCGGGCCTCCACCGAACCCCCGGCGTCGTTGCTCAGCCGCGCGATCGCGTAGTCCGCGTTCGGATCCTTGCTCGCGCTCCAGCGGGGGTCGAGGTAGACGGCGTCGGCCTTCCAGACGTCGGCCGGGGCCGGCGGCGCGTCCCCGGCGAAGCCCGGCACGAAGGTGATCTTGGAGGCCCCGGCCAGGCAGTGCGCCGCGGTCATCATCAGGTTGCCGCCCGTCGAATGCACCACCGAACCCGTGCACACGTGCAGCGGCCCACCGTCGATGAAGATGGCGCCGACGCGCTTGTCCGGCTCCACCGGCCCCGCCACCGCCTTTTGCTGGGGCTGGGCCAGCCGCTGCGCCGGCGCGCTGCTGCGCACGGCGGGCGCCGGTGGGGCCGACGCACGGTCGTTCGGCGGCCGCTTGCACGACGTCACCGACGTCGCCACGGCGACCACCAGGCACAGCAGCAGGGTCGGTACGCGCATCGGTTTCATCATGCCTGACACCTGCGCGGCGAGCAGATTCCGACGCGTCGCCGCGCGCGGCACACGCTGCCACGGCCGACCGGCGTGTTCGCTTCCGGATTAACCGCGAATTTCACACCGCTGATCGATATTGGTGCCCACCGATTCGGGGGACACTGGTAGGGCACCCTGGATGGACCCTCGAGAGGAGGCGATCCCGATGGCTAGTCAGGACCCGCACTATCAGCCGGGACAGGCCGGCATGTACGAGCTCGAGCTGCCGGCGCCGCAGTTGTCGACGTCCGATGGCCGCGGCCCGGTGCTGGTGCACGCGTTGGAGGGTTTCTCGGACGCCGGCCACGCGATCCGGCTGGCCTCCTCGCATCTGAAGGCCGCGCTGGACACCGAACTGGTGGCGTCCTTCGCCATCGACGAATTGCTGGACTACCGGTCGCGGCGGCCGCTGATGACGTTCAAGACCGATCACTTCACGAACTACGAGGAGCCGGAACTGAGCCTGTACGCGTTGCGTGACACCATCGGCACCCCGTTCTTGCTGCTCGCCGGGATGGAACCGGATCTGAAGTGGGAGCGCTTCATCACCGCCGTGCGCCTGCTCGCCGAGCGCCTGAACGTGCGCCAGACCATCGGCCTGGGCACCGTCCCCATGGCGGTGCCCCACACGCGGCCGATCACGATGACCGCGCACTCCAACAACCCCGAGTTGATCGCCGAGTTCACCCCGTGGATCTCTGAGATCCAGGTCCCGGGCAGCGCGTCCAACCTGCTCGAATACCGGATGGCCCAGCACGGCCACGAGGTCGTCGGCTATACCGTGCACGTCCCGCACTACCTGACACAGACCGACTACCCGGCCGCGGCCGAGGCGCTGCTCGAGCAGGTTGCCAAGATCGCGTCGCTCGAGCTACCGCTGACCGCGTTGACCGAAGCGGCAGCGGTGATCCGGACCAAGATCGACGAACAGGTCGAGGCGAGCGCGGAGGTAGCTCAAGTGGTGACCGCGCTCGAGCGACAGTACGATGCCTTCATCGACGCTCAGGAGAACAGGTCGTTACTAACGCGCGACGAGGACCTGCCTAGCGGCGACGAGCTTGGCGCAGAGTTCGAGCGATTCCTCGCCCAGGAGGCGGAGAAGAAGCGCGACGACGACGACCAGGTTTGACATTTCCACACGGCCCTAGTCGCGGCCCGACCCGAAGGTTGGCGAGATGACCGAGCGGAAGCGCAAGAGCACTCTCCGCCCGGTGCGTGACGTCGCGGAGCCCCGGCTGGAGTTCCGCACGATCCACGGCTACAAGCGGGCCTTCCGGATCGCCGGTGACGGCCCGGCGATCCTGTTGGTCCACGGCATCGGGGACAACTCCACCACGTGGAACACCGTGCAGGCCAAACTCGCTCAGCGGTTCACGGTCATCGCCCCGGACCTCCTCGGTCACGGGCGGTCCGACAAGCCGCGCGCCGACTACTCCGTCGCCGCCTACGCGAACGGGATGCGTGACCTGCTCAGCGTGCTCGACATCGAGCGGGTGACGGTCGTCGGTCATTCGCTGGGCGGCGGCGTGGCGATGCAATTCGCTTACCAGTTCCCGCATCTGGTCGACCGGCTCATTCTGGTTGCCGCCGGTGGCGTCACCAAGGACGTCAACGTCGCGCTCCGGCTCGCGTCGCTGCCGATGGGCAGCGAGGCCCTGACCCTGCTGCGGCTCCCCCTCGTGCTGCCGGCCTTGCAGCTGGCGGGGCGGATAGCGGGCCTGGCGATCGGATCGACCGGCCTGGGCCGCGACCTGCCCAACGTCCTGCGCATCCTCGACGACCTGCCGGAGCCCACGGCCTCGGCGGCCTTCAGCCGCACGTTGCGCGCGGTGGTGGACTGGCGCGGGCAGATCGTCACCATGCTCGACCGTTGTTACTTGACCGAAGCCATCCCGGTGCAGATCGTCTGGGGCACCAAGGATGTGGTGGTCCCCGTCCGTCACGCGTGGATGGCGCACGCCGCGATGCCGGGCTCCCGCCTCGAAATCTTCGAAGGCTCCGGTCACTTCCCGTTCCACGACGACCCAAGCCGCTTCATCGACGTCGTCGAACGCTTCATCGACTCCACGGCTCCCGCCGAATACGATCAGGCCGCGCTGCGCGCGCTGCTGCGCAGCGGCGGCGGCGAGAAGGCCGTCAGCGGCCCCGCCCCGACCCGCGTGGCCGTGTTGAACGCGATGGGCTCCGACGAACGCAGCGCCACCTGACCCACCTTGAGCGGTGGGGCCGCCCCGGGGGTCGTACAGTCGGTCCATGGGGATCGACGTCACGGTGTTGCGGGTGTTCACCGATGCGGACGGCAATTTCGGCAATCCGCTCGGGGTAGTGAACGCCGCCCACGTCGGACCCGCCGACCGGCAACGGCTGGCGACTCAATTGGGCTACAGCGAAACGGTTTTCGTCGATCTTCCGGGTGCGGGGTCGACGACGGCGCACGCCACCATCTACACCCCCCGGGTCCAGATCGCGTTCGCCGGGCACCCCACCGTCGGCGCGTCGTGGTGGCTGCGCGAGAGCGGCACGCCGATCAACACCCTGCAGGTGCCGGCCGGCCTCGTGCAGGTGAATTATCGGGGTGACCTGGCCGGGGTCAGCGCACGCTCGGAGTGGGCACCGGAGCTGGCCATCCACGAGTTCGATTCGGCCGACGACGTTCTCGGCGCCGACCCGGCCGACTTCCCGGACGACACCGCGCACTACCTGTGGGCCTGGGTCGACCGGGACGCCGGGACCCTGCGCACCCGCGGGTTCTTCGGGAACCTGGGTGTGCCGGAGGACGAGGCGACGGGCTCGGCGGCGATGCGGCTCACCGACTACCTCAGCAGCGACCTGCGCATCACCCAGGGCAAGGGCTCGGTCATCGAGACGACGTGGAACGCCGAGGGCTGGGTGGGGGTGGCCGGGCGCTGCGTCAATGACGGTGTGCGGCACCTCGACTGACGCCCGGGCCGACTTCAGCGCTGCCGACGCAGCACCGCGGCGAGGTGGTGCTGCAAGGGCTGCCCGACCGCGCCCATCCGTACCGAATACGACAGTTCGTCGCCGTCGACGCGGAAGGAACGGCCCAGTGCCGTCACCTCTTTGGCGGTCGGGGTGAGGCCGACGTCCGTGGTGGACAGCTCGATGTCGATCACGTCGTCGGCGACCGCGCAAGTGCCCACCTCGATTTCGGTGATGCCGCTCGGGTGGGCCAGCACCAGTTCGACGCGACCGGGTTGCGGCACGCGCAGGTAGCCAGTCTCGGCGTGTAAGGGTTTGCCGTCGGCCGCCGCCTTGGTCTTTTGCGCGTATGCCAGAAACGGCTTGCCGACGTGGGAGAACACGACTTCTTCGAGATAGTCGAACGGCTGGATGGTCGGGTACTCGCCCGCGCCCCGGCCGGCCCAGGTGCCCAGCAGCGGCGCCAGGGCCGCGAGATCGGGATGCAAGTCGGGGGGCATGAAACCGAGACTAGCCCCCGGGCCCCGTCAGCTCGGCGTCGTCACCTGCCGGTGTTCGCGCAGCGCCTGGATCTCGCGTTCGAAATCGTCCGCGGACTCGAAGGACCGATACACCGAGGCGAACCGAAGGTAGGCCACCTCGTCGAGGTCGCGCAGCGGGCCGAGGATCGCGAGGCCCACCTCGTGGCTGGCGACCTCCGGCGAGCCCGCGGCCCGCACCGTGTCCTCGACCTGCTGGGCCAGCAGGTTGAGCGCGTCGTCGTCGACTTGGCGGCCCTGGCAGGCCCGGCGGACACCGCTGATGACCTTCTCCCTGCTGAAGGGCTCGGTGACTCCGCTGCGCTTGACCACGGCCAGCACCGCGGTCTCCACGGTGGTGAAACGGCGTCCGCACTCGGGGCACGATCGGCGGCGCCGGATGGCCTGCCCCTCATCGGTTTCCCTCGAGTCGATGACCCGGGAATCGGGATGGCGACAGAACGGGCAATGCATGACCGCTCCTTCGCCGTGCCGACAACCAGGTAACCGCAGCACTTCGAGCGTACCCGCGCGCTCACCTGCGCGGGTACCAGCTCGCTGAAGGGTTGGTGGGCGCTGCCCGGCCGTTAGCGGGCGGCCGTCAGCCGACCGGGGCGATCAAGGTCTGGCCCGCCACCAGGTTCGGCGAGTTCATGTCGTTGAGCTCGCGGATGCGGTCGGCGACCTGGCGGGCTGGCGCGTCGGGCGCCACGCGGTGCGCCACGTCCTGCAGCGACTCCCCCGCCTCCACGCGCACGACGGCCAGCCGGTCCGGGACGTGCGCGGCCGAACTGCCGGAGTCGCCGTTGAGCACCTGCCCGACATTCCCGACCAGGCCCAGCCACAGCGTGATCGCGCCGGCGGCCAGCGCCAGCCAGATCGTGGTCGCCACCGTGACGGGACGCTTGCGGTGGGGCGCCGCTGACACCGCGACACCGGTGCCGTAATAGCGCGTGGGCGCGCCCGCCGGCCTCGATGGGCCGGGGCGGCGGGACCGGACCAGCCCGTCGCGGCCGTAACGGAGGCCCTGAACCGGTCCGTTGACCGGACGCCGAGGGCTGCCGGTACGCGGCGCCAGCGTGTGGATGGTTGTCATCTGCGTTCCTCCGGTCAACTTGATTCGCTCAGCTGTTCGACTGTATCGCTCGTGTGTTCGAAATCCGAACATGTGAGCGAAGCGTGTCGCACGAGTCGAACGCTAGGCCATGCCACCGACAAGTCGGTGGCCGCTAGAGCTGACATGCGGCTGAAATACCCGATCTACCGAAGAGTTACACCTTTGTGATTCAGGACCTCAGGGCGGTTTTCCCTCAGGGTGGCGGCGACACGACACGCTAGTCGAACACATGTTTGATTCTTGGGCCCGGTGGCGTTACATTCAGTGCCATGAGCGACAGCAGCGACACCTCATCGGCCGGCACGGGCGGTCGGTTGCACGCCGTGGATTCATCGCTGACCGAACGTCAGCGCACCATCTTGAACGTCATTCGTGCGTCGGTCACCAGCCGCGGTTACCCGCCGAGCATCCGGGAGATCGGCGATGCCGTCGGCCTGACGTCGACGTCGTCGGTGGCTCATCAGCTGCGCACCCTGGAGCGCAAGGGCTACCTGCGGCGCGACCCGAACCGCCCCCGGGCGGTCGATGTCCGCGGCGCCGACGACGACGTGGCGGCGCCCGCCACCGACGTCGGCGGCTCGGACGCCCTACCGGAGCCGACGTATGTGCCGGTCCTCGGGCGCATCGCCGCCGGTGGACCGATCCTCGCCGAGGAGGCCGTCGAGGACGTCTTCCCGCTGCCGCGCGAGCTGGTCGGCGAGGGCACGCTGTTTTTGCTCAAGGTCGTCGGCGATTCCATGGTCGAGGCGGCGATCTGCGACGGCGACTGGGTGGTGGTGCGTCAGCAGAACGTCGCCGACAACGGCGACATCGTCGCGGCCATGCTCGACGGGGAAGCCACCGTGAAGACGTTCAAACGGGCGGGCGGCCAGGTATGGCTGATGCCGCACAACCCGGCGTTCGACCCGATTCCCGGCAATGAGGCGACCGTGCTGGGCAAGGTCGTCACGGTGATCCGCAAGGTCTAGTCCCGGCGGGGTCAGTCCGCCTTGACGAATCCGTTGGCCTGCGCGACTTCTTCACTGGTCAGCCAGATTTCGGCGAGCGTGTCGTGGTAGAGCGGGCTGCCGGGCGTGTAGTACAGGCCGAAGCTGGCGTTGGCCTTGATCGGATACCCGTCCGGCACCTGGTACGGGTCGTCGAGCGGTAGGTGGATGGTCGGGCGCCCGGGCGCGCCCGCCGCCGCGTCGCCGTCGTCGTCGGCGGCCGCGTGCCGTCCGCCCCGCCGCTCGGGTGCGCCGACGGCCGCTTCGGGGGCGGCGGCTTCCGGAGCGGCGGCTTCCGGCGCGACGGCTTCCGGAGCGGCGGCCTCGGCTATGTCCGACGGGACGACGTGCGGCACGGCCACATCGGGATACTCGGGCTCCGGGGCCGCGGCTTCCGGGGCGCCGTCGTGCTCGGGAGGCGTATGCGGCACCGCGACGTCGAGGTACTCGGCGTCCACGTACTCCTCGCCCGCGCGGTCGGCCTCTGGGTGGGCGGCCTCGTGCGCGTCGTCGGCGTACTCGGCTTCGACGTACTCGGTCTCGGCGTAATCGGATTCGGCGTAATCGGATTCGCCGTATTCGGATTCGGCGTAATCGGATTCGGCGTAATCGGGTTCGGCGTATTCGGATTCCGTTTCGGAATAGCCGGCCTCTGACAGGGCCGCCGGGGAGACCGCGGAGAAGGAGTCGGTGTCCACCGCGTCGGGGTCCTGCTCCTCGACCCCGTAAACACCCTCGTCCGCGTCGCGCCGCCGCCAGCTGACCCGCCCGGCGGCCTCGGCATCGGACGTTTCCGGCTGACGGGCGAACTGCTCGGCGCTCGGGTCGTCGTGGCCCCAATGCCGGTCACCCGCGTCATAACCGATGTCGAGGTCGGCGGGCGGCTCGTAGGGGGCGCCCGCACGTGCGGCGCGGCGCCGACGCCAACCGAGAGCCAGCAACCCGGCCAAGGCGATCAGCACCAGCACCGGAATGCCGGCCAGCAGCCACCACCACTGCAACGCGAACTTCTTGGGATGGGCGGGCATCGCCGAACTGCTCGGCTGGTTCTGCCCCGACACCTGCAGGCCGGACAGCAACGGCGCGAGATTGGCCGGGTCGGTGCTGAACGTGTTCTTCGCCCGGTTCCACGAGATCTTGCCGCCGACGAACTGCTGGGAGACCACGTCGCCGTCCACGGACTGGTCGCCGACGGGCGCGCCCAGCTTGCCCGTCGGTCCGCGCAGCTTGTCCCAGGCCGCCTTCATCGCGCCACGCACCACGAACGCGCCGCGCTCCGAAGTCCAGAAGATCACCGGCTTGTCGGCGCCGGAGAAGGTGACGACGCGGCTGGACGGGATGCCGCCGTCGGCTTCGTTGGCGGTGGGGAAACCCAAGTCGCTGCCGGCTGGGCCGCCGAGCGATTCGTACTTGGCCAGGATGTTGGTCTCGACGGCGTTCGCGCCGGTCGCCGGGCTGAAATACACCTTGCCGTTGGCGAAGTCCTGGACGATCCCGTCGCCGCCGATCGGGTACGGCGCACCCTTCTTGACGCCCAGCGGCCCATTCGGGCCGCCGGCGGCGCGCCAGGCCATGTTGATGGCCGCGGCGGGATCGATCGTCACCTGCAGACCCTTCAGCTGGTCGGCCAGACCCGCCGGCTCGGTGGTGAACTGCTTGGTCTGCCTGTTCCAGGAGACCTGACCGCCGCTGAACTTCTGGGCGGACACCTCGCCGTTGTAGGTTTCGTCGCCGACCGGGACGCCGAGTACCCCACCCGAGCTGCCGAGCTTGTCCCACGCGGCGTTGATCGCGCCGCGCACCACGAACGCGCCGTGGTCGGGCGTCCAGAAGATCACCGGCTTGTCGCTGGCCGAGAACGTGGCCACCCGGCTGTCGGGCCCGGCGAGGCCGGGCACCTCATTGATCGCGGGGAAGCCCAGATCGCTGCCGGCGGGACCGCCCAGCATTTCGTATTTGTCCAGAATCGGCCCGTAGACGAATTTGGCCCCGGTCGCCGGCGTGAAGAACATCTTGCCGCCGTCGAAGTCCAGCTCGAAACCGTCGCCGGCGGGGTACACGTCGCCCTTCCGGGGGCCCAGCGGTGAGCCGTCGCCGCCGGCCTTCTCCCAGGCGGCCATCATGGCCGCCTCGGCGTCGCCGATCGGAGACGCCGCCGCCGAAGGCGCCAGCAAGGCGGCGGTTGCAGCGATGGCGGTCAAGGTGACCAGCGCGCTCCCGACCAGCCTGCGCATGTGACCTCTCTGCCCGTTCACCAAGCCTCCCAGCCGACGGCTACGGCTCTATCAGCGGCTATGCCCGTAAGTGCACAAGCGGCGAGAGGGCGGTACTCCGACCGCCCGGAAACAATCCCGCACCGATCCGCCTTATCGCCGGGCTCGCATAACTTTGCTCCAGCCAACAAGAAATACGAAGTCAAATCACGCATATTACAAAAACGGATACCACGCCGATGTCGAAATGATGCCAAGCCACGCTCAAATCGCGACGAACCGGGCCATCGCCCACCTCCCGACTGGCTCAACGTGCCGACGCCCGAACCCATCGTGCGCCTGCGAATAGGTCAGAAGGGTGGCCGCACTCGCCCGGCTCGTCGGCCGTGCCGCGCTTTCACGATGCGCCATTGCGCGGACGTCCCCGAAACACATGCGCCGACGGTACGTGAAGCCATTAACTCATCGGCGATCTACCCGAAAAAGGGCCGCCCGGCGGGCATTGACCGCGTTTGCCGACCACGGTCGAATTGACCGTTCCTATGACGCCGCCGTGCTCGGGGCTAGACCCCGAGGCTGCGGCCGATGATCTCCTTCATGATCTCGGTCGTGCCGCCGTAGATGGTCTGCACCCGCGCGTCCAGATAGGCGCGGGCAACGGGGTATTCGCGCATGTAGCCGTAGCCGCCGTGCAGTTGCAGGCAGCGGTCGATCAGATGCACCTGCTTCTCAGTGGAGTACCACTTGGCCATCGCGGCCTGTTCGGCCGTCAGCTTGTGGTCGAGGTGCAGGCGGACGAACTCGTCGACCATCATGCGCACCACGGTTGCCTCGGTCGCCAGCTCGGCGAGCACGAAGCGGCTGTTCTGGAAGCTGCCGATCGGCTTGCCAAATGCCTTGCGCTCCTTGGTGTATTGCAGCGTGTCTTCCAGCACCTGCTCCATCGCCGCGGCCGCCATGATGGCGATCGAGATCCGCTCCTGCGGCAGGTTCTGCATCAGGTAGATGAACCCCATGCCCTCCTGCCCCAGCAGGTTTTCGGCGGGCACCTTCACATCGGTGAAGGACAGCTCGGCAGTGTCCTGCGCGTCCAGCCCGATTTTCTCCAGGTGCCGGCCGCGCTCGAAGCCCTCCATGCCGCGTTCGACAGCGAGCAACGAAAAGCCTTGCGCCCCTTTGTCCGGATCGGTCTGTGCGACGACGATCACCAAGTCGGAGTTGATTCCGTTGGTGATGAACGTCTTTGCGCCGTTGAGCACGTAGTGATCGCCCTGCTTGACGGCGCGGGTCTTGATGCCCTGCAAGTCGCTGCCGGTGCCGGGCTCGGTCATCGCGATGGCGGTGATGAGCTCGCCGGTGCAGAACTTCGGCAGCCAGCGCTGCTTCTGCTCCTCGGTGGCCAGGGCCAGCAGGTAGGGCGCCACGATGTCGTTGTGCAGCCCGAAGCCGATGCCGCTGTAGCGACCGAAAGTGGTCTCCTCGGTGATGATCGTGTTGTACCGGAAGTCCGGGTTGCCCCCGCCGCCGTATTCCTCCGGGACGGCCATGCCGAGGAAGCCCTGCTTGCCGGCCTCGAGCCACACGCCGCGGTCGACGATCTTCGCCTTCTCCCATTCGTCGTGGTGGGGCGCGACGTGGCGATCGAGGAAGGCGCGGTAGGACTCGCGGAACAGTTCGTGCTCCGGCTCGAAAAGGGTGCGCTGGTACTTGACGGCACTGCCCATGTGGATGACCTCCGGCGGCTGGAAACTCTGTCGCCCAACATATACCAACCAGACGGTTGGTCGGCAGGGGCGGGGTGACGCAGCCGAGGCGGATCAGCCGGCCGAGAACTCCTGCAGCCGCCCGGCCAGCGCCACCGGGACGCGCGCCTTGATCCGGGTGCCGTTGGGGTTGTGCTCCTCCTGCTGCACGCGCCCGTCGGCGTGCAGCCGGGCCACCAGGTCGCCGCGGTGGTACGGAATCACCACATCCACGGCCGTGTCGGCGGGAACGGCGAGCTCGCCCATCCGGCATCGCAGGGCATCGATGCCTTCGCCGGTCCGGGCCGAGACGAACACGGCGCCGGGCAGCGCGTGCCGCAGCTCGGCCAGCGTGAGGCCGCTCGCGGCGTCGACCTTGTTCACCACCAAGAGCTCGGGCGGCGGGTCACCACGATGGTCGGCGATGACGTCGGAGATCACCTCGCGCACCGCGTTGATCTGGGCCAGCGGCTTGACGTCGGAGCCGTCGACGACGTGCAGCAGCAGGTCGGCGTCGACGACCTCCTCCAGCGTGGAGCGGAACGCCTCGACCAGTTGGGTCGGCAGGTGCCGGACGAACCCGACGGTGTCGGTGAGCACCAGCGGGCGACCGTCGGTGAACTCGGCGCGACGGGTGGTGGGCTCCAGCGTGGCGAACAGCGCGTCCTGCACCAGCACCCCGGCCCCGGTCAGCGCGTTGAGCAGGCTCGACTTGCCGGCGTTGGTGTAGCCGACGATCGCGATCGACGGCATGTCGCTCTGCCGGCGGCGGCTGCGCTGGGTGTCGCGGACCTGCTTCATGTCCTTGATCTCGCGGCGCAGCTTGGCCATTCGTTCGCGGATGCGGCGGCGGTCGGTCTCGATCTTGGTTTCACCGGGACCGCGCAGGCCCACGCCTCCCCCGCTGCCGCCGGCGCGACCACCGGCCTGTCGGGACATCGACTCACCCCAGCCGCGCAGCCGCGGCAGCATGTATTCCATCTGGGCCAGCGACACCTGCGCCTTGCCCTCCCTGCTGGTGGCGTGCTGGGCGAAGATGTCCAGGATCAGCGCGGTGCGGTCGATGACCTTGACCTTCACCGCCTTTTCCAGCGCGGTGAGCTGCGCCGGGGACAGTTCACCGTCGCAGATCACGGTGTCGGCGCCGGTCGCCAGCACCACCTCGCGCAACTCTTGGGCCTTGCCCGAGCCGATGTAGGTCGACGGGTCGGGCTTGTCGCGGCGCTGGATGAGCCCTTCTAGCACCTGGGAGCCGGCGGTTTCGGCCAGGGCGGCCAGCTCGGCCATGCTGGCCTCGCTGTCGGCGGCGGTGCCGTCGGTCCACACGCCTACCAGCACGACGCGTTCCAGCCGGAGCTGGCGGTACTCGACTTCGGATACGTCGGCGAGTTCGGTGGACAGGCCGGCGACGCGGCGCAGCGCCGACCGTTCTTCCAGGGCTAGTTCGCCGGTGCTCGGCTCCGGCACAGCGCGATTGCGGAATTCAGGATGTGTCATAGGCAATACAGAATGATGCACGGCGGATCGGCGTCGTGCACTCGAATTAACGTCGCTGCGCGTCCCACCATTCCCCGCTGATCTCTCCGCGCGCCACCAATACCGACGGTCCCCTCAGGTAGCTGGTGGCGTCGGTGATGGTGACGACGACGTCGCCGCCCGGCACCCGCACGTTGAGCGTGCCGGTGTCCGCCCCGGCGGCGGCCAACGCGGCGACCGTGGCCGCGACCGTGCCGGTGCCGCAGGAGCGGGTCTCCCCGACGCCACGCTCATGCACTCGCATCCGGACCGCGCCATCGGCGGGTGCCGTGAGGATCTCGATGTTGACGCCCTCCGGGAACTGGGCGTGGTCGAAGCTCACCGGCGCCGCCACGTCGAGCCCGGCCAGTTCTTCGGCGGTCAGATCGGGATCCACGCACGCCAGGTGCGGATTGCCGACGTCGACCGCCAAGCCGGAAAACCGGCGGCCCCCGACGGTCGCCTCGAAGGCGGGTCCCCCGCTGCCGAGGGTGTTGGCCTTGCCCATGTCGACGGTGATGTCGGCGTGCGTCGCGCCGGCGTGGTGCACGGTGATCGGCCGAGGGCCGGCCGGCGACCCGATCACGAAGTCGTCGCGGGACTCCATGCCGCTGGCCCGCAGGTAGTGCGCGAACACCCGGATGCCGTTGCCGCACATCTGGGCGACGGACCCGTCGGCGTTGCGATAGTCCATGTACCAGTCGGCCGCGGCCACGCCGTCGGGCAGCCGGTCCAGCACGCCGGCCGCCAGCGCGGCCCCGGCGGTGGTGACCCGCAGCACCCCGTCGGCGCCCAATCCCCGCCGCCGGTCGCACAGGGCGGCCACCCGAGCGACACTGAGGTCGAGCGCGGCCTCCGCGTCCGGGAGCACCACGAAGTCGTTCTCGGTGCCGTGGCCCTTCGCGAACATCATGCGCGCCGCTCCCCAGCTACGGCGGTATCGTCGTCGGCACGAATCACCTGCTCAGGATACGTGGCCCAGAACCTCCAGCGCTTCGTCGATGAGCCGGGCGCCGTCTGCCCCCCCTTTTTCAGAGTCTTTTTCAGAGTCCAGCCAGTGCACCCGGTGGTCGCGGCGGAACCAGGACCGCTGCCGGCGCACGTAGCGTCGGGTGCCCACGTACGTCTGTTCGCGCGCGTCCCGCAGCCGCTCAGCGCCGCCTCCGGCGTCGAGCGCCTCGATCACCTGGGCGTAGCCCAGGGCGCGCGACGCGGTGACCCCGTCGCGCAGGCCCTCGCCGAGCAGCGCCCTGACCTCGTCGACCAGGCCGTGGTCGAACATGGCGGCGGTGCGACGGGCCAGCCGCTCGTCCAGAATCGTTGTCTCGCAATCTAATCCGACGATGGCCGTGTCCCACCTCGGGGTGCCGATGCGTGGCGCGGATGCGGCGAACGGCCGGCCGGTCAGCTCGACCACCTCGAGCGCCCGCACCGTGCGCCGGGCGTCGGTCGGCAGGATCGCCGCCGCGGCGGCGGGGTCGCGGCGGGCCAGCTCGGCGTGCAGCCCGCCGACGCCGACCTCGGCCAGCCGCTGCTCCCAGCGCGCCCGGACCGCGGGATCGGTCGCGGGGAACGACCAGTCGTCGAGCAGGGACTGGATGTAGAGCATGGAGCCGCCGACGATGATCGGGACGGCGCCGCGGGCGGCGATCGCCTCGATGTCCGCGGCGGCGGCACCCTGATAGCGGGCGACCGTCGCGGTCTCGGTGACGTTCAGCACGTCGAGCTGGTGATGCGGGATGCCGCGGCGTTGCCCGATCGGCAGCTTGGCCGTGCCGATGTCCATGCCGCGATAGAGCTGCATCGCGTCGGCGTTGACGATCTCGGCGGCATCGAGCCGTTCGGCGACATCGAGCGCCAGCTGTGACTTGCCGGTTCCGGTCGGGCCGATGATCGCCAGTGGTCGCACGGTCACGTCAGACCTGCCAGGCACCGGCGAAGTAGCCCACGCCGTAGGGCGCCCCCCGGTAGAGCTCCTTGGCCGACCGCGGCCCGGGCTCGGCCAGGCCGGCCAGCACCTGGAAGGCGACGCGGCCCAGGATCTGGCGCGGCAGCCGCGCCAGGGCGGCGACGTCGCCGCTTGACAGGGCGTCGTCGAGGGCCAGCTGCGCGTCGGCGTTGGCCGGGTCGTAACCGCCGGGTGCGGCCGGCGTCAAGGTGTTGGCGCCGTCGGCCACGACCAGCACCCCGATCGGCTCGGGCGACCGGTCCAACTCGGCGCGCAACGCCCGGCCCTCGGCCAGGGCGGTCTCGGCGTCGTGGTCGGCGCGATAGATCCGGGCCTCCGCGGTCGCGTCGGGGCGAACCTGGCCACGGACCCAGCCGGCGAGCAGCCCCGATACGGGCAGCCCGGCGGGCGGCTCCGAGCCGGCCCGCGGGGAAAGCCCGACCCGGACGTCCACACCGAAACCCGCGAACGTACCGGCCGCGTCGGGTCCCCACACCCCGTCGCGTGCCGCGGTCCCGATGACGGTCCAGCGGGCGGGCAGAAAGGCGGCCGCCGCCAGCGCCGCGGCCACCAGGTCGGTCACCTCCGCGGCGGCCGCTCCGGCGAGCTCGGGCACCAGCAGCGGCGCCGAGGGAACAATGGCAATCCCGCTGAGCACGCCACCAAACTAATGGTTCGCCGACGCGTGCGCTCAGGCCTCGGCAGCCGCGACTACCGGGCCGGTGCTAAAAGGGGCGGCCTCGCCCTCCGCGGACGACGACGCGCCCGGCGCGATGCTTCCGTCGTCTCGGCCGACCTCGGCGACTATGGTGGCGGCCTCGCCGCGGGCCAGCGCGACCGTGGCCACGATCACCACCGCGATCGCCGCCACCAGCACGAAGGCCTTGGGCCCGTCCGCGTGCAGTGTTTCGCCGAGCACGAAGATGCCCAGCAGGCCGGCCACCACGGGCTTCGCCACGGTCATCGTCGGCATGGAGGCGGTCAGCGCACCGGCGCGGAACGCCGACTGCTGGAAGATCATCCCGGTCAGCGCCAGCAGGAGCCACGGGACGAACTCGGGCGCGGTCAGCACGGCCAGCGGGCCGTCCTCGCCCACCTCGACGATCCCCTTGGTGAGCACCGCGAACAACGCCAGCGCCGAACCCGCCACCACCGCGAGCAGGGCGGCAGCAAACGGGCTGCCCGACCAGACCCGCGCGGCCACCACACACGCCACCAGCAGCGGCACCATCACCGCGGCCACGATGGCCCACGTCTGGGCCGACGCGCGCTGATGACCCGAGGCCGGGTCGCCGACGATGATGACCACCGCCAGGGCGCCGGCGAGCACCACCGCCCACACCCACTCCCAACGGGTCACCCGGCGCTTCGTCAGCCGCGCGTAGATCGGCAGGGCGAACAGCAACGCCGTGACCTGCAGCGCGGTCACCAACACCACCGACCCCCAGGCCAGGGCACCGGCCTGCAGGCTGTAGTTGATGATCGCCGCCAGGCCCCCTAGCCACCACCGGGTGTCCTTCAGCGACATGCGGAACAACTCCAGGTGGCCGACCTGCTTGTCCGTGATCTCCTGCGCGGACCGCTGACGGATCACGTCGCCGACCGCGGATGCCAGCGCCGCGCACAACGCAATCAACGCCGCGACATCAACCTTCGACATGAGAGACCCCTCACCTCACGATTGCCCCGACCAGCTTTCCCTGGGGCTCGGGCAAATACACGCAATATTTGCGATCAGTTCAGCAACAACTGTATGACGTCGCCCACGCTGCGGCGCGTTCAGCGAATCACCCTTTGTTTCATACGGCATTAACCTAAGGAAGCCCTGTGGGCAACGCGGCGATCTGGTTAACCCGGGCACGACTACGCCGGTCGCGCGGCGACGGCCAGCACCAGCATTCCGCCACGCGCTGCTGCAGCGCGTCACCGATCGCGACGCAGAGCGCGGATGCCAACGCGAGCAAAGCGGCGACGTCCGCCTTGGCCATGGTTTCTCCGCCCGAGTCGGGATCGGAGACAAGGGTGCTACCCGATGCGCCTGCGCGGATGCATCTCGAACGGCAAGATCGAGGTGGCGGCGGATGCGCCGACAAGCTGCTTGAATACTGTTAAGCAGCTGTTGGGAGAGCCGTGCCGGCCGCCGACAGGTGCAGCAGACGGTGCCGCTACGCGCGGCAGGTGCGCGGAGTTCCGACCGCGCGAAGGGTAGGTGACGAGCGCATGACGGCTGACGAACCCCAGGGCCCGGGCCCGGCCGGGCCGGTGCCCCAACCGGTTTCACGCCCGGTGCCACGCCCGGGACCGCGTCCCGGCCCCCGGCCGTCGAGCACGGCGCCGCGGCCCGTCGTCCACCCGATTCCCGCGCCTCCGCGCAGCAATCCGCATCAGTTCGGGCGCGTCGACGATGACGGCACGGTCTGGCTGATTTCGGCGGCCGGCGAGCGCATCATCGGCTCCTGGCAGGCCGGTGACCGCGAAGCCGCTTTCGCTCACTTCGGTCGCCGCTTCGACGACTTGAGCACCGAGATCGCGCTCATGGAGGAGCGGCTCGCGGCGGGGACCGGTGATGCCCGCAAGATCAAGGCCCACGCGTCCGAGCTGGCCGAAGCGTTGCCGACGGCGGCCGTGCTTGGCGACGTCGACGCGCTGGCGAACCGGTTGGCCAGCCTCATCGACCAGGTCGAGACCGCCGTCGCGCAGGAGCGCTCGCGCCGCGACGAGCATCGCGCCGCGCAGACCGCGCGCAAGGAGGCGCTGGCCGCCGAGGCCGAGGAGTTGGCCGCGAACTCGACGCAGTGGAAGGCCACCGGTGACCGGCTGCGGGCCATCCTCGACGAGTGGAAGACCATCAGCGGCCTGGACCGCAAGGTCGACGACGCGCTGTGGAAGCGCTATTCGGCCGCGCGCGAGGCCTTCAACCGGCGGCGGGGCTCTCACTTCGCCGAGCTGGACCGCGAACGCGTGGGCGTCCGGCAGGCCAAGGAACGACTGTGCGAACGCGCCGAGGCGTTGTCCGACTCGACGGACTGGACCGCCACCAGCGCCGAGTTCCGCAAGCTGCTCACGGAGTGGAAGGCGGCGGGCCGGGCGGCCAGGGACGTCGACGACGCCCTGTGGCGGCGGTTCAAGGCGGCGCAGGACGTGTTCTTCACGGCGCGCAACGCGGCGACGGCGGAGAAGGACGCCGAGTTGCGGGCCAATGCCGCGGCCAAGGAGGCGCTGCTGGCCGAAGCGGAGAAGATCGACACCGGCAACCACGACGCGGCCCGGGCCGCGCTGCGCTCGATCGCCGAGAAGTGGGACGCCATCGGCAAGGTGCCGCGAGAGCGGTCCGCCGAGTTGGAGCGCCGGCTGCGTGCCGTCGAGAAGAGGGTGCGCGACGCGGGCGAGACCGATTGGTCGGATCCCCAGGCGCAGGCCCGCGCCGAGCAGTTCCGCGTCCGCGCCGAACAGTACGAGCAGCAGGCGGAGAAGGCCGCCGCGGCGGGCCGCACCAAAGAGGCCGAAGAGGCCACGGCCAACGCCGAACAGTGGCGGCAGTGGGCGCAGGCGGCCGCCGAGGCGCTGACGCGTAAGCCCTAGGCGTCGGGATCCCGCGGCGCCGGCTTGCCCAGGCCGTCGGGCTCGTCGTTGAGGCTGTCCAGCAGCGTCTTCGACTGCTGCTGTGCCGCGACCCGGCGCCGCTGCTCCTCGGCCGCGAGCTGCACGATGGTGCGCGACCACACCACCCGCGCCCACTGGTAGGTCAACGCCAGGACGACGATCCACGCCGTGACCAACCCCACCCCGGGGCCCGGGTGGCCGGCGGCGACGGTCTGGCGCGACCAGATGGCCAACAGGCCGGCCGCCCCGGCGAGCGCGGAACCCGCGAGCGCGATCCAAGCCAGCGCCCAGCGCCGCGTCACCAACGCCAGCATGGAGAATCCGACGCCGAACACCAGTGTCAGCCAGGCGAACACCCGCGACGGCAGCGCCACCGCCGCCGCGCCGGCGCCGTGGCTACTGAACAGCACGTCCCAGCCCCGAACCGAGCCGGTGTGCGGCAGGATGAACGATCCCAGCAGCACGAAAACCAGGATCGCGACGACGAAACCGCGTGGGCCCGGGTCGAATCCACGCGCCACCCGCCGTTCGGCGGCCTCAATTTCCGAGCGCAGGGCGTCGAAGTCGGGGTGTTCTTCCATCATCGGGCACATCCAAGGGGTTCTGTGGGTCTGGCGGGGGGTCCGACGGCGGGCATGCCGAGGCCGACGCCGCCCGGGCGCTGCCCGCCGGCGTGCGCGTCGCCGGCGCGCGTTCGGCGATGGCTGAGGATGCCGGAGTCGGCGATGAGGTGGTGCGGAGCCGCCTGGGTGACCACCGCGGTGACGACGTCCCCTGGGCGCACGCGGTCGGCCCCGGAGTTGTCCAAGCCGAAATGCACCAGGCGGCCGTCGCGGGCGCGGCCGGTCATTCGTGCCGTGCGGGTGTCCTTGCGCCCCTCGCCGGCGGCGACCAGCAACTCCACGGTCTGGCCGATCAGCGCGCGATTGCCCTCCAGCGAGATCTGCTCCTGCAGCTCGACCAGCCGCTCGTAGCGTTCCTGCACAACGGCTTTCGGGAGCTGCCCGTCGAGTTCGGCGGCCGGGGTGCCGGGCCGCTTGGAGTACTGGAAGGTGAACGCGGCAGCGAACCGGGCCTGCCGGACCACGTCCAGCGTGGCGGCGAAGTCCTCTTCGGTCTCGCCGGGAAACCCGACGATCAAGTCGGTGGTGATGGCGGCGTGCGGCATGGCGGCGCGCACGCGGTCGATGATGCCGAGGTAGCGCTCGGCCCGGTAGGAGCGCCGCATCGCCCGCAGCACCCGGTCGGAGCCCGACTGCAGCGGCATGTGCAGGGCGGGGCAGACATTCGGCGTCTGCGCCATGGCCTCGATGACGTCGTCGGTGAATTCGGCCGGGTGCGGGGAGGTGAATCGCACGCGTTCCAGCCCGTCGATGTCCCCGCAAGCCCGCAGCAGCCGCGCGAAGGCGCCGCGATCGCGGGGCAGCGCCGGGTCCGCGAAGGACACCCCGTAGGCGTTGACGTTCTGGCCCAGCAGCGTGACTTCGAGCACGCCGTCGTCCACCAGGGCCCTCACCTCGGCCAGGATGTCGGCCGGGCTGCGGTCGACCTCCTTACCGCGAAGCGCGGGCACGATGCAGAAGGTGCAGCTGTTGTTACACCCGACGGAGACCGAAACCCAAGCGGCGTAAGCCGATTCGCGCGCGCTCGGCAGCGAGGACGGGAACTCCTGCAGCGACTCGGCGATCTCCACCTGGGCGGTCTTGTTGTGCCGGGCCCGCTCGAGCAGCGTGGGCAGCGATCCGATGTTGTGGGTGCCGAAGACCACGTCCACCCACGGCGCCTTGCGCAGCAACGCGTCCCGGTCCTTCTGGGCCAGGCAGCCCCCGACCGCGATCTGCATCTCGGGGTTGCCGCGCTTGCGCGGGGCCAGGTGGCTGAGATTGCCGTAGAGCTTGTTGTCGGCGTTCTCGCGGACGGCGCAGGTGTTGAAGACCACCACGTCGGCGTCGGCGCCCTCGGGGGCGCGCCGGTAACCGGCGGTCTCCAGCAGACCCGCCAACCGCTCGGAGTCGTGGACGTTCATCTGGCAGCCGTAGGTGCGGACCTGGTAGGTGCGCGCTGAATCCGGGCCCCGCGCGGCCGCGGGTCCGGCGTCGGGCGCCACCATCGAAGTCACGGGGCCATGGTACGGCGAATACAAAATGGGCATGCTTCCCGTCATGAATGGCCGCGATTCCCGCCGCGACTATGCCGCTGTTTGTGGTGCTTCCTGGTTCGACGCCCATTGCGCCGATGGCGCGCGATGCAGGTCTCTGAGTAGACCCGTCCAAGCGACGTGTCCTGATTCGCCTCCGTCGGCTATTGGTCAAGCCCGCGGATGTCTAGGGCGGTTCCCAGCAATTGCGTCGGCGCTAAGCCAAACATGTCGTGGAAGGTATCGGTGAAATGCGAGGGACTCGCAAATCCCGCATCCATGGCCGCTGCGGTGAGGTCTCGACGCGCCCGGTACAACAACGCTGCACGTAGCATCCGCGCCCACATCCGATATCTGCGAAAACTGGTGCCACTTTCCTCCCGAAACACATGGAGGAATCGCGACACGGAAAGGCCAGCTTCCGCTGCCAGGACGCCCGCAGATAGCGGCGGGTTCGTATGGTCACGTAGGCGACGCATCGCGGCGGCGATCCGCGGATCCGCGGGCCAGATTACTTCCGCACCTGCGAGATCCAGCCAGTGACTAATCGAATAGTCCTCCGGTAGCCGCTCCGCAGCATGGGCCAGATCCATCTCGGCACCATGTCCGGAACTTACGAGATGGTCCCCAGCCGTCATGCGTTCCCGCACGGCTTGCTCACGATCAGATCCTGGATCCAGATAGCAAAACACCATCCTTCCGCCGGGCGATCGCAGTCGATGACGTACTCGAGGGGCGATCAACGCGCTGCGCACGGGCTCCGGTGCGGATGTCGCCGACTCGACCGAAAATGCGTTGTCGACTCCGATTGCGAGACATGTGACGGATCCGAAATGGGGATCGAGGTTCATGGCAGGACCTAAGAACACCGCTTGTCCCGGCCTGATCCACAGTGTCGGGCAGCCACTTTCCGGAAGTGCAGCTGTTCGGAGGGTTGCCATCATTCCATCGAACCACTACACGGAGGCCACATGACAACATCCCTGATCTGCCTGCTCGCAGCGTTCTTTTTCGGCATGGGGATATACGCGCTGGTAGCACCGGGTGCGATCCTTAGCCCGTTCGGATTTGCAGTCGCGACGCCACAGACCCGATCCGAAGTCAGGGCCGTATACGGCGGATTCGGGCTCGCTGTGGCGACCGCACTTGTCGCCGCGTTGACCCAACCCCACCTCCGTCCCGGCGTCTTGGTGGCCGTGGGAGCAGCACTGGCCGGAATGGCGTTGGGCCGTGTGGTGTCCCGGCTTGTCGATACGGGCACTCCGCTGTATCCGGTGTGGTTCTACTTCGTTGTCGAGATCGCGGGCTCAACCGCAGCGTTTACTGCGGCGGCGGTCTAGGGCCGAGTATCGGAGCGACCTAGACCCGCCTACGTTCGCGTTCAGCGGCCAATTCGGCAAGGACGACCTCGCACGCCAGGTTCTGGCTGTAGCCGCGACGCGCCAACATTCCGACGAGCCTGCGGGTCACCCGCGCGTCGTCGCCGTCCAACGTCTCGCGGCGCAGCTTGGCCCGCACCAACTCCTCGGCCCGGTCCCGTTCGGCGCCGGCGTCGATTTCGGACAGCGCCGAGGCGATCACGTCGCGGTCGACGCCCTTGGTGTGCAACTCGGCGGCCAGGGCCCTCTTGCTCTTGCCGGCCTTCGCGCGGCGCGACTGCACCCACTGCTGCGCGAAGTCGGCGTCATCGACCAGGCCGACGGCGGCGAGGCGGTCGAGCACGGCGGCGCTGACGTCCTCGGGGTAGCCCCGTTTCGCCAGTTGGCCGTGCAGCTCGGCGCGGGTGCGCGCCCTCACGGTGAGCAGGCGCAAGCACAGGGTGCGCGCCTGCTCCTCGCGAGAGGGCTCAGAAATCGACGGGGGCGGGCAGGACGTCGTCATCGGTCACAACCGCACCAATGCCAAGCTTTTCCTTGATCTTCTTCTCGATCTCGTTGGCGATGTCGGCGTTGTCCATCAAGAAAGTGCGGGCGTTCTCCTTGCCCTGGCCGAGCTGCTCGCCCTCATAGGTGAACCAGGAACCCGACTTGCGGATGAAGCCCTGCTCCACCCCCATGTCGATCAGCGAGCCCTCCCGGCTGATCCCCCTGCCGTAGAGGATGTCGAACTCGGCCTGCTTGAACGGCGGCGCCACCTTGTTCTTGACGACCTTGACCCGGGTGCGGTTGCCCACCGCGTTGGTGCCGTCCTTGAGGGTCTCGATCCGGCGCACGTCCATGCGAACCGACGCGTAGAACTTCAACGCCTTTCCACCCGTGGTGGTTTCGGGGCTGCCGAACATCACCCCGATCTTCTCGCGCAGCTGGTTGATGAAGATCGCGGTGGTGCCCGAATTGTTCAGCGCGCCAGTCATTTTCCGCAACGCCTGGCTCATCAGCCGGGCCTGCAGCCCGACATGGCTGTCGCCCATCTCGCCCTCGAGCTCGGCGCGCGGCACCAGGGCCGCCACCGAGTCGATGACCAGGATGTCCAGCGCGCCGGAGCGGATCAGCATGTCGGCGATCTCGAGGGCCTGCTCCCCCGTGTCGGGCTGGCTGACCAGCAGGGAATCGGTGTCGACGCCGAGCTTCTTGGCGTAGTCCGGATCCAGGGCGTGCTCGGCGTCGATGAACGCCGCGACGCCGCCGGCGGCCTGAGCGTTGGCCACCGCGTGCAGGGCGACGGTGGTCTTACCCGAGGATTCCGGGCCGTAGATCTCCACCACCCGGCCGCGGGGCAGCCCGCCGATGCCCAGGGCCACGTCCAGTGCGATGGATCCGGTCGGGATGACCGAGATCGGCTGACGCATCTCGTCGCCGAGACGCATCACCGAGCCTTTGCCGTAGCTCTTCTCGATCTGGGCCATCGCCAGTTCGAGAGCCTTCTCGCGGTCGGGGGCTTGCGTCATGGTGCCTCTCCTATGGTTCGGTGTGTTCGGTGACCGGTATCGGTCGGTTGGCCGTGACACTAGAGAAGGCCACCGACAAGTTGACTCGCCGAACGTTCCCCACAGTAGCCGAACACCTGTTCGATTCAAGCGGACACGCCGAACCCGCTCGCGTGTGGCAACATTTGCCACCGAAACGCGCTGACGGGGCCCACAGCGCCCGAGGAAACCGGTGTGAATCCGGTGCGGTCCCGCCACCGTGACCGGGATGGTCCCCTCCCGGGAGCCGGATACTCACCGTCGGCGCCTCCTCACGACAACTGGGGCGGATTTCCCTGGAGAGGCCTGGTTGTGCATACATGAACGTGCGAGACATCTCCGCCGAGCTGGCCGAAATATCTTCCTACCAAGGGTTTTTCGCGCTGACCGTGGGCGGTGACGCGGCCGGGTGGCACCCGGTCCGGCAGTCCTACGCCGACGGGTTCACCGACTTGGTCGAGGCCACCGCCCGGCGCTATCACACGACGGATCTGCGGATCGGCGCCTCGCTGGTTCACCTCGGACACGCCACCCGCCTATGGTCACCCGTGCTCGCGTGCGCGCTGGGCCACGGCGTCGTCCCCGACCTGGGCGACCTGCAACGCGCCGACGACGGGGCGCGACTGCGGTTGCCCGCGCCGGTCGGGATCCCGGTCAGCTCACCGAACGCGCTGTACCGGTTGGTCGTGCAAGAGCACATGCAACCGCTTGCCGCCGGTCTGCGAGTGGGGTTGGCGCCCGCCCTGCTCGCGGGCAACGTCGCGTCCGCGCTGGTCGGAGCGGCCCGCGCACTGCTCGTCGTGCGGCCCGACCTGGGCGCGCCGATCGCCGAGACGGTCCATGCGCTGCTGGGCACCGGCGTGCTGGCCGGATCGGGTGTGCTCACCGGTCCGTCCCTGGGCTTCAGACGCCGTAGTTGCTGTCTCTTCTACCGCCTGCCCGGCGGATCCGTCTGCGGCGACTGCGTCTTCGAGAGGTCACCGTCGGACCGGACTCGGGCGCCCCGTCGTTTGCCCCACTCGCGCAAGGGTATCTGAGCACCATGCCCACCGAGACATCCCTGCGAGCCCTTGCGCTGACCTGTTCGTTGAAGAAGAGCCCGGCGCCGTCGAGCAGCGAGCTGATCGCCGATCAGGTGCTCGCCCAACTGCGCGGCGCGGGGGTCGGCACCGAGAAGGTGCGCTGCGTGGACCTGGCGTTGCTGCCTGGCGTGGAGGCCGACATGGGCCCGGGCGACGAGTGGCCGGCGCTGCTGGAGAAGATCAGCGCGGCGGACATCGTGGTGCTGTCGACGCCCACATGGGTCGGCCATATGTCCAGTGTCGCGCAGCGCGTTCTGGAGCGCCTCGACGCCGCGATCTCAGACAAGGACGACGCCGGACGGCCCCGGATGGTGGGCAAAGTCGCGCTCGCGGCGGTGGTGGGAAACGAAGACGGCGCACACAAGATCGTCGCCGACCTTTTTCAGGCGCTGAACGACATCGGTTTCTCGATCCCCGCGCAGGGGTGCACCTACTGGAACGGCGAGGCCATGCAGGGGACGGATTTCAACGACCTCGACGACGTGCCCGAAGCGGTGGCGGCCACGACCGAAACGGCGGCCCGCAACGCGGTCCACCTGGCGGCGCTACTGCGGCAGCACGAATACCCGCCCTACGAATAGGCAGTCACCACTGGTCGCGCGGGACGTCGAAGTCGACGCACAGGGCGCGCCACACGTCGCGGGGCTCGACCCCGTCCTCGATCGCCTGGGCGGCGGTGCGGCCGCCGAAACCGGTCAGCACATGGTCCGCCAGCACCGAAGACCCGTAGGCCGCACCGAATCGCAGGACGACCCGCTCGTTGAATTCCGTTAGCCGCACGCCAGCAAGATACCCACCGGGCGCCGATCGGACACCGGCCGCGTCACCGCCAGCTCGCCGGCAGGTCGATCAGGTGATTGGGGCAATAGTCCTGCACGGCCTCGGACATGGTGGTCCGTGCCCGCTGCGCCGACATCCGCGAGCGCAACTGCATGAAGGCGTACTCGGCCGGCGCATAGCCCTGCTCGGCGGCGGCCGGGTCGTCCATCAATTGGCACGCCTGCTGCTCGTCGCCGCTGTCGGCGCGTGCGACGCCCGAACTGAACATCAAGGCGAGAAGCAGGCCGCCGGCCGCGATCGATTTCACTGCCTTCAATGGCGATGCCCTCCTTTGCGCGGCCTTGGCCATCAGCCCGTCAGAGCGAGCGCGTCGTGGCACACCCGCACCGGATCGGCCACACCGGCGATGCTAGCGGCGGCGGTCTGCGCGGCCTGCCGATACCGAGGCGACGAAAGCACCTCGTTGACGGCGGCCACCAACGCCTCGCCGGTCAGTGGCCGGACCAGCCGCCCGCTGCCCTGCCGGACCACCCGGTTGGCGATCTCCCACTGATCCCCGCCGCCGGGCACCGCTACCAGCGGCACCCCCGCCAACAGGGTCTTGGCCACCATGCCGTGCCCACCGCCACAGATGACCAGGTCGGCACGCGTCAGCAACTCGACCTGGCTGCCCAGCCCGACCACCGCCCACGGCGGCACCTCCAAATCCGCCCCGCCCAGCCGGGAGATCACCAACCGCGAGCCGGCGGGCAGCGTCTCCCCCGGCCGCAGGCGAGCCAGCGCGATTTCGGCCAGACCCTCGGTCCCGGTCGACGCGGTCGACGGCGCCACCACGACCACGGGCCCGGAGCCGGCCGGGATGTCCAGCACCCGATCGGTCGGTTCGAAGTGCAGTGGGCCCACCACCACGGCCTCCGCCGGCCAGTCCGGCCGGGGAACCTCGAGGGCGGGCAGGGTTGCGATCAGCCGCCGCAGCGGCCCGGGGTCGTGCGCCGGCAGCCCGATCTCGACCCGGACGGCGGCACGTTGCCGTAGGCCCGCGCGCCAGGACCGCGCGGTGAGCGCCCGCATCGTGGTGTCGCGGAGCCGGCCGCGGATGCCGGTGCCCGGCGCCAGCCCGCTGCCGATCGGCGGCAACCCCTTCGAGGGCAGATACAGCGGATGCGGGTCGAGCTCGACCCACGGGATGTCCAACAGCTCGGCGGCCATGCCACCCCCGGCGGTGATGACGTCGGAAACCACCAGGTCGGGCGCCAGCTCGCGCAGCGCCGGCACGTTGAGGACTGCCATCCGCGCCGCGCGCCGATGGATTCGCGCGCCGGCGTCGACGTCGAGGTCGGTGGCCACCAGCCCGTCCAGCGGGGCGGCGTCGATGCCGACGGCACGGGCGGTGTCGACCCATTCGGCCCCGGTGAACAGCGTGGGCTCGTCACCGGCCCGGGCGAAGCGTTGGCAGAGCGCAATCGCGGGAAACGAGTGCCCGGGATCCGGCCCGGCGACCACGGCGACACGCATCGGCCTTACCCTGCCACAGCACGCGACCGCCACGCTCGCCTACGCTGGCGATCATGACCGAGCTGACCGGGACAACCGTTGCGAACACCCGCACGGTCGAGACCTTCCTGAACGCCCTGCAGGACGCCGATTACGACGCCGCCGACGCGGCACTGGACGACAACCTCGTCTACGAAAATGTCGGGCTGCCGACGATTCATGGCCGTGCCAGGGCCATGAAGCTGTTTCGCCGGATGAACGGCCGCGCCGCCTTCGAGGTGAAGATCCACCGCATCGCCGCCGACGGCGGGGCGGTGCTCACCGAGCGCACCGACGCCCTGATCTTCGGCCCGCTGCGGCTTCAGTTCTGGGTGTGCGGGGTGTTCGAGGTCCACGACGGACGAATCACGTTGTGGCGGGATTACTTTGACTTATTCGACATGTTCAAGGCCACCATCCGTGGCCTGGCGGCGGTGGTGCTGCCGTCGCTGAAGGCGACGTTCTAGCTGGCTCCGCGCAGACCGCCGAGTTCGTCAAACGCCTGCGCCCAGCCGACCAGCCGGTCGGTGGCCCCGGTCAGCTCGGCGCGGTAGCGCTGCGCGGCCGCCAACTGATCGCCGTTGGCGGAGGACACCAATTGCGCTGCCGCGGTGACCATTTCGTTGTACTGGCGAACACCGGCGCTCAGCTGCGCGGTGAACGCGTTGATCGTGGGCACCAGATAGGTTCGGGACGATTCGCTGGACTGGGCCGCCCGCTCCATCGACACCACCTCCGCGGCGGTGGCCGCCATGGCCGCCGAGCTCTTGTTGGCCGCCGCGGTCAGGTCGCGTATTTCGGCGGTCGGCAACATCGAACCCCGCTCGATCACGTTCAGCAGGGAGAGGAATCCGCGCTCGGAGGCGCCCAGCGCGTACATCGCGGGCCGCGCCGCCGAGCCGGGCGGCGGTAGCCGTCGCACGTTCGACGGGCGGGGCGTGGGCAGCGGCTCGGAACGCAACCACCGGTAGCGCAGCAACAGCAGCGTCGCCGGGACGGCCATGACGACCGCGACAGCGCCGGTGATCTCCAGCAGCAACGCGAACCACCCCCACGCCGCCAGCAGCATCGTCACCGCCGCCCAGAACACGCAGCCGACGGCGAATATCAGCCCCCACCGCAGCGCGCGGCGACGCTGCCGCAACAGCCGCGCACGGGGATCCGCTGCGGCGCTGAGCTTTTGGGCCACCAGGCCGGATAGGTCGGCGGCGGTGGCCAATCCCCGCCCCAGCAACGTGCGCCAGAGCCCGCCCCGTGTCTCGCTCACCGCCATGACGCGCCGGCTACTGGCCAAAGGGCTTCTCGGTGGCCGCGCCCCCAGTCGTCTCGGCGGGTGCGGGAGCCGCCTGGGGAGTGGCTCCGGCGGCGGGCGTGCCACCGGTAGGCAACGCTTCGCCGCGCATCGAGGCGCGGATCTGCTCGAGCCGGGAGTGGCCGGCCATCTGGACGCCGGCCTGCTCGACCTCGAGCATGCGGCCCTGCACCGAGCCCTGGGCGAGCTCGGCCGATCCGATCGCGTTGGCGTAGCGGCGTTCGATCTTGTCGCGCACCTCGTCGAGGCTGGGCACGTTGCCCGGCGCAGCGATCTCGCTCATCGAGCGCAGCGAGGCGCTCACCTGTTCCTGCATCTTCGCCTGCTCGAGCTGGCTGAGCAGCTTGGTGCGCTCGGCAATCTTCTGCTGCAGCACCATCGCGTTCTGCTCGACCGCCTTCTTGGCCTGAGCGGCCGCGCTCAGCGCCTGGTCGTGCAGCGTCTTGAGGTCCTCGACGCTCTGCTCAGCGGTCACCAGCTGCGCCGCGAACGCCTCGGCGGCGTTGTTGTACTCGGCGGCCTTGGCGGCGTCGCCGGCTGCGGTGGCCTGGTCGGCCAAGGTCAGCGCCTGGCGGACGTTGACCTGCAGTTTTTCGATGTCGGCGAGTTGCCGGTTCAGGCGCATCTCCAGTTGGCGCTGGTTGCCGATCACCTGGGCGGCCTGCTGGGTCAGCGCCTGGTGAGTGCGTTGCGCCTCCTCGATGGCCTGCTGGATCTGCACCTTGGGGTCGGCGTGCTCGTCGATCTTCGCGTTGAACAGCGCCATCAGGTACTTCCACGCTTTGACGAACGGATTGGCCATGAGTGAGCTCCACCTTCGCTTCTTGTAGGCCGGATGATCCCGGGCCGGGCCGGCGCTTGTCGCTCAATTTAATGGGTCAGCGCCGATCGCCCTACCCCTGGCCGTCGATCCTTGCGCCCGGTTTCGCTCAGGCGATCGCCAGCGACGCCACCGGCGGGATGACGACCTTGGTCTCGGCATCGATGCTGGCGCCACGCAGCCCGTCGGCGGGAGCGCTGTGGGCCACGCGTTCGCGCGCCCGTTCCTGGCCGGCCATCCGCTCGCCGGCGTCGGTCAGCACTGACGACAGCGGAACCTGTAAGGCCTCGCAGATCGCGTTGAGCAGCTCGCTGGACGGCTCCTTGCGCCCACGTTCCACCTCGGACAGGTATCCGAGGCTCACTCGCGCCGAGTCGGACACTTCGCGCAGCGTCCGGCCCTGCGTCATGCGAGCCTCACGCAGCACGTCGCCGATGACCTCGCGCACTAATGACGGCATTCCTGCCCTCCTTCGTCCAGTGAGCCTGCTCGGCACGCATCGACCGCGACTGCAGGCGCTCACAAGATGAAACGCGGCGGGCGGGGTCTTGGTTCCCGTTTCAGCTAATGCCGAATCAGTCGCGCGTCCGGCGCACTTCCCGCACGGTCGACACCACGTAGTCGATGCCGGTGACGATCGTGAGCACGATGGCCACCCCCATCACCACCGCCGCCGCCACCCGCAGCGGCCCCGACAACGGCAGGACGAACAGGCCGATCGCCAGCACCTGCACCACGGTCTTGACCTTGCCGCCCCAGCTGGCCGGGATGACCCCGCGGCGGATCACGGCCAGCCGCAGCACGGTCACCCCGAGCTCGCGGGCCAGGATCACCACGGTGACCCACCAGGGCAGGTCACCGAGCATCGACAGGCCGATCAGCGCCGACCCGACGAGCGTCTTGTCGGCGATCGGATCGACGAACGCCCCGAATTCGGTTGCCATGCCGTAGTTGCGGGCCAGCAGGCCGTCCAACCGATCCGTGATGCAGGCGAGCGCGAAAATCACGAAAGCCACGATCCGGAAGACGACGTCGTGACCGTCCTTGGCGAACAGCGCGAGCAGGAAGATTGGAACCAACACCAGCCGCAGCAACGTCAGGGTGTTAGCGAGATTTGCGATGTGGACGCGGCCTGGCGGTCCCATTAGCGGACCCGTTTGCGGCTGCCCCGACACTGCAACAGAATAACTGTTGACCAGCGCACCCCTGCCCGATGCCGATACTGTTAGCCGTGACCGATAGTTCGCAGGACTGCTTGGTGCGACGCGCGCGAACCTCCGACGTCCCCGCCATCAAGCAGCTCGTCGACACCTACGCCGGCAAGATCCTGCTCGAGAAGAACCTGGTGACGCTGTACGAGGCGGTCCAGGAGTTCTGGGTGGCCGAGCGCGAGGGCGCCGTGGTCGGTTGCGGCGCGCTGCACGTGATGTGGTCCGACCTGGGCGAGATCCGCACCGTCGCGGTCGACCCGGCGATGACCGGCCACGGCATCGGCCACGCGATCGTCGACCGGTTGCTGGAGGTCGCGCGCGAGCTGCAGCTCAAACGGCTGTTCGTGCTCACGTTCGAGACCGAGTTCTTCGGCAAGCACGGGTTCACCGAGATCGAGGGGACGCCGGTTACCGCCGAGGTGTTCGAGGAGATGTGCCGCTCCTACGACATCGGTGTCGCCGAGTTCCTGGATCTGAGCTATGTCAAGCCCAACATCCTGGGCAACTCCCGCATGCTGCTGGTGCTGTAGTGGCGGACTTGCCCGCCGAACGTGCGGCTGGCCGCACAGTCGACGTCCAACGTGCGGCTGGCCGCACAGTCGGCGCTAGAAATCGGGCTCGGGATCGCCGCCGTCGGCGTCGCTGCCGCCCCGGATCAACGCCAGCGTTCCGGCCAGCTCGTCGGGCTTGACCAGCACCTCGCGCGCCTTGGATCCCTCGCTCGGCCCGACGATGCCGCGCGTCTCCATCAGGTCCATCAGCCGGCCGGCCTTGGCGAAGCCAACCCGCAGCTTGCGCTGCAGCATCGAGGTGGAGCCGAACTGGCTGGACACCACAAGCTCGACCGCCTGCAAGAACACGTCCATGTCGTCGCCGATGTCCGGGTCGACGTCGGTGCGCTCGCCGGTCGGCTTGGCGGTGGTGACGCCGTCGGTGTATTCGGGCTCGGCCTGCTCTTTGCAGGCCCCGACAACGGCCTGGATCTCCTCGTCGGTGATGTAGGCGCCCTGCAGGCGCAGCGGCTTGCTCGCGCCCATCGGCAGGAACAGGCCGTCGCCCATGCCGATCAGCTTCTCGGCGCCGGCCTGGTCCAGGATCACCCGGCTGTCGGTGAGCGACGAGGTGGCGAACGCGAGCCGCGACGGCACGTTGGTTTTGATCAGGCCGGTGACGACGTCCACCGACGGGCGCTGGGTGGCCAGCACCAGGTGGATGCCCGCCGCCCGGGCCTTCTGGGTGATCCGCACGATTGCGTCCTCGACGTCGCGGGGAGCGGTCATCATCAGGTCGGCCAGCTCGTCGACGATCGCGACGATGTACGGGTAGGGCCGGTATTCGCGCTGGCTGCCCAGCGGCGCGGTGATGGCCCCCGACCGGACCTTCTCGTTGAAGTCGTCGATGTGGCGCACCCGGGAGGCCTGCATGTCCTGGTAGCGCTGCTCCATCTCCTCGACCAGCCAGGCCAGCGCGGCGGCGGCCTTCTTGGGCTGCGTGATGATCGGGGTGATCAGGTGCGGAATGCCCTCGTACGGCGTCAGCTCCACCATCTTCGGGTCGATCAGGATCATCCTGACCTCCTCGGGGGTGGCCCGGGTCAGCAGCGACACCAGCATGGAGTTGACGAAGCTGGACTTACCCGAACCGGTGGAGCCGGCGACCAGCAGGTGCGGCATCTTGGCCAGATTGGCCGAGATGAAGTCGCCCTCGATGTCCTTGCCCAGCCCGATCACCAGCGGGTGGTGGTCGCGGCGGGTCGACGGCGCGGTGAGCACGTCGGCCAGCCGCACCATTTCCCGGTCGGTGTTGGGCACCTCGATGCCGACGGCGGACTTGCCGGGGATCGGCGCCAGCATGCGCACGCTCTCGGTGGCCACCGCGTAGGCGATGTTCTTCTGCAGCGCGGTGATCTTCTCCACCTTGACGCCCGGGCCCAGCTCGACCTCGTAGCGGGTGACGGTCGGCCCGCGGGTGCAGCCGGTGACGGCGGCGTCGACCTTGAACTGGGTCAGGACCTCGCTGATGGCGTCGGACATGACGGTGTTGGCGGCGCTGCGCTTCTTCGGCGGGTCGCCGGCGATGAGCAGGTTCATCGAGGGCAGCGTGTAGGGGCCTTCGACGACCCGGTCCAGCACCTCGGTCTTCTTCTTGTCGCGCCGGCGGCCCTTGCCGATGGCCGGCTCCGGCGTGGTGGGGATGTCGTCCTCGTTGTCCCGCAGGGCCGGGGCCGGGTCGGCCGTCGGCCAGGCCTGCGGCTCCTCTTCGGGAAGCGAGCTCTCGTCGTAGAAGTCTTCGGCCACAGCGGAATCCGCGTAGTCGTCATAGTCGTCGTACTCGTCGTACTCGTCGTCGCCGACCAGCCGGGCGCCGAACATGGCGCGGACCGCGTCGGGCACCTCGCGGATCGTGGTTCCGGTCAGCAACAGCAGGCCGAACATGAAACCGATGAACAACAGGGGCGCGGCGATCCAGGCCGTCAACCCGTCCGACAGCGGGCCGCCGATCGCGAAGCCGATGAATCCCGCCGCGTGGCGGCGCGCCTCGGGGTCCTCGGGCGAGCCGGACCACAGGTGCCGCAGGCCGAGCACCGACAGCGCGATCAGGGTGCCGCCCAGGATCAGCCGGGGGCGTGCGTCGGGATTGGGCTGGGTTCGCATCAGCGTCACGGCCACCGCGGCGGTGACGACCGGGAGCGCCAGCACGCCGGCGCCGACAAAGGTGCGCAACAGCGTGTCGACCCACGCGCCGACCGGCCGCGCGGCGTTGAACCACGAACTCGCGGCGACCACGACGGAAAGCCCGAGCAGCATCAGCGCGATCCCGTCGCGGCGGTGCCCCGGGTCGATATCGCGGGCCCGCCCGATCGACCGGGCCGCGCCGCCGGTGCTGCGCGCGGCCATCAGCCAGGTGGCACGCAGGGCGCGGCCGCCGGTCAGCCCGGCGGCCACCAGCAGCGACTGGTTGCGCCGTTTCGCGGGCCTGCTCGGCCGCTTGCGGGGTGCCGCCGGCCGCGCGCGACCCGAGCCACTCCGCGACGTGGCCTTTGACCTGCTCGTTCGAGCTTTGGAGCGGGCGGCGGTCTTGTTAGCCATGTCGGCAAGGGTAGTCGCATCGACATCATCTACACCACCCGCCACACTGGTAACGGTTTGGTCATGTGAGCCAGCTGACGGGAGGGACGCGACGCCGCGTGAGTAGGGTGACAACCGGTGCCGGAAGTCATGCACGTCACCCACCCCGTTAGCCCCCAGGAGGCCCCAGCATGCCCGTCGTCGTCGTTGCCACCTTGACCGTCAAACCGGAATCGGTCGACGCAGTCCGCGACATCCTCACGCAGGCAGTGGAGGAAGTGCACAACGAACCGGGTTGCCAGTTGTACTCTCTTCACCAATCGGGCGAGACCTTCGTGTTCGTCGAGCAGTGGGCCGACGAAGAGGCGCTCAAGGCCCACAGCACCGCACCGGCCATCGGCAAGATGTTCGGCGCGGCCGGCGAGCACCTGGCCGGGGCGCCCGACATCAAGATGCTGCAGCCGGTGCCCGCGGGCGACCCCGACAAGGGTCAGCTGCGGCCCTGATGACCGGGCCACTCGAGGGCAAAGTCGCCTTCATCACCGGAGCGGCGCGCGGCCAGGGTCGCGCGCACGCGGTGCGGCTGGCCGCCGACGGCGCGGACATCATCGCGGTCGACCTGTGCGACCAGATCGCCAGCGTCCCCTACCCGCTGGCCACCGAGGAAGACCTGGCGCAAACCGTCAAGCTGGTCGAGGACACGGGCTCGCGCATCGTGGCCGCTCGCGGCGACGTCCGCGACCGGGCGTCGCTGTCGGCCGCCCTGCAGGCCGGCCTCGACGAGTTCGGCCGGCTCGACATCGTGGTCGCCAACGCCGGCATCGCACCGATGCAATCGGGTGACGACGGCTGGCGCGACGTCATCGACGTCAACCTCACCGGCGTGTACAACACCATCAAGGCCGCCATTCCGACCATGGTCAAGCAGGGCACCGGGGGCTCGATTGTGCTGATCAGTTCCAGCGCCGGGCTGGCCGGCGTCGGCAGCCCGGACGCCGGTTCGGTCGGGTACGCCGCCGCCAAGCACGGCGTGGTGGGATTGATGCGGGTATACGCCAATCTGCTTGCCACCCAATATATTCGGGTCAACTCGATACACCCCTCGGGTGTCGAGACCCCGATGATCAACAACGAGTTCACCCGGGAATGGCTGGCCAAGATGGCCGCCGCGACCGACACCCCCGGCGCCATGGGCAACGCCATGCCGGTGGAGGTGCTGGACGTCGAGGACGTCGCCAACGCGGTGGCGTGGCTGGTGAGCGACCAGGCCCGCTACATCACCGGCGTGACGTTGCCGGTCGATGCCGGCTTCTTGAACAAGTAGTCGAATGGCACGAAACTCCGCCGCACAGACCGCCTTTGGGCCGATGGTGCTGGCCGCCATCGAACAGAACGAGCCACCGGGCCGCCGCTTGGTGGACGACGACCTGGCGGAACTCTTCCTGCCGGCGCCGCTGCGATTGCTTGTCGCGGCGACACGCGCCGGGCCGGTGCGGCGCCTGATGATGCGCGGATCCGAGTGGTCGGGCCGGGGGCTGTGGGCGAATCTGGCCTGCCGCAAGCGTTTTATCGGCGACAAGCTGGCCGAGGCGCTCGACGGCATCGACGCGGTCGTCATCCTCGGCGCCGGACTGGACACCCGCGCCTACCTGCTGACGCGGCAGATCCGCATCCCCGTCTTCGAGGTCGACCTGCCGGTCAACGTCGCCAGGAAGCTCAAGACGGTCCGGCGGGTGCTGGGCGGGCCGCCGATGTCGGTCCGTCAGGTGGCGTTGGACCTCGAGCGCGACGACCTGCTCACCGCCCTCGCCGAGCACGGCTACCGCACCGACTACCGGGCATTCTTCATCTGCGAGGGCGTCACCCAATACCTGAGCGAAGCGACCGTCCGGCGGACGCTGGAGGGGCTGCGCGCGGCCGCGCCCGGCAGCCGTCTGGTATTCACCTACGTCCGGCGGGATTTCATCGACGGCACGAATCGATACGGCACCCGCACGCTCTATCGCAGCGTCCGCAAGTTGTGGCGCTTCGGCTTACAGCCCGACGCGGTCGCCGCGTTCATCGCGGAATACGGGTGGCGACTGCTGGAGCAGGCCGGCCCCGACGAACTCGTCCAGCGATACGTGCAGCCCACCGGTCGCAAACTCAAGGCCTCGCAACTGGAATGGTCGGTCTACGCCGAGAAGATCTAGCGAACGCTGCCGCGACACATAAACGTCTGCGACGACGCGCCGCCTGGGTCGCAGCGGTCTATATCTGGTGACGCCGACTTCAGACCTCGATGACCGTCGGCACGATCATCGGTTGCCGCCGGTAGGTCTCGCCCACCCACTTGCCGACGGTGCGGCGCACGGCCTGGGCGATGCGGCCCGGGTCGGTGATGTTGTCGGCGGCGAGCAGTTCCAGCTCCGCCTCGACCCGGCGCCCGGCGGGTTCCAGCGCCTTGGGATCCTCCGAGAACCCGCGGGAATACAGGTGCGGCACGGCCACCGGACGCCCGGTACCGCGCTGGACGACCACGGTCACCGCGACGAATCCCGATGACAGGATGAGCCGTTCGCCCAGCGTGATGTCGCCGACGTCGCCGCTGATCAACCCGTCGACGAACATCTTGCCGACCGGCACCGCCCCGGCGATCGACGCCGTGCCGGCCACCAGGTCGACGCTGACGCCGTTCTCGGCCAACAGGATCGACTCCTCCGGCACCCCGGTACTGGCCGCCAGCTTGGCGTTGGCGCGCAGCATCCGCCAGGTGCCGTGCACCGGCATGACGTTTCGCGGCCGCACGCCGTTGTAGAGGAACAACAGCTCACCGGCGTACGCGTGGCCCGAAACATGCACGCGGGCTTGAGCATTGGTGACGACGCGGGCACCGATCTTGGCGAGCGAGTCGATCACGCCGTAGACCGCCTCCTCGTTGCCGGGGATCAACGACGAGGCCAGCACGATCAGGTCGCCCGCCGTCAGCGTGATGCTGCGATGCTCGCCGCGCGACATCCGCGACAGCGCCGACATGGGCTCGCCCTGGGTGCCGGTGGTGATCAGCACGACCCGCTCGGGCGGCATCATCTCGGCCGCGCCGATGTCGATCACGTCGGAATCGGCCACCCGCAGGAACCCGAGCTCGCGGGCGATGCCCATGTTGCGCACCATCGAGCGCCCCACGAAGGACACGCGCCGGCCCAAAGCGACCGCGGCGTCGATGATCTGCTGCACCCGGTCCACGTTGGAGGCAAAGCACGCCACGATGACACGGCCCTCGGCACCCCGGATCAGGCGATGCAGCGTCGGCCCCACCTCGCTTTCCGACGGCCCCACGCCCGGGATCTCGGAATTGGTCGAGTCACAGAGGAACAGGTCCACCCCGGCGTCACCGAGCCGGGACATCCCGGGCAGATCGGTGGGCCGGCCGTCGAGAGGAAGCTGGTCGAGCTTGATGTCACCGGTGTGCAAGACCGTTCCCGCGCCGGTGTGCACGGCGATCGCCAGCGCATCCGGGATGGAGTGGTTGACGGCGAAGTATTCGCACTCGAAGACGCCGTGCGTGCTGCGCTGCCCCTCGGTCACCTCGACGAACACCGGCTTGAGCCGGTGCTCACGGCATTTCGCCGCCACCAGCGCCAGGGTGAACTTCGACCCGACGACCGGGATATCGGGACGCAGCTTGAGCAGGAACGGGATGCCGCCGATGTGATCCTCGTGCGCGTGGGTCAGCACCAGCGCCTCGATGTCGTCGAGCCGGTCCTCGATATGGCGCAGGTCCGGCAGGATCAGGTCCACACCGGGCTCGTCGTGGGTGGGGAACATCACCCCGCAGTCGATGATCAACAGCCGGCCGAGGTGCTCGAAAACCGTCATGTTGCGGCCGATTTCGCTGATGCCGCCCAGCGCGGTGACCCGCAACCCACCAGTGGTCAACGGACCAGGAGGGGCGAGGTCTACATCCACTTATCGGCCACCCTCTGCGATCACCGCAGCACCGACGCCGCGCGCATATCGGCGGCCAGCGCGTCGAGCTGAGCGGGCGTGGCCGGCATCTGCGGCAACCGGGGATCGCCAACCTCGATGCCCTGCAGGCGCAGACCCGCCTTGGACAGCGTCACGCCGCCCAGCCGGCTCATGGCGTCGCACAACGGGGCGACGGTGCCGTTGATCTTGCGGGCCGTCGCGATGTCGCCGGACGCGAAGGCGGACAACATCTCCCGGAGCTGACCCGCAGCCAGATGCGAGATCACACTGATGAATCCGGTGGCGCCCATGGCCAGCCACGGCAGGTTGAGCGCGTCGTCGCCGGAGTAGTAGGCCAGTCCCGTCTCGGCCATGATCTGGCCGCCGCCGTGCAGGTCCGCCTTGGCGTCCTTGACGCCGACGATGTTGGGATGCAACGCCAACGCGCGGAGCGTGTCCGGTTCGATCGGCACTACCGACCGCGGCGGAATGTCGTAGAGCAGCACCGGCAACTCGGTCGCGTCGGCGACGGCGGTGAAGTGCGCGATCAGCCCGCTCTGCGGCGGCCTCGAGTAGTAGGGCGTGACCACCAGCAGCCCGTGGGCGCCCTCGGCCGCGCAGGCCTGGGCCAGCCGGACGCTGTGAGCGGTGTCATATGTGCCCGCGCCGGCGATGACCCGGGCGCGATCGCCCACGGCCTCCAGCACGACGCGCAACAGCTCCCGCTTCTCGTCGTCGGTGGTGGTCGGCGACTCACCGGTGGTTCCGGAGACGACCAGGCCGTCGCATCCGGCGTCGACCAGATGGTTCGCCAGTTGCGCGGCGGCGGCGGTGTCCAGGGAACCGTCGGAGGCGAACGGTGTCACCATCGCGGTCAGCACGGTTCCCAACCGGGCCGGGGCGTCGAATCCGACGGTGCTCACGGTCTTCAGGTTACCTGGCGGCGGCAAGCTCTTTAGCAACGGCGCGGACGTGCGTTGACGGTCGGAAATCTCAGGCTTCGGTCGCCAGCGGGCTGGTGGCCACCTCGGTCCCGTCGGCCAGGGTCGAGATCTCGAAGTCGGCGAACACCGCGGGCGCGGCGTCGGCGAGCTGGCGCAGGCACTCGATCGCCAGCCGCCGGATTTCCACGTCGGCGTGCTCGCTGGCGCGCATGGCGATGAAGTGACGCCACGCCCGGTAGTTACCGGTCACGACGATGCGGGTTTCGGTCGCGTTCGGCAGCACGGCCCGAGCGGCCTGCCGCGCCTGCTTGCGCCGCAAAACGGCGTTGGGCTGGTCGGCGAACTTGGCCTCCAGCTTGGCCAGCAGCTCGGCGTAGGTGGCCCGGCTGGCGTCGGCGGCCTCGGTCAGGATGCGCCGCAGTTCGGGGTCGTCCTCCATTCCAGGGGGCACCACGACGTGCGAGTCCCCCTCCGGCACGTAGCGCTGCGACAGCTGCGAGAAGGAGAAATGCCGGTGCCGGATCAGCTCGTGCGTGAGGGACCGGGAGACGCCGGTGATGTAGAACGACACGTTCGCGTGCTCGAGCACGGAGAAATGCCCCACGTCGATGATGTGCTTGATGTAGCCGGCGTTGGTCGCGGTCTTGGGATTGGGCTTCGACCAGCTCTGATAGCAGGCGCGGCCGGCGAATTCGACCAGCGCCGGCCCGCCGTCGGTGTCGGTGGTCCACGGCACGTCCGGCGGTGCCAGGAACTCGGTCTTGGCGATCAGTTGCACGCGTAGCGGCGCGGTCTCGGCCACGGCGCTCACCTTAACGTGGTGACCGAATCGGGAGTTCACCCGATATCAGCAGCGGCAGCAGCGCGTCGCGCAACGCGGACAGCCGCGCGCTTTCGGCGCGGCGCGCATGGCACAGCGCGCCCAGGCCGGTGACGGTCTGCTTCTTCGCGGCGGGCAGCCGCCGGACGTCGGGGACCCGCGCCTCCAGCAGATCGCGCGGTTGGATCCGCTGATGACTCCCCGACGTTCCGGCGACCCGACGCTGCAGCCATTCGGAAACCTCCGGTTGCCGCACGGCCGACCACAGGGCGGACGCGTCCACGCCCGTCGGCACCAGGACGACGAACTCGCTGCTGGCCAGGGCCATTCGCGACGGCAGCCTGGGCACGTTCCAGATTCGCGGGATCCTCGGGTTGAGCTTCGCGAACAACACGCATGGCCCGGACAACAGGAACTTGCCGCTCCTGAGAGACTCGGCACTCACCAGGCCCGGGTCCGCCCCGTCGTCGAAGGCCGGAAGGCTGAAGTGCGCGACCACCTCGTCGAATTCGGCCACCTCGAGGAACGCCGTCGACCGGCTCGCCAGGCTGGACACCGGCACGCGCTGGCGGACCGACCCGCCGATGGCCACGATCAGGTTCTCGGCGGCCTCGATCACCCGGTGGTTGGCGGAGATCTTGTCGTCGAGGGCGCCGAGCAGCTCGGCGATCGCCCTGCGCTGGGGCGCCGCCACGCTGTGCACCGCGACGTCGCGCAGTATTCGTTGGCTCAGCAGCGACTGTCCCGACCCGGAGCGGTGATCGCCCAGCCGGCAGGTGTGCAACGCGTAGTACCAGTACCGCGTCTCGCGTGGGTCCTTCGCCCGGCATACCAGTGCGTTCTCGGTGACCCACGCGTCGGAGTCGCAGTACCGCAGACTGCCGCACTGCGACCCGACGCGCCCGAGGACGATCAGCGGCCCGGCCGCGTTGTGCTCGGCGGCATAACCGATGGCCCCATTGGCGCCGTAGACGCGAATGCGTCCCCCCGGCGCTCCTCGCGGCGCCCTGCTGCCGCTACCGAAGTCCAGGTGGTCCCCCAGCGTGGTGTTCATCGCAGGCGTTCCAGCTGTTGGCGCACAACGCCTTCCAGGCGCGCAGACTCGTTGAGCGCCGTCAGCAGATCAGCGGTCAGCCGCTCGATCCGCTGCTCGACCGGCTCAGCGTCGTCCTCGGCGACGGGCGCACCGACGTAGCGACCCGGCGTGAGCGAGTAGCCGGCCGCCGCGATGTCGTTGAGCGACGCGGAGGCGCAGAATCCCGGAATATCTTGATAAATAATGGCTTTCGCGGCGGATTCCGACCCACGCCACGCGCGGTAGGTATCGCCGATGCGGACGATCTCTTGGTCCGTCAGCGCCCTTTCGGAGCGCTCCACCAGATGGCCGAACCCGCGCGCGTCGATGAACAACACCTGGCCGGACCGCTCGCCCTTGTCGGTGTCGAAGAACCACAGGCACACCGGAATCGAGGTGCTGCGGAACAGCTGCGCGGGCAGGGCAACCATGCACGACACCAGGTCGGCATCGACGATTCGGGCACGAATAGCGCCCTCCCCCAACGTGTTCGACGACATCGAGCCGTTGGCCATGACCACGCCGGCCTTTCCGCCGGGTGCCAGTTTGGACAGGATGTGCTGGATCCAGGCGTAGTTGGCGTTGCCGGCGGGCGGGACGCCGAACCGCCAGCGTGGGTCGTGCTCGTCGCGGACCCAATCCCTGATGTTGAAGGGCGGATTGGCCATCACGTAGTCCATCTGCACGCCGGCGTGCAGGTCGTCGACGAACGTGTCGGCGCACCGCGCGCCCAGGCCGGTGCTGTCGATGCCGTGCACGGCGAGGTTCATCTTCGCCATTCGCCAGGTCTGCTCGACGCTTTCCTGTCCGCAGATCGTGACCCGTTCGGGGTCACCGTCATGCTCGGCGATGAATCGCTCGGTCTGCACGAACATGCCGCCGGATCCGCAGCATGGGTCATACACCCGCCCGCTCGACGGTTCCAGCACCTCGACGAGAACCCGGACCACGCTGGGCGGGGTGAAGAATTCGCCGCCCCGCCGCCCCTCGGCGCGCGCGAAATTGCCCAGGAAGTACTCGTACACTTCGCCCAGCAGGTCCCGCCCGCGGCCCGGCTCGCCGAACCGCGCGCCGTCGAGCAAGCGCAACAGCTCGCCGAGCCGGCGCCGGTCGAGGTTCTCGTAGAGCCGCGGCAGCGCCGCGACCTCCATCGCGTCATCGACGAGCCGGCCGATGTTCGGCGATTCCGCGTTGTCCGCCAACGACTTCCACTGCGTGGCGGCGGCGTGCTTGAGGTAGACCAGCCCGAGGATGACGTCCTTGTACTGGCTGGCCGACAGGGAGCCGCGCAGCTTGTTGGCCGCGCTCCAGAGCGTGTCTTTGAGCTGTCTGTCCGTCGCCCGCATCAGCTGACCGCCCGCAGGTCGGCGGCCAGGTCCCCCCGGGTCGCGACGCTGAATCCGCTCAGGCCCAGCCACGACGCCATGGACCGCAGTTCACCGGCCAGCGCCTCGACGACGCGGGGCCGCGGGGCGCCGGGTTCACCGAAGGCGCCCATGACGCGCAGCGTGTCGGCGGCCCGGTCGGCCTTGAGGTCCACCCGCGCGACCAGTCGCCCATCCATCAGGAGCGGCCACACGTAGTAGCCGTATTGGCGCTTGGCGGCCGGCGTGTAGATCTCGATGCGGTAATGAAACCCGAAGAGCCGCTCGACGCGGGGCCGGAAGAAGATCAGCGGGTCGAACGGACACAACAGCGCCGTGCCGCGGTCGGCGCGCGGCACCGTCCGACCGGCGCGCAGGTAGGCCGGCGCGGGCCAGCCGTCGACCTCGACCCGCTCGATCTCCCCCGCGGTCAGCAGGGCGGCGACGGCGGGCTTGACCTGCTGCGCCGACAGCCGGAAGTAGTCGCGGATGTCGGCCTCGGTGCCCACGCCGAGCGCGGTGGCGGCCCGCAGCGTGAGTTCCCGGAGGGCCTCCTCATCGTCGACCTCCCGCGCCAGCACGCCCGCCGGCAGCACGCGTTCGACCAGGTCATAGTGGCGGGCGAAGCCCACCCGCGTGGCCGTGGTAAGCACACCGGCGGCGAACAGCGCCTCGGCGACCCACTTGGCGTCGCTGCGGTTCCACCAGGTGCCCTTCTTGCGCCGCGGCGCGGCATATTTCGAGGCGAGGTGCGCCTCGATCTGCCCGGCGGTGCTGGGACCGAGTTCGGCGACCGCGGCGACGATGTCCTCGGCGAGGTGGGGGTTGGCCTTGACGATGTGGGTGCCCCAGCGACCGTGGCGGTACTGGCGCATTCGCCAGCGCAACAGCGGCCAGTCGTCGACGGCCACCAGCGCGGCCTCGTGCGCCCAGTATTCGGCCAGCAGCCGCGCCGAGCGCGGGCCCCACGCCGCGCGATCCAGCACGTCGCGGTCGTAGGGCCCGAGCCGGCTGAACACCGGCGCATAGTGGGCGCGCACCGCGACCGACACCGAATCAAGTTGCAGCACTTGGATTCTAGATATCAAGCGCCTCAAGTTGGCGCGAGTGATCGGACCGGCGGGCCGCGGCTCGGTAAAACCTTGGGCCGCAACGGCGATTCGACGGGCTTGCGCGGCCGACAGCCTGCGGGTCGAGATCGACACGGCGCCGAGAATACCGGCCGGGTGCGACAACGCCCCGCGTTGACGCGACGCCGCTCGTTCGAGGCGGGCTAACCCGTGCTGACTTTTCCGTCCAGCGGCACGACGACACTGGGTTCCGGGGCGCTCTTCTGCTCCTGGTAGGCCGACTCGAGGGCGGCCGGAACCGCTTCGAGGTCGCGGAATACGCCCATCAGCTGCTCGAGGACGTTGATCCGTTGCCGGATCGCCTCGTCCGCCGCGCGCTGGGCCTGCTCGCGATAGTGGTCGGCCTCCCGCTGGGCGTCTCGCCAGGCCTTGTCGATCGCGGCTTCCGTTTCGGCGCGCATCTCGGCCAATTCGGCCTCGAGCTGCTTCTTGGCTTCTTCGTAATCGGTTTCCATGGCTTTTCGTTGATCGGCCATCTCCGCCAACTCCTCTTCGTGCTTTCGCTGCGCGGCCTGGACCTCAGCCTCGGTCGCTGCGATCATCGCGTCCGCTTCGCTGCGCGCCTCGGCCTGCATCTCGGCAACCTCGTCGACCGCGCGGCGCAGCATCTGGGCCATCCGGCGCTGCACCGCGTGGGGCGACGGTGAGGTGTCGGTGAGGAGGGCGACCTCCTTACGCAGCGCTGCCGTTTCGTCGCCGGCCGCCTTCAGCCGGCTTCTCAGGTTCTCGACGTCGTCGAGCAACAACTGCTGCTTGGTGGTCAACATCTCGATGTGCGCGTCGACCGCGGACGGGTCGTAACCCCTGAAGATGCGGGTGAACGCTTTCGTGGGTTCGGTTATCACTGCCAATTCCCCCTTCTGGCAACGCGTGGTGACCTGGTCAGACCGACCCCCGCGTCCGAGTATGTCACGGTCGCGGACACCAGGCTCATGCCCGACGGTAGCTGTGCAGCCGGTACCGCAGCCCCGTGCGGCTGACCTGCCACTCCCCCGTCTGACCCAGCCAGGTGTCGTCGAGCATCGGCGCCAGCGCGTCGTCGTCGTCGCGCCGCAGGTCGACTTCGACCTCGGTGACCTCGCACCGGTTGGCGTCTGGCAACGCGAGCAGATAGACCTGCTCGCCGCCGATCACCCAGGCCTGCGGCTCGCCCTCGCATCCGGCGAGAGCCGCCTCGAGCGACCCGACTACCTGCGCCCCCTCGGCCACGAAGTCGCTCCGTCGCGAGAGTACGACATTGTTGCGGCCCGGCAGCGGCCGGACCTTGGTCGGCAACGACTCCCATGTGCGCCGGCCCATCACCACGGTATGCCCGATGGTCAGCTCTTTGAACCGGATCAAGTCCTCGGGCACCCGCCAGGGGATGTCACCGCCGCGACCGATGATGCCGGATGTCGACTGAGCCCAGATCAGCCCCAGCTCCGTCATACCGCGACGGGGGCTTTGATTGCCGGATGTGGGTCGTAGTTCTTCACGACCACGTCCTCGTAGGTGTAGTCGAAGATCGAATCACGCTGCGCCAGTACCAATTCCGGGTAGGGGCGCGGCTCGCGGCCGAGCTGGGTTCGCACCTGCTCGACGTGGTTGTCGTAGATGTGGCAGTCGCCGCCCGTCCAGACGAACTCACCGACCGACAGGCCGGCCTGGGCGGCCATCATGTGGGTGAGCAGCGCGTAGCTGGCGATGTTGAACGGCACCCCGAGAAACAGGTCGGCGCTGCGCTGATACAACTGGCAACTCAGCCGACCGTCGGCCACGTAGAACTGGAAGAAGGCGTGACACGGCGGCAGCGCCATCTGCGGGATCTGCCCGACGTTCCAGGCCGATACGATGATCCGCCGCGAGTTCGGGTCGGTGCGCAGCAACTGAAGCGCCGCGCTGATCTGGTCGACGTGCTCGCCGGACGGCGTGGGCCACGATCGCCACTGCACGCCGTATATCGGACCGAGATCGCCTGTGTCGCTTGCCCACTCGTCCCAGATGGTGACGCCATGCTCGTGCAGCCATGCGACGTTGGAATCGCCGCGCAAGAACCACAGCAACTCGTAGACGACCGACTTGAGATGCACCTTCTTGGTGGTCAGCAGCGGGAAGCCGGCCGACAGGTCGTAGCGCAACTGCTGGCCGAACAGGCTGCGGGTCCCGGTGCCGGTGCGGTCCGATTTGGCCGTGCCCTGCTCGAGCACCAGGCGCAAGAGGTCTTCGTAGGGCGTCGGGATCGGCACGCGGAAAGCTTAGCGGCGATCGCAAGCGCGGCGAAGCCGGGCGCGGCGGGTCGACGCCAAAAAATCCCGCGGCGATCGCAAGCGCGGCGAAGCCGGGCGCGGCGGGTCGACGCCAAAAAATCCCGCGGCGATCGCAAGCGCGGCGAAGCCGGGCGCGGCGGGTCGACGCCAAAAAATCCCGTCCAGACGCCGGGAGTAAAACGAATGCCATGCCGAAAACCACTGACAGCGTCACCACCGCCGACGGCACTTGTCCCGTCGGCCTGTTCACCCCCGACGGTCCGGGCCCCTGGCCGGGGGTCGTCATGTACTGCGATGCCGGCGGGGTGCGTGACACCTTCGACCAGATGGCCGCCAAACTGGCCGGCTTCGGTTACGCGGTGCTGCTCCCCGACGTGTATTACCGCAGCGGCGACTGGGCCCCGTTCGACATGGCCACCGTGTTCGGCGACGAGCGAGAGCGCAGGCGGCTGTTCGGCATGATCGGCAGCCTCACCCCGGACAAGATCGCCGCCGACGCCACCGCGTTCTTCGACTACCTGGTGGCCCGGCCCGAGGTGTCCGGGGAGCGCTTCGGCGTGTGCGGCTACTGCATGGGCGGGCGGGCCTCCCTGATCGTCGCCGGCCGGGTCCCGGAGCGCGTTGCCGCCGCGGCGTCGTTCCACGGCGGCGGCCTGGTGACCGACGCCGCGGACAGCCCCCACCTGCTGGCCGACCGGATGAGCGCGACGGTGTATGTGGGCGGCGCCAAGGACGACGCCTCCTTCACGCGTGAGGACGCCGAACAGCTGGACAAGGCGCTCACCGCGGCCGGCGTGGAGCACACCATCGAGTGGTATCCGGCCGCACACGGATTCGCGGTGCCGGACAACGCACCCTACGACCCGGCCGCGGCCGAGCGCCACTGGCAGGCCATGACCGAGGTCTTCGCTTCGGCGCTACCGCGTTAACCCATCTAGCAGCAACGACGCGGCGACCAGCGCCCCGTCGGTGCGGATCGTGGCGGCCGCGGCGCTCGCCCGCGCACGGGTCTCCGGAGTCAGGACGGCCTTCAGGGCGGCGGTCAGCGACCCGACGGTCGGTGCCGGGCCGCCGTGCGCGATGCCGATGCCCAGCTCCGCCACCCGGCCGGCCCAGTACGGCTGGTCGGCCCCCTGCGGCACCAACACCTGCGGCGCGCCGGCCAGCGCGGCGGTGGTCGTGGTGCCCGCGCCGCCATGGTGCACGACGGCCGCAACCCGGGGGAACAGCGCCCGGTGGTTGAGCTCACCGACGGTCAGGCAGTCGTCCCGGTCGTCTATCGGGCTCAGGCCTGACCAGCCCCGGTAGAGGATCGCCCGCTGGCCGAGGGCACGGACGGCGTCGACGACCGCGCGGGACAGGTCGTTGGCGGCGCGCATGGGCATGCTGCCGAAGCCGACGTACACCGGTGGCGGCCCGGCGTCGAGGAACGCCGCCACGGCCGCCGGCAGGGGGCGTTCATCGGAGAGCAGCCACGCCCCCGTCTGGACCACGTCCAGACCGCCGCCCTCCGGCCACGGGCTCAGGGACGGATCCGCCGCCAGCCACGGCCGCTCGGTCAGGGCATAGTCGCGGATGTCATCCACCGGCGGCAGGCCAAACGACGCGCGGTGATCGTTGAGCGTCGCGCCGAACAGCGTGTGCATGTGCTGCGCGTCCATCTGCCACAGCACCCGGTTGTCGATCAGGCCCGGGGGCACCTGGCCGGCGTAGGTCGGGGGCAGGTGATGCGGCGACGGCAGGATCGTCGGTTGGTAGCTCACGTAGACGTAGGGGATGTCCAGGCGTTCGGCCACCGACCGCGCTCCGGCCGCCACCGGGGGGAAGCCGGTCGCCAGCAGCAGGTCGCAACCGTCGGCCGCGTCGGCCACCGTGTCGAATTGCGCGGCGACCAGCCCGTCCAAGTGCCGGCGCAGGTCGGCCTCCGACGGCCTGAGCCCGGTCGCCCACGCCCGCCACGAATCGCCGAATGGCTTCAGCGGCAGGTCGATTCCGGCGAGCAGGTCCGCGAATTCCTGGTCCGGCGGCGCGCAGACCCGGACTTCCGCGCCGAGGGCCCGTAACTGGACTCCGAGTGCCGCCAACGGTTCGACCGCCCCGCGCGAATCGTGAGTGGACAGCAACACCCGCATTCCGATGCTTATCACCTCCGCACGGCGCGGCCGGCCACGTCGTCGGCCACCGCGGACCGACACTGTCTCACGAAACGGCCGTCCGCCGGGCGCCCCGATCTTCCCGCGAGGAGCCCGTACCGCCGCGAATGCGGCAGCGAAGTAACCAATTTCGCCGTTCCCCGGGGGCTCGCGGGGAAAAAATCAATCCGAGCCCAACTAGTTCGGCGGCAGGTCCACCAACTCCGCCAGTCGGGCGCGGTGACGGTAGGCGGTGCCGAAGATCAACTGATCGCTCTTGGCCCGCTTGAGGTACAGGTGCGCGGGATACTCCCACGTCATGCCGATGCCGCCGTGCAGCTGGACGCATTCCTCGGCCGCGTGCACGGCGACGCCGCTGCAATACGCCTGGGCCAGCGCCGCCGCGACGGCCGCGTCTTCGTCGGCGTGGGCGCAGGTGTCGGCGGCGTAACGCGCGGCCGCCGTCGCCGCGCCGACCTCGAACCACAGATCGGCCAGCCGGTGCTTGATCGCCTGGTAGGAACCGATCGCGCGGCCAAACTGCTTGCGCTGCTTGGCATAATCCAGCGTGGTCTGCAAGCACCACTGGGCGACCCCGAGTTGCTCGGACGCCAGTAGCGCCGCCCCCGTCCGCAGCGCTTCGGCGACCGGCCCGTCCGCGGGCCCGACGCGTGACGAGTTCACCGCCGAAAGGCTCACGTCGGCAAGGGGTCTCGTCATGTCCAACGCCAGCAGGGGCGACACCTCCACCCCCGCCGCGGTGCGCGAGACGGTGTGCAGCTCGGCCCCGTGCGGGCCGGCGACCGGCACCACCAGCACGTCGGCCTCGGCGGCTCCGGCCACGCTGGTGACGGATCCGCTCAGCCCGTCGGCGCCGCTGGTGACCAGCCCGATCGAATCGCCTGGCGCGGTGGACAGCGGCACCGCCAACGCGGCGGTCAGCTCGCCCCGCGCCAGCGCGGACACGGACTCGGTGTCGCCGGCGCGCAACAGGGCGACGGTGGCCAGCACCGCGCTGGACAAGAACGGTACCGGCGCGACGGCACGGCCGATCTCCTCCATGACGACCGCGGCCTCCCGGGCAGACGCGCCGGCCCCGCCGAGGGATTCGGGCACCAGCAGTCCGGCCACCCCGAGCTCGGCGGCCAGTGTGCGCCAAAGGGGCGAAAAGTCTTGCGGCTCAGGGCCATAGGCCCGTGTCACCGATTCGGGTGGGCACCGGTCGGCGAACAGGCTACGGACGCTGTCCCGCAACGCCTCCTCGGTATCGGAGTAGAGCAGGTCAGTCACCGGTCCAGGTCCTTCCACGGTCTGTCCTTATCCACGCGATGCTCGCCCGGCAGGCCGAGGATCCGCTCGGAGATGGTGTTGCGCAACACCTCCGACGTGCCGCCCTCGATGGAGTTGCCGCGAGCCCGCAGGTAGCGATATCCCGGCCCGCGACCGACCAGGTCAACCGTTTCCGGTCGGCGCATGGTCCAGTCGTCGTAGCGCAGCCCGGCTTCACCGTGCAGTTCGATTTCGAACCCCGAGATCGCCTGGGCCAGGCGGGCGAAGGCCACCTTCATGCCCGCCCCCTCCGGTCCGGGTTGACCCACGCTCGCCTGCTGGCGCAGTCGTGCACCTGCGAGCCGCAGAACCTCCGCGTCGACCCACAACCGCATCAACTCGTCGTGCATGGCGGGCTCGCGCACCGCCGGCTCGGTTCGCCACGCGTTGGTGACCTTGCCGATGTGGCCGCCCTCCCGCGGCGTTCCGGCGCGGGTGCCGATGGCGACTCGCTCGTTGTTGAGGGTGGTGGTCGCGACGCGCCAGCCGCCGCCCTCCGGACCCAGCCGATTGGCGTCGGGCACCCGGACGTCGGTGAGGAACACCTCGTTGAATTCCGCCTCGCCGGTGATCTGCCGCAGCGGGCGGATCTCGACACCGGGTTGCGTCATGTCGCACAGGAAGTACGTCAGGCCGGCGTGTTTGGGCACCGCCGGGTCGGTGCGCGCGACCAGGATGGCCATGGTCGCGTGCTGTGCCTGCGACGTCCACACCTTCTGCCCGTTGACAATCCAATCGTCCCCGTCGCGGACCGCCCGTGTGGACACGCCCGCCAGGTCCGAACCGGCGCCGGGCTCGCTGAACAACTGGCAGTAGATCTGTTCGCCCGTGAACAACGGGCGCAGGAACTTTCGCTTCTGCTCGTCGGTCCCGAACGCCGCGATCGTCGGCGCCGCCATGCCCATGCCGATGTAGTTCTTGGCGGTGCCGCCCACCGGCGCACCCGCGGCGGCGAGCTCGGCGTCGACGAGTTCCTGGGCCTTGCGCGGCAGGCCCAGCCCGCCGAAGCCCTGCGGCAGGTGCACCCATGCCAGGCCCGCGTCGTACTGTGCGCCGAGGAATTCCGGTGGGTCGGTGGTGACCGGATCGTGCTCGTCGAGCAGCGCATGCACCCGCGCCTTCAGGTCCACCGCCACATCTTCGGTGGTCATGGCTAACCCTGCGACCGGGTCTGAAAGCCTTGTGCGGCACCCAGGACCTGGCCACCGTCGATCACCATCGTTTCACCGGTGATCCAGCTCGCGGCATCCGACACCAGGAAGGCCACGGCGCCGGCGACGTCGGCGGGCTCGCCGATGCGTCCGAGCGCGACCGAGGACGCCAGCAAATCCTCGTCGTCCTTCCACAACGCCTCGGCGAGCCGGGTGCGCACCACCCCCGGGGCGATGGCGTTGACGCGGATGCGGGGCGAAAGTTCCAGCGCCAGTTGCTTGGTGACGTGGATCAGCGCGGCCTTGGTGGCGTTGTACATGCCCATGGCAGGCGATTGGTGCAGTCCGCCGATGGAAGCGGTGTTGACGATCGCGCCGCCGTGCTCGCCCATCCAGGCTCTGACGACCTGCGAGGTCCACAGCAGCGGCGCCCAGAGGTTGACGTCGAAGATCTTGGTGAAGCGGGCGTGATCCTGGTCGATCAGCGGACCGTATGCGGGGTTGGTGCCCGCGTTGTTGATCAGGATGTCCACGCTGCCGAAGCGCTCGCACGTGAAGTCCACGCAGCGCCGCGCGGCGTCTTCGTCGACGGCGTGCGCGCCGACACCGAGGGCGTTGCCGTCCACCTGCGCGGCAGCCTGGTCGGCGGCCTCCTGCTTGCGGGCGGTGAGCACCACGTTGGCTCCAGCGGCGGCGAGCTGCTGGGCGATCGCGAGCCCGATTCCGCGCGAGGCGCCGGTGATGATCGCGGTTCGGCCGGTCAGGTCCTGTGAGGTCATCGTGGTGCGCCTTCCGTCCCGCGAGAGCCAACGGTTTGCCGCTCGCTACTTGGATGTTTTACACGTGTGCGTGCGTGGTATGCGACCGGCATGTTCTCGAAATTAACCCTCACGAAAAGACTGGTGGTGGGCGGGGCTGCGGCCGCCGCCATCGCCATTGCTCCGATCGCCATAACCGATTCTCTTGCTTCCGCGCCCGCGCCGTCCGCGGCACCCACGCACGTGGTGTTCAAGGACGACCCGGGCGGTGGCGGCTGCGACGCCAACGGCAACTGCGGTTCGGGCGGCCAGTTCAACGGCCCCGGCGGCGGTCCCGGCGGCCAGGGCTGCGTCCCGGGCGTCGGCTGCGGCTCGGGCGGCCAGAACGCGGGGCCCGGCGGGATTCCGGGCGGCCAGGGCTGCCTGCCCGGCGTCGGCTGCGGTTCCGGCCACGCCTGATCACCTCGATCCCGACGGCTCCCGGAGCCTGGCAATCCAGACCCGGGAGTCCGCGGGATCGATGACGTCGTCGAGTTCGAATGTGGTGGCCGCGCGCAGCGCCTTGCCGTGCTCGTAGGCCGCGGCCACCAACTTGTCGAACAACTCCTGGCGTTTGACAGGGTCGCCCTCGGCGGCCAGCTCCTTGCTGAACCCGAGGCGGACGGCGCCCTCCAGGCCCATCCCGCCGATCTCGCCGGTGGGCCAGGCGACGGTGAATTGCGGTGCCCGGAAGGATCCGCCGGCCATCGCCATCGCGCCGAGCCCGTATGCCTTGCGCAGGATGACCATGCCGACCGGCACGGTCAGCCGCGCGCCCAGGACGAACATCCGCCCGAACCGCCGGACCGCCGCGTCCTTCTCGGCGTCGGGCCCGACCATGAAGCCCGGCGTGTCGCAGAGCGAAATCACCGGCAGCCGAAACGATTCGCACAGGGCCAGGAAGTCGCCGGCCTTGTCGGCCGCCTCGGCATCGATGGCGCCGCCGAGGTGGTGCGTGCTGTTCGCGATCAGACCGTAGGCCGCCCCCTCGACGCGGACCAGCGCGGTGACGATGCCGACCCCGTAGTCGGGCCGCAGCTCCAGCATGGAACCGGTATCGACGATCGCCTCGATCGCCCGGTGTACGTCATAGGCGCGTAACCGGTTCTGCGGTACCACATGCCGGGCCAGCCGCGGGTCGGGCGCCGCCCATTCATCTACTGCGCCTTGGAAATAGGACAGATACTGCTTGGCCAGCGAAACCGCGTGCGCCTCGTCGCGGGCGACCAGGCTCACCACGCCGTTGCGCCGCTGCACACCGATCGGGCCGATCGCCTCCGGCGGGTACACGCCGAGGCCGCCGCCCTCGATCATGGCCGGCCCGCCCATCCCGATGTTGGCGTCCGGCGTCGCGATGATGACATCGCACACGCCGGCCAGCGCGGCGTTGCCGGCGAAACACCGGCCCGAGACGATGGATATCAGCGGCACCAGGCCACTCAGACCGGCCAGCATCCGGAAGGTCGGCACGTCCAGCCCGGCCGCGCCGCCGGCGTCGGTGTCTCCCGGCCGCCCACCGCCGCCCTCGGCGAACAGCACCACCGGCAGGCGTTTACGGGCGGCCAGGTCAAACGCGCGGTCGGTCTTGGCGTGGTTGCGCATGCCCTGCGTGCCCGCCAGGACGGTGTAGTCATAGGACACCACGACGGCCTCGGCCGCCGCTCGCTCGAAGCGGTCCGCGCCGATCGTGGCCAGCCCGGCGACCAGGCCGTCGGCCGGCGTGTTGGCGATGAGGTCGTCTTCCGAGCGCCGACTGCGCTGTGCGGCAATGGCCAGCGCGCCGTACTCGATGAAGCTGCCCGGGTCGATCAGATCGGCGATGTTCTCTCGCGCGGTGCGACGGCCTTGCTTGTGCCGCTTGGCAACCGCGGCCTCGCGGCCCTCGTCGAGGGTGAACAGACGCCGTCGGCGCACCTCGTCGAGGTCGCCGCGCGGCCGGTCGAGATCCGCTGTGTCACTCGCGGCGCCGCCGCCCGCTCCGCCTCCGGTGCGGGCGAAGACCAGCAGCGGGTCACCCGTCCCGACGATCTGCCCGGGCACCACCAGAACCCGCACGGTCCGCAGCGCGTCAGGCGCGGCGAGCACGTGCTGCATCTTCATCGCTTCGAGGACGACGAGCTGGCTGCCCGCGCCGAAGTCGGCGCCCTCGGGGACCACCTCGATGACGGTGCCCGCCAACTGCGCGCGCAGCACGTCCTCACCCGGATACAGTTCGACCGGCGCGGCAGGCACCTCGTGCCGGTGCGACGCAGTGGCCGCGGCGAGCTCGGGCAGCGTCTCGTCGAGGAAATCCGTGGTGACCCAGCCGGATTCGACCTGCGGGTGGGACAGCAGCTCGCGCAGGAAGTCTATGTTGGTGCGGACGCCCTCGATGCCGAACTCCGTGAGGGCGGTACGGGCCTTGCGCAGCGCCGCCTGCGGCGACGACCGGTGCACGTGGGCGACGACCTTCGCCAGCAGTGAGTCGTAGTGCGGGTTGACGACCAATCCGGCCCGGCCGTAGGTGTCCACGCGGATGCCCGGCCCGCTCGGCGGCGAGAACACGCTGATGGTGCCGGCCGCGGGCACGACCGACAAGTCCGGGGTGAGGGTCTCCATGTTCACCCTGGCCTGAATCGCGATGCCGCGGTGCGCGGCGGGCTCGCCCATGACCTCGTTGCCGTCGGAGGCGATTCCCGCCGGTAGGCCGAGCTGGTAGAAGGAGGCGCCCCCGGCGATCGCCAGCTGGACGGCGACCAGGTCGAATCCGGTCGTCTCCTCGGTGACGGTGTGCTCGACCTGAATTCTCGGGTTGACCTCGAGGAACACGAACTCCTCACCGGCCACCAGGAATTCGACCGTGGCCAGTCCGCGCAGCCCGACCCGCGCGCACAACCGGACCGCCGCCCGGTGCAGATCATGCCGCATCGCGTCGGAAAGCCCTTGGGCGGGGGCGATTTCGACGAGTTTCTGGTAACGCCGCTGGATGCTGCAGTCGCGGTCGCCGAGCGCGAGCGCGCGCGTTTGGTGCCCCGCCGGCGCGGCGACCACCTGCACCTCGATGTGCCGCGCGCCGTCGAGGCGCGCCTCGGCGAACAGCGCCGGATCCCCGAAGCCCAGTCGCGCCTCCGCGGCGCACTGTTGGTACGCGGCGCCGATCTCGTCGGCGCTGCGCACCGTGCGCATGCCCCGGCCGCCCCCGCCGGCGAGCGCCTTGATCATGACGGCGCCGCCCCGGTCCGCGAAGAACGCCTCGACGTCCGCGACGGTGCTCGGCCCGTCGGTCGCCGGCAACACCGGCACCCCGGCGGCGACGGCCGCGCGGCGGGCGGCCGACTTGTGGCCCACCAGTTCGAGCACGTCGGCGTCCGGTCCGACGAACGTGTGACCGGCACCGGCGCAGGCCCGCGCGAATTCGGCGTTCTCGCTGAGGAACCCGTAACCCGGGTGGATCAACTCGGCGCCCGAGCTTTTCGCGGCGGCCAGCACGGCCGGCTGGTCCAGGTAGGCCCGCGGCCCGGCGCCCGGCAGGCCAACCGCTTCGTCGGCCGCGTGCACGTGCGGGCTCTCGGCGTCGTCCTCGGCGTAGACCGCGACCGTTCGCATGCCCAATTCGACTGCGGTGCGGACGATTCGGAGTGCGATCTCGCCGCGGTTGGCGACCAGCACGGTCGCGCTCATCGCAGCGGCTCCCCCCACTGCACCTGTCCGCGAAGCTTGCCCTTGAGCAGCTTGCCACCGGCGTTGCGCGGCAGCGCGCTGTCGACCACGGTGACGTACTGCGGCACCTTGAAATCGGCGAGCTGTTCGCGGCAGTGGTCGAGCACGGCCGGCACGTCGATCTCGTCCGCGCCACCGAACAGCACGGCGCCCACCTTCTCGCCCATGACGTCGTCGGGGACCGCCAGCACGCAGGCGTCCGCGACGTGCGGCGCGGCGAGCAGCACGGCCTCCACCTCGACGCTGGAGACGTTCTCGCCGCCGCGATTAATGATGTCCTTGAGCCGGTCGACGATGTGCACCCGCCCCGCCTCGTCGACGCGCACGACATCGCCCGTGTGCAGCCAGCCGTCCACGATGGTCGCGGCGGTCGCTTCCGGCCGGTTCCAGTAGCCAGCGGTGATGTTCGCGCCGCGCACCACCAACTCGCCGACGCCCGGCTCGTCGCCGCCGAACGGAATCAGGCCGAGGTCGACGGACGGGACCGCATACCCGACCGAGTCGGCGTGCTCGACCGCGTCCCGGCTCGGCAGCACGGTCATCAGCGAGGCCGACTCGGTCATGCCGTAGCCGTTGAAGACCGTGGCTTGCGGAAAGGCGTTCTTCACCGAGCGCACCAGCGACGGTGCGATCGGTGCGCCGCCGTAACCCACCCAACGCACGCCGGAGACGTCGGCCTCGGCAAAGCCGTTGTGCCGCAACATCAGTGCGTAGACGGCCGGCACGGTGACCATGACGGAGATGCGCTCGGCGCTCAGCGTGGCGATCAACCCGTCCAGATTGAGGGCGGGCATGATCACCGACGCGCCGCCCAGCCGGGTGGCGGCCAGCAGCTGTGAGTTGCAACCGGTCACGTGAAACAGCGGCACCGAGATGAGCGTACGCATGGCATCGCCCAGGTCGCGCGGCTGTTCCAGACAGCGAATCGCGTTCTCGGTGTTGGTCAGAAAGGCCTCGTGGGTGGTCGGCACCCCTTTGGGGTGGCCGGTGGTGCCCGACGTGTAGAACAGCGCGGCCACGTCCGCGGGGCCGAGCCGGTCCGTCACGTACGGCTGCCCGTCGGGCAGCGGGGCGTCGGCGGCCAGGTCCAGCGCCGCCCCGGAGTCAGCGAGGACGAACTCGACCTCCGGCTGCGCCGAGCGTGTATTGACAGCCACCGCAACTCCACCGGCCATCACGATGCCCCAGAACGCCAGCACCCAGTCGATGCCCGCGGGGTAACGCACCGCGACGCGATCACCGGGCCGCAGCCCGCCCGCGCGCAGCCCGCCGGCGACGCGCGCCGCGCGGTCCCACAGCTGGCGGTAGGTCAGTCGGCCGGCGCCGAGCTCGACCACCGCCTCGCTGTCCGGACGCCGCTCGACCTGTTGGGCGAGCATGTCCAGCAGCGTGGCGGGCAGGTCGTCGTAGTGGGGGACGCCGGCGGCGTCGCGGGTCACGCCTGTCGCCGGAAACGGGTTGTGGTCGCGATGAATTTCGAGGACTGCGCCCCGCTGCGTCACGTCTCGACCTCCGTCACATCGAACAGTCATGTCCCGGCTGTGAGCGTAGTAGGCCGGCCCGCGCCCAGAGCTGGAAACGGTGCTGCCGGATCAGTGCGGGGGCTCCGCCGGCACACCGGAAAGACCGTCCGCGATCCCCCGCTCTATGTCGTGTTGCTGCATGTCGTGTTGCTGCGCCGGGGCGGCACCTGGCGGCGTGTCCGGACAACCGCAACCGAGGGTGCCGAAGACGCTGGGGTCGGCGTGAACCGGTGTCCCGACACCGCAGCTCAGCGTCAAAGCGGCGGTGAGCAGTATCTTGGCGATCACATCGCGGCTCCTCCTCACCCGGCGCCTACACCCCCGACACCTAAGCGGACGAGGACGCGCACTAACGGGTTCCACTGACGAGAGCGGGTGCGCCGTTGCGGACAATCGCCGCCTCGGCCGAGTTGAACGCGAGGGTTTCGACCAGGTGGACCACAGAGCTCACCGGGTACCGGCCGCCCACGGCGCGGATACTGGTCGAAGAAGTGGTGGTCGTCCTCATAACCCCCAGGTTCGCGCGCCGCCGGGTCGGTGTCGTCGGTGCTGACACCCGTCTTGCGGGACCGGCAGCGTGACCGCGGCGATACCGGCTGGCTGCAATACGCTCGGCACTGCCAGTGCGATCACACGAAAGGATCGGGTCAGGTGGAGCCGGGGGTGCGGGTCGTCGTCGCGGACGACGACGTGCTGTTGCGGGAGGGATTGGCCAGCCTGCTGACCCGATCCGGTTACCGCGTCGTCGGTCAGGCCGCCGACGCCACCCGCCTGCTCGAACTGGTCCGTCAGGAGGGACCGGAGCTGGCAATCGTCGACATCCGGATGCCGCCGACGGGCACCACGGAAGGAATCGACGCCGCGATGACCATCCGCGAGGAGCTGCCAGTGGTGGGGCTGGTGATCTTGTCCGCGCACGTAGACGTCGAACCCGCGATGCGGCTCCTGGCCAACGGCCGCGGCGTCGGGTACTTGCTGAAGACGCGGGTCACCGATGTCGACGATTTCCTGGATACGCTGGGCCGAATCGCCGACGGTGGTTGTGTGGTCGACCCCGCTCTGGTCCAGGAGTTGGTCGAATCGCGCACGCGCAACGACCCGCTGGCCGCGCTGAGCCCACGGGAGATGGAAGTCCTTGCCCTGATGGCGGAAGGCCGGTCGAACGCCGGCATCGCCCGCCGCTTGTGGGTCACCGAGGGCACGGTCGAGAAGCATGTTCGCAGCATCATGACGAAACTGGAACTACGCGAAACCCCGGACGATCATCGACGGGTTCGTGCGGTCATCACCTTCCTGGAGGCTCGCTGACCAGTGTCACCGGCTAAGTCGTTGAGCCTGTCCCGCCTCGGCTCGGCGTTGCTGTCGCGGGATCCCCTGCCCATACCGCTGGGGCTCGCGGTCGTCACCGCCTGCATTGGGGTGGAGACCGCAGTCATGCTGCTACTCAAGACGCTTGCCGCCGAGAACGCCTTCGGTGTGCTCTACCTCATCGGGGTCTTGGTCGTCGCATCCGGCTGGGGCGCCGGATTGACCGTCGGCACCGCGGCGCTCAGCGCGTTCGCTTTCGACTACTTTCGCAGCTGGCCGGACACCAAGGTGGTGCCGGCCGAGCCCCAGGACTGGACGGTCTTGTTGGTCTTCGTCGTCGTCGGACTGGTGGCGAACGTTCTAGCGCGCACCGCGCGAGCCAACGCCGCGGCTGCCGAGCAACGGCGGCAGGACGCCGAAGCGAGCCGCGATGAGCTCGGCGTGCTGGCCGGGCAACAAGCGGGGCTGCGGCGGGTTGCGACCCTGGTGGCACGCGGGGCGCGGCCGTCGGACGTCTTCCCGGCCGTGGCGAATGAGCTGGCGAGGTCGCTCGGCGTTGCCAACGCCGCACTCTGGCGTTACGAGAATGACGGCACCGCAACGCTTATCGCGGCCCGCGACGACCCCGGGCGGGTGGTGCGGACGCCCGTCGGCAGCCGCTGGCCCCTGGACGGGGAGAATATCGGCGCCACGGTGGCCCATTCAGGTCGACCGGCTCGAATGGACACTCACGACACGGCGATCGGTGACGTGGCGGCACTGATCACTGGCCTCGGATTGCGCAGCGGCGTGGGTGCGCCGGTCGTGGTCGAGGGCAGGCTGTGGGGGATCGCGGTCGTCGGCTCCTCTTCGGAGCCCCTGCCGCTCGATACGGAGCAGCGGATCGGTGAATTCACCGAACTCGTCGCCACCGCAATCGCCAACGCCGAAGCCCACGCGGCGCTCACCGCTTCCCGGGCGCGTCTTGTCACCACCGCCGACGATGCCCGGCGCCGCCTGGAACGTGATCTGCACGACGGCGCACAACAGCGGCTGGTATCCCTCGCACTGCAACTCCGCTCCATCGAAGCCGGGGTGCCGTCCGAACTCGGCTGGCTGAAAGACCAAATATCCGCCGCTGTGACGGGTCTGAACGCAGCCTCGACCGACCTGCAGGAGCTTGCTCGGGGCATTCATCCGGCGATCTTGTCGAAAGGTGGCCTCGGTCCCGCGCTCAAGGCGCTCGCCCGCCGCTGCCCCGTTCCGGCCACCGTTCGCTTGGCACTCGAAGGACAGATACCCGAGTTCGCCGAAGTTGCGGCGTATTACGTTGTCGCGGAGGCACTTACCAACGCGACCCGGCATGCACACGCCTCAGCGATCGATGTCGACGCCCGGATCGAGGAGTCGAAGCTGGTGGTCGCCATTCGCGACAACGGAGTGGGCGGAGCCGACAGGCGCAACGGATCCGGGCTCGTCGGTTTGATAGACCGGGTCGAGGCGCTCGGTGGCCAGCTCGACATTGCCAGTCCCCCCGGCGGCGGCACCGCCCTGCGGGCGGCGATCCCTACCCGCGCATGACAGCGCGCAGGTTCCGGCCGCGCGGTGTCTTATCGTGATAGCGATGACCATCGACGATTCCGCCATCATTCCCGAGGCGTTCTTCACTGTCGACGGCGACTCGTACGTTCCGGGGGTGATGACCCGAGGCCCGTGGGGTGCCGCGATGGGCGGACAAATCGTCGGTGGCCTGTTGGGTTGGGGCATAGAGCAATCCGGCATCGAGCCCGACTTTCAGCCGGCCCGCCTCACGGTCGACCTGCTCCGCCCGGCGTTGCTCGAGCCGGTTCAGATTCGGATTTCGGTGCAGCGGGAAGGTCGGCGGATCAAGCTCGTCGACGGCGCGCTGGTGCAGAACGGCAACACCGTCGCGCGGGCCAGTGCGCTGTTCCTGCGCCGAGGGGAGCATCCCGACGGGACGGTGTGGTCGCCGCCCCTTGCCACGCCGCCGCTTCCCGCCGATTCCGGCGGCTTCCCGGCCGACATGCCGTTTCTGATCTGGGGTTACGGGGCCACCGCCGCGGGCAGCCCGGGCATCGCGGCCGGCGAGTGGGAACAGTCCCACTCCCAGAAGTTCGCGTGGACGAGGATCTTTCGCCCGATGGTGCAGGGCTATCCCCTGACCCCCTTCATCCGACTGGCTTTCGTCGGTGACATCACGAGTTCGCTGACGCATTGGGGCACCGGCGGATTGCGCTACATCAACGCCGACTACACCGTCACCGCCAGCCGGTTGCCCGACGGTGAGTTCCTGGGGCTGGCGGCGCAAAGCCACTACGGCGCGGCCGGGGTGGCCACCGGCGCCGCTACCCTGTTCGACCGGCGCGGGCCGATCGGCACCAGCTCGACGCTGGCGCTCGCCCAACCGGCCGAGGCGTTCAAACCGCCCTACACCTAGGCCATCAGCTGGGCGGCAACCGTCGCCCCGAGTTCCCAGCAGGCCTGCAGGTCGACCCCGTCCGGCTTGCCCGAAACCACAACGGTCTCTGCGGCTTTGGCCCAGCCGAGGCCGGTGGTGATCGACATGACGCCGCGCTCGGCGCCCTCGGTGCCCTCGTTACCGTGCAGGTACAGACCGAACGGGCGGCCGCGCGTCGAGTCGAGCAACTGGTAATAGGCGCAGTCGAACGCGTGCTTGAGCGCACCGCTCATGTAACCCAGGTTCGCGGGGCTGCCGAGCAGGTAGCCGTCGGCCGCCAGCATCTCAGCCGGTGACACGGTCAGCGCCGGTCGCCGCACGACCTCGACGCCCTCGATCTCGGGGTCGGTGGCCCCCGAGACGACGGCCTCGAACATCTCGTGGCAGTGCGGTGACGGTGTGTGGTGAATGATCAACAGTGTCTTACGCGGTGTCTCGTTCACAGGCGGCCCTGCAGTTCCAGCGCCGTCTTCATGGCTTCCCGCGCCCGGCGGCGGTCACCCGCGTAGTCGTAGGCGCGGGCCAGCCGGTACCAGCGCCGCCAATCGTCGGGGTGGTCTTCGACTTCGGTGCGTACCGAGGCGAACAGGGCGTCGGCGGCGTCGCGCTCGATGCGGCCCGACGCCCGCCGCGGCAGCGCGCTGGTGTCGAGCTCCATGCCGTCGGCCGCAATCAGAGTGGCGAGCTTCTGGTGGGCGAACCCGAAGCGCAGGGTCGCCACCATGGCCCACAGCCCGATCAGGGGCATGATCAACACCGCCAGGCCCAGCCCCACGGCGGCGCCCCGGCCCGAGGCAATCATCGCGACGGCCATCCGCCCTAGCAGCACGAAGTACACCAGCATCGCGACGCACAGGAACGCGATCAGCAACTGGATGCGCAAGGCGGCGTTCATCGCGGGCTCACTGCAGGTCGAGCAGCGGCTCGAGCCCCACCGTGAGGCCGGGGTGTTCCCTGACGCGCCGCACGGCCAACAGCACGCCCGGTACGAACGAGGTGCGGTCAAGGCTGTCGTGGCGGATGGTGAGCGTCTCCCCTTCGGTGCCGAACAGGATTTCCTGGTGAGCGACCAGACCCGCCAGTCGCACCGAGTGCACCGGGATGCCGTCGACGTCGGCACCGCGGGCGCCGGGCAGGCCGGTGCTGGTGGCATCGGGGTTGGGCGGCAGTCCTTTTCGCGCCTCGGCGATCAGCTTCGCGGTCCGCGCGGCGGTGCCCGACGGGGCATCCGCCTTGTGCGGGTGGTGCAGCTCGATCACCTCCACCGAATCGAAGAAGCGCGCCGCCTGCTTGGCGAAATGCATTGACAGCACGGCGCCGATCGCGAAGTTGGGGGCGATGAGGACGCTCGTGTTGGGACTGTTCGCCAGCCAGGACTCGACCTGATCCAGTCGTTCGGCCGTGAAGCCGGTGGTACCGACGACGGCGTGAATTCCGTTGGCGATCAGAAACTCTAGATTGGCCATCACCACGTCGGGGTGGGTGAAGTCGATGACCACCTCGGTGTCGGAGTCAGTGAACATGCTCAGCGGATCGCCGGCGTCGACCTCCGCGGACAGCGTCAGATCCTCGGCGGCCTGCACTCCCGCCACCATCGCCGAACCGACCTTGCCCTTAGCTCCCAAGACGCCTACCCGCATGAGCTTCACCCTAGACCGGGCCGATTCATCCACAGTCGGGTGTTTATCCACAACCGTGGCCTTGTCGGTGGCGCGGTACGGGGGACGGCAGCTACCGTTCGAACATGCGTTCGATCGAGGAGATCCCGCCGGAGGTGTCCGGGGCGCTGGACGCGCTGGACGCGGCCGGCGCGGCGGTGCGCGGGCTGAAATTCGACGCGCTCAGCCCCGCCATTCGGCTGCGGGCGTTGGAGCGGATGGAGACCGCACGCCGGCAGCAGGTTGCGACCAGTCACGACCTGATCGCGGGCCTGGCGCAGGAGGATCCCGGTGACCTGGGCGGGCCGGTCCACAAGGTCATCGGCGACTGGCTGCGGATCAGCTACAGCGAGGCATGCCGGCGGCTTCGAGACGCGAGGCAGCTCTCGCCGCGGTTGACCCTCACCGGCCAGGAGTTGCCGCCCGAGTTGCCCGCCACCGCCGCCGCGTGGCGGGACGGCGCCCTCGACGGGCAGCACCTGCGGGTGATTCAGACGTTCGTGCGCGACCTGCCCGACGCCGTGCCCGCCGCGACGGTAGCAGCCGCCGAACAGTTCCTGGCCCGGCAGGCGGTGCAGTTGCGGCCCGACCAACTGGAGAAGGTTGCGCACCGGTGCGCGCTTCGGATCAACCCCGACGGGAAGTTCTCCGACACCGACCGCGCCCGGCAGCGCGGCTTCACGTGGGCCGGGCAGCGGGCCGACGGGATGACCATCGGGAAGCTGATCGCTTCCCCGGAGTTGCGCGCCAACCTCGACGCCTGGCTCGCGCGGTTCGCCGCACCCGGCATGTGCAACCCCGACGACGAACGGCCCTGTGTCGACGGCGAACCCAGTGCCGAATCCGCGAGCGGCGACTTGCGCAGCCACGCGCAGCGCCAGCACGACGCGCTCAACGCCTTGGTGCGCGGCCAGCTGGGCAACCCGCACCTGGGTGCGCACAACGGATTACCGGTCACGGTCATTGTCTCGACTACGTTGCAGGAGCTGACGGCGGGCACCGGGCGGGCGGTGACGGGCGGCGGAACGGTGCTGCCGATGCGCGACGTGATCCGGCTGGCACGCCATGCCTACCATTACTTGGCGGTGTTCGACGAACACTCGGACCGCCCGCTCTATCTCGCCCGGTCGCGGCGAATCGCCACGCCGGATCAGCGCATCGTCCTGTATGCGAAGGACCGCGGCTGCACGCATCCCGGCTGCGACGCGCCCGGCTACTGGTGCGAGGTGCACCATCTCGACGAGTGGGCCGCCGGCGGAATCACCGACGCCGACAAGCTCACGTTTGCCTGCACTCCGCACCACAAGCTGATCGAAAAGGGCTGGCGGACAAGGAAGCTGCCCAACGGCCGCACCGAATGGGTCCCCCCGCCGCAGTTGGACCGTGGCCAGCGCACCAACGACTACCACCACCCCGAACGCGCCGACGACCCTTGACGCGCGCGGTTACCTCTTGAACCGCCCCGCGAACCCGCGCAGCGGCAGGTCGGCGCTGGTGATGAGCCCCGGCGGCGCCGCCACGACGGATTTGATGGAGGCCAGCGCGGGCATGCCGGTGACGGTCATGCCGATGGAGGCGAAGTTGTCCGGGTTCGACAGGTCCACGCCGGGCTTGGGGAAGATCATGTGCTTGTTATAGATGCACGGGTCGCCCTTGATCTGAGTGATGTAGCAGCCCTTGATATTCCAACTCGGGTCGGTGTGCGGCGTCATCTGCCACTCCAGGTGCGTCTCGACCCGGGGCACCCCGTCCACCATGCCCTGGTACTTGATGTAGTTGCCGCCCAGCGAGCCCTTGGGCAGCGTGTACCAGCCCAGGTCCACGTCCTTGGTGCAGGCGCCCAGCTCGTAGCTGAACTTCACCTCGTCCAGCGGCAGGTCGAAGCAGTCCGCCATCATCAACACGCTGTCGGCGAAGACGCGGGTGTATTTCTCCAGCTTCGAGGGGATCTCCGGATCGTCGACCGGCTGGCCGTAGCCCACCTCGATCCAGGTGTCCTTGGAGTGGTGGCATGACACGTCGACGGACTCGATGGTGGTGACGTTCTCGATGTCGGCGACGTCGGCCGAGCACACCACGCCGAGTATCTGGTTGAGGCCCGGGTTCATTCCCGTCCCGTAGAACGTCGCGCCGCCCAATTCGCACGCCTCGGCCAACAGTTGGCTCACCGGCTTGCCCGACGGGTGCGGGTGGTTCTTGTCGCGGTGCCAGCCGGTGATCCAGTCGGCGGTGGTCACGATATCGATGCCCGCCTCGAGCACCCGTACGTAGAGGTCTTCGTCGGGGAAGACCCCGTGGAACGTGAGCACGTCGGGCTTGGCGGCAATGATCTCGTCGACGGAGCCGGTGAACTTCACCCCGTTGGGCGCCCCGCCGACGAACTCGCCCGTGTCCTTACCGACCTTCTCCGGTGAATAGCAATGCACGCCAACGAGTTCGAGGTCGGGATAGGTGGCGATCCGCTTGATCATCTCCGAACCGACGTTTCCGCTTCCGACCTGGAAGACACGAATCGGCGAGCTACTCATTGCATGGAGCCTTCCTGTGATGCGAATGCCTCGGGATAGAACTGCTTGGCCCACTTGCGAATTGCGGTGAAGCCTTCGTACTCGTCGGTGGCCAGCGCCGGCGGGTCGGAGTAGCGCTGGTGCTGCCAGATCTCGATGTCCTGCTCGAACTGGCGGATCACCTCGCGGCCGAACTCGGCCGCCTTGCGCTCGGCGCGGCCCGGATCCTTACCCGGCGTGCGACCGATGTAGACCATGAACCGGACATCGGAGGTGAACTCGTCGACCGGGGTGACCGCGGAGATGGTGCGGTTGTCGATCATTCCCCAGCTCTTGGTCACCGCGATGCCCAACCCGCCGTTGACGGCCTCGACGCCGCTGTTGACGTCCTCGATCTTCTGTCCGTCGTCACCCTCGAACGTGATGGTGAAGTCGACGAAGGACACCGGCTCGGCGAATTCGTGGCGGGTGAAGACCGGCACGATGGGCGTGTTGTGCACGAACTTGAAATGCGCGAAGTCGACACCGTTTTCCAGCACGTACTGCGGGTGCAGCTCCAGGGCCGGCCGGTACAACCGCTGTTGCGGGTAGTAGCCGTCGGCGCTGCTGCCGTCGTGAAACGCGCCGAATACGTCGGGGGCCTCGAAGTACGGGTCGCGGCGCTCGACGTCGTGCCAGATGTAGACCGACGAATTGCGTTCCACCACGGGGTAGGTGCGAATGCGCCGGCCACGGTTGGGCCGATCCTGGTAGGGAATGCAGACGTTGCGGCCCTCCTGGCTCCACTGCCACCCGTGGAAAGGACACTGCAGGACTTCACCGACGACCTTGCCGCCGTACCCCAGATGCGCGCCGAGGTGTTCGCAGTAGGCGTTCATGACGGTGAGCTGCCCGGACTCGGCCCGCCAGGCGACCATTTCCTGGCCGAAGTACTTCATCTTGTGCACGTCGCCGACACCGATCTCGTCCGACCAGGCGACCTGGAACCAGCCGGTTGGTTTCATCGACAAGGGCGGCTTAGCCATGCGGGATCCCTCCTTGCAACGAATGATAGGCCGGGCCGTCAACAAATCAAAGTACCCTCTATGAAACTTTCAGCGCCCTGCGCGATAGGCTCGGCAAATGACTCGGCAGGTGAGCGGGGCCGGAACCGCGAACCGGCGCCCCAACCGCCGTGGCAACGCCACGCGCGAGAGCATGCTCGAAGCCGCGCTGACGTCGTTGGCCTCCGGTGACCCGGGCTCGGTTTCGGCCAATCGGATCGCCAAGGAGATCGGCGCCACCTGGGGCGCCGTGCAATACCAGTTCGGCGACACGGACGGGTTCTGGGCGGCGGTGCTGCACCGCACCGCCGAGCGGCGCGCCGCGACCTTTTCCACGCTGTCGACGCCGATCTCACCCGATGCGCCCCTGCGCGAGCGGGTCGGCGCCATCATCGACACCCTCTACAACGGGCTGGCGTCGGCGGACTCGCGCGCGATCGAGAACCTGCGGGCGGCGCTCCCCCGCGACCCCGGCGAGCTCGAGCGCCTGTTCCCGCGCACCGCCGCCGAGCTGTTCTCCTGGGGCAAGAGCTGGCTGGAAACCTGCCAGAACGCGTTCGCCGGCCTGGACGTCGACCCCGATCGGGTGCGCGAGGTGGCCGCGCTGATCCCCGGCGCGATGCGCGGGCTGGTCTCCGAGCGCCAGCTCGGCTCGTACGCCGACCTGGACATGGCGCGGCGGGGCCTGACCAACGCGCTGGCGGCCTACCTGGAGCAGTCCAGGCCGTGACCACCGGCGGCCTCGCGATCCGCCGAGCCGGACCGGGTGATTTCACCCCGGTCGCCGAGATGCACTATCCGGTCTGGCGCCAGTCCTGGGCCGGCATGCTGGCCGACTCCACACTCGACGTCCTTGGATCGGCGCGGCGCTGGGCCATCCTCGCCTACCCGCGCATCCTGCAACGCCGTCACTGGAGCATGTGGCTCGCCGAATCCGGTTCGGCGACAATCGGTATGACCATCTTCGGCCCAGATCCCGCGAATCCAAAACAAATAGAACTCGACTCGCTGTACGTCGCGGCAGAATCCCAAGGGCGCGGTGTCGGCGCGCGACTGCTCGCCACGGCGCTGCGTGAAAGCCCGTTGGGGGACGTCGTCTTGTGGTGCGCTGAGCACAATACGCGGGCGCGAGGGTTCTACGAGCGCAACGGCTTTCACCCCGACGGACGTACCCGGAATTGGGAGCCGCTGCCCGGTGTCAGCGTCACCCACCTGGGCTATCGGCTCAGCCGGCGGTGACGTGTCGGCGCAGGTCGTACTCGCCGAGATCGGTGCTGGCCAGCATCGCGCGATGTTCACCCGGCGTGAAGGGCCACACCTCGGGTACCCCGTCCTTGTTGAGATACCAGCTGTCGCAGCCCGTGGTCCACACCGTGTCGGGCATCGCGGCGCGCAGCTTGGCGTTGAAGCTTTCGGTCGCCGGCCAGGTCGGCTCCACCGTGTCGAATTCGCCACGGCGCCAACGCTGAATCCAGCGCAATATGTGGTCGGCCTGCGATTCGGCGACCGTGGTCAGCGCGAGGTTGCCGACCGGGCTGTGCGGCCCCAGCATCATGAAGAAGTTGGGGAAGCCCGGCAACGCCACCGTCCGGAAGGCGCGGCGGCCGTCGCGCCACACGTCGTCGGCGGTGATGCCGTCGCGGCCGATCACTAGCATCGGCCGGAAGAACGCGTGGGTGTCGAACCCGGTGGCGAGCACGATGACGTCCGCCTCGTGCAGGACGCCGTGCACGTGGTGCCCCAGCGCCGTTTCGCGCTCGCGTTATGCCCGGTGAACACCGCCCCGGGTCGCGCGTCGACGTGCACGGTTCCCGTCACGCAGGGGTCGGTCATGCGCGGATCATAGTCACGGCGCGCGCCGCTGGAACCCCGATTGCGGCCTATCCCAACTTTCTCCACACTTGAGGGCGAACCTCCAAGACAAGGGGCAACCATGCGCGTCGGCGTACCGACCGAGACCAAGGCCAACGAATTCCGGGTGGCCATCACGCCCGCCGGCGTCGCCGAACTGACCCGCCGCGGCCACGAGGTGCTCGTCCAGGCCGGCGCCGGGGACGGATCGTCCGTCCCCGACGAGGAATTCAAGGCGGCGGGCGCCCAGTTGGCCGGCTCGGCCGAACAGGTGTGGGCCGAGGCGGATCTGCTGCTGAAGGTGAAGGAACCGATCGCGTCCGAATACGGCCTGCTGCGCCCCCACCAGGTGTTGTTCACCTATCTGCACCTGGCCGCGTCCCGCGCCTGCACCGAGGCGCTGTTGTCTTCGGGCACAACGTCAATCGCCTATGAGACCGTGCAGGCCGCCGATGGCGCGCTCCCGTTGTTGGCCCCGATGAGCGAGGTCGCCGGCCGGCTCTCGGCGCAGGCCGGCGCCTACCATCTGATGCGGTCCCACGGCGGCCGCGGGGTGCTGATGGGCGGGGTCCCGGGCGTCAAACCCGCGGACGTGGTGGTGATCGGCGCCGGTACGGCCGGCTACAACGCCGCCCGGGTCGCCAACGGCATGGGCGCGAGCGTGACGGTGCTCGACGTCAACATCGGCAAACTTCGGCTCCTGGACGCGGAGTTCGGCGGACAGGTTCGCACGCGCTACTCGTCGGCCTACGAGCTGGAGGGCACCGTCACGCGCGCGGACCTGTTGATCGGGGCGGTCCTGCTCCCCGGCGGAAAGGCGCCCAAGCTGGTCTCGAATTCGCTTGTGGCGCAGATGAAGCCGGGCGCCGTCCTGGTCGACATTTCGATCGACCAGGGCGGCTGTTTCGCCGATTCGCGGCCGACCACGCACGATGACCCGACGTTCGCCGTGCACGACACCCAGTTCTACTGCGTGGCGAACATGCCCAGTGCGGTGCCCAAGACGTCGACCGTGGCGCTGACCAACGCGACAATGCCCTACGTGCTGGCACTGGCCGACCGCGGCTGGCAGGCGGCGTGCCGGTCGGATCCCGCTCTGGCCAAAGGCCTTTCGACGCATGACGGTGCGCTGCTGTCCGAGCGGGTGGGCACCGACCTGGGTCTGCCGTTCACCGATCCGGCGAGCCTACTGGCCTAATCGGCCTCGACCAGGCTGGCGATGATGTCGGCCGCCGGCCCGGGTTGCGCCTGTTTGAAGGACGTTCCGGCCCACAGCGGGATGCCGTTCGGGTCCTCCATGGCGGCCGCCGCCTCGCGGATCGGGGAGGTCATCTGGTTGACCTCCGGGTAGCCCAGCGGCGCCACGTTGTCGAGCAGGCGGGTGAAGTTGTTCTCCAAGCCCCGCGCGTAGCGGCCGGAGAAGGCGCGGGTGACGACGGTGGTGCCGAAAACCGGGTTCTTCAGGGCGGTGCGGTGCGCGGTGCTGGTACCCGCTTCGTCGCTGAGCAGCAGCGCCGTACCGACCTGTGCGGCCACCGCGCCGCGCTGCAGCACGGCGGCGACATCCCGGGCGTTGCCCAGGCCGCCCGCCGCGATGATCGGGACGTCGTGGGCGTGGCGGATGCGGTCGATCAGGTGGTGCAGCGATTCGTTGCCGGGCTCCATGTCGGGCGCGAAGGTGCCCCGGTGCCCGCCCGCGTCCGGGCCCTGCACGATCAGGCTGTCCGCGCCGGCGGAGACGGCCACCCCGGCCTCGTACGGCGAGGTCACCGTGACCATCACCAGCAGGCCGAGCGCGCCCAGCCGCCGGATGACGTCGGGCGGCGGCACCCCGAAGGTGAAGGACACCAGCTCGGGCCGCACGTCGGCCACCACCTCGAGCTTGCGCTCCCAGTCGTCGTCGTCGCCGTACTGCGGGTGGCCGACTTCGACCTGGTAGTAGTCGGCGATCTCCTCGAGTTCTTCGGCGTAGTAGTCCAGCGCCATCCAGTCGGCGACGCTGGGTTGCGGCACGAAGAGGTTGACGCCCAGCGGGCCGGTGGTCGCCGCGCGTGCGGCGGCGATGTCCTCGGCGAAACGGTCCGCGCTGCGGTGGCCGCCGGGGACGAACCCGAGCCCACCCGCGTTGGACACCGCCGCGGCCAGCTCGGGCGTGCCCGGTCCGCCTGCCATCGGCGCGCCCACGATGGGCACCATGATGTCCCAAAAGCCCAGTACCACGGGGTTAATTTACCATCGCCCGAAGTTGTTGGGGCAGTGACCGTTTGGAGGGGTACGGGCCCAGGACCGCGGCGCCGTACGGCTGGCTCAGCAGCCGGTGGGCCACCGCGTTGACCTCCTCGACGGTCACTTGGTCGATCTGCCGCAGGGTGTGCTCGATGCTGCGGTGCTCGCCGTAGTTCAATTCGTTGCGGCCCAGCCGGCTCATTCGCGAGCTGGAATCCTCCAGGCCGAGGACCAGCCCGCCCCGCAGCGATCCCTTGGCGATGCGGCACTCCGCCTCGGTGATGCCGTCGCGGGCCACGGACTCGAGGACCTCGTTGGTCACCTGCATCACCTCGGCGAACCGCTCGGGCTGGCAGGCGGCGTAGACGGACAGCGCGCCGCTGTCGGCAAAGATGTCGACCGTCGAGTAGACCGAGTAGGCCAGCCCGCGCAACTCCCGAACCTCTTGGAACAGGCGGGAACTCAGGCCGCCGCCCAGCGCGCTGTGCAGGACCGACAGCGCCCAGCGATGCCGCCAGCCACGCCCCGGGGTGCGCACGCCCAGCGAGACGTGGGTCTGCTCGGCGTCCCGGTTGCCCAGCATCAGTCCGGGCCGCCCGGTCACCCGCCCCGCACCCTTGCGCGGGGCGATCGGCCGGCGCCCACGGACCAGGCGCGGCCCGAAGTGCTCGCGCACCAGCGCGACCACTTCGTCGTGGTCGACATTGCCGGCCACCGCGACCACCATGCGTTCCGGCGTGTAGCGCCGCACATGGAAGGAGTGCAGCTGCGTCCGGGTCATCGACGACACCGACCGCGCCGTGCCGATCACCGGCCGGCCCACCGGGTGGTCACCGAACATCGCGCCCAGGAACATGTCGCCCAGCGCGTCCTCGGGGTCGTCGTCGCGCATCGCGATCTCTTCGAGCACCACATCGCGTTCCAGCTCGACGTCCTCGGCGGCGCAGCGGCCGTTGAGCACCACGTCGGCCACCAGGTCGACCGCCAGCTCCAGGTCGCTGTCCAGCACGTGCGCGTAGTAGCAGGTGTGCTCCTTGGCGGTGAAGGCGTTCAGCTCCCCACCGACGGCGTCCATCGCCTGCGCGATGTCCACGGCGCTGCGGGTGGGCGTCGACTTGAACAGCAGGTGCTCGAGGAAGTGCGCCGCCCCCGCCACGGAGGCGCCCTCATCCCGCGATCCGACGCCGACCCAGACCCCGACCGAGGCCGAACGCACCGCCGGCAGGTACTCGGTGACGACGCGCAGGCCGCCCGGAAGCGTGCTGCGGCGCAGCGCGGTCGAGGGTTCGACCTCAAGGGTGTGCTTGCCGCGGCGCAGGGCCGCGGCCCGCTCAGCTGCTGGCTGTCGCGGCATCGGCAGGTGCGGCCGCCGGGGCGTCGGCCGGGGCCGAGCTGTCTTCCTCCACCAGAACCAGAGAGATCTTGCCGCGCTTGTCGATGTCGGCGATCTCGACACGCAGTTTGTCGCCGACGTTCACGACGTCCTCGACCTTCGCGATCCGCTTGCCCCGGCCCAGCTTAGAGATGTGCACCAAGCCGTCGCGTCCGGGCAGCAGCGACACGAACGCGCCGAAATCCGTTGTCTTGACGACGGTTCCAAGGAACCGCTCGCCGACCGTCGGCAGCTGCGGGTTGGCGATGGCGTTGATCCGGTCGATCGCGGCCTGTGCCGAGGGCCCGTCGGTGGCGCCGACGAACACCGTGCCGTCGTCCTCGATGGAGATCTGCGCGCCGGTCTCCTCGGTGATGGCGTTGATGACCTTGCCCTTGGGTCCGATCACCTCACCGATCTTGTCCACCGGGACCTTGATCGTGGTGACCCGCGGCGCGTAGGGGCTCATCTCGTCGGGCCCGTCGATGGCTTCGGCCATGACCTCGAGAATCGTCAGGCGCGCGTCCTTGGCCTGGGCCAGCGCACCCGCGAGCACCTGCGACGGGATCCCGTCGAGCTTGGTGTCCAGCTGCAGGGCGGTGACGTAGTCCTTGGTGCCGGCGCACTTGAAGTCCATGTCGCCGAACGCGTCCTCGGCGCCCAGGATGTCGGTCAGCGTGACGAAGCGGCGCTCGGTTTTGCCGTCCACTTCGACGTCGTCGGAGACCAGGCCCATCGCGATGCCGGCTACCGGCGCCTTGAGCGGCACCCCGGCGTTGAGCAGCGCGAGGGTGGACGCGCACACCGATCCCATCGACGTCGAGCCGTTGGAGCCCAGCGCTTCCGAGACCTGACGGATGGCGTACGGGAACTCCTCGACGCTGGGCAGCACGGGAATCAGCGCCCGCTCGGCCAGCGCGCCGTGCCCGATCTCACGCCGCTTAGGCGAGCCGACGCGGCCGGTCTCACCGGTGGAAAACGGCGGGAAGTTGTAGTGGTGCATGTACCGCTTGGAGGTCTCCGGCCCGAGTGAGTCGATCTGCTGGGCCATCTTGACCATGTCCAGGGTGGTCACCCCCAGGATCTGCGTCTCGCCGCGCTCGAACAGCGCGCTGCCGTGGGCCCGCGGGACCACGGCGACTTCGGCCGACAGGGCGCGGATGTCTGTGATGCCGCGGCCGTCGATGCGGAAGTGGTCGGTCAGGATGCGCTGGCGGACCAGCTTCTTGGTCAGCGAGCGGAACGCGGCGCTGACCTCCTTCTCCCGACCCTCGTAGGTCTCGGCGAGCCGCTGCAACACTTCGGCTTTCAGCTCGTCGGTGCGCGCGTCGCGCTCGGCCTTGCCGCCGATGGTCAGCGCCTTGGCCAGCTCGTCGGTGGCCACCGACGCCACCGAGTAGTAGACGTCTTCGGCGTAGTCCGGGAACGTCGGGTACTCACCGACGGGCTTGGCGGCCGCGTCGGCCAGCTCCTGCTGGGCGGCGCACAGCACGGCGATGAAGGGCTTGGCGGCCTCCAGGCCCTCGGCCACCACGGTCTCGGTCGGCGCCTGGGCGCCACCCTCGACCAGTTCGATGACCTTGTCGGTGGCCTCCGCCTCGACCATCATGATCGCCACGTCTTTTGCGTCGCCTTCGCCGACTATGCGGCCCGCGACCACCATGTCGAACACGGCGCGCTCGAGCTGGTCGACCGTCGGGAAGGCGACCCAGGTGCCGTCGATCAGCGCCACCCGCACGCCCCCGATGGGGCCGGAGAACGGCAAGCCGCTTATCTGGGTGGACGCCGACGCGGCGTTGATCGCCAGCACGTCGTACAGGTCGTTGGGGTCCAGGCTCAGGATCGTGACCACGACCTGGATCTCGTTGCGCAGCCCGGAGACGAACGACGGGCGCAGCGGCCGGTCGATGAGCCGGCAGGTCAGGATCGCGTCGGTGGAGGGCCGGCCCTCGCGGCGGAAGAACGAGCCGGGGATGCGCCCGGCGGCGTACATCCGCTCCTCGACGTCCACGGTCAGCGGGAAGAAGTCGAAGTGCTCCTTGGGGCTCTTACTGGCGGTGGTCGCCGAGAGCAGCATGTTCTCGTCGTCGAGGTACGCGACGACGGCTCCGGCGGCCTGCTGGGCCAGCCTGCCGGTCTCGAAACGGATGGTGCGGGTGCCGAAGCTCCCGTTGTCGATGGTGGCGGTCGCCTCGAAGACGCCTTCGTCAATTTCAGCTACAGACATGGGTGTCCGTATGGCCTCTCTGGGTATTCAGCTATTTCGCGTCGTCACGCTTAAACCCGAGAGCTTCCTACGAGAGGAAAAAGTCTGAATGCGGCTACGGCCATCGATCGAAGCGGCCGACCTGCCCCAGATCCGGGGAGCCCGGCAGCCACTACCGAAGACCGCCCGATACAGACTGGGCTGCTCCCGTCATGACACGCTGGAACGGCACACGCGGATCTGCGTGGCCGCACCGTTCGCTCGGGCCGAACCGGCCCAGAACGCTCCCACTCTACACGGGCGGACGTAGAGGTCAGTAGACCCGGGTCAGCGGCGCAGGCCCAGGCGCTCGACCAGCGAGCGATACCGCTCGACGTCGATCTGGGCGACGTACTTGAGCAGCCGGCGCCGGCGCCCGACCAGCAGCAACAGGCCCCGCCGCGAGTGGTGGTCGTGCTTGTGCACCTTGAGGTGCTCGGTGAGGTCGGCGATCCGCTTGGTCAGCAGCGCGACCTGCGCCTCCGGGGAACCGGTGTCGGTGTCGTGCAGGCCGTAGGTGCCCAGGATTTCCTTTTTCTGCTCGGCGGTCAGCGCCACGAAAACATCTCCATCAATCGGTGCCGCGAAATTCTCGTGCGTGGCCGCCGCGGACTGCAGCACACGCCGTATCGGCTCGCGAGTCTATCAGCGGCGGCGACGTCGGATGAAATCGCAGGCCAGGACCACACCCTTGACAACATACAACCATTTGGTTGTATGTTGTGTTGGTGACCGTAGACCAGGAAGACCGGGTGGACGCCCTGTTCCATGCGCTCGCCGACCGAACCCGGCGCGACATCATGCGCCGGACACTGGCCGGGGAACACTCGGTGTCCGCGCTGGCACTCAAGTACGACATGAGCTTCGCAGCGGTGCAAAAACACGTCGTCGTGCTGGAAAAGGCCGGCCTGATCACCAAACGGCGAAGCGGTCGCGAGCAGCTGGCCAGCGGTGACGTGGCGGCCGTGCGGTCGGTGGCCGCGATGCTCGGCGAGTTGGAACTTCTCTGGCGCGATCGCATCGCACGCGTCGACGAACTCATCGCATCCGACCCAACCCAGGAGGACTGAACCATGCCCGTGACCGATGTCCAGCACGACCCGGACAACCTGACGCTGACCATCACGGCGGACTTCGCCGCCCCGGTGGCCCGAATCTGGCAGGTGTACGCCGACCCGCGTCAATTGGAGAAGGTGTGGGGCCCGCCGTCCCATCCGGCGACCGTCGTCGACCACAGCCTCACGCCCGGCAGTCGCACCACGTACTTCATGACCGGCCCGGACGGCGAAAAGTACGCCGGCTACTGGGAGATCACGGCCGTTGACGAGCCGACCAGCTTCTCCTTCCTCGACGGCTTCGCCGACCCGGACTTCAACCCGAACCCCGACCTGCCGGTCTCGAGGAATGTCTACACGTTCGCCGAGCACAACGGCGGCACCCGCGCGACGTACGTGAGCACCTACTCGTCCGCCGAGGCGCTCCAGCAGGTGCTGGACATGGGTGTCGTGGAGGGTGCGTCGTCGGCCATCAACCAGATCGACGACCTGGTCGTTTCCTGACGCCTCTTGCCGTCTCCGGCCAATCAGTCCTGGGCCGACAGGGTCGTGCGGGCCCGTTCGGTGTCCTTGCCCATCGCGTCGATGAGGTCCTTGACCGAGTCGAACCTGTGCTGCCCGCGGATGCGCGATACGAAGTCCAACGCCACGTACTGGCCGTAGAGGTCGGCCGTGGTGTCCAGGACGAACGCCTCGACGGTGCGGGTGCGCCCGGAGAAGGTCGGGTTGGTGCCGACGGACACCGCGGCCTGGTAGCGCTTCCCCGGGACGACGGTGCCGGTCACCGGCCCGTGCCCGAGCAGTGTGAACCAGGCGGCGTACACGCCGTCGGCCGGGATCGCCGAATACATGGGCGGCGCCACGTTGGCGGTCGGGAATCCCAGCTCCATGCCCCGCCCCTCGCCCCGCACGACGACGCCCTCGACGCGGTGCGGACGGCCCAGCGCCTCCATGGCAGCCACCACGTCACCGGCGTCGACGCAGGACCGGATGTAGGTGGAGGAGAACGTCACGGTCTCGTTGCTGTGGTGCTCCGAGAGCAGCGACATCGCCTCGACCGCGAACCCGAACCGGTCCCCCGCGCGCCGCAGCGTCTCGACGTTGCCGGCGGCCTTCTTGCCGAAGGTGAAGTTCTCCCCCACCACGACCTCCACGACATGCAGGTGTTCCACCAGCAGCTCGTGGACGTAGCGCTCCGGAGTCAGCTTCATGAAATCGCTGGTGAACGGCATCACCAGGAACACGTCGATGCCCATCTCCTCGACCAGCTCGGCGCGTCGCGTCAGCGTCGTGAGCTGCGCCGGGTGGCTGCCCGGGTAGACCACTTCCATCGGGTGCGGGTCGAAGGTCATCAGGACGGTCGGCACGTTGCGGGCGCGGCCGGCTTTCACCGCGTGCGCGATCAGCTCGGCGTGGCCCCGGTGCACACCGTCGAACACACCGATGGTGAGTACGCACCTGCCCCAGTCCGTGGGGATCTCGTCTTGGCCGCGCCACCGCTGCACGACCGCAAGCCTACGGCGCGCGGCGGTCCACCGGGAGATCCGCCTGCGCGACGGTGGCGAGGAGCACACGATCGGGCCTGGGTTGCCTAAACTTTCTCGTTGTGAAGGCTGACGAAGAGCGTGGCGGTCTCACCGCGGTCGGCCAGGACTATTTGAAAGCCATCTGGAACGCGCAGGAATGGTCGGTCGAGAAGGTCAGCACCAAGATGCTGGCCGAGAAGATCGGGGTGTCGGCCAGCACCGCCTCGGAGTCGATCCGCAAACTTGCCGAGCAAGGCCTGGTCGACCACGAGAAGTACGGCGCCGTGTCGCTGACCGAGGCGGGCCGGCGGGCGGCGCTGGCGATGGTGCGCCGGCATCGGCTGCTGGAGACCTTCCTGGTCAACGAGCTCGGCTACGGCTGGGACGAGGTGCACGACGAGGCCGAGGTGCTCGAGCACGCGGTGTCGGATCGGCTGGTCGCCCGCATCGACGCCAAACTGGGGTTCCCGCAACGCGACCCGCACGGGGACCCGATCCCGGCCCCGGACGGGCAGGTGCCCACCCCGCCTGCGCGACAGCTCTGGGCGTGCGACGACGGCGACACCGGGACGGTCGCCCGCATCTCCGACGCCGACCCGCAGATGCTGCGTTATTTCGCCGACGTCGGCATCAACCTCGACTCCCAGCTGCGGGTCCTGACCCGCCGGGAATTCGCCGGAATGATCTCGGTGGCAATCGACTCCGGCGATGGCGCCGAGACGACGGTCGACCTCGGCAGCCCGGCCGCGCGGGCGATCTGGGTGGTGGGTTAGCTCTTAGCGGGGGGTGGGTGCCCCGCGCCACTCACCGCTCGGCGCGCTGGTAGGCGGTGACGACGGCCGCGCCGCCCAGACCGATGTTGTGTTGCAGCGCGGCGCGCACGCCCTCGACCTGACGCTTGTCCGCGGAGCCCCGCAGCTGCCAGGTCAGCTCGGCGCACTGCGCCAGCCCGGTCGCGCCCAGCGGATGCCCCTTCGAGATCAGGCCGCCCGACGGGTTGACCACCCAGCGCCCGCCGTAGGTGGTGTCGCCGTTGTCGATCAGCTTGGGCGCCTCCCCCGGGCCGCACAGTCCCAGCGCCTCGTACAGCAGCAGTTCGTTGGCTGAGAAGCAGTCGTGCAGCTCGATCACCTGGAAGTCCTCGGGGCCCAGCCCAGATTGATCGTAAACCTGTTGCGCGGCTTGGACGTTCATGTCGTAGCCGATCAGGTTCTTGGCACTTCCGTCGAAGGTCGATTCGAAGTCGGTCGTCATGGCCTGACCGACGATCTCCACGGCCTGGCCGGCCAACCCGTGGCTGTCGACGAAGCTCTCCGAGGCCAGGATCGCCGCGCCCGAACCGTCGGAGGTGGGCGAGCACTGCAGCTTGGTCAGCGGGTCGGAGATCATCCGCGCCGCCAGGATGTCGTCGAGCGTGTAGGACTCCTGGAACTGCGCGAACGGGTTGTTGACCGAGTGCTTGTGATTCTTGTAGCCGATCTTGGCGAAATGCTCTGCGGTGGTGCCGTATTGACGCATGTGTTCGCGGCCGGCGGCGCCGAACATCCAGGGCGCGACGGGCATCGCGAACTCGTCGATCTCCGCCATCGCCTTGACGTGCTTGCCCATCGGCGATTCGCGGTCCTGGGCGCCCCCGCTCAGCGACCCGGGTTGCATCTTTTCGAAGCCGAGCGCGATGGCACAGTCGACGATGCCGCCGCGGATCGCCTGCGCCGCCAGGAAAAGCGCGGTGGAGCCGGTCGAGCAGTTGTTGTTGACGTTGACGATCGGAATCCCCGTCATGCCCAACTCGTAGAGGGCACGCTGCCCGGACGTCGAATCGCCGGCGACATAGCCGACGTAGCCCTGCTGCACCTCGCGGTAGTCGATGCCCGCGTCGGCCAGCGCGTTGGTGCCCGACTCGCGCGCCATGTCGGGGTAGTCCCAGCCCTCGCGGCGGCCCGGCTTCTCGAATTTCGTCATGCCGACGCCGACGACGTACACCTTGTTGGACATAGCTCGCGCCTTCCGAACGGTGGGCATTTTGACACCCGTCTGGTCGGCAGCTTAGCCGTGCGGGTTGGCGGGCCGGAACCCCGCTTGCGGCGCCGTCACCCCATCCTCATTGCGACCATTTTGCGTAGGCTCGAACCAGTACCCACGACGAAAGATCAGGACCATGAAGGCGACGGTTACTCCCGAGGCCGCCAGCGCGATCGCCGAGATCGCCCAGCGCCATGGGCTCTCCCAAGAAGCGGTGCTTTCGATGCTTGTCGCACTGCGCGTCGGGGGCGGCACCATGGCCCAGTTCTCCATCCCCGAACTCGGCGGCAACGGGCAATGGATGCGGGGCGGCATGACGATGGTCGGCAACATGTTCGACAACGCGCTCAAAGCCCGCGTCGACGCGCTGTGCAACGAGTTGGCCCACCTGCTCGCCACCACCGCGGTGTTTCCCGCCCCGCCCCGGCACTCCCCGGCCGCGTTCGCCTCGAACAATTGGTGGCCGGCCGACCTGGGGGTACCGAGCTCGGTCGGCGGCCAGAACGACGTGCGCTACGCGTTCTTCCCGAGCACGCGGCGGCTGGCGATCCACATCAACGGCGTCACAAGGATTTTCGATACCGGCGAGCACCAAATAAGCGGTGTGCAACAGCAGCAGGGCGCCGGCTACAGCTCGGTGAGCTTCACCAGCCAGTTCGGCGCCTTCGGCGTGTCGAGTCTGCATGAGGTCGGTAGCCACCAGGCGGCGCAGTCCCAAGCCGCGCCACCCGCCCCCGGCTACCAAGCGCAATACCAGTCCGGCCCGCCGCAACTCACGCCCGAGGTGCAATTCCCACCCGAGGTACCGGCGGCCAAACCCGCGTCCGGTCCGCCGGAGGATTCCGGAAACTCCCAGGCCATCGTCGCGGCCATCGAATCGCTGGCCGGCTTGCACGAGCGCGGCATTCTGTCCGACGAGGAGTTCGCCGCGAAGAAGGCCGAACTGCTCAGCCGACTCTGACGGGTCAGAGCGTCGCCGGGCGGATCACCACCACCGACTTGGTCCGCGAACCCTCGTCACGCAGCAGCGCGATCACCCGGCCGTCGGCGTCGCTGGCGGCGTAGACGCCGTCGATCCCGGCCGGCGACAGCGCCCGCCCGTTGGCGGCGGCCTCGGCCTCCTCGGCGGTCAGGTCGCGACGCGGGAAGACCAGCAGGCACGCCTCGTCGAGGGTCAGCGACAGCGCCGGGCGCTCGGCCAGGTCGTCGAGCAAGCGGGCCCCCTCCAGCGTGAAGCGGCCGACGCGGGTCCGCCGCAGGGCCGTCAGGTGCCCACCCACCCCGAGGGCGACACCGACGTCGCGGGCCAGCGCGCGAACGTAGGTTCCCGACGAGCAGTCGACCTCGACGTCGACGTCGACGAACTCACCGGCGGGCCGCACGTCGCACACCTCGAACCGGTCGATGCGGACCGGCCGGGCCGCAAGTTCGACGGCCCGGCCCTCGCGAACCAGCCGATACGCGCGCCGGCCGTCCACCTTGATGGCGCTGACCGCCGACGGCACCTGCTCGATGTCGCCACGCAGGCCGGCGACCGCGGCGTCGATCGCCGCGCGCGTCAGGTGCGCGGCCGAGATGGTTTGCAGCACTTCCCCTTCGGCGTCCTCGGTGCTGGTCGTCTGGCCGAGCCGGATGGTGGCGGCGTACGACTTGGAGGCGGCAGTCAGCAGGCCGAGGATCTTGGTCGCGCGGTCGACGCCGATCACCAGCACGCCGGTGGCCATCGGGTCCAGCGTCCCCGCGTGCCCCACCCTGCGGGTGGCGAAGATCCGGCGGCAGCGCCCCACTACGTCGTGGCTGGTCATCCCGGACGGCTTGTCGACGACGACCAATCCAGGACCGAGCCCAGGACCGACAGGGCTCGGGGTCATAGCACGATGGCGGTCAGCACCAGTCCCCGCTCCACCGACCATCGGCCCCGCAGCGCGGTCAGCGGTGGGCCGTCGAGGGCCCGCCCGTCGATCAGGATCTTGGACACGAACACCCCGGCGGTCCCGCCGTCGGGCGGGTCGAGGTCGAACACGATGTGGGCGTCCTCGAATCCGAGCCAGCGTTTGGTCAACGGAAACCAGGCCTTGTACGTTGCTTCCTTGGCGCAGAACAGGATTCGATCCCAGTGCAGGCCCGCGGGCAAGGCCGCCATCTCGTGGCGCTCCTCGGGCAGGCTGATCGCGTTCAGCACGCCGTCGGGCAACACGTCGTGTGGTTCGGCGTCGATGCCCACCGAGCGCACCGCCTCGGTGCGGCCCACGACCGCGCCGCGGTAGCCCGCGCAGTGGGTGAGGCTGCCCACCACGCCGTCGGGCCAGCACGGTTCGCCCTTCTCGCCCTTGAGGATTGGCACCGGTGGCAGGCCGAGCTCGCCCATCGCGACGCGTGCGCAGTGCCTGACGGTGATGAACTCGTTGCGCCGCTTGGCGACCGACTTGGCGATCAGCGGCTCCTCTTCGGGCAGCGGGGCCAGGTCGGGCGGGTCGGAATACAGCTCGGCGTAGGCCAGCTCGGCCGCGTCGGGCAGTACCGAGGAGACCAGCAACTGCTCGGTCATCGATTTTGTCGCTGCCGCAACCGTTCCCGGAACTGCGCGGCCTGTTGCCGCATCTCGGGAGTGATCTCGAAGTGGCCGCCGAAGTCGTTGAGGTAGCCGGGCGCGTATTGCGGATCGGGCAACACCTGGCGCAGCCAGCTGTGCGGCTTGCGGCGCCGCCACTCCCGCGGGTAGCCCACCGACACCTCCTCGAAGCGCACGTCGTCGTACCAGGTGGTGCGTGGGATGTGCAGGTGGCCGTAGACCGAGCAGATGGCGTTGTACCGGGTGTGCCAGTCGGCGGTTTTGGTGGTTCCGCACCACAGCGAGAACTCGGGGTAGAACAGCGCGTCGCAGGGCTCACGCACCAGCGGGAAGTGGTTCACCAGGACCGTCGGCGTCATCCAGTCGAGTTGCTCGAGGCGGGCCCGCGTGGCGGCGAGCCGCTCCTGACACCAGGCCTCCCGGGTGGGATACGGCTCCGGCGAGAGCAGGAATTCGTCGGTGGCGACCACGTTGCGCTCCCGCGCGATGGTCAGGCCCTCGGCTTTGCTCGTCGCCCCGTCGGGCAAGAAGCTGTAGTCGTAGAGCAGGAACATCGGCACGATCGTCGCGGGGCCACCGCGCTCGGTCCACACCGGGAAGGGGTGTTCGGGGGTGACCACGCCCATTTCGTCGCACATGTTGACGAGGTAGTCGTAGCGGGACTTGCCGAAGATCTGCACGGGGTCGCGCGTCGTGGTCCACAACTCGTGGTTGCCGGGCACCCAGATGACCTTCGCGAAGCGCCGGCGCAGCAGGTCAAGCGCCCAGCGGATCTCGTCGGTGCGTTCGGCGACGTCGCCGGCGACGATCAGCCAATCGTCCGGCGAGGACGGGTGCAGGGATTCGGTGACCGGCTTGTTGCCGAGATGACCGGTGTGCAGGTCGGACACGGCCCACAGCGTCGGTTGTCCCCCGTTGGGCGATTCGTGCCCCGCATTTTGACCAGCCACGATTAACCAGCCTAATGACCCGGAGTCCCGGGCCCGTCGGGACCGGCCCTTGCCCGCGTCATTAGAACGTGTTCTTGTTTCCCTGTGGCCTTACCGACGCGACTTGTACACTCCCGGCAGGAAGCGCCGAGCCGTCAGGGGGTGTCGTGTTCGCCAAGGTGCGTCTGATCGGGGCGGTGGGGGCCCTGGTCGCAGCGGCCGTCGCAGGCACGGCGGGATGGCTGGGGGCCACCCCGGGGCCGGCGGGCGGCGGGCGCGTCGAGCTGCGCTCGACGGCGGCCCCGATGGAGACCACGATGAAGAGCCCGATCGTGGCGACCACCGACCCGCGCCCGTTCGACGCGTGCGAGGACATCCCGTTCGACGTGATCCAGCGGCTCGGGCTGGGTTTCACCCCGCCCGAGCACGAGGACGGCCTGCGCTGCCACTTCGACGCGGGGAACTACCAAGTGGCCGTCGAGCCGATCGTCTGGCGCACCTACGACGAGACGCTGCCGCCCGACGCCGTCGAAACCACCATCGCGGGCCACCGCGCCGCGCAGTACTGGGTGCTCAAGCCGACGTATCACAACAGCTACTGGTATTACTCCTGCATGGTCGCGTTCAAGACCGGCTACGGCGTGCTGCAGCAGGCGCTGTATTACTCGACGGTCTACTCCAACCCTGAGGTGGACTGCATGTCCACCAATCTGCAGCGTGCCAACGACCTGGCGCCTTACTACAAGTTTTGACGGGACGCCGGGGCCTTAACCTGGGCACCGTGAGTATCACCGCGGCGCGACCCGCC
>NZ_MPNT01000019.1 GCF_001907675.1 Mycobacterium paraffinicum
CAGCAAATCCCGCGCCGACCACACGCCATCAACAGAACAGGAGGACACCCCGGCGGCACTGACCGCCTAAACCACCAAGTCGAAGAATCACACGACGACGTCGTACACCACGTCCCTGGACTTGACCGTCGCATAACCCCGGGGTCGGCTGTGTTCAGCGGGGGCGTGTGGCCTCCGCTCAATTGGGTTTGAGTCCTTTACACTTGATGAAGTGCGCTCCGATGCGGCCGGTTAAACAAACGGCTTCGGGACCAGCGTTGGGGATGACCTCCGGGTCTGCGCTCTAGTCGAATGGCCCCGGCCTCGCCAACCTGGCTTGAGGCCGGGGTCTAACGATTGGGTCTCCCTTCCCGTGCGATTGCCAGACAGCCTTGCCGCCACCTCGATCCCTGAGAAATGGGACGAAACAGGGCCAAACCGGATCAGCTGCGGCCCGCACGAAAAGTATCGTCGAGCGAGTCAAGCGCGGTTGCGATGTCGTCAAGCTCGTCGTCGAAGAGATCCGCGTAGGTGTGTGCGGTCACGGTGATTGATGCGTGGCCCATTGCCTTTTGCAGGAGTCGCAAGTCGGCGCCGGCCCGTCGTGACAGCGATGCGTAGGTATGCCGTAGGTCATGCACACGCAAGTTGTCCCGGCCGATCTCAGTCACAGACTTCCGCCAGTTGACCGCACGCTTCCAGTTCTCCAGGCTCAGCCGGGAACCCTTCGGCGACGCGATCGCCGGCGCGCCACAGGGTCGTGCGTCGAGCCGCGCCTTAAGTGCCGGCATCAAGCGCTCGGGGATTGGGACAGAACGTCGGCCGGCTTGCGATTTCGGGTTCCCTTCAACGAGTTTGCCGCCGACTTGGGTCATCGACCGGCGAACACGGATTCGACGAGCGCCCAGGTCGACATCCTCGACATTGAGGCCGGTGAGTTCACCGAATCGTAGGCCTGTGTAAGCCAGGAGCAAGACGACGTCACCTTGAGCGCCGCATGTTTGGGCAAGTGTTGCGACTTCGCCGACGGTTAGATAGACGTGTGTGGCTTGCCGCATCGGTGGGAATTTGGTGCGTGATGCGGGGTTCTTGCCGAGGAGCTGGTCTTCCTCGACGGCGCGGTCAAGGGTCATCTTGAGGACCGAGTGCGTCCACCTCACGGTCCGCGGTCCGAGACCCGACGCTGACATGGCATTCACCCATCGTTGGATCGACTCGTGGTCGATTCTTGCGATCGGCCACGAACCAAACTGTGGCTCGATACGCAGCCTCCAGTTGTCTTCGTATCCGCGGCGGACTTTCGCGCTCAGGTCGGGTCGGGAGGCTAGCCACGATCGATAGACGTTGCGGAGCAGGATTTTGCCGCCGCGTGGGTCCACCCTGACGCCCGCGGCGCTGTCGGTGACGAGCCTTGCTTCGAACTGGCGCGCCTCCCGCTCTGTTCGGAAGCTCTTCTTGCGCTTCGAACGATCCGGTAGGCGCCATTGGACGTCATAACGCACGCCGTCCTTCGTCTCGCGGCGCTTTATGGCCAAGATTCCTCCGGAATGACGTTGGGGGAATTGAGGATCAGTGCCTGCAGCCAGCAGTGAGCGTGTGCAAGCTTGATCGTTAGCTCAAAATTTGCGGTTGTGCTAAGTCGTGGGTGAGGGCGAATCGCTCTACACCCGAGTCGATTCCAGCCAATCTTTGACGTCATCCAGTAACCATCGACGGTGCCGATCGCTAAGCCTGAGGTGATGTGGACCAGGCGCATCAATCCCACGTTCCCGCCTGGCCGCCCAATCATGCAGCGTTGAGACCGGAACTCCGGTCATTGCTCGAACTTCATGAGCGGTGAGCATGACCGACGCATTTTCTATAGTCATCGTCTCCAACCCCGTCTCCCGCCGTTGGTACTGGCCGGCAGGTCATACCGAGATCATGAGGCATAGTTCTCGATTCCCGCTACCAGCAGTGCGACATTCGATCGGAAATGCACCGTCGAGTGCGGTCAGGGGGTCGAATCTGCGAGACCGGCTTTAGGAGAGCGGTCAAGCCCTTCTGGTTGAGGTCCAGAAGGGGTGTCTGAGCTGGTCATATAGCGCCATCGCACACCAAGCGAAACCACCGCGTGCCGACCAGTGCAGATAGCGGGTTTCAGGCTGCTGTGGTACGGGTCTCGTTGGCATAAGTGTGTCGTAGCGCGTGAACGAGCGCACCCGACCGTTTCCCGGATCGGACAGGTGGTTGTGGTGAGTGGTGCGGATCGGTGCGGATGTGTTGCATTGGTGGGCAGTTGATTTGGCGACAGTGGGTGCGGACAAATGGGGACACAGATGATGTTGGTCAGGTTGGTAGAGCGCGACGATGGGTGTGTCCTATGGTTCCCACGTGGTGAACATCAATTCGAAATCGGCGGCGCGCAAGCGTGTCCGGGAGGCGCAGCATAAGGCCAACGAGGCACGTCTGGAGCGTGAGCGTCAAAATGTCGATGACGCTGCGTCGTTTCTCGTCGAGATTGGGCGGCTGGTCGCCGTCGACGAGTGGGAGCGCAACCGTATCCTCGAGATACGCGCAGAGGGGGAGCGGCGCCGTCACGAACACCGCCAGGCTGGCGCGACAGCGGTGGCCCGGATGCAAGGCCGTGGTGAAAGCCTCACTGCGATCGCTGAACTGGCGGGAGTCAAAGTCGGTGAGGTGCGCGCGGTGTTGAAGTCTGCCGACGCGCAGGCAGCGCCACGCGCGGATGCACTAGGCGCGGAAGGCAGCGCGGCGCGGGGCGCAGGAGAGGGCGCGGTGCCGGAAGCCGGCGGTGGCGCAGCCACCGACGCCGCGGCGCAAGCACTAGGTTCGGTAGACGCCGCCGCGCGAGAGGTCGGCGGTGGCGTGCCCAACAACGTGGCGGCACAAGCACTAGGTGCTGGTGCGCCGTGAACCGTCGACCGACGGTGTCGGTGAGGTCGTCAAGCGTCGGTGCACGTGCGAACGACTATGGGGGCGCTTTGTGGGTGGACCCGGTTGTGCATGCCAGCGGATGCCGCCGGTTCGACTCCTACGTCGTGCGGGGCCCCGGCGCAATCAACGCCCCGATCCACGAGTGCCCGAGGAAGTGGTCACCCTCTCGGCGGCGGCTGCCGGCCAACGTCATGATGTGGCCGGATGCCATCGGGAGCGGCGAGTCGATGAGGCGCGCGCACAACTCACTGCCGCGGCGGAATCGCGTGACTTTTGGGGTGATGATCTGAGCCCGGCATGTCCAGTTTTCCGCGGAAAACTGGCCTGTCGCTCGTCAATCGACGCAAGTCATGGACTCGCTGATGTGATTGACGGACCGGGAAGGCGCGAAAGACGGCATGCGATCTCCGGTTGGATCTGGGCAGTTTTCCGCGGAAAACTGGCGAGATGTAATGCACAATTCAGCGTGTCTGAGGGGCGGTCGTTCGGTCAGCGACGTATTTCCTGGCGGCCGGTTCCCGGAGTGGGCCGCAGCCGCGGCCCAAGCGCACCAAGGTCTTCTCCCCATGACTAAAGTTGTCACTGTTTTGAACCAAAAAGGCGGTGTCGGCAAGAGCACCGCGACCGTCAATCTGGCCGCCGTACGAGCCCAAAAACTGACCGCATATCTCGAGCCCGACGCGTTCTCGCCGGTGGCTGCGGTCTCGATAGACCCGCAGGGGTCGGCAAAATGGTGGGCCAACCGGGTCGACGCACTCCCCTTCCATCTTGTCCAAGCGCACGACGATCCCCTCGAATGGCTGCAGCAGCTCAACAACCTGCCCGGTATTGTCGAGGTCTACGTCGATACCGCCGGCTGGTTCGACCTCGACGCGGACTCCTCTCGAGATGGTCTAGGTGACGGATACTCCGCCGATGCACTGCGGACCGTCCTCGACGTCACCGCCGAAGCGATCGTCCCGGTGCTGCCGGCGCCGATGTGCTTCGACCCAACCGCGCGCACGATCCGTAAGCTTCTCGAACCGCGCAACATCCCCTACCGGGTCTTCATCAATGATTGGGACCCGCGCGATGGCGAACACTGGTTAAAGCAAACGCAGAAGTTCATTCGCGGACAGGGATGGCCCTTAGCCGAGACGGTAGTGCGGCACTACAAGATTCACACGAATGCCTGCAGCGAGGGCGTCGTGGTCACCCAGTACAAGAAGAGTGGCTCGGCGGCCAACGCGGCGGCTGACTTCTACAAGCTCGCCGACGAACTGAACATGGTAGGAGTCCGGTAATGGGGCGCGGTGGTGTCAAGACATTCGATGATCTCGTCGATGCTGTTGGCGACAACTCATCTGTTGACGGAAACGCGAAGATTCCCGTCGTCGCCCCACGGTCGGGCCTGTCGCGGTCGGTGGCTCTACGAGACCTGGTCGGCAACCCACACAACCCGCGCGATTCGGTCGGTGACCTCGACGAGTTGGCCTCCATCGTTGACTTCCAACTACAGCCCGTAGTTGTTGTCACCCGAGGAGCATTTCAAAACATCTACCCCGAGACCACGATTTCGGCGCGGTGGGTAGTAATCATCGGCAACCGGCGGTTGGCCGCCGCGCACAAGTTCGGCCGACCCGAGCTCGACATCGTGATCAAAGACGAACTCGCCAATGATCGCGCAACGCTGCTCACGGCTGTAATCTCCGAGAACGTCGACCGCTCGGGATTCGACGTGATCGAGGAAGCCAAAGCTGTCGAGAGGCTAGTGGGGGAGTACGGCAGCGCTGACGCCGCGGCCGAACATCTTCGTAAGAGCAAGACGTGGGTGTCACATCGGCGCGCGCTACTCAAACTGGCACCCGATCTTCAGGAAGCCACCCGCAGGGGCGATCTGGCGATTCGCGAAGCGCGTTCACTTGCCCAGGTTCCGCTCGCACAGCAGGTGGCCCGGTGGAAGGCCGCTCGCGGCCGGCGCAGTGAAGGGGCCAACACCGCCAATGAAACCGAAGACGGCAATTCGGATTCGGCGGCACGAGACGAACCAACGGCGCCGCCGCTGCGCTCGGTGACGCGGGCGCTTCGAAAGTTCGACGCGGATCCACGCGCCCTGGCGATAGCGTTGCGCGATCAACTTGGCGATAAAGGAGCCAGGACACTGGTCGGCCAGCTCAGGAAGTTGCTCACATAGCATCGCGAGGGTCAGTTTTCCGTGGAAAGCTGACCCATCCATCGAGGTGGCGTGGCATACTGCACGCTCAGCCACACTCAATTATGTTGGGCGTCAAGCGGTTTCGGTGGCACCGTTCGATATCGCAGGTGGTGGTTGTCGGCGTCAACACCGGCGAGCCGAAAGCCAAACGCACCCCACGGCAACGCTCACAGCTGGGAGCGCTGGGAGGCGTGAGCGGCGAAGTTGGTGCTGGTGATAGCCGCGTGGGCGCGGTTTAGGTGATACTGCCGGGTATGTCGCTCGATGAGGTGGTGGCTGAGGCTGGCCGTGTATTGGGCGATGCGCGCAGGCTTTTCGGGGCGGCGCCGATGATTAACGGGGGTTGGTCATCAACGTCGGGACTGGTGACGGGTCGCCAGGTTGTGGCAGGCGCGGGACAGGCCGCCGCCGCAGGCTGGGGTGGTGCGGCGGCCACCGGGTACGGCGTTGCCAACACTGGGCAGCTATTTTCCCTGGATCACACCATCGCCGCCGACGCGGGGACCGGCCCGCCGCTGACCGGCGTGGGAGAGGCTGCTGCCGCGGGTGGCGGGGGCATGGATGGGGTGATCACCGATACCCGTTCGGGGGTGGCCGCGATCGCTCCTGCCACCGGAACCCCGGCAGGCAAGCGGGAATTGGTGACGCATTTGCAAAGCCAGCTGGATCGGGCCAAGGCCCTGTTGCGCATCTGTGAGCGGCGCAATATGGAGCTGGCGGCGTTGATCGGGCGAGGTGCCGGCGGCTACGGCGCAGGGATGGGCGCGATGCCGATGGGCGCCGGCGCCATGACCGGTGGCATGCCGATGGGCGGCCTGGGCGCCGCCGGCGGGGGAGTGGGCAGCCCACTTTCTATCCCCGGCCTCGACACCGCCCTGTCCGGGCTTACCCGAAACCACCACCACACCAACCCCGAACTCGCCGGTGACCACGACGCCGCGATCGCTGGGGGAGGGCCATTAGCGCGCATCGCGGTCAAAGCCGCACTAACCCGCTTGGGGTGCCCCTATGTCTGGGGGGCCAAGGGGCCCAACCAATTTGACTGCTCCGGCCTGGTTCACTGGTCCTACGCTCAGGCCGGCATCACCTTGGGTCCCGACACATACACCCAGATTCACCAGGGCGCCAAGGTAGCTCATGGAAACGTCGAAGCCGGAGACCTGATCTTTCCCGAAGCAGGGCACGTCATGCTCGCCATCAGCCCAACGCAGTGCGTAGAAGCCCAGCAATCCGGTGTGCCGGTCAGGATTTCGCCGATGCCAGCCTCGTACGTGGCGCGCCGGCCGATGGCGTAGCAGTTTCGGTCGAGGCCTGCGCGTCCCCGGCGGCGTCGCGGATGACGTCGCGATACTCGTGCAGCTCGGTCAGCGCCGACATGGTCTCGCTAAACGACTTTCCGCGCACGTGCGGCAGACTCGCGACAATGAGCGACTCTAACTGCAACAGTTGATCGTCGAGGTCGCGCAGCGTTGCCTTCGCCTGTGCACTGTTGCTGTGGCGCACCAGAATCTGTGCGCATATCGCAGATATCGCCGCTATCGCCTTAGCGATTCCCAAGGCCTGCAACGTGGTGCGCGGATCGGTCGACACCGACTCGAACGAGGGCTGCGCCGTGAGCGCCGCTGCCGGGCGCGGTTGGGTCTGCGGGATGGGCTCACCGCGGCGTAGCGCATCGAGGGTGCCGCGCGGCCACTGCAGGGCATCTTCGAACTTCACGCGGTTGATCCGATGAGGAAATGACTTGCCGCGCTCAAGCAACGCGGCCGTGTTCAGCGACACATTCGCCGCGTCAGCTAGCTCTCGCTGCGTTTCCAGCCCAACTTCGACTCGGCGGTCGGCAACGGCCTTGCCGACCCGCTCTAGCGGGCTCTCGCCAGGTGGAGTCGCCTTGGTGCTCACCGTGTCCTTCGCCATCGTCGCCGCCGTCGTCGACCGACGACCTCTCGGATACTTGCAAGTTAACTATAGAAGTTGACCACGTTCAGCCACGGTCGGACACGGGATCCCAACAGATGTGCCACGCGAGAGATGCACAGAAATAGCCTGTTTAAGGCAGAAAAGCATGGTTTCGCGCAGCAGATGCGCAGGGGTGCCAATACGCTGTACGCCCTTGAACTGTGTCGACTTACTCTGCCGAAACCTTCATCTGCACTGATGTTGCCTATCAGCGCATGAGCAGCTATAAACGTAGTCAGTACACAACATACACAATATGATGCACAGGTATAATTAGGAATGGAGAGCGCCGTGACCACCATCCGACCCTTGCGAGCCGACACCGGCCTGTGCGAGTACGAAGACCCCGACACCTGGTTCAGGGGATATAGCGGGGAGCGAGAGTCGGCAGCGATCTGCACCAACTGCCCCATCATCGTCGCCTGCGCCCAGAACGCCCTCAGATTTGGCGCTACCGATGGGGTGTGGGCGAGCGTGGCCATGCCCGGCGCCCGTGACGTCGCCGCCCTCAAGGCCGCTCGAGCGCAATTACGCGAGGTCATCGCCCGCTACCGAAACCAACCCCCAGCGCTACGGCTGCGGTCCCTGCAAATCCGTCAGGCCGTGCACTTCGCGGCCACCCAGCGCGACCTGCGCCGCCGACAAGCGGCTAAACCCGCGTCCAGGGCAAGTGCGACGCTAAGGGAGAAGGCCAGTGCCTAGCAGCAGCGCAGCCACCCGCGTCCTGCGCGACGACCTGCTCGCCCAACTCCGCATCGCGCAACGGCCCCTCACGACGGCACAGTTGCGCCTGCACGCGCCTGACGTGCCGGTCGCGGGGGTCGCGATATCCTGCGCCCCGATCCACGAGCAGATCTACCGGGTGCTGTGCGGCCTTGAGCGTCAAGGCCTGCTGACCCGCGGTGGCCGTGAAGGCCGCGAGGTCACCTGGACGGCGGCCGCCAACCCCGCCGACCGCGAAATCGCCGCCCTGGAAGCCGCTTTCAGCGCCTCGGACGGCCAGCCGGCGCCACGTTGAAAGGGCGCCATCCGATGATCACATGTCCCGTTCGAGCGGCGCTGACAGCTCGGGTGCCCGAACTGGCCAACGGCTCCGTCGAAATCATTGCGGTCGCACGCGAGCCCGGACTGTTGGCTAAAGTCGCGGTCCGATCACGTGTTCGCGGGATCAACGCGGTCGCCGTCTGTATCGGGTGGGGCGGCCTGCGTATCGCCGACGTCGAAAAGCGCCTCTGCGGCGAACATGTCAGCATCATCGCCTACGACAGCGACACTGCCAGGTACGTGATCAACGCACTGGGAATCAAGTCTGCGATCGCCGAAGTCATCAACCCTGAACAGCGCCGCATCCGCGTTTACGTCAACCCCGATGACTATGCGCGCGCACTAGGCAAGGTTGGTCACAACTTGCGCCTTGTCCGGCAGCTGACCTCCTGCAGCATTCACATCCGCACCGCCACTGGCGCAAATCGTGCCCCCATGGTTGCACCACCAGGCAGTTGCCCCCGATCCCAGTAACCGAAAGGCAACCCAATGAGCGCAAACACCCTGTATGACATCGAGCTGCGCGACTGGGACCGAGTCGAAATCCTATCTGCCACATCGCAAAGCGGCGCCTACGCGGCGCGTACCGAGGTCTCGTGGTCCAACCGGAAGATCTTCACCCCGACATTATTCGACTGCGGCACAACGACATGACCTCCCCCGATGCACGCTCGGCTGCGGCACGAAGACGGGTCGCTGAGCGTCGGCTGCGCCAGTTTATGGCTAACCACGGTTACCCCGACCCCGACTCGAGCCGATCGGAGCGCACAATATGGCACGGAGGACGCGGCCAGATCCACACCAGCCGGGTCTGTTCGACATCTTCGGCGGGGACGGTGGTGGTGACGAGCCCAGAGATACGCCAGATCGTGGCGGAGGCCTACGCGGGCCCGCTCGAGCTGCCCCCGCAGTGGAGCCCAGCCCAACGCGAGACATTCCTGGACAGCCAGGCGGCCAGGATCAGCTACCAGGTCGCCGAGCTGGCGGCCGAGATGGGCGCCCAGGCGGTAGGGGCGTGGACCCGCAGCCGCGGCGAGCATCCGGATTACCTGACCAAGGCAGGGATGCTGAACACCGCACGCAGCCAGGCGATGGAGATCGTGCTCAACAACGAGCTCTACGAGCAGATCCCGACCGAGGACGGCCAGCCCAGCAACCTGTGGGGGGAGCACAACGACCCAGCGCCCGATCGCAGTCAGGTGCCCTGGGATCAACGCTGGACCCGGCCCCAGTATCGCAGCGACCCCAGCCAGAACATCGAGGCGCTGATCGCGGATCTGTGGCCGGACCCGAATTACTCGGCGGTGTTTCGGATCAAGGCCGGATACCTGCTAGCCGCCCGGGCCGAGGATGGCCTGCCCCTACCGAGCGGCCCGGACGATCCGCTCACGAGCACGCTGGCTCAGATGGTCTACACCGATCTGCGCGACGACGGCATACCCGAGCGGTAAACGCCCAGCCCTCACTGTTCGATGAGGCCGATCAGCCCACCGATCCGCGCTCGATTGACCCCGGCGGCGCCCCGCTGCCGCGGCCGAACCCGCGCACACCAGCCCACCAGCCAATCGACCCGCCGGCGGGCACCGTACAAAGCCCGGCTGTATCAGACGAACCGACTCCGGCCGCCGAGCAGCGGATAGAAGAATTCACCAGCCCCACCGATTTTCCGGCAAGCCTCGACACCCTGGTGCCATCGGGGTCCAAAGCACGCATCCGCGCCAACATTGCCGCCGTCCAGCTGCTGCGCGCCCTGCAAGACGCGCAGCGGCCGGCCACCCCAGCCGAACAACGTGTCCTGGCCACCTGGTCAGGCTGGGGTGCGGTACCCCAGGTGTTCGACCCCCGCGCCAGCGACCTCACCGCCGAACGGGACACCCTGGCCGAGTTGCTCGATCGCGACCAATACCGCCAGGCAGAGGCCTCCATCCTCAACGCCCACTACACCGATCCCGCCATCGCCGCCGTGGTGTGGGAAGCACTAGGTCGGGCCGGGTTTAGCGGTGGCAAGGTCCTCGAACCAGGTTGCGGAGCAGGAACATTCATCGCTCACGCCCCCGATGAGGCAGTCATGGTTGGTGTGGAAAGTGACGCCACCACCGCAGCCATCGCCGCCCTGCTCTACCCATCGGCCCAGATCCGCCACGAAGGTTTCGAATCCACTCACGTCCCCGAAAACAGCTTCGCCGCCGCCGTCGGCAACGTCCCCTTCGGCCGCTACGCGGTCACCGACCCCGCCCACAACCCCGCCCGTCACTCCATCCATAACCACTTCATCGTCAAATCCCTCGCGCTGATTGCCCCCGGTGGATACGTGGCTGTGCTGACCAGCCGCTACACCCTGGATGCGGCGAAATCGGTCGCCCGGCGTGACATTTCGGCCAAAGCCGACCTCATCGGCGCGATCCGGCTCCCGTCGAAGGCGTTTACGCGGGTGGCCGGCACCGAGGTCGTCACCGACCTGCTCATCCTGCGCCGCCGCGATCCCCGAACCCCCTCCCCAGACGAACTGCCCGCCTGGATCAACACCGAAGCCATCGAACTCACCGACCCCGACACCGGCGCCGGCGAAACCCTGCACATCAACTCCCATTTCGTCGCCAACCCCCACAACGTGCTCGGCCAGATGCACCTGGGCCGCGGACTCAACGGCTCCCACCAACTCGTCGTGCGCGGCACCAGCGGCACCAGCGGCACCAGCGGCACCGAGCTCGCCGAGCAGCTGCACGACCGGCTACACCTGCTCATCGACTCGGCCATGAAGCACGGGCTCGGATTAACCGCCACGCCGGCTGAACTCACCGAGGTCTCCGCAGACGTCTTCGACCCCGGCCTGATCACCGCGGCCGACCGCGGTGAGGACACCCCGCTCTACACATTGCGCTACAGCGAGGCCAACCGCGGCATCGAATACTGGGCCGGACACCAATGGGAACCCCACAAAACCCCGAAAACGCTGCTAGCAGAAACCCGCGAACTCATCGGCCTGCGCGACGTCGCCGTCAGCCTCATCGCCTCCCAACGCGACGGCCAGCCCGCCGCCGAGCGCGACCAGCTCCGCGGACACCTCAACACCCTCTACGACAACTACGTGCGCCAGCATGGCCCCCTCAACCGGTTCACCTGGGTCTATCCCACCGTCACCCAAGAACGCCACGATCAGCGCTTGGCCGCCGCCGAAACCGCCTGGCGCACCGCCGAAGGCACCCCCGAGCGCCCCTACACCGGGCCCGTGCCCGACGACGTCGCCGCGCAATGGGACACCGAGGCCTCCGAAGCGCCCGCGCCCTACAAGAAGCGGCGTCACCTCGACGGCGGAATGCGCCACGACCCCGGATGGGCACTGGTCGCCTCATTGGAAATCTTCGACGAAGACACCGGCTCCGCCCAGAAATCGCCCATCTTTTCCACCGACCTGCTCACCCCGCCGCTGGAGCGCGCCACCGCCGACACCCCCGAAGAAGCGTTGGCGGTGTGCCTGGACCGCACCCAGCGCGTCGACGTCGACCTAATCGCCAACCTGCTAGAAGTCGAAGTCGACGACGCCCGTGACCTGATCGCTGGACTGGTCTATCCCAGCCTCGACGACCCCGACGAACTCGTCCCCGCCGTGAGTGCCCTGTCCGGCAACGTGCGCACCAAACTCGCCCGCGCGCTCGATGCGGCCGAAACCAACCCGATCTACAACGACTACGCCGCCGCCCTGCAACAGGTGCTGCCGCCCCAGCGTGAAGCCCAAGACATCAAAATGCGCCCCGGGGCACCGTGGATCCCGGCCCAAGTCGTCGCCGCCTTCGCCGAGAAAACATTCGACGCCACCGGTGTGGTCGCCGAACACATCGGCGGGCGCTGGGTCGTCGACGTTGCCTCCTACAAACGCCACGGCCGGCTGATGACCGACGAATGGGGAACCGACCGACGCGGCTGCGACGCGGTCAGCCTGCTCGAGGCCGCCTGCAACTCCAAAGCCGTCCTCGTCAACAACGACGACGGTGTCCTCGACCTGCAGGCCACCTTCGCCGCCCAAGCCAAAATGGCCAAAATCAGCGAGGAATTCACCCGCTGGCTGTGGTCTGACGAGACCCGCCGCGACACCCTGGTCGCCGAATACAACCGGCGCTTCAACTCGCGGCGCGCGCCTGCCTACGACGGCTCACACATGCGTTTTCCTGGCATGTCGGATCACTTCACGCCGCACTTCTACCAGCGCAACGCCGCCGCGCGCATCATCTCCGAGCCCGCCGTTCTCTTGGATCATGTTGTCGGAGCGGGCAAGACGGGAAGCATGGTCGCTGGAGCGCTGGAACTGCGGCGCCTGGGGTTGGTACGCCAACCCTGGCTCGTGGTACCCAATGCGATCACCGAACAAGTTGGCCGCGAAGCCCAACAGTGGTATCCGGCCGCCAAGATTCTGCTCGGCTCAGCGGCCACCACCGCTGATGGACGGCGCCGCTTCATCGCCCAAACCGCCTCAAGTGATTGGGATCTCGTTGTCATCCCGCAGTCGGCGTTCACCGCGATCAACGTCTCCACGGATATGCGCGTCGACTACATCGAAAACCAGCTCGATACATTGCGCGAACAACTCCAATCCGCCGAAGCCGACCGCAGCAAAAAGCGCATCGAACTCGCCATCAAAAGCGCCAAGGCGCGGCTAGAAAAACTTGTAGCCGCCAACACCAAAGACACTGGGTTGCGGTTTGAGGAATCCGGTTGTGACTATCTGATGATCGACGAGGCCGACACGTACAAGAACTTGGGCCGCACCTGCAACATTGAAGAATTATCGTGCCCCAACGCATCGCAACGTGCCGAGGACCTCGCCCTCAAACTCACCGTGTTGCGCCAGCGGCGCCGCGACGAGGCGCTGGCCAAAGGCATTCCCGCGCACCGGGTTGTCGAACGGGTCGCGACCTTCGCCACCGGCACACCGATCAGCAACTCATTAGGCGAGCTATGGGTCATGCAAACCTACTTGCGGCCAGACCTTTTAGAGCACGCCGGGGTCGCTGACCTGGGGGACTGGGGTGCGGCGTTTACCGCGACCACCACCACCATCGAGGTCAACACCACGGGCACTAAGCTGCGGCCCGTCACGCGAGTAGGGAAGTTCACCAACCTGCCCGCCCTGCTGGCGCTGTCCTCGGTCTACACCGACGTCGTCACCCGCGACCAAGTCCCCGTCGAGCTGCCGCCGCTTCGCACCGGGCAACGCCAAATCATCAGCTTGCACCCCGACATCGAAGTCGTCGACTTCATTACCGACTTGGGCTACCGCCTCGATCATCTCGACTCACGCAATCCCCGACGCGACAACCCACTCAAAATCAGCAACGACGGGCGCAACGTGTCGTTGGATCCACGGTTGGCCCACCTGCCCAAACCCCGACACAGCCGCGCCTGCGCAGTCGCCGACGCAGCCATGCGTGTCCATTACCGCCACGCGCATCGCGCCTATACCCATCCCGACACCGGCGCGCCGGCCGGCACCGGGGCACTGCAGATCATGTTCTGCGACCGCGGCACCCCATCCAAAGACCCCGCCCAGTTCACCATCTATCAGGCGATCAAAGACGAACTCGTGGCGCGCGGCATGCCCGCAGCCGCGATCCGCTTCGTCCACGAGGCAAAAAATCTTCAAGAGATCAAAACGCTGTTCGCCCAGTGCATTAGGGGAGACGTCTCAGTGCTGATCGGTAGCACCGAGAAAATCGGCGCCGGGGTCAACGTGCAAGCCCGAGCCGCCGCCCTGCATCACGTCGACGTGCCATGGCGCCCGCGCGACCTTGAACAACGCGAAGGCCGCATTCAGCGCCAAGGCAACCAAAACCTCGACGGCATCGACATCTTCATCTACGTCACCGAAGGCTCCTACGACACCGTCATGTGGCAAAAAGTCCAAGCCAAAACGCTGTTCATCGAACAGATGCGCCGCAACGAGGTCCTCGATATCGAGATCGACGACCTTTCCGGCGGTGACATCGGGACCGCCGCCGCAGAAACCAAGGCCATCGCCACCGGCGACCCGCGCTACATACACCAAGTTGAACTCGACGACACCGTCAAACGCCTCACCGCCCTGCAGCGCGCACACAGTCAATCGGTGCGCAACCGCGACTGGCAAGTCAGTGTGCTCGAGCGCGCGATTCCCAACAAACAACGCGCCATCGACGAGCTCACTCCATTCGCCAGGGCAGCCGCCGCGCATGCCTCCGCCGGCGGGCCACCACGGCTGACCGTCGCAGACACCACCTACACCGAGCGCGTCCCCGCCTCCCACGCACTGGCTGCGGCCTGCCGGCGCGCCTACACCGCCGGCAAAGACCGCGGCGCCAGCCGCTTCGAACCCATCGGCGCCACCATCTACGGCATCGACATCCTGGCCGCCCGCGACCTCACCCACGACCAACTGCTACTACGACTAGCCGTGCCGTCGCGCACCGCAGAAATCTCCGGCCTTGAACTGTTATCCACCGGCGCAGGTCCAGGCTCCGACGTCAACGGCCCCAAACAACTCGGACTGCTGCGCCGCGTGGAAAACCTCTACACCGGCCTACCCGAACACCACGCACGACTGCAGCACGAACGCGACCGCGACCAGGCCGCCCTCGACGACTTTGTAACCAACCCCCCAGCACCGTTCGAACACGCCGACGAACTGGCCACAAAAGACGCAGAACTTAAAGCCCTCACCCTCGAGCTGCGCATGGCCGCCCAAAGCCCCGAAGCCAAAGCCAAAGCCGCCGCGGCCGAACAACGCATGGCCGCCCGCGGCCGCAAACCCGGATGGAGCCTGCTCCTGAACCCCACACCGGCCCTGGTCGAAGAACTCGGCTACCCCAGCGCCGATGCCCTACGCAAAATTGTCCGCGCCCGAGAACGCCTCGCCCTCGAACAACACGACCACCAGCAAGGCCTCGCCGGTCCCGAGCACGACTTCTGAATATCCAAACCGGAAGTTAGACACTACATTCGAACGGTCCCTTGTGTGGCGCTGAAGTTCCCCGTGCCCTTTCATCGCGGCATATTCGAGCCGTCGCCACCGCATGCCGACACATGGCGAAACCTCGCAGCCTTTGTCGCGCGGCACAGCCCCGCGGTTTACTGTGCGGCATGCCCGAATCCGGACCTTCGGCTCAAGCCCAACAAGACATCCGCGCCGCGCAAGCCTTGCCCGACAATCTCGCCCGCCGCGAGCACGTCCATGCCGTCCAGCAACGCGCGCGGGCCCTCCTTCTGGATGCCACGAGCACGCCCGAACAAAAGTCCGCCGTCCGGCTCGATATCAGACAAGCGCGCGCACTCACTAGCGACCTGTGCACGCCGCGCACCCCAGCACCCCTGACCTGGATCGCAGCCCCAGCATTGAATAAAGCTGCGACGCCGCTCGTACGCCAGCACGTGCATGCCGGAGACCGAATGAACGAGCAGTTGGCCGATCCGGTCGCCGACGCCCCGCACACCACATGAGCACGAAGTCGGAGACGGCGATAGAAGCCGCACTGGATCTGGGTAATACTGGCCAGTATGTCGTCACTCGATGGACTGGTGGCCGAGACAGGTCGCGTGCTCAGTGATGCTCGCCGGCTTTTCGGCGCGGCGCCCCTCGAAGCGTCGTTGCCTTCGGCGCAGCAGTTGATGGCGGGCCGAGCAGCTGTAGCGCCAGTGGGGCAGGCCGCAGCTGCCAATTGGCAAGGCGAGGCAGCGACGACCTACGCTGCGACCAACGCCGATCAGGTCCATGCGTTAGACCGCACGGTAGCCGCCGATGGCCAAGTCAATCCGGCGCTGACCCATGCCGGACAGGCCGCCGCGGCGGGAGCACGAAGCATGGACAACCTGATCGCTCAGACCCGCGCGGGGGTTAGCGCACTGGCCCCCAGCACACGTAGCGCCGCAGGGCAGCAGCAACTCGCCAGCTTTTTGCAGGGTCAGCTCAACCAGGCGAAGGGATTGCTGCAAAACTTCCAGCAGCGCAACGCTGAAATAGCCGGCACCATCCAAAGCGCTGACTACGGGCGCCTTTCCGGTAGCCACGGCAAGGAGTCACCACCTGCTGCGCCGCTGGATTCGCGCACGTGGAAGCCGGGTGATAAGCGGCATATGCCCTATGACGCCGGCCCGGGTGGGATGGGCCCGCCCAACTTTCCTGATTCGCCGCCGTGGGTTGATATATGGGACCGGTCAGGAGCAGACGACCCCGACAAAGTTCCGCACTACTTTGTCAGATCCGATGAAATCCCCGGCTACAAGGTGTATCCGCCCGGAGCCCTAGGGCCACCAACGGTCGTCGACGAACGCGGCAATCCAGACCCATATGTCCAGTTGGGCCCAAACACAGGCGTGTGGGTACCGCAGTCGGCCTTTCCGGGAGCGAAAATCTATCCGCCTGGCTCTAACCCACTGCCACCCTACGGATACGACGAATGGTTACCAGGGTCCGGGATTTATATGTGGCACAGCGATTTAACCCCCGAACCGTACAACCCTTCCGGTCCTCTGGGGCCACCAACCTATCCGCAGGAAGGCCACTAACTACTAACTAGAAGCCACACCCGGGGGACGGCCTGCCAACAACGGGCGGCGTACAGCCCCCATGGCCCGTCGCGATGCAGATCTACCCCAAGGCCGGCGATCAACCTTCGCGCGTCAAAGTTCTGGCGGGAATTTTGACCGTGACCGTCGCCTAGGCCGATAAGTTGCCCTAGCGTTGGTGGAAAGTGCAGCGCTCGAAGGGATTTAACATTGGAACCAAAGGGGTGCAGCGCCCGGATCGCTGATAGAGGTGTCAGGTTGGCCTCGCGGGCGATGCCACTTGTCGAAGGCGACCAGTTCGCATCGCGTCGAATAAAGTGGATCGCCGACGAGCTGGCCAGCTTGCGCGACGGTATCCCCGCTAAGCTAGCCGACGATCCGGGCATCACGCACGCAGTCGTGCAAGACGTCGACATGAAGATTGCGGAAATCCAGGACGTACTTACTGCCAGCCGCAAGGCCGCTTCTTCGGCGCCACCGGTCAGATGATCGGCGCCCGCCCGGGTTGCAATAGCGCCCCGTGCGCCAGGCTGATTCGTCACCGTGACAATTTGACCCTGCTCTTGTCCAGGCTGGTCCTGCTAGAGGTGCGTCGGCTTTCGCGCGCGTATGTCGGTGTTGGCGGCTACTGCTTGTGCAGCCGGGGATTCCACTGCGGGGAAGGGGCGTGCGGCGAGAAGTATCGAGGAGGCGCAACCCGTGATGGGCCCGCTGCGAACCCGAAAGTCATTGCCGCCGATGGATATGCGCGCGGTGCTCGATGCTACCGATGTAGAGCACGCGATCGTTGCCGGTGGAGCTTGCAGCTAAGATCGCCGATTGGCTCGCCGGCTACGCTCACAGTCGCGAGGCTCCCCGGCTTAAGGCACTCCTGTGTGCCGTATCTCCGGACTGATTGACGCAGGTGTGCGAAGTTGCAGGACGCATCTGGTGCGGCGTGTCTTGAAAGAAAACAAAAGTCGACAAGCCGTGTGGACATGCTGGCGTAGCCGGTTTTTGGTGAATGTGGCGTTGTTGGTAGCGGCTAAAGCGACTCGGGACTTATCGTCCCGAACATGACGGGCTGGACCGATGTAGCGCTGTCCCAGGTGCTCGGCGGAGTATCCGAGGTATTGGGGTCACCCTTCCCTCAAAGCCCGGCGCCCGGCGGCCCGATGCCACTAGACCCGGCCCCAACGGCTCCGGTCACCTCACGCGATCAGCTCACCAAGCTCGACCGAGCCAAGCTCACTTACATGGGCATTAACCCGGATACGGCTCCGATGCCCGAAATCAACCAGGCGCTGGGCCGCGACCAACCCGCAGCGCCTCCGCCCCCGCCGCCCCCGCCGGAGTCGCCGGCGCCGACCTCCCCGGCGGGCACGCCACCGCCACCGGGACTGAGCGGGGCAGGGGCAGAAGCAGCCAAACGGCTCGACGAGGCACTGGCCAAAAATCATTCGGCGCTCAATGACGCTGACGACAAACTGGCCGACGCTCTGCTTAAAGCGTCGAGCTCTAGCGCTGATGGTCGTCAGCGGCTCCAAGCTTTGCAGCAAGACATCATCGACCAGGTCAACAAGCTGGGGTCATCGCTGGATACTGCGACCGGCCAACAGCAGCTGGCAGAGTTCTTGCAGGGAAAAACCGACGACATCCTCAACGTCCTGAAAAACGCTGGGCTGGACTCAGATTCACAAGCGCGGGTGTTGGATGGTCTCTCGGCGCGCTATCAGGCGTTGCAAGACAAGAAACCCGGCGATGACCCGCACACCAAGGGTTCGAGCGGCGACGGCACTGGCAGCGGCAACCCGGACTCAACCGGCACTACACCGGGTGGTGGTGCCGATTCTCCGGCCGGGACCGGTGACGGCACTGGCAGTGGCAATGACCCGCTACTGGACGGGCTGGCCTCAGATCCGTTGATGTCGCGGTTGGGCATGATGGGCGGGCCTGCGATGGGCGCTCTTGGCTCGCTGCCAGGTGCGCTCGGTTCAGCGATTCCCTCGCTCGGCGGAGGCGGTGGCGGCGGGCTGGGGGATTTGGGTTCGGCGATCGGTGGGGCGCTACGCGATGGCGGCCACGATCCGGACCAGGCCTCTGATGAGCACGTCGATTCGTTGAAAGACCCGTCCGGATCGCACACCGGTGACGACAAACCGCGAGATGGCACCCAGCCGGCCGGACTGCACGACCCAGGGGACAAAGCAGACAAAGGGGACAAGGCGGGGACAGAAAACGCTGGCAGCGGATCCACCCCGCCGCCGTCAGCGCCGGCAGCGCCAGGTCAGACGCCAACACCGTCGACTCAGGTCCAGCTGCCCGACCAATCGGTGCGAACCGCGGCCAATGGCGCACTCGCGCAGGCCGGACGCGCGGTGCTCTCCGGTGACAGCATCGACGACGCGTTTGCAGGGGCCAATCTTCAGTTGCCGCCGCTGGGTTCGCCGGTGAGTTCACCCATGGCACCCTCGCGGCTGCAATTCGGCGATGTGGGCCAATACACCGATCATCGGGTCATGGCTCTAGACAAAGACCATGTTTGGCTCAATGGCCAGGTCACGCCGATTGACCAGCTCGACACTGGCCCGAATTTCTTGGGGTGGACACGCGTGTCGGCCCCAACAGCGACAACGGTGACTTCGGCGGCCGTCGCCCCGGCACCGGCCGTGGCGCCCGCACCGGCGCCGCCGACCACTTAAGCGAACTTTTACTGCAACGTGAGGGAGTACCGTAATGACCGTGAATGAGCAGGCCTTGCAGGTCAACACCGATGACCTGATCCGATGGGCGATCGCCCACGAACGCGCCGCCGAGGCGTGCGGGCAGGCCCGTGCTGACCATGCCCGCACCGTGGCTGCGGCCGAATCGTGGGGACCGCTGTTTTACGAGGCGCGTCGTGCTGCAGTGGCCGCGGTCAACGACCGCGAGACCGCATTGCGCGACCAACAAGAGCGGCACGGGGCCATGGCGCAGCAGCTTCGCGCCGCCGCGGCGCGCATGGCGGAGATGAACGCTGACAACCGTGCCAATTTGACGATTTCCACGGATTAGCAACATGTCTGAAGCGCCGTCGACCGACTACGACACCGTGGTGTTCGAGGTCGCAAGCCGCGATGAGTCGATCGTGGTGGCGGTGGGCCGCAGCGGCAACTCGTTAGGCGTGGAGCTTCAGGCGGCGGCGATGCAGCTCAGCGACGCCGAACTGGCTAACCGCATCATCAAATTGAACACGCTGGCTCATTTACGCTCGCAGTTGGCGCTGCGTCAGGAGTGGGAGGCTCAACACGTGACCGTGTCCAGTGCGTTGCCCACCAAGGATCAGGTTGCCAGCTATGAGGCCCTGATCGATTTCTGAGAGAACTCGTCGCAACGTCAGCTAGAACACGGAGGGAGGACCGCAGTGCTGCAGGTCGATGTTGCCGGACTGCAGAGTGCGGTCGCGGGGCTGGTCGCCGCCGCTAACAGCCTTGCCAGGCTCGGCGCGCAGTCGCCGGTGCACCCTCCGCTGGCCACCGATGAGACATCAACGAGCGTGGCTGCCCGCCTCAGTGAGCACGCGGCGGTGATGGCATCGCGAGCTGCTGACGGGTCGACGGTCCTTGCGGCCGGCGCCAAGGCGATAACCCAGTCAGCAGTCGCGTATGGGCAGATGGACCAGGCCAATCAAGCGGTGGTGAGCTTGCAAGGTAACCCTGCACCCTCCACGCCGGGCTTCACCCCGGCGGTGACGGTGAATCTTGTTGCGCCTGATGTGCCGATCGCCCCGCCGGGACCCCGCCCAGCCGAAACGACGGCGGCGATCATGGAAGCCGGTCAGCCCGCTGCCGGGGATGCGTTTGTGGCCGACTGTGCGGCACTGTCAGAAGGATTTAGCGCTGCCGCGCGATCGGCCCGCCGCGGGGCGGCCACGGTCAGTGAACATCTCAAAGGGGAAGCAGGACCGCGTATTTCGGCGGCGTTGAATCGTTACGCGGACTGGGCGCAGGAGATGGCCCGCCATGCCGACACCGTTGGAAAGCTCGCCGGCAGCCACAAGAACAGATTTACACAAGCCAAGCAGGCGACTCCGACGACCACGGAGTTCGCTAACCGTCACCGCGAGCTCCACAACGCGATCGCACTCAACAGCTCTTATCCCAGTCCGGGATCGGCGGCCGCGGTGTCTAAGGCACACACGAATTTGACCCAGTTAACGAACCACACCCAGGTTGTGGCCGCTGGCTACCACACCGGCGAGACGATACCGGAGGCTCCGCCGGGGCCACCGCCAGCCCCAGCAATCGTGGAACCTGGTGCCGGACAAGGGGACACCCCGCCGTCTCCAACTCAGCAGGGAGCGGATCCAAAACCGACACGCGATCACCCGGGCACCACCCACGCCGGCGACGTCGACCCCGACACCGACCCCGCCGGCCTCGACGAGAGTCTCAATGCAGGCGATGGTGATCCCGCCGCTAACCCGCTAGCGCCTGCGGGAACGGGTGCGATGCCGGGAATGGCCTCATCTTTGCCGCCGATGTTGACCGGCCTGCTGGGCGCCGGGGTCGGGATGGCCACCCAGATACCGCAGAAATTAGGCCAAGAGCTGCAGGGATTGGCCCAGCAAGCCACCCAGAGCGTTGCAGGTTTGGCACAAGGAATGGCAGGCAAGAACGGGCTGGACGACGCGGCCAAAATTGAGCCAGCAGACTCCCTGGGCAGCGGTGCCGGCGGAGGCGGTGGTGACGACGGCGCTACCGCCCCGGCGGCCAGCGGCGGCGCAGATCTCAAGCCGGCGGCTTCAGCGATCTCCGGAATGAGTTCCCCCACCTCGCCCCCGTTGGCGGGGGCCAGCGCCACCCCGAGTCCCACCGCTGCCGCCGCTGAGAGCGGTATGGGCGGCTCCCCAATGTTCATGCCCCCGATGGGGGGCATGGGCGCTGGCGCCGGGGCGGCCAAGCGCAAGGTAAAGGACCCGGACAAGTCGATCGAGATGCCATCGCGCCCTAATTCCGAGCCGATCAAAGGCGAACGGGGAGACCCAATTCGGCACACGGCCACCGTTGACGCCGCTGCCTACCCCAAAGACGGGCCGAAGCGCACGGTGACCGTTCGGTCACGCAGCCGACGCGTCGACCGCGACCCGGGCAGCGGTGATGACCAGTGAGCGTGAATGGGTGCGTCGGCTATCAGTCCGATCAGAATCTGGTCGCTGAAGTGATGGCCCAGCTCGATTCGGTGTCGATGGCCCTGCCCGACCTGCAGGATGAAATTGCGTCCGACGACGATGGTGAGGCCCCGTGACGGTGTACGAGTATGACGGCTACCAGGCGGATAAGAATTTAACCGCCAGTGTCATAGCGCGCATGGAACGGGTGTCGACGATGCTTTCCAAGCTGCTCGAGGAGATGGATGGCATCGACCTGGAAGCCATCGGCGGCGATGGCGACGTCGTGTTGTCGGTGAACTCCCAAGGACAACTCACCTCGCTGTCGCTGGCGCAGGGCTGCACCACCCGCTACTCACACGGGGCTTTGGCCGAGCTGATCAACACCACGATCGACGAGGCAGTCAACGCCGCGGCCGAGGAAACAGCGAGCGTGGGAGGCGGCCAAGACCAGGAAGCGCTCGACGCTGCTGTGCAAGCGTTCATCAATCCCGAAAGTGAGATCTGGACTGCCACCTGAGCACCGGTTTCGTCTTGGATTCGCGTCCAACGGTAGCCCGATGTCGCCGCAGGACAGTACGCTGATTGCATGAATCCGCAGGCAGTTGGGCAGCCGAGCTACCCCGCTGCGACCGGCGGCCCGCCCACCTCCACGAGTACGGTCGGTGTGCCGACCGGTGCCGCGGTGTTGCCACCACCGCCCAGCTACGTGCCACCCCCACAAGCTCCTGCACCGCCACCGGTGTACCGCAGACGCGGGCCGGGCTGGCTGGCGGTATGGGTAATGCTGGCGCTCGCGCTGCTACTGGCGTTAAGCGCAACGGTGATGAGTGCGATGAAGTTGACCGCATCAAACCCGGCCGCGACAACCACCACGGTGATGGCGCCACCCCCACCGCCGGTGAGCTACAGCCCGGAGCAAGTGGCGGCGGCCAAGAAGGAAGCCTGCGACGCCAGCGATACGGCGGACAAATCGATAATTGCTGCTCAAAAGAACTTCTTCGACGCTGCGCGAGACCGGCAATCGCCTCAATACCATCCTGCACTGGGCAACTTCCAGCTTGTGGTGATACTGGAGACGCAGTACATCCAACAGCATCTTCCGCCGGCTACCCCGAAGAACGTGCTAGACGCGACCAATGAATATGTCACCGCAGTAATTCGGTTGGTCGACGCCAATACCCGCGAGCTGTCCGACCACGATGCCCAGCCGTTCGTGTTAGCGCTTAGAAGTGCGGGAGATCGACTCGACAAGGTGTGTGAGTGATGCGAACCGATGACATTCTGCAGGTCATTCCCGCTGCGGCGGAGTCGGCGAACATGCTGACCGGTTCGGCAACGGTCGAGTTTGCTACGACCGTGCCCGAGCACGCGGCCCATGGCGCGGCGGCCACGGCAGCCGGGGGGGCTCACGCGGCTTCAATGTGGGCGCCGAGCGTGGCAGCAAGCGCAGGTGTGAACCAGCAAGTCGCGGGAGCCGGTGCCGCGCTGGCGCCACGCGGTGGAAAGGTGGCTCAACGCAACGATCAATCGTTGACCGCAGACCTTCAGACCGACAACCAGAACGCTCAGGACCTGACACCGGTGGTGAGCATATGACCGCCACCCTGCACTCGCCCCAAGCGGGGACACCGCTCCCACCCGCTTTCCCGCCACGTCAGCTTCCGCCACCGGCGGGGCCCGGCCGCGGGGCGGTGGGGGGCACGGCGGCGGCGCTAGTCGTTGCGGTCGGAGCCGCCGTCCTTGCCGCAGTAGCGTGGATGACGCCATCCAAAGTTCCCGTCAGTACGGTGGTTGCGCCGTGGTCACCACCTGCCCCGAGTTCCGACCAGGTGGCAGCCGCACGCACAAAGGCATGCCAAGTGTGGGGGATTACCGCGACAGCAATGGACGCGGCCACGAACGCGGTGGCCCACGCTCCAGCCGACTGGAATGACCCTGGCACCCAAGAGGCCTTGGCCAACGAGGCGCGGGTAATCCTGGTGGAAAGCGCATACCTGCGCCGTGAACTGCCCGCCGATACACCGGCAACGATCCGCTCAGGGATCGACGACTACCTTGCGGCCAGCTCGGACATGGAAAACGCCACCACGCATCGCAAGGGCAGCTTGCGAAACGCCGCGATCGGTCGTGCAAACACCGCAGAAGACAAGGTAAACGCCGCTTGCCGGTAGTGTGAGGAAGAGGGAGCCGTGGCGGATGTGCCCGCAACCAGTATCGCTGGGAACATCATCATCACCCCGGATATGGTGCCGCCAGCAGCAGAGCCGTTGGAGACCCAAGCGGCGCACTACGCGGCGTTGGCGGAGAAAGTCGGTGAGCTGCAGCAGCAGCTCAAAGCCGCCAATGCGATGCGCGAAGAGGCCGCACAATCGCCCGGTTGGGAAGCTGGGCACGAAAAGAATCGCCAATTGGCCGCAGACTACGGCCGGATGGTCGAGATATACAACGCGGCGGCAGATTATTTCAACGGAGTCGCTGGCGTTTACCGCGACGCGCAAACCGCCCAACGGAACGTCTTGATGAAAGCCAATGCTGAACTGTCGCAGGCCAAGAACGCGATACAACAGCAGGAGATCGCGGCGCGCTGGCACACGCACGCCCGAGCCCTGACGACCAGCGCGGTAGGAGCCGCTACAGCCAAGGCCGGAGTTTTCGAGCACACTGCAGGCACCGATATCACGGCTCTTACCTCACGCCTAGGCGGTCCGGCACCTCAAGACCCCGTCTTGCCCCATAGCGGCGGAGGCGGAATAGCCGTACCCACAGGCAAAGAGGGCTCCGGACTAGGTGATGACAACGGCGACCCCGCGAACCCCAACGGCACTGGCAATCCGCAGGGAATAGGTAATGGGCACACGCCGCGCCACAGTGGTGCAGCGAAGGGCGAGGACGGCGAGCCGGCGACGACGGGACCAGGATCCACTCCTGCGGTGATGGGGAGCCCTTATCCGGGTGCCGGGCAGATGCCGATGCCGGGTGGTGGTGGCAGCGGGATTCAGTCTGTTGGTTTCCCGCCGGGGTTGACGTCGATGACGGGGGGACTTGGATCGATGCCCGGTGGGGGTGGCATGGGAGGCCTGGGCTCTGGTGGGGGCTTGGGCGGGCTGCCCGGCGGTATGGGGCAGCTGCCCGGTACTCAGGCTGCCGGGCTGGGGAACCTGCCCGCTAATGCCGCACCAGCAGCCGGGGCACCGGCACAGTTGGGACCGGCGTTCTCCCAAGGACTTTCAGCCGGATCGGCGTTGGGGTCGCTGCCGCCTGCGACCGGCACTGGAACGCCGGCCGCAGGGCAAGCAGCCGCAACTCCAGCGGCAGGGCTGACTTCGGGTGCGGGCGTTCCTTCGGCCGGGTTGACAGGAGCAGGTGCGACCCCTCCGGCAGTCAGCCCCGCAGCGCCGGGGCTTGCCACGTCTGGCGGGCCGACGAGTGCTGCACCGGCGGCGATGATGCTTCCGCCCCCGGGTATGGGCGCTCCCGCGGCCCCCGTAGCTGCGGGTGGCGCAAGTGCTGCAGCCCCCGTCGCCCCTGCTGGCAACACGGCCACACCGGGTGGCTCCGCGCCGACAACCGGGCCGGCAGCTGGATCGACGGTCGGATCGGGTGGGGCGGTGGTTGTGCCGGCAAGTGTTGTCAGCGCCGGAGCTGGCGCCCGCAACCGTGGACGACCGGAGTCAGCCGAACTGGCAACCGCAAAAGTGTTGGCGCGCAAGCTCCGTCGTGACAGCGACATTGTTAATTACGCGTGCATTGAGTGGGCCGTGGGCGTATTTCGCCGCGAGGCTGGCGGGGCCACCGAGTGCGTGGTGATGTCCAACGAAGGCTTTGGTTACATTCCGCGGGGAGTGTTCTTGCCACGTACTGCCCGTCTGTTGACGGCAGATAAGTTGGTAGACAACCAATTTCGGGAAGGCTGGTTCGGGTCATCCGATCCTGCCGAGGTGCTAGCCGAATATGCACGGCTGCGCGGCCGCGGCGGAACGCATCTGGTTGCCATGGCAGTAACCGCGGACAGCCCCTACGGTCGGGTGCCAGGGGTCGAATACGCGGTTTGTCAACGCGAATTCGATGACGGTGCTTACATCCGCCCGATTCTCGACGATATGCATATGCATCGTCTCGAAGCGTTGCACCCGGAGGTGTATGCCCGGGTTCAGCAGACGACCTCCACTGAACCTGAGACGCGCATGGTTGAAAATCAGGTCGTTGTGCCGCTGGCTGTGCAGATGATCGAAGCTGTGAAGATGTCGGGGGAGATGACGCTCGATCTGCGGCAGATGTGGGATGTGCTGGGCACCGGCGACCACATCTCGGAGGAGGTATGGAACCAGTACCGGATCGCCTCAACCGTGTACTACGTGAACCTCAGCGCGAACCGGCCTCGGCCGGAGGCCTCCACAGGAGATCGCGAGCGTTATCAGGCGCAGTGGGTCACCGCACGCACGATGGAGTTGCTGCAGGGTTGGGAGCGGCGACCGGTCGACGTAGCGGATATGGTCTACGCTGCGGCGACGGCCTACCCATGGAGATTTTGGCACCAAATTTGAATTGTTATGGCGCGTGGTCGAATCCGAGCTCGGCTGCGGCGTAGCGTGAGGTGCCGCGGCGTGCGACGTGGGATGCAGTGATCAGGATTGACCGCCGAGCGCTGGCGAAAACCGTTATAGGAGCACGCCTTATAAGTACGTGGTAGCTGGGCCTCGATTTGGCGATCGAGGTGATGGCCGGATCGTTGGAGGAGAGACGCCGAGTCGTCACAGTGACGAAATAAGCGGTATTCGCTGGAAGCACCCATCCATCCACCGCCGCGGCCACGCGCGCAGGGTTGCCCGAGAAATTGGTGTCTGTTCTCACGCAATCTCGGGGACATTCTTATCGGATTGGGGGCAAGTTGCGATCGGGGATAGTACGTTGAGGGTCAGGAAATGAGCGCGGTGACGGCGGTCGTGGTCGTGTCAGCGAGCGCGATGCCGCCGATATTGCCGATGGGTTGGTCGAGGGCCGCGACAGGAAGCCACTGGATGAGCTCCGGTAAGACAACCCCTTTGGGTTGCAGCACTGTGACGATCATAGCCATTGTGCTGCTGGGGATTTCACCGGGAATGAAGGGGCAGATGATCACCTGGCCGGTGGCGGCTGCGAGGTGAATCGTGTTAGATAGTACGACAACGTACAGTTCCTGGTTGGTGTCGCGGCCTGGCGTGATGTCTCCGGGTGTGATCACAGGCCAGCGGCCCGGTTCGCCTGATAGACCTTCTCCGCGTAGGCGTCGATGTCGAGCGTTGGCACAGTGTGTGTTGTGTAGTTCTCGAGCGAGATTCGGAGATGCTCGTTGTGCAGGGCTCGTTCGATCATCTCTGAACGATTCAGCCCGGCCGCCTGGGCGTCCGCATCGGCCGCCGCCAGCACGGCCTCTTCAATCATTACGGACACTTTGGCTTTCGCCATACCATTTATCCTACTCTGAGCAGGACAGTTGTCGTGAGGGTACTCCGGCTGGTGGCGCCGACGCAGGTTGCGTTAAATGGTGCGAGGACGACCTACCACAGATTCAGCTTGCCAGTCACGGTTACGGACGGGCCCATGTACGCCGATGACGACGATTCGGGGCGCGAAACGGTGTACCTGCTAGGTTCGCGTGAGAATGCGCGCCGCCTCATGGCGGCCGTCGCACGGGATAGGGCCGTCGTCCCGGGCTGGCGAGCCTTACTAAGTCGATGGCCGAACTCGAGGAGATGGTCGGCGGCCAGGAGTGAGCTGCGATCCTGATGGGTAGGGCGACTTCGCTTTTGGGGCGGACTCCGATCGCTGGCGGTCAAGGTCCTGAAAGCCCGGTACCTGTAGCGATCTGGCGCCACTGCGGTGTTCTGGGTTTTCATTCAATTTGGACGTGCTGGTAGCGGGGGTGTAGCGGGGGGCGGTACGGTGCCGGTGTGCCGTTGAAGTTGGCGTCTAAGACGCAGGTTTCGGGTCATTTCTTTGTTCGGCGACGCTTGTCGTTTGCGTTGCTGCGCCGTTCGGTGAGCATGGAGATCAATCCGGTTCGCTGGCACCGCACGCTGTTGATGTTGTCGGCGGTGTTGGGTGTGGTGCTCGTGGTGGGGGCGTTCGTGTACGGGTGGTTTCGCCCGGCGGGGGTGATCGACGACTCGTCGAAGATCGTTGCTGATCGTTCGTCGGGGGCGTTGTTTGTGGTGGTCGACAAGCGACTGTATCCGGCGTTGAATCTGGTGTCGGCGCAGCTGATTGCTGGGTCGCCGGATCGGCCGACGTTTGTGGCATCGGGGGAGATTGCGAAGTGGCCCAAAGGGCCGACGGTGGGGATCCAGGGCGCTCCGGTGGAGACACCGGCGGTGGTGTCTCCGCAGGTTTCGCGCTGGGCTGTGTGCGACACGGCGCCGACGACGGTTGGTGGTTCGCCGTTGGTGACGGGCATCAATGGGCAGTTGTTGCTCGGGGAGGCGGCGGGAGAGCTCGCCGGCAGCGAGGCCTTGTTGTTGTCTTATGGGCCGCAGGTACACCTGGTGACTAATGGTGTTCGGATGCCGATTGATCTGTCTCAGTCCGCGGTCGCCGGGCCCCTGGGGATTGCGCCCGGGGCGCAGGCGACGGGGATGTCGCGGGCCCTTTTTGACGCGTTGCCGGCGGGGGGACCGCTGGCTGTTCCCGCGGTGCCTGGCGCCGGTGGGCCCGGTCAGGTGGATTTGGGGGCGGGGGTTGTTGTCGGTGCGGTGGTGGCGAGCCGGGATGTGGCTGCACAGTCGGACCGCTTTTATGTGGTGCTGGCAGATGGGGTTCAAGAGGTCTCGCCTGTGGTGGCTTCGATGCTGCGCCAGCATGATTCGTTTGGTTTAGCCACGCCGCCGCAGATATCGCCGGATCATTTGGCGCATATTCCGCTGCGTCATGTTCTTGATGTGGATTATTATCCGCGGTCGCCTGTGCGCCTGGTTGATGCGGGCAGTCGGCCGGTTTCGTGTGTGGCGTGGCAGTGGAGTGTGAGCGAGCGTCAGGCGCGGCTCGCGGTGATTTCGGGTCGGGGGTTGCCCATCCGCGCGGATCAGCGGGCGAAGATGGTGCCGTTGGTGGGTGCCGGCAATGGCGGGGTGCAAGCGAATCAGGTCTTGGTCGGTGATGGTGCATCGACGTTTGTTAGCACTACTGGTCAGGCATTGGATTCGCCTGCGCGCGAGACGATGTGGCTGACTAGCTCCACCGGGTCGCGCTATGGTGTGCCGTTTGACGACAATAGCGTGCAGGCGTTGGGGCTGGTGTTATCTCAGGTTCGTCCGGCGCCGTGGTCGATGCTGCAGGTGTGGCCTGCGGGACCGGAGTTGTCGCGGGCGGCCGCGTTGACGGTGCATAGCCCGTCGGACGCGGTGGCTGTGTTGCCGACGAAGACCAACGTACGGGCCGGCGGATAGGAGGGGGAGAAGGTTGTCGACGATTCGTTTCAGCCCGTCTCGGCGGCTGAGGGCGCCCAAAGTTGATGGCGGCATGCAGTCGGTACGCGATTCTCCGATCGCGCCGCGCCGGTTGCCGATGACGAAGGCGCAGATCATTTTGCCTGCAGTCATGGGCGCGGCGTTTTTGGGCATGATGGCCATGATCTTGACTCAACCGGGGCTGCGCTCGGGGCCGATGAGTTTGTTTTCGTTGTTTGTGCCGGTGATGATGATTGTGTCGTTCGCCGGGGTGTTTATGCAGGGCCGTTTTGGTGGCGGTGATAAGGCGTTGTCTCCGCAGGCGTTGGAAGAAGAGCGCCGTGCCTACATGGACGAGCTCGACCAGACACGTGATGTGATTCAAAGTGACGCCGAGCGTCAGTTCGCCAATTACCAGTTCTTGCATCCCGAACCGGCGATGCTGCGTGGGTTGGTCGGGTCGCCGCGGATGTGGGAGCGATCGGGTTCTGCTGAGGACTTGGCGATGCACTTTGGTTTTGTCCGTTTCGGAACCGGTACTTCGGATTTGGCGAAGAAGCTGGCTAAGCCTCGGTTGGGGGAGTCGGCCGATTATGAGCCAGTCTGCTATGACGCGCTGCGCAAGTTTTTGTTGGAGCAGTCCAAGATTAGTGGGATCGCTAAACCGCTGTCGCTCAAGGTGATTCCGCTGATGACGTTGGTGGGTGAGGATGGTCCGGACACAGTCCACGGTGTGGTGCGGGCGATGATTTGTCAGGCGGCCTGCTTCCATTCACCGCAGGACTTGAAAGTCATGGTCGTCACCGACGAACCAGCACGATGGGATTGGGTCAAGTGGTTGCCGCATTGCCAACACGACAAGCTCTTTGATAGTGGCGGGCCGTTGCGAATGGTGTGGACGTCGCCGACGGCGATGGATGCGGCGGTTGGTCACGAATTGCATGGCGCTCGAAAGAATTACGGGGACCCTGGCGCCGCGGACGGGGTACGTCCGCATTGGCTTGTGATCAACGACCAGCTCCGTGTGGATAGTGAATGGGACACGTTGAATCGCAGGGGCGTTGGGGGGGTCGCGGGCGTGACCTTTGTGCGTGTAGTGGTCAAGGAGGGCGCGGCGGATGACAACTGAGTTCACATTGCATGTCAAGCGCGACGGGGCATATGACGAGGAGGGGTTTTTCGCGCTCCCCGATACGCTGGACACGGCGTCCGCGGTCGCGTTTGCGCGCAAAATGGCTAGATACCATGCAGATTCGCGGGTAACGCAAAGTTCGACTGCCGCCGCATCGAAGGTCGTGGATCTGTATGAGATTCTCGGCCACGCTGATCCGGGCGATATCGATGTGGAGGAGGCCTGGGCGGCGACGCGGCTGGGTCCGCCGCTGCAAGACGACGAGGGCGAATTGCAGTGGGGTCGGGAGTGGATGCGGTTCCCGATCGGTATTGATCCACGCAATGGACAGCCCGTGGCCCTCGACTTGAAGGAGACTCACGAGTTCGAGGGGATGGGCCATCACGTCGTCGTCGTCGGCACGACTGGGAGTGGTAAATCGGTGTTTTTGACGGCGTTGATTACGTCGGCGTGTTTGACGCATTCGCCAGACTCGTTGAAGGTCGCGGTGTTTGACTTTAAGGGTAGTGCGTTGGCGCATTTGGTGGCGGGATTCCCGCACTGCGTCGCGGCGATGAGCAACTTGCGTAACGATCGCCTGTGGATTGTGAGGATGGAAGATGTCCTCTACGGCGAGATGGAGCGCCGCAAGTCTTGGCTTGACCGGGCTGGGGTCAGTGACATCGCTGAATATGAGTATTTGCGCATTCACAAGAAGGAGAAGTTGCGGCCGATGCCGCACCTGCTGCTGATTGTCGATGAGTTCACGCAGATGTTCGCTGAACATGACGGAGCCAAAGCGGTCATGGACGAGGTCGGCCGCCAGGGCCGCTCGCAGGGGCTTCGCCTCGTGATGGGGTCGCAGCGGCTGGGCCACCAGATGCAGGGCGGCATCATGAGTAACATCCCGGTGCGGGTGGCGCTGCGAACTGTCGGCGACACCGATTCCCACGAGGTGTTGGGTAGCGATGAGGCCAATCATCTGCCCAAAAAACCTGCTGGGGCTGGGCTTTTGAAGGTAGGTGCCAACAAGAACCTGACGAGGTTTCAGACGGCGTTCGTGCTCAAGAGCTATGTACCGCCCCAACGGGCAGCAGCTGCTGCGGCCAGGCAGGAAGCCGGTTACCTTGAGCCACAAGAGTTCCAGGCGGTCGGTATGCCTGCTCTGCAGATGGCCCGCGACGGCGAGGGCGAGCAGACCAAAATCCCGGAACCACGCGCCATCATTGGCGCCGATGGCCGCACCGTCAAACAGGTGCAGGCAACGGTGGATTGCTTGAATCGGCTGAATCTTCCTCCACTGCAAGCGATGTGGCTGCCGCCGCTGCAGCCGGTCCCTGCTGATGAGCTGGTGCGGCGGTTGCGGGGCCAACCGTGGGATGTCGACTATGGCTCGGCCCAAAGCGAGCTCTCGAGGCTGATGTTTCCGGTCGGGATCGAAGACAGGCCGCGCGACCACCGCCAGCTTGTCTATGCGCCCAATCTGGCCGAAGGTAACTGCGCGGTCATTGGTATGGGGCAATCGGGTAAGACGGTGGCCATCGCGACGATGATCTCGGGTGCCGCTTTGTTGTATCATCCTCGGCGGCTTCAGTTCTACGTCATCGCACTCAGCGGGCCGGACCTCAACCTGGTAGCTGGTTTGCCGCACGTCGGTGGTTTCGCACGCGAGGTGGACCCCGAGCAGGTCAAACGAATCATCGCCGAGATGCTGGCGCTGATCGATCAGCGCGAGCAGGCGTTCACCAAGCTAGGTCTGACGCTAACCAAGCTGCGTGAACGCAAATTTGGCGGCGTGCCAGGTGAGGTGCCTCAAGACTCGTTCGGCGATGTGTTTTTGGTGATCGATGGCTGGCCAACGTTTGTGAAGAACTGGGAGCTGTTGGTTTCTGACGTGGAACGAATCTTGGCTAAAGGACCCGATGTTGGGGTGCACGCCATTGTGTCGACCAGTGGCTGGGTGGCCAACAAATTCCCGTCAGGAATGACCAAGAATTTCACCAGCAACGTGGAGCTCAAGCTCGGTGACAACGATGACATGACGGTCAACAATGTGAAGGTCGCGCGCGACGTTCCCTTCGGGGAGCAGAAGATGTTCCTCGACGAAGAGGACGACACTGGCGGTGAGGTCGAGCAGGTCAACGTGGTCAAGATCAGGGGCCGCGGCACGACGATGGAGGGGTACCATTTTCAGGCCGGGTTACCGGAGATAACCGTGCAAGGGCGGCGCGCCGACGTGGCAGCAGCCGTTGAGCCAATTCAGCGGCTCGCTGGACCTGACAGTGCGGCCGCGCGGGTACGGATGCTGCCCAAAATCGTCGGTATCGACGAGGTCTTCGCGCAATGGGAGCAGCGTGAGCATGGGCCGGGTGGGGTCGACTGGAGTGGTGTCGTGCCGTTCGGGATTTCAGAAATCGGTTTGGAGCCGGCGGTCGCGAACTTCGCTGCGACCCCGCATCTGCTGCTTACCGGTCGGCCTGAATGTGGATTGTCGAGCGGGTTGGCCACGGTGGCCCAAGCTGTGATGCGGGTGTACGGGCCCGAGCAGGCCCAGATCTATGTGGTGGACCCTCATAATGAGTTGCTGCGCGTGGTCGAAGGTGAACATTTGGGCGCCTACGTTTTCCGGGAGGACCAGGTGCGTGCCTTGGGTGACAGCCTGGGGGCGATCCTGACTGAACGTATGCCGATGACAGACCTAAGCCAGGCGGAGTTGGCTGCGGGGACGCGGCGTTGGAGCGGGCCAGAGATCTTTGTCTTCATCGATCGTGAAGAGACCCTTGCTAGTTGGGACACTGGTGGGTTCGTGGCAGGAACCGGATACCCGTTGGGCCCGCTGGCGCGGTTTATTGCGCGGGGTAAAGAGGTCGGCCTGCACCTGGTCGTGTCGCGGCGGATCGCTCAGTGGGGCCGCACGCTGACCAATCCGATAATCGGGGAGTTGCTCAAGGCCAAAGCACCTGTCGTGGTAATGGACGGCGACCCTGATGAAGGGCCGATCGTCGGCAAAACGAAAGCCGTGCCAGCTGACCCCGGTCGTGGCCTGTACGTCACTGACCGGATGGTGGCGCCGGTGCAGATCGCGTTCCCGGCGAGCGCCCATTGAGCGAGGATGACCCCGCGTGGCTGCTCGTCCACGCGGTGGAACAAGCCCGCTTAGAACAGGGGTTGTCCAAACATGATCTGGCACGCCTGGCGCGCGTGGCGCGGCCTACGATCTCGCGGCTGATCAACCATGGCATGGTCCCGTCTCGTGCGGCCACGCTGGATAGGATCGGCTCGGCGCTGGGCTGGGAGGCCGGGACGTGTGCGGCCTTGTTGGCCGGCCAACCCCTACCGGGTCCACGCGCGCCGGTGACTCGCTCGGCCCAGCTCGTCGCAGCGCGGCTCACCGAGATTGCCGAGGAGGCGCGGTCGGCCGCCGGTGCTGCCGAGCAGTCGATTCTGCGGCTGAAAACCATCGAGGAGCGTGCGCGTGCGGCTGCGCAGTTCGTGCTGGGCGGTTCAGTAGCTGATTAAGCGGTCGATCTGGACCGATTCATGCGTCGGCATGGGCCTTTGTCGCTCGGTGATGCGTGGCGGTATTTCGCCAGGTGAGCGGCGCCGTAGAGGGTGTCGGGAAACAGGGGGTGTTGCCTTGTGTGGAATGTCGGAGGTTTGGTTGCCGGTGTCCCTGGGGGCGGTTATCGTCGCATCAAACGGCGGCTTTATTGCTCGTGGGGCGAATGGGATATGTGGACAGGGGTGGGATTGCAATGATGTTCATTGAGGCGCCGGCGCTGGCGGCGCAGGCAGCATCAGAGGGCGCAGGCGGGGCGACCACGGCGGCCACTCTTGCCGCTGGGGCACCAGCGATGGGCGCTGTGCTGCCGATGGGCGGCGAGGAAGTGTCGGCAATGTTCGCTCAAGCTATCGCCGCGCACGGCGCGCAGTTCTTGGCGGCAGGTGCTCTAGGTGTGGCTCAGCGGGAGGCGTTCGCAGCCACCGTGGCTACGTCGGCGGCCACCTACACCGCTATGGATGCGGTCGGCAAGGCGCTGCTGTCGCTGTAGCGCGGCGGTGCACTGATGTACTGGGGTATCCCACCAGAGATCAACGCATTTCGGTTGACCAGGATGGGCGCGGGTCCAACGGCGCACGTCCCACAGATCACCGCCTACACGGCTGCTGCGGCCACGCACTTCGAGCAAGGGATGCAGCAGTCGGTGACCGCGATCGCGACCGCGCCGGTTTTCCAGGGCTCTGGCGGAATGGGGATGCTCGATAGTGCCACGCCGATGGCGGCCTGGCAGCAGACCGCCGGGCTGCATGCAGAGACTGCGGCGGCCACCATCCAAACTGGGTTGACTGCGTACAGCGCGGCCGTGTCCGCGACCATTCCTCATGAAGTGGTGGTGGCCAACCGGGTCCGCGAGGCCACTTTGGAATCAACAAATTTCATGGGGATCAACACCCCAGCGATCGCCGAGGCGAATGCTGAATATGGGGAGTATTGGTCGCAGAACGCCGGGGCCATGGTCGGCTACTTGGGCGCTATGGCCCCTGTCGTGAGCGCGCTGACCGTTCCCTTGCCGACGTTGCCTGATATGAGCAATCCGCTGGGGGCGACGGCCGGCTTGGCAGGGTTGGTCGGCGACGGGGTTGGTGCTGGCGTGCAGGCCTTAGGGTCGGGCATTAGCGCCGGTGGGGGAGTGGTGTCGGCTGGCAGTGGGATCAGCACAGGCGTGGCCACTGGGATCTCGAGCGGCGTGTTCAACGGCACGGGAGCAGGCGTGCAGGCCGCAGGGTCGCCCACTGGTGGGCAAACCCCGGCACCGCAGCCAGCGACCACCGGCACGACCGCGGGGCAGGGCGTGCCCGCAACGACGGGCACCGGCCAGGGCGTCACGAGTAACGCGCCGCAGGGAAAAGCTCCACCGTTGCAGGCGGGTCAAGGCGGTCAGCCGCCCCTGGAAGAGTCTGGACAGTCGTTGCTCGGCCAACTCACCCAGGCGCCAACCGAAATGATGAGTTCGCTCAGTTCACCACTGGAGTCACTGGGGCAGCTCCCGTCGAGTGCCAGTGGCCAACTAAGCGGCCTGATGGGCCCGTTGTCGGCGCTGACCGGTGGAATGTCCGGTGGATTGGGTGGGCCCCCAGCCGGGGGAGCACCGGGATTCAGCGCAGCCAGTGCACCGTGGTCGGGACTAAGTGGCGCCAACGGCGGCTTCGCCGGGGGCGCGTCAGCGGTTGCCGCGGCGTTGACGAAACCGTCTGCTGGCGGGCTAGGTGGGCCTGTGGGCGTGCCGGGCGGCTGGTGGGCCGACGTGGCTGATGGCGCTGAAACAGACGAGCAACCGGCTGCGGGACTGCGAAGCGGCGCGGCAGCGGGCAGAGGAGCCATGGCGCCCGGAATGTATGGACCCATGGCGGCAACGGGGCGCTCCGGACGCGGCAGTGAATATGCCGATGTCAGCGAGCAGGATAAGACGATCACGCTACCGGCCTCCGCGCATGCGGCGCCGGTGCTCACGTCTGAGGGCGTGGTCCACGTCGGGCAGGGAGGATAACTCCCGGCAGGGGCCCGGGTCATTGCTGAACTGATCGAACCAGCGGTAACCACTTGCTAGTGAAGGAGATACACCATCATGGCGTTGAACGCCGATGTCGCCCAGATGCTTTCGGGCGCAAGTCAATTGTCGAACATTCAACAAGAGGTGCTGTCGGCGTTGGGCCGTTATGTCACCATGAACCAGAACCTCACCGGTACTGGGTTTAGTGGTGATGCGGCGCTGGCCTCCATGGCCACCACCGAGGACATCAACCGGACCGGCCAACAGGTCAGCCAGCGGTTTCAGAGCGTCATCGACATAATGAAGCGCTCGGCGCACCAGTACCAAGAAACGAACGCGCAGAACCGCGCGGCGCTGGGCTCCATCCAGTCGACCTGACCGCGGCCAATCTTTCAGACATCGAACGACTTTCAGAGGAGAATGGTTATGGATTCAATGCGTTACGACCACGCCATGATCGCCGATCACGTGTCGGCCCAGGCGCAGCTGGTCGCTCACATGAACGATCTGCGTACCCGGGCCATGGGAACAATCAACCAGGTCGCCACAGTCTGGACGCAGCATGGTTCTGACGCTGCCCAGGTCGCCATGCACGAGATCGATCAGGCGTTCCAGGCGGTGTTCACCACGATCGAGCGCCATGGACAGGCCCAGGGGCACGCGTCGACGAATGCGCTGGGCACCGACCACGCGGTCCAGGCTGGTTTCCGGGGCTTGTGACCGAGACCGGAACCGCGGTTGCAGCGCGGCTGTCGACCACGTCGGAAGGTTTGTGGTTGACAGCCGCGCTTTGCGGTGTGGCTCAATTGCCACCTGCCCTCAAGATCCGGCCCATTGGGGCGGTGCAGGCCACCATCGCGGCTCACCCCGGGATGGAGGTGCTCGAAAACGCGGGGATTTGTCAGGGCGGCGAGGTTGACCCCAGCGTGGCCTCTTGGGTGCGGGCCTTGGGGCGTCCCGACGTCGAGATTGACGTGACGATTACCCGCCCCGAGATCCGACCGGAGCGGCTTGAAGGCCCACCAGCGGTCTTCACCGCCCCGGAGGACGCGATTGAGGCCGCCGAGGCGCTGGCACGGTGGTACGCCCAGCGGCCTCCCCAGCGAGTTGTGACATTGTGCCGGCGCGATAACGCGTGGGTGGCCGCCGCGCGGCTCTGGCGCCCGGGCCAAGACACCAGCGATGAGGTTGTGGTCACCCCGCTGGGTGGGACCGAGATCGCGCACGTCGTCGTCGACACGATAGGGCCGGCCGACCCGGCCCAATTCCACGGCATCAATAGCGAAGCAGCGGTACTCAATACAGTTCTGTCGGCCTGGCAGGCCAACCCCGCCATCGACATCATCGCGGGCCTCGTAGAGGTTGGACTTTCAGTTCCCCAGGCGCGGCTAGTCGAAGCGGTCGCCGACCGGGGCACCACCCGCGCGGTTATCGGCGCGGCCGAATTCTCTATCAGTGGCCCGGCGCGGGCGCCGATGGCGGTGACCGTGGCTGACACCTTGATCGGCCGCGTCGTTGTCAGCAACAGCGTTGGTCCTGACGGCAGGCAATGGACCACACTGCTGCCCGGCGCCGATCACGCAATCCACACGGCTGTGGTCGAGCTGCTCGAAACTTTGCCCTCGGGACGCGGCTGGGCGACTCATCAGCGGACATAAAATTTCGATACAGGCGAATATGGTGTCCGTTGTAGACGGATGAAAACCGTGGTTGTTACTGTCGCGCTGTGGCCAAATTATGTGGCGCTAAGCGAAATTCGAATACGTCTGGTGACGAGGGGACACGGTATGACAAGTCCGCATGAGCGTGAGGAACGCGACTTTTTCAATGGCCTGGCGGCAGGTCCGCCGCCCGAGACGCAGCCCGCGCCAGGCGCAGTTGAGCCCAGCCATCCCAACAACAGCGGCGAACCGACGAGCGATGATGGGCGGCCGCGGTTTTCACCCCCGGAGGCCGCTCTTGGGCTCCCCGCCCAGGATGCGACGCCGGCGCCGTCTTCGGCGCCCCAACAAGCCCCGGGTTGGCAGCCGCCGCGGTTTTCGCCCCCGGAGGGCACCTTGGCACCCCAGGGCCAAGACACCCCTCCGCCACCTCCGTGGGCGCAGCAGGCCGGTCCCCATCAGCAGGGGACGCCCAGCGAAAGCTACGGTTCCTCAAGTCAATTGGGCCGCCCACCGCAGGGAGTGTCGGAGGCGGCGCTCGGTGGGCGTCACGGCGCACCGCAGCCAGCCGGTCACGCAGATCCCAGCCAGGTTGCGCGTCCGTATCCGCCGGCAGAAGAACATGGTTGGCGTGCGCCAACACCCCAACCGTCGCCTCGCACCGCGGGCACGCCACGGTCTTCGGACGCGCTGCGAGAGCACCTGCGCGCCACGGACTTGATTGCCCCACACAAGGAGGCGCCATCCAAGGGGTGGCGCAGGGCGTTGCTCAAGGTTTCTGGTGGGCTGATTAACGTCGGTGAGTCCAGCGACGAGCGCACAGTGCGTGGCCTCAAGGCTGCGATCGGGGCCAATTTGCGTGGCACTTATACCGTCGTGGTGCTTGGTGGCAAGGGCGGTTCGGGCAAGACCGCGATGACTGTCGCGACCGCCAGTGAGTTTGCACGCAATCGTAACGACCAAGTGGTCGCTGTCGACGCCGATCCGGCACAGGCCGCAAATTTGGCGGCTCGGGTGGATCCCAAGGCGTCATCGCTGCGTGCGATTAACGACGACCTTAATCTTCATCGCTACGCCGATGTTGGGGCCTTGACGGGCCACAACCAAGTTGGTTTAGACGTTGTGGCTTCCCCGCGCCATGGAGGCGCTCGCGGGGAGGGGTTGACCGCTGATGAGTTCAGCAAGGGCCATATGCGTCTACAACGGTTCTACAGTGTGCTTTTCGTTGACTGCGGTGTCGATCTCGAACACGAGGTGATGAAGGGTGTGTTCGAGCGCGCCGATGCGGTGTTGATGGTGGCCTCGGCCGTCCCGGACGGCGCCGAAGGCGCGAGCACCAATTTCGAGTGGTTGCGCGACGAAGGCTATCACCAGTTGCTGTCGCGAACAGTGTTGGTGATCAACCACATTCGCCCGGCGCGCAATCGGAAGGATCGTAAGGAGGCGGCCAAACTGGTCGCCACACTCAGGGAGCATTTCGGGAGCTGGGTCAAAAACGATCGCATTATCGAGGTACCCTTTGACCCCCACATCGCCTCGGCGGGCGAGTTGGACCTTCGAAGGGTCAACCCTAAGACCGCCAGGGCGGTGCTTAAGACCGCCGCCGCATTGGCGGCAGGGTTCTCGACAGCGGCCGATGCCCGATGACCACCGCCAATTCCGCACAACAGGCGCCGGAAGTCCCTCGGCTGTGCAAGGTTCATTTGCTGGTCGGGGATGACACGCTCATCGATTACGTCCTGCCTGCTGGGGTGGCGTTGATTGCGGTGATCGAGGACCTCATCCCGCGGGTCAATGCGATTCTCAAAGATCGCGGGCGGGCACCTCTTGATGACACGTTGACCTTTCAACTGTGCCGTGCAGACGCCACTCCGCTCGATCCGCAGCGATCCCTTGATGACAGCCGTGTCTACGACGGGGACTTGTTGTGTCTCTTGCCTACTGACGCCACCGAACGCTTCGCACCTGTCATTGAGGAGGTGTCGACGGCGCTGGCTCGTTCAGCACGCCAGCAGTTCGCCACAGTCGATGTCACGGTCGCGCGTCGGATAGCCGGGGGGCTTTTCGCAGCGCTGGTCGCGTGGGCCGAGGTGATGTTGGCGCAGTTGTGGTGGCAACAGCACGGCTGGCTGCCCGCGGCGGTGTCGTGGGGATTAGCCGCCGTTTTCTTGGTGTCGGCGAGGGCGGCGACGCGGGCACGAGATGAGCAGCGACGCCGATCGGCGGACTTCCTGGTGTGGTCGGCGCTGATTTGCGCCGGTGCAGGCGCGGCGATGTCGGTGCCGGGACCACCCGGTGGCTGGCATGTGGTGGCCGCGACGGCCACCGTGTTGGCCGGCGTGGCGGCATTGACGATGCTGACCGGCCGCTATCTGACTGTGTTTGCGGGGATGGCTGTGGTCGGGTTATCTGCGGGCGCGGTGGCGGCGATCCACGCCAGCGGTTGGCGAGTGCTGCCAGCGCATCTGGCGGTCGTCTTCTTGGTAGCGGACCTGGTGCTAGTGACGTTTGCAACCAGCATCGGGATCGTGGGGGCCGGAGTGCCCGGGCCATGGTTTCCTTCGGTCACTAACCGGGGGGTGTTTGAGACTCGAGAAGGCGCTGCCCTAAACACGGTGTCGCCGGTGGAGCGTCCGGGCAATGAAACCGTTGAGCAGATCGCGACGTGGGCTCGGCGCGGCACCGCCATCGTGACGGGTCTGCTGGCTGGCGGCGCTGTGGTGTTGGTGGCGGCCGCGCGCTATGCAGTGATGCCCGAAACTGGCGGCGGGTGGCGGTTTTTGGCATTCACGTTGGGGATTTGCGCAATCTTTCTGCTCCGGGCGCGCTCGTTTGTTGATCGCAATCAATCGGTGATGCTGGCCGTTGGTGCGGTCGTCGCGGTAGCGGTGGTGATCGGACGATACGCAAGCGCTCCCAACCCGGCTTCGCCGGTTGTCACCCTGATATGTGTTGGCGCAGCGCTAATGTTGGCCGGGGCGGGCCTGCTTGGAGCGCTGGTGGTGCCCAATGCGCGGATCAGCGCACCGGTAAACCGCGCCGTCGAAGTCAGCGAGTACATTCTGCTGATTTTCGTTGTGCCATGGGCGATCTGGCTGCTGAATCTGCTGTGGGTGGTACGAAATGCGGTCCACGGCTGATGATTAAAGCCGTGAGTACGCTGGGCGCGATCGGGCTCGCCGCAGCACTGGTTGCCGTATCTGGCGGCGTGGCCGGCGCGATTGATCCCCCGGTGGTGCCGCCTGGGCCACCCCCGCCCGATCCCGCACCCGGGCCGGATCAGCCGATGCGCCAGATCGCGGCGTGCACAACAACCGGCGTGTTGCCCGGCAGTGATTTGCGTGAGTTGCCCGCGGCGCTGCAGCTGATGAACATGCCAGAAGCGTGGAAAGAATCCACCGGTGTTGGCGTGGTCGTCGGGGTTATCGATACCGGCGTGGCTGCACAACCTCGGCTGCCGCACCTAGTTTCTGGCGGGGACTATGTCATGGGCCCGTTTGGCGACGGCTTATCGGATTGCGACGGGCACGGCACAGTAGTGGCTTCACTGATTGGGGCGGCGCCTTCAGGGCTCGCACTGGTCCCCAAGCCGGCGTGGGCGGCGCCTGCGGCCCCGCCGGCCGGGGCTCCGCCGCCGCGCGCGATTCCACCGCCACCGCCTCCGCCGACGGTCACGGTGACCCAAACGGTGGCGCCGCCGCCGCCACCACCGCCGCCGCCGCCGCCGCCCGACGAGCCATCATGGGTGGGTATGCCGCCGTCTCCGGTTACTCTCGGCCACGCTCGCGGGCCGGCGCCGCTGGAACCGTCGCCCGGTGGTGGTCCAGACGGGCTGATCGGCATCGCCCCAGACGCGGTGCTGCTGTCGATTCGCCAGACCGCGCAGACTTTCGGCCTGGTTGATCCCGGCGTGGTCGACAACCCCGAGGATGTTCGCCGCGCCGGTGACATCAATTCGTTGGCTCGCGCGATCGTGCACGCGGCGAATCTGGGCGTCAAAGTGATCAACATCAGTGTGGTGTCGTGCATCTCGACAGCCAAGCCCCAGGATCAAAGCGCCTTGGCCGACGCGGTCCACTATGCCGCGGTTGACCGCGACGTGGTGATCGTGACCGCGGCGGGCAACGTTCATGCCCAGGGCTGCAATGGGCAAAACCCGGACCCATTACCGGGTGATCCCACTCGGGGGTGGTCGTCAGTCAAAACGATCGCCACCCCAGCATGGTTTAGCGACTACGCGTTGGCGGTGTCGGCCACCGATTCGACCGGCGTTCCCGCCAGCGGCGACGCCGCCTCATTGCACGGCCCGTGGGTAGGACTGGCTGCGCCGGGAGCCGACATCGTGGGGCTGTCGACGAGCGGGCAGGTGATCAACGGTTCAGTCGATGACGACAAGCTGCACCCTATCGCTGGTAGCTCGTTTAGCTCGGCGTTCGTCGGGGGAGTGGCGGCTTTGGTGCGGGCCAAATTTCCCAACCTGACAGCCCATCAAGTGATCCACCGGTTAGAGGCCACCGCGCACCCTCCCGCTGGTGGACGTGACAACGTGGTCGGTTATGGAACTGTGGACCCCGTTGCGGCGCTGACCTGGGATGTGCCGCCGGGTGAGACGTTTGCCCCCGGGGTTCAGCGCGCCCAGTTGAAAGTGCCGGCCCCGCCCCCGCCACGCGACGCACGTCCGGGCTGGGTCGCGATGGCCATCACCGGTCTCGCCGTCGTCAGCGTATTGGGACTTGCTGTGGGCCTGACCGTCTCGCGTCGCAGGGAGCGAATCTGATGAAGCAACGGTTTGTCTCGGCCCGTATCGCACCCCGCGCCGTGGTCACCGGCGAAGTGGTCGCAGGTCTGGTTGCGCTGGCACTGAGCGCCACGCTGGATTCGTGGCCGATCGCCGTCGCCAGCGGCGCCGCGACCGGACTGGTGATCTGTGTGCTGACCTTCCGGGAGCGCACCGTGTGGCAGTGGGCGTGGCGGGCCATGTCCTGGACGCGCCGCCGGGTGCGCAGACTCCAGCTGCCTCAACCGGTCGATGTCACCCTCAACGAGCACACAGTCGGTGTTGTGATCGACGGGCACACCGTGTCCACGATGATCACTGTGCTGGGCAAGCCTTACATCCCCACCCTATTGCACGCCGACCACACCAAAACACTTAATACCGTGCCGATTAGCGTAATCGCACAAGAGATGCAGCGCTGCGGGTTGAGTGTTGATGTCGACATCATCTGCGAGGGCAGCCGCACAGCCAGAGACAACTATGCCGAACTGTATGAAGCGGCGCTACGGGGGCTGCCGGCGGCCGGTCAGCGTAGCGTGACGTTGGTAGTCCGCTTCGATACGCGCAGCGACCGCATTCTGCCTGGACTGCTGTGGCGGCGAGACACGATCGGCGCGGCGGTGGCGGCTTCTCAGCGCATCACCAGAGCGCTGTGCCAAACAAACTGTCGTGCAAGGCTTTTGACCGCAGCGCAGATGAACGACGCGGTAGCGGCCAGCCTGGGTGGGCCCGAAAACGCGACAGCTTCTTACCAGGACCGCTGGACGAATCTGCAGCGCGGCGGGAAGGCCTATGTCACAGCGTATTTCTTCAGCGCCAGTGACGTGCGCTCTGCTCAACTCGACGACGTGTGGGCCTACCAGAGCGACCACACGACCCTGGTGATCGCGTTGCGCAGCGATCCTGCCGGCGTGCGGGCTTCAGCCCTCGTCCGGTTGACCACCGTGCAACCGCTTGCCAGCTCGCCGCGGCTGGTGCTCAACCCGATGGCGGGCCGACAGTGGGAAGCGTTGGCGCTGACCTTGCCTGGGTGCAGGCGGCTGAGGTTGCCATCAACGCCAGTAACTACCGAACTCAACACAGCTGTCGTAGCCGGCGCATCGGGTGTTCTGCTGGGTGAACTGCGAGACGCTATGCTGTTGATGCCGATATCAGATCCCGCGGCCCCCACCCGAATTGCTCTGCACGCCGATGATGACCAGGCGGTGAAACGGCTGATTCGCCGGGCGGCCGCAGCAGGCGAACAGGTCGCCGTTTACGACCCCACTGGGCGTTGGACAATGACGTCTGCTTCCCCACGGATCTGGACGACGCGCGACGTCACAGCCCAGCCGCCACGTCCTCCGACGATGGTGGTACACAATGGTCGCGTCAACAACTACCCACCCGCGCGCACATCGATCACGGTCGGCGATGTGCCCGCCAGCGCTGCACCCGATATCCGTATCGAACAGCGGGGCGAGCGAATCACCGTGAAAACACAGCGTTTTCGCACCACGTTGAGGTCTGTGACATTCCGCAACGAGGATGCTTATCTGCGGTAATCGATCCTCCCAATGTGGCTGACTTTGGTAGACGAATACCGGGGTGGGAGTGCACGATTGCGGGTATGGCTTGCGATAGCGCCCGCAGCACTCCCGCCGATACCGATCCGAAAACCCACCGGCGCGCAGTGCGTTTCTTTTGGGTGGTGTTGATAGGAGCAAGCGCGGCCTCGATCGCTGGCAACGCGTTACACGCGATCGTGCAGGCCGATCACGTCGCCCCGGCGCTGGCGGCCGCGGTGGCCACGGCCCCACCTCTGGTATTGCTCGGGTCCACGGAAGGGCTCTCGCTGCTCATCAAGGTGCACCGCCGGCCCACCTTGACGTTCTGGGCGGCGGTGATCATGACGCTGTTACTGGGGGCCGGTGCGTTTCGCCTGTCATTTGATGCGTTGTGCAGCTTGGCTATCCGGTGCGGTATCCGCCCAAGCTTGGCATGGTTGTGGCCGCTGATCATTGACGTCACGACCGCGCAGGCCACCGTTGCGCTGGTAGCCCTGACCCGGCTCCTACACAGCCGCGCCGAGGCGCCGCCGGCCCTCGTCGAGGAGGACGTCCCGGTGTCCCTGTCGGCGACACCTCTGCCAGTCGCTGGGTCCTCAGCAGGTGAGCGTGATAGGGCCATGGTGGCGGTCGAGCCGGACCGGTCGCTGTCATCGGTTCCAAGAGTGGACGCCGCTGTGCCCCCGCGAGAGCGTCATGAACACGCCGTACGCACAGTGATGGCATCGAAAAGAACCAAGCAGCCTGCAGAAATCATTGACGCTGTGCTGCGCCGCCACGCTGACGGGCAAAAGCCGGGTGAAATCTCAGAGGAACTCAAGCTGCACCACACAACGGTGAACCGGATACTGGCGACGGCGCTCCACTCGGCAGCGGCGGTGTAAACCCGAAGCTTCCGCCGCAGTGACCTACGTCCGGCGATCGCGAATGTCGCTGCTTTGATAGACGTTCGCGGCCAGTGGCGCCCATGATGACGTAGTGGTCAACGAACCGTACACCCCGTACTGCGGCCTCACCTACAATCGCCAAAACGTTGCCGTGCGTGCGGAGACAGCACCTCACATTCTGGTAAGCGCACCAACACGTACGGGTAAAACACGCAGGATTTTGGCCCCGGCGGCGCTCGTGCATCCTGGGCCGGAAGTTTTGGTGTCGTCGAAACCCGACCTGGCAGAGCTTGTTCTAACACGACGCAATATCGGGATTACCGGTGTGATTGATCTGCGGCCTGAGCACACTGAGGTATGGCCGGCCGGGGTTAGGCGTATGGTCACCGACCCGACCCGCACGATCGCCAGCGCCCATGAAGCACTGACCGTTGCTGAGACCATGCTCGCGACCTCGGGCGTGGGTTTCAGTGGCGCATCGGGCGGCAACGCTGTTGCTGCGGGCGGGCTTTGGGAAAGTCAGGCCGCACCGCCGTTGGCATGCCTGCTGTACGCGGCCAGCCCGCAGGGCAACAGTTTGGGAATGCCCTGGGTGCTCGATGCCGTGCAGGATTTCGGTATCGACGAAACCGGCGGCGACCAACCCATCCCCGAGCTCGGACGCCCGTCGTGGCTGACCGCTTACGGGCTTTGCGAACAACCGAAACTCGCGGCCCCGCTGTATTCTGTTATCGCCGGGATGGATTCCCGGCTGCGTGACAGCATCAAGATCACGGTGTCCAAGGCCGTAACACCGTGGCTGCGCTTGGGTTTGAGCGCCGACGAGGGAGCACCGTACTTGAGCGCGGTCGAACGTGTCGCTGTGGAGTCATTCGACGTCCACATGCTTGATGAGCCGGACGCCACATTGTTTGTGATCGCCCCGAACACCGGCTCGGTCGCCGGAGCCGCGGTGGCTCTGATCGATTCCATCGTGCGTCATTTCCGCCGCAAGATGGCCAATCATCAACTGACGCATCCGCTGCTGCTGGAACTCGACGAGGTATGTAACTCATGTCCGTTGCCGGATCTGTTGACCTACGTGGGGGAGTCAGCGGGACTGGGTGTCAACATCTTGGCGACGGTGCAGGCGTCGGCGCATTTCGACGTTGTATTTGGGTCCAAGTACGCTGAAGCGCTGCGGGAGATGTTTCCGGGCACGCTGATCATGTATGGAGCTCACGAGCGCCATTTGCTCGAACAGGCCTCACATTGGCTGGGAGAGACAACCCGACGTACCGAAGCCTATGAGCCCACAGGGGGGAGTCGGGGCCAATCGTCGCAATTCGGCCAGGCGATCGGTTGGCAGGAACTGCTTCCCCAAAGCCGGGAAGAAGCCCAGCTGTTGCAGCGCGGCACGGCTGGCGAGCGAGTTCATATTCCAGACTGGACCGAGTTCCTGGCTCTGTTCGACCAGGCGGTTCAGCGGCGAATCAAAAAGGCGCAGTGGGGTTGACGGGCGGTTGCCGCGACGGGCGCAATCTATGACTGACGCATTGGTCTCGGTGCTCGCGTCCAGCTTCCCAAGTGCGACCGCTGGGCAGCTCCGGGTAGCTGCACCGTGTAATCTGCCTGTGCTGCAACTAATTTGCTGTCGACGCGATCAAGCGTTTCTCGACGCTGGCCGTGTCCGCAGTAGCACTCCAGCTGCGGACCTACCGACGAATGTTGCCCTCACATGACCCTGGGTCCTGACGCGTGTTTTTCACGATATCGCTTGCGTCTGAGGCGATTTGACGCAGGATCTTCAAGAACAGCACTTGCCCGGCCGAGGTGTTGAGATACCACGGCGGATCGCTGAGCATGGCAATGATCTGTTGCCGCATCGCCTCGAGCGACTGCGAACCCGGCGGCGTGTCACAAACCTGGCCAGCTCGCTCGAGCGCGGCTAACACCCGATGCACAACTGCGTCTACGGTCGTACCCCGATCCATACCTTGAACCGTATCTGTGCCGCCACCCCCCGCTCACACCCCAATTTTTGCAAAGCGGTGTAGGCATCAGCGCGCCAGAGTTGGCCCCGAGCAGCGAACTCAGTTCGCGAATAGCTGCATCGAGGTTGACCGGGAGCTGACCGTGTCGAGGTGCTGGTTGGTGGAGCCGAACAGGACGCTGATTGCGCAAATGAGACACCAGATGGAGATCGCTGCGATGACCGCAGTCCCGCCAAGGATGGGGACCCAGTGGATAGGTGGTGGGGTTCGCCGGCGCGCGTGCAGGGATGGCGGTATGCGGCGGGCGGAGCCCGGTTCGGGGAGTGGATCTAAGACGGTGGTGATGGGCAGCGTCGGCCCGAGAATGAGGTCGTCGTCAACCTCGACAGCTTGGGGTGTCAGTGGCCACCAGTCGCTGGATCCTTCCACGGCTAGCCAGCCTTCGAGGACCCCGCAGACGGCTGCGGTGAGCAGGGTTGCGGGCAGTTGTGTTAGAAGCCAGGGGATGATCAGCTCGCCCCAGAGACTAGGGGAGGGGTTATAGAACGGCAAGGGCAGCGCTGCGAGCGCGGCGCCCCAGAGCAGTGCCGGTATCGGGTAAGCGCGGAGCCGCTCGGGGATGAGCGTGACGATTAGTCCGTAGGCGAGTTTGCCGGCCAACCAGCCCAGCGGCGCGATGGCCGCACAGGTTAGCACCAGTGCGACTTCAAATGATCCGCTGGCTGAGGTGGCGGAGCGCATCGGTAGTGGCAGGGCGACGACGTCGTCGTGTGGGTCGGGTCGGGCACCAACATGGCTGCGTGTGCGAGCGCGAATCTTTTTGGCGAGCAGCTCGGCGCGACGCTTTTGGAAGACAAATATCCCAGCGTGTGCGGCTATCCATGCTCGGCGTTGGTCGTCGAAAATGTCAGCGGGCATGCTCGGCCGGGTCCCGGCTTGTCAGGAGTTCGGTGAGCAGCTGACGGGCGTCGGCCAAGATTGAGTGGCATTGCTCGACGAGGCCTTCGACGGCGTGCAAAACGGTGTGTACGTGGGTGTCTTGGGGCGGTGGTGTGGCTGGGACCCCGCCGTCAAGGATCGCCCTTGACGACCCGTGGGCCCACCCGAGCGCCTCATCGAGTCGGGCCAGCGTGGCCAGCGACATGGTGCGTGAGCCGTTACTGGATTTGTGCAGTGTCGAGCGGTTGGGTCCGCCGCGGCGGGCCAGTTCGACACGGGACATGTGCAGGACCGCCAGCCGTTCAGAGACGAAGTAGTCGAGTCGCGCTGGCCCATCATTAGGTGCAATCACGCCCACAAAACTACCTAAACGCAACCATTATCGTCTAACCATGTGGACAACCTTGCCTATTACCGCTTACGGTTGCGTGCATAGGCGCCCACCCGATTTAGCGGCGCCGAGACGACGAAGGGACACCGCGATGAAGGGGCTTGTGGCGACGGCCGCAGTGCTGATGACAGTCATCGCCGCGATCGTGTTGGCGATCGTCGAACTGCTCATCAAACTCGCTCCGTTGCTGGTCGCGGCGGCGTGCTTGTGGGGAGCGGCCAAGCTAATAGGCGCACACCGCGCCCGAGGGGCGGCCGACGAGGAGCGTCTTAAGCAGGACTGGAGCCGGACCGCTCCCCAAGGCCCACCGCAGGCGGCGCCATCCACACCGCTGCCGCCGGTAATTGCTCATCGCGAACGCATGTATGTGGTGCGCGGTGAGGACACCGGCTTGGCCTCTGACCGCGACGACGGCTATGTCAAGGTTTCGGCGACGGCATTGCCGCGTGTGCAGCGTTTGCCGGCCACCTACCATCACCGGCGCAAATTCACGCCGCGCCGGGCTAGCGGGCACCGTTCGGGGCGGCGGCGGCCGTGAGCTCGGTTTCTGATCAGCAATGGCTGCGTCAGATTGGGGTGAATCTCGACGCCGATGCAGAACACGACCAAGACACCCTCGACAGCGGCGCGGCCGGGGAGTCAGCCGACGAGCATCCCGATGATGATGGCGCGATCAGCGACAACGACGCCGCACCCTTCGGCGAGGATCAAAGTGCCGACGCCTTTGCGGGTGCGTTCGTTTCCGACGGCGACGACCACACCGACTCGGCAGAAAACGAAAGCCCCGGTGCCGACGCTGATTTAGATCACGAGGCGGAGCGGCGTACGCGCCGATTTACGCCGTGGGTACTCGGCGCGTTCGCTGGCGTCGTGTTGTTGGCAACGGTGATAACCACGCTGGGCGTCACACTCTCAGGTCCCGACAACCCTTCGCCGAGTCTGCGCCAGCACGCAGTCAAATCGGGCCCCGCACCGACAATGGCGGCAGCACCAGCGCCGACTCCTGCTGATGGCGGCGATCACCCACTGCCGTTTACCGCCTCAGCCGACTGCCCGGCGGGCGCCTCAACTTCGGCGAAATCGATTGCCGATCCCGACAAGCCATCGCCGTGGATCTGCGTGCGGCATACGGATGGACAACCGCTCTATATCACGCTCGGGCCCGCCGGAATCGAACGCGCTTACGTGATCACGGCGGTCAGTATCGTGCCGGGGGATACTGCTGCGGCCCAGGGGTCCGGCGGTGACCCATGGCTACAGCATCGGGTGGTCACGTTGCTGCAGTGGCAGTTCAATGACACTGCGCACACGGTCGTCGACCAGGACACCGGCAATGCTCACGGCGAAGCGGTCAAACTGATTCCCGGGATCAGCGCCTCAAAAATCACTGTGATCATTCGGCACACCAGCCGTCCGGTCGCAGCCCCCCAGCCCAGCGTGTCGGCCCCAGACGGCGGACCGTTCGGCGGAATCCTGGGTGGGCCCACCCCGGCCACCGGCCCGGAACCGACCAACGGGCCTGACCCGACCGGCTTTGGGTCGGGACACGACACCGATCCCAGTGATGGAACCTTCGCGGTGTCGAGCATCAAAGTCATTGGGCACCAGGCGACATGAGGACGATGTGGTGAGAATCAGCAACGTATGGAAGAAGCGCATCACGGTGCTGGGCCACAGCGCCGGCCGGGTCGCTCTTGTGATTCTTGTGGCCAGTTCGTCCATCAACGGTATCGCCCTGCTGTGGGGGTTTGTCTTTCCCCCTGAACCAGCACCAGTGGCGGCGGTGGCCCGCGACGTGATCAACGAGACCGATCCCGTGAAGGCTTTCGCCGTGAATTGCGTGAAAGGGCTACTTGTCGGAACCACCTCGGGTGCTTCGAATTTGACACGCTGCTTTCCCGGGGGACAAAAGTACGAGTTGCCCACGACATCGTCGATGACGGTGTCGAACCCGGCGGCGTGGGCATCTAAGCGCAAGACCTCTTCCAACGACATCGTGCTCTATAGCGTGAAGGTTCAAATCGACGAACTGCCCTACCCGTCGGCGCCGCCGACGACGGCTTTCTACCAGCTGCCGGTGGCGGTATACCGGGATATGGGCATTCAGGCTCTTGATCGGATCAGCAGAGTCGATATGCCGCCTCCGGGAGCCTATGTGCCGCTGGGCTATTCAGCACCAATCGCTGCCAACAGCCCACTTTTTACGATGCTGTCTGGGTTTGCGACGTCGTTTTTAACCACCTCGGGTGGACTGGAACGGTTTATCACCACCGACTCGGGCATCACAGCCGTAGGGTCGTACTCCTCGGCCACAGTGACTGCTGCTCAGGCCGACAACACTCCACCCGATGCTCCCTCCGATAACAACGAATTAGCCACGCACATCGATGTTTCGGCGCGCCGATCCGATTACACCCTCGTATCGCTGTCTTATTCCCTGACGCTGCGTTCGGTGGGCGGCACCTGGTTTGTTGCCCAGATCGACGCGATCCCGCTGTTGGCTGACGCGACACCGACACCGGTGCCCACCACGGCGGTAGCACCGCACTGACCATCACTCACGTTGAGAGAAAGAGGGATTGATCATGATTAGACAGCTAACATTACAGACGTTGGCTACCCACACGACAAATGTGGCTGCCGGGGCCGGCGTGATCAACATGAGCCACGAAGTGCTTTACATCATCGTCGCAGTCGGCGGCACATACTTCCTGGGCAGCGGCATCGTGCGCGGTATGAGAGACCATTGGAAGCGCGGCACCGGTGCCGGATTGTCGGCAATCGCCGGCGGGGTGGCTCTTGCAGTTGTCGTAGCCCACATCGTCGGGCTGTATCAGCGCGGTAACCAGGAATTTGAGCACCTGCCCGGCAGCGTTGGCCACTCCAATACCCGCGGATGGTGACCACCGGCCCAGTTGCCCCACCACGGCCCGTCGACAAGGCCGAAGCGTGGTCGGGCATCCGCGACATCGACATCCAGATCGGGGAAGCCGCTCCCGGGCAGGAATGGCCCGGCGGGCCCTACCGCGGGGTGGAATGGGTGGCCATTGCCGCGATCGCGGGTCCCACGCTGCTATGGGTCGACAGCCAGCCCGCCGGAACCACGCTTCCGGTCCTCGCCGGCGGGGTGGTGCTCTGTGTGGTGACCGTTGGGCTGATGCGGCTACTTTTGCCCAAGGGACGTCCATCTCTTTCAGCACGTCTCGTTTTTGCCCGCAACACTATTCGGCCACCTCACCTGATCACCTCGCAGCCTCGTGCCGCTGAGAGGAAGCTGCGTGTTGACTCCAGTTTTGACCCTCCTGAACGTGTCGAGGACAATCTGGTCTTCACCGGCGGAGGCGTCTATGCCGAATTCTTGATCGATGGTTTGTCGGTCAATATGCGCTCGCTTGACGCGCGCCGGCGAGCCGCCAGGCTGACGCGGAACTTGGGGCGCTACCTGCCCTCAGGCTCGCAAGTGCGCGGGTTGCTGGTCGCCGAGGACCAAAACGCCATCATGCGGGCAATGGTGGGTCCGCACACCAACAAGTCGACATGGATTGGGCAGTGCAAGCACTGGGTCCCAACTATCGCCCAAGCGAACAAGTGGATCACCAAGGGATATCGCGGTCCCGTGCGCCCACGGTTTTGGCTAACGGTGCCAGTCGATGCTGGCACCGCGGGACGCACACCGCTCGGACAGGGCAGGCGGGCTTGGGACTGGGTCAGCGGGCGTGACAAAGACTCAAGCACATCGATTCAGCACTACGCCAGTGTTGCCCGCCAGATCTGTGGTGCCCTACCTGATGAGTTTCACGTTCGCGCGGCTAGTCCAGCGCAAATCCATTGGTATCGGCGACATCGCGCCATGCTCGGCGTCATCCATGAGCCGATGCCAGCGGCCAGCACGGGGCCGTCCTCACTGAGCGCTCACGATTTCCCTACCATCGCTTTCGATGAAGGCGACAACGCCGGGCGGCCATGGTGGCGACCCAGTTTCAAAGCCTTGGTTCGCGTCTATGATCCCCACGAGCCCACCTGCAGATCGAGCTACCAGTCGTTTTTGACCGTCGAGCACTTCCCGGAGACAGGCCTGGCCTTTCCACGCGCTTCGTATCTGAATGCGCTGCTCAACGTGAACACCCAGGCCAGTATTGAGTGGACCCAACATATTTACATTCGCACACCCCAGGATGCGCAAGCCCGCAATTTCCGCTACACCAAAAACATCAAAGACCAGATGCGTCAGCGTGGTCACCGCGGAGCTGAAAACGACGAATTGCCAAGGAAGCTAGCGCGCACGCGGGCCTACACATCGCATCTGAACGGCAATCCCGCCGAACGCGAGCTTGACCACACGGTGATGATTGCGGTCGGTGCCGACTCACCGCGGGTCTTGGAGGATGCGGTCAAACAGGTCCGCCAGGAGCTTGACACAGTCGGCATCGCTGTCAAACGCCACCGTGGCGCCCAGGCGTTGCTGTGGAAGGCATTCAATACCGGAAGTGAAAACACCTGCCCGCTCGATGAATTTCGCAATCCCACCAGCGCACATAAGTGGTCGCTGTTCTTGCCGCTGATTTCGGGCCGCGTGGGCAACGTCAAGGGCAGTGCGCTGGCCATCGACCAGACCACGATGCGACCGGCGATCATCCTTCACGATCCCGAGGGAACTGCGCGCCGAAACAAGAACACCGGGCTGGCCGTCGTCGGCGATCCCGGCGGCGGGAAGTCCAACCGCACCAAACTCTCGGCGTATGAACTGATCCTGCGTGGCGGACGCGTTGTGGTGTTCGAGCCAGACACAATCGCTGAATGGAAGCAGGCCCTCACACCCATCGAGGGTGTACGGTTCATCGACCCGACAACGCCGCAGTACTTGTATGACCCGCTGGTGATCTTCCCAGCGCACCTGGCAGGGCGCATCGCGGCCTCGCACATCCTGCCCTGGATTGGGCTGTCTTATGACAGCCTGCTTGCCAAGCGTTACCGACGTTTGGTGCGACCGGAAACCCGGGCCAGGCAAGGGATTACGAGCCACCGCACACTGCTGGACTATCTGCGTTCACAGCCGGACGCCGACAACGACGAGTTGCTGCTGCGCTTAGAAACAGCCCAGGAGGATTTTCCCGGGCTTTTCGATGACCACTTGCCGCCCTACCGGCCAGAAGACTCCCCGGCCACGGTCTACCTGACCGGCAACCTGGGCTTGCCCAGCACCGAGGATCTCACCAACGCCGATCTCTACGCGAAACTGTCGGGGACCCAGCGCGCCGGAATGGCTATCTATGGCCTGCTCATTGAGCTAGAGCAGCGATACATGTTCGACCGCCTCGACGTATTCGACGTCATGATCTTCGAGGAGTGCGCCGAACTGCTTGCCTTTCCCACCACGGCACGCATTGCGCACAAATTCACTCGGCGGGGCCGTAAGCACGCGAGTGGAATCTGGTTCATCACACAGGATTTCAGGGACCTTGCCCGCATGGGGGATGAGTTTGTCACACAAAAATGGATCTTTCGTGTTCAAGACCCTGAACTGGCCTACGCGACACTGAAGTGGGCGCGCATCGACCCAGAAATGTATCCAGAGCTTGTCAGCGCACTAAGCGAGGACACCAGTCCTGGCTCCACCGCTGATGAAGACGTGTTCTCTGATCGCGGGGAATGGGGCGGCTACGCCACCGAGGCCGGGGCGGTCGATCGTGCCCGACTCGGCGAGGGATTCTTAGTCGACGAACTTGGACGTCCCGCACGCGTTCAATTTTTCGGCGCGCCAACCGAAGAGCAGGCACGCGCATTCGATAGCACCGCATCGGTGATCGCATGACTGCCAGCGATTCCCTCGCAGTCTGGCTAGTTGAGCACCCACGGTTGCGCCGCGTGATCGGCGCGATGACAGGTGTCTACGTGCTGTGTCTGTGGGCGGTGGTGGCCGCACCTAAAGCCTCGGCGGCGGTGGGTGCCGCTGCTCTGGGGTGGACGGGACTGCATGACTTGGACAACGTGCCGATCGCTGACTACTTCCTCTCGATGGTCGATACCACCGAAGCCACCTTCAACAACGGCCAACACGTCAGCGCGTTCGATCCCGAATCGTGGGGGTCGTGGATCGTCAAAGCCACCCAAACCGCGATCGCGCATACCACCGCAGCCTGGTGGCTGACCAATGAAGCTGCTCTTGTCGTATTCGCTATCGGGATTGCGCTGTGGCTTCTGCGATTTGCAATGTCGAGCTCGTGGCTCTTGGCCCTCGTTCAAATCGGGCGCCCCGTTTTCGCTACAGTGAACATGCTCGTCAACCAGATGTGGCTGGGGCCATTGGCGGTCGCGGTTTGTGTGGTGTTGGCGGGGTATCACCAACAGCGAGGGCGGCCGGCCCAGGCCCGCAATCTGCTAGGCACCGCCGCGGTGCTAGCTGCATTGGTGTGGACGGTCTTTCGTGACCCCATTGACGATCTAGTCAGCGATCACGGCCTGCTGGGCATGGGTCGAGCGACAGGCTTTCAGATCGCCCAGGACGCCCGCCAGAGTTCGTACGCTCCGGGCCAGTCATTGGATACCCAGCTCGACGCCCTGCTGGCGCAGCTGGTGTCTTCGACGGCGCGACCAGCTCTACAGTTACAGAACTTCGGCATGGTCGTTGATGATGTGGGCACCTGCCGCCAGGCCTGGTCCCAGGCCATCTTGGCCGCGCATAGCCAAGGTCCTGGACCGGCGCACGCGATGGCCGGATGCGGTGCTCCCCAAGCCTTGGCGCACGCTCAACAATTGGGGGCCAACGACTTTGTGCTGGGGCTGGTGTTCTTGTTCGCCGCGTTTTGGATCGGCCTGTTCATCTGGTACGTCGGGGTGAGCACGTTGCTGGTCGGTGCCAAAGCCACCTACTACTGCATCGTGGTGGTTCCCGCGGCGATGGTCGGCATGAGCGGTTGGCAGCGCGGCAAGAAATACGCGGTGCGCTGCGTCTCGCAGGTGTTGTTGCATGGCGTCGAGATGATGATCTTCACTGTCTTTTTGGCGTTGAGTGCGGTCGGGATGGGGTGGGCGCTCACCACGCCGCAACTGGGGCATGGCGCCACCGCGGTCCCGCGCCTGTTGTTGGTGAGCCTGGGTTCGGTCGTAGGCATCTTCTTGTTCCATTACATCGACAAGCATTTCTACACAGACAGTTTGGGCACGATCGCCCACCACATCACTGGGGCGTGGTGCTCCACAAGCGGCGCTGTGCGCGATGAGTACAACGATTACGCCGAGGCGGGACGCAAAGCGCGCGGGCTGTTTCGACGGGTCGCGCGACGCGGCGATAGCGATGGCGCCGGCGACGATGACGGTTCTAACGGCGACGCCGACACCTCAACGCCGGGGTTCGATGCGGTCAAACCTCGGCCCAGCCGGATGCGCGGTGAGGAGGAGACCACGGCGACCCGGACGACCGGGGCCACCACCACCCGGATGGCAGCAGAAAAGGCCGGGGCGAGCGAGGCCGCGGCGACCGCAGGTGGACATGCCGCGGCTGCGGCAGCAGAGGGGGCCGGCGCCACAGCGGCAGAAGGCGCCGCCGCGGCCGCCGCGCCAGAGGTGGTGATTCCCGCCGTCATCACCGAAAAGACCGTCCAGCACATCCGCGGACACCACCACCGCAACGGCTCAGACCCCGGGTCCCAACAAGGCGTCCCGGACAGCGACACCAGCCCGCACCTGGCGGCGTCCAATGCCCTCAGCAACGGCCAGCCAGGGGAACCAGATCAAGGCGAGGTGGCGCCGATGGCCGGCTCAGATGGGCTGCCATCGCTACCGAGCCATCCGCGCCGCCCGGCCCAGGGCGTGGGTCGCCACCAGGCGCCCCCGTCGGCAACCCCTGATGAGGACCCCGGCCTGCCGCTAGATACATCATCTGAGCAGCAGCGATCGTTCGAGCTGTCTGAGTCGCCCGTAGAATTTCCGTCACCACCTCGACCACGAGCAAGGGACTATCACCAGTGAGTGCCCGTGACTATTTCGACATCGGGATTAGCCGCCTGGGCTTCGGTGGGCCCGTGGCCGATCACGCGGGAGCGCGCGAAGCCTTCACGCAGGCCACCGACATGGATCCCGGCATGTGCGACGCGTGGATGGGGTTGGCGGTTGCTGGCGACGTCAGCCTTAACACCATGCGCGGCGCATATGATGCGCTATCGACTTTGCATCGCGAAACGCGTCGGATTGGCCTGGCAGATTCTGCGCTAGCGCCAACCGTGTCTACGCCATTCCTCATTGACCTTTACCCGCACACTCCGACCGGGATCACCATCGCCTACGCGGCGACACTTGTTAGCCAAGGCGACTACGACCAGGCCGAAAAGATCCTCGACGGGGTTGACCTCACCGTCGAGCCCGCGCAAGCGCAGATACACCGGTTCATCGGGGCCACAATGTTTTTCCTGACGCGCCGCTGGCCAGACTTGTTGACGTGGACCTCGCAGGCCTCGTCGAGCAGCGGTGGAATCGTGGAGGCCGCCACACGGCTGCTCAAAGGAATCGCCCAAACCGGGCTGGGACAGTTCGAGGCGGCGCTGGCCACATTGACATCCGTCGTGACGCAGGCCGACCAGGCCAAGCTCGACCAGAGCGGCATCGATACCTCGCACCTGCTGGCCGAGGCGGCCGTATATCGCGGCTTGTGCCACCGCGCGTTGGGGGACGAGGCCGCCGCCCGCAAAGAGTTCAGCGCAGCCAGCGTAGACGGTCAACTGCGCCCGGACGCCGCCGCCGCGCTCGATGACCCCGGCTACGGCGTCACCGTCACGACCCCAGACGTGATTGCCGCCCGGTCCAATCGGTGGGACCCGGATTCTGGACCGAGCGTGGCCGACCTGCGCAGAGCCCGGCAACGCAAGGAAGCCGTACGTGTGCTGGAGCGCGCCGAACGCGAACTCGACGAATTCATTGGGCTCCGCCGCGTCAAAGAGCATGTCAAGGAACTCAAGTTCGTCAAGGTCTACGACCAGAAGATGGCCGAGCGCGGCGTCCAGATCGGTGAGCGCGACACCTTGCACATGACTCTGGTCGGCCCGCCGGGGACCGCGAAAACCTCGATAGCACGGCTGATTTGCGAGATGTATTTCGGCCTGGGCATCCTCGAATCGCCAGAATTCATCGAAGTCTCCCGCAAGGATCTTGTCGACGAGCACATCGGTGGCACCGAGAAGAAAACATCAGCGATCTTGCAAGCTGCCAAAGGCTGTGCACTGTTCATCGACGAGGCACCCGAACTCTACAAACCGGATAATGAGCGCGATTTCGGCCACATCGCCGTTGACGTCATCATGAAGTGGGCAGAAGACCATCGCCACGACACAATGATCGCCATGGCTGGCTACGCCAGCCCAATGAACCGGCTTTTGAGCGCTAACCCGGGACTGCGGTCACGGTTCCCGTTCCAGCTCGAATTCACCTCCTGCGACACCGACGACCTGGTACGGATCGCTGAGCTGTTCGCAGCGCGGTTCCATGTGGCCATCGAACCCTCCGCTCTTTCGCGCTTCAGCAGCAACGCTGAGTGGCTATGCAACACGCCAAGTACACGCCCCGGTGAACCACACATGCTCATCGATGTCGCCGCCAACGGCCGGTTCGCCCGAACCGTCATTGAACAAGCCCTGCGCAAAGCCAAAGCCCGCATCGCAGCGGACCCGACGGTGGACTTGCTCACCGCCGACCTGAGCAGCATTAGCACAATCACGCTGGCAGACATGGACGCTGCCCTCACCGACGTCCTGGCGGCCTTTGAGCTCGTCACGCCCTAAGCCCATCGTGGGCGCTGAAATGCGGATCGTTGTAGGCCACACTGATGCTGGGGATGCTGTCCAGGTGGACGTGGGTCAGCATGGCCTCGTGGTGGTCGCCGGCCGTGAGCTCGTCGGTGCGACGTTCATCGACTACCTCGCACTTGGCTGCATCCGCTATCACACCTGGCGATCTAGATGTCTGGGTAGTCCGGTCGGGCCTGCCCGAGCCGGGCGCGGCAGCCGCAGCCTTCGAAGAACTGCAGCAACAACTGCCCACCTCGGACCTTCAGATCGTCTACGACGATATGAGTCGCGACCGTGACCGCTTCGACGCTCTCACAATGCTTTCCGCGCTGCCGAGAGTCGCGACTGCGATGGGACCTGTGGTCGACGAGCCCGACATCACGGACTACCGCCTTGGCACGCCAGAACCATCGGAGGTCTGTAAGGCTGTCCCCGACGATTAGAGAGGTGGACGGGATCCTGAGTGCGACTCTGGATGTCAGCTGCTTGGCGGGGTTGTTCGCCCGAGCTCTTCTTCAAGGGCAGACAGCTGTTGTCGGGCGGTGTTGATGAACGTTCGAGCGCAATCGCTGCAGTAGTGGGCAGTGTCACGGTCGACCTTGACGATAAGTATCGGGTCGCCCTTATTGAGCACGTGGTTTTTGTCTGACCGACACGGGTGCCGTCGTCCTGCCGTGCCAATCGACAGCGTTCGCAGCAGTGAGCGGGGCTTACCCATGTCGCAGTTCCTCCTCGACCGCAGCAACGATCTGAGGCAACCGCGCGATGAGGTAGTCGCAGTCGTCCGCGGTGTAATCCTTCCTATTGGTGGCACCGCTGGGAACCATTGTCTTGATCCGCCTGTCGATGGCCGATTTCACGGTGACGAAGTTCTCCCGGGTGCGGTCCAGCTCGCGGCCAACGCGATTGAGGCTGTGTTTGGCCAGAAACTTGCCAGCCTCGTTCTTCACCAAATCGTCGAGCAGGGTCTTTTTGGATCGACGTGTCTGTTGTTTGGTGGGCTGGACGCGTTGTAGCTGATCGAATTTGACTCCGGTGTCGATACCCTTTTCCTTGAGCACGGTCAGGGCCTGCGCAACATCTGGGTCGGCGCTGAGGGCGATCAGGGTCAGGTTTTCGAGTTGGATGTCGGCCTGGCCAGTGATCACCGGCAGCGGAGCGTTCTGGCCACCTCCAGGTGGGGGTTCGCGAGTGGGCAGGGGTTCAACAACGGTCTCGTCGATGAGCTGCGCGAAGAACTCTTGGTCTGCTTCGGCGAACTCCTGGAAGTCGTTCCAGACCCCGGTGATGTTGCCGCCGACGTGAAAAACGACGACGCCATCGTTGACGGCATCGAAGGGGTCAACATCTGGAATCACCCGCATGATGCGCCCCACGAACTGCATGAAAGGGCTGAGGTTGTTGAAGATGCTGAAGACAGCGGCGACGCTGAGATACGGGTGGTCGTATCCTTCACCGAGTTTGCGCACCTGTACGATCACGTCGAGTTCGTGGTTCTCCAACCGCTGGTAAACTCGCTCGTTCGCTTTGCTCTTGCCTTCGATCAGGCTGTGAACGAAGTCGGCGCGGAGCCCCAGTTCGCGGAACTTGGCGACGACCTGTTTGCAGTGCTCCATGTTCAACGCCGCCGCAATGATCTTAAGCCTGGCCTCGCCGGTCTTTTCCCGCAGCTCGAACAATTTCTGGCGGGAGGCCTCGGCGATGGTGGTGAGGGTGGCGTCTGAGCTCACGACGCTGCGCCGGAAGCCTGCGTCGCGCTCGCCGAGGCGGCGGACCTCTTCCAAGGACACCTCGACTTCGGTGTTGTCGTCAGGGCGCCGGACGTAGTGCAGCGTGGTCGGGTTGAGGCGGTAGCCGTTGATGCGCTTGACGTATCCCTTCTCCACCGCGCGAGAGATGGGGTAGCTGTAGATGATTTCACCGGCCATGATTCGCCCGTCGGCACGACCGGGGGTGGCGCTCACGTTCACGATGCGTGCGTCCGGGAAGTGCCGCCGCAGAGTGTCCCAGCTCTCGGCCACGTTGTGATGGCCTTCGTCGAACATGATCAGATCGAAGAAGTCGGCAGGAAGCTTTGCAAGCCAGGTGTTTTCGGCTCGCTGGAGCTGATGAATATTCGTCACCACGATGTCAGCCACTTCGAGATCGGTGACGTTGGTCGACGTGCCTCGGATTTCTGCGGGCTCTGGGAACGGCGCGGAGTCCAACACTTTGCGCTTAAGGTAGAAGAACTTCGGGTCGCTAGGTGTCAGATCCTTCAGCAGCTGGTCGGCGATCTTGAGGTTCGGTGCGACCAGCAGTGCGCGGTGAGACTGTGCGGCGAACGGCGTGAGAGCCAGGAGGCCTGACTTCCCGCAGCCCACCGGCAGCACGACGGAGACTTCGCGGCCCTCGGGAGCGTCGAAGTCGTGCCCGGTGAGCGTTTCGTATGCCTCGATCTGCGGCTCGCGCAAGGACGCATTGCCCGTCACGGTGGGTCGCAGGGTGACGTACTGGTCGATTTTCATAAAGCTACCCCTTTTGTGGAAAACGTTGTCGGCAAGGCGATCTGGTTCAGGATGCGGAACTCTTCGGAGGCCGCAGCTTCTCGACGCCGCTACGGATCGCGGGGGGCAGCGTGCGGATCGCGAAATCGCTGATCGACCACTCGACGTCATCGGCGTCGGCCGCCCGCAACGCTTCCACTGCTGCCGAGGCCATCTCGTCAGACTTGACCTCCTGCAGGATCTTGACCAGGACGTCACGCACGTGCCACCGGTTGTGGCGGGGCCCCAGCGACGCGAGCGCGCCCACGCTCATCCGCATCACGCTGGAGTCCTTCGTCTCGGCCACGACAATGCGGGTGAAGTCAGCCAGCACGTCGCAGTACTCGAACGAGAAGTTCCCATGCCTCAGAAAGTCGGTGAACCGCTGGTAGACGCGCTGGAACGCGCCCCGCTGTTCGCTCCAGAGGAATTTGACGGACCCTCGAGTGCACCAGGGCAGCACTCGGGTCAGCACGTGCATGTCGTCGTGGCTGGACTCATCCAACGCGGCTGCCCACTCGATCATCTCGATCAAGTCCGCGTCGGCGACCGACGGACTGCGCATGCGGTCCTGCAGGCGCTCCGCTGCCTCTTCCTTCGACTCGTTGGCCACGTATTCCTCGTGTGCATCAACAGCACGCTCGAGTGCATTCATGAAGTGCTCGATCGACTGGTAACGGCGATCAGGCGAGTTGGCGATCGCGGTCTCGATGACAGGTCGCAGCGGGCCGGGCTCCACCTCGTTGTTCACTGGGAAGTCCTGAGTCACGAGCTCCTGCAGGATCTTGCCCAGACCGTAGATGTCGGAACGGTGGTCGGCGCTTCGGGCCCGTTGCCACTGCTCCGGTGCTGTGTAGACCCACGTGCCCAACCCTTGTCGCAGCGTTGAGGTCAGCGGGTCGGTGTGCCGCTCGGCCTCAACGGCAAGCCCGAAATCCGATACCGCCCAATCGCCGTTGCTCAGCCGCAAAACGTTGGCCGGCTTGAGATCTCGGTGATAGATGCCCCGATCATGGACGTAACCGAGCCCCGTGCAGATCTGACGCATGATGTCGACGATCAATCGCGCTTGGCCGCCCACCGTGTCGACGTAGTCGGTCAGGCTGCCCTGCGCCAACGGCATCGCATACCAGATGTTGTCGTCGTCGGTCTCGCCGTGGGCAAGCACCGAAATAACGTTGGGGTGGTGCAGGTCTTCGAGGAGCCGAAGCTCACGCCGAAACCTCTTGATGGCTTCGGGGTCAACCGCGACGGTGTCCTTCAGCACTTTGACGGCGACCAGTTCGCTGGTCTTGCGGTCGGTGGCACGGAAGACGTCGGCGAAGCCGCCACCACCGATCCGAGCGTGTTCCAGCAGGAATCGCCCACCCAGCGTGCGGGTCTTCTCGTCCGACTTCGGCCTGCCGGCCTTGGTCTGACGGAGGCCTGAGCTGTTCCATCCAGCGACAACATCGAGGTCCCAGATAGGGCCCTGCGCAATCTCCCCCACCGCGTCGGGGAAGTCGTTTCGCTGCCGCAGTGTCGCGATGCGCTGAGTGCTCACGCCGAGCTCCTCGGCCACCTCCGATATTCCGCCAAGACGCACGGTTGCCTCCAGAAATAGTTGTTCTCAAATCAAGTATAACACCGAATTGGTTGTGGTTGGCTCAACTATTTATCGCGTCGTCGCCGAGCGGCGACAAAACCGGTTGCCCACGTCCGCGCGTCGTAGCACGGTGGGGACGACGACGAGTCGGTAATTTGGCTGCGAGAGACCCCGAACGGAACGGATCCCTGTTCTAAGCAGATCACTCAGTCATCGGTGATGCCGATTTCTGGAGATTGTTGCTTGGCGTGGGGGCCGCGTTCGCGAAGCCAGGTGGCCTCAAGGTGTCGCTGGTAGGCGGCGTGGATGGTGGCGTGGAGCTGGGCGGCGCGTGCGAGGCTGTCGCGCAGTCGCTCGTCGAGTATGGCTGGGTGCAGGCGCCCTGCCTGGGTGAGCGCGGGGTCGAGGTCGGGCGGGGTCCCGCGGTTGATGACAGCCGACGTTGGGGGCGCGCCGATGGTTGTCGTCCAGGGTAATTCGGTGGCGACGAGTCGCAGGAGCCGCTGGGCAGGCTTGGGTGGCCACGTTTGGCCGGTCGTGTCGAGCAGGACAAGGCCGGACTGGTTGGCCGCGGCGTGTTCGGCGAGGTCGGCGATTATTGCAGGGTCGGCGCTGGCGGCGTCGTCGATGATGATGAGACTGCCGGGGGGTAACGGCGACTGCGACTTTTTGTTGGTGATGGTGGCGTGGGTTTCGGTGATGGTGGCAGCGGTGTCGGCGAGCTCGTTGGTCACGGCGTCCTCGGCTTGTTCGCGAGTAGGGCTGCACCACAGGATCTTTCGTTCGGAGGCTGCAGCCGCGCTGTGCAGGGTGTGCAGGGCGGCGCGGCGCTCGGGCGAGGGTTGGGCGTGCACGACCGTGACGGCGAAGGGCAGCCTTGCGGTGCTGGTGATGGCGGCGGCTATGGCGGGGGAGAGGTCGGCGGCGGCACTGTTGGCAAGGCTGAGGGGGCGGTGCGGTTGGAAGCGGCTGGCGGCTTCGAGCACGCGTAGCTCGATGGCCAGTTGGCCGAGTTGGGCGGTGATGTGCTCGGCCGAACGGGTTTCGGCGGCCGCGAACGCGGCGGCGGCAGCCAGTTCTGCGCGGTCAAGGTCACGGCGCAGCTGGCTGGAGCGCCGGCGGGCGGCCAGCACGGCGCGATCGTCTTCGGATCGTGCTTCGGCGATGACGTTGTCGACGTCGTCACCGCTGATGACGCGGTCCGCGCCGCCGGCGGCCTTTGCACGCGCCGCGAGTGCTTCGCGAAGCGCAGCCTGATAGCGCTCGGCGGGCGCAGTGTCGGGGAGTGCCATGAGTCGCAGTTGGACATCGAGTTTGGCCGAGGCGATGTCAAGTGGGTCGACGTCAGGTTGAGCCTGCAGCTCGTCGAGCTGGTTGCGCGCCCAGTCGACATGGCTTAGCGCTGTCTCGTATTCGGCTTCGGCGTCGGCCCATTCGGCGGTCACGTCGTGAACGGCGATCAAGTAGGGGCGGTCGGCGTCGGCGCGCTGGCGCAGTTCGCGGATGCGCGGGGTGGCTTGGCGCATTGCCGGTCCGTCACCAATTGCGGCGCGGGCATGCAGGGCCTGATGGTCGGCCAGCGCCTGCTGGTATTGGGTCCGCAAGCTGGTGAGGTCAAGCAGAGCGGCCGGCAGTGGCGGGGGTGCCACGCGGTGGCGGGGGAGGTCGTCGAAGTCCAGGCCGGCGAGTTCGTCGGCGGTCTCAAGCGGGGTGTTGGTCGGGTCGGGCTCAACGAGTTCGGGGTGCCACGGTTGCGTAGACAGGTCGGTGGCAGGCATGTCAATCCTGGTTGCGTGGGGGTCGGGGGGAAGTTGTTCTTCTTCCTCGGGGTGCAGTGGGGGTTGTTCGGGTAGCGGGTGGTCGGCGTGGTCGTGGTGGCCGCCGATCAGGTCGACGGTGTAGGTGATGGTGCGGGCGTATTGGTAGGCGGGGATGGTGTGGTCGGGGTCGACGTCGGCCAGGTGCTCGGCGGCGACGTGAAGAAGGTCGGCGGGGGTCCAGCGGGTGGGGTCGGCGGCATTGACAGCTGAGACGAGGCCGGGCCAGGCGGGATCGGCGACGATGGATTGCGCGGTTGCTGACCCAAAGACGTTGTGCAAGTCAGCGATCCAGGCAGGGCGCAGGCCGGTGTGGGGGGCATCGACGGTGGCCGCGGGCGTGAGTTCGGCGGCAAGACGCCACCACAGCGCGGCGGCGGGCAGCTCGTCGGGGAGCGGACGTTGGATGGCGGCCGCGCGAACGAGGCCGGGCAGGTCGGGCCGGCTGGTGGCGGCTTGGGCGAGGTGGGCGGCCAGTTGGGGCCAGTACCCGTCGGCGCGGATGCGCGGATCGATGGAGTCGATCAGCTGCTCAAAGCGGCGAGCATGCGGGCTTTGGGTGCGCACCACCGCTTGAGCCCGGTTTTCGAGGAGTTTTTGGATGGTGCGGGCGCGCACGGCGTATTGGGGTGGGCCGAGCAGGGTGGTGTCTTCGGCAACCACGTTGTGGGCGGCGCGGAAGACCGCGATTTCGGCGGCGAGTTGGGGGTTGGCGGCCAGCACGGGTTTGGCCCAGGCCGGCGCGGTCGCCGGTGTCCATTGGTGGGTGACGGTTTCACGGATCTGGTCTGCCAGCTCGGCAACCAGCACGGCGCGACCGGTCAGGCAGTTCTCCCATGCGGGGTCGTTGGCCAGCAAAGTGGGAGTGGCGGGCAGCCAGCGCAGCGGCCCGATACCGGCAGAGTGTCCGCCGGTGGGGTCGATGCGCCAGTCGAGCACCGCGGCGGGATCGTGGGCACTGAAAAGCTCGCCTACGCTGGCGGCCTCGGTCAGTGTGGCGAACGGGTCGCGCCCGTCGGCGCCGATGATCGCCAAGTGTTTGCAGAGCACTGGCCATGCTTCGGCGCGGGTCAACCCTGGATAGAGCTGATCGGCGGTGATGTGCAGTTGGGCCAGCAGGGCCGGGGAAGCCAGGGCCTGGGCGGCGTCGCCCAAGGCGTTGTAGTACATCGCCGCGGCCGGGCCCAACCGCACGAAGGGGTCGCGGGCTTCGCGTGCGGCACTGGTGGCCGAGACTTGTGCGCCGTCGCGTGACAGCGTTTTGGTCAGGACATCGACGGCCGTTTCGGGGTGAGTTGCTTTGGGCGACAACACCCGGTGCGGGTCGGATTCCGCGGTGGATAGATAGATGTGGTTTTCGATGCGGCCGCGAGTTAATGCCACGTAGAGCAGTTGGCGAGTGAGACTCCCGGCACCGACGATGTGGCAGGCGTGTCCGGCGGTGAGTCCTTGTGCGGAGTCAATGGTTGCCGCATAGCCGAGGGTGACGTGCTTTATGACGTAGTGGGCGGGGAGGCGCACTGTTTGGCCGCTGCCGAGGTGGCGGGCTTTGATGCTGCCGTTTCGGTGGATTTCCAGGATTTGGAAGCGGTAGCCGTTGCGCACGTAATCGGTGGGGCTCAAGCGCAGCCGGCGGGCATTGCGGCGGGTGCGAATAAGGTCGCCGGGAGAGGCGGCAAGCCGATCAGAAAGGGTGATTTCGTGGCCGCGCCGTGTTGCCGGGTCAGCCGCGGCGAGGCGATCGAGTCGGGCTCGGGCGTTGAGGGTATCGACGATGGCGTTGGTGGGTGCTAACAGGAGGGAATCGCGGCCCGCGTCGAGGTCGGCGGCCCACGCGGTGTAGGCCATGTCGGCGGCGGTCTGATCGGCACCGACGTGCACACGCTGGTGGTCGATGTAAAACCCGAGTCCAGAGGGGTCTCCTCTGCGGATCGCCAGGGTCGCTGCGCTTTCGGCGGTGGAGCCAAAGCGAACCAACTGAGACAGCGTCAGTGAATCGGTCTTGTGGGCGATGTTGCGCAGCACGCCACCGGCTGAGATCGACGCGAGTTGGCAGTCATCACCGACCAGCCGGATGCTGGCGCCACGGGCTAAGGCGTGGGTGATCACCGCATCAAGTTCGAGCGTTCCGGCTTTGCCGGCCTCGTCGATGATGATGAGCGTGTCGCGTCCGACGTTGGTGAACCATGGCGGTGGGGCAGAGCGACTCGACCCGCTGGCCGGGTCGGCCGACCAGACGTATTTGGCGATGGTGTCGGTCGGGGCCGACAGATCCTCGCCCAGTTCGATGGCTGCCGCCGCGGTGGGGGCTAAGCCGACGATGGTCGCGCCCGAGGAGCGCCACGCATGCGACAGCGCGGCCATCGCCGTGGTCTTCCCGGTACCGGCCGGGGCCAGCGCCAACGCCACTCGGCGCCCGCTGCTTGCCATTTCCCGGACCAGTGCGACCTGGCCCTCGTTGAGTTGCTTATCGCGTGCGGCCGAGTCTGCCAGCGCCAGCTCGATATCGATGTCCTCGACCGTGCGCCCGCCGCGTCGGAGGGCGGCAGCAACGATGCGTCGCTCAGCGGCCAGCAGCTCCTGAGAGGTGTAGGTAGCGCTGCCGTGGCGGCTATGCACGCTGGTTCCATCGCGGCGACGCAGCTGCGCAGGTTCTCCCATTTCACCGTCGTCGATATCGATGTGCTGAACCGACAGCGGCTCGGCCAAAGCAGTCTCGGTGATCTTGTCGGCCAGCGTCTCGTCGGCGGCGTGCCCGCTGCCACGAACGAGGCGCTGCGCCTCGGCGAACACGTGGTGGCGTTGCCAGGTCGCGCGGGACCGGGCAACCGTGGCGATGACTTGGGCAGCGCGCGCGGTGATCCAGTCGTCATCGACAGCATCGATTTGGGGCGCCGGCGCGGACAAGACGGTGCCCAGCATCGCGGTCAGCTCCCGCACAGCGCCGAGCACCTCGATCGCTTGGCCGCGCCACATGTGGCGCTGCTCGGCGAATGATCGGGGTTCGTGTTTGGCTTCGCGGGTCTCTAGGGTCGCTTGTTGAGCCAACGCGATGGTTTCCACGTGGGTCGGCTCGCGGCCGTGGGCGGCTTGAAACTGCTTGGCCAGATCGGCGGTGCGGGCTTCGATGGCCAGCCGCCGCGACGACCACGCGGCCATCAGCTCGACTGAGATTCCCACGATTTCACGCACCGGCCTCTTGCCGCGGCCCTCGCCGACCACATCAGCGAACCGCAGCTGCAGTCGCTGTCCAAGGTGGGCTTCCAGGCGCGTGTTGTACAGCTCGGAGGCGGCCACGGTGAACTGGTGCACAGGCTGCCCGTCAAGCGCCAGCCAACGCAACACACCGTCAGGGCCCACCGTGGCGACCTTGTTGGAGATCGCGACATGGGTGTGCAGATCAGGATCGCCAGCGCGTGAATCGCGGTGGGTGAACGCCGCCCCGAGCAGCCCGGTGGTGTCGACCTGGGCGACACCACCCTTACCTGAACGGGTAAATGCGGCGTGAGTTTCTAGCCACGCCAGCGCATCACCGACCGCTACGTCGTGACATTCCTCTACCACTGTTGCGACGGCGCGCGGTGCGATCGCCCACAGCGTCGACACTGACTTCACGGGCGAAAACGTCAAGTCGTAGCCGGCGACCGCGGTCGTGCGCGCGCGAGTTTCCCGCGCGATAAACCCACTGAGTTCGCGATCGTCGGCGGGCGCGCGCTTGTACTGCTCAGCGAACATTCGGCGCGCGACAACGGTGCGGATCGCGGCGCGCGTGGGCGCGGCGATGGGCGCGTTCCAGTGCAGGCCGGCTTCTTCGTTGTGATCGCGGTAGGCCACTGCCAGGGCGCGCACAAAGGTGGTTTCGCTGTCGCGGATATGGAACTTGCGGCCCAGTTTGGCGGCTTCGGCGGCCGCGAGGCCGCGCACGCCGCATTCGGCGACATACTTGGTGATCGCATCGGCGTTGGGGTGCAAGCCTTCCCCGAACAGGGCCTTCATTTGGGCCTCGGTGACCGGCGAATCAACCGGTACGGCCCAAACTTTCGCGAGGTCTTCGGGGGGCACCGGACGTGCCCTTGTCGAGGACAGCGATGCCAGACCCGATCCCACCCATCGGCCCGGAGATTCGCCTTTGGTCGAGTAGTAGTCGATCAGCGGGGCCCGGCCGCGCGCGGTGGTGTCGACAGCAGCGACTTGCCGGATCAGGTACTGGTAACCGTCTCCGGCGGTGAGCTTGTGGCTAGTCATCGTCACTGCAGTGCAATCCCTTTCGAGGCGCACGTTAGAGACGACACCGCAGATCTGTCCTACACAGATCAGGCGGTTCTTAGGAAACTGTGACCTTAATGCAAGAGGTGTGTGGTGTCTGGGGTGGTTCAGAACGGTTGATGCCGGTGGTCATTGGTGTGTGGTGCATGAGGGTGGGATCGGCTTATGTTGTGGGACTGGGGGATCGGGAAACATTGGTGGTGGACAAATGTGGACGCACTGATGTTGGTCAGTGTGGTAGAGCGGGACAGCCGGTTCGTCGTATGGTGCGGCGATGGGAACGATCAACTCGAAATCAGCGGCGCGTAGGCGGGTTCGCGAGGCGCAGCTTAGAGCGAACGAGGCACGCGTGGAGTGCGAGCGGCAAAACGTCGATGACGCGGCGTCGTTACTCGTTGAGCTGGGTCGCCTGGCGGCCGTGGAGGAGTGGGAGGCAACTCGCATCCTCGAGATTCGGGCAGAGGCAGAGCGGCGTCGGCACACGCACCGCCAGGCCGGCGGCATCGCGGTGGCTCGAATGCAGGGTCGCGGCGAATCACTCGCGGCGATAGCGGAATTGGCTGGGGTCAAAGTCGGTAGCGTTCGGATGATGTTAAAGGCGGCGAGCGCGCACACTGGCGCGGCGGTGCAAGCACTAGGTGAGGGCAACGGCGCGGCGGCCCCTGGCGCGGCGCCGTTGGCACTAGGTGCGAACGGCGTTACTGCGCATGACGATGGCGCGGCGGCGCAAGCACTAGGTGCGAATGGCGCTGCGGCGCATGACGAAGGTGTCGGTGGCCGGGTTTAGCGTGGGCGCGTGCGTGTTCATCTGGGGATGCCGCTGTGGGTCGATCCTGTTGTGCACGCCGACGAATGCCGGCGCTTTGACTCCGACGTGGTGCAAGGACCCGGCGCTGACGACTGCGATTTTTTCACGGGGGCTATCGGTAAAGACGGATATGGCCGGTTCTTCATTTACCGTGGGGGTAAAGGGATTTGCGTGCGGCCGCACCGGTACGCGCTGGCGCGTCGACTCAGTGTGCTCCTTCAGCCAGACGAGTTGGGCCTGCACGAGTGCGATAGCCCGCTGTGCGTGAAAGTCTGTGCGGCCGAGGCGACATTCCAGCATGTGGTAATCGGCACTCAGAGTGAAAATATGCGACGAATGGCCCGGATGCGGCGCGGAGGAGGCCGCAGGTCGATTCCCAGTGATGGGTTATGGGCTCGGCGGGAGCGCTCGGTCGCGTTGCACACGGTGTTGCGGGAACGCGGCTGGGATCGGGCCGCAGTGGAGGCGGCGCGCCTCGGTGATATGCCGATGTTGTGGTGAGGGTGTAAGCACTGTTGGTGATTTAGCCGGCGAGTACTGCCGGTCGTGCTGCGCTGCTGTGGGAACGGGGTGGATGCGATCCAGCCGATAGACGGCGGTATGCATCGCCCAGTAGACGGCGACGATGTTGGCCCCGGGTATCACGCTGGCTAAGACGGGCCCGCACGTCGGCCGGATTGCTTCACCGTATGCGGCTGCGGCGCACTGCTCGGGGCTGGGAAGAACCCTGGCCGGGGCGCTGTGGGCGGTGTGAGGCGACGCTTGGCGCCAACAGGGTGCTTGTCGGACTAGTTCAGTGCACTTGCGGGTCGATGCACCGTACTCACTTCTGCCGCAGGACGAGCGGAATTGCATCTGCTGCAACATAATTGCTCGGTTGAGAGCGAGTATAGCGCCCAGTAAAGCGCGTCCCGCGGACATCGGATCACACCTCAGAAAGGGTGCTGTCTCGACACTTACGTCTGGCGCATCATTGTCGCATCTAGTACAACAGGATGGTGGGCGTCGAGTTGCCGGGGTCAGCAGCGCTGTCGCTGGTGTCGAAAGTGCTTCCGTTGGATCCAGAAGCCACGGTCTTCACCGCGATGCTGTCTGGCTGGGCTGATCAGCAGCGAGCCCGGGTGTGCAAGCCACCGACGGTGCAGGCGCGGGCGAGCGTGGTGCGCCGTTTCGCCGAGTTCACCGGGACGTATCCCTGGCAGTGGCAAGCAGATGACGCGGATGCGTTTTTCTCCCAACTGCTTTCCGGTGCGGAGCCAAAAGCTGACTCGACGGTACGGGGATACCAAAACGCATTGCGGTTGTTCGGCGACTTCGTTACTGACACGCGATATGGATGGGCGTCTTTGTGCGCTGAGCGGTTCGGGCAGGCCCCGGCACAGATCCTGCATGACTGGAACACCGTGCGTCACGTCAACGAGTTTGAGGGGCGGCCGGGACGGCGCCCGCTGAGCTATGACGAGGTTCAAGAGCTCTTCGATGCCGCCGATGGCTTGGTAGATCAGGCGCGACTTCGCCACCGCAAGGGAGCGTTGTCAGCGTTGCGGGACTCGACGCTGCTGAAGACCGTCTACGCGTATGGGCTGCTCTCCGGGGCTCAACCAGATGCAGCGGCGTGATTCTCTGAGTTTGTGCAGTTCAGAAGCTGATGTTGGGATGCTATCTGCTGCAACAGGTGTGGTGCAAGTCGACTCGCGGTTTCAGCGGGGCCGGCCTGGCGCGTTGAGTCGGGCCATGAGTTCGCGGTTGGTAGCGCGGGCGGCGGCGAGGTCTTCGTCGCGTTCGTCGAGTTGTTGTTGTTGGTCGAGGACCTGCTGTTCGAGATGGGTGATCCGTTGGTGGAGTGCATCGATGTCGGTTGGGGCGTCGAGCCCGGACTCGCGCCATGTTTGTTCGCCGAGTGCTTGGGAGAGCCGCTGCTCGAGTTGGCGGATGCGGGCGTTGAGCCGGGCGGCGCGTTCGTGGGCGGCGAGCAGGTCGGCCTGCAGTGAGGCTTGGGTGACCGTGGGGCCGGTGTGTTCGTCGGGGACTGGATCTGTTTGCAGCGCATGGATTTTCTCGAGTAGGTCGCGGTACCGATAGAGGAATGTGCGGTCGACTCCGGCCGCACGAGCGATCGCGGCCGCGCTGAGCCGGTCGCCGGCGGCTGCGGCTTGGTCGATCGCGGCCAGCACGCGCCGGCGTCGGCGCATCGAGTCGCCGCGACGGCCGTCGAGCATCGATCGGGTGCGTGTGCTCGACGAGACAGATTGTGCGCGTGTGTGATTCGACGTGGTGTCGGTGGTTGTGGTCATGCGGTGGCCTCCGAAGCGGGGGTTGCTGGTGCGGGTGGGGTGGCGGCGAGGGTGGGCATGCCGAGCGGGACCGTGTGGGCCGCACGATGACGACGCACGATGGCGACCGCGTCGTTGATCTGCGCTCGCTCCGTGTCGTCGAGTTCGGCGATGTCGCCTTTGATCCTGTTGATCAGTCGCCGGATTCGGGTGATCTCCTCCTCGGTGGGGGTGGCGTCGGCGCGGGCCCATTCGTCCACTCCGTCGATGGTGGCGGCCAGCCGTTCGCGGGTGCGCAGCAGGTCGTCCAGGTATGCCTGCAGGTCGGGCAGGAAGGCGATGTTGGTGCGGAAGTGATCGCAGCCGACGCAGCGGAATCGGATCGGGCAGGCACCGCCGCCGGCCTTGACGTTGGTTGGTTCGGTGCAGGTGCCGTCGGGGACGGCGACCTCGCCGATGGCGTGGCGGGCGCGCTCGGAGTCCAGCAGGGCGTGTGCGTCACGCCAGATCCGGTTGCCGTGCCGGTCGAAGCTGAGCGTGGTGACCGTGTCGACGGCGTCGCGGCGGCGGTCCTCGCCGATGCGGTAGTAGCGGCGGGTCACCGAATAGCTTCGGTGATCGAGCAGTTCGGCCAGGACGTCGATCGGGATGCCGGCGTCGGCGTGGCGTTGGGCGTAGGAATGGCTTGTCTCCGCAGTGGCTGTGTGCGGTCGGGTTCGTGTTGCGTTTGACGTGGCCGATTCTCGGCGTGGAGTTCGTGACGCTGATCGCCGTTCGTGTGGCGATAACGCGAAACCGATTGTGATGGACGTCACTGCCGGGTCGGTCAGCATGGTCCCATTACCCTCTGCTGGTATTTCGGGCGATTCGACGCGAGGCGGGTGATGCCTGCCGCCGGGTCGTTGGCCGTGCGGAGCCGAAGGATCTCGTCGTGCTGGGCAGCGATCCGGGCCAGGGCCTGGCTTCGGAAGTTGGTGAGCTCCTGGATTGTCGAGTTGACGTGGGCGAGGTTGTTTTTCAGCTTCTCGACCTCCGTCTTGAGGCGTTCGATCTGTGCGGTTTTCGGGTCCGGGGTTTCTCCGGCCTGCTGAAGCTGCTGGAGGCGGTGCTCGAATTCGGCGCGTAGGTGTGCGTAGGGCCGGGTGCCGTAGAAGGCGGTGCGGTCGACCCCGGCTGATAGTGCGAGGGTCTTGATATCGCAGTTGCCGCCGGGTGAGATCTCGCCGCGCAGAAGCCGGTCCATGGCGGCGCGGATGCGGTTCTCGTTGTGGATGCGTTGGGCGGCAGTGATTCTCATGCCTGTTCCTCGGGTGCGCTGGTTCCTGTGGCAGTGTCGATGCTGGTGATGACCTGGACGGCGCGGTCGTAGTCGGCCTGCAGACGAGCGCGTTCGGCGGTTCGGGTTTTGCCGAGTTGGCCGAGGAAGGTTTTGGTGCGTTCGGCGTGCTCGGCCCAGACGGGCCGGTGGTGCTGGTGGTGGGTGGCCTGCGGGCAGCGTGCGGAGTCACACATGCCGATCATCGGCCGGTCCGCGGTCAGGGTGCCTGCAAGTTTCAGGCAGAGCGCGCGGGAGGGGTCGGTGAACCAGCAGTAGTTCGCTGGGCCGAGGTGCAGCGCCGTGGCGCGTTTGGACAGCAGGTTGAGGATGTCGCGGTCGTTGCGCTGGATCTTCGGCGCCGCAGTGGCTTTGGTGTTCGGGTCGGTGTCGATGGTGGCGAAGAATTCGGTCAGGCTGCGGGCGCCGGGTCCGGCGGGCAGGATGCCTTGCTGGTAGTTGCGGAACTCGGCCAGCACGAGCTTGAGTATGTGGTCGGCCTCGAGCTTGTTGACCTCGGCCAGCAACTCTGCTTGAGCGCCGCCCGGTCGAGCCGCGTAGCCTTCCGTTGTCGCCGCGGCGATATGTTTGAGGTGCAGTTTTGCGGCGAGGACACCGCCAGGCCGGTAAGCCATCTCCAGGGCAACCGTTCTTCTGAGCATACGCAGTGCTACTGGTTCGTCGGGGATCGGGACGAGTCCGAGACGGGCTCCGGCCGGGGAATTCACCCAGGCGCGGAACCAGAGGTAGCGGACTCGGAAGCTGAACCGGGACAGCAGGAGAACACCGTCACGCGGGTCGTCGTGGAGCTGCTCGATGAGTTCGATCGCGCGGTGGACCGGTTCGATGACGACCCATTCGTCGTCGGTGCCGCCGAGGCCCTGACCTTTGATGATTTTGCTGGCGATGCGATAGCACTTCAGGCCGGAGATCGGTTCCTCGACCCGGCGGCAGCCGACCCGCAGTTCCATCAGCTCACTGGCCCGCATTCCGGACGCGCCAGCCAGGACAACGATCGCTGCGGTGCGGGCGATGCCGACCATGGCGACCGCTTCGGACCGGTGCACTGGCAGTGTCCAAGGCAGCAAGGTCGCACCATCGGCGGCCGGGACTTCGGCGGCGTTGCGGCCGAAGATCTTCTCGACTCCGACGGTGTTGAGGGTGTCGATCAGCGGTTTGCGCAGTGTGGGCATCCATTTCGCCCAGAACTGGACGTATCCGGCCTGCCGCGCCAGGGTCCCGGTGGAGACCGGCAGCAGCGGGTCGTTCGCGTCCCAGCCAGCCTTGAGTCTGCGGTTGACGTCGTGTTCTTCGAGCATCGGCAGCGGTGTGTCGGTCGCCCTGTGGTCGGCCAGCAGCATCGTGATGTCGCTGACCATCGCCGGGGAGCCGTGACGAAGCCCGGGGGCTCCGGTAGCCCAGACACGGTCGATCTTGCGGATCTGCTCGTTCAGCTCGACAACGTGCGGGCCGAGGATCTGCACCAGGTGCAGGGCCGCGGCCAGCATCGGCTGCAGCACTTCGGCAGGAACGGCAGGTGTCTTGTTTCCGTCGCGACCAGAAGGCATTTCGGCGACCGCGGATGCTGTTGCGCCGCCCCAGGGGCGCAGATCGGCCGGAACCCGGTCGGCGGTGAACAGGTCACGGTAGTCGACCAGATCGACGATCATCTGCGCGGCTGCGCGCCGGACGCCTGGGCTCTGCTCGCCAACGATGACGCCGTCGGGGTCGATCACGTAGCGTCGGAACGCCAGGTATTCCTCGCAGAGGTGGGTGTCGAGCTCGGTGAGGGCAGTGATGCCCCGCTGATCGAGCCAGCCGAAGAACTTGCCGGCCTCGTAGAGGCGGCTGTAGCAGCTGGTCAGATGCAGTGGGGTGCGGTAGGCGCGTGGCAGACGGACCACGGCATTGTGATTCGGGGCCAGCAGCGCCAGGATCAGCTCCTTGGCGACCAGCCGCCAGCGGGTGTCGGTGATGGTGGTGAAGTCGAATCGGCGTCGGTAAAGGGCCATTTGGACCGGGAGCCCGACCACGTCGGTGAAATCCCACAGGTCGTCGTCGAATACCGGTCGTGGCGTGCCGCCCGGCAGCGTGAGCCCGGCGTCGCGGCAGATGTCCGCGCCGGTGAACGGCGACCGTGGTTGAACGCCGGGTGCTGCGGTCGCGATTGTGCTCGTCATGCGGTGCGTTCCTCTGGGCGCAAGGGGATTTCGTCGTCGCTGTCGGTGACGCGTGCGGCTGCGACAGCGAGTTCGGCGGGGTCGAAGCGGTCGAGGATCTGGTCGATCCGGGCGGCGTAGGGGCCGAAGACGGTCATGAAGTGGGCGGCGGGCATCTGCTGCCACTGGCGCGAGAAGAATGCCTTGAGCCGCAGCAGGTTCACTGCGTGCCGCGGAGCGAACACCGCCAGCGGGCAGAGCAGGCAGACCCAGGGACGTGCCGGGCATGGTTTGCCTGCCGGCCCGTGTAACCCGGCCAGCTGATCGGCGCAGGCTGCGGTGAACACATCCCGCGCGCCACCGACCAGCTCGGCGAGCACGCCTTCGTCGAGCTTCATCACCGCCAGCAGCTGCGGGTAACCCTCGGCGAGCGCCGCCGCGTCTTCCTCGGTGATCACGGCCGGAGGGTGCGCGCGGCGGAGGATGTCGTGCTGGGCGTCGGCGATGATCGTCTCGACGGCGTGGCGTTGACCGGGAGTCGTCGCCGACAGGTAGTGGTCACCCTCGACCGCGGGCGTGTGGTTCGGGTCGATCGTGGCGCGCGCATTCCCGGTCCAGGACTTCTTGTCCCGCATCGCGTGATGGGTGGTGCGGATGCGGGACCGGTGCAGTTTCATCGGCTGACCGTCGTCGCCGACGATGCCATGGCGGCGCATCCACCGGCCAATCGCGGACCGGTTCACGTCATCGAGGCGGCGGGAGTAGCCGGGCTGGCTCATCCCCAACCACAGCGTGGTGCGCTCGTCCGGCGGCACGAAGCTGCGCAACAGCGCCGAGTGCGCCAGCCACTGCTCGAGCAACCGCACCGCCGGCCGCGGCAACGTCGCGCTCTCGGCGGCGGTGCGCCGTTTGATATAGGACAGCAGAACAGTCGAATCCCCGGCCCAGTCGATGTCCCCGATGTCCAAGTCGGCGATGCCGTCGGGGACGATGCCGGAATAGATCCCGAACAGCAGCCGGTAGGCGATCACGACCTCGAGATGCGGGAACATCGCCAGCGCAGCCTCGTGGAAGACAGCGATGACTCCTCGATGACGGAAAACGTTGATGGACATGCCAATTTCCTCAGCAGCTTCGCTGCTGCCAAGCGGGCCGAGTGTCGACAACAGCCAGCAGAAGTTCTGATGAGTCCACGCACCCGTGCCCGGATGCCGCCCTCCGGCGGCGGACGCCAGCGCGCGCCGATGTGCCGCGTAGGAGTCGTCGACCTGCTGTCGGCAGGCCATGGTCAGCCGCTGCCATGCGCCCTCGGAATAGGGCGGCAACGGGCGCCGATTGCGCTGAATGTTGAAGTGCCGCCCTGCGGCCAGCTCCAGCACCCCCTCGCCGAGACGGCCGCCGGATCGCGCATAACCTTCCACCAAGTACCGAGTCAGCGCCTCCAGCCAGTTCGGGCCCGCCATCCAGAACTGCGCCAGCTGTCCGCGCCGCAGATCGCCGACACCGCCGGTGAAACCCTGATCAGAAAGTGTTCGCACCATCCTGTGCAACCCACGCACGTACTGGTCGACGGTGCCAGCAGTATCGACGCTGCCGTGAGGATGGATCAGCTCCACCAACCCGGTGGCCAGATCACGCACCAACCCGGGGTTCGGCAACCCCGTGAGATCGAATGCAGCTCTGCTGCCGTCGCTGAACACGCAGGCCAAACGCAGCGGATCATCGAGCACCGTCGTCGGCATCACAGCTCCTCTTCGGTGTCGTCGTCGAACTCGGCGTCGGCTTCCCGCTGTGCGGCGGTATCCTCGGTGAGTCCCGCTGCGGCTCCGGCGGTTTCGTAGGCTTGCCGGTAAATCCGCGTCGTATCAAGACGTTTCAGGTATTTCTCGGTCGTCAGAACCGTGGAATGCCCGAGCAAATCGCGCAGCACCAGCAGCGGGTCGGCCTTGGTCAGGTAGAACACCAGCGCTGCGTCGGCGTCGGTGTCGCATACCAGCTTCGCTGCCTGTCGGTAATAGCCGGTCACCAGATATTCCAGCGTCTGCATCGAGAACGAGTGGCGGAGTCGGTGCGGGTGGACGTGCGGGAACCGTGGTTCGAACCGTGCGCGGATCCGGTCGGAGGTGCGTTCGAACACCGTCGCCCACGCCGTGAACGGGCCACCATCACCCTTCACCGCTAGCAGGCACGACCCGCCCTCGGGTGCCACCAGCCGCCGTCGCTCGGCCGGGGTGAGCGACTCCCAGGACCGGCGGACGCCGTTGATCCGGCCGCCACGGGCGTCCGGTTCGGTGACCTGCAGCGGTTCGCCCCGGCGTCGTGGTGGCCGCCAGGCCGATCCGTCGGTGACGGCAGCGCGGTCGAGCTGCAGGTAGTCGTGCAGCCCGGCCAAGGCGTCGTAGGAGATCCAGGTGGTTCTGAACTTGCGGCCCTTGGTGATTCCCGCAGGCACCGGAAACGGGATCGGGATCACCGTCGGCGCCGGCGGCAGAGCCGGGATTTCCCACGGCAGCAGATGTGTGAACTCGCCCAGCCGCAACCCGGTCGCCAGCGCGAGGTCCCCGATCGCGGCGTTGCGGGTCATCTCCCGGCCCGCGAACCCGGTGTCGCGGGTGCCATCCGGCGCCAAACCGCGCAACCCCTTCCGGAACAGGTCGGTGAAGTCCGGCTCCAAATACTTGATGGTCACATGCGGTTTCGGGGTGCGGCGCACCGCCAAGTTCACCCGGACATCGCGGCCGGTGCCGGCGAAGACCGCTCGCGCGGATCGGTAGGTGAACGGCTCCGCCTCGGCGTATCCCTCGTCCATCGCCCACCGGTAGAACAGCGACAGGATGCTCATGTGCTGCGCCCACGTGGTCGCCGCGAATCTCGCCCGGATTGCTCCGGCGGCGCGGTGCTCGGCGTATCGGCTCAGCCCTGCCTTGAGCCGGTCTCGCGAATCGAACAGGCCCACACCGTGTTCGGCGAGGAATTCCGTCCATTCCTTGACCGCCCGCGCGTAGTTCTCCCACGAACTCGGCGCCGGAGCCCCGCTGGCCGGAAGCAGCCGCAACCACCGATTGATCACCGTCGTCGGCCGCGGCACGGCCGGGCCGTCCTCGAACAGCAAGTCGTCATCGATCAGCACCGGCATCCCCTCTGGGATCACCGGCCGGTGCTCGACACCCCAGGACTGCCAGCCCTGCGACGAGAAAAAGCTCAAGATCACGACTGGAGACCATACAAACACCACACGGCCTCACCAAAGCAGAAACGCCGAGCACGCCCGGGCCTTTCAGGCCAATCGCAACACGGGAACTAAGCGGGGACAATGTGCCGGTAGGCGTAGGGCACGATCTTGGTCATGTCAAACTCGACTCCATCGCGGGTGCGCAGTGTCGGCAGGTCGGCCACCCAGTCGCGGTGGCGCGCCTGCAGGGTGGTTCTGCTGATTGCCTTGTGCCCGTCGGGATTTCGATAGGGCGTGGGCAGCAGCTTCAGCTTCGCGGCCAGGGTGTGGGGGAAGCGTTGACGGATTCGTTGTTGTTGGCCGGTGATCACCGCGGCGGTGGCCGTGCTGATCGGCAGCCGTCGGCCGAGCCGGTTGGCTTTGATGTTGTCGTAGACCAGTACGTCGCCGCCGTCTTTGTCGCGGGCCAGGCAATCCAGCGGCAGATTGAGGATGTCCTCGGGGCGGCGGCCGGTGTCGATGCCGATCTGGGTGGCGACCCTGACCTCGACGGGTTCGAGGGAGTCGAGGTTGGCGCACAGGACGGCCATGATCTCCGGTGGCAGGCATCGGCCGGGCTCGCCGCGTTCGGGGTCGGCGGGGATGTCGGCGCGTTCGATGGCGCAGTCGCCGGGCAACCCGGCCGCCGGCCGTCCGGTTCTCGTCAGCCCCAGGGATCGGATCCCGGCCAACACCTGCCGCATGTCACGGCAGATCATGTTGCGGCGGTAGCGACCGATCTGGCCGGTGAACTCCAGATGGCCGAGCCGGTTGAGGAATCCCTCCAAGTCGGTCCGGCCCAGCGCGGTCGGGTCAAGCCCGTGATCGGGTCGGCGATGCAAGTGCTCGGACAGCAGCCCGATGCTGTTGATCTTGCCGCGAACGCGAGAGGCGCCGCTGCCGCGGTGCTGGGGCAGTTGCTCGGCAGCCCACCGCTTCGCGGCCCCGGCCAGCCAGGGCTGGGTGATCTTGGTGAACGACAGCGTGCCGGGGTACCGAAGATCGCCAGATCCCAGCGGTCCTTATCCTGCTCGACACCCGGATCGGCCAACACGCGGCGGGCGTCGCGGGCGAACGAGGCCAGCACCGAGCGTGCACGCTTGCCGGGAGCCAGGCCCGGATCGCAGTCGTGGATCGAGCCGACCTGGTGGCGACGCAGCGTGTCGCAGACCGCTCGCAGCACAACGTCGGTGAGCCGCAAGCCATCCCTAACACGGGTCTGCAAGCCCGTCAGCACTTCCACAACTACCAGGGAAGGCAGCGCCCGCAGGTTGACCTGCCCCGGCTCGGCCACGCCCGATTCCCGGACCCGCCACCACTGTTCATCGAGTTCGGCATGCTCTTGCTGGTCCACGCTCCATCGCTGATAGTGGGTCGTGCAGTAGCCGATCGCGCCGTCGGCCGTGCGGGTGCACGCCGGCACCAGGCATGCCGGCAGCGGCGGCCTTGGCCGCACTCGCGGATCGCTCACGAACTGTTCCAGCGAGATCGGGATGCGCCTGCCCCGGAACTGTTGGGCGTGCGGTTCACACATCACCGCGTCCCGCACCGTCGGCGTGCACCGGCACTGCGGGACGGCGCAGCGTTCCGCGGGAACCGGTGCGGCGGGCAGGCTTTCGGCAGCGGCGATGTCCTCGACGCTCATGCCCATGCCGGTCAGCCTGGTGAAACATCGGTGGCAGATCTCGGGGGCGTCGTTGTGGACGGTTCCGACGCATCGTTCCACCCGGCACACCTTCCGGCCGAGCAGCCGATGCTGCGCGGGCAAGTACAGCACCCGGGTCACCGGATCCCATCCGGCCTCGTCAAGCAGTCCTTGGTCCAGCGCCCTGGCCAGGTGCGTGGCCGCGCCACTCAGGGCGGCCCCGTCCAACACATGCGCGAACTTGCAGGATTCCTCATCGCCCGGGATCGTCCTGGCCGACGTCACGGCGGTCACCGGCTCGCTCCGGTCTGTTCGCGGGGGCTGGGCACCGCGTCCACCGCGGCCCGCAGTCGAGATGCGTCCGGATGCAGGTAGATCTGGGACGAGGAGACAGCCGCGTGTCCGAGCAAATCAGCGACCACGTCGATACCGGCCCCGGCGTCGACGACGTTGCTGCCGTAGGCGTGTCGCAGCTGGTGCGGGCGGACCGGGGTGTCCAATCCGGCCCGGCGGGAGACCGCTGCCATCAGCTCGCCGATCGCGTCGGGCCGCATCGGCGCGCCGACGCGGCCGCGGAACAGGTTGACGAACACGAAATCACTACCCGCCGCGGCCGGAACTCGCATGCGCTCGAACTCGTAGACGTCGAATGCTTGCACGACAAGGAAATCCAGCGGCACCACCCGCTGTCGGCGCGATTTGGCCCACGCCCCGTTCGGGTTGTCGTCTCGGCGCACCACATGCAGATGCGCCCGAGCGACCTCGCATCCCAACCGGCGCGAATCCACCAGCAGGTGCACATCACTGCGCCGCAGCCCGCACACCTCGCCCCGACGCAGCCCGCCCCTGGCCATCAGCAGCACGATCAGCTTGTCCCGCGTGGACCGGCAGGCCCGCAGCAGCGCGACGATCTGCTCATCGCTGGCCCGATCGATCGTCGTTTCCGGTTCCCGCAACCGGTGCCGGGCCCGCATCCGCCATGCCAGGTGGCCATCGTCGTTGCGGGCTTCCGCCGGCAGGTCTCGGTCATCGGCCACCTCGTACAGCATCGACACCAAACCCGCCGAGCCGTTGCCGGTCGCGACCGCGTGCACCACCATCCCCCGCACCGCGGTGAGCACCCCGTTGATCCGCGATGGGCCCCGCGCCGGGGCGGCCCCCGGACCGGCCAACACCACTCCCGAAGCGACGTCATCGACGCCCGCTGGCCAGCGGTCCGGCATGGGCCAGCCACGTCATGAACAACGCGAACTGCTCGACACCGGCCTGCCAGGACCGGCCCGTCCTGGCGCACCAGCGCAGGAACAACGCGATCGCGTGTGCATACGCCTTCGTCGTGGATTCCGCGCCGTCGCGGCCGAACCGCTGATGCCGCAGATACTCATCGGCGATGCCGACTACCTGCAGATCCTCATCCAGCACCGTCCAATACCGTTGCCCGGACGGCAAACTCACCGGAAACGCTCGCATGGGCCCTCGCTTTCAAGTCGACAGTCAGAAACGACTACCAGCCACGAGCACCACACCCACGGAGAAACGCCGCACCGCCCACCAGATCACCCACTACGAGCGACGTCATGCAACAGGTCGCAGACCCCCGGAGAAGGCTTGCGGCGCCAAGAGGCGGTGGGGCTAGACCTGGTGGATCTGAGATCGAATCCAAAGCTACCGTCCTACGGGCGTTTTGGCGGCGTATTCGTCCGATTCGGAAAAGCGTCCCGCGGTAGTTCGCCGAAGCGACGCGTCGTGCTGACGGTGCCGGAAATGGACTGGATTGTCCAGGTTTTCGAGTCCTACCTGGAGGAGGTTCGTCCATGCTTTCGAGCGGGCCGGCATCCGGCGTTATGGGTCACCGAACGTTGCGGCCGTCTCTCCAGACGCGCCGCGAACGAGGCCTTTGTGGCTGCGCGTGACGCCGCGGGGTTGCCGCAGGAGCTGGACCTGCATTCGCTGCGCCAGACCCTACGTCACACACCTGACCGAATTCGATTACCCGGAGCGCTTCGTGCAAGTTCTCTCGAGCCCGCACAGGGGTGTCCACGACGTGCAACACGCACGTGGCGTTGGCGGCGATCTTCGTGGCGGAGGTGGTTATCTGCAGCGGTCCATCACGCAGATTCCACGGAGGTTTGATGCTTGTGCAACGGGTACTGATGCCCACTTCGTCGCTTGAATCCTGGACGGTCCTCGGCGACGGAGGCGGCTCGGTGGAGCCAATCGAGCGCTACCTGGCCTATCTGACCGACATCGAGCGGTCCCCGAACACGGTCAAGGCCTATGCGCACGACCTGAAGGACTGGTTCGTCTTCCTCGACGCTCGCAGCCTGAACTGGCGCGAGGTCCGATTGGAGGATCTCGGGGAGTTCGTGTCCTGGCTGCGGCTGCCGCCGGCTGGCCGGGCTGGCGCAGTGGTGCTGTTGCCCTCGGCTGAGCATCACTGCTCTGCGGGAACCGTCAACCGGAAGCTGGCGGCGATCAGCGGCCTCTACACGTTTCACGCCCGGCACGGAGTCGACCTCGGCGACTTGGTCACTGAACTGCACCCAGGTCGGCGCCGGCGCTCGGGATGGAAGCCGTTCCTCTACCACCTGAGCAGCGGCCAGCCGGAGCGGCGGCGCACGATCAAGCTCCGGACCCCGCGTCAGCATCCGACCATTCTGACCGCCGGTCAGGTGCAGGCGATCCTAGATGCCTGCATCCACCTGCGGGATCGCTTGTTGTGGGCGTTGTTGTGGGACACAGGGATTCGGATTGGTGAAGCGCTAGGTCTGCGTCACGAGGACGTGGCCGCTGCCGAGGGTGAGTTGACGGTCGCGCCGCGATCCAACGACAACAGGGCGCGCGCCAAGTCGGCGACACCGCGCACCATCCCGATCAGCCCGCAGCTCATCCGCCTCTACGCCGACTACCTGCACGACGAATACGGCGATCTGGACTCCGACTACGTGTTCGTCAACCTCTGGGGCGAACCGTTCGGGCACCCGTGGGGCTATCCCGCGGTCTACGACCTGGTGTTGCGGCTGCGCCGGAGCACCGGCATCGACTTCGATCCCCACTGGTATCGGCACACCTACGCCACGCGTTTGCTCCGCCAGAACACCCCGATCGAGGTCGTCAGCACGCTGCTGGGGCACTCCTCGATCGCGACCACGATGGACATTTACGGGCATCTGTCCGTCGAGGACGCCCGCCGGGCTCTGGAGGCGGCCGGCTTCCTGACCGGGCAGGAGGTGCAGTGGTGACCGCGGCAGTCCCGCCGCTACCGTCGGCTGCGGCTCCGGGCTTGCTGCGCAAGCTGGTGGCCGCGGTTCGACCGGAGTTCCGGGTGGACATCCTCGTTCCCGAGCGTGGTGCGCTGGTGTTCGACACCGCGCCGTGCCGGGTGCCGGGCTGCGTGCGCCAACCGCGCACCCGCGGGCTCTGCAAAGGCCACTACGTCGGTTGGCAGCAAGAAGGCCGCCCGGACATCGACGTGTTCGCCACGACTGCAGCACCGGAAGGGCTCGGGCGCAAAGAGCTCACGGTCTGCGCCGTCCAGGGCTGCCGGTACGGAGGTGCTCGCCGGGGTTTATGCCCACGCCACCAAGGGTTTTGGGAACGGTCCGGCATCGCCGACCGAGACGTATGGCTGGCTGCCGTTGCTCCGGTGGATGATCCCGATCATCCCGTCTGCGCGTTGTCCTATTGCACGCTATGGACGCAGGGACGGTCGCCGTTCTGCGTCAATCATCGGTCCCGATGGGCAGCGGTGGGATGTCCCGACATCGACGAGTTCATCGTGCTCTGCGAGTCCTATGGCGACGACCGGTTCGACTTCCGACCGTTCGGTGATCGCCGACAGCTCAAATTGGAGATGCAGTACGCGCTGCAGTGCCGGCACGATGAACGCCAGGTCAAGACTCCCGCTGCCGTCGCGCGTCCTGTCATCGCACTCACGGCCGCCAGTGGGGTGGCCTCGCTGCTGGACTGGCCGATGGCACGTTGGATCGAGTTCTTCGACGCCAACCACGCTGCGCAACACGGCCAGAACGGACAGCTGGCGTTTCTGCGTTACGCCTATCGCTGTCTGGAGGACCTGCACTGCGGCAGCGGGTGGGAGGCCGAGTTCCCGCGCGACGTGTGGGAGCTGCACCGGCTCGGCGTCGAGGGCCGCAAGCGGCTGCGCTTCGACGGCATTGCGCAACCGTGGCTGCGGGATCTGGCCAAGCGGTTCGCCCGCTGGCGGTTAAGCATCGGACGCAGCCCCAACCAGACCTACATCGACGTCCAGGCGGTGACGCGTTTGGCCGGCTTCTTGGCGTCCCCGCCGGTCGACATCACCAGCCTGGCCGGCATCAACCGCGCGGTATTGGAGCGCTACCTGGCCGACCTGTCCACCGACCCCCGGGCACTGCACTCCCGCAGCCGCGACATCAGCTCGCTCGGTGCGTTCCTCGACGCGATCCGCCGCCACGAGTGGGACCACGACCTGCCCGCGAGTGCCGCGTTCTATCCCGACGACTTCCCCAAACCCGCGAAACGCCTGCCCCGCGGGCTGGCCGAGCACATCATGGCCCAGGTCGAACAGCCCGCGAACCTCGACGGATGGAACAACCCCGAGAGTCGGCTGCTCACGATCATCCTGATGCGCTGCGGACTGCGCGTCGGTGACGCCACCAAGATCGCCTTCGACTGCGTCATCCGTGGCGGCGACGGAGCTCCCTATCTGCGCTACACCAACGGCAAGATGAAACGCGAAGCTCTCGTCCCGATCGACGAGGAAGTCGAGCAGGCCATCGCCGAGCAACAACAGCGGATCCTGCGCCGCTGGACCAACGGCAGCCCCTGGCTGTTCGCCGCTCCGAAGATGAACCCAGACGGCCGCCGGCCGCTGACTACGCCCTCCTACCGCGGCCAGCTACGGGACTGGCTGGCGCGCTGCGAGATCCGCGACGAGCACGGCCGTCCAGTGCATCTGACTCCGCACCAATGGCGGCACACCTTTGGAACACGGTTGATCAACCGGGACGTGCCGCAAGAAGTCGTACGGGTGTTACTCGATCACTCCAGCGGTGAGATGACAGCTCACTACGCCCGCCTTCACGACACCACCGTCCGCCGGCACTGGGAGTCCGCCCGCAAGGTCGATGCCAGGGGCCAAACCGTTGCGATCGACCCCGACGGCCCACTGGCCGAAGCGAACTGGGCCAAGCAACGGCTCGGGCGCGTGACCCAAGCATTGCCCAACGGCTTCTGCGGGCTGCCAGTTCAAAAGACCTGCCCGCATGCCAATGCTTGTCTGACATGTCCGATGTTCGTGACTACGCCCGAGTTCCTGCCGCAACACCACGAACACCGTCAGCAAGTCCTGCAGATCATCTCCGCTGCCGAGGCGCGCGGTCAGTTACGCCTCGTCGAGATGAACCAACAAGTCCTGGGAAACCTCGACACCATCATCACCACACTCGAAACCGACTCCGGTTCAGAGGAATTGGATTCTGCTGATGCGGGCTGACAACACCCGGCACCTCATCGTCGCCGCCCGACAACGCCACGAACTCACCCGAGCCAAGGCGATCCAGGCATTGAGGACCCTCGACGCCGAAGGGCGCCCGGTCACCTTCGAGGCCGTGGCTCAAGCAGCGGCGGTGTCTCGGTCCTGGCTCTACGCGCAATCCGACGTCCGAGCTGAGATCGAACGGCTTCGCGCTGCCCACCGTCGAGCACCCGCGACACCGGTCCCCGCGCGGCAACGAACCTCGGACGCCTCACTGCTACGCAGGCTCGAAGCCGCCAACCAGCGCAACCGGAAATTGGCCGAGGAGAACCGCACGCTCCGAGACCAACTCGCCCGAGCACTCGGCCAGCAGCGCACCGCATCCGAAACCACGTCAACCCGCACCCCCCGGAAACGTCTCAGCTCGATAACGATCGGTCCCTGCTGAAAGGCCTCCCCCATGACCCCACCTCAAACGTCGACGACAACGTCCACAACGAAACACCGCAGGTCAAAGCCCCGAATAGGCCAGCGGCTCAAGATAATTCAACACCAAGTCGGACATTCCTATGCGAGCACCACGTCGATCTATAGCCACGTCTGACGAGTACCGCAACCGTTTGCTCCGTGAAGCGCTCACCAAACGCGGCATTGCCGTCGGGGAGGATCAACCGTGATCAAGAAGATGGGTTATCAGTGGCGGCTGCGGGCGCTGATGGCGCAACGGGAGCTGTACCAGACGACTGATCTGGTTCCGCTGTTGGCCGAACGTGGCGTGGTCCTGTCGCGAGAGCAAGTGTTTCGCCTGGTCACTGCGCCTCCCCAACGGCTCTCAATGGACGTGCTGGCAGCGTTGTGCGACATCTTGGAATGCTCGCCCAACGACCTGATCGAAATCGAAGCCGTCAATCAATCGGTGAAGAAGGCGGCCGGGGACTCACCGCGGGAGGTGCCGAAGGTGCGGCGCACGACTGTGCGTCGACCTGACCGCAGCTCATGAGAGGATCGGCGAACTTCAGGCCCGACGCGTGGGATCGAGTCCGCGCTCACGTAGTCCGCGCTCTTGGCGACCTATCGCTTGCAGATGCCGACCGCCTCCTGAAAGCTGCTCGTGTCGACCGGCCGAAAACGCTCAATCAGGTCGACGCGTACCTGGCCGCTCATGGCGACGGAGTGCTCAACCCGGACGCGTCCTGCCCGCGGGGGCTTATGCGCTTGACGCACGTACTGGTGGCTGATGGCCACGCGTCGGTGAAGCCGCCGGCCTGTACGAATTGTCAACAGCGCGTGTCTCTGACCGCGATCGGTCCGACCGGCCGCATTTGTGGTCGCTGCAGAGATCTCGATCGATCGTTCACGTGCGCGCGATGCGCAAAGACCTCTGTCAGCAGACGCGTCAATCTTCCCGACGGACCCGTGTGCACGAACTGTTACAGCCGCGACCCGTTGTCGCGCAAGGAATGTAGCATCTGCGGACGCCTCCGTCCCCGGGCACGTCGACTCGTCGACGGCGGCGTGCTGTGTCCCACGTGCGCGCCACCGCGCCTATACACCTGCTCGGGATGCGGACAACGGCGCCGCGCCCCGTACGTGGCATCGGAAGGACGCATCTGCACGAACTGCTACGCCAAAGCCAGCACCGTGTGGGTATGCGGATTATGCGGAGCCACCCGGCGCCGCCAAAGCAGCAGCGTCCTCGGCCCGCACTTGTGCGGCACCTGCCGCGCCATCACAACGAGGACCTATTCCGGGATACGTTCACCACACTCGAAATCCACCTGCGCGTTCTGCCGACAACGGCGCGTTGTAGCCCGCCATTGGCCAGCGGGGCCTGTCTGCACACCGTGCGTGCGCAAGGCGAAGATGTACCCGTCACCATGCGCGGCGTGCGGCCAGCAGGCGGTGCTGATCGGATTTGACCCCGACGAGCGCCAAATCTGCGGGCCATGTTCTGGCTCCACGCTCGACTACCGCTGCGCCAATTGCGGTCAACCGGGTATTCGCGCGCATAATCGATGTAGCCGCTGCCACACCGCCGAATTACTGCACAACGCCTTAGCCGGGCCGGATGGCCAGATACCGGCGCAACTGAAGCCACTGGCGGACGCTCTTGCCAACGCCAATGATCCACGCAGCGTCGCCGTCTGGCTCGGCAAGAGCGCCGCCGCGGAGCTCCTCATGAATCTGGCGCGCACCGGACAGACCATCACTCACCACGCACTCGATCAGCTCCCACCCGGTGGGCATGTCAACTACGTACGTGAAATCCTCGTTCGCACAGCAGTATTGACGCCGCGTAACGAATACCTCGAACGTATCGAGCCATGGGTGGATCGCCACCTAGCCAACTATCCCGCCGAACACGCACGGCTGGTCCGCAGCTACACCATCTGGTACCTCCTGCACCGAGCCCGCCGAGCCAAACAACCACTAAGCAATCCCGGGTGTCAACGGCGGGGTGGCTTCTAGTCAACGTCGCAACAGTTGATGGTCTGGTGAGGTTAGCAGCGCGGTGAAAAGTTCGGCGGGACTGCGGTCTTCGAGGGTGTGGCGGGGGCGGTTATTGATCTCGTATTCGACAGCGCGCAGATGGTCGGGTGTGTAGGTGCTTAGGCTGGTGCCCTTGGGGAAATATTGGCGTAGCAGCCCGTTCGCGTTCTCGTTGCTGCCGCGCTGCCACGGCGAGCGGGAGTCGCAAAAGTAGACCGGCACGCCGAGGTCTGCGGTGATGTCGGTGTGTCGGGCCATTTCGATGCCCTGATCCCAGGTGATCGATCGGATCAAGTTCGATGGCAGGCCACCCATGGTCGTGGCGATCGCGATACGCAGGGAGTCGGCGTCACGGGTGGGAAGGTGCATCAGCCGAATCAGGCGGGTCTGGCGCTCGACCAGGGTCCCGATCGCCGAGCGCTGGTTCTTGCCGACGATGAGGTCACCTTCCCAATGCCCCGGCTGGCTGCGGTCGGCGGGAGCGAATGGCCGCTGATGGATCGACAACATCGGCTGGGCGAACCTCGGACGCCGCCGACCCGGCCGCTGGTGCGCGCGGCGATGGGTCCTGCCAGTGCGCAACGGACCCCGGTGTGACGACCTGACCTGTGGCGGCCGTATCAAGCGCGAATGGGGTTGGTACACAGCCCGGTAGATGCTTTCGTGGCACAACCACATCAATCGGTCCTCGGGGTATTCGCGCCGCAAGTGTCGGGCGATCTGCTGCGGGCTCCACCGTTGAGCGAGGAGCTCGGCGATCAGGTCACACAGGGCGGGATTCTTGTCGACCCGCCGCTGGTGACGACGCGCTCTGCGCTGAACCGCCCAGCGGTGGGCTTCAAACGGCCGGTACTGGCCGTCGCGGCGGCTGTTGCGGCGCAACTCCCTCGATACGGTCGATGGTGCCCGGCCAAGCGTGGTGGCGATCTGCCGAACACCCATGCCCGTGCGGCGCAGATCGGCGATGCCGATCCGCTCCTCTTCGGATAGATAGCGATCGCTGATCTGGCGCACAGCCAAACGATCGAGTGCGGGCACGAATCCCACGGCCTCGCCACGCCGATAGGTTTTGTACCCCCTTGCCCAATTGTTTGCTGCGGTACGGGACACACCGACTTCACGACCCGCCGCCAAGATGGACCAGCCCCGGGCGCGCAGCTCCGTAAATCGCTCACGCTTGGCGGACTGTGGCCGTCGGCCCGGGCCTTTTTTCACGCGACGCGACGATGACAACACAACCTCCAGAACCTAGAGAAGTGTTGCGACCGCCCCTAGAAACCACCCGGGGACACGGGGTCAGTTTTCAGACGACGCCGACACCGGGGCAGCACGCATTCGCCGCCAGGTGTGCGTCGCACTGGAATTCCTCGCTTGGCTCGAGACCCGGGGACGCACCCTCGCCACCATGGACCAAGCAGACATCGACAACTGGTTGGCCCACGGCACCTGGCGACACCGAGAGATCCGGCCCTTCCTGCACTGGACAACTCAGCGTCGCATCACCCACGGCGCCTCCGCGCCGGCCAACCGACCCAGCCCGCCCTCGGTGTTCATCGACGAAGCCACGCACCTCGAGCAACTCCGCCGATGCCTCAACGACAACACCATTGACATCGATGTGCGCGCCAGTGGTGCGCTCATCCTGCTGTACGGAATCACCACCATGCGAGTACTCGGGTTACGACAGAACCAGATACACACCCAGGACGGCCACACCTACCTCACCCTGCGCGACCACGAAATGGTGCTGCCTCCTAAGCTCGCCCAACTGCTCGCACAACTGCCGCGTCCAACCCGGCGCTCGACCCTGCCCGAACCCTCAACACCGGACCGGCTCCTGTTTCCCGGACGAACACCAGACCGCCCAGTCAACTCGGGCGTGTTCGGCAAGCGACTCAAACATAGCGGCCTGACAATCCGAGGCGGTCGCAACACCGGCCTCATCACAATGGCAGCCGAGTTACCGGGCGCAGTTCTGGCCGACCTACTCGCCATCGATATCGTCACCGCGACCCGCTGGGCGGCATATGCCAAACGCGACTGGAATCAGTATCTTGCCACCCGAAAAGCGGGCTCTACCTAGCAATTGCGCCTGCCCCACTAGGGTTAGCCCATTTGATCACCGGTGGTTGCCGTTACAAATATGGTGTGGGGTTTCGGGTTACCGGCCGGGTCCTCCGGGCTGTGGACGTGGCAACGGCCGCGGCTGCCGCCGAGCGCGATGGTTCATCGCGGTCCGCGATTAGTCGAATCCGGCTAGTGTGATTCTCAAGGCTTGTTCCAGTTGAATGTGGAGCGGTGGACTCGTTTTGGTGTCCGTGCTAAGCCAGCGCCGAAGTATGAATTGTGCAGTGGCCAAACCCGTGTGGACCAGCAGCGAGGGGCGGATGTCGGTCACCGCGTCGACGTCCATATGCGTAGCGACCAGTTCGATGAGCCGGTGGTTATCGTTCTCGCTGATCAGCGCCGATTCGCCCAGTAGGTGGGGGGCGGTCCGGATGGCTTCTCGCCAGTATTGCAGATTCTGATTTGCTTTGTCCCAAGCGGTTTCGATAAGCAGACGCATCAGAGTTTCGGTTGCTGATGCATCGGACGGCTGGGCGCGGTAGGACGCAACGATTTCGGCGACCGTTTGCCGGACGGGTGCGACAAGCAGGTCTTCCTTGGTGGGTGCGTAGCGGAAGTAGGTACTGATCGAGATTCCGGCCGCGGCCGCGATGTCCTCGGTTGTCACGGCAGCGAATCCGCGTTCGGCGAAAAGCTGGTGTGCGGTGTTCTGGATCTCGGAGATCAACTCGGCGCGGCGTCGGTCCCGTAACGAGCGGATGTTTGCTGACGGCATGCCATCACCTTCGTCAATGTGACATTCCAACTGCATTATGAGCTATGGTACGAACAGTAGCGTAGCGAAACCGAAAGTACTGGGGGTATTTCCTTGCCGGTGTCGCAGCGTCGGGTGCCGTGGGTTGCGTGGGGAATTGCGGCTACCCGCATGAGTATTCGCTGCCGAGTGCGCCCGGAAGCGTCCGCCGATCGGGTCCGCGTTTCGCACCGCGGTCTGGACGGCACAGCTTCAGTACCCACTCATGGCTGTGTCACCAGTACGCTCGTGCTAGCCCCGTTTACCGCACTCGCGGCTCTTGCAGTTGCGCTTGCGGCTGCACGCATATCCAACGGTCTGCAAAGACATCGTCTTCCCCGAAGGGGGATTTGAGGAATGTCATCCCGCCACCTCCTCGTCGAAAGGTCTATCCCCGAAGTGAAGTCGTAGTGTCGGTTGACGTACCGTTCCGCGCGGCGCCAGATTCCGAGACCGGTACCGGGGGCAGCACCGCAATCCTCGATGCTGCCCGAGCGGTCGCAACGGCGGGCGGTTTCAAGGCCGTGCGTCTCAAGACGGTGGCCAAGCAAGCTGGCATCACTGTCGGGTCACTGTATGACCATTTCGCGTCGAAGACCGACCTGCTGGTGACGCTGCTCGCCCGTGAGTTCGAGCGGGTGAATCAGGAACGCGACTGGAGCACGTGCGCCGCTTCCCCGAGTGACCGACTGGGATCGTTGACAGCGCGGCTCCACGACGAGTGGCAGCAAAACCTGCAGCTCACCGAGGCCGTGGTTCGGGCATTCGTTATGGCGGGCACAGACGAAGCCTTGACAGTGCAACACGCCGCCGACGTCGTCGAAAGCATGCTGGCGCGCACGGTTGGTGGGCCGACGCAGGGAGCTTGCGAGCGACAGATCGCCGGAGTCATCGCAGATATCTGGCTGGCCAATCTAATGGCTTTCGTCGTCGGACGGGCGACAGCAGCGGAGGCGCGCGAGCGCATTGATCGAGGTCTGCAGCGCATTCTTGCTGCGTGGAACGCGAGCAAGAGCGCATAGCAATACTAATAGTATCGGTGCGCTACTAGCGGTAGCATAGGTAGGCGACTCGCTGGTGCGTCGAAGGGAGTGGTTATGTACACGCAATGGATCGAGCAGTGCACCGTGCAACGAGTCTCGCTGCACGAAGGGCTGGTAGTCGACCTGGACGATCACAACCAGCTGGTGATTTCCCGACCGATGCGGCTGACCCTCCCTCCGGCAGCAGGCTGGCCTGAGGAAGAAGTGTTGATCGACCCTATCAATCTTTCGGCCGAGGAGCGGCCACTGTTGGACCTGGCCGGAGCGATCTGCACGCGTGCCTGGTGCGACGACGACGGTGCGCTGCATCTGTGTTTCTCCCGCGGCCACCGCATCGATGTCGACCCGGATGCGGCGGCGACTTCGTGGGAGCTCTATGGCAAGTGCCACGGCTACATGGCGTGTCTGCCGCGGGGTCGAGTCCGGGTGATTCGGCACGACCTTCCTGTTGACGAGAATGACTTAGACGCAACACAATCAGTGGCCATGGCGCATCAGTAGCCGCGCGCCTGGCGACAGGACGGCACAAGCGCCGAAGGCGTGCGAACGATAGATCGAGCCATCTCGATGGGTGTCCGACGTGTCAGCCGGGGCGGGTGCAGGTTCGCTGGATGCTTACGTCGGGGTCCTTGTGGTGCGGTCGAGGAAGTCGGTGACCGCGGCGGTAAACGCGTCGTTGTTGTCGCCGGCAACCATGTGACCGGTGCCGGTGACGTCCGTCGTTTCGGCGTGCGGGACGAGCTGGAGGAATTCGTTGACGGTTTCCTGGGAGACTACGTCTGACAGTGCGCCGCGTACTAACAGCGTTGGGGCCGTGATTCGACGTGCTCCTTCGGCGAGAAATCCGCTGATGGCGTCGAACTCCTCGCTGCCTGTCATGAGATTGCCTTGCAGGACATCGAAGTTGGAGCTGATGAACGCTGGGTCCCAGCGCCAGATCCATCGTCCGTCGCTACGTTGCCGCAGGACCTTGTGCAGGCCGTCGAGATTTTCGGGTCGCGCGCGCCGGGGGTTGTATTCGGCGATGATGTCGGCGGCGTCATTGAGTGAGCCGAATCCGTCGGGGTGGGCGGCCATGAATGACACGACGCGACGGGCTCCATGAAATTCGATCCGCGGGGTGATGTCGACCAGGACAACGGCTGCCCAGAGGTCGGGTGGGGCCAGCAGATGGGTAGCGAGGATGATCAGCCCACCCAGCGACGCGCCGACGACGGCGGGGGGACTGTCGGCGCTGACGTGTCCTCGTACCGAGATCAGATCGGATACGAACCGTTCGACGTCGTATTGTCCGATCGGGTCCCAGTCGCTGTCGCCGTGACCTCGTGTGTCGTAGGCGACGACGGTGTAGCCGTGGGAATGGAGTCGACGAGCGGTGGTGGCCCACGCGTGACGGTTCTGACCGCCGCCATGGAGGAGCAGCACGACGGGGCGAGTCGCGGCGTGCCGGTAGCAGTCGGCCACGAGAGTGATCCCGTCGCTGGTGCGGATGCGCTCCTGGCTAATTGTCATGTGGTCCGATGTGGTCGGCCGTTGTGAGTCAGGGGTTTCCGTTGCGGCCACCAGCTCGCTTCGCGCAGCAGTGTGGCGATCGCGGGAACCGTGAGCGTGCGAACGACGAAGGTATCCAGAAGTAGGCCGCAGCCAATGATGAACCCGGCTTGGATCATGATCGCGATGGAGCCGACGATCAGGCCGAACATGCTGGCGGCGAAGATGAGCCCGGCCGAAGTGATGACTGAGCCGGTATTTGCGACGGTTCGCAGGACGCCGACGCGAATGTTGTGGGTCGATTCTTCGCGTAGTCGCGAGATGAGCAGCATGTTGTAGTCGGCGCCGACGGCCACCAGGATTATGAACGCTAGAAGCGGTACGGGCCAGGCGATTTCCTTGCCGAGGCCATATTGAAAGACGAGGGTTCCCAGTCCGAGCGCGGCGCCGTAGTTGAGCACGACGGTACCCAACAGGTAGAGCGGGGCGACCAGGGCGCGCAGCAATACGACCAAGATGAGGCCGACGATGACGAGGGTCGCAAAGGCCAGCTGATGAAAGTCGGCGGAAAGCAGGCGTTGGATGTCGGAGTTGACGGCGGGGAATCCGGCCATCGACACCGTGGCGTTGGCCAGCGAGGTGTTGGGTCGTGCGGCATCGGCGATCTCGGTGATTTTGTGGGCGAGGTTCATCGCGTCGCTGCTGTAGGGGTCGTAACTGGATTCGATGGCGAAACGCGCGGTTTTGCCGTCGGGCGACAGGAAATGCTTTGCGACGTCGGCGAATTGGCGGTTCTCGAAGGCATTGGTGGGAAGGTAGAAGCCGCTGGCGTTGTCTGAGCCGGCGGTGGTTCGTGCGGAATTCTGCAGTTGGGTGGCGATTTGGCTCATGCCCGACAGCATTTCGATGTTGCTGTCGGCCAGGGTGTGCACGCCGGTGGCGAGGGCCTGTGCGCCGGAGGCGAGTTGGCTGATGCCGCTTTGGAGGCGGCGGATGTTGCCGGCCAGGTCGGCAGGGTCGCCGAGTGCTCCGAAAGCCTTGTCCAGCGACGTGATTGCGTTTTGGACGTCGGCCACGGTGCCGGCCGCGGTGTCGCTGCCGGGCTGGTAAAGGTCGCCGAGGTTGGCGAGCTGGTTGAAGAAGCCGGTATGGCGCAGGGTCACCAGGATCTGCACCTGGTCGCGGAGTTGGGCGCATTCCGGTGTGGTCGCACACCATGGGGAGGTGTTGAGCGCACCGACGAGCGGGTCGATGGCGGCGATTGCGTTTTGGGCTTGGTCGGCTTGCTGGCGCAGTCCCGGACCGGTTCGGATGGCTTGGTCGACGGCCGGGGCGGTAGCCGAAAGCTGCTGTAGCAGCGGACGGAACCGCTGGACTTGGGATCCACTGGATTGGGCCTGGGTGAGGATCCCGGTCAACGGTGTCAACGCGGTGCGCAAGGTGGTGTCCAGTTGCGCGAGACCGCCGGCGAGTTGGTCGGCGCCGTGGGTGAGTTTGGCCAGGTCATCCTTATGGGCGTCTCCCTTGGCGACCGCGCCGGCCATCTTGTTACCGATCTGGCCGTTTTGCCACGACAGTTGAGCCTGGTCCAGGCGTGCGCCCGTGGGCCGGGTGACACCGGAGACCTTGGTGACACCAGGCAGTTGCGAGACCCGAGACGCCATTTCATCCAGGTCGGCCAGGGCCTTGCTGGTGCGCATATCAGTGGGCGATTCAACCAGCATGAATTCGGTGATGATGACGTCCTTGCGAAAGTGGCGGTCCAGCAGGTGATACCCCTCATTGCTGGCGGTGGTCGCCGGCTGTCCTTGGCGATCGTCGTAGCTGATGTGCATAGTCAGCGCGACGGCCGCCAGGCCTAGCACCAGGGCCAGACTGGCGACCAGCAGTGGAACGGGTCGACGCACCACGGCCACGGCGATCCAGTTCCAGTAGCGGCGTGTGCGGTCGGCCTTGGGTTCACCGATGCCGCGTTTGGCCGCCAGCGCCAACACCGGGGGAAATAAAGTCACCGTGGCCGCAAATCCGACAAAGACGGCGATTGCGCACGCGGGACCCAACGCGGCGAACACGCTCAACTTCGCGAACACCATGGCCAGAAACGCAAACGCCACGGTGGCGGCCGAAGCCAAAATCACGCGCCCGATGGTGGCGGTCGCGTTGATCACCGACAGATCCGGCGGGACGTTTTGGCGTCGCTGCTCGTGATATCGACTGATCAAGAACACCGAATAATCGGTGCCGGCACCCAGCAAGATCACCGTCATGAAGGCGATGGTGAACTGCGACACCGGCATGCCCGATTCGCCCAACGCTGATAGCACTCCGCGCCCCACCGCCAGGCTCACGCCGATGACCAGCAGCGGCAGCAAGGCGGTAAACACCGACCGATACACGACCAGCAAAATCATCGCGATCAGGCCTGCTGTCGCGACCGAGATGACAACCAAATCCTCTTCGGCCGAAGCGATTTGATCGCGGAAGGTGGCCGGGGGCCCGGTGACGCGAACATCGGTGGGTGAGCCGCTAAATGCCTGGGCGGCGATCGTGCGGACCGCCTGGACCGATTCGGCAGCTTTGAGATCGCCCAGCGTTCCGGCCACTCCCACCGGCACATACCAGGCTTTGCCGTCTTGGCTGACTGCCTGGCTTGCGGTGACTGGGTCGGCCAACAAGTCTTGAACCAAGCGCACATGCTCCGAATCGGCACGCAACCGGGAAATCATCGCGTTGTAGCGTCCGCGCACCGGCGCAGTCAGGCCCGCCGGATCCTCCATCGCGACAAATATCGTCGTCTTGGATCCCTGCTCGCCGAAGGCCGCGCCCATGCGGTCTACCGTCTGAAGCGATGGCGCATCGCGCGGTATGAGATTCACTGACTGCTGTCTAACAACGGTTTCCAGCTGCGGGAACAGCACCGCCAGGGCAGCGGCGCTCACCACCCACATGCCGATGATCAGCACCTTATGTCGGATACTGAAACCCGCCAAGCGCGCTAGCCGATCGCTGTACGCGCCCTCACCGGCCGCAACCTTTTGAAGTCGCTCCCGAACAGGGCGACTCAAGGTCGCCACGCCCGAAGAGACCCACCCGTTGTCTGCCATCCCCCGCCCCGCTACTTCGAAAGAAATCAACGGTATCGCAACAGTACTACCAGTACCCTTCTACCTGCCCGGCGAAACCGCCACCGGTGTCCGAAGCTCTCTGATCGCCGCCGCGCAACCAGCCGCTTCAGGCGGTGACCAACGCGCCGTCGACGGTCCAGCATGTCCGGTACAGCGACACGTGATCCCTTTGCGCACAGGCGGTTTGACAATGACGATGCACCGACTCCGAAACAGTGACCGCTTCATGAACGGCGCAGGCGAAATCCCAGCCGGGAGATCAACCTGATCGGCTCGTCGCGCACGTGGTCATACATTTCCCGGTTCATCAACTCGTCGTCCAAGTAGGAGCAGGAGCGAGGAGGGTAGTGACGGGGACGAACGCGGCCGCGGTCATCAACCGGCGGCTGTCGGTGTAGGCGCCGAGTGATACCGCGGCGGACCAGCCTGAAATCGCGAACCCCCCGCGCCCACACATGCGTCTTGGTTAGCCCAAGCGGCACATTCATCGCCGACCAGCCCCGCCCGTCTGTGCGATTCCCCCTCGCGCCCGCCGGCAGAGTTCGTTCGTCCGCCACACGAACCGGCCTGTGGTGGCCGCGCCCTGGAGCTGCTCAACCAGGGATCGTCCGACCCGCTGCCCGATCATGCGTCCTCCTTCGCCCCACAGACCCTTACAGACAAGTGTACTAGTGGTATCGCTACGCTACTAGTAGTAGCGTAGCCGTCTAGGGGTCGAATCAATCGACCGATGCAGCCGCGATTCGGTGCCGGCCAGCTACGCGCGAGGTTTACGGTGACTACATGGAGCGCGACACCCTGGAATTCCCGGTCGACGACGATGATGACGTCGACCCGCGCCTGTTGCGCTCACGAACCCGGCTATTGGATGCGGCCACCAAACTCCTGAGCGCCGGCGGCATCGAAGCCGTCACCATCGACGCGGTCACCAAAGCCTCCAAAGTCGCGCGCACGACCCTGTATCGCCACTTCAGCAGCTCCACTCAACTGCTTGCCGCCACATTTGAAAGGCTGCTGCCGCAGGTCCACCCTGCACCGGAGACGGGATCGTTGCGCGACCAACTCATCGAACTGTTGAGCCGACAGGCCACGCTGTTCCAGGAGGCACCGCTGCACGTCACCACCCTGGCCTGGGTCGCGCTTGGCCGCACACCAAACGGCACCCAGGAAACCCACGACCGGCACGCGCTGCGCACACGGATCATCGACCAGTATCGCCAGCCATTCGATGCCCTGTTGCAAAGCCCCGAAGCCCGCGCCGACCTCGACGATTTCGACCCGGAGCTCATCCTGTGTCAACTCGTCGGGCCAGTGGCGTTTGCCCGACTCACCGGGCTGCGTGCCATCGATCGTCAAGACTGTGAGCGCATCGTCGATGACTTCCTCGCCGCGCACCGCCGCAAGGCCGATGAGCCCGCATCGTAGGCCACCGTCCGCAAACCCCTCTTTCCGCAGCAGCCGCTTCACTTTGTCCTCCAAGACTTCAGGACTTCATGCTCGACGGTGAGGTCTTTGATGGTTTCCCTATAGACCAACCGCCAACGTCACCAGCGGGCCTATGTCGCCGAAGTGTCTTCTGGTGCGGGGTGCAGCAGAAAGTAGGCGTTTAGGTCGATGTCTTAGCGACCGTCGGGCGCTATTGAGAAAGGTGCGTTGGATGTTGCAAAACTCGCGTGTTCTCCGAGGCTGTCTACGGCGATCCGCTTTGGTTCGCGTGGCCCAATCACATGAAGATCTTCTGCAACAACAAGGGCGTTGTCGCCAAGTCCACCCACGTGTGCAACAACTACCTTCCCCGGGGAAATGTCGGTCTGGAACTGGAGCTAACCCCGCCCTAGTCCCGCCGCGGTCGGGACTGCATGCACCTCAGCAATGCCTTAGTAGTGCGGTGAGGCCGCCGGGAACCGGTCGGTGGTCGCCGACTGCGGGTCATCTTGCCGGGGCAGCAGGTAGGCGCGAACCGCCGAACGTGGCCCGTAGGGCCGAAGTAGCTGGCTGGCCGGGCGAGTGCGTACCTGCTGCGGCCACCAGAACCAGCGCCCCAGCAGCGCGGCGACGGACGGCATCATGAATGAGCGCACGATCAGGGTGTCGAACAGCAGACCCAGGCCGATGGTGGTGCCGACCTGCCCGACGACTTTCAAATCGCTGAATATGAACGAGGCCATGGTGGCGGCGAAGACCAGGCCCGCAGACGTCACCACCGCACCGGTGCCGGCCATCGAGCGGATGATTCCGGTTTTCAAACCGGCACCGATTTCTTCTTTGAAACGGGACACCAGCAGCAGGTTGTAGTCGGATCCGACGGCCAGCATCAAGATGATGGACATCGCCAGCACCATCCAGTGCAGTTTGAAGCCGATGATGTCCTGCCACACCAGCACGGACAGTCCGAACGAGGCGCCCAACGAGATCAGCACCGTGCCCACGATGGTGACCGCGGCGACCAGGCTTCGGGTGATGATCAGCATGATGATCAAAATCAGGCTGGCCGCAGCTATTGCCGCGATCATCAGGTCGTATTTGGAGCCGTCGCGCATGTCCTTGTAGACCGCGGCGGTGCCGGCAAGGTAGATCTTGGCGCCCTCCAGCGGAGTTCCCTTGATGGCTTCCTTGGCTGCGTTCTTGATCGGCTCGACGTGCGAAATGCCTTCCGGGGTCGCGGGATCCCCTTCATGGGAGATGATGAAGCGGGCCGCGTGCCCGTCCGGCGACAGGAACATCTTCAGACCGCGCTTGAAGTCGGGGTTGTCGAAGACTTCCGGCGGGATGTAGAACGAGTCGTCGTTCTTGGCGGCGTCGAAGGCCTGGCCCATGGCGGTCGAGTTTTGGCTCATCACGTCCATCTGGTCATACAGCGACGACATCGAGCTGTGCATGGTCAGCATCATTTGCTTCATGGTCGTCATGGTGGCGATCATGGGCGGCATCTGCGCCAGCATCTGCGGCATCAAGGCGTCCAGCTGAGATATGTCGCCGGCAAGATAGGTGAATTTTTCGGTGATCTGATCCAGACCGTCGAGCGCGTCGAAGAGGGATCGCAGCGACCAGCAGCCCGGGATGTCGAAGCAGTGCTTTTCCCAGTAGAAGTAGCTGCGAATCGGCCGGAAGAAATCATCGAAGTTGGCGATGTTGTCGCGCAATGTGTTTGTGACATCCAACATTTCATGCGTGAGGCCGTCCATGTGGTGGGTGACCGCGGCCATCTGCGAGGTGATGTTGTACATGCGCTGCATGGTGTCGATGGACTGTTGCATCGCGTCGGCCTGCTTGAGCATGTCGTCCATGCGCTGGTGCATGTACTGCTGGTTTTCGACCTGCGTGGTGTTTTGCATGCTGATCTGGAACGGGATTGAGGTGTGCTCGATCGGCGTTCCCAGCGGCCGGGTGATCGCCTGGACGCGCGCGACACCCGGGATGTGGAAGACCCCCCTGGCGATCCGGTCCAACACCAGCATGCCCGCCGGGTTGCGCATGTCGTGATCGGTCTCGATCATCAACAATTCCGGATTCATCCGGGACGCGGGGAAATGCCGTTCGGCGGCGGCGTAGCCGATATTCGCGGGGACGCTCGGGGGTAAATACAGCCGGTTGTCGTAATTGGTTTGATAACCGGGTAGGGCGAGTAGACCGATGAGGGCGATCGCGACTGACACCGCGAGAATTGGCCCGGGCCAGCGCACGATCGCGGTGCCCACCCGTCGCCATCCCCGGGTCCGCATCTTGCGCTTAGGATCGAACAGCTTGAAGAAACTGCCGACGGTCAGGACCGCCGGACCCAAGGTCAGCGCGGCAGCAACGGCGACCAGCATCCCGACCGCACAAGGGATACCCATAGTCTGGAAATACGGAAGCCGGGTAAAGCTCAGGCAATACATCGCACCGGCAATAGTCAGGCCAGAGCCAAGGACGACGTGCGCGGTTCCGTGGAACATGGTGTAGAAGGCTTTTTCGCGGTCCTCGCCTAGGCCGCGCGCCTCTTGATATCGGCCGAGAATAAAGATCGCATAGTCTGTCCCAGCGGCGATGGCCAACAGCACCAAAATATTAACCGCGAAGGTCGACAATCCCATGATGTTGTTGTAGGCCAGGAAAGCGACAACCCCCCGAGCCGCCATCACCTCGATCACCACCATGAACAACGTGCTGAACACGGTGATAATCGAGCGGTATACCCACAGCAACATCACGATGATCACCACGAAGGTGATGATCGTGACCTTCTGGAGGCTCTTTTGTCCGGCCGAGTGCTGATCGGCGATCAACGCCCCAGCGCCGGTCACATAGGCCTTGACCCCCGACGGCGCAGGCACGCTGTCCACGATCTTGCGGACCGCCGCGACAGACTCGCTGGCCAGGCTCTCGCCCTGGTTACCAGCAAGATACGCCTGCACATAGGCGGCCTTGCCGTCGGAGCTTTGCGAACCGGCGGCCGTCAGCGGATCCCCCCAGAAGTCCTGGACGTGCTGGACGTGTTTCGTGTCAGCCTCGAGTTTGCGGACGATCTGGTCGTAGAAATGGTGGGCCTCATCGCCCAGCGGCTTGTCACCTTCCAGCACGATCATGACCGCACTGTCACTGTTGAATTCGTTGAATACTTTGCCGATGTGCTTCATCGCTTGCATCGACGGCGCGTCCTTGGGGCTCATCGACACGGTGTGTTCTTCGGCGACCGCGTCCAGCGATGGAACCAAGACGCTGAGGACGACGACAAGCCCCACCCAGGCAAAGACGACGGGCACCGCGAGTTTGTGGACCGTTCGCGCGAAAACCGGCATATGCGGCAGCCCTGCGGCCCGGTCATCGGTCATGCGGACTTCACTATGCAGAACGTTTGCGCATTCATACCCTGACTCGACCTTTCGTCCTTGACCACCTCGTCCACGATGATCCGGCAGCCGATTTGGTTGCTGTCGCCCTGCGCGACGATGTTGACGCTCACCGAGGGCAGCGTCGAGGTAACCGAGAGCGTCCAGGGCAAAGGCACGTTGCTAGCTTTCTGGGGCTGGGCATTGATGTCCAAGTAGTTGATGTTGGCCACCGTCCCCGGGGGACCATAAACCTGGTAAACCACGCGCTTGGGATTGAACGGCTTGATCTCATCGGCGATGCCGCTGGTCATCGTCTGATCGTCGTGGACGCCGAAAAAGGTGCGAAGCCGCAGTACGCAGAAGCCCGCTACCGCCACCACCGCCACGATGACCAGGACGATCCACATTTTCTTCATCGCAGCGCCAACGTGAATCCTCCCCAGCCAACCATCTCCCGCTAGTTGGGCGCCCCACCGCCCATTCGACTGGATCGATCGCAACTTAGCGTTTGGCGCAAAGCCATTGCCGGCGGAAGGCTGCGCGGTCTCGCCTGGTTCCCGGCCATCGACAAGGTTGGCATCGTTTTCACCGGTTGCAGTTCGCCAAGCCACTGCGTCCTGGTCTCCTTTTCTGTTCATGAGGTTTCAGAGATGAGGCCGATGCACCTGGCGGTCAGCAGGCGGGTCAAGGCGGACGCGAAGCCCAGATTCCACTCGGGCGGAACGACTTGCGCGCCCTTTGCGTAGACATCGGTGAGCCGCTCTGGCGGGTTGGCGTCTGCCAGAGGGTGGCCACCAGCGAGTAGGCGGCCAACAGCATATCCAGTGATCCCGAACGGCCGAGCGCAGGCAACGAGCTCTCAATTGCGTCGGCGGGGATAGCGTCGCGGCGGTCCTGATCCGCTTGACCTCGACAACCCGTTCGTCGTCCACCTCGTGCTGCGACCGGCGTCTTGGTCCGCGCCGCACTTGAAGCCCTGCGCTACTGGCTGCTCTATGTTCCACGACCTGCGCGATGGGCGGATTATGCGCTGTTCTTTTCCGGCGCGGTGGTGAGATGACGGATAAACATCGCCACCTCCTCAACCGCGCGAAGCGCATCTGGGTTGACGTCGAAACCGAGCTGGAACATGTGCATCGCCTTGTGCCACTGCTGCACCCACACTGGTACGCCGTGAGCCCGCAGCCGGTCGGCCAGCGTGAGGGTGTCATTGAGCAGCATCTCGTGGGTGCCAACCTGGAGCAAAAATGGGCCAAGGCCATGCAGATCGGCCTCCGACGGCATCACTGGCGCCGCCCGGGTGCCGTTGACAGTACCGAAGACGTCATAGAGGAACTTCACCGTCATGAACGGAAACATCACGTCGCGATGGTCTTTGAGGGCCCGGTACTTCAGCCCCATATCCGACGACGTCAGCGGTGACATCAGCGCCTGACCCGCAGGCACCGGCAGCCCGCTGTCGCGGGCGGCCAGTGCGGTACCGGCAGCCACCATGCCACCGGCCGAATCTCCTGCTAGCACAATGCGATCCGCTGAAAAGCCGAGCGACATAACGTAGCGGTAGGCGTCGAGCCCGTCGGACACGGCATCCTCAAGGCGGGCCTGCGGGGCCAGCCGGTAACCGACATTGAATACCCGCGCGCCGGTCTCTTGGGAGAGCTTACCGACAAACCGCCGATGCGAATTGAGACCCAAAGTCACCAGCGCCGAGCCGTGGAAGTAGACGATAACCCGGTCGGACTGGCGGGCCGTCGGGAATACCACCCACTCGGCCGGACACTGTGGCAATGCGACGGGGGTCACTTGAGTTCCCGCCGGTGGCGGCACCACGCGCAGCGGTTTGTCGATGACGTCAAGGCGTGCACGCTGCAACAGGTGAGGACTGAAACGGTTGATGACTATGCCGATGACGGTCAAGGTAGCGAGCACTGGGCGCGCGAAGATAGCCGTCAATAACGCCAGCAGGCGCGACTGCCAGCAGATGGAGCCGAAGTGGGCGCTCGCGGGCCGATCCCGCCAATCAGACGAATTCACAGAGCCAACGGTATCAGGTACCGCATGTATTAGATACTATCTGTATGGGGTCCGCTGTAACGCGCGAAGGAGTGAGGACGGTAGCGGTCTGCACGTTCGACAGACCCCTCGCGATCGGACGGGAGGGGCCCAGATCGCCGACTTCACAATGCTAGCCTCGAGGTTTCATGTCGTTGGGGGTTGTGACGGCGTGTAATGCACGGAAGCGCCTGTCCTGCAGGGAATTCTTGGGATTGCTGAAGTCTCAAGATCCTCAAGCAGGAAGGCAACTCCGTAGGTGAAGCGTAACGCAGTTGGTGGGCTGGTCGTCGATGATGTCCGCGAGTCGTTGGTGACGTCATCGGGCGCGGCGATGATGAACGAGACGATCCGGGTTGCGGGCCTGGGGCTTGTCCTATCGAGGGCGCTGGGGCCGTGGCGGCTGGCGCGGGCCCGCCATGATCCGGGCAAGGTGCTGCTTGACGTGGCGATCGCGGTCGCGCTCGGTGGTGACTGTTTGGCCGATGTGGCCGCAGTCCGTGCGCAGCGCGACTTGTTCGGAGTCGTGGCCTCCGACCCGACTGTGTCTCGGTTGTTTGCGGCGTTGGCCGTCGATGACGCCACCACCGATGCTGCGGTCATGGCGCTGCGCTCGGCACACGCTGCAGCCCGTGACCGGGTCTGGTCACGGCGTCGGCCGCTGGCGGGAACACCGGGAACACGAGAGGGTGGGCAGGTCATCGTCGATATCGATGCCACCCTGGTGGCGGCGCATTCGGATAAGGAGGGCGCTGAGGCGACCCACAAGATGTCTTATGGGTTCGCCCCGATGTGCGCTTTTGTCGACCATGGCGAGCACGGCACCGGAGAAACTCTGGCGCTGGACCTACGCCCGGAAAGGCCTCGCCGTTCAATAGTTCTGATCACATCACAGTGCTGGGCGCCGCGCTGGAACAACTGCCCGCCGCCGAGCGGGGCCAGGTGCTGGTGCGCGCCGATGCCGGCGGGGCGTCTAAAGCATTCCTGCATCACCTCACCGACGCCGGATTGCACTATTCCATCGGGTTTCCCGCTCACGGCCCTGTCCAGGCCGCGATCGAGACGATTCCCGAGCAGGCTTGGGTGGCTGCGCTCGACAGTGACGGCGCACCTCGTGAGGGTGCGCAGGTCGCCGAGCTCACCAACTGGATGCCGACCCCGGTCAAACCCACCCGTTCGCCGGCCAAGTACGGCCCCCAGGAATGGCCACGCGGGATGCGAGTCATCGCCCGCCGTGAACGTCCTCACCCCGGTGCCCAGCTACGGCTGACCGACCATAACGGCTGGCGAATCACCTGCTTTGCGACCAACACTCGCGGAACCGGCTGGACGCTGCCGACCCTGGAAGTGCGTCACCGCCAACGCGCCCGCGCCGAAGACCGTATCCGCTGTCTGAAGGACACCGGCCTGCGTAACCTGCCTTTCCACAGCTACCGGGCCAACCGGATCTGGCTCGAAGTCGTCGCCCTGGCTGGCGACCTGATCGCCTGGACTCAAACCCTGGCCTTCGAGCGTCATCAACCCGCCCGCAGCCAAGATCGATCTCGTGACACGGACGGGTGTGATTTGTGATGAGTTTTGGGCGGTGGTCGAGCCGTTGATGCCGTCGCATGACGGTAAGCGAGGCAACAGGTTTCGTGATCACCGGCTGATCCTGGAAGCGATCGCCTGGCATTTTCGCACAGGATGCCCGTGGCGGGACCTGCCCGCCGAATTCGGGCCGTGGCAAACAGTGTGGAAACGCCATCACCGGTGGTCGCTGGACGGCACGTACGACGAGATGTTCGCCCGGGTCGCGGCCTCGTTCGGGTTCGACGCCGACGTGCACGCCGACATCGAAAAGCTGTTATCAGTCGATTCGACCAACGTGCGTGCCCATCAACGGCTCTTCGTAATTCAGAGTGCATTGACAAGTTGGTGGAGTGCTCCGCTGTGTAGTAGTGAGCGCCAACGGTAGTGGGTGAGGTTGCGGAATCCGAGGGCGTTGCGGCGCAATGCTTCCAGGCGGCCGTTGATGGCCTCGGTGGGTCCGTTGGAGACGTGGTGGTCGAAGAAGGCCAGGATGTCGGCGCGGCGGCGCGATAGCGTGCGGCCGAGTTGGGCGATCTCCTCCAATCCGGCGGGTACGCCGCGCCGTATCGACTCGATCAGCCTGGTCATTGCCTTCTTGCCGTGACGTCGGTTCGGGTCGGCGTAGGCGGCGATGATCTTCTGATAGATCAGCCAGGCGACCTTGACGGCGAGATGGTCGTCGCCGTCGAGCACCTCGGTCAGCCGGGTGTATTGGCGTGGGGAGAGCAGCTGCAGGCGGGTTCGGGCGATGCGCCGGATCCCATAGAGCGGGTCACCGGTGTGTCCGCGCCGACCCAGGGTCTGCTGCTGGATGCGTTGGCGGATCAGGTCGAGCTTGGTCCCGGCCAAAGCCACAACGTGGAAGGGGTCCATCACGGTGACCGCGTCCGGGATGACCTCGGTGGCGGCGGTCTTGTAGCCGGCGAACCCGTCCATCGCAATGACCTCCACGGCCCGGGCAAAGTCGGTGGGTTGGGCGGCCAACCACGTGGCCAGTGCGGTCGCTGAGCGTCCTTCGACCAGGTCGAGCAGGCGTGCCGGGCCGGTCTGGTCGTGGGTAGGCGTGAGGTCGATGATCAGCGTGACGAACCCCTCTGTGCCGCGACGCCGAGGCGCCCAGCGATGCTCATCGACACCGATCACCGTCACCCCGGCCAGCCGATCCGGCCCGGTTGTGGCGATCAGGCCGGCGGTCGCACGCATCGCGATGGAGCTGACAGTATGCCAGGACACCCCGAGTTCGGCGGCGATCGCCGAAATGGTGGTGCGGTCGATCATCAACCGCCGCAATACATACCGGGCACAGCGCCGCGTCGTCGATGAGCGCGGGGCCGCCAACTTGCCCAGATCCTGGTTGAACACTGCCCGCCCACACGCTGGCGTTGTGCAGCGGTAGCGAGGTAGGGCACCCTGCAGCACCAGCGGGTAGCCGGCCACCGGCAGATCCGTCAACGGCCGAGTCACAGTGTCGCGGTAGCGGCCCTCCCGGCCGCAGTCCGGACACCTGGCGTCACAGGCCACCGGCCTGCAGAAGATCGTCGTCGTCTTCTCGTCGACCGCGGCGTCGGTGATCGTCACCCCCAACTCGATGGTGCGCATGATCGTGTCGGCAACAACCGACGGCGGGCAGGCAGTAGCCTCAGGCAAGGGTCACCTCGGTGGTGTTGGTGAAGCGGCGTGTAGGAACCTGAATCGTCACCCACCGAGGCCCCACCTCAGCTCAACGACACGAACCCCCACCGCGGATATCCGCCAACCACTGCTGCACGCTCATTTCCGCAGAGCCCCATCAACACTCGGCGGGCGCCCGTTCGGACACGTTGTGCACAGGGGGCACTGTCGAATTCGAATTACAAGAAATCTGCCGATGAGCCCGACGATCATGCGATCGGGCGTTCCCGCGGCGGGCTGACCACCAAGATCCACGCGCTGACTGATCCTCGCGAAGCTCCCGTGGCGGTCCGGCTCACCGCCGGCCAAGCCGGCGACAACCCGCAATTGATGGCGCTGCTCGATGATTACGCCGCGACATGCAGGGATTCAGACCAGTCCGCTGACGATTTCCGGTTGCTCGCCGACAAGGCGTATTCGCATCCGAGCACCCGTACCCAATTGCGTTCCCGCAGAATCAAGCACACGATTCCCGAACGTCGAGATCAGATCGACCGCCGCAAGGCCAAGGGATCCGCCGGCGGCCGCCCACCGGCGTTCGACGCCGAGATCTACGCGCTGCGCAACACCGTCGAACGTGGCTTCAATCGGCTCAAGCAGTGGCGCGGCATCGCGACCCGCTACGACAAGTACGCCCTAACATACCTCGGCGGTGTACTGCTGGCCTGCGCCGTGATCCATTCGATGGCTTTATCTGCGGTGGAGCTTGCCTGTCTCAAGTAGCAGATCCTCATCTGCGTTGATACACCGGGCGTTCGGTCGTCGCTATCTTGTCAAAGCGACCTCGAAATAATCTCTTTCATTATTTCGTTAGACCCCGCGTAGATTTTCTGTACTCGCTGATCAACCCAGAGACGCGAAATCGGATATTCCGTCATGTATCCGTACCCGCCGTGCAGCTGCAGGCAGTCGTCGAGGACTTTCATCGCCCGTTCCGTCGTCCACCATTTGGCCATCGCGACAGTTTGCACGTCGAGCTGGCCCTGGAGGTGTAGGCAGATGCAGTGGTCGAGGAATACTCGCGCAATCCTTGTTTCAGTGGCCGCTTCGGCCAGGGTGAACTTGGTGTTCTGGAACCCGAAGATCGTTCGTCCGAAGGCCTCTCGTTCGCGCGTGTATTTGACCGTCTGCTGCAAGGCCAATTCCATGGCGGCAACCGCTCCGACCGCAACGATTAGTCGCTCCTGCGGCAGTTGCGTCATCAGCTGGATGAAACCTTGCCCCTCGGTGTCGCCTAGCAGATGCGTCTTGGGGACGCGCACGCCGTCGAAAAACAATTCAGATGTGTCCTGACCGCGCTGACCTATTTTGCTGAGGACTCGTCCTCTCCGGAACCCGGGGCGATCGGCTTCCACGACAATCAGCGAAATACCGTTGGCACCTTGAGTATGGTCGGTCTTGGCCACGACGACAATGAGATCGGCTTGCTGACCATTGGTGATGAACGTCTTCGAGCCGGTGATGACGTACTCGTCCCCATCGAGGACGGCGCGCGTCTTCACGCTTTGAAGATCAGATCCGGTTCCGGCCTCCGTCATCGCAATGGCACCGATCAATTCGCCCGACGCCATCTTGGGCAGCCACTGCCTTTTCAGGTCTTCCCGGGCGTAGTGCAGGATGTAGTGTGCGACGATGCCGCTGTGCAGGCCGGCGCCCCACGAACTGTCCCCGATTCGAGCTTGCTCTTCGAGCAGAACTGCCTCGTGTGCGAATGTCCCGCCGCCGCCGCCGTATTCGACCGGCATCGACATGCACAGCAGGCCCAGCTCGCCTGCTCGTTCCCACACCGCCCGGTCGACATGGTGTTGCTCGGCGAAGCGCTCTGAGTGGGGTGCAATCTCAGTGGCAACGAACTTTGCGGCGAGATCACGAAGCGCTTCCAATTCCGGGTTGAGCCAGGGTGAGGCGGCTGTCATAGGGAGGCGTCCTTTCGGTTAGCTGCCGTGAGATATCCCGCATTAGTGCTTTGCACAAGCATAATCTTTCAAACTGTTAATTGGTGAACGAGTCTGATATGGGCGGAGGTTCGTAGATGAGTTCGCTGTAGTTGTCGCGCAGCGCGTCGATGATTTCCGTGAGGGGAAGGTCGTCGAAAACGCCACGGTCATGGAGGTATTCCATGTGTTGGGAGCCGTCGCCTGTGTGAGCGTGCAACATGGCGTCTCGCTGACCGTCGAATTCGATAGGAGGGACCCCGAAGCGCGCGCATAACTCGCGGTTGAACGCCGGCGTGGCCTTGACCCACCGGCCATTCAGCAGCATTTGACTGTAGCCGTGGTAGACGAAAACGTCCGAGCCACCCATCCGTTCACGGAGACTCGGGGTCTGCAGATGGTTGCGGACGTCGGCGAAACCCAACCGCGCCGGAATCCCCGCGGCGCGACACGCAGCCGTCAAGAGCACCGCCTTGGGGACACAGTAGGCGCGCTCGGCGACGGCGACCGCGCTGGCTCGGTACTGGCACGGGTCGTCGGAGACGGAATACGGGTCGTACCAGATCGAATCACGGACAGCGGTGAAGATGCGGCACGCCTTATCGACGGAATCAATGGCGTTACGCGTCGCCGATTCGGTGAACTGCTGCACGGCATCGTGTTTCCAGTCGAGGAATTCGGTGGGTGCAAGGAACCGCGCGAACTCTAACTTCATCGGTGGTGGAGCCTGATCGGTAACCCGTCGACCGGGATCGGCAGCGATGTGTTGTCCCAACGGATGCGGTAATCGGTGTCGAGGCCGAAGGTGAACGTGCGCAGCATCTGGTGCAGGATCGCTTTCACCTCGAGGGTGCCGAAATGCATACCGATGCATTTGTGCGCGCCACCCCCGAACGGCAGCCACGCGAAGCGATGGGCTTGGTCTTCGCGGCGTGGGACGTCGAAACGTAAGGGGTCGAAGCGATCCGGGTTATGCCAGACTTCGCGGACGAAATGGTTGACGGCGGGAGTGATCGCCACAAGCGTGTCGGAGGGGATGTAGTGGCCGTCTATTGCGGTGTCTTCCACTGTTTTGCGCATCACTAGCGGAACCGGCGCCACGAGTCTCATGGATTCCTTGATCACCAGATCGAGGGACCTGAGCCCTTCCAAATCATCGATCTCCGGTGACCGGTCGCCGAGAACATCGCTTTCGGCGCGAACCCGATCCTGCCATTCTGGATGCTTTGCCAGGTAATAAGTTACCGCGGTGGTGGTGATCGTCGATGTGTCGTGAGCGGCCATCATCAGAAAAATCATGTGGTTGATGACATCGGAGTCACTGAAACGTTGCCCGTCTTCGGTGCTGGCATGGCACAGCGCCGAGAACAGGTCATTGCTGTCGCCGGCCCGGGCGGCCGGCAAGTGCCGGGCGAAGTACTCCTCAAGCACCCGTCGGCCGCGGACCCCGGCGCGATAGCGGGTACCGGGAAGCGGCGCGCGGACGAGCGAACTGGCCGCGCGTACCGTAGCGACGAACGCCTGGTTAATGGCGTCGCTGCTGTCTTTGCCTCGGCCACCCATGAACACATCGGTGGCGATGTCGAGGGTCAGGTTTTTCAACAGCGGGTACATGCGGACGGACGGGCCGGTCGGCCACGTGGGCAGGGTTGCGCGGACGCAAGGGGTCACTTGGGTGACGTAGCCGGCCAGTCGCGGCCGCGTGAAGGCCTCCTGCATGATGCGCCGGTGCATGAGGTGTTCGTCAAAGCTCATCAGCATCAATCCGCGGTGGAAGAACGCGTCGATGAGAAAGGCCCAGCCGTCTTGCGAGAACGCCTTTGCGTTGGTGGTGAGCGCCTCTTGGGTAGCTTGGGGGCCCGCGATGACCGCCATTTTGGTACCGAACGCTCCCATCCACGAGACAGAACCGAACCGTTCGTAGCGCTCTCTGCCCAGGTCGGACCCAAACCGGATGTAGTCGAGGGTGTGCCCGACCAAGGGGAGCCCGGCATCACCGAGAACCGGTCGCAATCCGCTTCCGGCCGGGGGCGCGGCTAGTTCACGCACTGGCCACCGCCGACTCCACCGGCGAAGTCCGTCGTCCACCCGTTGCGGCGCGGGAATCAAGATGACCGAAGATAACCGTTCCCGGGCTTTATGGCTTTATCGACGGGCGCGTGTAGCGGGTTAACCATTGTCGCTCCCCGGCCTGTGGTCGTCGTTGGCGGCCTGCTCGCGATGAGGAACCGACCAGCTGTTTACATTACGCCCAATAATGTCAAAATTAATACATGCATATCTGACTTGTCAACGGGCTCCCAGTGGCGCGCAAAGGCGGTCGCCGCGCAGCTAGCCGCTGCGCCCGCGTTCAGCTCCGGCGTCAAGGAAACTTGCGTTCAGCGCTGTCGGCGAGAAACGCCCCGCTGAGGCGCAAAGCGTGACGCGCCTCGGGCAAGAGTCGAAACAGGGCTTGAAACACGTGAATTTGACCGCGAAACACCTGAAGTTGCACGGACGACCCCGCGGCGAGCATGCGCTCGGCGAGTCGTCGGGAATCGTCGAGCAGCATTTCTCTCCCGCCCACCTGGATCAATGTCGGCGGCATGCCGGTGAGGTCGGTGGCGAGCACGTTGACGCGGGGGTCGTGCGGATCGGCGTCGCCCACGTAGAGACTCAGCGCCCGCGACGCGGATCGGGCGGATGCGAAAGGATCGCGGCGCCAGATTTCGCGAGCCGTCGCCAGCTGACACGTCAGATCGATGACGGGGGACATCAGTAGCATGCGGTCAGGCAACGGCAGGCGATGTGCGAGTGCACCCAACGAGGTCGCGACCGCCAGTTGGCCGCCCGCCGAATCGCCTGTGTCGGCGGCAAGTGAATACTGACCAGTGCGCGGCCGACTCCTGATCAGTTTTCGATTGCCGTTGACAGCCTGCGATCGCTACCGTGCGGGCTGATGTCGATTCTTCAGAGCCCGCCAACCACCGGTAGGCCCTCAGTGCGTCGTCAGCAGCCGCCGGATACGGGTAACGCGGAGCCAATCGATAGCGGACCGCGAAGACCGGGCGCAGCGACGCGGCAGACAGTTCGCCCAGCAGACCGCGATGGGTTTTGGGAGAGCACATCGAAAATGCGCCGCCGTGAATGTAAAGGATCGGTGGCCCGTCCGGGTTGACGTTCGGTGCGACGACCCAATCTCCCCTCACTCGATCGCCGGCGAAGACGGTGTCGACCAGCCTTACGCGCAGTCCTGGGCGTGGGCGGGACGCGATGAGCGCCGCCCGAAGCACCCGATCCATCACAGCAAGCCCGTACTGGTTGGACGGTAGTGCTTGCGTCAATGGGCGAAGGACCCCGCGTGCGGATGTTGCGATGAGGTAGCTTGTCAGGCTCGGATCCCAATCCGAGGAAACGGATATCACGATAAGCCAGCCAGCTTTTCGTTGGTGCGGCCCCCTTGTCAATGGCCAAGTAGAAGTACCCGCTGGTGGCCGGATAAAAGTACCCACCCCGTGCAGTGATTCTTAGATTGGTTGGGGGTTCTCCTTCCGGTGTTGGGCGTCCTTCATTCGGTAGGACTGGCCG
>NZ_MPNT01000020.1 GCF_001907675.1 Mycobacterium paraffinicum
GGGTGGGGTCGTGCGGCGGCCGCGGCCCGGCGGCGACCAGGCTGGCCGCCACCGGCGGCCGCGCGGGTCGCCCGTTGAGGGTCGGCCGCTTGCGCTCGTCGGGCAGGTCGATCTCGCCGAGCCCGATCTTGTTCTGCAGCCGCCTGGCCCAGCGCGGGGCCCACCAGCAGTCGTCCCCGAGCAGTTTCATCACCGACGGCACCAGGAACATCCGGACCACGGTGGCGTCCAGCAACAGCGCCGCCATCAGGCCGAACGCGAGGTACTTCATCAACACCAGGTCGGAGAACACGAACGAGCTGGCCACCACGGCCAGCACCAGGGCGGCGGCCGTGATCAGGCGCCCGGTCGTCGCGGTGCCGATCCGGATGGCCTCGGCGGTCGACATGCCGCGTTCGCGTGCCTCGACCATGCGGGACACCAGGAACACCTCGTAGTCGGTGGCCAGGCCGAAGCCCACCGCGACCACCAGCGCGATCACCACCACCATCAGGGGGGTCGGCGTGAAGTTGAGCACCCCCGACAAATGGCCGTCGACGAAGATCCACGTCAGGATGCCCATCGTCGACCCCAGCGTCAGCGCGCTCATAAGCACCGCCTTGACCGGCAACACCACCGATCCGAACGCCAGGAACATCAGCAGCAGCGTGGCGCCCAGCAGGAAGACCAGCATCAGCGGAGCCTTGTCGAACAGGCTATGGATGCTGTCCTGCTCCAAGGCGGGGGTGCCGCCGACGTAGAGGTTGAGGCCCTTCGGCGGATTTATCGCCCGGAGTTCGCTGATCTTCTTGGCGGCGTCGTTCTTGCTGAGCAGGCCGTTCTGGATCACGCGTACCGAGCCGTCCTTGGGCACGGTAGTCCCGTTCGGCCCGGCGACACAGGGGTTGCCGGCGATGGTCGGGCACGGCCGCTCCTCCCAGGTCTTGTCGGTGAACCCGCCGATCGAGGAGATCCTGTTGCGGATGTCGGCGACCTGTTGGTCGGTGACCTTGCTGTGGTTGGTGCTCTGGATCACCATCGTCAGCTGTTCGGTGCGGTAGCCGGGGAAGAGCTTGTCGAAGTGTTCCTGCGCCTGGCGCACGGGGTTGGTCGGCGGCAGGTACTTCTCACTCATGCCGCCGAACGACAGGTTGCTCAGCGGGATGACCAGCAAAATCATGGCGACGGCGATCGGGACGGCGAACGCCAGCGGCCGCTTCATCACCCAGTTGACCAGCTTGCCCCAGAAGCCGGCCTCGACCTCTTCGCGGGTCTTGGTCTTCTGCAGCCGGTCGGCCAGCCAGTTCAGGTAGGCCCGCGACCACTTCCAGTTCCGCAGGAAGGGCACCCGGAACGCGGTCCGCACGCCCAGCGCGTCGACGTGGCGGCCCAGGATGCCCAGGCAGGCCGGCAGGAACGTGATAGACAGCAACGCGGCGAGCCCCACGGCGGCGAAGATCGCGTAGGTCAGCGAGTGCACGAAGCCCTGCGGTAGCACCAGCAGGCTGGCGCTCGACGCGATGATCAGCACCGCCGAGAACGTCACGGTGCGCCCGGCCGTCATCACGGTGCGCCGCACGGCGGTCTCGGTGTCGTATCCCTCGGCGATCTCCTCGCGGAACCTGCTCACCACGAAGAGCCCGTAGTCGATCGCGATACCCAGGCCGATCAGCGACACCACCGGCTGGGCGAAATAGTGCACCGGCCCGAACACGGCGACCAGCCGCAGAATGCCCAGCGAGCCCGCGATGCTGAGCCCACCCACGATCGCCGGCAGGCCGGCGGCGACCGCACCGCCGAACACCAGGAACAGGACCACCGCCACCATCGGCACCGCAAGGACCTCCATGCGGCGCTGGTCGGTGGCGATGGTGCCGGTCAGGGCGTTGGCGATGGGCTCGAGGCCGGCCAGCTGCACCGTGCCGCCGTCGAGCTTCTGCAGGTCCGGTGCGATGGCCTTGTAGTTGTTGAGGATGCTGTCGTCGTCGTCACCCTTGAGCGGGATGGACACGAAGGTGTGCTTGCGGTCTTCGCTGACCATGCCCTTGATCAGGGGGTTGGTGCTGTCGGGGGCGGCCAGCCAGCCGGCCCACCCGACGACCTGGTCGGCGTGGTCGGTCTTGAACTTGTTGAGCTGGCCGACGATCTTGTCCCGCCAGGCCTGGTCGTCCACGGTTTTGCCGTCCGGGGCGGTGAAGGTGGCGACGATGTGGCTGGTGCGGTCGCGGCCGTAGGTCTGGTCGCCCAGCACCGAGGCCTTCACGGATTGGCTGCCCTCGTCGTAGAAACCGCTCTGTGTGACATGCTTGCCGAGGCTCATCCCGAACACGCCGCCCAGCAGGCACAGAGCTACCGTGACCCCGATCACGATGTACCGGTAGCGGTACACAGTTCGACCCCACCAGGCGAACACGCAAGCTCCTTACTGGATCGTTAACGACCCGCGTGGTGTCTTTCGGTTTCCAAGCCAGTGTCACACACGCGCGGTCAACAAGGCGGACAGCGGCCGGAACGGCTGCAGCCATGCTCCCTGGTCAGGCAGCGAATCCAAACCGATTCGCGGCAATGGCTCCCGGAACACACCGCTGATGTCTTCCAGGTCGACAAAGTCCAAGGTATCCGACGCTAGCGCCCAACTCGCGTGTTCGCGAAATCCGATGACTTGGACGGCGACTCCGCTGCGTGCTATCTCCTCCAGCGGTTGACGAAACGCCTGCCCGTCGGCCGACGCCACCACCAGCGCCGCCAGCCCCTGGCTGCGCCGCAGTTCGATGTGGGCGAGCATGTCGCGGTCGACGTCGCTGTCCTCGTCGATCTTCGGCTTGGCGAACACCGCGAACCCCACGTTGCGCAGCGCGTCCACCCAGGGGCGCACGACGTCGGCGCTGCCCGGCGCGATGTTGGTGAAGACGGTGGCCTCGGGCTCGACGACGACGCCCGGCCGGCTCGCGCTGACCTCGGCCGTGCGCGCCAGCAGCCAGCGCCCCAGGGCGTCGAACCGCGGGCGCTCCAGAGCGGTGGGCCGCCGGCCCAGGATCGAGCCGAGCCCCATGTCGAGGTTGGGCGCGTCCCACACCAGCAAGACGCGTCCGCCCGGCGGTGAGAAGCCGCCCAGCGACGCGTCGTCGGACAACACCGCCAGGGGTTCTGCGGCCGCGGTCTGTTGTTCCGCCAGGCTCATGGTCATCGCCTACTCATGTCGTAGCCAGATGAATTCGGTGACGGCGCTGCCCGCCTCGTGGGCCTTGGTCTCGTACTTGGTGGTCGGCCGTCCCACCGAGATCGGGAGCGCGCTCGCGGGGTCGACGCGGCGCAGCCGCGGCTCGGCGTCGCAGACGGCGCCGATGTGTTCGGCGTAGCCGGGGTGGTCCGTCGCCGCATGCAGGACACCACCAGGGAGTAACCGGTCGGCGATCAGGCCAACCGTCCCCGGCTGCAGAAACCGGCGCTTGTGGTGGCGGGCCTTCGGCCAGGGGTCGGGGAAGAAGACGCGGACCCCGGTCAGCGAGCGCGGGGGGATGAGCCGCTGCAGCACGTCGATGCCGTTGCCGCGGATCAGGCGGATGTTGCGGACCCCTTCGCGGTCGATCGCGCACAGCAGTTGCGCCAACCCCCGCTTGTAGACCTCCACCGCGATCACATCTATATCGGGCTCGTCCTTGGCCATCGCCAGCGTCGACGTGCCGCTGCCGCAACCGATCTCGAGCACGAGTGGCGCTTCGCGGCCGAACCAGGCGCGGGCGTCCAGCGCCGGTTCCCCGCCGCCTTCGGCCGTCGGGGCGCCGACGGACCGGCCCAGCTCCGGCCACAGCCGGTCCCACGTCTGCCGTTGCGCGTCGGAAAGCGCGGACCGCCGGGAGCGAAAGGTCGACGCCGGAAGGTGGCGCTGGTCGCGACGGTCGTCCGAGCCCTCCTGCGGCGTGGCGCGACAGACTCCCACCCCGGGTTGCGCATGCATTTGTCCATGGTGGCGCATAAACCAGTGATGTAGCCGCCCCTGGTCCAGATTGATACCCAACAGTTGCCTTCAGCTGGTAACAGTCAGACGGTGGCTCGCGTCAAAGTGACGCAAGTGCCACCATTCGGTGGGACCCGACCGGCCCCCGGGTCGGATCCATCGAACTGACGGCGAAGCATTGAGGGGACGATGAGGGGACAAGGACACCAGGATTTCGTCGACGAACTGGCGCGATTCGCCGCCGGCCACCCCGACCCGCGCGTGACGGCGGTCGCGGAGCGCACCGCCGCGCCCCTGGGCGTGCTCGTTGGCGGACGTGCCGGCGTGGGGCGCGGCACCGTCGCCCGGGCGCTGGCCCGCGCCGGCGCCACCGCGGGCATCAGGGTGACGACGGCGGATGGTCGCGATCCCGAGGTCGTCGTCCAGGTGGTCGCCGAGGTGGTCAAGCCGGAAGACGTCGACGCGATCGCCGGCGCCGGGCGCCCGGTGCTTGCGGTACTGAACAAGGCGGACCTGGCCGGGTCCCTCTCGGGCGGGGACGGGCCGATCGCGGCGGCGCGAAGCCGCTGCGCGGAGCTGGCCGGCCGGGTCGGCGCGCCCGTGGTGCCGGTGAGCGGCCTGCTCGCGGTGGCCGCGCTCGACGGCCTGGACGACGCCTTGTGGTCGGCACTGCGGACGCTGGCCGCGCACCCCGGCGCGGCCGACTGCCTCGACGGCTCGTTCGCCGGGTTCCTGGAAGCCGACAACCCCCTACCGGCCGACGTGCGGCTGCGCTTGCTGGACGACCTGGACCTGTTCGGCATCGCGCTCGGGGTCGCCGCGGCCCGGCAGGGCAGGACCGCCGCGCAGCTGCGGGCCCTGCTGCGCCGGACGAGCGGGATCGACGTCGTCCTGTCCCACATCACGGTCGCCGGCGCCGAGGCGCGCTACCGGCGGGTGTGCGACGCCGTCGCGGAGTTGGAGGCGCTGGCGGTCGGCGACGAGACCATCAGCGCGTTCCTGTCCCACGACGACACGGTGGTCGCTCGGATGGCGGCGGCCGTCGATCTGGCCGAGGCGGCCGGGTTGGACCCGGGAATCGCGCGGTCCGCCGACTGGGACCGGGACCCGTCCGGGCACCTGCCGCGGGCGGTGCGGTGGCAGCGGTACAGCCGCGCGACCTCGAGCGAATTGCACCGCGCCTGCGGCGCCGACATCGCGCGGGGATCGATGCGATTGTGGTCGCGGGCCTGCGGGTCGCTGCCGGGGGACTGGCGGTGAGCGCCGACAAGCCCGGAGATCCGGTCGCCGAGGTGGATGCCCTGGTGGCGAGCGTCGGGCCGGAGCTGGATGCCCCCGCCGTGCACCGCCGCGACGTGGTGCTGGTGACCGGACCGTGGCTGGCCGGCGTGAGCGCGGTGGCCGCGGCGCTGCGTGAACGGCTGCCCGAGCACAAGTTCGTCGAGTCGGCGGAATTGGGGCCCGGCGACGTGCCGCTGGCCGTGGTGTTCGTCGTCTCCGCGGCGGCGCATCTCACGCCGTCCGACTGCGCGTTGCTGGACGCCGCCGCCGCGCACACCGACGCGGTGGTGGGGGTGGTGTCGAAGATCGACGTGCATCGGGGCTGGCGTGACGTCCTGGCCGCCGACCGCCAGACGCTGGCCGCGCACGCGCCGCGCTACGCCGCGGTGCCCTGGGTGGGCGCGGCCGCGCAACCCGACCTCGGCGAGCCGATCGTCGACGAGCTGGCCGAGGCCGTCTCGGCGTTGCTGGCAGACCCCGAGCTCACCCGCCGAAACCGGCTGCGCGCCTGGGAATCCCGGCTCACCACCGTGGCGCAGCGTTTTGACCGCGAGGCCGACGGCGCGGGGCGCCGGGCGCGGGTGAACGCGTTGCGCGACGAGCGCAGCACCGCCCTGCGGCAGCGGCGCGAGGCGAGGACCGAGCGCACCGTCACGCTGCGGGGTCAGATCCAGCAGGCGCGCGTCCAGCTGTCCCATTTCGCGCGCAATCGGTGTTCGTCGGTGCGCAGCGAGCTGCAGGAAGACGCGGCCGGGTTGTCCCGGCGCAACATGCCCGGCTTCGAGGCGCACACGCGTGGCCGGCTGGACGAGGTGGTCGCCGAGGTGAGCGAGGGCACCGCCACCCATCTCGCGGACGTCGCGCAGGTGGTGGGCGTCGCGACGGCCCTGCCGCCCCTCGAGCAGCTGCCGACGGTCGACGTCCCGGCGCCCCCGCTGAAGTCTCGGCGGCACGAGACCTGGCTGATGATGTTGCTGGGCGCCGGGTTCGGCCTGGGCGTGGCGCTGACCCTGACCCGGCTGATGGGCGGGCTGGCCGCTCGGCTCAGCCCCGCCCTGTCGGTGGTCGCGGCGGTCACCTGCGTGGCGATCGGCCTGGCCGTCACCCTGCTGGTGATCCACATCCGCAGCCTGCTGCGCGACCGGGCGCTGCTGGACCGCTGGGCGGGCGACGCGACCTCCTCGCTGCGGTCGGTGGCCGAGGAGCTGGTCGCCACCCGCGTCCTGGTCGCCGAGTCGGTGCTGAGCAAAGCGGTGCTGGCCCAGGACGAGGTCGAGAACGCCCAGGTGAGCGACCAGGTCAACGCCATCGACCGCGAGCTGCGCGCGCACGCCATGGCCGCGTCCCGAGATGCCGCGGCGCGGGACCGGGAGCTGCCCACGGTGCTGGTGGCCCTGGAGGCGGTTCGTGCGGAACTGGGCGAATCGGGTATATCTACATCCGACGATTCCGATTTGCACCCCGATCCGAACATGGAAGAAGCCGCGGCGGACGAAGCAACCGAAAAACCGGCTTCTAGCAGCGGTGATGGGGATGCTGGAGAATCTTCTGAATCGTTGCTGTGAGAAGGCTTATACCTGCCCGAGGCTTCCCCGACAAGGTCCTCACGATAACCTGTAGTTAACGCCACCATTCGAGCAGCCGTGTGGTCGAGCGCATACGCAATTCAAGAGATGTACGAGTACGCAGAAGGATTCAGGAGATTTCGATGACCTCAGCGACCATTCCCGGTTTGGACACCGCGCCCACCAACCATCAGGGGCTGCTGTCGTGGGTACGGGAGGTCGCCGAGCTCACTCAGCCCGAGCGTGTGGTGTTCACCGACGGCTCCGCCGAAGAGTTCGATCGGCTCTCCGCCGAGTTGGTCGAGGGGGGCACGTTCAAGAAGCTGAACGAGAAGAAGCACCCCAACTCCTACCTGGCGTTGTCCGACCCGTCGGACGTCGCGCGGGTCGAGTCGCGGACCTTCATCTGCTCCGAGCGCGAGATCGACGCCGGCCCCACCAACAACTGGATGGACCCGGCCGAGATGCGCGCGCTGATGACCGACCTGTACCGCGGCTGCATGCGCGGCCGCACCATGTACGTGGTGCCGTTCTGCATGGGCCCGCTCGGCGCCGACGACCCCAAGCTGGGCGTGGAGATCACGGACTCGGCGTACGTCGTCGTCTCGATGCGCACGATGACCCGGATGGGCAAGGCCGCCCTCGAGAAGATGGGCGACGACGGGTTCTTCGTCAAGGCCCTGCACTCGGTCGGGGCTCCGCTGGAGCCGGGCCAGCAGGACGTGCCGTGGCCGTGCAACGACACCAAGTACATCACCCACTTCCCGGAGACCCGCGAGATCTGGAGCTACGGCTCCGGCTACGGCGGCAACGCCCTGTTGGGCAAGAAGTGCTACTCGCTGCGCATCGCCTCGGCGATGGCCCACGACGAGGGCTGGCTGGCCGAGCACATGCTGATCCTCAAGCTGATCTCCCCGGAGAACAAGGCCTACTACTTCGCCGCCGCCTTCCCGTCGGCATGCGGTAAGACCAACCTCGCGATGCTGCAGCCGACCATCCCGGGCTGGCGCGCCGAGACGCTGGGCGACGACATCGCCTGGATGCGCTTCGGCAAGGACGGCCGGCTGTACGCGGTCAACCCGGAGTTCGGCTTCTTCGGGGTCGCCCCGGGCACCAACTGGAAGTCCAACCCGAACGCGATGCGCACCATCGCCGCGGGCAACACCGTGTTCACCAACGTCGCGCTGACCGACGACGACGAGGTGTGGTGGGAAGGCCTGGAGGGCGAACCCGACCACCTGATCGACTGGAAGGGCAACGACTGGTACATCCGCGAGACGGAAACCAAAGCGGCCCACCCGAACTCGCGCTACTGCACGCCGATGTCGCAGTGCCCCATCCTGGCGCCGGAGTGGGACGACCCGCAGGGCGTGCCGATCTCGGGGATCCTGTTCGGCGCCCGCCGCAAGACCACGGTGCCGCTGGTGACGCAGGCCCGCGACTGGCAGCACGGCGTCTTCATGGGCGCCACCATGGGTAGCGAGCAGACCGCCGCCGCGGAGGGCAAGGTCGGCACGGTGCGCCGCGACCCGATGGCCATGCTGCCGTTCCTCGGCTACCACGTCGGTGACTACTTCCAGCACTGGCTCGACCTCGGCAAGAACTCCGACGAGTCCAAGCTGCCGAAGGTGTTCTTCGTCAACTGGTTCCGCCGCGGCGAAAAGGGCGAGTTCCTGTGGCCGGGCTTCGGCGAGAACAGCCGCGTGCTGAAGTGGATCGTCGACCGCATCGAGCACCGGGCCGGCGGCCAGGACACCCCGATCGGCATTGTGCCGACCGAGGCCGACCTGGACCTGGACGGGCTCGACGTCGAGGCCGAGGACGTCGCGAAGGCGCTCGCGGTCAACCCCGCCGAGTGGCGCGAAGAGCTGCCGCTGATCGAGGAGTGGTTCGAGTTCGTCGGCGACAAGCTGCCCACCGGCGTCAAGGACGAGTTCGAGGCGCTCAAGCAGCGGCTGGCCGACGCCGACTAGGCATTCTCGGAGGCGGCCGGTTCCGCCCGGATCCTGTCGATCTGGTCGAGTGCATAATTGACCATTTCTGCGATGGTCATGGCCGCCCCCTTTGCGGCCAACGACTCGTACTCCCGATCGCCGAGGGCGGCGCGCAGGTGTGCGACCGCGCTGTTGATTTCCGGAAACGCGTGCGACGTCAGCGGCGTGGCGGCGAATCCGCTGATGGTGGCCGCCGGCGCGAGATGGCCGAGGCGATCCAGGTATGCCGCGAGGACCGCCAGCGGGCTGCGGACCAACGCAAAACTGCCCGAATCGAAGAAGTTTCGCATTGACACGGTCAGCAGGTCGAGGGCATCCGCGGGGTTGCCCTGCGAAACGGCCAGCCGGGACAGGATAAGCGTCTGGTGCGACTCTTGTTGGCGGTTACCGCTTTCGCGCGCGATCGTCAGGCCCCGGGCCAACGCGTCGTATGCCTGCGTCGGCTCGGCGTCGGAGTTGGCGTACCCATATGCCAGCAGAGCCTGCGATCGAACGTTTGGGTTGTCCGAGGTCTCCGCGGCCGCCGGGAGTTGTTGCGATGCCGCGATCGCGGCCGCGGTTTCCCCGCTGATGATCAACGCGTAGACCAGGCAGGCGTGCACGAAGGTGTGCGGGTGGGGGCGTCGCTCAATGATGTTGCGGCACCAGTCAACCCAGCGTTCCGGGTGCCCGGCGACGATATTACCTACCCCGAGCATCGGCTCGAGTGCCTCCGCAATCTCGTCGTACCTCCCGCTGATGATCGCAGCCTTCCCGGCCTCGCTATAGCGGAAATAATCCTCGATGCGACCGTTGGCGTAGCACTGCACGGCGGCCAGGTACAGGTGCGCCAGCCTCGGGTGGTCGACGGCTTTCGCCGACTCGATGAGTTCCTCCGCCCACTGAACCGGCTCGTACTGCTCGACGCACAGCCCGAGAACCGTTGCGTACCAAGCGATCGCGATGGCAGTGTCGAGATCGACGGCATCGGCGGCCCATCGGAATGCGCTGCGCAGGTTCGGTAATTCGTCAGTGAACCAGATGTAGGACTCGCGCTGTCGGGCACTGTCCCACAGCCTCATGACATCGTTTTCCCGGCCGGCGAAGTACCGCGCGTGCGCATTGCGGGTGTCGTGCGCTTCACCCGCGGCGACGAGCTGTTCCTCGGCGAACTGCCGGACGGTCTCCAGCATCGAGAAGCGCGTTCGCGACGCTGAACGATCGGCCACCAGCAGCGACTTGCGAACCAGCGCGTGCAGCAGGTCCAGGGTGGTCAGGTCGTCACCGGACCCGGTGACCGCGCAGGCGGCCGGAAGGCCGAACCCTCCCGCGAACACCGAGCAGCGTTGCAGCAGAGCCTTCTCCGAATCGTGGAGCAAATCGTAGGACCACTGGACCATGTGCCGTAACGTCTGGTGCCGTTCCAGCCCGCGCCGGGATCCGACGAGCAGCCGGAACCGGTCGTCAAGCCGGTCGCGCAGCTCGGTCGGGGACATGGACACCATCCGCGAGGCGGCCAATTCGATGGCCAGGGGTATCCCATCCAAGCGGCGACAGATCTCGATGACTGCGGCCGCGTCGTCGCCACGGGTCAAGGACACACCCCGCGCGAAACCCTGTGCGCGCTCAATGAACAGCGTCGCCGCGGGTGACGCCAACCCGCGACCGTGGTCCAGCGAGGGTACCGTCCATAGTTGTTCATCGCCCAGCGACATACCCTCGCGGCTGGTGGCAAGAATCGTCACGGTAGCCGAGTGCTCAAGGATCTTTTCAATCAGTTCAGCCGCTGCATCCAGGACGTGTTCGCAGTTGTCGAACACCAGCAGCCGCGACCGGCCCGCCAAGGCCATCGCGATGCTGTCCGCCAGACTCATCTCCGGCTGCTGGATGATGCCCAAAACGGCCGCGGCGGCATCGGGCACCGCGGCCGGATCGCCGATGGTTGCCAGCTCGATGAGGAAAGCGCCGTCCGCGAAGTCATTCGCCAGGCGGCTGGCCACCTCGAGCGCGAGTCGTGTCTTGCCGACGCCGCCGACTCCGGTCAGCGTGACGAGCCGATGGGCTTTGAGCGCAGTTTGCACCTCGACGATGTCCGATTCCCGGCCGATAATCGTGGTTGCCGGCGCTTTCAGGTTCCCCGGCACGGCGTCGACGGCCCGCAGCGGCGGGAAGTCTCTGCTGAGCCCGGGTGCCCGCACCTGATGGATGGCAACGGGTTTGGCGATGTCGCGCAGCCGGCGTGGGCCCAGGTCGACCAGGTCAACCCCGGTGAGGAGTTCCGCTGTGGCGCCGTCGAGCAGGATCTGGCCCCCGTGGCCGGCCGACATCACGCGCGCGGCGCGGTTGAGCACTGCGCCGAAGTAGTCGTCGCCGCGCATCTCCGCCTCGCCGGTGGCGATGCCCATCCGCACCGGCAGCTGCAGGCCCCGTTGCGCGGCAACCGCCGCGTCGACCGCGGCCTTCGGCGAGCTGAACACCGCGCACACCCCGTCGCCGGTGTGCTTGAACAACCAACCCCGATGCGCCGCCACCGTCTCCCGGAACAGTTGGTCGTGCACGGCCAGGGCCGCGCGCATCCCGTCGGGATCGGCCTCCCACCGTCGGGTGGACCCCTCGATATCGGTGAACAGGAACGTCACCACACCCGACGGGGCGTCCGGTGTGTCGGTGGTCATCGGCGCACTCCGCGATCGGGGGAGACCCTGCCCGCTCATCGTAGGTCAGGCGCGGGCCGTCGACCGACCACTTGACACCCGTCAAGTTTTTCGGCGGTACAGTCTGCGCATGCAGATTCGCGAGTACCTCGGCGCCGGCAAGCCCGCCGTCATCCTTCACCCGTCCGGCACGGTCATCACCTTCGACGAGCTCGAGGCGCGGGCCAACCGGCTGGCCCACTTCTTCCGGCGCACCGGCCTGGTCGAGGGCGACGCCGTCGCGATCCTGATGGAGAACAACGAACACATCCACGCGGTGATGTGGGCGGCGCGGCGCAGCGGCCTGTATTACGTGCCGATCAACACCCACCTGACCGCTGCCGAGGCCGCCTACATCATCGACAACAGCGCCGCCAAGGCGATCATCGGGTCGGCGGCGCTGCGCAAGACGTGCGAGAACCTGGCCGAGCATCTTCCCGGGGGCCTGCCCGACCTGCTGTTGATCGCCGACGATGAACTCGAGGGCTGGCAGCGCTATCCCGAATGTGTTGCGGGCGAGCTCGATACCCCGATCGACGACGAACGCGAGGGCGACCTGCTGCAGTATTCGTCGGGGACCACCGGTCGGCCGAAGGGCATCAAACGCGAGCTGCCGCACGTTCCGCCGTCCGAGGCGCCCGGCATGATGTCGGCGCTGGTGAGCTTCTGGATGACCCCGGACTCGATCTACCTCAGCCCGGCGCCGCTGTATCACACGGCGCCCTCGGTGTGGTCGATGAGCGCGCAGGCCGGCGGCGTCACGACGGTGGTGATGGAGAAGTTCGATGCCGAAGGCTGCCTCGACGCCATTCAGCGGCACCGCGTCACGCACGGCCAGTTCGTTCCCGCGATGTTCACCCGCATGCTGAAACTGCCTGAGGCGGTGCGTAATTCGTACGACCTTTCCAGCCTGCAGCGGGTGATGCACGCGGCGGCGCCGTGCCCGGTGGAGATCAAGAAGCAGATGATGGACTGGTGGGGGCCGATCATCGACGAGTACTACGCCTCCTCCGAGGCGCACGGGTCGACGTTGATCACCGCCGAAGAGTGGCTGGCGCACCCCGGTTCGGTCGGCAAACCCATGGGGGGCGCCGTGCACATCCTCGACGAGAGCGGCAACGAGCTGCCGCCCGGGCAGGCCGGTGAGATCTACTTCGAGGGCGGCTCATCGTTCGAGTACCTCAACGACCCCACGAAAACCGCGGCGTCGCGCGACAAGCGCGGCTGGGCCACCGTCGGCGACATCGGCTACCTCGACGAGGAGGGATACCTGTACCTGACCGACCGGCGCCACCACATGATCATCTCGGGCGGGGTGAACATCTATCCCCAGGAGGCCGAGAACCTCTTGGTGACCCACCCGAAGGTGTTGGACGCGGCGGTCTTCGGGGTTCCCGACGACGAGATGGGGCAGCGCGTGCTGGCCGCCGTGCAGACTGTGGACCCGAGCGAGGCCACCGACGAGTTCGCCGACGAGCTGCTGGTCTGGCTGCGAGACCGCTTGGCGCACTACAAATGTCCGAAATCGATCGCGTTCGAGGCGCAACTGCCGCGCACCGACACCGGCAAGCTCTACAAGAACGGACTGATCGAGAAATACTCGGTGTGACCCATGTTCCAGGTGGTGGACCTGGCGAGCCCGCCGGATGCCGTCCCCGCATCGCCGCCGGGGGTGATCCTGGCGCACGGCGCCGCTTCCGACCTCGCCCGAAGTGAATCATGGCTGCAGGCGGCCACTTTCACACTCACCGAGGACCGCTGTGACGATCGGCGGGCGGTCACCGTCGAGTCGGTGCCCGACGCGCTCGCCGAGCTGACCGCGCGGTGTCACCATTGGCCGCACGCCAGCAGCGTCTGTGACGACGTGCTGCGCGGGGTGGTCCCCGGCGGCCCGGCGCTGGCCGCGGTGGTGACCGAATCGCTGGCCTACTCGACACTGCAGGCCGGCCCCGAATTCGCGCGTTGGCTCGGTGAACGTGGTCCGGCCCGGATGCCCGACATCGCCGACCCGGTGCTGGCCGAGCGGGACGGCGACACCCTGTGCATCGCATTCAACCGGCCGCGCCGCCACAACGCGTTTTCCACCGACGCTCGCGCCGCGCTGCTGGAGGCGCTGACCGTCGCGCAACTGGACCCATCCGTGGCCGGGATCGTGTTGCGCGGCAACGGTCCGTCGTTCTGCAGCGGGGGCGACCTCGCCGAGTTCGGTACCTTCGCCGACCCCGCGAGCGCTCACCTGGCCCGCACCCGGCACAGCCCGGCGCTGGTGCTCGATGCGCTCACCGCCCGGCTCGGTCGCGCCTGCCGGGCAGAGGTGCACGGCCGCGTGCTGGGCAGCGGGCTGGAGATGGCGGCGTTCTGCGGATGGGTGACCGCGCGGCAGGATTCGGTGTTCGGCCTACCCGAACTCGAGCTGGGGCTGATCCCCGGCGCCGGCGGAACGCTCAGCGTCACCCGTCGGATCGGCCGGTGGCGCACGGCCTATCTGGTGCTGTCGGGACGCACAGTCGACGCCGGCACCGCGCTGGCCTGGGGCCTGGTGGACGCGACCCGCGACTAAGAAGCGCCTAAAGCGTTGTCAGAAGCCGGAATACGTCGTGGTGGTGGTTGACGGCAGGTTGGAGACGGCGATCACGCCGATGGCCACGTAGAGGATCACCATGACCACGGCGAAGACGGCACCGGCGACGGCGCCGATGATGGCCCATTTCTTGGCGTTGTCGGCGGCGGCCTGCGCCTCGGCATACCGCCCCTGGGACCAGAGTCCGGACACCTTCGTGGAGTAGACGATCGACACGATTCCGAACGGCAGACAGCACAGCACGGTGCACAGGATGGCCCAGACGAGGTAGTTGTCCGGCTCCTGCTGGCCCGGCCAGCCCGGCTGCGGCGCCTGCCAACCCGGCTGCTGGCCCGGCTGCTGGCCCGGCCAGCCCGGCTGCTGGCCCTGCCAACCCGGGGGCTGGCCCTGCCATTCCGGCTGCTGACCCTGCCATTCCGGCGAGCCTTCGTACGGCCCTGGGGGATAACTCATGGCAGCCGACTTTCCTTCGTCGCAGTAACTTTTACTCCCGCGCCGCTTTGCTGGTGCCAGAAGTCAGGCAAATATACAGCACACCAAGGCGTCAAGCCCGCACATTCGAACTCAGATGCCGCCGCGCGCGATGAGCTGCCCGGCGATCACGTTGCGCTGAATCTCGTTGGTGCCCTCGCCGACGATCATCAGGGGCGCGTCGCGGAAGTAGCGTTCCACGTCGTATTCGCACGAGTAGCCGTAGCCGCCGTGAATCCGCACGGCGTTCAGCGCGACCTCCATCGCCACTTCGGAGGCGAACAGTTTGGCCATGCCCGCCTCCATGTCGCAGCGCTCCCCGCTGTCGTAGCGCTCGGCGGCGTAGCGGGTGAGCTGACGGGCGGCGGTCAACTTGGTCGCCATGTCGGCCAGGTAGTTGCCCACCGACTGATGCTGCCAAATCGGCCGGCCGAAGCTCTCCCGCTGCTGCGCGTAGGCCAGTGCGTCCTCGAGCGCGGCGGCGCCCACACCCAGCGCCCGGGCGGCGACCTGGATGCGGCCCGTCTCCAGGCCCTTCATCATTTGCGAAAACCCCTCGCCCATCCGGCCGCCCAGCACCGCCGACTCCGGCGCCGGGAAGTCGTCGAAGGACAGCTCGCAGGATTCGACACCCTTGTAGCCCAGCTTGGGCAGGTCCCGCGACACCGTCAGGCCGGGGCCGTGCTCGACGAGCACGATCGAGATGCCCTTATGGCGCGGCGTGGCACTCGGATCGGTCTTGCACAGCAGCGCGATCAGACCGGACCGCCGGGCGTTGCTGATCCACGTCTTGGCGCCGTTGATCCGCAGGCGGCCGGCACCGTCGGGCACAGCGGTGGTCGTCATGTTCTGCAGGTCCGAGCCGCCGCCCGGCTCCGTCAACGCCATGGTGGCCCGCAGGTCGCCGGTCGCCATCGCGGGCAGGTGGGCCCGCTTCTGTTCCTCGGTGCCGAACAACGTCAACAGCTTGGCCACCACGGTGTGCCCGCCCATCGCGCCGGCCAGGCTCATCCAGCCGCGCGCCAATTCCTCGGTGACCCGCACGTAGCAGGGCATGGACACCGGCGAACCGCCGTATTCCTCGGGAATCGCCAGGCCGTAGATGCCGATCCGCTTCATCTGCTCGATCCACGCCTCGGGATAGGTGTTGGCGTGTTCGACGTCGCGGACGGTCGGCTTGACGTCGCGGTCGATGAATGTCCGCACCGTGGCGACCAGCATCTGTTCTTCGTCGTTCAGCTCACTTCTCACGTGTGCCATATTGGCCCCGTGACTTATGCGCGTGTACGGGAGGGCGGGCCCTACTTCGACGACCTCTCGGTCGGTCAGGTCTTCGACTGGGCGCCGGTGATCACGCTGTCCTCGGGATTGGCCGCCGCGCACCAGGCGATCATCGGGGATCGGCTACGGCTCGCCCTGGATGCCGGCCTGTGCGCCGCCGTCACCGGCCTGGCCGCCCCGCTGGCGCATCCGGCGCTGGTCTGCGACGTGGCGATCGGGCAGTCGACGCTGGCCACCCAGCGCGTCAAGGCCAACCTGTTCTACCGCGGGCTGACGTTCCACCGGTTCCCGGTCATCGGGGACTCCCTGTTCACCCGCACGGAAGTGGTTGGGCTGCGGGCGAACTCAGCCAAGCCGGGCCGCGCGCCGACCGGGATGGCGGCGCTGCGGATGACCACCGTCGACCAGGACGACCGGCTGGTGCTCGACTTCTACCGATGCGGCATGCTGCCCGCCGGCCCCGATTGGCGGCCCGACGAGGCGCCGCACGACGATCTGTCCACCATCGGGGCCGACGCGCCCGCCCCCGCCGCCGACCCGACCGCGGACTGGGACGGCGAGGTGTTCCGGGACAAGGTGCCCGGTCCCCACTTCGTGCCGGCCCTGGCCGGCGCGGTGTTGCACAGCACCGGCGACGTCGTCAGCGGCGCGCCGGAGCTCGCCCGGCTCACCCTGAATATCGCTGCCACCCATCACGATTCGCGGGTCAGTGGGCGCCGGCTGGTGTACGGCGGCCATACCATCGGGCTCGCGCTCGCGCAGGCGAGCCGGCTGCTGCCCAACCTGGTGACGGTGCTGGGCTGGGAATCCTGTGATCACACCGGACCCGTCCACGAGGGTGACACCCTGTACAGCGAGCTGCACGTCGAGTCCGCCGAGCCGACGCCGCACGGCGGCGTGCTGCGGCTGCGGTCGCTGGTCTACGCCGTCAGCGCGGGCGAGCCGGACCGCGCGGTGCTGGACTGGCGATTCAGCGCGCTCCAGTTCTAAGACCGCCGCGCGCACAATGGGAGGTGTGAGCTCGGCTACGGCGTCGTGGGGGAGCAGCGGGCTGGCCTACCTGACCGGCCTGCCGGACGGGCCGCCCGACTTCTCCCGCGCGAACGTGCTCTCGCACGCCCAGCGGGTGGCCACGGCCGTCGGCCAGCGGCTGGGCATCACCGTCGACGCCGCCGACCTGCTGGCCGGACGGGCCGCATTGCTGGGGCTGACCCGCGGCGGTCGTGTCTCCGCCGGGGGCGCAACCCGGTTGCTGGCGGCCGCCGACGGTTGGTGCGCGATCACGCTTTCGCGCCCCGACGACGCCGCCGCCGTCCCCGCGCTCGTGCAGGCCGATGACGTGGGGACAGACCCGTGGTCGGCGTTGCGGCGCTGGGTGACAACGCATCCGCGCTCCGCCGTCGTCGAGCGCGCGACCCTGCTCGACATCCCGGCGGCTGCCCTGGGCGAGGCCGCGGCCGCGGCGCCCCGTATCCGACCCAGGGGCGCCCGCGGGCCGTCGCGCGACGTCGGCGGCCTGCTGGTCGCAGACCTGTCCTCGATGTGGGCCGGCCCGCTGTGCGGGCAGCTGCTGGCCCTGGCCGGCGCGACGGTCGTCAAAGTCGAAAGCCCGCGCCGCCCCGACGGCACCCGCGGCGGCAGCCAGGCGTTCTTCGACTGGATGAACGATGAAAAGCTCTCGTATTGCGTCGATTTCGACACCAACGCCGACGAGTTGTGCGCGCTGCTCACCGTCGCCGACATCGTGATCGAAGGCTCGCGACCCGCGTCGCTGGCGCGGCGCAGGCTCGGGCCGGACGACGTCGAGCCGGGGGAGGGGCGAATCTGGTTGCGCATCAAAGGCTATGACGGCACCAGGCCGGCGTTCGGCGACGACGCCGCGGTGGCCGGCGGCCTGGTCGGCGTCGCCGCCGACGGACCGGTGTTCTGCGCCGACGCCATCGCCGATCCGCTGACGGGGCTGGAGGCGGCGCGGGTGGTCGCCGATTCGCTGAGCCGCGGCGGAGGTGAGCTCATCGAAGTCTCGATGGCCGCCGTCGCCGCAGGCTATGCGGTGTTGCCGCCCCAAGCGTCGGCGTCGAACCGGCCCGCGCCGCCCCCGCGGCTTCCACCGGCGGGGCGCCCGGCGGCGCGGCTAGGCGCCGACAACGAGGCCGTGCGCCGGATGGTGGCCGAAAGGAGTTGCCGGCGATGCTGATTCGGCGCGCGACGCTGCTGGACGGAACGACCACCGACATCCGGCTCGGCGACCACATCGACGAAATGGGCGACGGCCTGGTCGCCGAGAGTGGCGAGGGCGTGCTCTACGCCGGCGGGGGCACCGTCCTGCCCGGCCTGCACGACCACCACGTGCACGTGCGCTCGGCCGCCTCGGCGCTGGATTCGTTCTTCGTCGGACCTCCCGGCGTCAGCACCAAAGCCGAACTGACGCAACTGCTGTCGAACGCGACGCCGGGCCCCGACGGTTGGATCCGCGCCATCGGCTACCACGAGTCGGTCGCCGGCGATCTGGACCGGAACGCGCTGGACGCCATCGTGCGCAGCGTCCCGGTGCGCATCCAGCACCGCAGCGGTGTGCTGTGGATCCTCAACTCCGAGGCGCTCGGTCGGATCGGGTTTTCCGAACATCCCGACGGCCGGCTGCGCAGCGCGGACCACGGCTGGTCGGACCTGCTGCAGCGGCGCGAAAGCGACCTGGCGGAGCTGAGCCGGCGAATCACCGCGACCGGCGTCACCGGCGTCACCGACGCCACCCCCGACCTCGACGCGGACGACATGGTGTCGCTCATGGTGGCGCACCGGCACGGCGAGTTCCGGCCACGGCCGAGTTTTCTGTCCCCGGGCAAGATCATCCTGCACGACGACCGCCTCGACCTGGACGCCCTGACGGACTGGATCGCCGGCCACCACGGCGCGGGAAGGCCCGTCGCCGTGCATTGCGTGACCGCGGCCCAACTGGTGGTCACCATCGCGGCCCTGCGGGCGGCCGGCGGCCACCCGCAAGATCGGATCGAGCACGCCGCCGTCGTGCCCGAGGACAACGTGGCCGACCTCGCCGAGCTGGGTGTCACGGTGGTGACGCAGCCCAACCTCGTCGCCGAGCGGGGCGATCACTACCTCGCCGACGTCCCCGCGGCCGAACATCCCCAGCTGTGGCGGGTCGCCTCCCTGCTGGAGGCGACGGTGCCGGTGGCCCTGTCCACCGACATGCCGTTCGGCCACGGTGACCCCTGGACGGCGATGCGCGCCGCCGTCTACCGCACCACCCCGAGTGGCGCCGTCCTGAACGCCAACGAATGTGTCTCCGCCCGAGAGGCGTTGACGATGTTCCTCGGCCGGCCGGACCGGCCGGGCCAGCCGCGCACCGTGGCGATCGGAGAGCCGGCGGACCTCTGTGTCCTGAGCGAGCCGCCGGCCACCGCGCTGGCTGAGCTGGACGCCGGCATGGTGGCGGCCACCATCATCGGCGGCGAACTCGTCTACTTCTCGATGTGACCGCCGATCACGGCACCGTGGCCAGGGCGGCGCGCAGCATGGCGCACTGGCTGTCGAAAAACCGCTGCGACACTTGGGCTTTCGGCAGGATCAGGTCGAAGCCGTGAAAGGCGCCCGGGATCGTCTCGACCTGGCACGGTACCCCGGCGGCCGTCAGGCGCTCCGCATAGGCCAGGTCCTCGTCGTGGAACAAGTCATGGGTGCCGACCCCGACCCAGGCCGGCGGCAGCCCGCTCAGGTCATCGCGCCGCCCCGGCACCGCGACCTGCGGGTCGGCGTCCCCGAGATACGCCGACCAGCCGAACCGGTTGCTGAGGTTGTCCCACAGCCGATAGTGCGACCTGGCGGCGGTGGCCGAACTCCGGTCGTCCAGCATCGGATACGTCAGCAGCTGGAACGCCGGGCTCACCTCGGCGCGGTCGCGGGCCAGCAGCGCCAGGGCCGCGGCCAGGCCACCGCCGGCGCTGGCGCCGCCGATGGCCACCCGATACCGGTCCACGGACGGCAAACCGGCCAGCCAGGTCAGCGCCGAATAGCAGTCTTCCAGCGGCGCCGGATAGGGATGTTCGGGCGCCAGGCGATATTCCACCGACGCGACGGTGATCCCCAACCGGCGGCTGAACTCGCTGCAGAGCCGGTCGTCCTGCTCGGCGCTGCCGATCACGTAGCCGCCGCCGTGGATCCACAGCAGCGCCGGGGCCGGGTCCGCGACGCCGACCGGGCGGAACAGCCGCACACCGGCCCCCGAACCCAGTGTGATCACTTCGACGTCGCGGACGGGCTTGCTCAGCCGGCTGCGCAGCGCCATCGCGGCCCGCATCAGCGGGAGGGTCCGGGGGCCGACGATTCGTCGGGGGGCGAATCGCGCGACCCGCCGCAGGTCGGGGTGAACATCGGTGTTCGGCACCGCATCAGTATCACCGACGCGGAACACCGCGCGGCCTGCTATGAGTGATATGCGGGGATAGACATCGGGAGGCAACGTGGCCGGGAACGCTCCGAAGCTCGCTGCGCGGTTCGTCGACACCGCGCTCGGCAAGATCCGCGTGCAGGTCAGCCAGGGCACCGGGCCCGCGGTGCTGCTGTGGCCCAGCCTGCTGATGACCGGGGACCTCTGGGCCGGCCAGGCCGCGAGGTTCGGTGCCAGCCACCGTCTGGTGCTGGTCGATCCGCCCGGCCACGGCGGCAGCGAGCCCCTGCGGTCGGCCTTCACGTTCACCGACTGCGCCCGCTGCGTCGTCGACCTGCTGGACGGGCTCGGTATCGACAAGGCCCACATCGTCGGCAATTCCTGGGGCGGCATGATCGGCGCCACGTTCGCGGCGCGGCACCCCGACCGCCTCGACCGCGCCGTCCTGATGAACTGCACGGCGTCGAAGGCCGGCGTCCTGCAGAAGGTGAAATACGCGGCCATGTTGCGCACGGCCGCGGCGCTGGGCGGCCTCCGGCCCCCGCTGACACGGTCGGCCCTGCGCGCGTTCCTCGGGCCGACGTCGCTGCGCACCCGGCCGGACGTCGTCGAGACCGTGCGCGCCAGCCTGCGGGCGGTCAACATCGATTCGGCCCGCTGGGCGGTCCGCAGCGTGGTCCCCGCTCGGCCGGACCAGCACGCGCTGCTGCACACCATCTCGGCCCCGGTCCTGGTGGTCGCCGGCGCCGAGGACGCCACCTTCCCCGTCGCGGAAACCCGGGCCATGGCGGAGTCGATCCCCGGCTCGTCGTTTCGCGTGCTCGACGGGATCGCACACCTCGCGGCGCTGGAAGACCCGGCCCGGGTGAACGGCCTGCTGCAAGATTTCTTGTTCGGATCGCCGCGGTGAGGCCGCGGTAGTCCCTAGGACAATCCGTGGAAATACCTCCGAAACACGCCGCACGTAGCTTCGGAAGCGAAGGCCTATCGGGAGGGCGACATGGGAGGTCTCAAATGCGGGGCCGGCGGATTGCGCGCCGGCCCTTCAGCCAAGCGGTGATCGCCGATGGCGCCGGCGCCGACGAAAACGCACTGCCCGTATTGCTCGTTGCAATGTGGGATCACGCTCGACACATCAGGGGGCCGCGTCGAGCTCGCTCCACAGCGTGACTTTCCCACCAATCGCGGTGGGCTGTGCGCAAAGGGGTGGACCGCGGCTGACCTGCTGGGTCACCCGGACCGCTTGACCGGTCCACTGATTCGCGACGATCGTGGCTCTCCGTTGCGACGGGCCAGCTGGAACGAGGCGCTGGAGCGGGTCGTCGCCGCCTTCCAGCGGGCGCAGCGCGACCACGGGCCGAATGCGGTGGGCTGCTTCGGCGGTGGTGGCCTGACCAACGAAAAGGCTTACCAGTTGGGCAAGTTCGCCCGCGTCGCGCTGCGCACCTCGGCGATCGACTACAACGGACGGTTCTGCATGTCGTCGGCGGCGGCGGCGACGAACCGCTCGTTCGGTATCGACCGCGGATTGCCGTTCCCGCTGGCCGATATCGCGCAGGCGGACGTGATTCTGCTGGTCGGCAGCAACCCCGCCGAGACGATGCCTCCGGCGATGCAGTTCTTCGACGAGGGCCGGGACGGCGGCGCCAAGCACATCGTCGTGGACCCCCGGCGTACCGCGACCGCCGCTCGGGCCGACCTCCACCTGCAGCCCGTCCCCGGCACCGACCTGGCGCTGGCCAACGGCATGCTCAATGTCATTGCCCGCGAGGGACTTATCGACGAGGAATACGTCGCTGCGCGCACCACGGGCTTCGAGGCGGTGCGCCGGGGCGTGCGCCTCTACTGGCCGGATAGGGCCGAACGGATCACCGGCGTGCCCGAGAACGACATCGTCGTCGCGGCGCGGATGCTCGCCAAGGCCGATCGCGCGATGATCTTGACCGCCCGTGGCGCCGAGCAGCACAGCTCCGGCACCGACACGGCGCAAGCCTTCATCAATCTCGCGCTTGCGCTGGGCCTGCCGGGCCGTCCGTTCAGCGGGTTCGCCACCATCACGGGTCAGGGCAACGGGCAGGGCGGCCGCGAACACGGGCAGAAGTGCGACCAGCTCCCGGGATATCGCAGACTCGACGATCCGGTCGCGCGGGCCCACGTGGCGCGGGTATGGGGAATCAACCCAGCCGACCTCCCCGCACCGGGCCAATCGGCGTACGAAATGCTCAGCGGGATGGGCAGTTCGGGCGGCGTGCGCGCGCTGTGGGTGCTGGCGTCCAACGTCGCGGTGTCGGCGCCGAATGCGCTGCACGTGGCCGAGAGGCTCAAGGCGCTCGACTTCCTGGTGGTCTCCGACATCTTCTTGTCCGAGACGGCCGCGCTGGCCGACGTGGTGCTGCCCACATCCCAGTGGGCCGAAGAGTCGGGAACCATGACGAACCTGGAGGGCCGCGTCATCATGCGTCGTGCCGCGATCGCGCCGCCCGGCGACGTGCGTTCAGACCTCGACGTGATGAGCGATCTTGCCAAGAGACTGGGCGCACAGGGCTTTTCGGCAGATCCAAAGGAAGTCTTCGAGGAGCTGTCCCGAGCGAGCCAGGGCGGGAAGGCCGACTACCGCGGAATCAGTTACGAACGAATCGAGGCCGGCGACGGGGTGTTCTGGCCGTGCCCGTCCGCGATGTACCCCGACACCCCTCGGCTGTTCGTCGAGGACTTCCCGACGCCTGACCGGCGCGCACACTTTCATGTGACCGAACAACAGGGTGCGGCGGAACTGCCTGATGACGACTACCCGTACTACCTCACGACCGGGCGCGTGTTGCGCCAATACCAGTCCGGTACCCAAACCCGCAGAGTCGCCGCGCTCGCCGACGGCGACGGCGGACCGGTGGCCCAGCTGCATCCCACGCTGGCGCGGCGGGTGGGGGTGGGCGACGGGGAGAAGGTCCGTCTGACCACCCGCCGCGGCGAGGTCGTGATGACCGCCCGCATGGACCGCGGCATCCGGCCGGACACCGTCTTCGCGCCGTTCCACTGGGGCGGTGCGGCGTGCATCAACCGGCTGACAAATCCGGAACTGGACCCGCACTCCCGGATGCCGTCGTTCAAGGTTTGTGCGGTCGCAGTGTCCCCGGCCGGCGCCGACGCCGAGCCAGTCACATCAAGGGAGGGAGATTGAACGCATGGGTGATGACAGCACGCCCCGATTCCTGCAGGGCGCCTTCATATTCGACGGCAAGGGCTACGATGCGCCGGCGTTGCTCGACGCGTCGCTGCGTTACGTGGTGCCGGCCGGGTCGGTCGCCCAGCCGGTCTACTTTCGCGGCGGTAACAGCACGGACGAGCTGATCACCATCGTGCTGATGCGCGACGGCGCCCCGATGCGCTACTTCCCGATCGGCGCCAAAGACGCCGTGCACGTTCCGCTGCGGGTCGTCGAAGACCTGCTCGCCGACACCGTCCTCGAGGTCTCCGTCGCCGCGCCCGACGGATTCAGCGGGACGGTGTTCGTCGACATCGGACTGGTCGAGATCTAGTCACCGAAGGAAGCCGCATGACACTCTTGGCCAAACCCGAAACAAACGGCCACAATTCGGTCCGTCAGGCAACCCTGGTCGTGATCGGCAACGGCATGGCGGGCGCCCGCGCCCTCGAGGAGATCCTGGCCCGCGGTGGGGGCGAGCGATTCGCCATCACCGTGTTCGGCGACGAGCCCTACGGCAACTACAACCGGATTCTGCTGTCGAACGTGTTGGCCGGTTCCGATGACGTCGGCGAGATTTACCTGAACCCGCTGGACTGGTACTCCGACAACGACATTGACCTGCGCGCGGGGGTGCGCGTGGTGAGCATCGATACGTTCGCGCACCTCGTGCACGCCGACGACGGCACCACCGTGCGGTACGACAAGCTGGTCCTTGCCACGGGCAGCCGGTCGTTCTTCCCGCCGGTGGACGGCATCTGGCTGGACAACAAGGAACTGGCGCCCGGCGTGTTCGGCTTCCGCACCCTCGACGACTGCGCCGGCATGATCGAGTTCGCCGAAGGGCGACGCCGGGCCGCCGTCGTCGGTGGTGGCCTCTTGGGGCTCGAGGCCGCGCGGGGCTTGCAAAACCGGGGGCTGCAGGTCGGGGTCGTGCAAGGCGGTCCCACGCTGATGAACGCCCAACTCGACGACCAGGGCAGCGGCATCCTGCGGCGCCTCGTCGAGGCGCTGGGCATCGAGGTGCATACGGGCAAGAAGACCACCCGGATGCTCACCCAGGACGGTCTGCCATCGGCGATCGAGTTCGCCGACGGTAGCCGGCTGCCCTGCGACATGGTGGTGATGGCGGCCGGCATCCGGCCCAACGTCGGTCTTGCGGTGCGCGCCGGTTTGACGGTGGAACGCGCCATCGTCGTCGACGACCAAATGCGGTCGGTCGACGACGGCGACGTCTACGTGGTGGGGGAATGCGCGCAGCACCGCGGGCAGGTCTATGGTCTGGTTGCGCCCCTGTGGGAGCAGGCCGCGGTGCTCGCCGACCATTTGACCGGGACGAATCCTCATGCGGCATACCATGGGTCGCGCACCGCTACCAAGCTCAAGGTCGCCGGCGTGGACGTTGCGGCGATGGGCATCAAGAGCCCAGAACGCGACGACGACGAGTTCGTGCAGTACTCCGAGCCCCGGCGCGGGGTGTACAAGACCGTGGTGGTGCGCGACGACAAGCTGGTGGGGGCCACGCTGGTCGGCGACGTCAGCAAGGTGGCCTTCCTGATGCAGGCCTTCGACCGTGGGCTGCCGCTGCCGCCCGAGCGCGTGTCGCTGATGTTCGACATCGGCGGCGCGCCGGACGAAGCGACCGGGGCCGCCGAATTGTCCGACGACGCGCAGGTATGCAACTGCAACGGCGTGAACAAAGCCACCATCGTCGACTGCGTCAAGGGCGGCCAGACGTCGGTCGAGGGCGTGATGTCGGCAACCCGGGCCGGCAAAGGCTGTGGGTCATGCAAGGGCCTGGTCGCCCAGATCGTCGAGTGGGCCGCCGACGGTGCGGTTTCCGAAGACGCCGAGGCGAATTGGTACGTGCCCGGTGTGCCCTATGAGAAACCGGAGTTGATGCGCAAGGTTCGCGAGCTCGGATTGCACTCGGTCTCTTCGGTCTTCGCCGCGCTGGCGCCGGAAGGCCGCGAGGACGCCGGATCCAAGATGGCGCTGGCCTCGTTGCTGCACATGATGTGGGGTGACGAATACGTCGACGAACGCGACGGCCGCTTCATCAACGACCGGGTGCACGCCAACATCCAGCGCGACGGAACCTTCTCCGTGGTCCCGCAGCTGAAGGGCGGCGTGACGAACTCCGAGCAGCTGCGCAAGATCGCGGACGTCGCAGACAAGTACCGGATCCCGATGATCAAGCTCACCGGCGGCCAGCGCATCGATCTGCTCGGTGTGCGCAAGGAGGACTTGCCGTCGGTGTGGTCGGATCTCGGGATGCCGTCCGGGTACGCCTACGGCAAGAGCTTCCGCACCGTGAAAACCTGTGTAGGAAGCGATTTCTGCCGATACGGTGTCGGGGATTCCACGGCGCTGGGTATCGCGATCGAGGAGCGTTTCCAAGGGATACCCAGCCCCGGCAAGATGAAGTTGGCCGTGACCGGCTGCCCGCGCAATTGCGCCGAAGCGCTGTGCAAGGACGTCGGCGTCGTCGCGATCGAGGGCGACCAATGGCAGATCTACGTCGGCGGTGCGGCCGGCTCACACGTCCGCAAAGGCGATCTGCTCGCCACCGTGGACACCCATGACGAGGTGATCACGCTGACCGGGCGTTTCCTGCAGTACTACCGCGAGAACGCCAACTGGCTCGAGCGCACCTACGACTTCGTGCCCCGCGTGGGGATCGACCGGATCCGGGGCATCGTGGTCGACGACAGCGACGGCATCGCCGACGAGCTGGACGCGCACATGCAGATGTCGGTCGACTCCTACCGTGACCCATGGGTCGACGGTCGAAATCCCGCCACGGTCAACCAGTTCGGCTCGTCCCTGCCGCTGATCCCGCTGCCTCAGGTGCCGGTCCGATGAGCGGCGTCAACCTGGGCCCGGTGGATCAGATACCGGTCGGGGAGGGCCGCACCTTTGTCGTCGAGGGCCGGCAGATTGCGGTGTTCCGGTTACGGGACGGGTCGCTGCGCGCACTGGACGCCGTGTGCCCGCACCGCGGCGGTCCGCTCGCCGACGGGCTCGCCGACGCCCGGGTCGTCATCTGCCCGCTGCACGGCTTCACCTACGACCTGGCGACGGGGTGCGAGGTCTCGGGCGGCGCGTCGGTCACCGCCTACCCCGTCCACGTGGACAACGGAACGGTTCAGCTGTCGGTAGACGGGAAGGTCCACGCCTGATCGCTGAACCATTCCGCTCCCTGGCGCGTACACCAACGGTGGATTAGCCGAACAAAGATCGGGGTATCGGTGGAATGCTGGCGAGCGCGGCACGCGTCAGCGTGCAGGCTGTTGCTGGTGCGTCGTCGCAACGTCCCTCCCCGGGGCCGAGCGTGGGTCGCCCGGTCGGGCAGGACGCGAGGGACGTGAATGCTGGGTCATCTCTACGATCAGGCGCTCGGCGGCGAGCGATGTTGGATTCGCCACGACGACGGCGAGCTGCGGCCGCTCCCGGCGCACCGCTGGTTGGGGGTGCGATGTCCCGACGATGTATGTCCCGGTGATGGATCTGAGGATGCCTTCGACGAAGTCTTCGACGAAGCCGTCACCCAGATGTGCACCGGGCCGACGATCGAATTGGGTTGCGGCCCGGGCCGATTGGTGGCCCGACTGATTCAGCGGGGGATACCCGCCCTGGGCATCGACCGGTCCGTGACCGCGATCCGGCTGGCGGGCCGCGGCGGCGCGCCGGCCCTGCTCGGCGATGTGTTCGACCCGCTGCCCGGCGTGGGTCTGTGGCAGACGGTGTTGCTGGTCGACGGCAACGTCGGCCTCGGCGGAGACCCGTGCCGCATCCTGGGGCGGGCCGCCGAGCTGCTGGCGCGAGGCGGGCGGTGCGTCGCCGAATTCGACGCCGAGAACATCGGCATCCGTTCGCGCTGGGTCCGGCTGGAGTCCGCGTGTGAGGTCGGCCCCTGGTTTCGGTGGGCGTCGGTCGGCGTGGACAGCGCCGCGGCGCTCGCCGCGCAGGTGGGACTGACGTTGATCGGTTTCCGCCTGATCGGCGGCCGCGTGATCGCCTGCCTGGCGGCGATGTGAGCGTGTCGCGACCGGCCTTCTCCGCAGCGAGTGGCAAACTCCGCCGCCCCTCCCAACACGCCGAACCGGCACAGGGCAACCACGGCCCTGACGCCTTTCCGATGTCGGGGGATGCGTCGACGCAAACGTCAGTTTTGGACCTGGCGCCGGGGGTACGCTGCCCTCACACGACGGCAAGGAGGCCGAGTATGACATCGTGCGCGAAATGGTTGCTGCGGGCGCGTCCCGGCGACTACGCGCTGGCCCTGAGCGTCGCCGGTGCTTCGCTGCCGGTCGTCGGCAAGCACCTCGAGCCCTTGGGCGGCCTGACCGCGATGGGCATCTGGGGCGCCCGGCACGCCCCCGACTTCCTCTCCGGAATGGCCAAGCCGCGTCAGGCAAAGGAAGCCGCCGAGTCCGTCCGCGGCGACAACGTCAGCATTCAGGACGTGTCCGTCGCGGCCCTGCGGGGCATCGTGTCGGCCGCCGATCTGGAGCTGGAATGGCCCGCGGCGGTACGGACGCCGCCGATTTGGGACGCGATGCGTCAGCGCCGCTACCTCCACCGCCGCGCGGTCCACTATGGGGACCACCCCGCGCAGGTACTCGACGTCTGGCGCCGCAAGGACCTGCCCGCGCAGCCCGCACCGGTGCTCATCTTCGTGCCGGGCGGCGCCTGGGTGCACGGCAAGGCCATGGGTCAGGGCTCGGCCCTGATGTCCCGGTTGGCCGAGCAGGGTTGGGTGTGCCTGGCGATCGATTACCGCGTCGCCCCGCACCACCGCTGGCCGCGCCACATCGTCGACGTCAAGACGGCCATTGCGTGGGCGCGCGCCAATGTCGACAAGTTCGGTGGCGACCGCGATTTCGTTGCGGTGGCGGGTTGTTCTGCCGGCGGCCACCTGTCCGCGCTGGCCGGGCTGACCCCCGACGACCCGCAGTACCACGCGAAGCTGCCCGAAGGGGCGAACACCTCGGTGGACGCCGTCGTCGGCATCTACGGTCGCTACGACTGGGAGGACCGGTCGACCCCCGAGCGGGACCGGTTCGTCGACTTCTTGGAGCGGGTCGTGGTCAGGCGCAGGATGGAGCGCCACCCCCAAGTGTTCCGCGACGCGTCGCCGATGGCGCGCGTGCATCGAAATGCGCCGCCGTTCTTGGTGATTCACGGCAGCAAGGACAGTGTCATTCCCGTCGAGCAGGCGCGCGGCTTCGTTGACCGGATGCGGGCGGTATCGCATTCGATGGTGGGCTACCTGGAGCTGCCCGGCGCGGGCCACGGCTACGACCTCATCGACGGGGAGCGGGCGGGCGCCGCGGCGCACGCGACTTCGCTGTTCCTGAACCAGGTTTACCGCGCCAAGACAAACGCGGCCAAAGAGGTTATCTGAACCGCCGCCGCTGAGTATGGTCCCTTTATGGGTCAGGGGCAGCGGTGAAACGGCTGAGCGGGTGGGATGCGGTCTTGCTCTACAGCGAGACGCCGAACGTGCACATGCACACGATCAAAGCCGCTGTGATCGAACTCGATTCCGATCGCCTTGACTTCGGTATCGACGCGTTTCGCGAAGTCATCCGCGCCCGCCTGGGCAAGCTGGAGCCGTTCTGCTACCAGCTGGTCGAGATCCCCTTCAAGTTCCATCACCCGATGTGGCGGGAGAACTGCGAGGTCGACCTCGACTACCACATCCGCCCCTGGCGGCTGCCCGCACCGGGCGGCCGGCGCGAGCTGGACGAGGCCATCGGACGCATCGCCAGCACGCCGTTGGACCGCAGCCGCCCCCTGTGGGAGATGTACTTCGTTGAAGGCCTGGCGAACAACCGGATCGCGGTGGTCGGCAAGATCCACCACGCGCTCGCCGACGGGGTCGCGTCGGCCAACCTGCTCGCCCGCGGCATGGACTTGCAGCCCGGGCCCGAGGGTGGCCCGTACAAGTCCGACCCCGCCCCCAGCCCGCGGCAGCTGATGGGCTCGGCGTTCGCCGACCACCTGCGTCACGTCGGGCGGATCCCGGCGACGATCCGCTACACCGCGCAGGGGCTGGGCCGGGTGCGCCGCAGCTCGCGCAAGCTGTCGCCGGAGTTGAGCCGGCCGTTCGAACCGCCCCCCACCTTCATGAATCACAAGATCACCCCGGAGCGCCGGTTCGCCACCGCCACCCTGGCGCTGGCCGACGTCAAGGAGACCGGGAAGCGGCTGGGCGCGACGATCAACGACATGGTCCTCGCCATGGCCACCGGCGCGCTGCGCACCCTGCAGCTGCGCTACGACGGCCAGGCCGTGCCGCTGCTGGCGTCCGTGCCGATGAGCTTCGACTTCTCCCCGGAGCGGATCTCCGGCAATCGCTTCACGGGTGTGCTGGTCGGCCTGCCGACCGATTCTGACGACCCGCTGGAGCGGGTGCAGTGCAGCCACGAGAACGCGATCGCCGCCAAGGAGAGCAACCAACTGATGGGGCCGGAACTGGTGAGCCGGTGGGCGGCCTACATGCCGCCCGCGCCCACCCAGGCCTTCTTCCGTTGGGCGGCAGGCCGTGACGGCCACAACAAGATCCTCAACCTGAACATCTCCAACGTGCCGGGTCCGCGTGAGCGGGGCCGGGTGGGCGGCGCGCTGGTCACCGAGATCTACTCGGTGGGCCCGTTGACCGCCGGCAGCGGCCTCAACATCACCGTGTGGAGCTATGTGGACCAGCTCAACATCTCGGTGCTGTCCGACGGCGCCACGCTCAAGGACCCGCATGAGGTGACCGAGGCCATGGTCGCTGACTTCATCGAAATCCGCAGGGCCGCAGGGCTTTCCGAAGAACTGACCGTTGTCGAGGCCGCGATGGCGCCGGCCTGAGGGTCGCCGGCGAAAACGCGACTCTCGACTGGTGCCAGTGCCATTTCCGTCGACCGCTACCATCTTCTCGAGTAAGCAGCCACTCCTACCCGAAGGAGCTGTGTGGCCGTGAGCGAAGACGCCAACGAACCCGAAGTCCTGGTCGAACAGCGGGATCGGATCCTGATCATCACGATCAACCGGCCCAAGGCCAAGAACGCGGTCAACGCCGCGGTGAGCCGGGGCCTGGCCGACGCCATGGACCGGCTTGACGGCGACAGCGGCCTGTCGGTGGGCATCGTGACCGGGGCGGGCGGCTCGTTCTGCGCCGGCATGGACCTCAAGGCGTTCACCCGAGGCGAGAACGTCGTCGTCGAGGGCCGCGGCATGGGCTTCACCGAACGCCCGCCGGCCAAGCCGCTGATCGCTGCGGTGGAGGGATACGCCCTGGCCGGCGGCTGTGAGCTGGCGCTGGCCACCGACCTGATCGTGGCGGCTCACGACTCGGCCTTCGGGATTCCGGAGGTGAAGCGTGGGCTGGTCGCCGCGGGCGGGGGTTTGTTGCGGCTGCCGGAGCGCATCCCGTATGCGATCGCCATGGAGCTGGCGCTCACCGGCGACCAGCTCTCGGCCGAGCGCGCGCATGCGCTGGGCCTGGTCAACGTGTTGGCGGAGCCGGGGAAGGTGCTAGACGCGGCCGTCGCGCTGGCCGAGAAGATCACCGCGAACGGCCCGCTCGCGGTGGCGGCCACCAAACGGATCATCGTCGAGTCGGGCGGTTGGAGCCGCGACACCAGGTTCGCCGAGCAGATGAAGATCCAGGTTCCGGTCTTTACGTCGAACGACGCCAAGGAGGGCGCGATCGCCTTCGCCGAGAAGCGCCCACCACGCTGGACGGGCACGTAAGCCGCCAAGTTACACTATGGCTTAGTTTTGTAAACCATCGGCGAACCGGAAAGACCGAGGATGAGCATTTCGCTGCTGCTCGAGATGGCCGCGTCTAGCAACCCCGAGCGCACGGCGGTGGTCTCCGGGGACATGCGGCTGACGACGCAGCAGCTCAGCGACCTGGCCGACGGCGGCGCCGGCGTGATCGCGGGGTCGGGCGCCGAGCACGTCGCGTACGTGGGCACCGGCGGCGCCACGCTGCCGGTCCTCATCTTCGCCGCCGCACGGGCCGGGCTGCCCTTCACCCCGATCAACTACCGGTTGTCCGCCGACGGCATCCAGGCGCTGATCGAGCGCCTGCCCGAACCCCTGGTGATCGTCGACGACCGCTACCGGGACATGGTCGGAGAGGCTTCCGGCCGGCTGATGACCACCGACGACTTCCTGGCGGCCGCGGAGGGGAGCGAGCCGGCGGCGGAATTCCCCGACCCCGACTCGGTCGCGATCGTGCTGTTCACCTCGGGCACCACCTCGCAACCCAAGGCCGTCGAGCTGTCGCACAACAACCTGACCAGCTACGTGACCGGCACGGTGGAGTTCGAATCGGCCGCCGAGAGCGACGCCGCGTTGATCTGCGTGCCGCCCTATCACATCGCCGGGGTGGGCGCCGCCCTGTCCAACCTGTACGCCGGCCGCAAGATGGTCTACCTCCCGAATTTCGATGCCCAGGAATGGGTTCGGCTGATCAACGCGGAGAACGTGACCACCGCGACCGTGGTGCCCACCATGCTGGACCGCATCGTCGCGGCGCTGGAGACCGACGGCCACGAACTGCCGTCGCTGCGCAACCTGGCGTACGGCGGTTCGAAGGTGGCGCTGCCGCTGGTCCGCCGGGCCCTCGAACTGCTGCCCGGCGTGGGCTTCGTCAACGCCTACGGCCTGACCGAGACCAGCTCGACGATCGCGGTGCTGACCCCCGACGACCACCGGGCGGCGCAGGCCGCCGAAGCGCCCCAGGTTGCCAGGCGGCTGGCGTCGGTCGGGCAGCCGGTGCCCGGCATCGAGATCGAGATCCGCGACGAGGACGGCAACGTCCTCGGACCGGGTGAGACCGGCGAGCTGTTCGTCCGCGGCGAGCAGGTTTCCGGGCGTTACACCGGAATTGGCTCGGTGCTCGACGAAAATGGTTGGTTCCCAACCAAAGACATCGCCATGCTGGACGAGGATGGCTACCTGTACATCGGCGGACGCAGCGACGACACCATCATTCGCGGCGGAGAGAACATCGCGCCCGCCGAGCTCGAAGAGGTGTTGGTCGAACACCCGCACGTCAGGGATGTCGCGGTGGTGGGCGTGGAGGATCCGCAGTGGGGCCAGGCGATCGTCGCGGTGGTGGTGCCCCGCCCCGGTGCCGAACCGGATCCCGAGGATCTGCGCGAGCACGTCCGAAAGAGCTTGCGCGGGTCGCGAACTCCGGACCGGGTGGTGTTTCGCGACGAACTGCCCACGACCCCCACCGGCAAGGTTCTTCGCCGGGAGATCATCGAGATGCTAGAAGGGCTACGTGCATGATCAAGAATGGAACCCGCCTGGCCAGCCAGGTGTGTGACACGCAGGTGATCGTCGTCAGGAGCGCCGACAGCCTCGACGATTTGCGTTGTGGCGGTGCGCCGATGGTGCCGATCGGCGCCGAGCGCTCCGGCGAGCTGGACCCGGCTTTCGCCGACGGGACCGTGATGGGCAAGCGCTACGTCGACGAGACCGGCGCGGAGGTGCTGGTGACCAAGCCGGGCGCCGGGAGCCTGAGCGTCGGCCAAACCGCGCTGCAGCTCAAAGAAGTCAAGCCGCTGCCGGCCAGCGACTGAGGAGTCACTCCGCGATATTGTTGCGCAGCACGAATTCCCTTGCCTTGATGAGGAATTCGAGCTGTTCCCCGACCTGGCGCAGTGGGTCGATGCTGCCGGTCGAGCGGGACAGCACGATGGCACCCTCCAGTGAGGCGATCGACATCACCGCCAGCGAGGCGGCGCACGGCTCATCGAAGCCGTCGTGGGTGAACGCCCGGGTCAGCGCGGCGCACCAGCGGCCCAGGATGGCGGCGGCCTCGTCGGAAAGCGCGGCGTCGTCGGCGTCCGAGCCGATCGCCGCGGCGACCACGGGGCAGCCGGCGTTGAAGCTGCCCTCGGTCAGCAGACGCTCCCAGAAGTCGACGAACTTGCCCAGTAGCACCCGGGCGCCTTGCTCGGCGGCGTCGTCGATCATCGCCGTGATCGAGTCCCCGGAGTAGCGCAGCGCCTCGATCAGGATCTGATTGCGGCCGTCGGGGAAGTGGTAGTACACGGAGCCGCGCGGCGCGCCGCTGCGGGCGAGCACCGCGTCGATGGTCACTCCCGCGGCACCGCGTTCACGCATCACCTCGGCGGCGCTGGCCAACATCTTCTTGCGCGTGCCGCCGCGCTTCGTCGGGGTCAGATCCTGCACTGATTCGCTCGTGGTCGCCACTCTCGTGCCTCCCGTGGCCAACGTCATGCAGCGGGTGAATGCCGCAGTACCGGCCAATGCATGCTGCGCGGGCTGAAGCGGAAATTCCGGCGCTTCAGGTCGGGCATCTCGCGGGTGAATTGATAACCGCCGATGTTCAACTCGATGATCCACATGATTCTCTCCCGGCCTATGCGCCGACCATGATTATGCTGAGAAGCATATAAGACAGCGGTCCAGTAAGCAAGTTTTATTCCCTATGTAACGCCAGGTGCACGGGAGATGCCGCTGAAGGGCATCCGGGACCCGTGGTTAACGCAGACGTCACAAGCTGGTTTCTATGCTTTATTGCATAATTTGCCGGGCTGGGGCGCGGGGATGCGGTGCGCTCACACACAGCACCGACCGCGCGCTCGCCGCTGGTCGCGGTGAGCGCGCGGTCGACGAGCGGGCGTCAGCCCTCGATTGTGTGGCCCATCGGCATGAGCACGCTCTTCTGCTGGGTGAAGTGCTCCACGCCTTCGGGGCCGTTCTCGCGGCCGATGCCGGAGTTCTTGTAGCCGCCGAACGGGCAACAGGGGTCGAACGCGTACCAGTTGATCCCGTACGTCCCGGTGCGGATTTTCTCCGAGACCGCGATGCCGCGCTCGATGTCGGTGGTCCACACGCTGCCGGCCAGACCGTACACCGAGTCGTTGGCGATCTTGATCGCGTCCTCTTCGGTGTCGTAGGGGATGATGCTGAGCACGGGCCCGAAGATCTCCTCTTGGGCGATCGTCATCTTGTTGTCGACGTCGGCGAAGACGGTGGGCTGCACGAAGAAGCCGCTGTCCAGGCCCTCGGGGCGGCCGCCGCCGCAGACCAGCCGCGCGCCCTCCTCGATACCCTTGGCGATGTAGCCCTCGACGCGGGCGCGTTGCTTCTCGGAGATCAGCGAACCGATCTGGGCGGCCGGGTCCGTCGGCAGGCCCACCGGCAGCGCCTGCACGAAAGTGCTTACCGCATCCACGATTTCGTCGTAGCGCGAGCGCGGGGCCAGGATGCGTGTCTGGGCCACGCAGGCCTGGCCGGTGTTCATGATGCCGGAGAACACCAGCATCGGGATGGCGGAGGGCAGGTCGACGTCGTCGAGGACGATGGCCGCCGACTTGCCGCCGAGCTCCAGCGTGCACGGCTTGAGCATCTCCGCGGCGCGGCGGCCGATCTCCTTGCCGACGGCCGAGCTGCCGGTGAAGGAGAACAGGTCGACGTTCGGGTTGGAGGTCAGCGCCTGCCCGGTCTCGATCCCGCCGGGCACCACCGACAGCACGCCCTCGGGCAGTCCGGCCTCGGTGAACGCCTCCGCCAAAGCGTTTGCGCTGAGCGGGGTTTCGGCGGCCGGCTTCAGCACCACGGTGCAGCCGGCCAGCAGCGCCGGGCCCAGCTTGTTGACGGCCAGGAAAAGGGGCACGTTCCACGCGACGATTGCGCCCACCACGCCGATGGGCTCGCGGTGCACGATGCTCTGCCCGTAACCGCCGGTGCGGATCTCCTTCCACTTGACCTGGTCGACGGCCGGGCCGGCGAAGAAGTTCAGCGCCCCGATCGAGCTCATCCAGTGCATCGTCTCGACGCTGGTCGGCGGCTGGCCGGTTTCGGCCGCGAGCAACTCGGTGAACAGGTCCTTGCGCTCCTCCATCACCTTGAGCGCGTTGGCGATCACGGCCGCGCGCTCCTTGGGCGGCGTCGTGGGCCAGGGTCCGTTGTCGAAGGCGGCGCGGGCCGCGGCGACCGCGGCGTCGACGTCGGCGGCCGCCGCAAGCGGCACCTTGCCGACGTATTCACCGGTGGCCGGGCAGCGCACCTCGATCACCTCGTCGGTCGACGGCTCGGTCCACTTGCCGCCGATGAAAAGCTTGTCGTATTCCGTCTTGCTGTCGGCCATCTGCGCCGTTCCTCCTCATTGCCTCCGCGCTGCATCGTTGCCGGCGCGCATGGGCGCCACCCTACCCAAGCCGACGCGAAACGAGAACACGTTTCACTATTGGGGTCGCAGGACGAGCACCAGATTGCTCACCAGGAACTCGCGGAGCAGCGGGACCGAGGTCAACCACCATGCCCATCGGGGGTGGTAGCGGGGAAATGCGGCCACCGCCGCCCCCGTGCTGGCGGCCCACGTCAGGCCGTCGGCCGCGGACACGGCGAACAACGACGACCCGTAGTTGTTTTTCGCCGGACGCCCGTGTTTGCGAGCGTAGCGGGCGGCGGCGCGCGCGCCGCCGAGGTAGTGGGTCAGGCCCATCTCGTGCCCGCCGAACGGCCCCAGCCAGACCGTGTAGGAGAGCACGGCCAGCCCGCCGGGCTTGGTCACCCGCAGCATTTCGGCGCCGAGCCGCCACGGCCGCGGCACGTGTTCGGCGACGTTGGACGACAGGCAGATGTCCACCGAGTCGTCGGCGAACGGCAGTGCCGTCCCGGAGGCGCGCACGAAGTTTCCGGCGCCCCCCGCGGGCGCCGGCCCGGCCGCGTGCATCTCGCTCGGGTCGGGTTCGACGCCCAGGTAACGGATCCCGGCGTCGGCGAACGCGGCCGAGAAGTAACCGGGCCCGCCGCCGACGTCGAGCAGGCTGCGGCCGGCCGGGGATTCGCCGTGCGTGGCCAGCCAGAGATCACTCACCATCGCCGCGGTGTCCGCCGCGAGCGCGCCGTAGAAGCGGGCCGGGTCCGACTGCTCGAAGCGGAACTCGGACAGCAGCCGCAGCGCGCGGGCCAGGGTCGCCCGCCGCGCGAAAACGCGGGTGGGATCCGGGGTCGCGGCCACCGGCCAACCCTACGCAGCGCCGGTGCTCGTCGTTCCCGGGCTAGGCTGACCAGTGATGTCTGGTCTGCGCTCCGTGCTCCTGCTGTGCTGGCGCGATACCGGGCACCCGCAGGGCGGCGGCAGCGAGGCCTACTTGCAGCGCATCGGCGCGCAGCTGGCCGCGCGCGGCATCGCCGTCACGCTGCGTACGGCCCGTTACCCCGGGTCGCCGCGCCGGGAGGTGGTCGACGGTGTGCGCATCGACCGCGCCGGCGGCCGGTACTCCGTCTACGTCTGGGCTTTGCTCGCGATGGCCGGGGCGCGGCTGGGGCTCGGACCGCTGCGACGGGTGCGGCCCGACGTGGTCGTCGACACCCAGAACGGCCTGCCGTTCCTCGCCCGGCTGGTGTACGGCCGGCGGGTGGCGGTGCTGGTGCACCACTGCCACCGCGAGCAGTGGCCGGTCGCCGGTCCCGTGCTCGGCCGGCTCGGCTGGTTCGTCGAGTCGACGCTGTCGCCGCGGCTGAACCGGCGCAATCAATACGTGACGGTGTCGCTGCCGTCGGCGCGCGACCTGGTGTCCCTCGGGGTCGACAACGCGCACATCGCGGTGGTGCGCAACGGCCTCGACGAGGCCCCGGCCCGAACGCTGTCCGGCCCGCGCGCCGCCGCGCCGCGGGTGGTGGTGCTGTCGCGGCTGGTGCCGCACAAGCAGATCGAGGACGCGCTGGAGGCCGTCGCGCAGCTGCGGCCGCGCATGCCCGGTCTGCACCTCGACATCGTCGGCGACGGCTGGTGGCGGCAGCGGCTCGTCGACCACGTCAGCCGGCTGGGCATCTCCGGCGCGGTGACCTTCCACGGTCACGTGGACGACGTCACCAAACATCATGTGCTGCAAAGCGCTTGGGTGCAGCTGCTGCCCTCGCGCAAGGAGGGTTGGGGCCTGGCGGTCGTCGAGGCGGCCCAGCACCGGGTGCCGACCATCGGCTACCGATCCTCGGGCGGCCTGTCGGACTCGATCGTCGACGAGGTGACCGGGATCCTGGTGGACACCCACGCGGAGCTGGTGGTCCGCCTCGAGGAGCTGCTTTCCGACCCGGTGCTGCGCGACCAGCTCGGCGCCAAGGCCCACGCCCGAAGCGGCGAGTTCTCGTGGCGGCAAAGCGCCGACGCCATGCACACGGTCCTCGACGCCGTGCGGACCGGCCACCCGGTCAGCGGCGTGGTGTAACGCCGAGCGCCGGCCCGGCGAGAGTCGACCCCCAAGCGCCGACCCGCGAGACTTAATCCCTGGCGGCGTTTGTCGGCGGCGTGTCGTCACCGTGGTTTAAGTGTCGCGGAAGCGCCGCCGACCGCGAGCGCCGCGCGCTGACCAATGCGCCGGCCCCGCCCACCAGCAGCGCCGCCAGCCACGCCAGATGCGCGATCAGCGTCGCCGTGCGCGCGCCCGCGGGCACCCCGGCGGTGTCGCCGCCGATCCGGTAGAGCGCGATGTCCTCGTCGCGGTAGACCGGCGGCAACGCGTCGAGGGTGCGGGCCGACGCGCCCATGTCGCCGGCGGTGTCCGATTCGACGACCAGCCAGCCGACCCCGGCCTGGGCCAGCGCGGCCGGGTGGGGTCCGGCCAGCAGCAACTGCTGCACCGCCCGGGCGCGGCTGCCCTCGCCGGGGATGACGGTCCCCGAGATGGCCAGGTCGCCCGTGCTCAGCACGTCCGCGCGCACCCAGCGGGGCAACGGATCCAGCACCGGGGCGCGGCCCGACCAGCTGTAGAGCCGCATGGTGCCGGCCGGCAACACCGCCACCGTCGCGGGCCGTTCGTTGATCGCGGCGGCCACCGCGGCCCACCCGCGCGGATACTGCACCGGCGACACCTGGCCCCACACGCCCAAGGCGAGGTCGGGCAGGGCGAAGATCAGCGCGAGGCAGCAGACCGGCGCCGTGACCGCCGGCCACACCCACTTCTGCAGCGTCACTACCGCGCCCGCGCCCGCCAGCGCGTACCCCGGTACCGCCAGCGCCACCCATTTCTGCCCGTCCCGCAGCACCCCGAAGGCGGGCACGGCGTCGACCACCGCACCCAGCAGGTGCAGGCCCGGGCCAGTGGCCAGCGCGGCCGGCACCAGCACGGCCGCCGCCGCCAACGCCAGCAGCGGACGCGCCGCCGGGCGCCGCAGTACCGTCGGCAACCCGGCGGCCACGACGCCCAACAGCACCACGGCCGACGCCACCGCGAACAGGGTGGTCCGCGAGATCGGCACGGCCTCGCCGTTCCAGATCCCCCCGAGGCCGGCCAGGCTGCCGAGCGTGCCCAGGCCCGGCTCGGCGCGCGGCGCGAACGCGTCGACCCCCAAGGTGTTCGCGACCGTGTGGGGGGCCAACGACGCGCCCACGACCGCCGCGGTCAGCCAGGGCAGCGCCGCCACCAGCGCGGCGCCCAGCGCCACCGCGGCGCACAGCCAGCGAGGCCGGCCCGCGGCGGGGGCGGCGACGCACACGAGCCCGACCGTCGCGGCGAGCAACAGACCGGTCGGCGTCAGCCCGGCGAGCGCGGTCCAGAAGGCCAGTCCGAAGAACGAGCCGGCGCCCGTTCGCAGCGTCAGCATCGTCGTCGCGATCCAGGGCAGGCAGCCGTAGCCGACCAGCAGGCTCCAGTGGCCCTGCAGCAGCCGCTCGGCGACGTAGGGGTTCCAGATCGCCAGGGTGGTGGCGACGAACTGTCCGGCCATGCCCGCGTCGGGTAGCGCCGCCGCGACCAGCCGGGCCGCGCCCCAACCGGCAAGCCAGAGCCCCAGGACCAGCATCGCCTTGACCACGACGCCGCCGTTGAGCACGTGCGAGGCCAGCGCCATCGCGAAGTCTTGGGGCGTCGCCCGCGGCGCGGCCGTCAGCCCCAGCGCGGTGTCCGACACATACGAGCGCGGTGTCGACACCGCGTCGCGCAGCAGCAGGTAGCCGGGCTTGAGCAGCGGTCCGACCACCAGCAGCGCCAAGGCCAGCGCGTACCCGGGCCGGGTCCAGCGCACGCGGCGGGCTATTCCCGTTCGGGCGGGCTGGTGGGCTCGGGGGGCCCGGGTTCGGGTGGCTCGTCGGAGCCCAGGGTGGGCGCGTCCGCACCGGGATCATCGTGCGCCGTGGGGCGCTGTGTGGGCAGCTTCTCGGTCTCGGCCTCGGCGCCGGGGACCGGCTCCTCGAGCCCGCTGCGGCCGAAGAAGTCCTGGTCACCCCGGTCCAGGCCGGGATCGGTCACCGCGCTCTCGGTGCGCAGGCTGAACGAGGCGAGCAGGCCGCCGGCGACCAGCGCGATCAGACCGACCGCGGTGAACGTGATCGGCAGCACCCGCGACCACAGCGAGAGCCGGTCGCGCTCATCGCGGGCGGCGTTGACCTGCGATTCGACGGTGTCCTGGTTGGAGGTCACCTTGTAGTCGGCCAGCGTCAGTTCCGGCTTGAGCGGATCGCGGGCGAAGTAGTGGTTGGCGTGCTCGGTCTCCTTGACGATGGTGCCCGACACCGGGTCCACCCAAAATGTCCGCTGCGCGGCGTAGTAACGGGTCATGGTGATCTGCTCGTTGGGGTCGCCGCCCTGGATGCCCCACATCGATGCCGACGTGGTCTGCTTGGCGTCCTCATTGCCGGCCATCAGCGACGGGTAGGCCACGGGGGCCACCAGCTTGCCGTCGGCGTTGTAGCCGATGTTCTGGGTGAACTTGTAGGTGGTCAGGCCGTTGACGTCTTCCTGGCTGTCGTAGTTGACGTCGAACGGCTTCTGCGCGATCGGATCGAAGTAGGGGTACGTCTTCTTCTCGGTGTGGAACGGGAACCGGTAGGCCAGCCCGTCGTGCCGCAACGGCATCGCGGTGGGCGGGTTCTCGTCGTTGAAGGCGCGCGGCTTCTGGACCGAGCCGCCGGTGTGGGTGTCGTCGGACACGGCCATCGCCGTCTTGCGGTTGAGGGTGACGGTGTCGACGATCGCCAGCAGCAGGCCGCTGTCCTTCTGCTTGTCGGTGCGCCGCACCGAGCTGCCGACCTGCAGCGTGACCACGTCGGCGTTCGCCGGCGATTCGACGCTGATCTGCTGCTGGGACACCAGCGGGACGTTTTGGTTGACGACGACGTGATCGGTCGACAGCGACGCGGCGTCGAGCGCGGTTCCGGTGCCGTCGCTGATCAGCGTGGCGTCGATGTCGAGCGGGACCTTGGTGATCCGGTTGGTGGTGTAGGTCGACAACAGCAGGGCGGCGATCAGCAGGGCGGCGCCCAGTCCGATGATGCCGCATGCGGCAAACCGCAACATGACTGCTCGGTTCACGTTGCTGTGCCCTCCTAGTGCTCTCGCTATGCGCCGTCGGCCGCGACCCACCCCGACCTGAGCAAGCACCGAGGCAAACCCGTTTGACCCTAACAGCAGAACGTAAGGGCTCGACTTACGAACCTGTTGCCCCGTCCTTCGGGTCTACCCATTCGTTCCCCGACGCCGCGGATGCAAACTGTGGGGGTGACCGATGGCCGACAGGTGGGCGGGACCCGCAGCTTCCTGCCCGCGGTGGAGGGGATGCGCGCGTGCGCGGCCATGGGCGTGGTGGTCACGCACGTCGCGTTCCAGACCGGGCACTCCAGCGGCGTCTCCGGGCGCCTCTTCGGCCGCTTCGATCTGGCCGTCGCGGTGTTCTTCGCCTTGTCGGGCTTCCTGTTGTGGCGCGGACACGCCGCGGCGGCGCGCGGCCTGCGGCCGCGCCCACGGACCGGCCACTACTTGCGGTCGCGGGTCGTGCGCATCATGCCCGCCTACCTGGTGGCCGTCGTCGTCATCCTGTCGCTGCTGCCCGACGCAGACCGCGCCAGCCCGACCGTGTGGTTGGCCAACCTGACCCTCACCCAGATCTATGTGCCCCTCACCCTGACCGGCGGGCTGACCCAGATGTGGAGCCTTTCCGTCGAAGTCAGCTTCTATCTGGCCCTGCCGATCCTGGCGCTGCTGGCCCGGCGCCTGCCGGTCGGCGCGCGGGTCCCGGCAATCGCCGCGCTGGCGGCGCTCAGCTGGGCGTGGGGCTGGGTGCCCCTCCATTCCGGGTCCGGCACCAACCCGCTCAACTGGCCGCCGGCGTTCTTCTCCTGGTTCGCCGCGGGCATGTTGCTCGCGGAATGGGTGCACAGCCCGATCGGCCTGCTACTGCGCTTGGCGCAGAAAAAGGCGGGCCGGGTCGTGATGGCCGTCGTCGCCGTGCTGGCCTATCTGGTGGCGGCCTCCCCGCTCGCCGGCCCCGAGGGCCTGATTCCCGGCACCGCAACGCAGTTCGCGGTGAAGACGGCTGCGGGCTCGCTGGTGGCGTTCGCTTTGGTCGCCCCCCTGGTGCTGGACCGGATCGATACGCCGCACCGGCTGCTTGGCAGCACCGTCATGGTGACGCTGGGACGGTGGTCCTACGGCCTGTTCGTGTGGCACCTGGCCGCGCTGGCCATGGTGTTCCCGGTGCTCGGGACGTTCGCGTTCACCGGCCGGATGCCCTCGGTGTTGGCGCTGACGCTGATCTTCGGGTGGGCGATCGCCGCGGTCAGCTACGCGCTGGTCGAGTCGCCCTGCCGAGAAGCGTTGCGGCGCTGGGAGAAACGAGAGCGGCCGACCGCAGCCGACGCGGCCGACGAAGTCGCCGACGCCGAGGCAGACGCGATCGCGCCTTAGCCGGTGCGGTCCATCCACTCCTCGAGTGTGTCCGCGGACGGCAGGCAGATGGCCCGGTCGATCTTCTTGAACAGGTCGGCCCCGTACTCGACGGTCGATCGGACGAGATTGCCCAACGCCTCGACGTGGATGCCGTCGGTCAGCAGGTAAGCGTTCTCACCGACCACGCTCACGTGGCCAGGCAGGGCGGTCTCGCGCACAAACGCCTTGGGCCAATGGGTTTCGCGGTTCCAGTCGTTGACCAGTTCCATCAGCCGCGGCCGCTCGGTCGCGTCGTAGTGCCCCGCGGGGCTGATCGAGATCTCGAAGATGTCCCGCCGCAGGCCGTTGATCCGCAGGGTCACGTGCAGCCTGCCGCGCTCGTAGCTGGGGAGCATCATGAACTCCTCGCCGTCGTCGCTGCGGAAGAAGCGCAACTCGCGCGATCGCAGATAACGTTCGATCAGCTCGGTGCTCAATGGTTCGATCTGCATGGCCCGATCATGGGGCGGGGGCCTTGGAGAATTCTTGGTGCCCGTCAGCTCGCTTCCGCGGCCGCCAGGCGCTCGATGATCTCGGCGCGCACCGCCGAACGCCGCGCCTTGCCGGCGTCGTCGCGCAACGGGGTGTCGACGAATTCGACGAACGCCGGCACCTTGTACCCCGCGATGCTTTCGCGCAGGAATTCCCGCGCACCCGCGGCGTCCAGCGTGGAACCCTCGGCGGTGTGCACCAGCGCGTAGGGCACCTGACCCAGGTCGCCCGAGTTCGGGTCGGGCACACCGACGACGAGGCAGGACAGCACATCCGGGTGCGCCGACAAGGCGTTCTCGATCTCGGCGGGGTAGACGTTGCGGCCGCCCACGGTGAACATGTCCACCCGGCGGTCGGACAGGTAGAGGAAGCCGTCGGTGTCGAAATGGCCAAGATCCCCAAGGGAATCCCAGCCGTCGCGGGATTTGGCGGTGGCGCCGACGTAGCGGTAGGTGGGCGCGCTGCCGGGGGCGGGCCGCATGTAGATCTCGCCGACCACGCCGGGCGGGCACGGGTTGCCGTCGTCGTCGAGCACCCGCATCTCGCCGGCGACCACCACGCCGACCGAGCCGCGGTGGGTCAGCCACTGGTCCCCGGAGATGAAGGTGAGCGCCTGTAATTCGGTGCCGCCGTAGAGTTCCCAGACCACCTCGGGGCCCAGCAGATCGATCCAGGCCTGCTTGATCGCCGGCGGGCACGGCGCGCCCATGTGCCAGAACCGGCGCAGCGACGACAGGTCGTAGGACCCGGGATCGGCGTGGTAGACGGGCAGTGTCCGCTGCATGATCGTCGGCACCGTGGTCAGGAACGTGACGCGGTGATCGGTGATCAGCCGCAGGAATCGGTGCGGGTCGAACCGGCTCATCACCACCAGGTGATGGCGCATCAGCAGCGCGATGGTCGCGGTGCTGAACCCGGTGTTGTGCGACAGCGGGATCGGCACCAGCGTCGTGTCGCCGGGCTGCGCACCCAGCGGGTAGCCGACCGCCGCCGGTATCCGGCTGTCGCCCGCGGATTCGATGAGCTTGGGCCGGCCGGTGCTGCCGCCGGACCCCATCGCCTTCCACACCGGCGATACCGCTTCCGGCAGCGGCCGCTCGGAGCATTCCCGACCGGGCGTGAAACCCGCTGGGACGCTGGGTATCTCGGGATGCTCGCGGCCGACGAGCAGCGCGGGCGGCCGCAGGTCCAGCAGCCCCTGCAGTTCCGCGTCCGGCAATCGCGCCGACAGCGGCTGCGGCACCGCGCCCAGCTTCCAGCACGCCACGGCGGCCTGGATCCACTCCACGGAGTTGGGCAGCACCATCGTCACGTAGTCGCCGACGCCCACGCCGCGGTCGGCGTAGGCGCGCGCCAACCGGTTCGTCGAGGCGTCGAGTTCGGCGCGGGTGAGGGTCAGGCCGTCGCAGGTGACGGCGGGCTCGTCGGGCGCGAGCGCTGCCAGTTCCGCGATCTGGGTGCCGATCGGCGGGACCGGCTCACTCATATGCGCCCTGCCGCTCGAAGATGCGGCGGGGGTTGTCGACCAGCATGGTCTTCAGTTGCTCGTCGGTGACGCCACGCTCCTTGAGCGCGGGGATGACGTCGTTGTGGATGTGCAGGTAATGCCAGTTCGGCGCCATCTGTGGCACGAGGTCTTCGGGCAGCGCGTCGAAATAGCAGTTCGCGTCGTGCGAGAGCACCATCCTGTCGGCGTGCCCGCGCTCGCACATCTGTGCCACGATCTTCACCCGCTCCTCGAACGGCGAGATTACGTCCAAGCCGAACCGGTCCATCCCGAGATACGAGCCCGCGGCGATGAGCTCCTCGAGGTACCCGATGTCGGTGCTGTCACCGGAATGGCCGATGACCACCCGGGTCAGGTCGACGCCTTCCTCTTCGAAGATGCGTTGCTGTTCGAGCCCGCGCCGCAGCCCGGCGTGGGTGTGGGTGGAGATCGGCACCCCGGTGCGCTTGTGCGCCTGCGCGACGGCGCGCAGCACCCGCTCGACGCCGGGGGTGATGCCGGGCTCGTCGGTGGCGCACTTGAGAATCCCGGCCTTGACGCCGGTGTCGGCGATGCCCTGCTCGATGTCGCGGACGAACATCTCCGTCATGATCTCCGGGCCGTCCAACATGCCGCCCGGGCCCTCGTAGTGGAACCGGAACGGCACGTCGTTGTAGGTGTAAAGCCCGGTCGCCACAACGATATTCAGCTCGGTGGCCGCCGCGACGCGCGCGATGCGCGGAATGTAGCGGCCCAGGCCGATCACGGTCAGGTCGACGATGGTGTCGACCCCGCGGGACTTCAGCTCGTTGAGCCGATCGATGGCGTCGGCCACCCGCCGGTCCTCGTCGCCCCAGGCTTCCGGATAGTTCTGGGCGATCTCGGTGGTCATGATGAACACGTGCTCGTGCATGAGGGTCACGCCCAGATCGGCGGTATCGATGGGGCCGCGGGCGGTATTGAGTTCTGACACGTGACTGATGCTAGGTCGACTCGGTGGTCGGACAACAGTGCCGATTTGCTCCGGTCCGCCCCGACGGCCCCCACGGTGCAGTACCGTCACCCTCGTCCGAACCGGAAGTCGCGGGAGGCTCGTCATGTTGCTCAATCCCAACCACCTGCAGCGCCAATACCCAGACCGGCGGTCGGCCGAGATCATGGCCGCGACGGTCGACTTCTTCGAGTCGCGGGGCAAGGCGCGGCTGAAGCACGACGACCACGAACGCGTGTGGTACTCCGAGTTTTTGGACCACATCGGCCGCGAGCGCGTCTTCGCCTCCCTGCTCACGCCCTCGGAGTACGGCGCCGACGATTGCCGCTGGGACACCTACCGCATCAGCGAGTTCGCCGAGATCGTGGGCTTCTACGGCCTGAACTACTGGTATCCCTTCCAGGTGACGGCGCTGGGGCTGGGCCCGATCTGGATGAGCGACAACACCGACGCCAAGCGCAAGGCCGCCGCGCAGCTGGAGGCCGGCGAGGTGTTCGCCTTCGGGTTGTCCGAGCAGACCCACGGCGCCGACGTCTATCAGACCGACATGATCCTGACCCCGTCGGAGAACGGCTGGGTCGCCAGCGGCGAGAAGTACTACATCGGCAACGCCAACGTCGCGCGGATGGTCTCGACCTTCGGCAAGATCGCCGGCACGGACGAGTACGTCTTCTTCGTCGCGGACTCCCAGCACGACCGCTACGAGTTGATCAAGAACGTGGTCAACTCGCAGAACTTCGTCGCGAACTACGCGCTGCGCGACTACCCGGTCGGCGAGGCGGACATCCTGCACCGCGGCCCCGAGGCGTTCCACGCGGCGCTGAACACCGTCAACGTGTGCAAGTACAACCTGGGCTGGGGCGCCGTCGGCATGTGCACGCACGCCATGTACGAGGCGGTCACCCACGCCTCCAATCGCATCCTGTACGGCACCGTCGTCACCGATTTCAGCCACGTGCGGAGGCTGCTCACCGACGCGTACGCCCGGCTGATCGCGATGAAGCTGGTCGCCACCCGCGCCTGCGACTACATGCGCAGCGCGTCGGCGGCTGACCGCCGGTACCTGCTCTACAGCCCGCTGACGAAGGCGAAGATCACCAGCGAAGGCGAGCGGGTGATCACCGCCCTGTGGGACGTGATCGCCGCCAAGGGTGTCGAGAAGGACACCATCTTCGAGGCCATGACCCGCGAAATCGGTTTGCTGCCAAGGCTCGAAGGCACTGTGCACATCAACATCGGCTTGCTGGCCAAGTTCATGCCCAACTACCTGTTCGCGCCGAACGGTGACCTGCCGTTGATCGGCCGTCGCGACGACGCGGTCGATGACGCGTTCCTGTTCAACCAGGGCCCCACCGGGGGCTTGGGCAAGGTGCGGTTCCACGATTGGCGGGCGCCGTTCGAGAGCTATGCGCACCTGCCCAACGTCGCGCTGCTGCGCGAGCAGATCGACGTGCTGGCCGACATGCTGGCCAGCGCCACCCCCGACGCCGCGCAGCAGAAGGACGTCGATTTCGCGTTCGGGGTCGGGCAGCTGTTCGCCACCGTGCCCTACGCCCAGCTGATCTTGGAGGAGGTCCCGCTGTCCGGGGTGGACGAGGCGCTGATCGACGAGATCTTCGCCGTGCTGGTGCGCGACTTCAACGGCTACGCCGTGGAGCTGAGCGACAAGTCCGCCACAACCGACGCGCAGGCCCGCTTCGCGATGCGGATGATCCGGCGTCCGGTGTTCGACCACGCGCGCTGCGACCAGGTCTGGAAGGAACACATTCAGCCGATCAACGGCGCCTACCAGATGCGGCCGTAATCATGCTGTGCGCCAACCGGTTCCGTTGGTCGGCGTGAAACAGCACGTTCCACAGTTCATCCCACCGCCTGTCGCGCAGCACGTGGCGGCGAACAGGCGGCTGACGTGGATGACACCTGCCCCGGTCTGCCGGCCGCCCGACCGGCCGGACCGTGCGATTCGACCGCCCGTCCAGCCGGGCGCTCGGAGAGGACAATCGGTCAATACCCCTTGACTGTGACGCAGCTCACCGTAATATGACCAGTGGTCATCGACGCGAGGAGGTCCCATTGCCAACGGTGACTTGGGCGCGGGTCGACCCCGCCCGCCGTGCCGCCATCATCGCCGCCGCGGAACAGGAATTCGGGGCGCACGGGTTCTCCCGCGGCAGCCTCAACGTCATCGCCCGCAAGGCCGGCGTCGCGAAAGGCAGCCTGTTCCAGTACTTCGCGGACAAGCGTGACCTGTACGCGTTCATCGCCGACATCGCCAGCCAGCGGGTGCGCGCCTACATGGAAGGCCGCATTCGCGAGCTGGACCCGAGCCGGCCGTTCTTCGAGTTTCTCACCGACTGGCTCGACGCCTGGGTGGCCTACTTCGCCGACCACCCGCACGAACGCGCGCTGCACGCCGCGGCGACCCTCGAGGTCGACACCGAAGCCCGCGTCAGCGTGCAGAACGTTATCCATCGGCACTACCTGGAAGTGATGCGGCCGCTGGTTCGCGACGCGAAGGTGCGCGGCGACCTGCGCGCCGATTCGGACACCGACGCGCTGATGTCGTTGCTGCTCTTGATCTTTCCGCACCTGGCGCTCGCGCCCTACATGCGCGGCCTGGATCCGATCCTCGGGCTCGATGAACCCACCCCGGAGCAACCGGCCCTGGCCGTGCGCCGGCTCGTCGGGGTGCTGGCGGCCGCCTTCGCGGCGTCCCCGCACCCGCCCGTGCACTCAGCCCCACAACAATCCGAGGAGGTCACATGACACGCACGCATACGAACTCGATGGTTCGAGGGGGACTCAACTGGGACAGCCTGCCGCTGCGGCTGTTCGCCGGCGGCAACGCGAAGTTCTGGAACCCGGCCGACATCGACTTCTCCCGCGACCGCGCCGACTGGGAACAGCTGACCGACGACGAACGCCACTACGCCATCCGGCTGTGCGCGGAGTTCATCGCCGGTGAGGAGGCGGTGACCGAGGACATCCAGCCGTTCATGTCGGCGATGCGGGTCGAGGGCCGGCTGGGTGACGAGATGTACCTGACCCAGTTCGCGTTCGAGGAAGCCAAGCACGTCCAGGTGTTCCGCATGTGGCTCGACGCCGTCGGCGTCACCGACGACTTGCACCAGTACCTCGACGACATCCCGACCTACCGGACGATCTTCTACGAGGAGCTGCCCGACTGCCTCAACGCCCTGTCGGTGGACCCGTCACCGGCGGCCCAGGTGCGGGCGTCGGTCACCTACAACCACATGGTCGAAGGCATGCTGGCGCTCACGGGTTACTTCGGCTGGCACAAGATCTGCGTGGAGCGCGGCATCCTGCCGGGCATGCAGGAGCTGGTCCGGCGCATCGGCGACGACGAGCGGCGCCACATGGCGTGGGGCACGTTCACCTGCCGCCGCCACGTCGCCGCCGACGACGCCAACTGGGGCGTGTTCGAGACCCGCATGAACGAGTTGATGCCGCTGGGGCTGCGCCTCATCGAGGAGGGCTTCTCCTTGTACGACCCGATGCCGTTCGGCCTCTCGGTGGACGAGTTCATGCAGTACGCCGCCGACAAGGGCATGCGCCGCTTCGGCACCATCTCGAGCGCCCGCGGGCGGCCGCTGGAAGAAATCGACCTCGACTACTCGCCGCTGCAGCTCGAGGACACCTTCGCCGACGAGGACGAGAAGGCCCTGGCCGCCGCGTCGGCCTGACGCGCTACTCGACCTTGCTGCCGCCGAGTGTGGGCCTTAAGTACGAAAACCGCGAAGATCTCGTCCATAGGCCCCACACTCGGCGGCGCGCCAGGCTATTCGACCTTGCTGCCGCCGGCGGCGTCCCCGGCGTCGACGTCGCCTACCCAGACGGTCTTGGCGTTGACGAACGCGCGGATGCCCAGGCCGGCGAGCTCGCGGCCGTAACCGGAACGCTTGACGCCGCCGAAGCCCAGCTCGGGGTAGGACACCGTCATGCCGTTGATGAAGACCTGGCCGGCCTCGATGTCGTCGATGAAGCGCTGCTGCTCGGCCTCGTCGTTGGTCCAGGCGTTGGACCCCAGCCCGAAGGTGGTGGCGTTGGCGATCTCGATCGCTTCGTCGATGTCCTTAGCCCGGTACATCGACGCCACCGGACCGAAGACCTCTTCGGTGTAGAGCGCCATGTCCTTGGTGATGTCGGTGACCACCGTCGGCGGGTAGAACCAGCCCGGCCCGTCGATCGGCTTGCCGCCGAGGCGGATCGTGGCGCCCGCCGCGGCCGCTTCGTCGACCTGCTTGGTGATGTCGTCGCGGCCGGACTCGGTGGCCAGCGGGCCCACGTCGGTGTCCGGGTCGGTCGGGTCGCCGACCTTGAGCGCGGCCATCCGCTCGGTGAACTTGTCGACGAACGCGTCGTAGATGTCGGTGTGGATGATGAACCGCTTCGCGGCGATACAGGACTGGCCGTTGTTCTGGACGCGGGCGGTGACCGCCGTCTTGGCGGCCTCGTCCAGGTTCGCCGACGGCATGACGATGAAGGGGTCGCTCCCGCCGAGCTCGAGCACGGTGGGTTTGATCTCGTCACCGGCGATGGCCGCGACCGACTGCCCGGCCGGCTCGCTGCCGGTCAGGGTGGCCGCCGCGACCCGCGGGTCGCGCAGGATGCGCTCAACGGCGCTGGAGGAGACCAGCAGCGTCTGGAAGCAGCCGTCCGGGAAGCCGCCGCGGGCGATGACGTCGGCCAGGTAGAGGGCGGACTGTGGCACGTTGGAGGCGTGCTTGAGGATCCCGACGTTGCCGGCCATCAGCGCCGGCGCGGCGAACCGGACGGCCTGCCACAGCGGGAAGTTCCACGGCATGATGGCCAGCACCACCCCGAGCGGTTGGTAGCGGGTGTAGGCCCGCTTGGCGCCCACCGCTTGGGCGTCGGCCGGCTCGTCGGCCAGCAGCTGCTCGGCGTTCTCCGCGTAGTAGCGAAAACCCTTGGCGCACTTCAGGGTTTCCGCCTTCGCCGAGGCCAGCGTCTTACCCATCTCCTGGGTCATCATCGCGGCGACGTCGTCGGCCTCCTTCTCCAAAAGGTCGGCGGTGGCGTTTGCCCACCCCGCGCGCTGGGCAAAGGTGGTGTTATGGCGGTAGTCCTGGAATCGGGCGTAGGCGCGGGCGATGGCCGCGTCGACTTCTTCGTCGGTTGCCGGGGTGAAGGTCTTCACCGTCTCGCCGGTGGCCGGGTTGATCGTGGCGATGGGCACGCTGCAATCCTTCGCTTCGGGGTTGATAAGAGGTCCAACACCCACCCTGCCACTATCGTTCCCCCAAGGGAGGTGCCGGATGAGTAAAGCCGCCGAGCTGATGGTCAAGTGCCTGGAAAACGAGGGTGTTTCCGTGGTCTTCGGCCTGCCGGGGGAGGAGAACATCCACTTCGTGCAGGCGCTCGCGTCGTCGAGCATCCGCTACGTGCTCACCCGGCACGAGCAGGGCGCGGCCTTCATGGCCGAGATGTACGGGCGGGTCACCGGGCGGGCGGCGGTGGTGTCGAGCACCCTGGGCCCGGGCGCGATCAACATGCAACTGGGGGTGGCCGACGCCACCACCAACAGCACCCCGTTGGTCGCCATCTCCGCTCAGGTCGGTCACGACCGGGAGTTCAAGGAGTCGCACCAGTACGTCGACCTGGTGTCGATGTTCGCGCCCATCACGCGGTGGGCCGCCGGGATCCCCACCGCACACGCCATCCCCGAGATGTTCCGCAAGGCGTTCAAGGTCGCCGAGACCGAACGCCCGGCGGCGGTGTACTTGGCCGTCCCGGAGCACATCGATGTCGACGAGACGGACTATGACCTGACGCCGTTGCCGCGCAATGTCGTTCGCGCCGACGCGCCCGCGCCAGGGCAGGTGGAGCGCGCCGTCGACATCCTGCGCCAGGCCAAGCGGCCGGTCGTGCTGGCCGGGCACGGCGCCGCCCGCGGCAACGCCACCGCGGCCCTGGTGCGGTTCTCCGAGGAATTCGGCATTCCCGTCGCCAACACGTTCCACGGCAAGGGCGTGATGCCCGACGACCATCCCAACAGCATCGGGACCCTCGGGTTCATGCGGCACGACTACGTCAACTTCGGCTTCGACAACGCCGACGTGGTGATCGCCGTCGGGTACGAGCTGCAGGAGTTCGACCCCGTCCGGATCAACCCGCAGGCCGACAAGAAGATCATCCACATCCATCGGTTCCCGGCGGAGGTCGACGCCCACTATTCGGTGGACGTCGGGATCATCGGCGACATCAGCGCTTCGTTGGACGCGCTGACGGACGGGCTGGACGGCCACGCCTACGAGGCCGATCCGGAGGTTCCCGGCCACGGCCTGCTCGCCGAGGAATTCAGCCGCGGGCAAGAGGACTCACGCTATCCGCTGGCCCCGGCGCGGGTGGTGGCCGACACCCGCGCGGCGCTGGGCCGCGGCGACGTGGTCCTGGTCGACACCGGCGCCACCAAGATGTGGATGGCCCGGCTGTATCCGACGTTCGAGTGCAACACCTGTCTGGTCTCAAATGGCTTGTCCACCATGGGATTTGCGCTACCCGGCGCCCTGGGTGTCAAGCTGGCGCGGCCCGATTCCAAGGTGCTGGCGGTCGTCGGGGACGGCGCGTTCCTGATGAACTCGCAGGAGATCGAGACCGCCGTCCGCGAGCGGATACCGCTGGTGGTGCTGATCTGGGAGGACGGCGGCTACGGCCTGATCGAGTGGAAGATGGACCTCGAGCTCGGCGCCCACTACTACGTGAAGTTCGGCAACCCCGATGTGGTGAAGTACGCGGAAAGCTTTGGCGCCAAAGGCTATCGGATCTCTCATGCCGAGGAGCTGTTGCCGACGCTGCGGACCGCGTTAGCGGAGGACGGCGTCTCGGTGATCGCCTGCCCGGTCGACTACTCGGAGAATTTGCGGTTGACCGATCGGCTGGGCGAGCTGGACGAGACGCTCTAATTCACGGACACATCCAGGCCAGGGGCGGGCAGACGCCGGTGTTCGGCGGCAGCCGCAAACCCGGTGGCTGTCCTTGGACGATCAGCGCGGGCAGGCCGGAGTCGGGCGCGAAGTAGTAGGTGTGGCAGACGTTCATGTCCCAATCCGGCATCCGGCGCATCTGGCCCACGTTCGGGCACCACATCTGGCTGCAGATGTGGGAGGTGTAGCAACCCGGCGGTCCCTCCGGCGGTGCGCACTCCGGTGGCTGATTACCGCCGTTGTTCGTGGAGCAGACGGCGTGGGCGGTACCGGGAGCGAGCATCAAGTCCGCCGTCCACAGCGAGCCGGACAGCGCCAACACGGTTGCCAAACCCGCAAGTCCTGGTCTCATGCTCGGATCCTTCGCGGTGGCCCGCGGCTGTTGCGAGGGGATTTAGTCCTCACATCATCGCTAGTGCGGCCTACGGCGCGCGGGCCGGAAGGCCCTATCGATCGAGTCCCCGGGCGTGGAGCCTTAAGACATGCGGTGGGTCCGGCACGTTCACATGCGCCTGGGTGGTGTCGCCGTCGGGGCGGCTCTGTTCGCCGTGGCGTCGGCGGGGACGGCGAGCGCCGTCTACCCGGGCGTTCCGGAGTGGTATTCGCAGGCCCAAGAGCACCTGGCGAATACGGCCAAGTTCATGCAGGCGGCGGTCAACGCGATTGAAGCCAACGACATCAACGCCCTGCGGTCGGCATGCTCGGCGATCCACGACGAACAAACCATCGGCCTTCAGGCCCACCTGCCCACGCCGGATCCGGCGTTGACTGCTGCCCTGCAGTCCGAGATCAATGACTTCCACACGGCGATGCGCCTCTGCATGTCATTGGGGCCTAACAGCACCCCGGAGGATCTGGAGCGAGCAGACTCGTTCGTGCACCAGGCAATCGAAGACCTGAGGTTGGTCAACGACATCCTGGTCGAGGACCTCAGTTGAGGTTCTAGCCGAAAATATTCAAACCTTTTGCGGCTTTTTCGAGTGTGCATCTGTGGCGATTTTTCGGCGGGTTGTTGTCGGTGGGGGTCGCTAGTTTGTCGGTGTGAGTCCACGTGGTCATCCCGACGCCGAGGCGGTGTTCGACGACTTGGATTCAGTCTTGGCTCGCGCGCGTGCGCTGCCGGTGGAGGCGATGACCGTTTCGCAGCAGTTGGCGATGCTGCAACGCTGCGAGCAGGCGCGCCGTCAGCTGCCCGCCATCGAGCATCCGGTGATCAACAACCTGGCCTGCCAGGCCACGCCCCAAAGAGTTGGGCGGCACGCTGGCGCATGCGATCGCCGAGGCCACGTTTGATCCGCCACGCCGAGGCGTCACAGCGGGTCAAGGAGGCGACCGATCTGGGGCCGCGGCGCGGGCTGACCGGGGAACCCTTGGAACCGGTCCTGCCGGCCACCGCGGCCGCCCAACGCCAGGGGAAACTGGGCGGTGGGCAGGTGGCGGTGATCCGCCAATTCTTCCGCCACCTACCCGGCTGGATCGACGCGGCCACCCGCGCCGCCGTGGAGGCCGAGCTGGCCACCCACGCAACCCACTACCGGCCCGAACACTTGGCCCAGCTCGCCGATCACCTCGCCGACTGCCTCAACCCCGACGGCACCTACCGCGACGAGGACCGCGCCCGCCGCCGCGGCCTGACCCTGGGCAAACAAGGCCCCGACGGCATGGCGGAGCTACGCGGCCTGCTCACCCCCCAAGCCCGCGCCACCCTGGAAGCCGTGCTGGCCAAACTCGCCGCCCCCGGCATGTGCAACCCGCTGGACGACACCCCCTGCATCGACGGGGCCCCCACCCAGGACGCAATCGAACGCGACGCCCGCTCGGCGGCCCAACGCAACCACGACGCACTGCTGGCAGCCAACCGGGCCCTGCTGGCCTCGGGCAAACTCGGCCAACACAACGGCCTACCCGCCTCCATCATCATCACCACCACCCTGGCCGACCTGCAGGCCGCCGCCGGCACCGGCCGCACCGGCGGGGACACCCGCCTGCCGATCAGCGACGTCATCCGCCTAGCCCGCCACTACCTCGCCGTCTTCGACAACGCCAAACCCGTAGCGCTCTACCACAGCAAGCGACTGGCCTCCCCCGGCCAACGCATCGTCCTCTACGCCAAAGACCGAGGCTGTTCCGCACCAGGCTGCACCGTGCCCGGCTACCTCTGCGAAGTCCACCACGTCACCGACTACGCAACATCGCGGCGCACCGACATCGACAACCTCACCTTCGCCTGCGGACCCCACCACCGCCTCCTCAAACCCCGCGGCTGGACCACCCAAAAGAACACCAAGGGTGACACCCAATGGATCCCACCCCCACACCACGACCGCGACCAACCCCGCACCAACACCTTCCACCACCCCGAAAAACTGCTGCGCGGTGAAGACGACGATGACGACGCCGCGTAGCCTGGGCCGCGCTTCGATAAGGTTTCGTCCGTGTCGTTGTGGCTGTCGTTGAGACCGTGGTGGCTGCAGTGGCCGCTGTACACCCTGGTGGTGATGGTGGGCCTGACACCGATCGTGATGGTCGGCGACTACCCCAGCGAGCCGTCCCCGTCGCACTGGGCCAGCGCACCGTGGTGGATCGCCGTCGCGATCGTCGCACTGGTGATCGGCCTGGCCACTGCGCTCGGCTCGGTGCGCCGCATGGCGGGGCTGCGCCCCTCACTCGAAACACTGTCATTCTCTGAATGTCGTCAAGTGTCCAAGGCGATGCGTTCAGGCGCTCTTCCCAGTGACCCGGCAACGCGCCGGGCGGCGAGGCAACTGATCGAGCGAACGCGCGACTCCGTCGCGGGCTCTGCCAAACTGATGATCACCGTTTGTTGGATCCTCGTGGCATTGCAAGTTGTCGGCTTCATCGGTGACGCAAGACATTTCACGTTGCGAAGCCTGTTGCTGTCGGTGGCCTTCGCATATCTCGCCGGCTACTACTGGTATTACCCACGTCTGCTCGACGCGCGTCTCCAACTGCTCGACCGGCCCGCGCCCGGCTAGCCCCGTCCTGTTCCCGAATCCGCCGTCAGCGCCATCGGTCGGACGTACCCGCCGATCAGCGTCCGATGCCACCAGGCTCGCTCACGGCGCAGCTCGGCGGGTGTGGTGAAGCGGTACTCGTAGAGCCGCGCGCGCACATACCTCGGGGGCGAGTCCGGAAACGGGTTGTGCCGCAACAAACGCAGCGTGGGCCGATCGTTGCGCAGCAGGCGCCGCAGGAACGGCGTCAGCCAGGGTTGCGCGTAAGCGGGGGAGATGGCCGCGAACCACATCAGCCAGTCCAGCCGCAGGTGATAGGGCGCCCACTGGCGCGGGAGCCGACGCACGGCGCCGGGCTTGCCCTTGAATTCGTATTCCTTCCAGACCGTCTGATCGGTGAGGTGTGCTTCGTCGGTGCCTTCGATCACCACCTCACGGCGGACGCGGCCGATGCTGCCGAACGCGCCGTAGGTGTTGACCAAATGAAAAGAGTTGAACGACATGTTCATTCGCTGCCACGAGGACAACATGTTGCGTATCGGCCAGTAGCTCATGAACAGCACCGCCGCCGTGAACGCGATCACCAGCGCGGCGAACCACACCGGCGTCGCCGAAAACGCCGGATGCCCGCGGAGGCCAACCAAACCGAACCACGACTCGTCGATGGCGCTGCACGCCAAGAGGATTGTCAACCAGTTCAGCCACGCGAAGTTGCCCGACGCCACCAGCCACAGCTGGGTGACGACGATGATCGTCGCGGCGACGCTGGCCACCGGTTGCGGTGCGAACAACCCGAACGGGACGACCAACTGCGAGAAGTGGTTGCCCGCCACCTCGATTCGATGCAGCGGCTTGGGCAGGTGGTGGAAGAACCAGCTTAACGGCCCGGGCATGGGCTGCGTCTCGTGGTGGTAGTACAGACACGTCAGGTCGCGCCAGCAGGGGTCGCCGCGCAACTTGATCAACCCGGCGCCGAACTCGACCCGGAACAACAGCAGCCGGGCCATCCACAACGTCAGCACGGGCGGCGCCGCCTGGGAATTGCCGAGAAAGATCATCAGGAAGCCGGTTTCCAGCAGCAGCGATTCCCAGCCGAACGAGTACCAGGTCTGCCCGACGTTGACTATCGACAGGTAAAGCACCCACAGCGCCAGCCACATCAGCGTCGCGGCCCACAGCGGCACCGCGTCGGCCGCGCCGGCGACGATCGCCGCCGACAGCGCGGCCCCGAACCAGGACACCGCCGAGAACAGGCGATCGGAGTAGCGCAGGTGAAAGAGGCTGGGGGTCCGCCAAAACGACTGCCCGGCCAAAAACCGCGGGATGGGCTGGATCCCGTGTTCCCCGATCAGCGCCCGGAACTGCGCCGCGGCCGCGACGAACGCGAGCAGGTAGACAACTGCGGCGCCCCGCTCGAGCACCTCCCTGCCGAGCCAATACTGCGGCGCGGAAAACCAGCCCATGGCGCTAACTCCTCGGACGGTGGCGGTCACACAGACCCGCATATCCAGTGAATCAGCCGGTAAACGGCTAGCCAATACCCGCGACGGCTATTCGTCGCGCGACGCGCGCGCCCACTCGGGCATCGTCACCGCGGAGGCGGCGAGCGCCGCGAGCGAAATCAGTGCCAACAGCTGGACATTCGCGGAATGGCCGGCGTAGCCGTCCACCGATCGCCAGGGATGCCGCGAGAGTGCCGCCCCGGCCAGGATCAGGCCGCCCGCGCTGAGCAGCATGGTGGCGCCGTCCGGGCTCCGACGGCGCAGCGCGTACCGCAGCGCCAAGGCCCCGCCGACCACGACGACGCCGGCCACCCCGGCGACCACCGCCCCAGCCGCCACCACCGCGACCGCCGCCCACGCCCCGGGGTTCCACGGCCGGGCCGCCGCATCGTCGGTCCGCCGGCTGCGGGTGCGCCACAGCGCGAGCATGGCCAACAGCGGCAGCAAGGCCAGCCCCACCGCCAGCCCCGCCCGGTAGGGCGCGTTGGACGGGAAGGTCAGCGTGATGGTGCCGGGGTCCCCCGGGGGCACCACCCAGCCCTGCTGCCAGCCGTTGACGGCGACCGGGGTCAGCCGAGTCCCGCTGCTGGTGCGCGCGACCCAGCCGGGGTTGAAGCTTTCCGGGACGACCAACACCCGCGAGGTGGACGACGGCGGCGCCTGCACCTCGCGGCGGTCCGGCCCCCAGGTCCGCCACACCGGAGTCGCGACGGCGGCGGGCGCGACCGGGGCGGCCGCCCGCGGGGTCAGCTCGGCGCCGTCGACAACGAACTGGGCGCCCGGGCTGATCAGCAGCTCCTGCTGGCCCGCCGGCAGTGCGACCGGATCAGGGTCGCACACCCGCGCGGCAATGGGCTCGTCGTTGAGCAGCGCCCCGACGGTGGTGCGGACCGACGTGTGCAGGAACCGGCCCGCGATCGCGATGACCGGGCCGTGGTCGCAGTCGATCGTGATCTCGCGCCCGCGGTTGCGGGCGGCGTCGGCGGGCGCGATCGGGTTGCCGTCGGCGCCCAGCGCCGCCAGCTCGGCCAACCCCGGCGGCTTGAGCTGGTCGAAGCCCAGTGCGTTGCGGTCGATGACGTCGTCCCAATTCAGCAGGCTCACGGTGACGCTGTCCGTCACTCGCGGATTCAGCGAAACCGTTTGGGGTTCACCGGCTTTCAACGAGCGCACCTGCGGGCCGTCGCCCAGGTTGACCGCCACCATCGTCGGGTGGGCGGGCAGTGCTGACCGGCTGGGCGTCAGCCGCAGTCCGGTGACCTGGGTGGGTCGCGGCAGGGTCAGCGTCAGCGTGGGAGGGGTCTTGTGTTGCACCACCCGCTGCGGCGCCGTCCACGCGGTGGCCGGGTCGCCGTCGGTCGCGGCGTATGCCGAGCCGAGGACGTCGACCATGTCGGAGTCGCCGCGCGCCCGCGTGGTGCCCGGCTCGGCGATCAGGTCGGCCAGCTTGGGCCCCTGGCGTGGCCGCACCCACACCAGCGGCGTCACCGACATCGGCGCCGGAACGGTCAGCGTCCGGCTGAGGTTGACCGGTTCCTCGGGCGCCAGGGCCATCGACGGCGCGCAGCGCACGCCATCGGGCGCCGTGGCGCAGCCCGGCCTGCCGGGCAGCTCCGGACCCAGGTCCCAGTCGGCGATCCCGGAGCCGGGCGGCGGCCCGGGCACCCGCACCGTGTGCCGCAGCTCGACCGGGTGGGCGAATCCGGACGCGTCGTATTGGGTGATCGAGAGGTCGGTGATGCCGAATTGCACACCCGGCGAGCCGTCGTCGGTGCCCGCGGCGGTGATTCGCACCCAGGGCGTCTCGCCGTAGGGCAGCGCGGAGGCCAGGGGCTTGCCGGGCTCGTCGAACCGCAGGGTGGTGCTGCCGGTTACGGTCTCGATCAGGATGCGGCGCACCTGGGCGCCGACGGCGGTGGCGCTCGGTGTCAGGGTGAGCGCCGCGTTGGTCACCGGATGGTCGAAATCGATCTGCAGCCATTGGCCGACGGCGGCCTGGAGCGAGTTGGACACCCACGCGGTCGCCGGGTCGCCGTCGATGGCGGCGACGGGCGCGGTCGCCGGCGCGACGTCGGGCATCGCGGTGGAGTCCGACGACGAGCTGGACACGGTGATCCGGCCGCCGGTCCACGCCCCGGCGACCGGGTCGGCGCCGGGGACGGGATAGTCGGGCACCCGGTTGTAGGTGTGCCGCGCATCGCCCGCGGCCCGGACCGCCGACGAATGCTGATCCACCCGGCCGTAGTCGGTCTCGCGGGCCACCGGGGTATCGGTGACGGTCACCGTCGGCGCCGGTAGGTTGGCGGCGCGCGCGTCCGCGGACATCAGGACCGGACCCAACGGCGGCTGTCCCTGCAGCCGGCGCCGCTCGTCGAGGCGCAGCAGCACCTCGGGCCCGCCGTCGACCCGGGGCAACCGGTCCAGGTCGGCGAAGTACGGGGTGCCCGAACCGCCGGTGACCCGGTACACCTCGACGGCCGGATATCGGGGTCGCAAGCCGCTGTCGGCGACGAAGCCCGCGAGGGTGCCCGGGCCCACCGGCTCGCCGAACTGCGCCACCTTCTGCAGCCCCGGGGACCCGTCGACGGCGCGGTGCACCAGGATGGGCCGCGCCGAGCGCGACGTGTCCGGGTCCAGGTCGTTGCGCACCACCACGTACGAAATACCTTGGCGGGCAAGGGTATCCGCGAGCCCCGCTGACGGGCGGCCGGCGGCGAAGAGGCGCTGCACCGAATCCAGCGCCCGGATGGTTTGCGGCGGCGTCAGCGGGATGGAGTCGCGAACGCCCCACGGGCTACCGCCGAGCACCTGCAGCGGCTCGTCGTGGCTGGTGCCCCACACCTGCGTGGCGAACGGCGCCCCGGGGGCCACCAGCACCCGACCGGGCATCGGGGTACCCGTGTTGTGCCGGTCGAGCCAGTCGGCGGTTTCCTGCCAGTACCGGGGTATCGCGCTGAACGTGCCGGGCGGGGTCAGCCGGCCCGTCCACGCCAGGGAGGTGCTCACCAGCAGCGCCGTCAGCACGACGATCGCGACCGCCACCCGCCTGTCGCGCTCGGGATGGGCGAACGCGCGCAGCCATCCCGAGGCGGGCCTCCGACCGGGCAGCGGGACCCGGCCCAACACCTGTGCGAGGCCCAGCACGATCGGGATCCGGACCACCGACCCCAGCTTGTGCACGTTGCGCAGCGGCGCTCCGCCGGCGTCCAGGAACGCCTGCACCGCGTGCGCCACCGGCGAGCCGAGCCCGCCGCTGTAGCCGGCGGCCATCAGCACCACCCCGGCCAGCAGCATCGTCACCAACCGCCCGCGGGCCGGCATCGCCGGGCTGGCCAGCCCCGCCAGCCCGGCAGCGGCCACCAGACAGGTGGCCAGGACGGCCGCCGACCCGGTCACCAGCGGCGCGCCCGCGGTCGCGGTCGGCGCCACGTACGGGGTCCAGCTGTCGGTGCCGCGCAGGATCTCGGTGAGCGACGACCACTGCGTGGTCACCCCGGAGGATTCGATGAAGTCCAGGAACGGCGGGCTGATGGCCCGCAGCATCACCAGCGCCACCACCCACCACAGCATCGCCAGGACGAGCGCGAGTAACCACCACCCGGTGTAGCGCCACCACAACCGGTTGGGTCGGTGGCACGCCCACCAGATCACCGCGGGCAGGCAGCCCGCCAGCGTGGCGATCGCGTTGACCGCGCCCATCAACGCGACGGCCAGGCCGGCCTGCGCGGCGAGTGCCCGGACCGACCGGTTGCCCGACGCGCGCAGCGCCAAGATCGTCGGCAGCAACACCCACGGCGCGAGCATCATCGGCAGCGTCTCCGACGAGATGGATCCCAGGGTGGTCAGTACCCGCGGCGACAGGGCGAACGCGGCGGCGCCGACCACCCGCGATGCCGGGCTGCCGATGCCCAGCGCCTCGGCCACCCGCAACAGCCCCCAGAAGCCGACGGTGAGCAGCAGCGCCCACCACAGCCGCTGGGTGACCCAGCCGGGCACCGAGAGGAGATGGCCGATCGCGAAGAAGGTGCCGTGCGGAAACAGGTACCCGTAGGCCTGATTCTGCGACTGCCCGAACGGCAGCTCGCTGTTCCACAGGTTGGTGGCTCGGGCCAGGAAGCGCAGGGGGTTGGCGGTGAGGTCGAGTTTGGTGTCGGGGGAGACCCGGCCGGGGGATTGGGCGAAGGTCAACAGCAGAGCGATCGTCCCGACCAACCACAGCCACCGGCGCGACACGCGCGCGGCCTGCGAATCCACGGCCGGCGCGCCGGCCCGAGTGACCGGGCTAGCTACGGTTGCCGTACTCGACCCGGTTGAGCACTGACGACTGCGGATCGCCCCCGGGGAGTGGCGGTTTCGTGTCCTGCTGCACCATCAACGTGATCCCGAAGATCGCTGCCGCGCCGAGCAACAGACCCACCACCACGCTCGCGGCGGCGGGCGCAATGATCCGGTTCATCGACGGCTCCTTACAGCATCTTCGAAACGTAGCGGCGGCCTACGCCAACCTAGCAGAAGCCCGGCCGGCGCCCCTGAGCGCTCGTCAGGGCAGGCAGTGCCCGTGAAAGCACCGGTCGCCGTATTGCACCAGATGGGGTTCGAGCGGGATCAGCGCGGCCGGACGGACCCGCACCGCTGTCACGCCGTGCTCGGCGACGGCCAGCGTGACGCCGACGGTGGTCGCGACGCCGACCGTCAAACCCACCACGACGCTGGCCGCGGCCGCCAGGGTGAAACCGGTCATCGCTGGCTCCTTGATCGCCCCCGCTAGCCCAGCTAGCACCTGCCCACGAATGCCCGCGCGGCCGAACAAGAAAACCTCGCCCGCTCCCCAGACCCGGAGGCCGGGACCCCGCCGTGCAAACATGGCCCGATGTCATTCTCGCGCACCATGACCGTCGCGGGGGCCGTGCTCGCGTCCGTGTCGGCTTTGGTGGCGGGCTGCGCCCACCACGCCGCCCGGCCACCCGGCCCGTCGAGCTCGGTCAGCAAGCCGACGGCCGCACCCGCGCCGCCGGCCTGCGGTGACGTCACCAAACTGCCGGTCCGCGACAAGCTGGCGCAGCTGCTGATGGTGGGCGTGAAGAACGCCGACGACGCCCGCTCGGTGGTCGACGGCTACCACGTCGGCGGCATCTTCATCGGAAGCTGGACGGACCTGTCGATCTTCAAGGGCCCGCTGGCCGACATCGCGGCGAAGGCCGGGCCGCTGCCGTTGGCCGTGAGCGTCGACGAGGAGGGCGGCCGAGTCTCGCGGCTGCGGTCGCTGATCGGCTCGGCGCCCTCACCCCGGCAACTGGCACAGACCCAGACCCCCGCCCAGGTCCACGACATGGCGGCCGACCGCGGCAAGAAGATGCGCGACCTGGGCATCACCATCGACTTCGCCCCCGTCGTCGACGTCACCGACGCCACCGACGGCGTCATCGGGGACCGCTCGTTCGGCGGCGATCCCACCACGGTCACCGCCTACGCCGGGGCGTACGCGCAAGGCCTGCGCGACGCGGGGTTGCTGCCGGTGCTCAAGCACTTTCCCGGGCACGGGCACGGCTCCGGGGACTCGCACACCGGCGGCGTGGTGACCCCGCCGCTGAGCGACCTGCAGGGCGTCGACCTGGTGCCCTACCGCACGCTGGTGACCGCGGCCCCGGTCGCGGTGATGCTGGGTCACCTGCAGGTGCCCGGACTCACCGGTGACGACCCGGCGAGCCTGAGCCCCGCGGCGGTGCGGCTGCTGCGCGACGGCGTCGGTTACGGCGCCCCGCCGTTCAATGGCCCGGTGTTCACCGACGACCTGTCCAGCATGGGCGCTATCTCCGACCGGTACGGCGTCGCCGAGGCGGTGCTGCGCACCCTGCAGGCCGGCACCGACGTCGCGCTCTGGGTCACCACCGATGAGGTGCCGGCGGTCCTGGACCGGCTGGAGAAGGCGGTGGCCGCCGGCGAACTGCCCGGGCAGCGGGTGGACGACGCGCTGGGGCGGGTCGCGACGATGAAGGGCCGCAGCCCGGCCTGCGGCCACTAACGCGTGTGGGGCCACCGCCGGTTGCTTACTCTGGAGTCAGATAGACGGGCTAGAGAGGCAAGCAATGGCGGGTGGCACCAAGCGGTTACCGCGCGCAGTCCGCGAGCAACAAATGCTCGACGCCGCCGTGCAGATGTTTTCGGTCAACGGCTACCACGAGACCTCGATGGACGCGATCGCCGCCGCGGCGCAGATCTCCAAGCCGATGCTGTACCTGTACTACGGCTCCAAGGAGGACCTGTTCGGCGCCTGCCTGAACCGGGAGATGGGCCGGTTCATCGACGCGGTGCGCGCGGACATCGACTTCACCCAAAGCCCGAAAGACTTGCTGCGCAACACGATCGTGGCGTTCATGCGCTACATCGATGCCAACCGGGCGTCGTGGATCGTGATGTACACCCAGGCCACCAGTTCCCAGGCGTTCGCGCACATGGTGCGCGAGGGGCGTGAACAGATCATCGAGCTGGTCGCCGGGCTGGTGCGCGCGGGCAGCCGCACCCCGCGGACCGAGCGCGAACACGAGATGATGGCCGTGGCGCTGGTGGGGGCGGGCGAGGCGACGGCCAACCAGCTCACTACCGGCGACATCGACGCCGACGAGGCGGCCGAACTGATGATCAACCTGTTCTGGCACGGCCTGCGGGGCGCGCCGGAGGAGCGGGAGGCCGCCGCGGTGCTGCCCAAGAAGGGGAGAACCGGCGGCGCCAAGCGCTAACCCCTACATTCGTGATGTGGCTCGACCGCCCGCCCGCCGCAACGTCGACTTCTTCTGTGCGGTGGTCATCGTCGGGCTGCTGGCCGGGGTGGCGGGATTGGCGACGACGTTCGTGCTGCGCTTCGTCCAGCACGTCACGTATAACTACTCCTTCGGCGCGCTGCTGGCCGGTGTCGCGGCCAGCAGTCCGGTGCGCCGCGCGGTGGGTCCGATGATCGGCGGCGCGGTCGCGGCGATCGGGTGGTGGATCTTGCGGAGCCGGGCGGACGTGCCGCCCCTGGCCGAAACCATCTCGAGTCGCAAGCGGATACCGCGGCTGGCCTGGAGCCTGGACGCCCTGCTGCAGGTGCTGCTCGTCGGGTCGGGGGCTTCGCTGGGCCGGGAGGGCGCGCCGCGCCAATTCGCCGCGGCCCTCGGTGATTTCGGCACGGCCTGGCTCAGGCGGCTGTCGCCGGGCGACCGCGAGGTGCTGCTGGCCTGCGCGGCCGGCGCCGGGTTGGGCGCGGTCTACGCCGTTCCGCTGGCGGGTGCGCTGTTCTCGGTGCGGATTCTGCTCGACACCTGGCAGCCGCGGGCGGTGGGCGCGGCGTTCATGTCCTCGGCCCTGGCGGTCGCCGTCGGTTCGGCCATCACCCGCGACCAACCCAACCTGCAGTGGCCGATCGGGGAGTCGACCTACCTGCTGACCGCGCACGGGCTGCTGCTTGCGCCGGTCGCCCTCGCCGTGGGGCTGGCGTTCAACCGGTTGATGGCGGCGGCCCGGCCAGCCAAGCCGATGCGGACCTGGGTGCTGGTCCCGGCGCTCGCGGGGGCGGGGCTGGTGATGGGCATCTGCTCGCATCGGTGGCCCGAATTGCCCGGCAACGGCCGAAGCGTCCTGACGGTCAGCCTGGCCAGCGGCATGACGCTGTTGTCGGCGCTCGCGATCCTGGCGTTGAAACCCTTGCTGACGGCGCTGTTCCTGCGTGCCGGCGGGGCCGGCGGCATGCTGACGCCGTCGCTGGCCACCGGCGCGGCCGCCGGGGCGGCGCTGGTGCTCGCGATCAACTGGGCGGTCGGGACTCACCTGCACGTGCCCGCGGTGTCGCTGGCCGGCGCCGCCGGTGTGCTTGCGGTGACGCAGGGATCACCGATCTGGGCGGCGATCTTCGTCTGGGAACTCGCCCGGCCGCCGCTGTGGTTGTTCCTGCTGTTCCTGCTGACCGCGACCAGCGCCCACGGGCTGAACGTGCTTCTCAAGCGCCGCGGTCCGACGCACTCGGGCTAGCGGGTCGCCACCGCCACCGTCGCCATCGTCGGCACAGCCAGCACTAGAGCGCCCGGACGGTGCCGGTCAGGTGCGGATAGCCCTTGGCGATGTTGCGCAGCGAGATGTCCCAGCCGTCATGGGTTTCGTCGATGTACAGTCCCGCGGTGGCGGGCAGTATCAGCGGCTTGCCGAACCGCACCGAATACTTCACCGCGTCCGGCAGCCGCGCCTCGATGTTTGCCAATACCGCTGCGGCGCTGAACATCCCGTGCGCGATGACGGTGGGGAAGCCGAACAGCTTGGCCGCGATCGGGTTGGTGTGGATCGGGTTGTGGTCGCCGCTGACCGCGGCGTAGCGCCGGATCAGGCCGGGGCTGACGCGCACGACGGTGCTGGGCGGCGGCAGCTTGGGCTGCTTCTGTGGCGGCGGCTTGGGCTCGTCGGACAGGCTGGTGCGTTGCTGGTGCAGGAAGGTCGTCACCTGATGCCACGCGGTGTCGTTGCCGACGTTCACGTCGGTCACCAGGTCGACCAACAGGCCCTTGCGATGCTCGCGCAGGTTCTCCGCGTGCACCTGCACGCCGACGGTGTCGGTGACCGCGATCGGCCGGTACTGCGTGATGTGGTTCTCCATGTGTACCGAACCCATTGCTGCGAAAGGAAAGTCGAATCCGGTCACCAGCGACATCATCGTGGGAAACGTCAACGCGAACGGGTAGGTCAGCGGCACATTGTTGCCGTAGCGCAGGCCGGTGACCGCCGCGTACTCGGCCACGTTCGCCTGATCGATGGGCAATTCCTCGATGGCCACCGTGCGGGTGGGCAGCTGGTTCCCGCGGGACACCAGCGGCAGTGCCCCGGCCGCCGCGCGCAGCATGTTCTTCAGTCCGCTTGGCTGGTTCATTGCGTTCTCCCGTCGCAGCTATGCGCCCAGCATCGCCTGGCCGCAGACGCGGATGACGTTGCCCGTCACCGCGTTAGAGGCCGGGCTGGCGAAGTAGGCGATGGCCTCCGCGACGTCGACGGGCTGGCCGCCCTGCAGCAGCGAATTCATCCGGCGGCCCACCTCGCGCGTGGCCAGCGGGATGGCGGCCGTCATTTGGGTCTCGATGAAACCCGGCGCGACGGCATTGATCGTGATGCCCTTGGCGTACAGCTCGGGCGCCAGCGCCTGGGTGAGGCCGATCATCCCGGCCTTGGTGGTGGCGTAGTTGGTCTGCCCGCGGTTGCCCGCGATGCCGGCCATCGAGGACAGCCCGATGATCCGGCCCCCTTCGCCGATGGTGCCATTGCCCACCAGTCCTTCGGTAAGCCGGAGCGGGGCAAGGAGATTGACCGCAAGCACCGCGTCCCACCGGGCGTCGTCCATGTTGGCCAGCAACTTGTCGCGGGTGATGCCGGCGTTGTTGACCAGCACGTCGGCGCGTCCGCCGTGGTGCTCTTGCAGGTGTTCGGTGATCTTGTCCACGGCGTCGTCCGCGGTGACGTCGAGCCACAACGCGGTGCCCCCGACCCTGCTCGCCGTCTCGGCCAGCGTCTCGGCGGCCGACTCGACGTCGATCGCGACGACGCGGGCGCCGTCGCGGGCGAACACCTCCGCGATCGTCGCGCCGATGCCGCGGGCGGCGCCGGTCACGATAGCGACCTTGCCGTCCAGCGGCCGCTCCCAGTCGGCCGGCGGCGTGGAGTCGGCCTCGCCGACGTAGAACACCTGGCCGTCCACGTAGGCCGACTTGGCCGACAGGATGAATCGCATGGTCGATTCCAGGCCCGTCGCAGCGGGTTTGGCGCCGGGCGACACGTAGACCAGCGCCACCGTGGTGCCGTTGCGCAACTCCTTGCCCAGCGAGCGGGTGAATCCCTCCAAGGCGCGCTGCGCGATCCGCTCGTGCGGGCTGCCGGCGGCGTCGGGCGTGGTGCCCACCACGGCGACGCGCGCGGAGTGGCCCAGGTTGCGCAGCAGCGGCGTGAAGAACTCGTACAGCCCTCGGAGGCCTTCCGGCGTAGTGATGCCGGTGGCGTCGAACACCAGGCCGCCGAACTGGTCGGCCCAGCGTCCGCCGAGGTTGTTGCCGACCAGTTCGTAGTCCTTGTCCAGCGCGGCACGCAGCGGCTCGACGATTCGCCCCTCACCGCCGATCAGCAGCGCGCCGGCCAGGGGTGGATCGCCGGGCCGGTAACGGCGCAGCGTCTCGGGCTGCGGGACCCCGAGCTGCTTAGCGAGAAACGATCCAGGACCGGAATTGACAACCTGAGAAAACAGATCGGACGAGACCTTGGGAGCCACCGGAGCTACCTTCCATGTGCTTGCGAAGTCGGGGTGTGCCTACAGCACAACCGTATCGGGGACGAACTTACTTCAGAGTAAGAACAGTGGGTAGTATGGCCCCAGACGGGCATACCAAAACCGACAGACGGCAGATAACGGCAGATAACACGGAGAAGACAGTGGCTCCTGCAAGTTCCGAGGCAAGCAACCAGCGCAGTTCGCAGCGCCGACCCGTCGCCGTGCTGGGCGGCAACCGCATTCCGTTCGCCCGGTCCGACGGCGCGTACGCCGAGGCGTCCAACCAGGACATGTTCACCGCCGCGCTGGGTGGACTGGTCGACCGCTTCGGACTGGCCGGCGAGCGGCTGGGCGTGGTGGTCGGCGGCGCCGTGCTCAAGCACAGCCGGGACTTCAACCTCACCCGCGAATGCGTGCTGGGCTCCGAGCTGTCGTCGTACACGCCGGCGTTCGACCTGCAGCAGGCGTGCGGCACCGGCCTGCAGGCCGCCATCGCCGCGGCCGACGGCATCGCGTCCGGGCGTTACGACGTCGCCGCCGCCGGCGGGGTGGACACCACCTCGGACCCGCCGATCGCCCTGGGTGACAACCTGCGCCGCACACTGCTCAAGTTGCGCCGGTCCAAGTCCAACGTCCAGCGGCTGAGGCTGGTGGGCACGCTGCCCGCGAACCTGGGCATCCAGATCCCGGTCAACAGCGAGCCGCGCACCGGGCTTTCCATGGGCGAGCACCAGGCGATCACCGCCAAGCAGATGGGCATCAAGCGCGTCGACCAGGACGAACTGGCCGCGGCCAGCCACCGCAACATGGCCGCCGCCTACGATCGCGGTTTCTTCGACGACCTCGTCACCCCGTTCCTCGGGCTGTACCGCGACGACAACCTGCGCCCGGACTCGTCGGCCGAGAAGCTGGCGAAGCTCAAGCCGGTGTTCGGCGTGAAGTCCGGGGACGCGACGATGACGGCCGGCAACTCCACCCCGCTGACCGACGGCGCCTCCGTCGCACTGCTGGCCTCCGAGGAGTGGGCCTCAGCCCACTCGCTGACGCCGCTGGCGTTCCTGGTGGATGCGGAGACCGCGGCCGTGGACTACGTCAACGGCCGCGACGGCCTGCTGATGGCACCCACCTACGCGGTGCCGCGGCTGCTGGCCCGTAACGGGCTGAGCCTGCAGGACTTCGACTTCTACGAGATCCATGAGGCCTTCGCCTCGGTGGTGCTGGCGCACCTGCAGGCGTGGGAGTCGGAGGACTACTGCAAGGAGCGGCTGGGCCTGGACGCCGCGCTCGGCTCGATCGACCGGTCGAAGCTCAACGTCAACGGGTCGTCACTGGCGGCCGGGCATCCCTTCGCCGCCACCGGCGGGCGGATCCTGGCCCAGGCGGCCAAGCAGCTCGCCCAGAAGAAGGCGGAGCAGAAGGGTGGGGGCAAGCCGCTGCGTGCGCTGGTCTCCATCTGCGCCGCCGGTGGCCAGGGCGTGGCCGCGATCCTCGAGGCCTGAGCGCCTCTCCGCGTTGGCGGTTTCATGAAATCGGTCACAGCGGGTTAGCAATCCGGGCGGTTGGGTATCCGTATGCGCGGATGGCCCCGTGTTGTGGTCTGACCCCCCGACCCCGACGGCAATACGGGGCATCCCTGGAACGGCCGCCGGTCGGCGTGGACGGGCGTACGAGAAGGGCCGCCGCTGGAGTGAGGGGATCCAGCGGCGGCCTTTTTGTGCCGCCCGTGCCCAAAGCCCTAGCTCAAAGCAAAAGCCCCGCTCCCATCCGGAAGCGGGGCTTTCGACTTGCCTTCAGAAGTGCCTGTCAGAAGGCGGCTTCGTCGAGCTCCATGATGTCGTTGTCCAGCGTCTCGATCACCTCGCGGGTGCTGGCCAGCAGCGGCAGGAAGTTCTTCGCGAAGAACGAGGCCACCGCGATCTTGCCCTCGTAGAAGGACCGCTCCTCGCCGCTGGCGCCGGCGTCCAGCGCCTGTACGGCCACGGCGGCCTGACGCTGCAGCAACCAGCCGATGATCAGGTCGCCGACGCTCATCAGGAAGCGCACCGAACCCAGGCCCACCTTGTAGAGGCTGGTCACGTCTTCCTGCGCCGCCATCAGGTAACCGGTCAGCGTGGCCGCCATCGACTGGACGTCGGCCAGGGCCTTCGCCAACAGCTCGCGCTCGGACTTCAGCCGCCCGTTGCCGGACTCGCTGTCCACGAACTTCTGGATCTCGCCCGAGACGTGGGCCAGCGCCACACCCTTGTCGCGGACGATCTTCCGGAAGAAGAAGTCCTGCGCCTGGATGGCCGTGGTGCCCTCGTAGAGGGAGTCGATCTTCGCGTCCCGGATGTACTGCTCGATCGGGTAGTCCTGCAGGAAGCCGGACCCACCGAAGGTCTGCAGGCTCTCGGTCAGCTTGGCGTAGGCCTGCTCGGAACCGACACCCTTGACCACCGGCAGCATCAGGTCGTTGACCTTCACCGCCAGCTCGGCGTCCACGCCGTGCACCGCCTCGGCGACCGCCGCGTCCTGGTAGGTCGCGGTGTACAGGTACAGCGCACGCAGACCCTCGGCGTAGGCCTTCTGGGTCATCAGCGACCGGCGCACGTCGGGGTGGTGCGTGATGGTCACCCGCGGGGCGGTCTTGTCGGTCATCTGCGTCATGTCGGCGCCCTGCACGCGGGACTTGGCGTACTCCAGCGCGTTCAGGTAGCCGGTCGACAGGGTGGCGATGGCCTTGGTGCCCACCATCATGCGGGCCTGCTCGATGACCTCGAACATCTGCGCGATGCCGTTGTGCACCTCGCCGACGAGCCAGCCCTTGGCGGGCACGTCGTGCTGACCGAAGGACAGCTCACAGGTGGCCGAAACCTTCAGGCCCATCTTGTGCTCGACGTTGGTCACGAAGACGCCGTTGCGCTCGCCCAGCTCGCCGGTCTCGAAGTCGAACAGGAACTTGGGTACGAAGAACAGCGACAGGCCCTTGGTGCCCGGACCCGCGCCCTCGGGGCGGGCCAACACCAGGTGGAAGATGTTCTCGAACAGGTCGCCGGAGTCGGCCGAGGTGATGAACCGCTTCACGCCCTCGATGTGCCACGAGCCGTCGTCCTGCTTGATCGCCTTGGTCCGGCCCGCGCCGACGTCGGAACCGGCGTCCGGCTCGGTCAGCACCATGGTGGAGCCCCATCCGCGCTCGGCGCAGATCACGGCCCACTTCTTCTGCTCCTCGGTGCCGAGGTGGTAGAGGATGTTGGCGAACCCGGCGCCGCCGCCGTACATCCACACGGCGGGGTTGGCGCCGAGCAGGTGCTCGTGCAGCGCCCACACCAGGGCCCGGGGCATCGGCATGCCGCCGAGCACCTCGTCGATGCCGACCTTGTCCCACCCGGCGTCGGTGACGGCCTTGACCGACTTCTTGAACGACTCGGGCAGCGTCACCGAGTGGGTCTTCGGGTCGAAGACCGGCGGGTTGCGGTCACCCTCGACGAACGACTCGGCGATGGGCCCCTCGGCCAGCCGGCTGATCTCTGACAACATTTCGCGCGCGGTGTCGACGTCCAGATCGCTGTAGTCGCCGGCGCCCAAAGCCTTCTCAACGCCCAAGACCTCGAACAGGTTGAACACCTGGTCACGGACGTTGCTCTTGTAGTGGCTCACTACGGTTTCCTCCTCGTTGAGAATGCCACTTGTGGTTGGGTACTACTTCTAAGTTACCCACCAGTAACACCGCTAAAATATCGCTCTCGGACAGTTCAACGCAAGTCAATGTGAGCTAGATTTCATCACCTAATTAACCAACCGGTTGGGAAGCCCGCGCGGAGCTGCTGACCTGCGACGATAACGAAACGGAACTCAAACTATGGGATGCATCACCACCCTGCCCGTAGTGGATCTGCGCTCGTCGGTGGCCGAATTGCGGCGGGCGCTGCGCGAGGCCGCGCACGAGGTGGGGTTCTTCTACCTGGCCGGCCATGGCGTGCCCGAGGGGCTCTCCCACCGGATGCTGGAGGCGGCGCGCAGGCTGTTCGAGCTGCCCGACGCCGAGAAGGAAGCGGTCGCCATGGTGCGCAGCCCGCACTTTCGCGGCTACACCCGGCTGGGCGGCGAGCTGACCCGCGGCGAGGTGGACTGGCGGGAGCAGATCGACATCGGGCCCGAACGCGCACCCGTCGGGGGCCCCGGCAAGCCCGACTACCTGTGGTTACAGGGACCCAACCAGTGGCCGGCTTCGATGCCCGAGCTGCCCGGGATCATCGCCGACTGGGACACCGCGCTGTCCGGGGTGGCCCGCACTCTGCTCCGGCACTGGGCGGCGTCCCTGGGCAGCCCGCCGGACGTGTTCGACCCCGCCTTCGCCGAGACGCCCGCCACCCTGATCAAGATCGTGCGCTACCCGCGCAGCGCGGCCTCACCGCAGGGCGTGGGCCCGCACAAGGACTCCGGGGTGTTGACGCTGCTGCTGGCCGAGCCGGGCAGCCGCGGGCTGCAGGTACGCCGGCCCGGCACCGACGAGTGGATCGACGTGCCACCCACCGACGGCGCCTTCGTCGTCAACATCGGTGAGTTGTTGGAGGTGGCGACGGGGGGCTACCTGCGGGCCACGGAGCACCGGGTGACTCTGGACGGGCAGGCGGCGGACCGGGTCTCGGTGCCGTACTTCTTCAACCCGCGCCTGGACGCGCAGATCCCCGTGCTGACGCTGCCCCCCGAACTGCGCGCTCGTGCCGGCCGCGTGGCCGACCCGGCGGATCCGATCTTCTCCGTCTATGGCCGCAACGCCTGGAAGAGCAGGTTGCGCGCGCACCCCGATGTGGCTTCAGCGCACGGATATTCGGCGGGTAGGGTCGGGGACGAGAATCCCTTTCTCGGCTCAAGGGGCGAATGAATTCCGGTGAACTCGAAGAAGAATCTGACACCATCCACACTCCGCGAGGCTTTCGGCCATTTCCCCTCGGGGGTGGTGGCCATCGCCGCCGAAGTCCAGGGCACCCGGGAGGGTCTGGCCGCCAGCACCTTTGTCCCGGTCTCCCTGGAGCCGCCGCTGGTGTCGTTCTGCGTGCAGAACACGTCGACGACGTGGCCCAAGCTCAAAGACCTGCCCATGCTGGGCATCAGCGTGCTCGGCGAGGCTCACGACGAGGCCGCGCGAATGCTGGCCGCCAAGACCGGGGACCGGTTCGCCGGCCTTCAGACCGAGTCCCGGGAGAGCGGTGCGGTGTTCATCAAAGGCACCGCCCTGTGGCTGGAGAGCGCGATCGAGCAGCTGATCCCGGCCGGGGACCACACGATCGTGGTGCTCCGGGTGAAGGAAGTCACCATCGACGCGGACGTCGCGCCGATCGTGTTCCATCGCAGCACGTTTCGGCGCCTTGGCGCCTGAGACTACGGGCGGCGGCTGAGTTCGGCCCGGAAGCCGGCTATCCGCTGCTCGATCTCCGCGGCGTCGTCGTGGCGGCCTTCCTTGCGCGCAAGGTCGGCGCGGACCGACAACTCCCGGATGGCGGTTCGAATTTCGTTGACGCTAGTGGTTTCTCGCATATCTCCCACGCTGCTTTTCGGTTGGGGGCAGACCGCCGGGCTTCGGCCCGACAGGGTGATATGCGGATACCCGGCGCACCGGGTGGGCTAACGCCCGGTCAGCGCCGGAACAGCTTGTTGCCCAACCACACCACCGGGTCGTACTTGCGGTCGGCGACCCGCTCTTTCATCGGGATCAGTGCGTTGTCGGTGATCTTGATGTTCTCCGGGCAGACCTCGGTGCAGCACTTGGTGATGTTGCAGTAGCCCAGGCCGTGTTGCTCCTGCGCCTGATTGCGCCGGTCCAGCGTGTCCAGCGGGTGCATCTCGAGTTCAGCGATCCGCATCAGGAAGCGCGGCCCGGCGAACGCCTTCTTGTTCTCCTCGTGGTCGCGGACCACGTGGCACACGTTCTGGCACAGGAAGCACTCGATGCACTTACGGAACTCCTGCGAGCGTTGCACGTCGGCCTGCGCCATCCGGTACTCGCCCGGCTGCAGGTCCTTCGGCGGCGCGAAGGCGGGGATCTCGCGCGCTTTCTCGTAGTTGAAGGAGACGTCGGTGACCAGGTCGCGGATCACCGGGAACGTCCGCAGCGGCGTCACGGTCACCACCTCGTCCTCGGCGAACGTGGACATCCGGGTCATGCACAGCAACCGCGGCACCCCGTTGATCTCCGCCGAGCAGGAACCGCACTTGCCCGCCTTGCAGTTCCACCGCACGGCGAGGTCGGGCGTCTGGGTCTGTTGCAGGCGGTGGATGATGTCGAGCACCACCTCGCCCTCGTTGACCTCCACCGTGAAGTCCTGCAGCGCGCCGTTGGCATCGTCACCGCGCCACACACGCATGGTCGCGTTGTAGGTCATTAGCCTCTCCGTCCTGGATGCTCGGCCAGCTCGTCGTCGGTGTAGTACTTCTCCAGCTCGGAGATCTCGAAGAGCTCCAGCAGATCGGATCGCATCGGCACCTGGTCCTTGCGGGTGATGCTGATGTCCGGGATCACCTCGTCGCCACCGGCGGCCTGGCAGACCAGCAGGACTTTGCGCCACCCGGAGTCCATCGACGGATGGTCGTCGCGGGTGTGGCCGCCGCGGCTTTCGGTGCGCTCGAGCGCCGCCTTGGCGACGCACTCGCTGACCAGCAGCATGTTGCGCAGGTCGATGGCCAGGTTCCAGCCCGGGTTGTACCGGCGTCCGCCCTCCACGTGCAGGTTCTTGAACCGCTCGCGCAGCTTGTCCAGGCGGCCCAGCGCCTCGGAGATCTCGTCCGCGTTGCGGATGATGCCCACGAGGTCGTTCATCGACTGCTGCAGCTCGAGCTGCAGCGTGTAGGGGTTCTCTGCCGGAGCGCCGCCGGCCGGTGCCTCGAAGGGAGACAGCGCCCGCTTCGACGCCGTCTCGACGGCCTCGGCCGAGACGGTCGGACGGCTGCTCAGCGCACGCACGTAGTCGGCGGCGCCCAGGCCCGCGCGCCGGCCGAAGACCAGCAGGTCCGACAGGGAGTTGCCGCCCAGCCGGTTGGAGCCGTGCATGCCGCCGGAGCACTCGCCCGCGGCGAACAGGCCCGGGACGGTGGCCGCGCCGGTGTCGGCGTCCACCTCGACGCCGCCCATCACGTAGTGGCAGGTGGGCCCGACTTCCATCGGCTCCTTGGTGATGTCGACGCCGGCCAGCTCCTTGAACTGGTGGTACATCGAGGGCAGCCGCCGCTTGATCTCCTCGGGCGTCAACCGGGACGCGATGTCGAGGAACACGCCGCCGTGCGGGCTGCCACGGCCGGCCTTGACCTCCGAGTTGATCGCTCGGGCGACCTCGTCGCGGGGCAGCAGGTCGGGGGTGCGGCGGGCCGAGTCGTTGTCCTTGAGCCACTGGTCGGCCTCTTGCTCGGACTCGGCGTACTGACCCTTGAACACCGGCGGGATGTAGTCGAACATGAACCGCTTGTTGTCGGAGTTCTTCAGCACCCCGCCGTCACCGCGGACACCTTCGGTGACGAGGATCCCCTTCACGCTGGGCGGCCACACCATGCCCGTCGGGTGGAACTGGACGAACTCCATGTTGATCAGCGACGCGCCCGCCCGCAGCGCCAGTGCGTGCCCGTCGCCGGTGTACTCCCACGAGTTCGAGGTGACCTTGAACGACTTGCCGATGCCACCGGTGGCGAGCACCACCGCGGGCGCCTCGAACAGGACGAACTGGCCCGTCTCGCGCCAGTAGCCGAACGCGCCGGCGATCGCGTCGCCGTCCTTGATCAGTTCGGTGATGGTGCACTCGGCGAACACCTTGATGCGCGCCTCGTAGTCGCCGAGCTCGGCGAAGTCCTCCTGCTGCAGCGAGACGATTTTCTGCTGCATGGTGCGGATCAGCTCCAGGCCGGTGCGGTCACCGACGTGCGCCAGGCGTGGGTAGGTGTGGCCGCCGAAGTTGCGCTGGCTGATCTTGCCGTCCTTGAGGCGATCGAACAGCGCCCCATAGGTTTCCAGCTCCCAGACGCGGTCCGGCGCCTCCTTGGCGTGCAGCTCGGCCATCCGCCAGTTGTTGAGGAACTTCCCCCCGCGCATCGTGTCGCCGAAGTGGGTCTTCCAGTTGTCCTTCGGGTTGGTGTTGCCCATCGACGCCGCACAGCCGCCCTCGGCCATCACCGTGTGGGCCTTGCCGAACAGCGACTTGCACACCACCGCGACCTTGAGGCCGCGTTCCCGCGCCTCGATGACCGCACGCAGCCCCGCGCCGCCGGCGCCGATGACGACTACGTCGTAGGCATGCCGCTCGACCTCAACCATGAAAACCCTCGCTAGCTAAGTTCCGGAATTGTTGTTCGAATGGCTTCTCAGCCAACAAATCTGAGGTCGCCGATGGTGTTGCTGGCCACCAGCGCGATGTAGAAGTCGGTGAGCATCAGGGTGCCCAGCGTGACCCAGGCGTACAGCTTGTGTCGGGTGTTGATCTTGCTGACCTGGGTCCAGATCCAGTACCGCACAGGGTGCTTGGAGAAGTGCTTGAGCCGCCCGCCGGTGACGTGCCGGCAGGAATGGCAGGACAGCGTGTAGACCCACAGCATGATGACGTTGCCGACCATGATCAGGTTGCCCAGGCCGAACCCGAAGCCGTGCGGCCCGGAGTCGGAGTGGAAACCGATGATCGCGTCGTAGGTGTTGATCACCGAGATGATGCCGGCAATGTAGAAGAAGTAGCGGTGGGTGTTCTGGACGATCAGCGGGAACCTGGTCTCGCCCGTGTAGTGGACGCGCGGTTCGGCCACCGCGCAGGCACTGGGCGACTGCCACACCGTGCGGTAGTAGGCGCCGCGGTAGTAGTAGCAGGTGAGCCGGAACAGCAGCAGGAACGGCAGCGTCAGCGCCGCGTACGGCAACCACCACACGTCCGGCAGGATCTGCGGCCAGAAGTCGCCGGCCTCGCCGCACGCCTTGCTCACGCAGGGTGAGTAGAACGGCGTCAGGTAGTGGTACTTGGGGACGAAGAAGTAATCCTGCTGGAACGCGCGCACGGTCGCGTAGATAACGAACGCGGCGAAGCCCAGGTCGATCCGCAGCGGCGACATCCACCACCGGTCGGTGCGCAGGGTGCGTTGCGGGATGCGGGCGCGCGTGGGTGAAAAGACACCTGACGCAGGACGGTTCGCCGTGGGTGCGCTCATCTAGTGTTCCTCTTCGAACGGGCTGTTGGTCGAAGGGTACACAGAGAGCACCCCCTGGATTCCGGGGGGCTTGTGTTGTCCGGGGTTGTCAGGACCTGCTGTGACCCCCGACACCCTCGTCGTCGACATCGCGCCAGAAGTCGCTGTCGTACTGGGTGTCGGGAATGACGATCTTGTCGCCGGACTGCTGCACGGTGGCGCGCGCCAAATCCAGTTCGGACACATCGGTGTCGAGCAGTTCGACGTCGGACAGGATCCGGTCGGCGTCGATCACGATCCGCCGCATCGCCGGGCTGTCGCCGTAGCGACTCTTCAACGAGCCCACGCACCTCCGCAGGCCGCCGATGAGGTCGTGCAGTTCGGCGAGTTCGGTCGTGGTGCTCAACGGATCTCCTCGGGCAGGCGGTGTTACGGATCACAGTACGCTTTTGAATACTATCCACCGCACAGCCCGGATGTCAGACGGAATGCTTGGTGGCGACCGAGGAGCAAACTCCTCATCGGCGGTCAAACCGCCGCGGCGCGCCACGGCGCTGCCCGTTCGCCGCCGGGGCAGCGGCAGCCACCCGCTAACAGATCCCTCGGCAAACCGGACGGGCGGGGGATGTCGTTCGACGACGTGCTGGCGGCCCGGAAAAAGAGGGGCTCAGATCACGATCGCCGTCGAGGCCCGGTGTCGGTGGGCATCGAATCCGGCTACGGGCGCTGGGCCCGGCGAGCTGCCCCTGCCGGTCGACGCGATCGCGCTGACCGATCGGGACAGCCCGGCGACAGTCGCGCAGCTGGGTGCCGCGCGACTCAACTCGAGTGGAATCCGCTGTGCGGCAAGCGAACCCGGGGGGTCAACGGCCCCGCCGGATCGCTGCCTATCCCCTACTTGGTGATCTCGATGCGCTGCGCCTGGTTTCCGGCGTACGCGCCGGCCACCCGCACGGTCAGCACGCCGGCGTCATACGAGGCCGTGATGGCGTCCCCGGTGACGTGGGCCGGCAGCTGGAACGAGCGACGGAAGGAGCCGTACCGGACCTCCCGCAGCGTGCGCCCGTGCTTCTCCTCGGCGTGCTCGTCGCGGCGTTCGCCGTGGATCACGAGCCGGCCGCGGTCGACCTCGACATTGACGTCCTTCTCGACGTCGACACCGGGGAGCTCGACCCGTACGACCGCGTCGTCGCCGTCCTTGACGATCTCGGCGGAGGGGCTGAAACCGCTGGTGGCTGGCTTGTACCAGTCCGCAGCGGCGGCCGGGCCGAAGAAGTCGCGCAACCACCGGTCGGTGTTCCAGGCCGGCCGCGACCACAATGCGACGTTACTCATGGCGATCTCCTTGTGCTTCCTTGAGCTTTGTTGTGGATTTGCTGTGTCCGGCGCCCTTCCGGCCGGCTGTAAGGAGAAACATGAGTCGACCACGCTAAAGTTCCACCAAGGCGTTCGCCGTGGGCGAACGAATATTCACAGGGCTCCCTGTGAATTGTGAGATCCTCGTCATAGGACCGTCACATTGAGCGAAACCGCGGTAATTTCCCGCCGCTAACCTCAAAGCCATGGCTGCAGACGGGATTTCGCGCGCGCACTGTGCGGGCCGTCACATCGTCGTAGTCGGGCACGGCATGGTGGGGCATCGGCTGGTCGAAGCGCTGCGCGCGCGCGACACCGAGGGATTGTGGCGCATCACTGTTTTCGCCGAGGAGGCGGACGCGGCCTACGACCGCGTCGGGCTGACCTCGTACACCGAGAGCTGGGACCGCAAGCTGCTGGCGCTGCCGGGCAACGACTACGCGGGTGACGAACAGGTTCGATTGGTACTGAACGCTCGCGTTACCGAAATCGATCGGCAAGCGAAGGCGGTGGTGACGGCCGACGGGCAGCGGCACGGCTACGACACTCTGGTCTTGGCCACCGGCTCGTACGCGTTCGTCCCGCCGGTGCCCGGCCACGACCTCCCGGCGTGCCACGTGTACCGCACGCTGGACGACCTCGACGCCATTCGGGCCGACGCCCAGCGCACGGTCCAGGCCGGTCGCGCCCCGGCGGGTGTGGTCATCGGCGGCGGCCTGCTCGGTCTGGAAGCCGCCAATGCGCTGCGCCAGTTCGGGTTGCAGACGCACGTCGTCGAGATGATGCCGCGTCTGATGGCCCAGCAGATCGACGAGGGCGGCGGCGCGTTGCTGGCCAAGATGATCGGTGAGCTCGGCATCGCGGTCCACGTCGGCACCGGCACGGAGTCGATCGAAGCGATCGATCACTCGGACGGCGTCTCGTCGGTGCGGGTGCGCCTGACCGACGGCGAGGTCATCGACGCGGGGCTGGTCATCTTCGCCGCCGGCATCCGGCCGCGCGACGAGCTGGCCAGGACCGCAGGTCTGGAGCTCGCCCCGAGGGGTGGCGTGCTCACGGATTTGGCTTGCCGCACAAGCGATCCGGACATCTATGCGGTCGGTGAGGTCGCTGCGATCGAGGGCCGGTGCTACGGCCTGGTGGGTCCCGGGTACACCTCCGCCGAGGTGGTGGCCGACCGCCTGCTGGACGGTGCCGCGGAGTTCGGCGAGGCCGACCTGTCGACCAAGCTCAAGCTGCTCGGCGTCGACGTCGCCAGCTTCGGTGACGCGATGGGGGTCACCGAGAACTGCCTCGAGGTCGCCATCAACGACGCGGTCAAGCGGACCTACGCCAAGCTGGTGCTGTCCGACGACGCGAAGACCCTGCTCGGCGGTGTCCTGGTCGGCGACGCCTCGTCGTACGGGGTGCTGCGGCCGATGGTCGGCAGCGAGCTGCCGGGGGATCCGCTCGCGCTGATCGCGCCGGTGTCCGGTGAGGCGCCTGCGCTGGGAGTCGGCGCGCTGCCGGACTCCGCGCAGATCTGCTCGTGCAACAACGTCACCAAGGGCGACCTGAAGTGCGCGATCGGCAACGGCTGCGTCGACGTGCCGTCGCTCAAGTCGTGCACTGCGGCCGGCACCTCGTGTGGCTCGTGCGTGCCGCTGCTCAAGCAGTTGCTGGAAGCCGAGGGCGTGGAGCAGTCCAAGGCGCTGTGCGAGCACTTCACCCAGTCGCGCGCGGAGCTCTTCGAAATCATCTCCGCCACCGAGATCCGCACCTTTTCCGGCCTGCTGAAGCGCTTCGGCCGCGGAAAGGGTTGCGACATCTGCAAACCCGTGGTCGCGTCCATCCTGGCGTCCACCGGCTCTGAACACATCCTCGAGGGCGAGCAGGCCTCGCTGCAGGATTCCAACGACCACTTCCTGGCCAACATCCAGAAGAACGGCAGCTACTCGGTGGTGCCCCGGGTTCCCGGCGGTGACATCAAGCCCGAACACCTGATCCTGATCGGCCAGATCGCGCAGGACTTCGGGCTCTACACCAAGATCACCGGCGGTCAGCGGATCGACATGTTCGGCGCCCGGGTGGACCAGCTACCTGAGATCTGGCGACGGCTGGTCGACGGTGGCATGGAGTCCGGCCACGCCTACGGCAAGGCGCTGCGCACGGTGAAGAGCTGCGTCGGCACCGACTGGTGCCGCTACGGCCAGCAGGATTCGGTGCAGCTCGCCATCGACCTGGAGCTGCGGTACCGGGGCCTGCGGGCGCCGCACAAGATCAAGATGGGCGTCTCGGGTTGTGCGCGGGAGTGCGCCGAAGCCCGCTCCAAGGACGTCGGCGTGATCGCCACCGAGAAGGGCTGGAACCTCTACGTCGCCGGCAACGGCGGCATGACGCCCAAGCACGCCCAGCTGCTCGCCAGCGACCTGGACACCGAAACGCTGGTTCGCTATGTCGACCGGTTCGTCATGTACTACATCCGCACCGCCGACCGGTTGCAGCGCACCGCGCCATGGGTCGATTCGCTCGAGGGCGGACTCGACCACGTGCGCGAGGTTGTCTGCGAGGACTCGCTGGGGCTGGCGCAGGAATTCGAGGCCGCCATGGAGCGGCACGTACAGAACTACAAGTGTGAATGGAAGGGCGTGCTGGACGACCCGGACAAGCTGTCGCGGTTCGTCTCGTTCGTCAACGCCCCGGGCGCCGTCGACTCGACGGTGGCGTTCACCGAGCGCGCCGGCCGCAAAATCCCTGTCTCCATTGGGATGCCGAAGATCCGTGCGGGGGTTGGAGAGGAATCATGACACTTCTCAACGACGTTGCGGTGTGGACGACGGCCTGCGAGTACGACCGCCTGATCCCGGGTCGTGGGGTTGGCGTGCTCCTCGACGATGGCTCCCAGGCGGCGTTGTTCCGGCTGGACGACGGCGAGGTGTACGCCGTGGGCAACGTCGACCCGTTCTCCGGCGCGGCGGTGCTTTCGCGTGGCATCGTGGGGGACCGCGGGGGGCGCGTGACGGTTCAATCGCCGATCCTCAAGCAGGCCTTCTCGCTGGAAGACGGTACCTGCCTGGACGATCCGAATGTCTCGGTGCCGGTGTACCCGACGCGCGTCACCGCCGACGGCTTCGTGCAGGTCGGTCGGATCGCCGCCTAGCGCGTGATGTCACCGACGAGGTAGCGCTGCATCGTCGGACCGATGGCGTCGACGATCGCATCGACCGACATCGAATGCAGCGGCTCGGAGCGGATGCCGTAGCGCATGATGCCCAGACCCACCAGCTGCGAGGCGCACAGCGACGCCCGCGTGGCGGCCCTGTCGGCCCCCAGAATTTTCAGCAGGGGCCCGAAGACCGGGCCGATGAACATGCTTTGCACGGTCTCGGCGGTCTTGGCCATCCCGGTGGACGCTATCGCGCTGGCGGCGAAGGGGCCGCCGCCCGCCGCGTCCCACGTGGTGATCAGCATGCGCAACGTTTGACGGCCCACCTGGTTGGCCCCGCCGGTGACGATCCGGTCGATGAATTCCGGTGTGCCGAACGGCAACCGCAGCATCTTGGCGACCGGGTCGAGCAGCCCACGCGACGGCTCTTCGCGACGGGGCATGGTGTCAGGATCGCCGCTATCGGAACAAAGATCAAGCGTCGCCGATCGTCGGCGCGCCCACCGAACGGCGCCGTCAGGCCATTATCAGGCCGCGGAATTCGGCCGCATGACCCGGTCGTGAACCACCCGCCGCGCGCTGGATCGGCGCGATGCGTGGCCGGCGGTGCGAGCGAGGACCGGTGGCATGGCCCGGCGGAATCGATGCGCGATCAGGCGGGCGAGGCCCGGGTGGGTGCCCAGCGGCCGGCTGACCAGATCGGCGCCGCAGGCGTGCAGTCGTTCCTGGAAGAGGCCGTCGGCCAGCAGGTAGGAGGCCACCACGACGCGCGCGTCGCCGCGGCGCGCCCGGCGCCGCGCCGCCTCCACCGCCTCGGGCAGCCGCGGTTCTCCCGTCGCCGCATACGCCAGGCTCACGCGCGACCCGGTCAACGCCGACACCATCGTCGCGGTGGTGTGCAGGTCGGCGTGCGCCCGGGCGTCCGACGTGCCGGCTGCCGCCAGGATCACCGAATCGCCGGGGCGCCAACCACATTGGACCAATTGGTCGCCGACGATACGGGCGACCTGACCGCTGGGGCCCAGGGCCGGTGTGACGATGGTGTCCGGGTGCCCGCTGAGCTCGACGTGGGCCGGCAGGTCGGCGCGCACGTGGTAGCCCCGCGACAGGAACGCCGGCAGCACGATCGCGGGACGGCCCGTGGCCCGCGCCCGCGACAGCACCTCGCTGGGGCTGGGCCCCAACACGTCGACGAACGCGACCTCCACCGGCCGCCCGATCAGCGAACTGGCCTGCGCGGCAAGGTCTTCGACCGTCGCGACGCCCTCGGGCCTGCGGGTGCCGTGCGCAACCAGGATCAGCGCCATGCGGAGTCAGCCCGTTGCTCGATCGCGAGCCGGTAGCCACGCTTGACCACCGTCGCGATGATGTTCTTGTCGCCCAAAGCGGTTCGCAGCCGCAGCACCGCCGTGTCGACGGCGTGCGGGTCGTTGCTGTTGCCGGGCAGCGCGCGTAACAGGTCGGCCCGCGGGACGACGTCGCCGGGGCGTTTGGCCAGCGCGCGCAATATCCCCATCCCGGAGGGCGAGAGCACCTTGATCGACCCGTCCACCAGCACGCAGGTGCCGCGGATGTCGACCGTGTGGCCGGCCGCCCGCACGGTGCACGAACCCAGCAGCGGGAGCTCCTCGGCGACATGACGGGCCAAGGCGCCCAGGCGCATTCGCTCCGGCGATGACGTCGGCACGCCCTTTCGGATCAACGGCTTGGAGGTCACCGGGCCGACGCACATCGCGTGCACTTCGCTGCGCAGCGCCCCCAGCAGTTGGTCCTCGACGTGCAGCTCGCGGCTGCGCTCCAGCACCGCGGCGGCCGCGGGTGCCGACGTGAAGGTGACCGCGTCGAACTGCCGGCCGGCGATGCCCACCACGAGCTGATCGAATGTGCCGCCCAACGGTGTTGGTTTCCACCGGTACACCCGGACGGGCACCACGTCGGCCCCCGCCAGCCGCAGGCCCCCCAGAAACTCCGGGAAGGGATCCCACGCGTCGGCGGCGCCGTGCAGCTGGACCGCCACCCGCGCGCCGGCCACCCCGGATTTTTGCAGGTATTCCAGCACCTCCTGCGAGGATTCGGAATCCGGCGACCACTCCTCGTGCAGGCCGGCGGCACGCAGCGCGCCGGTCGCCTTGGGTCCGCGCGAGACGATCCGGGCGGACGACAGGGCGGTCAGCAGCGGGGTGACCAGTCCCCACCCCTCGGCCGCAGCCAGCCAGCCCCGAAATCCGATGCCGGTGTGCGCGACCAGAATGTCGGGCGGCTCGGCGATCAATGACTCGGTGTTGCGGTGCAGTTCGTCGTCGTCGGGCAGCGCGATCATGTTGATCGCGGGCGCGCTGCACACCTCGGCGCCCTGGCGGCTGAGCAGCGCGCAGAGCTCCTCGGAGCGCCGGCTCGAGGTCACCGCGATGCGGTAACCGGTCAGCGGCGGGGAGTCCGGCTGGGCCATATTTCCTGTGTATGCCTGTCAGATTTCCGTTGCATTACCTGGCAATTGCTTGCGCATTGCCCACAATGAGGCTGGCCTCACACGCGGGCCAGTGCGTCTGCAGTCTCAGTGCCCGCGTCGACGGGCGGCGCGGGGCGGCGCGCGTACACCAGCCACGTGATCAGCGCGGCCACCACGTAGGAGCCGAGGAACGCCCAGTACGCCGACGTCTCCGTCCCGGTGGCCAGGTAGGACTGGCGCAGCGCGAGGTTGATGCCCACGCCGCCGAGCGCGCCGACCGCCGAGCAGACCCCGATCAACGATCCCGCCCTGGCGCGCGCCCAATGCCGGCGCTCGGCCTCACCCATCGCGAGCGTGCGGCTGCGCGCCTCGTAGACGGACGGGATCAGCTTGAACACCGAGCCGTTGCCCATCCCGGACAGGACGAACAGCACCATGAAGCCGGCGACGTAGCCGACCATGCTGGTCGAGCGGCCCCCGGCGTAGTGATCGTCGAATGTGTTGATGACAACGAGCAATCCGGCGGGCAGCGTCATGCCGGCGAGCACGCCGAGGGTGACCCGGCCGCCACCCTTGCGGTCGGCCAGCCGGCCGCCGTAGATCCGGGCCAGCGAACCCAGCAGCGGCCCGATGAAGGCCACCTGCGCGGCGTGTAGCGCCGCGTGTTTGGCGGATTCGCCGTTGGCCAGGAAGTTCACCTGCATCACCTGACCGAAGGCGAACGCGAAACCGATCCAGGAACCGAAGGTGCAGATGTAGAGCAGCGAGATCACGTAGGTGTCGCGCTCGAAAAGGATCGAGCGCATCGTGTCGAGCTCGGTGCCGTGGCCGACGTTGTCCATCAGCAGCGCGGCGGCGACGCCGACCACCGCCAGCATCACCAGGTACACCGCGCACACCCAGTACGGTGCCTGGTGTCCCGCCGTGGCGAGCACCAACAGCCCGACGAGCTGGATCACGGCCACCCCGAGGTTGCCGACGCCGGCGTTGACGGCCAGCGCCGACCCCTTGAGCCGTTGGGGGTAGAAGGCGTTGACGTTGGCGAGCGAGGCCGCGTAGTTGCCGCCGCCCAGCCCGGTCAGCGCGGCGCAGACCACGAACGGCCACAGCGGCAGCCCGGGATTGGCCAACAACACGATCGTGCCGGCCGTCGGGATCAGCAGCACGAACGCCGAGAAGGCGGTCCAGTTGCGGCCGCCGAAGGCGGCGATGCCCAGCGTGTAGGGGATCCGGGCCAGGGCGCCGACCAGGGTGGCGACGGCGCCCAGCAGCAACTTGTCGCCTGCGGAGAAGCCGTAGACGTGCTCGGGCATGAACAGCGCCATGACGGGCCACAGCGTCCAGATCGAGAAGGCGACGTGGTCGCCCGCGACGGTGCACAACAGGTTGCGGCGGGCGATCTTGGAGTTGCCGGCCTCCCAAGCCGCCGCGTCTTCCGGATTCCAGTCCGCGATGCGGTGATTGCGGGCCATCCGATCCTCACCTTTCGTCAACGATGAATTCGACTGTGCGCGTTGGGTTGACGGGGGAGGGCCCGCGCTCGGGGTGGCGCGCAACCCGGCGTGCATAACACTCCCTCTCGTCAGGCCCACTCACCGGCGCATCCGGGTGTACCCGCGCCAGGTGTCGCGTCGCTCACCCGCGCTGCGGGAAAGAAATATGGGCGCGGAGAATGAAGGGGCATGCCCCGCCGTGGTATTTCGATGCTCACATTCGGGGCGGGAACGGGTCAACTCAAGCGACCCGGAATCGCCTGTTAGTTCTTTGCCAGTTATCTGGTAGCTACCTGTAGGCGCCAAGCCGCGAAACTACCGCGAATTTAAGGTGATTCACGCGCGGCGCGCGCCTTGGTGTGAGCTGGAATACATTTCGGTCAGGAAAACGGCCAGCCCGCGCCGGCGGACGGCGCCTGGGCGCCCACCAGCACCCTCGGGCGTGACCAGTGCAGGCGCACCGGCTGCCCGGGGCGGACCTGGGCGATCTTGTCGATGTCCTCGTCGATCACCACGCCGACCACCGGGTAACCTCCGGTCACCGGGTGGTCAGGACCCAGGATCACCGGTAAACCGTTGGGCGGCACCTGAATTGCGCCGCGTGTGGTGCCCTCGCTGGGCAGCTGACGGTCCGGGTAGCGGCACTGCAGGGGGCGGCCCATCAATCGCATGCCCACGCGGTCGCTGCGGTCGGATGCCACCCAGTCGTTGTGCACCAGGACATCGGGGTCGACGAACCAATCGTCCCGCGGGCCGGGCACCACGCCCAGCTCGACCACGCCGCCGGGGATCGCGGCCACCGGAGCCTGGTCGAGTTCGGGGTAGTCGGGGGTGTGCTCGCCGACCGGAAGCCGACCTCCCGCACGCAGCGGCGACGGGCCGATGGCCGACAGCACGTCATAGCTGCGCGATCCCAGCACCGGCTGGACGGCGATGCCGCCACGCACCGCGAGGTAGGTCCGCAGCCCGGCGCGCGGCGTGCCGAGCGCGATCACCTGGCCGTCGCGAACGTGCTGAATGCTGTTCGTGCCGAACTTGATTCCGTCGACGGTGGGGTCGGTGTCGGCACCCGTCACCGCGATGTCGATATCGCCGCCGCGCAGCCGGGCCGCAAAACCGCCGAACGTCACCTCGACGGTGGCGCGGTCATCGGGGTTGGCCACCAGCCGGTTAGCCAGCTGATGGGCGCGCCGGTCGGCGGCCCCCGACCGGCTCACTCCCAGGTGGGCCAGACCGGGCCGGCCCAGATCCTGGACGACGGCGAGCGGTCCGGTGCGAAGGATCTCCAGGGATGGCACGGCGATCTCCTTACCTCAGACGGCCCGGAACTGAACCCACATGCCCTGCGTCAGCAGGGCCGGCGCGGGCCGTTCGAGGTCCCACAGGACCGCGTCGGTGCGGCCGATGAGTTGCCAGCCGCCCGGCGACCGGCGCGGGTAGACCGCGCTGAACTCCCCGGCCAGGCCGACCGAACCGGCGGGCACCGACGTGCGGGGCTCGGAGCGGCGCGGCACCCGCAGGCGCGCGTCGCCGTCCACCAGATACGCGAAACCCGGTGCAAATCCACTGAATCCGACGCGCCACAGGCCGCTCGTGTGGGCCTCGATCACCTCCGCGACGGTCAGCCCGGTGTGGGCAGCGACCTCGGCGAGGTCGGGGCCGTCGTAGACGACGTCGATGACCACGTCGGCACGCCGGTCCGGCTCGGCGGCCTCCTCGGCGGTGACCCGCATCTTGCGCAGTCGCTGACGGATCACGCCCTGCATCCGGGGGCCGTCAAGTTTGACCAGAACCGTCCGGGCGGCCGGGACGATGTCGACCACACCCGGCAACGCCGCGGCGCGCAGCTGAGCCGCCCACGCCAATACCTCGGCGGTGCTGCCGCATTGCAGCATCAGCGCGCTGTCGCCGAAGTCCAGCACCGTGTTGCCGACCAGTTCGGTCGGCAGGTCCTTGGGCATGTTGTCCGTCAGGTCCGTCACGCTCATTACTCGACGGTAACCCCGCCGGCTCGGGCCGGGCGAGGGGCGAGCGAGGGATTTTCGAACACTGCCAGAGCTGCCTTAGCAAACGCTCAAACCCCGCGGGCCGGGTTGGGAATTAACCGAGGATCTTGCCGAGCAGCGGCGGCAGTTGATCGGCGACCACGGGGTAGCTCAGCGGCGAGGAGAAGGCGATCGCGCCGGCCTGATCCTTGGTGGTGAAGATGTGTCGGCTCTGCGCGGCGGCCACGTCCGGGTCGGCGAGCAACGCCTTCTGGTCGTCGGGACTCTCGGTGGTCCAGATGATCACGTCGGCGGAGTCGAGCACCGCCTTGACGTGATCGCGCGGAATGACGGCGCGGTGATCCGTGCCGAAAGGCCTGATGCTGTCGGCGATCACGAGCCCCATCTGGTTCAGAAAGTCCGTGCGCCAGCCGGCCATGGTCGCGACGACGGTGCCCTGCCAGAGCGTGCCCTCCATCAGCAACGCCTTCTTGCCCGTCCAGGCGGGGTGCTCCTTGCCGACGGCGGTGAACTTCTGGTCGACGGCGTCGATCAGCGACTTCATCTGGTCGGCCTGGAACACCGCCTGGCCGATCGCGGTGGCCTGCTCCTTCCACGGCTCGAAGAAGGCGTCGCCGTCCGACTGCGGCAGGGTCGGGGCGATCGCGGACAGCTTCTGATAGGTGTCGCCGTCCACGCCGGCGTTGGTCGCCACGATCAGGTCCGGTTTGAGGCCGGCGATCTGGTCGACCGGAATCCCGTTGTCCAGGTTCAGCACCACCGGCCGCGCCCCACCGAGCTTGGGCTGAGCCCACGGCCACACCGCGAACGGCTGATCACCGAACCAGTTGGTGACGGCGATGGGCACCACGCCGACCGCGAGCAGGTCGTCCTGCTCGGTGTAGCCGGCACTGACCACCCGCTTGGGCGGCTCCTTGATGACGGTCTGGCCGAAGAGGTGGTTGATGGTCACCGATTTGCCGCCGGAGTTATCCGGCGACGGCTTGCGTGACGAGCACGCGGCGGGAGCCCCGGCGACCGCGGCGACCGCCGCAGCCCCTGCGAGCTGCAAGAATCCCCGTCGATTCCGACCCTGTCGCATCGCGTGAGATTAGCGCGTCCGGTGGCCACAACGCCCGTCGCCGCGCGGTTGCCCGGTCAGCCCAGCGGCATGCCGGCGTCCAGGAAGTCCAGCGCCCGATAGATGGTTTCGGCCGTTTTCGGCGCGCTGTCGTAGGCCGCCATCATGGCGCCGACCATCGCGCCGACGAACACCCGCACCTCGAAATCCGTTGCGGGGCGGCCGATCCGGCGGCCGATCGCCTCCGCCATGACATTCACGGTGCGGTGGTACTCGTCGTAGAGGGCGGCTTTGAGCTCGGGGATCGAGAAGATCAGCCGCTGCCGGGTGTTCTCGAACTCCAGCTGCTCGGCTGACAGGCCGGCCATCGTGGTGGCGTAGGCCCGGCGAATGGCCTGGCTCGGCGACAGCTCGGGTGGCTGGGCGTCGAACGCGGCCAGGATCAGCGGATCGAGGTCGTCGGCCAGCAGCAGCGACTCCTTGGATCCGAAGTACCGGAAGAACGTGCTGGGCGACACCTCGGCGGCCTCGGCGATCTGCTCGACGGTGGTGGCGGCGTAGCCGTTCGCGTCGAACAGGCGGAACGCCTCGCGCCGCAGGGCATGGCGGGTCTTGATCTTCTTGCGTTCCCGCAGCCCCAGAGGCTGGTCAGTCGCCGGCATGCGGCAATTCTCCCGCATTCGGGAGGCAAAAAAGTTCTGACAAGCGGGCAACGGCCGTTGCGAGATCCACTTATCTCCGCCGTAACTGCGCCCACGCGGGCCGGTAACAGACATTCCATAGCGTCGGGGAGTGACTGCAACGAGTTCTGCCGAGCCGACGGCTCCGGTCCTTGCGCCCCCGCGTCCGCCCCGCCGGGGCAGACACTGGATCGACGACTGGCGGCCCGAGGACCCCGCGTTCTGGGAGACGACCGGTAAGCCGATCGCCCGGCGCAACCTGATCTTCTCGATCTTCGCCGAGCACGTCGGGTTCAGCGTGTGGATGTTGTGGAGCATCGTGGTGGTCCAGATGACCGCGGGGCCCCACGGCCACCCGTCCGCGTCCGGCTGGGCGCTGACCGCGAGCCAGGCGCTGTGCCTGGTCGCCGTGCCCAGCGGGGTGGGAGCGCTTCTGCGCCTGCCCTACACCTTCGCGGTCCCGATCTTCGGCGGCCGCAACTGGACCACCATCTCGGCGGCGCTGCTGCTGATCCCGTGCGCGCTGCTGGCCTGGGCGGTCGCGCATCCCGGGCTCTCGTTCGGCGTCCTGGTCGCGATCGCCGCGACCGCCGGCTTCGGCGGCGGCAACTTCGCCTCGTCGATGGCCAACATCTCCTTTTTCTATCCGGAGAAGGACAAGGGCTGGGCGCTCGGCCTGAACGCGGCCGGCGGCAACATCGGGGTCGCGGTGGTGCAGAAGATCATCCCGCCCATCGTCGTCGCCGGGGGCGGGGTGGCGCTGTCGCGCGCCGGACTGTTCTATTTGCCGCTGGCCGTGGTGGCCGCCGGGTGCGCCTTCCTGTTCATGAACAACTTGTCGGAGGCGAAGGCTGACGTGAAGCCGGTGTGGCAGTCGCTGCGGCACCCCGACACCTGGGTGATGGCGCTGCTGTACATCGGCACGTTCGGCTCGTTCATCGGCTACTCGGCGGCCTTCCCGACCCTGCTCAAGACGGTGTTCGGCCGCGGCGATATCGCGTTGACCTGGGCGTTCCTCGGCGCGTGCATCGGCTCGGTCATCCGCCCCCTTGGCGGCAAGCTGGCCGACCGGGTCGGCGGGGCGCGCATCACCGCCGTCAGTTTCGTCATGCTCGCGGCGGGCGCCGCGGCGGCGCTGTGGTCGGTGAACGCCAAGAACCTGCCGCTGTTCTTCGCCAGCTTCATGTTCTTGTTCGTCGCGACCGGCATCGGCAACGGCTCGACGTACCGGATGATCTCGCGAATCTTCGTGATCAAGGGCCAGCTCGCCGGCGGCGACCCGGACACCATGGTGCACATGCGCCGGCAGGCCGCGGGCGCGCTGGGAGTCATCTCGGCGGTCGGCGCCTTCGGCGGGTTCGTTGTGCCGCTGGCCTACGCCTGGTCGAGGTCGCAGTTCGGCAGCATCGAGCCGGCGCTGCGGTTCTACGTGGGGTTCTTCCTGGCCCTGCTGGTGGTCACCTGGTACTGCTACCTGCGTAAGGGCAACGCGGTGGCGCGGGTGGGGGTATAGCGGGTTCAGCCCGACGGCTTTTGTTTGCCGCCGTACCCCTGCCCCTCCTTCTTCCAAGGGCTGTAGTCGGCGATCAGCTCCTCCTGCGGAGGTCGCTGATCGGCGGGCACGTGCTGGAGGTTGATCCGGATGCGGTACCAGATCGAACTCGGCCCGCGCATGCCGTCGACGAGGACGTCGGCCGGCTGCAGTAGGCGTGACGCGGCGGGGTGACGGCCGCGCCAGGTGTCCAGCGCGGCGAGCGCCTCGTCCTTGGTCTTGGTGCGCGCGATCTCGATGAGCGGCTTGGAGGAGACCCGCCCGCCTTCGGTGCGCGTGCCCGAGCCTTTGGGCGCGCGCTCGGGCGGGCCCATCTCCTCGGCCAGCACCAGCAGCCGATCCAGGTCGCCGACCGCGTCGTCCATCCCCTCCCACGGATCGCCCAGTTCGGCGAACCGCCGGGGGATGGTCTCGATGGTGAAGGTCTCGGGCCTGCAGCCGGCGACCTCCTCCCACAGCAGCGGCGTCGACACCCGGGCGTCCGGCGTCGCGCGAACCGAGTACGCCGACGCGACCGTGCGGTCCTTGGCGTTCTGGTTGAAGTCGACGAACACCCCCTCGCGCTCCTCCTTCCACCAGCGGCTGGTCGCCGCGTCGGGCACCCGCCGCTCGACTTCGCGGGCCACGGTCTGCGCGGCCAGCCGGACCTGCCGGAACTCCCAGCGCGGGGCGATCCGCGCGTAGATGTGAAAACCGCGCGACCCCGACGTCTTCGGCCAGGCGACCAGGCCGTAATCCTCGAGCACCTCGCGGACCACCAGCGCCACCTCGACGATCCGCTGCCAGGACACCCCGGGCATCGGATCCAGGTCGACTCGCAACTCGTCGGGGTGATCGAGGTCGTCGGCCCGCACCGGGTGCGGGTTGAGGTCGACGCAGCCCAGGTTGATCGCCCACACCAGGCCGGCGGCGTCGTGGATGACGGCCTCGGCGGCCGACGTGCCCCGGGCGTAGTGCAGTTCGGCGACGTCGACGTAGTCGGGCCGGTTCTTCGGGGCCCGCTTCTGAAACACCGCCTCTTCCGCGATGCCCTTCACGAAGCGCTTGAGGATCATCGGCCGGCCGGCCACCCCGCGCAGCGCCCCGTCGGCCACGGACAGGTAGTAGCGGACCAGGTCCGATTTGGTGAACGGCCCCGTGCCGGCGTGGGCCTCGAAGACCACCTTGTCGGGATGGGTGATCGTGACCCGGCGGCCGGCCACTTCCAATGACGCGGGACCGGTCATGTTCATCATGGTAAGTGGATGGGTACTTACCCCTCGGAATGCGACGGACGTCACATAGGGTGGATCCATGCCTAATCTGATCGGCCTGCCCGGGCAGGCGGTTGCCAAGGTCCAGCAATACCTGGAACGCGGCTCAGCCGAATTGCACTACGTGCGCAAGATCTTCGAAGCGGGCGCCTTCCGGCTGGAGCCGCCGCAGAACTACGCCGCGATGGCCAACGACATCTACAAGTGGGGCGAGTTCGGCATGCTCCCGTCGCTGAATGCCCGACGCCATCCCGATCGGGCCGCCTGCATCGACGAGGACGGTGAGTTCTCGTTCAAACAACTCGACGAGGCAGCCCATGCGGTGGCCAACGGCCTGATCGAAATGGGCGTCAAGGGCGGGGACGGCGTCGCGATCCTCGCCCGCAACACCCGCTGGTTCCTCATCGCCTACTTCGGCGCCGCCCGGGTCGGCGCCCGCATCATCCTGCTCAACAGCGAATTCTCCGGGCCGCAAATCAAAGAGGTGTCGGAGCGCGAGGGCGCCAAGCTCATCATTTACGACGACGAGTACACCAAGGCCGTCAGCAAGGCCGAGCCGGAACTGGGCTTCCTGCGCGCGCTGGGCACCAATCCCGACGCCGACGAGCCCTCGGGCAGCAAGGACGAGACGCTGGCCGACCTGATCGAGCGCAGCAGCAGACAACCCGCCCCCAAGGCGAGCAAGCACTCGTCGATCATCATCCTGACCAGCGGCACCACCGGCACGCCGAAGGGGGCGAACCGCAGCACCCCACCGACGCTGGCGCCCATCGGGGGCATCCTGTCGCACGTGCCGTTCAAGGCCAACGAGGTGACCTCGCTGCCCGCCCCGATGTTCCACGCGCTGGGTTTCCTGCACGGCACCATCGCGATGTTCCTCGGATCGACGCTGGTGCTGCGGCGCAAGTTCAAGCCGCCGCTCGTGCTCGAGGACATCGAGAAGTACAAGGTGACCGCGATGGTCGTCGTTCCGGTGATGCTTTCGCGCATCCTCGACGCGGTCGAGAAGATGGACAAGAGGCCGGACCTGTCCAGCCTGAAGATCGTGTTCATCTCCGGGTCGCAGCTGGGTGCCGAGCTGGCCAGCCGCGCGCTGAAGGACCTCGGCCCGGTCATCTACAACATGTACGGCTCGACCGAGATCGCGTTCGCCACCATCGCCGGGCCGCAGGACCTGGAGCGCAACGCGGCCACCGTCGGACCGGTGGTCAAGGGCGTCAAGGTCAAGATCCTGGACGACAACGGCAAGGAGCGGCCTCAGGGCGAGGTCGGCCGGATCTTCGTCGGCAACGCGTTCCCGTTCGAGGGGTACACCGGCGGCGGACACAAGCAGATCATCGACGGCCTGATGTCGTCCGGCGACGTCGGATACTTCGACGAGCACGGCCTGCTTTATGTCAGCGGCCGCGACGACGAGATGATCGTCTCCGGCGGCGAGAACGTGTTCCCCGCGGAGGTCGAGGACCTGATCAGCGGCCACCCGGAGGTGGTCGAGGCGACCGCGATCGGCGTCGAGGACAAGGAATGGGGCCACCGACTGCGCGCCTTCGTCGTCAAGAAGGACGGCTCCGACGTCGACGAGGACACCATCAAGCACTACGTGCGCGATCACCTGGCCCGGTACAAGGTGCCGCGTGAGGTGGTCTTCCTCGAGGAGCTGCCGCGCAACCCGACGGGCAAGATCCTCAAGCGCGAGCTGCGCGAGATGGAGGTCGACTAGCCGCGGTCAGCGGCGGTCTTTGATGGCGCGGGTGATCTGCGCCGCGAGCTTGGGGTCGACCAGAAGCTGGTCGATGAGCGCGGTGAGAACCTCCTGGCCCGTCACCCTGGCGACGCCCAGGCGGTCGGCCGCTTCCCGCTGCCAGATGTCGAGCGCGCGGTGGGTGGCCGCCGGCAGGTCGACGGTTCGACGCGTCCGCTGAACCCGTCCCGCCTGGTTGGCCGCCGGCTGGCCGACCATCCGCTGGGGGCTCTGCCCCCCGAGCCCCGTGAGGCGCTCGGTGGGCGCGGCGTCTCCCGCCGGCGTGGCCGACGGCCCGGGGCGAAACGTTCCGGCGCCGGGTCCGATGTGGCTGGGATTGAAGTTCACTGTGGCGGTCGTCCTCCGAATGAGTGGCCAATCAGTAAATCAGCGCTCGAATGTGTCAATACTGATTGTTCCACCGACGACCGCGGAAGTCGCGCCGCCGGGCCGTGGACGGTGGTAGGCACCGCCAAACCCCACGCCACAGCAAATTCGCGAAAATAGCTGCGCGCGCCACCATTCACGCCTGGTGCTACCACTTATTATGCGTTACGGCAACGTAGAGCGATGTGCAATTCATACCTTCAACCGATACGCAACGTTGCAAACCAGTATTTCAGTAAATGCCGATCTAGCTGCGAATATCCGACCGTCAGTGAATCAGTAGCTGCGATAATCCTGAAGTAATGAATCGCCGATTTTGCTGCCTGGTGAACGATTTGTTACATAATTCACAGAATATATTGCGTGTGCCGATGTTGTTTGCCGGGAAATAACTGGCTAACGTTTTGTTTGTCGGCATGAGGTCCCGGAAGGAGGTCCCGCGATGACGATCTCCACACGATCGGTGCGCGGCGCCGCCGTGAGCGCAGTCGCTGCATCGGCGGTTGCCGGCGCACTCCTGCTGGGCGCCGGCCCCGCGGCCCAGGCTGCCCCGGCACCCGCTTTCGACACCAGCTTCACCACCGCCGGTCCCCACGGTGCGCCCGGCGGGCCCGGCATCATCCCTGACCGTCCAGGCGGGGGTCATGGCGGCCATGGATGGGGTGGCCACGGATGGGGTGGCCACGGATGGGGCGGGGGAGGCCACCCCGGATGGGGTTCGGGCAACCGCGGATTCTGGGCCCCCGGTCACTGGTGGAACTGGTGGTGGTGAACCAACCCTCCCCGTGGTAACCGGTCAACCTCGACGTGCCGATCCACTCCAAGGTTGACCGGCCCACGGGATGGGGGGGAAACCATGCCGGCCTGACCACCCCTCAGGTCGGCATGGCCCCTCCTCCCGACCGAAGCCCGCGCGGCGGTCAGGGATCGCGAGGAAGACCGAGCAGCCGCTCGGCGATGATGTTCAGCTGCACCTCGGAGGTGCCGCCGTAGATGGTGGTGGCGCGGCTGGCCAACAGGTACTCGCCCCACTTGCCGGGCAGTTCGCCCGGGTCACCGATCGCGGCATCGGTGCCGAACGAGGACACCGCGAACTCCGCGTACCCCTGGCCGGTCCGCATCGACAACAGCTTGGAGATGGCCGCCGACGGCATGGCGTCCCCGCCGGCCAGCGTCAACAGCGTCGAGCGCAGATTAAGCACCTTGGCGGCGTGGCCTTCGGCGATCAACTGACCGGCGCGGTGCTGGGCGACCGGGTCGAACTGTCCGTCACGAACGAACTCGACGAACTGGCTCAGCGTGGCCAGGAAGTTCGCCTCGCTGCTACCGATCGAAACGCGTTCCGCGGTAAGGGTATTGCGGCTGACTTCCCAGCCGCGGTTGACCTCACCGAGCACGCACTCGTCGGGGACGAAGACGTCGTCGATGTAGACGGTGTTGAACAGCGCGTTCCCGGTGAGCTCGCGCAGCGGTTTCACCTCGACACCCTCGCTCTTCATGTCCAGCAGGAAGTAGGTGATGCCGTTGTGCTTGGGGGCGCTGGGGTCGGTTCTGGCCAGCAGCGCCCCCCATTGGGAGAGCTGTGCCGCCGTGGTCCAGATCTTCTGGCCGGTGATACGCCAGCCGCCGTCCGCCCGGGTCGCCTTGGTGCTCAGCCCCGCCAGGTCCGAGCCGGCGCCCGGTTCGGAGAACAGCTGGCACCAGATCATCTCGCCGCGGAAGGTGGGCGGCAGGAACCGCTGCTTTTGCTCCTCGGTCCCGAAGGCGACGATCGAGGGGATGATCCAGGTCGCGATGCCCATCTGCGGGCGCTTGACCCGGCCGGCGGTGAATTCCTGGGCGATGATGATCTGCTCGACCGGACCGGCGGCGCGGCCCCACGGTTTCGGCAGATACGGCAGCGTCCAGCCGCCCTCGGCGATGGCGACCTTGCGCTTGTCGCGTTCCATCGCCTTCAGCGCGCTCACTTCGGTCCGGATCTCTTCGCGCAGTTTTTCGGTGTCGGGATCGAGGTCGATGTCGACCGCCCGCAGGCCGGTGCTGGTGGCGGTGCGCACCACCTTGTGCGGGTACTCCGATCCGCGGCCGAAGGAGGCGGCCAGGATCAGTGCCCGGCGGTAGTACACGCCTGTGTCGTGCTCCCAGGTGAAGCCGATCCCGCCGTGCACCTGGATGCAATCCTGTGCGCACCGTTGCGCGGCGGCGGGCGCCAGCGTCGCCGCGACGGCGGCCGCGAACTCGACGTGGGAACCGGTGATGTCCCAACCGTTTTCGCGCGCTTCGTCGATGGCGCGGGCGGCGTCCCATACTGCCGCGGTGGCCCGCTCGGTGTCCGCGATCATCTCCGCGCACTTGTGCTTGATGGCCTGGAACTGGCCGATCGGCCTGCCGAACTGTTCGCGGATCTTGGCGTATTGCGACGCCGTGTCGGTCGCCCACCGCGCTACCCCGATCGCTTCGGCGGAGAGCAGCGTCGTCATCAGCGCGTGCGCCGTGGCCATGCTCAGGTTGCACAATGCCGCGTCGGCGCCGACCTCGACGGCGTTGGCCCGCACGTGTGCGACGGGGCGCAGCGGGTCAATGCTTTTCACGGGCTCGATCTCGAGCTCCTCGGCGCGCACCACCACCCATTCCTCGCCGCTGTCGATCGCGACCGGCAGTACCAGCACGGAGGCCTGCGCCGCCGCGGGAACCGCGCGGACCTCGCCGCGCAGCACCAGCGTGTCGCCCTGGCGCGTGGCGGTGAGCCCGCAGCAGTCCATCGCGTAGGCGGCGATGGCGTCCCCGGCCGCCAGTTCGGAGAGCACCTTCGCGTTCGGGTCGTCGGCGGCGATCAGGGCACTGGCGATCGCGGACGGCACAAAGGGTCCTGGCACCGCGCCGTAGCCGAACTCGGCCAGCACGACGGCCAATTCGAGGATGCCGAAACCCTGCCCGCCCACGGACTCGGCGAGGTGCAGACCCTGCAGGCCTTGTTCGGCCGCCGCCCGCCAGTACGGCGGGGGGTTGTCGATCGGCGTTTCCATTGCCGCGTGCAGCACTTCGGATGGCGCGATGCGCGCCACCAACGACCGCACCGAACCGGCCAGGTCTTGATGCTCAGGAGTGATAGCGATCGGCATTGGTCGCCTTCCCATGCTTTTGAGTTGTCTCTCGGCCAAGCACCTTCCAAACTAACAACCGGTCGGTTGGTTGACCACAGGGGTTTGCCGGGTGGTGGCTCTCAGCGAAACCGCTTGCTGATCCATCTGGTGATCAGGTCGGCTTGCTCGCCGCGGGCCCCCGGGGTGGTGAAGTAGTGGTCGGTGTCGATGGCCGCCAGCGTCTTGTCTTCGCTGGCGAGCGCGGTGAAAATCCGTTGGGCGTCGGACGGAAAGACACCCGTGTCGGCCTCGGCGTTGATCACCAGCGCGGGGCAGGTGATCCGGGCCAGGTGCGGCTCGGCGCGGGTCTGTGCCACCCGCAGGCTCCACATGCCCAGCCAGCTGCGCAGCGTGCAGGCCGCGGCGATGCCGTGCGCGGAGCGGTTCGCCTTGGCCGGAAGGCCCGCGTAACACCTGTTCGGTTGGCGCCTCGTCGGCTCGATACGGGGGTCCACCATGCGCGGATCGGCCCATGTTCGCATGACGCTGAACGGACGGTCGGAAAACCCCGCCGCGCGAACGCGTTTGAGTTCCTTCTCGGCCCAGTCGGTGATGGCATGGTTGCGCGCGGTCTGCGCGCGCCGGTAGCGGTCGAGGAACTGCGGCGAAAACGGCGGGCCGTTGCGGTCATTGAACAGGTCCAGGTCGGCGTCGGTGGCCACGGGATCGCTCTCGTCGACGACGGCGGCGTCCATCCAGGCCGTCAACACGTCGGGTCTGCCGGGATGGGCGGCGGCGGCCACGTACCCGTCCGCGGCGGGCAACTCGGTCAGGCCCGCCGCGGGCCGCATCCCGTCCAGCGGGGTGACGTTCGGGTCCACCGCTTGCGACTGATACGCCGCCATCAACGATCCGCCACCCGAATTGCCAAGCAACACAACAGTTTCCACTCCCTGCACCTCGCGCAGCCAGCGCACCCCGACGCCGATGTCGACCAGCGCGTGGTCCAGCAGGAAACTACTCTCGAAGCCCCGGAACCGGGTGTTCCATCCGAGGAAGCCGACGCCGCGGGTGGCCATGTAGTCGGCGAGGTAGTGCTCGGAGAAGTCGATCTGATAATGCGTGGCGATCATCGCCACCTTCGGCTTGCGCCCCACCCCGCGGTGGTAGAGCCCCTGGCAAGGATGTCCGCCCGCCCCGGCGCGCCCGGCGGTGCTCGACGGTAGCCCGACGAATTCGCGGACAACCCCTGCGGCACCGGTGTGCGGAGTCATTTCAGCGGCCCTGTTGGCGATCGACATCTCGAAAGAAAAATCCAAGCTGATGTTAGATTCAGAATCACATCTTGGCCAGGACCTCCAGCCGGGGACCGAGGGGAGCCGCGCGATGATCAAGCCGCGAAACACCAACACGGAATTCGAACTCGGGGGAATCAATCACGTTGCGCTGGTCTGCTCGGACATGGCCCGCACCGTGGACTTCTACACCAACATCCTCGGCATGCCGTTGATCAAGTCGCTCGACCTGCCCGGCGGGGCCGGCCAGCACTTCTTCTTCGACGCGGGCAACGGTGACTGCGTGGCATTCTTCTGGTTCGCCGACGCCCCCGACCGGGTGCCGGGGATCTCGTCGCCGGGCGCCATCCCCGGCATCGGTGACATCACCAGCGCGGTGAGCACCATGAACCACCTGGCATTCCACGTGCCGGCCGAGAAGTTCGACGCCTACCGCCAGCGGCTCAAGGACAAGGGTGTGCGGGTCGGCCCGGTGCTGAACCATGACGAGAGCCCGATGCAGGTGTCCGCGACGGTGCACCCCGGGGTGTACGTTCGGTCGTTCTACTTCCAGGACCCCGACGGCATCACGCTCGAATTCGCGTGCTGGGTCAAGGAATTCGATTCCAGTGATGCGCAAGCCGTGCCGAGGACCGCGGCGGACCGCCGGCCTCCGGTGGCCGCCGGTCGCTGATGACCGACGACATCCTGACCGACGCGCAGATCGCGGCCCTCACCCCCGAGCAGCGTCGGCAGCTCATCTCCCGGCTGGAACAGCCCGTGAGCGACGTCATCGACCCCCTTTTCCTGGCCCGCGTGCGACGCATCCGACTGAGCCTGATGGTCGGTGGCTCGGCGGTGATGATCCCCTGGCTGGGATATCTGTCCACGACGCTGCCGGAGAGCTACGTCGTGCACGACTGGCCCCTTACCTGGGTGGGCTTCGACGTGTTGTTGATGGCGTTCATGGTGGCGACGGCCGTTCTCGGCTTCCTGCGTCGTCAGGTGCTGGTTCCGGCCGCGTTCACCACCGGGGTGCTCCTGGTGTGCGACGCGTGGTTCGACCTGATGACCGCGGGCCCCAACGACCTCTGGCTGTCGATGGCCACCGCGCTGCTGATCGAGCTGCCACTGGCGGCCTTCATGGTCGTCAGCGCGCTGCGGCTGATGCGCCTGACCATGGAGCGATTCTGGTTGCTGGATCCCGGGATGCGGCTGTGGGATCTGCCGCTATTGCCTTGAGGCGGTGAGGGTTTGGCTTGCCGGGCCGGCGTCGGACGCCAACCGAAGGAAAAGAGACTACTGGCTGAGCGGCGCCGACACGCGCCAATTGGGAATCTTCTCAAATCCGCGTAAATCACCGCCTTCCTCGACTAACGTCCAATAGCAGCGACACAGGGGGGTGCAAGCGACGCCTTAGGTTCAGCCCGACCTACGGCGTCCAAGAATCCCAGCTCGAAGGTCTATTTGTGCTGCACGGAAAATCCGTTGCCGCACGGCTTCTCGGCTCCTCCCATGCCGCACACAACGTCGGCACCGCAGAACGGGGACTGGGGGAGATGGTCGCACTCGGCAACATCTACGAATGGCAACCGGCCCAGGGGCCGCTCACCATGTGGACGGCTTCGCCCTCGGCGTGCGACGCGGCGCGCGCCGCGCGCCGAAGCGATCTGGCTCCGAGTTACCAACAGTCGCAACATCTCTGGGCCGCCTACCATGGCAGGGCGATGAACCGGGCGCTACCGCGCCTGATGATCGTGTCCTGGGACGTCCCCGGCACGTGTGACATCGCGGCGATGACGGCTGCGGTCAACGCGCACGTCCGCCGGCACGACACCTACCACAGCTGGTATGAATTCGATAACGGTGTCATCGTGCGCCGCGCGATCGAGGACCCCGGCATCATCGACTTCGTTCCGACATCGTTCGGGCGCAGGACCGTCGACCAAATGCGCACCCACGTGCTGACGACGACCCCCGCAACGCTCGAATGGGATTGCTTCACCTACGGCGTCGTCCAGCACGACGACTACTTCACCTTCTACGCGAGCGTGGACCATCTGCACATCGACGGCCTGTCCGCCGGCGTGATCTTCGTCGACATCCACCTGGCCTATCTGGAACTCGCCGAAGGGCAGCAGACCGCCGCGCTTCCCGAGGTCAGGAGCTACCGGGACTACACAGCGCGGCAGCGCGAGAAGGTCGCGGGGCTGACCCTGTCGTCTTCGGAGATCAAGGACTGGATCGCGTTCGCGCGCGACACCGACGGCCAATGGCCCAGCTTCCCGTTGCCGCTGGGTGACACCTGGACCAACAGCAAGGGCGACCTGGTAACCGTCGACCTGCTGGATGCGCCCGGCACGGAGGCTTTCGACGCCGTGTGCTGCGCGGCGGGCGCCCGGTTCATCGGCGGGGTTCTCGCCTGCACGGCATTGGCCGAGCGGGAATTGACCGGCGGCGCCGTCTATCACGGGTTCACGGCCAGGGACACTCGGACACCGGGCCTCGACACCATGACGGTGGGTTGGTTCGCCAGCCTGGTCCCGGTCACGGTGCCGACCGCGGGAACGACCTTCCCCGAGGCGGCCCGGGCCGCCCAGAAGTCGTTCGACGCGGCCAAGGATCTCGCCGGTGTTCCGGTCGAGCGACTGCTGGAGTTGGCGGCACCCGACGAACTCGGCATCAAGCTGCCCACGCGTCTGCCGATGATGCTGTCCTTCCTCGACTTTCGGAAGATCCCGCTGGCCGGGTTGTGGGCGGAGACGAATTTCGGCACCTACGGCGACAGCCTGTCCCACGGCGGGATCAACATGTGGATCAACCGCCACGCCGAGAAGACGACGGTGACGATGTCCTTCCCCGACAACGCGACGGCGCGCGAGTCCGTGGACCGCTACATCGCGACGTTGGGTGAGATGTTCGCACGCGTCGTCGATGCCACCGGGGCCCAGCCGGGCATCATCGCGCCGACCAAGAACGACGACGAGGCGGCCTAGCGATGAGCAACCTGCTGGACCTGGCCGACCAGACCCTTTTCCTCGGCGAGCGGGCGACCGCCACCACCAGTGTGGTGCAGGCCATCTGGGTGTACGACCGCCCCATCGACATGGACGGTCTGCGCGCCTTCCATCGCCACCTCGGCCGGGGCCGCTTGCGCCGCCGCATCGAACGGTCGCCCTTGCCGTTCGGCCGGCATCGTTGGGTGGCGCCCACCAACCAGTCGGACCTCGAGATCGCGGCGACGCCCCGGCCGCGCGACGAGATCGATGCCTGGCTCGATGAGCAGGCGGGTAAGCGGCCGGACGCCGAGCACGGGCCCGGCTGGCACCTGGGGGTGCTCCCGCTGACCGACGGTGGCGCGGCGGTGAGCCTGGTGGTGACCCACTGCCTCACCGACGGCGTCGGGCTGTGCGAGGCGTTGGCGGACGCGGCGTGCGGCCGCGACGACGCGATCGACTGGCCCGCGGCGGCTTCGCGGGGGCGGTGGCGGGCATTTCGGGAGGACGCGCGCCAAACCGCGCGCGACACAGCCGATGTGGGCCGCGCCGTCGTCGCGGCAGCACGCATGGCCCGGGCCGGCCGCGACGCCACGGCCGTTGCGCCGGCGGGCAAGCGGCCCGCGCCGCCCACCGGGCCGGACCAGCCCCTGGAGCTGCCCATGGCGACCGTCTTCATCGACGCCGACGAATGGGACGCCCGCGCAACCGCGTTGGGTGCAACCAGCAACGCGCTGCTCGCCGGACTGGCGGCCCACTTGGCCCAGCGCGTGGGCCGAGTCGCCGCGGACGGCACCGTCAACGTGGGGATGCCCGTCAACGAGCGCACCCCGGGCGACACCCGCGCCAACGCCGTCGTCAACGTCGACATCACGGTCGACCCCACGCCCGCGACGACCGACTTGCGCGAGATCCGCGCCGGCATCAAGGCGGCGCTGTCCCGCCACGAGGCTGAGCCCGACGAGCGTTGGGCGTTGCTGCCGCTCGTTCCCCTGATTCCGCGACGCGTGATGCGGCGACTGATCGGCGTGGTCACCGGCAGTGCCGTCACCGTCGTGTCGTCTAACCTCGGGTCGATGGACCCCGCCGTCAACCGGCCGGCCGGCACCGAGGCCGACCACTTCGCCATGAGGACGGTCTATCCCGGCGTGACCACCGCGACCATGTACCGCACCAACGGCGCGCTGGCGCTGCTGTCGGGCAGGGTGCACGGCCGGGTCTTCGTCTCGTTCCTGGCCTACGAGCTGGGTCGGCGCAACTCCGAAGCCCAGCTGTGGCAACATATTTCGAGCGCCCTGAGTGACTTCTCGCTCACCGCCACCGCGGGGTGGCACACCGCCTGCGCGGTGTGACGTCAGGAGTCCGCGCGCGACGCCGCGGCTGACTCCACTCGGTACAGGTCGGGCTCGGCGAGCTCGTCAAGCAATGCGGCGAGGTGATCGACGAGCTGCTCCGGTTCGAGCTGGACGTCGCCGGCGAGCCAGGCGCTGATCGTCTGCCCGACGCCCCCCACCACGAAGTGCGCCGCGGCCTTGATGCGGTCATTCGCCGGCACCCGCAGCACGTCTCCGACGTGCTGGCCTGACAGCATCGCGAACAGCGCACTGGATTCGGCACGCTTGCGCACGATCACCGGATCGGCCAGCTGCGTGCTGAACAGCATTCGCCCGAGGCGGGCGTCGTCGGCGATGGTGCGAACGATGTTGGCCATCCCCGCGCGCGTCTGCTCGTGCGCCGGCACCGCGGCGACCGCGGCCTGGGTCGTGGCGGCCAGCTGGGCGACCACCGAGTCGAACACGGCGGCGACGAATTCGTCTTTGTCGGCGAAGCTTTCGTAGAAATACCGGGCCGCCAGACCGGCCTGACGGCACACACCGCGGACCGTGACCGCGGAGATGTTCTGCTGCTCCGCCCCGAGGAGCTCCAGGCCCGCGGCCAGCAGCCGGTTGCGGCGTGCGGCCAGGCGCTGCGCGGCCTCGACACCGCGGTACGGCCGCGCGCCCGGGGTCTCGTTCATGCGAACCATCTTGACACCAACGCGACGCCACGACAATATCAGGAAACGAGCGTTCGCAGATTATGGCTCGACGCCGCTGGAGGGGTCTGACATGGCAATACACGAGGCGGTTCACGAACCGGCCCGGCACGTCGAGCGCCCCGTCGCCGATCCACCGCGGCGGGCACCCGCCCGCCGCCGCCGGCGGGCGCTGGGGATCGACGAGGGGTTGATGGGTGTTGCGCTGTTGGCCGGCCCGGCCAACGTGATCATGCAGTTGGCGCGGCCCGGCGTCGGTTACGGCGTCATGGAGAGCCGCGTCGAAAGCGGCCGGGTCGACCTGCATCCGATCAAGCGTGCGCGGACCACGTTCACGTATCTGGCCGTCGCGACCAACGGCAGCGACACCCAGAAAGACGCGTTCCGCCGCGCCGTGAACAGGGCCCACGCGCAGGTTTACTCCACCCCCGAAAGTCCGGTGCAGTACAACGCTTTCGATCCCGACCTGCAACTCTGGGTGGGGGCCTGCCTATACAAGGGCGGGGTGGACGTCTACCGGATGTTCATCGGCGAGCTGGAGGGCGAGGACGCCGAGCGCCATTACCGCGAGGGCATGGCGCTGGCCACCACGCTGCAGGTGCCGCCGGAGATGTGGCCGCCGGATCGCGCGGCGTTCGACCGCTATTGGCACGAGTCGCTGGCCAAGGTGCACATCGACGACGCCGTGCGCGAGTACCTCTACCCGATCGCCGCGAACCGGATCCCGGGGCTGACGCTGCCGCGCCCGCTGCAGCGCGCCGCCGACGGCTTGGCCCTACTGATCACGACGGGCTTCTTGCCGCAGCGGTTCCGCGACGAGATGCGGCTGCCCTGGGACGCCAGCAAGCAACGGCGCTTCGACCGGCTCATCGCGGCCCTGGCGCTGGTGAACCGGTGCCAGCCGCGGTTCGTTCGGCGGTTTCCGTTCAACGTCTTGCTGGCCGACGTCGACCGCCGGATCAGGACGGGTCGCCCGTTGGTCTAGCCTGCGGCGAGGCCGCCCGTCGACTTGATAACGGGAATCATTTTCATTAAGCTCTCCTCTGCCTGGTAAGCCTTCCAGCTCGAGGAGTACCTATGACGGCGCCCATCTGGATGGCCTCGCCACCGGAAGTGCACTCCGCCTTGCTCAGCAGCGGCCCCGGTCCGGCGTCGCTGCTGGCGGCGGCGGGGGCATGGTCGGAACTGAGCACCGAATATGCTTCGGCGGCAGCGCAACTCAGCGGCGTCCTGGCCGCGGCGCAGGCCGGCTCGTGGGAGGGACCCAGCGCGGAATCGTATGTGGCCGCGCACGCGCCATACCTGGCCTGGCTGACGCGGGCCGGCGCGCACAGCGCGGCGGCGGCCGCTCAGCACGAGACGGCCGCGGTGGCCTACACCGCGGCGTTGGCCGCCATGCCGACGCTGCCGGAACTCGCCGCCAACCACGCCGTCCACGGAGCGTTGCTGGCGACGAATTTCTTTGGCATCAATACGGTTCCGATCGCGGTCAACGAAGCCGACTACGCGCGGATGTGGGTGCAGGCGGCCACCACCATGACCACCTACCAAGCGGTTTCGAGCGCGGCAGTGGAGTCCACGCCGCAGACCGACCCCCCGCCGCCGATAGTGAAATCCGCTGCCAGCAGTCAAGATTCAGGCGGCGACGTACACGACCCCACGATCGACAACCCGCTCGACGACTTCATCGCGAACATCCTGAGGAACCTCGGCATCAACTGGGACCCCGCCCAGGGCACAGTCAACGGCCTGCCCTACGACGCCTACACCAATGCGGGAGACCCGATGTTCTGGGTGGTTCGGGCGCTGGAATTGCTCGAGGATTTCCAGCAGTTCGGCTATTACCTGGTGCACAATCCGGCGCTGGCGTTCCAGTACATCGTTCAGCTCATGCTGTTCGACTGGCCGACGCACATCCTCGAGATCTTCACCAGCCAGCCGGAATTGCTCGCCCCCGCGATCCTCCTCGCGGCCGCCCCCTTCGGCGCCGTGGCTGGCTTCGCCGGGTTGGCGGGCCTGGCGGGCATGCCCCCGCCCGCGGTCGCACCGGCGCCGCTACCGGCGGCCGCCCCGCCGCCCGGCCCGACGCCAGCCGTAGCGATCGCGCCGTCCACC
>NZ_MPNT01000021.1 GCF_001907675.1 Mycobacterium paraffinicum
AACGAATAGACATAGTGTAGAACGACAGACAAGCTAGCAAAGGAGAACGGCATGATCAGTAGCAAACAGCACAGGAAGATATGTTTTGTGTACAGGAAGAAGACGGCATACGAGATGACGTCGAGTCTCGTGGGATCGGAGATGTGACGAAGAGACAGATCGTCGCCAGATCTTCGCGGCCGATCGCCAGCTCGACTTGCGCCACACCACGTCCTGCTCGTAGGCGATGTGTTCGCGGCCCGCCTTGATGAACTCCTGCAGCGCTTCGTGATAGTCGGCCTCACCGGGCTTGCCGTCCTCCAGCCGCTGCAACAGCTGCTTACCGGCCTGCTCCTGCTCTATCGCCTTGTCGACGATTCCGTCACCGATCGCATCGCGCACCGCCGGCCAAAAGAACTGCTCCTCAATGGCTTCGTGTTGCGACTCCGCGATGATGAGGTTGTTAACGACCGTCTCCAGGCCGCTCGCCTCGGCGCCCGAGCCCGACGGCGCCCCGTCCAGCGTCTCGAACAAACCGAGCACGCTTTTGTGGTCCTGGCGAAGAAAAGTGATTGCGTCCATGCCGTGCCTTCCAGTTGGGCGTATGACTCGAAGTGGCCTGCGGATACCCGGGGCGGTCGCCTTGAAACGAGCCGGCCCGGGCTGAACCCCGAGTGTGGTTGTGGCAAAACATCGGTCGTTTCGCACCTGCCCGTCGGGGGTAGCTCTACGCGATGGCGGGCGACGGCACAACGAAGTCTGTCGTGGTGGCGTTCGCCGCCAACGCCGGGATCGCGGCGGCCAAATTCGTCGGTTTCCTGGTGACCGGAAGCTCGGCAATGCTCGCGGAATCGGTGCATTCGCTTGCCGATACGATCAACGAAGTGCTGCTGCTGGTCGGCAAACATGCGGCGCTCAGGCGGCCGGACGCCCTGCACCAGTTCGGCTATGGCCGAAGCCGGTACTTCTATTCCTTCATCGTGGCGCTTCTGGTGTTCGTGCTCGGAGCGGTCGCCGCGATCTACGAGGGGTATCGCAAGCTCTCGCATCCGGAGCCGCTGAGCGCGCCCGGCGTCGCCATCGCGATCCTGGTCGTCGCCGCGATCTTGGAGGGCTTCAGCCTGCGCACCGTTCGCATGCAGTCCAAGCGGCTGAAGGGTTCCGAGAGTTGGTGGCAGTTCGTCCGCAATTCCCGCGTCCCCGAGCCACCCGTGGTGCTGCTCGAAGACAGCGCCGCCCTGCTCGGTCTGGGCGTGGCGTTCACCGGCGTCACGCTGACCGCCGTGACGGGAAACCCGTTGTGGGACGCCGTCAGCACGCTCGGCATCGGCGTGCTGCTGGCCGTCATCGCCGTGGTCTTGATCGTCGAGACGCACAGCCTGCTGATCGGCGAGGGAGCGACGGCCAGCCAATGCAAGATGATTCGAGCCGCCCTGCAGCGGGCCGAGCACGTCGATTCCGTCGTGGATCTGCGTACCCAGTACCTCGCCCCGGATCAACTGGTGGTGGCAGCCAAGGTCGTTTTCGGGCCGGAGAAGGAATTCGCGGTCGCAGCCGATGTGATCCGCAGCGCCGAAGCGCGCATTCGGGAGACGGTGCCGGGGGTGCGCGTCGTCTACATTCAGCCCGAGGTCGAACCCACGTCGACCTAGTGCAACTTCGGCAAGACGTTGGTGCGGTAGAACTCGATCGCCGTCAGCGGGTTGCTTTGCGGGAAGTGCAAATAGGGGACAGCGCCGGCATCCAGGATCGCCTGCACCGCTTTGATGTGCGGTGCTGGATCGGTTCCGACCGTCCAGTTGGCCAGCACCTTCTCGATGGGGTTGACTTGCGCGGCGCGCTGGATTTCGACCGGATTCGGCTGGTCGACGGCGCCGGCGGTGAAGCGCCACAGGCCTGCGGCGGCGGTGGCCTCGGCGCCGTCGCCGACGACCGCGAACAGCTCGGCCCGCTTGCCCAGGCCGCCCGGATCGCGACCCGCGGCCCGCGCGCCCGCACCGAACGCCGCCAGCAGCGTCGGGTTCGTGATGTCGCGCGCCTGACCGATCCAGCCGTCGCCGTATTGACCGGCCAGTGTCGCGCTCTTCGGCCCGCTGGCCGCCACGAAGATCGGCGTTGGGCTCGACGGAGTGTCGTAGAGCTTCAACGCATTGGTCTGAAAGTAGCGACCGGCGAACGAGATTCGCGATCCGCTCCACAACTGGCGGATCAGGCTGATCGCTTCGACCAGCCGGTCGTGGCGCTCGGTGTACTTGCCGAACGCGTCGGTGCTGGCCTGTTCGTTCAACCGCTCCCCGGTCCCGACTCCCAGAAACACTCGCCCGGGATACAGGATCGCCAGTGAGGCGAAAGCTTGGGCCACGACGGCCGGGTGGTAGCGGTAGGTGGGGCAGGTCACCCCGGTACCGAATGAGATGCGGCTGGTGGCATTGCCGACCAGCGCCAGGGTCAGCCACGGGAACATCGAATGGCCCTCGTTGTCCTGCCACGGCTGGATGTGGTCGCTGGCCCAGACGTGCGCAAAGCCGGCCTGTTCGGCCGCCTGGGCCTGCGCCACGAGCTGGTCGGTGCGGAACTGCTCGTGCGAGAGCACCACCCCCACCGGCTTGGCCGCCGGTGGCGGCGGGGCGGCGGGCGTGGCGTGATCGGTGCCCGGCCGCGAGCACCCGGCACCGAATCCGACGGTGCCGAGCATGCCCGCTCCGGCGGCCGCCCGCCCGAATGCGCGACGCGAGACGCCGGCCACCGAACTAAGGTACCCACCGCCGCGGCTACGACACCGGCTAACCTGACTCGGGTGACTCCCCAGGCGCGCGCGGCGCGGAAGGCCGACGTCCGCGAGTTGTCACGCACCCTGGCTCGTGCCTTCTACGACGACCCGGTGATGACCTGGCTATTGCCCGACGACGGGGCGCGCACCGCGAACCTGCACCGGGTCTTCGCGACGATGACACGCCACCATCATCTGGGCTGCGGCGGCGTCGAGGTGGCGTGCGACGGCCCGGGCATCGGTGCGGCGGCACTCTGGGATCCCCCCAATCGGTGGCGGGAGACGCGGCTGGGCGAACTGGCGATGACCCCGACCTTCCTGCGCGTGTTCGGCATGCGCGCGGCGAGGGCGCGGGGCGTACAGGAATTGATGAAGCGCACGCATCCCGAAGAGCCGCACTGGTATCTGGCCGCCATCGGCAGCGACCCGTCGGTCCGCGGCCAAGGCTTCGGCCAGGCCTTGATGCGGTCCCGGCTGGACCGCTGCGACGCCGAATACTGTCCGGCCTATCTCGAGTCGAGCAAGCCCGAAAATGTCCCCTATTACGAGCGTTTCGGTTTCGTCGTGACCCGCGAGCTGGTGTTGCCCGACGGTGGCCCCACCATGTGGGCGATGTGGCGCTCGCCGCGGTAGCGTTTAGCCCCCCTACGCGGCGGGCAACCGTTCCCGCATGAGCGAAAACCCGCAAGCCGACGAGCTGGTGGACCCCGCGGACTTCCCTGAGGAAGGCGGTCCCGGCGACACCCTGAACGCGAGCGAAGGCACCGACTCCGACGAAGTCCACAACGACGACGGTGACATCGTGGTCGACCCGCCCGACGGCTGGAGTGAGGCCAACCGCTTCGGCATGACGGCGCGCGAGGAGCGGGAGGGCGAATCCCTGGATGCCCGGCTCGCCGAGGAGGAGCCCGACGTCTCGCCCGACACGCCGGGCGCGGGCGAACCCGCCGACGGTCCGCCCGGACGCGCACATCGGGGCCAGATCGACGGAGCGCCCGAAGACGGTGAGTCGCTGTTCGAGGTGGTCGACGAAAACGCGGCGCCGGACATCACTGCGACGACGGAGTGATGTTGCCAGTGTTCGACTGTTCACTGCGCATGCGGCGGCTGGACCCTCGCTAGGGGGTGCTCTTCCAGCCGGCGATGCCGATCGCGATCATCCGTAGTTGCTTGACGGCGATCCGGCGGATGTCTTCCAGCGCCTCGGCGCTCTGCGCGTCCTCGATCGCCTCCGCGATGACGATCATCGCGTTGACGAACAGGGTCGCCAGCACATTGAGATCCTCCGTGGTCCACTCGTGCAGCCGCGGGAAGCGTGCCAGGTCGGTGGCGAGCTCTGAGGTGATCAACCGGATCTCGGTGCGGATGGCATAGCGCAGCACGCTCAGCCCGCTGTTGCGTTCGCGCGCTATGAACCGCCAATGTTCGCGCCGCTGCGCGACGCTGGCGACCAGTATCTCGACCGACGACTCGATCACCCGGTTCGGGTCGAGCTTGCCGGCACGCGCTTCACGCAGCGTGTCGCGCAGGCTGCGGAAGGACTCGTCGATCAGGACCAGCCCCAGGGCCTCCATCGACTCGAAGTGGCGGTAGAACGCCGCGGGCACGATCCCGACCTCGCGGGTCACCTCCCGCAGGCTCAAACTGGAAAAGCTGCGGTCCTGCAGCAGCTTGAGGGCCGCGGCAATGATGGCGCGCCGGGTCGCCTCCTTGCGCTCCTCACGCGACCGGCTTTCGCGCACGCGCTCGCGACCAGAACCGCGCACCCGTGAGCTAGGAGTACGGCTGTTCACTATGTGAAGCCTACCACATACCCGCAGTAAACCCTTGACTGACCGGGTGGTGCGGCAGCACGGTGTACATATGTTCACTCAAATGACTTCTAGTCGGGCCCTCGCTCGAACTCTTCGGAAGCGAGTGTTGGGCTCGGACCTCCTCGACCTGCTGACCGGCCCGCACGGTGTGGACCGATACACCGAGCTGGTGGCGCCGACCTGGACGTTGGGTCAGGCCCGAGCGAAGGTGATCGACGTGCGCCGCACCACCGCGCGCAGCATCACCCTCACCCTCGCGCCCAACGAGAGCTTCACGTCCGACACGACCGTCCAAGCCGGCCAGTACGTCAGCCTCTCCGTCGAGATCGACGGCCGCTTGCACACCCGCTGCTACTCCCCGGCCAACGCCGAAGGGGCCGCCCATCTCGAGCTGACCATCGGCCGCCACGACGGCGGCCTGGTCTCCAACTACCTGTACGAGCAGGCCCGCCGCGGCATGGTCGTCGGCTTGGCGGGCGTCGGCGGCGACTTCGTGTTGCCGGCCCAGAGGCCGCGCCGGATCCTGTTCGTCTCCGGTGGAAGCGGCATCACGCCGGTCATGGCGATGCTGCGCACCCTGATCGCCGAGAACCACCCGGGCGAGATCGCGTTCGTCCACTACGCCCGCACTCCGGCCGAGGCCTGCTACCGCGACGAGCTGGCGACCCTGGCCGGCGTCCGGGTGCTGCACGGCTACACCCGATCCGACGAAGGCGATCTCGCCGGCCGGTTCGGCGCCTCGCACCTCGAGGCGGCCATGCCGTCACCCGATGCGGTGTTCGTCTGCGGCCCAACACCTTTGGTGGAAGCCGTGCGGCGCCATTGCGACAACGTCTACACCGAAAGCTTCGTCCCGCCGTCGTTCGCGGCGCCCGCCAACCCGTCGGGCGGCCGCATCACCTTCGCCGATAGCGGCGTCGATGTCGTCGACGACGGACGCCCGCTACTGGAACAGGCGGAATCGGCCGGCCTGTCACCCGAAAACGGCTGCCGTATGGGCATCTGCCACACCTGCACCCGGCGCAAGACCGCGGGAACGGTGCGCAACCTGATCACCGGCGCCGTCTCGACCGGTCCCGACGAAGACGTGCAGATCTGCGTGTCCGTCCCCGTCGGCGACGTCGACCTATCGCTCTGACGCCCCCAGAAGTTCCCGAGAGGAAAAGCCATGACACAGAACAAGATCACCCTGACCCCCGAACAGGCCGACGCGTTCGGCCGCGAGCTGGACGCCATCAGGGAGCGCGTGATGGCCAGCCTGGGCGCCGAGGACGCCGACTACATTCGCCGCGTCATCAAGGCCCAGCGCGCGCTGGAGGTCGGCGGCCGCGCGCTGCTCTTCCTGCCGCCCGCCTGGCTGCTGGGAACCACGATGCTCGGATTGTCAAAGATCCTGGACAACATGGAGATCGGCCACAACATCATGCACGGTCAATACGACTGGATGCGTGACCCGACCATCTCCGGCCGGTCCTTCGAGTGGGACACCGCGTGCCCCGCGGATCAATGGCGGCATTCGCACAACTACATGCACCACACCCACACCAACATCGTGGGCATGGACCGCGATATCGGCTACGGCATCCTGCGGATGAGCGAAGATCAGCGCTGGCAGCCCTATTTCCTGGGCAACCCGCTCTACGCCTTTCTGTTGATGGTGCTGTTCCAGTACGGCGTCGCGCTGCACGAACTGGAGACCGAGCGGATCCGCTCCGGTGAGATCGCGCTCGCCGACAAGCGCGAGGTGCTGCGCGCCATCTGGCGCAAGACCCGCCGGCAGACGCTCAAGGACTACGTGGCGTTCCCGTTGCTGGCCGGCCCCTTCGCGCCGTTCGTCTTCGCGGGCAACCTCTCGGCGAACCTGATGCGCAACGTGTGGTCGTACATGATCATCTTCTGCGGCCACTTCCCAGACGGCACCCAGGAATTCACCGTCGAGGAAACCAAGGACGAATCCCGCGGCATGTGGTACTTCCGCCAGGTGCTGGGATCGGCAAACCTGACCGGGGGCAAGCTCTTTCACCTGCTGTCCGGCAACCTGTCGCACCAGATCGAGCACCACCTGTTCCCGGACATGCCGGCGCGCCGGTACGCCGAGATCGCGCCCGAGGTGCAGGCGATCTGCGAACGCTACGGCATCCCCTACAACCGCGGCCCGCTGCCGCGGCAGTTCGGCACCGTCATCCGCAAGATCGTTCGGCTGACCTTCCCCGACTCCGTGCTGCGGAAGGCCACCGCCGGCCGCTCGCCGGATCCGGTCCCCGCGGCCGCCTGACGGCCGCCTCCGTCCCCCGCGCGCAAACCGGGGCTTGCGCGCGGGGGACAATGGGCTGCGTGGAATGGACCGGCGCGCGCTACGCGGACAAACCAACGGTGGAGGCCTCGGTTTGGATCGATGCGGATCCGGCGCGGGTGTGGAGCCTGGTTTCCGACATCAAGCTGATGCCGACGCTGAGCAACGAGCTGCAAGCCGTCCAGTGGGCCGAGGGTGCCGACGCCCCCCGCGTCGGCGCCCGTTTCGTCGGACACAACGAGCACGACGCGTTCGGGCAATGGAGCACCACCTCCCAGATCGTCGCGTGCGACGAGCCGCGTGAATTCGCCTGGGCCGTCGGCGAACCCGACAATCCCGCATCGATGTGGCGGTTCCGGCTGACGCCCCGCGATGGCGGCACTGCGCTGAGCTATTGGATGCAGATGGGCCCGGGACGTTCGGGGCTGTCGGTTGCCATCGAGTCGATGCCCGACAAGGAGCAGAAAATCGTGTTCGTGCGGATGCGCGAGTTCGAGGCCGCGATCGGCAAGACGCTCGCCGCCATCAAGAGGCTGGCCGAGCACGGGGTGCGCTGATGCGAACCGCGACGACGGTCGAGTTGTCCACCGCCGCGGGTGAAACCGCGGCCTTCGTCGTCGAAGCGGAGAAGCTGGGCCTCGACGTGTGCTGGGTCGCCGAGGCCTGGGGCTCCGACGCACCCTCGGCGTTGGGCTACCTCGCGGCGCGGACCGAGCGGGTCCTGCTGGGCTCGGGTGTCCTGCAGGTCGGCGTTCGCTCGCCGGTCATGGTCGCCCAGACCGCCATCACGCTGTCCAACCTGTCGGGTGGGCGTTTCCTGCTCGGGCTGGGCGCGTCCGGCCCGCAGGTGATCGAGGGCCTGCACGGCGTCTCGTTCAGCCGGCCGCTGGCGCGCATCTCCGAAACGGTCGACATCGTGCGGCAGGTCTTCGCCGGAGGGAAGGTGTCTTACTCCGGCAATCAATTTCAGATTCCGCTGCCCGGCGGCGAGGGGGTGCCGATGCGGCTGTCGACGCGGGCCGAGCACCCCATCCCGATCTACCTGGCCGCCCTGTCACCGGCGATGCTGCGGCTGACCGGTCGGACCGCCGACGGCTGGCTGGGCACCAGCTTCGTGCCGGAGGGCGCCGGCGACGCGTACTTCTCGCACCTGGACGAAGGCCTCGCCGCGGCCGGCCGCTCGCGGGCCGACGTCGACATCTGCCAGGGCGCCGAAGTCGCCTTCGCCTCCGACGAGGAGGAACTGCGCGGCCTGGTCGCGGGCCGCAAGAAGGACCTCGCCTTCAGCCTGGGCGGCATGGGCTCCTCCAGCACGAACTACTACAACCAGGCCTACAGCCGGCAAGGCTGGGCCGACATCGCCGCCGAGGTACGCGAGCGCTGGCAGCGGGGCGACCGCGACGGCGCCGCCGCACTGGTCACCGACGAGATGGTGTTGGCCACCGCGCTGATCGGCACCGAGGAGATGGTTCGCGCCCGGCTCACCGTGTGGCGGGATGCCGGGGTGAACACCGTGCGGCTGTATCCGGCCGGTGACACGGTGGAGGCGAAGCTTCGCACGCTCGGCCGGGCCATCGAGCTGGTCGCCGAGGTCGGCTGAACCTCGACTGTGGGGGCTTTGGACGGATTCACAGCGGTTGTCGTGCCGAGGCCGCACGCTCGGGCGGGTCGTTAGCGAAGGGCCGTAGGCGCGTCGGTCGTCTTGACCAGTCGCACCTGCGGACGCTCCGGCACTCCGTCGGCCAGGAACCACCGGAAGGCGAGGTTGCCGCGCGGATAGTCCAGCGTGGTCAGCGAATTCGGGTGTGCCGTCATCGTGCGGGACAGGACGATCGTCACCGTGCCGTCGCTGTTGAGCGCGGCGCTGTGGCCGTTGATCGAGCAGCGGGCATCGGCCGCGCCGAACGTGGCCATGAATTGGTTCCACACCACCAGATTCCAGAACCTGCATGTCGGAGGGCGGTGCGTGATGATCAGCGCCTCGTCCTCATCGAGCACGAAGCTGCCGTAGGAATAGCAGGCGTCGCGCGCCGACCAACCGAAGTTGGCGTCGGGTACCTGGTACGGATCGGCGAAAGCATTCGCCGCGTGCGCGGTTTCGTGTCCGAGGGCATGTTGGTCGTCCACCCGCGTCCCGACGGCCAGCGGCACGATGGCGAACATGGTGCGCAACCAGGTGGTGACCGCCCGTAGGCGTGCGGCGGTCTCCGCGTCGCCGTGCCGAATCGGGTCCGGTTCGTCGAGCGCCTCGATCCGCCAGGTGACCGGGTGGCCGGTCAGCGGGTCGGCCTGGTAGTCGCGGGTCATCAGCACGGCGGCGCCGGGCGTGGGGCCGAGTTCGAAGGTGAAGTTGCCGTCGGCATCCATATTGAGGACGTCCAGATCGCTGTCGCGGATTATCGCAACCACCCGGTCCGACCACGCACCCGGCGACGGCTCGTTGTAGGCGGTCACCGAAAAGTACGCACTGTCACCCTTGTTGCCGCTGATGCGATAGCGGCGCTGCGGATCGACCGGGCAGATGTAGTAGTAGGCGTCGGTGTTGTCGCCGCCCCAGCGCCGGTCCCGACGGAACGGCGTGTTCACGGCGACGAACTGCGGCCGGCCGGGTTCGGTGAACAGGTAGGTGTCGAAGGCGACGCCGAGCGTGCTGGCAAGCATGCGGTAACCGTCGGCGACGTGCCGGTCGTCGACCACCGCGCGGTCGCCGTCCAGGAAAGAGCGGTCAAGGGTGCCCAGGGTGGCGAGCAGCTCCTGCCAGGCGGCCGTCGTTTCGTGCGTCATGCGCGGATTCCCTTCAGGAGCAACGTGGTTGTGCGATCGATCCACCCGTCGTCGAGTTCCGCGACGCGGGTGAGCAGGCCCATCAGCGTGATGCCGGCGATGGCATCCGTGAGTTCGGTGGCGGTCACGTCGGGCCGGACCTCGCCGCGGCGCGCGGCCCGGTCCAGCAACTCGGCGAGGCCGCCGCCGATGACGCCGGCGAACCGCTCCAGCAGCGCCGAATGCAGGGTCGGGTCGGAGGCCATCTCGCCCACCAGCCCGGGCAGGGCGGCCCTGGCGGCCGGAGTCGTCAGGAAAAGCATTGCGCGACGGACCATTTCGCGCAGGTCCTCGGGCAGCGACCCGGTATCGGGCAGCTCGGTGGCGGAGCCGATGGGGAACACCGCCTCGTGTACCAGGTGCGCCTTGCTGGGCCAGCGGCGGTAGATGGCGGGCTTGCTGGTGCCGGCGCGTTCGGCGATCGCGGAAACCAACAGCCCGGCGTAGCCGGTCTCGGTGAGCAGTTCCACCGTCGCGCTGAGCACCGCGCCGTCGATGCGTGGGTCACGAGGCCGGCCAAAATCCACTACCATTACGAAACCGAGAGTAACATAAGTCACCGTGACCGATGTCGTTCGCCTCGATGACCTCGCCCGGCCCCGCTTCAGCCCCGAGGCCCAGCAACTCCTCGACATGATGGCCTCGCTGGCGCCGGACTGCCCGCTGGACGCCGACGCGCTGCACGCCAGGGCCGCCGCGGACACCGGCCTGCACGATTTCGGCCCGCCGGACTATCGCGAGCGGCTCGGCGTCTTACTCGCCGCGCTGCGCGACATCGACGGCCGCCACGACGCGGGGACGGTGAATTTCTACGGCCAACTGCTGCAACTGCTGAAGAACCGGCTGTTGTTGACCGACCTGTTGCGGCGGCATCCCGAGATCGACGACATCGAGCTGCGGCCGCCGGTGGTGATCGCCGGGCTGCCCCGCACCGGCACCACCCACCTGCACAACCTGCTGGCGGCCCCGGCCACCTTCCGCACAATGCCGTACTGGGAAAGCGTCGAACCGTTCCCGCTGCCGGCCGAGGCCGGGATCGAGCCGGATCCGCGGCGGGCGCGGATGGATGTCGCGGTGGGCGTGATCAACACCGTGATGCCCCATTTCCCGCTGATGCACGAGATGACGACCGACCACGTCCACGAAGAGATCCAGCTGCTGGCCAACGACTTTTCGACCATGCTCTTCGAGACGCTGGCCCACGTGCCGCGCTGGCGCGACTACTACCAGACCCACGACCAGACGCCGCATTACGAATACTTGGCCCGGCAACTCAAGGCCATGCAGTTCCTGCGCGGGGGCAGGCGCTGGCTGCTCAAGTCGCCTCAGCATCTCGAGCAGGTGCCGGTGCTCGATCGCGTCTTCCCCGGCAGCATAGTGGTTTTCACCCACCGTGACCCGGTTCCGGTGGCGCTGTCGATGATCGCGATGATCACCTACTCGGCGCGCATGCACCGCGCGCCGGTCCCCGTGGAGGAGATCGCGGCATCGTGGATCGACCGTCTGGACGACATGCTGACCGCGCTCGTCCGCGATCGCGACACCATCGGCCCGGAACGCTCGGTCGACGTCCGGTTCGACGACTTCATGGCCGACGAAACCGGCGTCGCCGACCGGGTGTACGCGCTGGCCGGCGAGCCGTTCGGCGACGAAGCCAGGACGGCGATCGGCGAGTACCTCGCGGGCCATCGGCGCGGCCGGCTGGGGAACGTCGCGACATCCTGCGCGATGTTCGGGTTGGACGAGGCGGATTTACGCGCCCGCTTCGCGCCGTATGTCGAACGGTTTCTGGCCTAACCCGCGGCGGGCGGCTACCTTCTCAATTCATGGTCACTATGCCCGCGCTGGACGGTGTCGAACACAGGTATGTGGAGCTCGGAGATGGGGTGACGATCCACGTCGCGGACGCCGGTCCGGCCGAGGGGCCGGCGGTGATGCTGGTGCACGGATTCCCCCAGAACTGGTGGGAATGGCACAACCTCATCGGGCCGCTGGCCGCCGACGGCTATCGGGTGCTGTGCCCCGACCTGCGCGGCGCCGGCTGGAGCTCGGCGCCACGCTCGAGTTACACCAAGACCGAGATGGCCGACGATCTGGCGGCCGTCCTGGATCGCCTCGGCGTGGCGACGGTCAAGCTCGTCGCCCACGACTGGGGCGGCCCGGCCGCGTTCATCATGATGCTGCGTCACCCCGAAAAAGTGAGCGGGTTCTTCGGGATCAACACGGTGGCGCCGTGGGTGAAGCGCGATCTGCGTGCGGTGGGCAACATTTGGCGGCTCTGGTATCAAATCCCGATCTCGTTGCCGGTGGTCGGGCCACGGATGATCGGCAATCTCAGCTCGCGGACAAGCCGCCTGCTCGGGTCATGGGTGGGTGGCGGCTTCGCACTGCCCGAGGAGGACCTGCGCATCTACGCCGAATGCATGCGCCAGCCCGGCCACGCGGAAGCCGGCTCCCGCTGGTATCGCAGCTTTCAGACCGGGGAGATGCTGCGTTGGATGCGCGGCGAGTACGCCGACGCGCGCGTCGAGGTGCCGGTTCGCTGGCTGACCGGCACCCAAGACCCGGTGATCACGCCCGACCTCACCGACGGATATGCCGACCACATCAGCGATTTCAAGGTGGAGCTGGTCGACGGCGTCGGCCACTGGATCATCGACCAGCGCCCGGAGCTGGTGCTCGACCGGGTTCGGACCTTCCTGCGCGGCGAAGGGTAAGCGTCAGGGCCGCACCAGAATCCGGATGGGATTGCCGTCCTGGCGCTCGAGCTTCTCGATGCCCTCCGTCAGGTCCTCCAGTGCGACGATATCGCTGATCGACCTCGAAATATCAAGGCGCCCAGCCGAAACCAACTTCGCCAACGTTTCGATGTCGACGTTGTGATAGCCCAAATGCCCAAGCACCTGCTTGTGGGTCAGCCCGAACAGCGAGGTGGGGCCGACGGTGGGCGACTCGGCGCTCATCCCGACGCCCACCAGCCGGCCGCCGGGCGTGAGGCAGTCGAGCCCCTGCTCGAACGTCGCCTTCAGTCCGACGGCGTCGAAGGCCACATCCAGCAGCCGCCCGCCGGTGACTTCCGCGATGCCGTCCCTGAGCCCGTCGTCGCGGGAATCGAAGGCGTAGTCCGCACCGAGCGCCAGCGCCCGTTCCAGCACCGCGGGATTGATGTCGACGGCGACGATGGGTGCGGCGCCGACCAGCCGTGCGAGCTGAACGATGTGGGTGCCGACCCCACCCACGCCCCACACGCCGACCGACTCGCCGACGGCAACCTTCCCCGTCCGGACGACGGCCCCGAACGGCGTCGATACCGCGTCGGCCAGGATCGCGGCCTGCTCCAGCGGGACGTTATCGGGCACCCGCGTCAGGCCCGTCGCTTGCGCCAGGGTGTATTCGGCCCACGCCCCGTCGTAGGCGAACGCCATCAATTGGATCCGCAGGCAATTGACCACATCGCCGCGCCGGCAGTTCGCGCAGCGTTGGCAGGGCCGGCCGGCGGGAACCACCACGCGGTCACCCTCGTCCCAGCCGGTCACCTCGGGTCCCAGCTTGGCGATGGTGCCCGACGCCTCGTGGCCCTGGGTCACCACGGGCTGCTGCGCCGGGAAGGTGCCGTTGATGAGGCTCAGATCCGAGTGGCAGATGCCACAGAAGGCGACCTTGACCAGAACTTCGCCCGGTCCCGGTTCGGGGATCGGAACATCTTCGAGCGCAACCGTTTTGGTGTCCGCGTAGAAGCGCTCGGCGCGCATCGTCGACGCCATGGGCTAGTCGACTCCGATGGTGACTTCCGTTGACTTGATGAATACCGTCGCCGGCTGCCCGGCCTCGAGCCCGAGCTCGACCGCGGCGTCCTTGGTGACGGAGGACGTGACGATCTGCTCACCGCCGTCGAGCTTGACCTTGACGATCGCCATCACGCTGCCGAGGTCGACCTCGGTGATGGTCCCTTTGAGTTGGTTCCGGGTCGATAGCCGCATCGCAAGGTCCTCTGTTCGTTGGTTGTCTGCGATCGACCCTAGTGTCGCGGGCCGAGCAGGGCTATGGAGGCGTCCACGGCCGGCTCCACGATGCCCCGCACCGGTTTTCCGTCTTCGACCGCAAGAGCGGTCAGTTCGCGTAGCCCGCCGAGCAGGATGACCGCCAACGGGGCGGTCAGCGGAGGCAGCGCGGCCCGCTGGAAGCCGGGGCTGGCGCTGAGGTCGATCAGCAGGCTGGACAGCAGCTGCAGCCCGCGGCGCTGCACAGGGCGGGCGGCGGCACCGAGCGAGGGCAGCTCCCTAATCCAGCTGAGCGTGATGGCCGGCCGGGATTCGATGTAGTTGACGTACGCCTCGACCGCCTGGCGGATCTGTCGGTGCCAGTCGGCCTCGGGGTCGACGGCCGCCGCAATGCACTCGCCGAGCCTTTCGATATCGGAGCCCAGGAGCTCCAGGAAACACTCCTCCTTGCTGGCGAACTGGTCATAGAAGGTGCGCTTGGACGTGCGGGCGTGACGGACCACGTCGGCAACGGTGCTGGCGCGGTAACCGCGCTCGGCGATCGAGGTGGCGAGGCCGTCGAGCAGCCTCAGCCGGAACGGGTCGCCAAGGACCGCTTCGTCAGCCGTCGCTGTCGCCGCTGGGGTCACGGCCGGCCCCTTCCGTCACGCACGACCTCTTGTCAGAGGTTGGTACCACAGAGTACCGTATCCGGAAAGGTTTTGGTACACCGCGGTACCACCCCCGTTTTCGGGGGAAATGATGGGGAGCAGCCCGCCATGAGTGAAGTCGTCACCGCCCCCGCGGCCCCCGCCGCCGTCAGGCTCCCCCCTGCGGCACGGCTGCCAAAGCTGTTGCAGGGTCTGGGTTTTGCGATCTCACGGCGCGGGATGATTCAGCGCCTGGCCCGTCGGTACGGCGACGTCTTCGCGCTGAATCTGCCCATGTACGGCGAGGTCGTGGTGGTCGCCGACCCGCAACTGGCCAAGCAGATCTTCACCACCAGCCCCGACGAGCTGGGCAACATCCAGCCCAACCTGAGCCGGTTGTTCGGCTCGGGGTCCGTGTTCGCGCTCGACGGGGAGGACCATCGCCGGCGCCGCCGGTTGTTGGCGCCCCCGTTCCACGGCAAGAGCATGAAGAACTACGAGTCGATCATCGAAGAAGAGACGCTGCGCGAGACCGCCGGCTGGCCGGAGGGCGAGGCGTTCGCGACGCTGCCGTCGATGATGCGCATCACGCTCAACGCCATCCTGCGCGCTGTCTTCGGGGCCGAAGGCGCCGAGCTCGACGAGCTGCGCCGCCTCATCCCGCCGTGGGTCACGCTGGGCTCGCGGATGGCGACGATGCCCAAACCGCGCCGCAGTTACGGGCGCTTCACCCCATGGGGGCGCCTGGACGAGTGGCGCCGCCGGTATGACGCCGTCATCGACCGGCTAATCGAAGCCGAGCGGGCCGATCCGAACTTCGACGAGCGCAGCGACGTGCTCGCGCTGATGTTGCGCAGCACCTACGACGACGGTTCGGTCATGTCACGCAAGGACATTGGCGACGAACTGCTCACGCTGCTGGCCGCCGGTCATGAAACCACGGCGTCCACGCTGGGCTGGGCATTCGAGCGGCTGACGCGGCACCCGGACGTGCTGGCCGCCTTGGTCGAAGAGGCCGACGGCGACGGCCAGGAGTTGCGTCAGGCGACCATCCTGGAAGTCCAGCGGGCCCGGACGGTGATCGATTTCGCCGCCCGGCGCGTCTACCCCCCGCGTTACCGGCTCGGGGAGTGGGTCCTTCCCCGCGGCAAGTCGATCCTGGTGAGCATCGCGCAGATCCACGAAAACCCCGACGTCTTCCCGAATCCGGAGCGCTTCGACCCGCAACGGTACATCGGGACCAAGCCGTCGGCCTTCGCGTGGATCCCGTTCGGCGGTGGCACCCGCCGCTGCGTGGGGGCGGCGTTCGCCAACATGGAGATGGACGTCGTGCTGCGAACGGTGTTGCGGCACTTCACCATCGAGACCACGACGGCGCCCGGGGAGCGGTGGCACGGTCGCGGCGTCGCCTACACACCCAAAGACGGCGGCCGTATCGTGGTGCACCGGCGCTGAGCCGGGCCCGCCTACTGGCCCGCGGTGGCCCGCCGCGGCAGTTTCCAGCCCGGGCGGATGTAGTGGCAGGTGTACCCGTTCGGGTAGTGCTGCAGGTAGTCCTGGTGCTCGGGCTCGGCCTCCCAGAAGTCTCCAGCGGGGCTGACTTCGGTCACGACCTTGCCGGGCCACAGCCCGGACGCGTCGACGTCGGCGATGGTGTCCAGCGCGATGCGCTTCTGCTCCTCGTCGAGGTAGAAGATGGCCGAACGGTAACTGGCTCCACGGTCGTTGCCCTGCCGGTCCTTCGTTGTCGGATCGTGGATCTGGAAGAAGAACTCGAGCATGGTGCGGTAGTCGGTGACCGCCGGGTCGTACACGATCTCGATGGCCTCGGCGTGCGTGCCGTGGTTGCGGTAGGTCGCATTGGGGACGTCACCGCCGGTGTAACCGACCCGCGTCGAAACCACACCCGGCTGTTTGCGGATGAGTTCTTGCATGCCCCAGAAACAGCCGCCGGCAAGTATCGCTTTTTCGGTTGCCATTGCTCGTCCTCCTAACCGGCCACGATGCCGCCCAGGCTACACTCCGCCGATGAGCCGCAACGTCGCGACGATTTTCCGAAGTGCCGCAGCATGACGACGCCTTCGTTCTCCCGCAGCGAACTGTCCGCCGCCTTCGAGACATTCGAGGAAACGGTCGCCCGGGCCGCGGAGACGCGTGATTGGGACGCCTGGGTCGAGCAGTACACGCCCGACGTCGAGTACGTCGAGCATGCCGCCGGCACGATGCGGGGGCGCGACCAAGTGCGCGAGTGGATCAAACAAACGATGACGACCTTTCCCGGCAGCCACATGGTCGCGTTCCCCACGTTGTGGTCGGTCATCGACGAGCCCACCGGGCGCGTCATCCTCGAACTGGACAACCCGATGCGCGACCCGGGTGACGGCAGCGTGATCAGCGCGACCAACATCACGATCATCACGTACGCGGGGGACGGCCAGTGGAGCCGTGAAGAAGACATTTATAACCCGCTGCGCTTCCTGCGGGCCGGGATGAAGTGGTGCCGCAAGGCACAGGCGCTGGGCACGCTCGACGAGGACGCGGCGCGGTGGATGCAGGAGAACGGAGGAGCCAGGTGAGCACCAAACCCAAACTGGTCATCGGCGCCAACGGCTTTCTGGGTTCGCATGTCACCCGTCAGCTCGTGGCCGACGGGTTCCAGGTGCGGGCGATGGTGCGCCCGAACGCCAACACCCGCTCCATCGACGACCTCGAGCTGACCCGGTTCCACGGAGACGTGTTCGACGACGCCACGGTGCGGGAGGCGATGGACGGCGTGGACGACGTCTACTACTGCGTCGTCGACACCCGCGCATGGTTGCGCGATCCCACGCCGCTCTTCCGCACCAATGTCGAAGGCCTGCGCAACGTTCTCGACGTCGCCGTCAACCAGCCCGACCTGCGCAGGTTCATCTTCACGAGCACCTACGCGACGGTGGGCCGCCGACATGGGCACGTGGCGACCGAGGACGACGTGATCCGGTCCCGCCGGCTGACTCCTTACGTCCAATCGCGTTTGGAGGCCGAGAATCTGGTGCTGCGGTACGTGGCCGAGGCCGGCTTGCCCGCCGTCGCGATGTGCGTGTCGACCACCTACGGCAGCGGCGACTGGGGCGGCACTCCGCACGGTGCGTTCATCGCCGGCGCGGTGTTCGGCAAGCTGCCCTTCGGAATGAACGGCATCCAGCTGGAGGTCGTCGGCGTCGACGACGCGGCTCGGGCCATGATCCTGGCGGCCGAGCGTGGGCGCATCGGTGAGCGGTACCTGGTCTCGGAGCGGATGATCGCATTGAACGACGTGATCCGCATCGCGGCCGACGAGGCCGGGGTTCCGCCGCCGCAACGCTCGATATCGGTGCCGATGCTCTATGCCCTGGCGGCGGCCGGCACGCTGAAGGCGCGGCTCACCGGCAAGGACGCCGAACTCAGCCTGGCCTCGGTGCGGATGATGCGCGCCGAAGCCGACGTCGACAGCAGCAAGGCGAAGCGGGAATTGGGCTGGCAGCCACGCCCGGTCGAGGAATCGATCCGCGAGGCGGCGCGGTTCTGGGCGGGGCTGAAGGTTGCCAGCGGCAAAAGCGCGACTCCAGGCTGAACGCCGCGCCGCCGGGCGTTCAACACGGCTGGCGCGGTCGCGCCGCGACTAGCCTCGGGCGGCGTGACTGCCGAAAGGGTAAGCGTTGACCTCAGCGGGGCGCCCCAGACGATGCTGGCGACGCTGTACGCCAAGGCGTTGGACGTCGACTTCAAGACACCGATCCTGGGCGACGGGTATGCGAAGGAGATCGTCCAACGCATCGACTACGACTGGAAAAAGACGTCCATCACCGCGCGTAGGGCGCCGTCGGTCACCACCCGGTCCGCTCACTTCGATGCCTGGGTCCGCCAATTTCTTGCGGCGCACCCACGGGCTGTCGTACTGCACCTGGGCTGCGGACTGGACAGCCGGTGTCTGCGGGTGCAGCCGGGCCCGGGCGTCGAGTGGTACGACGTCGACTACCCCGAAGTCGCCGCGCTGCGCGCGCAGCTCTACCCGGCGCGCGACCACTATCGGGTCATCGCCGCCTCCGTCACCGACCCGGCCTGGCTCCGGGGCATCCCCGCGGACCGTCCCGCGCTGATGATCGGCGAGGGGCTGACCATGTACCTCACCGAGCAGGACGGCACCGCACTGCTGCGCCGCGTGGTCGAGCACTTCGGCTCGGGCGAGCTGCAGTTCGACGCCTTCAACTCGCTCGGGATCAAGTCGCAGTGGCTCAACACCGTCGTGCGCCGTTCGGGATCCACGCTGTCCTGGGCGATCAACGGGCCCGAGGACATCGTCGGCGCGGTGCCGGGTGTGCGGCTCCTGGCCTGGGAGCGGTGGTTCGAGTCGTACACCTTCGCGCAACTCCCGCGCTCCACGCGGGCGCTGGGGAAGGTCATGTCGCTGGTTCCCGCCGTCGCCAACATGGCGCAATACCACCGCTACGCATTCGGGCCGCCCTGATCGGGAAGCCTCGAGATCCGGCTCGCGTTGTAACTCCCATCGGCGCCTAGGAGGAGACCATGACCCACCCCGAAATCAAAGAGCCCAGCGCTGGCCACCCGATCACCATCGAGCCGACGAAGGGTCGGGTACAGGTTCGCGTCAACGGCGAGCTGGTAGCGGACACGACGGCCGCCCTCGAACTACGGGAAGCCAGTTTGCCTGCAGTGCAATACATTCCGATGAGTGACGTGGCGCAAGACCGGCTGACCCGCACGGACACCAGCACCTACTGCCCGTTCAAGGGTGACGCCAGCTACTACAGCGTGACCACCGCGGCCGGCGAGACCGTCGACGACGTCATCTGGACCTACGAGCAGCCCTACCCTGCGGTGGCGGCGATCGCCGGACATGTGGCTTTCTACCCGAACAAGGCCGAAATCAGCGTGTCGGCTTCCTAGTAAGTCCACCCGGGTAGCGCGGCCTCGTGCGCCCGGGTGTCGCTGTAGAGGCGCATCGAGACGATCAGCCCGTCGCGGGTGTCGAAGATGCAGACGAACGGGCTGTCGTATTCGACGCCGCCGGTGGTGGTGCCGGTGGCCTGCGCCTCGACGACCACGGTCTCTCCCTCGTTGACACACCGCACCAGGTCGATGGTCAGCTCAAGTTCACGTTTGCGCCGCTCGATCGCGCGCCGGAACGTCTCCTTGTCGCACGAGGAGCGCGTGACCAGCGTCCAGTAGCTGAAGTCGTCGCTGAGTAGCGTGAAGCCCTCGTCGAGGTCGCCACCGTCGCTCGTACTCTGTAGGAACATCCAAGCCAGTTCGCCCTGTGGGTCATCGAACGGCGTCATCACATCGCAATATTGACTTGGCACATCGTTAACGGTCAATCGGAGAGTCGGTCGGTGGACAGCGCGCGCACCGTCACGTTTCCCGGGGCGGTCAGCTTCGGGCATACGTTGGCGCCGCTTCGCCGGGGGGCCGGGGACCCCTGTTTCCGCGCGGCCGGCGACGGCGCGATTTGGCGGACCAGCCTGCTACCCACCGGCCCCGTCACCGCCCGGATCAGCCGGGCCGCCGCCAACGCCGTCCGCTGCGTCGCGTGGGGAAGCGGGGCGCCGGAGTTCGTGGCGGGGCTGCCCGCGCTGCTCGGCCTCGAGGACGACGCCTCGGATTTCGTGCCCGGCGACCCGACCGTCGCCGCCGCGCACCGCCGGGTTCCCCACCTGCGCCTGGGCCGCACCGGGCTTGTGCTCGAGGCGCTGATCCCCGCGATCATCGAGCAGCGGGTGCCCGGGGCCGACGCGTTTCGGTCGTGGCGGCTGCTGGTGTCCAAGTACGGGACACCGGCTCCCGGACCGGCGCCGGCCGGGATGCGGGTGCCGCCGTCGGCCGAGGCGTGGCGATACATCCCGTCGTGGGAGTTCCACCGCGCCAATGTCGACCCGGGGCGCGCGCGGACGGTGGTGACGTGCGCGCAGCGGGCCGCCTCCCTGGAGAGGCTGGCATTCCGTCCGGCCGCGCAAGCCCGCGAGGCGTTGATGTCGTTGCCGGGCGTGGGCGAATGGACCGCCGCCGAGACGGCGCAGCGGGCCTTCGGTGACGCCGACGCGGTGTCGGTGGGCGATTATCACATCCCCAAGATGATCGGCTGGACGTTGATCGGCCACCCGGTCGACGACGCCGGCATGCTCGAACTGCTCGAGCCCATGCGACCGCACCGCCATCGGGTGGTCCGGCTGCTGGAGGCCAGCGGACTGGCCTACGAACCGCGGCGGGGCGCCCGGCTGCCGGTGCAGCACATCAGCAACCTCTAAACGTGGTCATCGCCTCGTCGGGCCCGGGTTTTCAGCAACGGCCATCGGGTAACCAACCCCAAAGACGACGTGACCGTGTGCGAAAACGGAGGAATTCGATGACACAGTTCACCATCCCGGGGCTCACCGACAAACAGGGGGCGCGGCTGACCGAACTGCTGCAAAAACAACTGAGCACTTACAACGATCTTCACCTGACGCTCAAGCACGTGCACTGGAATGTGGTGGGGCCCAACTTCATTGGCGTGCACGAGATGATCGACCCGCAGGTGGAGGCGGTCCGCGGTTTCGCCGACGACGTCGCGGAGCGGATCGCGGCCCTGGGCGGGTCACCGCAGGGAACACCGGGGGCGATCATCAGGGACCGCACCTGGGACGACTATTCGGTCGGTCGTGACACCGTCCAGGCCCACCTGGCGGCGCTCGACCTCGTCTACACCGGTGTCATCGAGGACATCCGCAAGTACATCGAGGAGACCGAGGAGCTCGACCCGGTGACGCAGGATCTGCTGATCGACCAGGCCGGGAACCTGGAAAAGTTTCAGTGGTTCGTGCGGGCGCACCTGGAGAGCGCGGGCGGCAAGTTGACCCACGAGGGCGCGGCCACCGAGAAGGACGCGGCGAGCACGGCTCGCCGTTCCTAGCGGTCCTCCTCGACCCGGCGTTCGCGTTCGGCAGCGGCGGTCTCGCGGTTCAGGCGCTGTGACTCGTAGATCGTGATGTTGGTACGCGACATGAGCAATGCCGCGATGCCGACGGACAGGATCGCTCCCGGGACGACCGAGAACGAACCGGTCATCTCGGCGACCATGATCATGATGGCCAGCGGGGCGCGAGCGACGCAGCCGAAGCAGGTCATCATGCCGACCACGACGAAGACCCCGGGATCGGGTGGTACGCCGGGCAGGCCGAACAGCTCGCCCAGCCGCCACACCGCCGCCCCGACGAACGCGCCGATGACGATCCCCGGCCCGAACAGACCGCCGGATCCGCCGCTGCCGATCGACAACGAGGTGGCGACGATTTTGGCGATCGGGAGTAGGACGACGATCCACAACGGGATGGCCAGTAGGGATGCGCGGTTGGCCGCGAGTTGCGCCCAGCCGTAGCCGCTGCTGAGGATCTGGGGGATCAGCAGCCCCAGCAGGCCGACGAGCAGTCCGGCGACGGCGGGCTTGAGCACGGGGCCCCCCTGCAGGCGGCGGGTGAGCCGGACGGCGGCGTGGAAGGTGCGGGCGTAGAGATAGCCGACTGCGAACGCGACCAGGCCGATGACCACGAACCACAGCAGCGGCCACGCCCTCTCGAACCGGTACTCGGCGTCGATGTAGCCGAACAGCGGATCGAAACCCAGAAAAGCGCCGAGCACCGCGTAGGCCGTTCCGGACGTGATGAATCCGGGCAGCAGGCAGCGATAGTCGAAGTCGTCCCGGTAGGTGATCGACGCGGCCAGCACCGCCCCGCCGAGGGGCGCGGCGAAGATCGCCCCGATGCCGGCGCCGATACCCAGCGCCACCGCGATCCGGCCGTCGTCATCGGAAAGGTGCAGCCGCCGCGCCAGCAGCGAGCAGAAACCCGCCGATATCTGCGCGGTCGGTCCCTCCCTCCCGGCCGAACCGCCCGACCCGATCGTCAGCGCGCTGGCGACCATCTTCACCAGCACCGCCCGAAAGCGGATGGCACGCGGATCGCCGTGCACCGCCTCGATGGCTTGGTCGGTGCCGTGGCCGGTGGCCTCCGGGGCGAGCTTCGCGACGATGAAAGCGGAGAGCAACGCTCCGCCCGTGGTCACCAACGGGATCGCCCACGCGCGGCGGAAACCGCGGTCGCCGCGGCCGCCGCCCTCGCCCACCGGCGTCGGGATGTGGTAGCCGCCCAGATAGCCGAGGAGGAACTCGCTGGTATACCTGAGCGCGAGGTAGAAGACGACGGCTCCCAGGCCGGCGACCACCCCGATCATGACGCCCAGCAGCAACCACTTCTGCAGGTAACCGGACTTCCTGATCGACGCGCCGAAGCGTCCGCCGGCACCGCGCGGCGACGCCACCGGGGCCTCGGGGCGCTCCGGTTCGCCATCCGTCTGGTCGCTCACGACATGGGTCCCGCGCACGGCCGTGGCTCCGGTCCCGCAAGCACCACGTCATCCTATGCAGCGCCACGGCCGTGCACCCGGGGGAATAACTGGACTGCGGTCCGGTTATAGGAGTAGTTCCGATTTAGGGAGGTCATATGCCCGCCATCACCGCCAACACGCTGGCGCTGCCACGGGTCGGCGCCGCCGCCCCCGCCGAGACCGAGCGGCCGGTCCGATCGATCACTACCGGGCCGCGCGGCTACGAGGGGGAGGGCTTTCCCGTCGTGCGGGCCTTCGCCGGGGTTAGCGCCGCCGCGCTGGACCCCTTCGTGCACATGGACCAAATGGGCGAGGTCGAATACGAGCCGGGTGAGCCGAGGGGCACCGATTGGCACCCGCACCGCGGGTTCGAGACGGTCACCTACATGATCGACGGCAAGTTCGCCCACCAGGACTCCCACGGTGGCGGCGGGCTGATCACCGATGGTGCGACGCAGTGGATGACCGCCGGGTCGGGGATCCTGCACATCGAGACGCCGCCGGCGGAACTGGTCGACAGCGGCGGCCTCTTTCATGGCATCCAGTTGTGGGTGAACCTGCCGAAGCGGGACAAGTTCGCGCCTCCGCGCTATCAGGCCATCGAAGGTGGCGACGCGAAGCTGATCGCATCCGAGGACGGCGGGGCGCTGGTCCGCATCATCGCGGGCGAGATCGACGGTCACCGGGGGCCCGGGATCACCCACACGCCCATCACCCTCGCGCATGCGACCGTCGAGAACGGCGCCCGGCTGAACCTGCCGTGGCGGCGCGACTTCAACGCGCTCGTCTACGTGTTGTCCGGTAGCGGGTACGTCGGTCCGGTGGCGCACCCGATTCGCCAGGGCCAACTGGCCGTGCTCGGCCCAGGGGATCGAATCACCGTGGGCGCCAACCTGACGCAGGAATCGTCGCGCACCACTGCCATGGATGTGTTGCTGCTGGGCGGCCAACCCATTCGCGAGCCGGTATTCCACTACGGGCCTTTTGTGATGAACTCGCGGGCGGAATTGGTCCAGGCGGTGGAGGACTACCAGGCTGGGAAGTTCGGCAGCATTCCGCCAAATGCGCTAATGCCACACCATGGCAATGGCACACTTTAACGATGTCTTCAGGGGTGAGCCGCAGGCCAGGACGCCCCCCAGCCGCAAAGGCCGATGAGACGCGACAGCGGATCATGCAGGCGGCTCGGCTTGTGTTCAGCGAGCGCGGGTACGACGGGGCGACGTTCCAGGCCATCGCGGCCCGGGCCGACCTGACCCGGCCGGCGATCAACCACTACTTCTCCAGCAAGCGGGTGTTGTATCGGGAGTTGTTGGAGCAAACCAACGAAGCCATCATCGGAACCGGGATCAAAGAGGCCGAGCGGGAGGCCACACTGGTGGGGCAACTCACCGCATTCATCTCCGCTGCGGTGCGCGCCAATTCCGAGAATCCCGCCGGGTCGGCGTTAATTATCTCCGGGGTACTCGAGTCGCAGCGGCACCCGGAATGGAACAAGACCGAAAACGACTCCGTGCGGATGTGTCGGGAATTCCTTGTTCGCGTCGTCAACGCCGCAATGGAACGGGGCGAGGTCCCCGACGACGTCGACGTGCCGGCGTTGATCGAGGCGCTGGTTGTGCTGATGTGCGGGGTGGGCCTGTACGCGGGCTTCGTTCAGGGTCCCGACGCCCTGCTGTCCATCACCGGAATGATGCGGCGGCTCCTCGAGGGAGCTTTCCGGCGGTCCAGCGCGTAGGCCCCGGCGCGGCAGTGAAGTTGCGCACAAAGCGTATAGGCTAACTAACTTATCCCGGTAACATGATCGGGTCATGACTGATCTGGACGAGTCGTTACCGCCTACCCTGCGATCTGCCGGCGACAGCTGGGCCATCACCGAACTGGTCGGTGCCACTGCGCTCGGCGTCGCGGCATCCCGCGCGGCGGAAACCGCCGGGAGTGACCCGCTCATCCGCGACGAGTTCGCGCGCATCCTGGTGTCGTCGGCCGGCGCGGCCTGGGAACGGCTCGCCGATCCCGAGTTGGCCTGGCTCGACGGAGACGAACACGGCCGCCGCGCCCACCGCGTCGGCATCGACTACCAGGCCGTGCGCACGCATTTCTTCGACGGGTACTTCAAGGACGCCGTCCGGGCCGGAATCCGGCAAGCGGTCATCCTGGCCGCGGGATTGGACTCGCGGGCCTATCGCCTGGACTGGCCGGACGGCACCACGGTGTACGAGATCGACCAGCCCAAAGTGCTGGAGTACAAGACCGGAATCCTGCAGCGGCACGGGGCCACCCCCGCCGCTGACCGCCGCCCGGTCCCCGTCGACCTGCGCGACGACTGGCCGGCGGCATTGGCCGCGGCGGGATTCGACCGCACCCAGCCGACCGCCTGGCTGGCCGAGGGCCTGCTCCCGTACCTGCCGAGCGACGCGCAAGACCGCCTCTTCGACATGGTCACCGCCCTGAGCGCGCCGGGCAGCCAGGTCGCCATCGAGGTGTTCGGCATGAACTCGCGGAGCAATTCGCAGCGCTGGCTGCGGATGCGCGAGCGGCTGGGCCTGGACGTCAACGTCCATGCGCTGACCTATCACGAGCCGGACCGTTCGGACGCGGCCCAATGGCTGACCGATCACGGCTGGCAGGTGCAGACCGTGGACAACCACGAGGAGATGTCCCGCCTGGGCCGCCCGGTTCCCGAAGACCTGGTCGACGACGCGGTGCGCAGCATCCTGCTGCGGGCCAGTCTCGGCGACCCGACCGGCTGACCTTTGCCAAGGACCCAAGGAGCAACCCGATGAGTTCACTGCGCACCCACGACGACACCTGGGACATCAAGACCAGCGTCGGCAGCACCGCGGTGATGGTCGCCGCCGCCCGGGCCGTCGAAACCGAACGCACCGACGCCCTGATCAGCGACCCGTACGCCAAACTGCTGGTCACCAACGCCGGCGCCGGGGTCCTGTGGGAGCACCTGCTCGACCCCGACGTAGCGGCCAAGATCGAGAACCTCGACACGGACTCCGCGGCACAACTCGAGCACATGCGGAACTACCAGGCGGTGCGCACCTATTTCTTCGACACTTACTTCAACGACGCCGTCGCGGCTGGAATCCGGCAGGTGGTGATCCTCGCGTCGGGCCTGGACTCGCGCGCCTACCGCCTCGACTGGCCGGCCGGCACCGTCGTGTACGAGATCGACCAGCCCGAGGTGCTGGTGTACAAGTCCGCGACGTTGGCGGACAGCGGTGCCACGCCGAAGGCGGACCGCCGCACCGTCGCCATCGACCTACGGCAGGACTGGCCGGCCGCGCTGCGCGCCGCGGGCTTCGACCCGACCCAGCGCACCGCATGGCTGGCCGAGGGCCTGCTGATGTACTTGCCGGCCGAAGCTCAGGACCGGTTGTTCACCCAGATCGGCGAGCTCAGCGCGGCCGGAAGTCGGGTCTCGGCGGAAACGGCGCCCGCCCAAGCCGACGAGCGCCGGCAGCAGAGGCGCGAGCGGCTACGGAAGGTCGCCGACGAGCTCGGCATCGAACAGACCATCGACGTCGGGGAGCTGATGTACCACGACGCGCACCGGGCGGATGTCACGGACTGGCTCAACACCCACGGCTGGCGCGCCAAGGCGCAGCAGTCGACGGACGAGATGCGCAGGCTGGGCCGCTGGATCGAGAACGCGCCGCAGACCGACGACAAGGACGCCTTCTCCGACTTCGTGATCGCCGAGCGGCTTTAGTGCCGCGCTCGCTGGACGATTCCTGGGACATCGCCACCAGCGTCGGCGCGACCGCGCTGATGGTCGCCCCGGTCCGCGCCGCAGAGACCGCCAGCGACCAGCCACTGATCCGTAACCAGTTCACCGAGCCACTGGTCTCCACGCCCGAGCTGGCGGCGTCCGCGAGCACTATGTGACCGCTACCGAACCCTGACCGGCCGTCAGCCCAGATCCTTTCTACTGCTCTCCCAACCGGATGGTTAGGATCGCGGTTATACACCCATGAGCGCTTGCGCGACGAGCAGCGGGCGCGCCCGGGATGACCGAAGCAGGGGAAGGACAACGATGACCACCGAATCGGTTACATCCAAGACATCCGCCACCAATGGCGCGCCGACCGCCCAGCAAGTAGACGTTCCCGCCACGGTGGCACGGCTCCGCAAGACGTTCGCCACCGGGCGCACGCGCGACGTCGAGTGGCGCAAGCGGCAGCTGCTGCAACTGGCGAAGCTGATGGAAGAGAACGAGGCGGCCATCGCGGACGCTCTCGCCAAGGACCTGGACCGCAGCCCGTTCGAAGCGTTCATCGCCGACATCGCGACGACGGCCGGCGAGGCGAAGTTTGCGGCCAAGCGGGTGCGCAGGTGGACGCGTCGCAAGTACCAGCTTCTGGAGGTGCCTCAGCTGCCCGGCCGCGGCTGGATCGAATACGAACCGTACGGCACCGTGCTGATCATCGGTGCGTGGAACTACCCGTTCTACCTGACGCTTGGCCCCGCCGTCGGCGCGATCGCCGCCGGCAACGCGGTCATTCTCAAGCCCTCGGAGATCGCCGCGGCATCCGCGCACCTGATGGCCGAACTGGTGCCCAAGTACCTCGACAACGACGCGATCGCCGTGGTCGAGGGTGACGGCTCGGTCAGCCAGGAGCTGATCGCGCAGGGCCTCGACCGACTGCTGTTCACCGGCGGCACGGAGATCGGCCGCAAGGTGTACGAGGGCGCCGCACCGCACCTGACCCCGTGCACGCTGGAGCTCGGCGGCAAGAGCCCGGTGATCGTGGCGGCCGACGCCGACGTGGACGTCGCCGCCAAGCGGATCGCCTGGATGAAGCTGCTGAATGCGGGCCAGACGTGCGTCGCCCCCGACTATGTGTTGGCGGACGCCAAGATTCGCGATGAGCTGGTGAGCAAGATCGGCGCCGCCATCACGAAGTTCACGGCGGACAAGCCCAACGGGATGCGGATCGTCAACCAGCGGCAGTTCGACCGGATCAGCGGTTACCTGGCCAGCGGCGACGGCAAGGTGGCCGTCGGTGGAGCCTGTGACGCCTCGAGCCTCCGTATCCAGCCCGCCGTGGTGGTGGACCCCGATCCGAACGGCCCGCTGATGCAGAACGAGATCTTCGGACCGGTGCTGCCGGTGGTGACCGTCCAATCCCTGGACGAGGCAATACGTTTCGTCAACGCACGGCCCAAGCCGCTGTCCGCCTACTTGTTCACCAAGACCCGGGAGACCCGCGAGCGGGTGATCAAGGAGGTGCCGGCCGGCGGCATGCTGGTCAACCACCTGGCCTTCCAGGTCTCGACGGCCAAGTTGCCGTTCGGTGGGGTCGGCGCGTCGGGCATGGGCGCCTACCACGGCCGGTACGGCTTCGAGGAGTTCAGCCACCGCAAGTCGGTGCTGACCAAGCCGACCCGGCCCGACCTGTCGAGCTTCATCTACCCGCCGTACACCGAGCGCGCCATGAAGATGGCCCGCAGGATGTTCTGACACTGCTCCAAATCACTTGTTAGAAGCTATTTTTCATCTTAGAGAGGAACCTGATGCCCGGAGTGCAGGATCGCGTCATCGTCGTCACCGGAGCCGGTGGGGGACTGGGCCGTGAATACGCCCTCACCCTCGCCCGGGAGGGTGCCAGCGTCATCGTGAACGACCTCGGCGGCGCGCGCGACGGCACCGGCGCCGGCCACAACATGGCCGACGAGGTCGTCAAGGAGATCCGGGACGCGGGTGGGCGGGCGGCCGCCAACTACGACAGCGTCGCCGACCCCGACGGCGCAGCCAACATCATCAAGACGGCCCTCGACGAGTTCGGCGCCGTTCATGGTGTGGTGAGCAATGCCGGCATCCTGCGCGACGGCACGTTCCACAAGATGAGCTATGAGAACTGGGACGCCGTGCTCAAGGTGCACCTGTACGGCGGGTACAACGTGCTGCGCGCCGCGTGGCCGCATTTCCGGGAGCAGAGCTACGGCCGGGTCGTCGTCGCCACCTCCACCAGCGGACTGTTCGGCAACTTCGGTCAGACCAACTACGGGGCGGCCAAGCTGGGCCTGGTCGGCATGATCAACACGCTGGCGCAGGAGGGTGCGAAGTACAACATTCACGCCAACGCCGTCGCGCCGATCGCGGCCACCCGGATGACCGAGGACATCATGCCCAAGGAGGTGCTCGAGAAGCTGACACCCGAATACGTCGCGCCGGTGGTGGCTTACCTGTGCACCGAGGAAAACCCCGACACCGGTTCGGTTTTCATCGTCGGCGGGGGCAAGGTGCAGCGGGTGGCGCTGTTCCAGAACAAGGGCGCCAACTTCGACAAGCCGCCGACGGTGGAGGATGTCGCTGCGCACTGGTCGGAGATCGACGACCTCTCCGCGGCGGAGCAGGCCAGCTTCAAGCTGTAGCGGCCGGATCAGGCGAGCAGTTCGTTGCGCAGGCGGTCGACATCCGCCTGCGCAATGCCTGCGTCGCGCAGGTAGGAATCCAGTGAGCCGCACGCCTCATCGATGGCTTGGCGCGCGGCGGCCAGATACTCCGGGCGGACTCCGAGTACACCGTCGGCCAGCCGCGCCTTGGTGAACGTGACGACCTCCGGGGTCAGTTCGACGTCGGAACGCTGTTGGATCATCTCGTAGATGTGGTCTCGCAGTTGCGGCACCGCGGCATTGCTGCGCAAGTAGTCGGCGACGATGGTGTCGCGGTCGATGCCAACCGATTCCAGCACCGTGGCGATCACGAAGCCGGTGCGGTCCTTGCCCGCAAAGCAGTGGGTGAGCACCGGACGCCCGGCTGCCAGCAACGAAAAGACATGCTGCACAGCGCGTTGCGCTCCGTTGCGGAACGGGAATTGCCGGTACTCGTCGATCATGTGGCGGACGGCGGCCTCGTTGATGGCCTCGTCGGATTGGTCGGGATCACCCTCGAACAGCCGCCGGAACGCCGCTTCGTGAGGCGCTGCGTCATTTGGGTCGTCGCTGGGCTTCTCCTCGTCGCCGAGGTCGGGGAAGGGCAGTAGGTGGATGTCGACGCCGTCGGGAACCAGTCCTGGGCCGCGGCGGGCGACCTCCCGCGCGGCGCGCAGATCGGCGACGTCGGTGATACCCAACTCGCGCAGCGTCGCGCGGCCCGCGTCGTCGAGACGGCTCAGCTCACCCGAGCGGAACAGCCGGCCGGGTCGAAGCCCGGGAGTCTCGTCGGCGACGTCGCGAAAGTTCCACGCGCCGGACAGTTCCCGGAGCGTCTCAGTCATGTGCGGTGACCGCCGCGGCGAGCGGGGATTTCTCCTTGCCGAGTTCGGCGCGCGCGATGGTCCGCATGTGCACCTCGTCGGGGCCGTCGAAGAGCCGCATGGCGCGGTGCCAGCCGTACGACCGGGCCAGCACCGTGTCCTCGCTGACCCCGGCGGCGCCGTGCACCTGGATCGCACGGTCGATCACGTCGCAGGCCACCTGTGGCGCCACCGCCTTGATCTGCGAGACGAGCGTGTGAGCGGCCCTGTTGCCATGCTGGTCGATGGTCCACGCCGCCTTGTGGCACAGCAGCCGGGCCTGGTCGATTTCGTTGCGGGACTTGGCAATCGCCTCCCGCACCACGCCCTGCTCGGCCAGCGGGCGACCGAACGCCACCCGGTTCTGGACTCGGTCCACCATCAGAGCTAGCGCGCGTTCGGCGCCACCGAGGGCGCGCATGCAGTGGTGGATGCGGCCCGGTCCCAGCCGGGCCTGGGCGATCGCGAAGCCGCCGCCCTCCTCGCCGAGCAGGTTGGTGGCCGGCACCCGGACGTTGTCGTAGATTATCTCGCAGTGCCCGGGCTGGTCCTGGTAACCGAAAACGGTTGTCGAGCGGACAACGGTCACGCCCGGGGTATCGATTGGCACCAGCACCATCGACTGTTGCTGATGGCTGGCCGCCTCGGGGTTGGTGCGGCCCATCACGATCAGGATCTTGCAGCGCGGGTCCGACGCGCCGGACGTCCACCACTTGCGCCCGTTGATCACGTAGTCGCCACCGTCGCGGACGATCGAGGTCTCGATGTTGCGCGCGTCGCTGCTGGCGACCGCGGGCTCGGTCATCGAGAAGGCGCTGCGGATCTCGCCATTGAGCAACGGCTCGAGCCACTGCTTGCGCTGCTCCTCGGTGGCGAACAGGTGCAGGGTTTCCATGTTGCCGGTGTCGGGCGCCGCACAGTTGAGCGCCTCGGGCGCGATCTCCAGGCTCCAGCCGGTGAGCTCGGCCAGCGGCGCGTATTCGAGGTTGGTCAGCCCCGACTCGGCCGGCAGGAACAGGTTCCAGAGCCCGGCCGCTTTGGCTTTGGTCTTGAGTTCCTCGATGATCGGGGGGACGGTGTGATCGTTCGGGCCGGCCTCGTGCCGGTACTTCTCGTAGTCGGCCTCGGCCGGGAAGACGTACTCGGTCATGAAGTCGGACAGTCGCTTGTGGTAGTCGTTGGCTTTGGCCGACATCGCGAAGTCCATGCCGCCACGATAGGACACGTGTCCTGACGGTCCACATGGCGAGCCTCGATGGTTCACCTTCGCGACACTGAAACCTCGCACGCGAAACGCCGTGACGGGTGTGCGTGGTTTCAGTCTCGCGGTAAACATGGACGCCATGAGCGAATCCCGTCCGCCGTTCCCCCCGTTCACGTACGAAACGGCGCTGCAGAAGGTGCAGGCCGCCGAGGACGCCTGGAACACCCGCGACCCGCAGCAGGTCAGCCTGGCCTACACGCCGGACTCGCAGTGGCGAAACCGCGACGAACACGTCGTTGGCCGCGACGCGATCGTGGCGTTCCTGACCCGCAAGTGGCAGCGCGAGCTCGACTACGCGTTGCGAAAAAGCTTGTGGGACTTCCACGAGAACCGCATCGCCGTGCGCTTCCAATACGAATGTCACGACGCGACCGGGCAGTGGTACCGCAGCTACGGCAACGAGTTGTGGGAGTTCGCCCCGTCGGGGTTGATGGCGCGCCGCGAGGCCAGCATCAACGACGTGCGCATCGACGAGTCGGAGCGCCGCTACTTCGGGCCGCGGCCGGCCGCCGAGCACGGCCGCGACATCCCGCTCTGGTAACCGCGAGCGGCCACAACGGCTCCGTGTGAGTCCACAACACGTCGGGCAGTACTGCCTGCGCCGCGGGTGACGAACCATCGACGGGAGTCGATCGGCCGCTGGGGGGTATCCCGTCCCGGTCGATCGCACGTCCGGGCCGAAAACAGGCAGGCGTTAAGGTAGCGAAGCGTGCGGCCAGCCAGCGGCACATCCAAACGGCAGGAAACGGGAAAGCAGATGTACGCGCCATGACAGATGCGCAGACGACGGTAGGGGTGGTCGCCGAATCCGGGGCCGACGAACGACGGGTCGCGCTGGTCCCCAAGGCGGTGGCGTCGCTGATCGGCAGCGGTGTGGCGGTGGTGGTCGAGTCGGGTGCGGGCGAGAAGGCGTTGCTTCCCGACCAGCTCTACACCGAGGCCGGCGCCAGCATCGGGGACGCGTGGGCCGCCGACATCGTCGTGAAGGTGGCGCCGCCGACCAAAGAAGAGGTCGGCAGGCTGCGCCGCGGGCAGACGCTGATCGGATTCCTGGCGCCGCGAAACGCCGACAACTCGATCGGCGCGCTCACCGAGGCCGGGGTACAGGCGTTTGCGCTCGAGGCCATTCCGCGAATCTCGCGGGCCCAGGTCATGGACGCGCTGTCGTCGCAGGCCAACGTGGCCGGCTACAAGGCCGTCCTGCTGGCCGCGTCGGAGTCGACCCGGTTCTTCCCCATGCTGACCACGGCGGCCGGCACCGTGAAACCGGCGAGTGTGCTCGTGCTGGGCGTTGGGGTGGCCGGGCTGCAGGCGCTGGCGACGGCCAAGCGGCTGGGCGCGCGCACCTCCGGCTACGACGTGCGCCCGGAGGTGGCCGACCAGGTTCGTTCCGTCGGCGCCCAATGGCTCGACATCGGCATCGACGCGGCCGGTGAGGGTGGCTACGCGCGTGAGCTGACCGACGAGGAGCGCGCCCAGCAGCAGGAGTCGCTGGAGAAGGCGATCGCCGGGTTCGACGTCGTGATCACCACCGCGCTGGTCCCGGGGCGTCCCGCGCCGCGCCTGGTGACCGCCGCGGCGGTGGAGTCGATGAAGCCCGGCAGCGTTGTCGTCGACCTGGCCGGGGAGACCGGGGGCAACTGTGAACTCACCGAGCCCGGGAAGACGGTCGTCAAGCGTGACGTGACCATCGCCTCGCCGCTGAACCTGCCGGCGACGATGCCCGAGCACGCCAGCGAGCTCTACAGCAAGAACATCACGGCGCTACTGGACCTGTTGATCACCGACGGCAAGCTGGCCCCCGACTTCGACGACGAGGTTGTCGCGGCCTCGTGTGTCACGCGGGCCTGAGAGGACTACATGTACGACGAGTTATTGGCCAATCTGGCGATCCTGGTCCTGTCCGGGTTCGTCGGGTTCGCCGTCATTTCCAAGGTGCCCAACACCCTGCACACGCCCCTGATGTCGGGGACCAACGCGATTCACGGCATCGTGGTGCTTGGCGCGCTGGTGGTCTTCGGCGAGGTTGAGCACCCCTCTCTGGCGGTGCAGATCATCCTGTTCGTCGCGGTGGTGTTCGGGACGCTCAACGTCATCGGCGGCTTCATCGTCACCGACCGGATGCTCGGGATGTTCAAGGGCAAGAAGAAGGCCGTGGCCGTGAAGACCGAAGACCTGGCGGCGAAATGAACTACCTGGTCACCGTTCTCTACATCATCTCGTTCGCCCTCTTCATCTATGGCTTGATGGGCCTGACGGGTCCCAAGACCGCGGTGCGGGGCAACCTGATCGCCGCGGTCGGCATGGCCATCGCCGTGGCGGCGACGCTGATCAAGATCCGCCATACCGAGTCCTGGGTGCTGATCATCGCCGGTCTGGTGGTGGGCGTCGCGCTCGGTGTCCCGCCGGCCCGCTACACCAAGATGACCGCCATGCCGCAGCTGGTGGCGTTCTTCAACGGCGTCGGCGGCGGCACGGTCGCGCTGATCGCGCTGTCGGAATTCATTGAAACTAAGGGCTTTTCAGCCTTCCAGCACGGCGAGTCGCCGACGGTGCACATCGTGGTCGCGTCGCTGTTCGCCGCGATCATCGGGTCGATCTCGTTCTGGGGCTCGATCATCGCGTTCGGCAAGCTGCAGGAGATCATCTCCGGATCGCCGATCGGCTTCGGGAAGGCCCAGCAGCCGATCAACCTGCTGCTGCTGGCCGCCGCGGTGGCCGCCGCGGTGGTCATCGGCCTGGGCGCGCATCCGGGCACCGGTGGGGTGGCGCTGTGGTGGATGATCGGCCTGCTGGCCGCGGCCGGGGTGCTCGGCCTGATGGTGGTCTTGCCGATTGGCGGCGCCGACATGCCCGTGGTCATCTCCCTGCTCAACGCGATGACCGGGTTGTCGGCCGCCGCGGCCGGCCTGGCGCTGAACAACACCGCGATGATCGTGGCTGGCATGATCGTCGGCGCATCCGGCTCGATCCTGACCAACCTGATGGCCAAGGCCATGAACCGCTCCATTCCCGCGATCGTCGCGGGCGGATTCGGCGGCGGCGGGGTGGCGCCCAGCGGCGGCGGGGGCGGCGACAAGCACGTCAAGGCGACGTCGGCAGCCGACGCGGCGATCCAGATGGCCTACGCCAACCAGGTGATCGTGGTGCCCGGGTACGGCCTGGCCGTCGCGCAGGCCCAGCACGCCGTCAAGGACATGGCGTCGCTGCTGGAGGACAAGGGCGTGCCGGTGAAGTATGCGATCCACCCGGTGGCCGGCCGCATGCCCGGGCACATGAACGTGCTGCTGGCCGAGGCCGAGGTCGACTACGACGCCATGAAGGACATGGACGACATCAACGACGAGTTCGCCCGCACCGACGTCGCGATCGTCATCGGCGCCAACGACGTGACCAACCCGGCGGCGCGCAACGAACAGTCCAGCCCGATCTACGGCATGCCCATCCTCAACGTGGACAGGGCCAAGTCGGTGATCGTGCTGAAGCGGTCGATGAACTCCGGGTTCGCCGGCATCGACAACCCGCTGTTCTACGCCGACGGGACGACGATGCTGTTCGGGGACGCGAAGAAATCGGTGACCGAGGTCGCCGAGGAACTGAAGGCGCTCTAGGCGCGCGGTAGCGCCGCGACGACCGGGCCGACCCACACCCCGAGCAGCCGGCGTAGTTCGGTCCGGTCGCCGGTCGGCGGCGACAGAATGAACGACTGCAAGGTGCGCAGCACGATCTGCAGAATGTCTTCGATCGCATCGGGAGCGTACGCCGACCAGTCGACCTCGAGGCGGTCCAGAATCGAGCGTCCCAGCACGCGCGCGGTCTCGTTGGTGACGGTGACCTGTTCGGCGAACGCGCCCGTGCGCGACACCCGCAGTAGCAGGCCGATGTAGGGATCTTTCGGCAGGCGTTCCAGGGTCAGACAGATGCCCTCGATCAGCGCCGCGGCCGGGTCGGTCATCCCGTGGAGCGCCGTCGCCAGGTGGTCCATGAAATCGTCGGTCGCGTCTAACGCGGTCGCCTGGAGCAGCTCGTCGGTCGAGGCGAAGTAGTGGTAGATGGTCTGCCGCGTCACGTTCAGCGTGCGGGCCACATCGGCCAGCGTGATCTGGTCGCCGCGTTCGTCGATGGTCTGGCGGGTGGCCGACAATATGCGGGCCTTCGCCTCTTCGTCGCTGGCGGGGACGCTGCCGCCCCATCCACGAGTCCGCACACCGCGACGATAGCCGACGCGCGGCGACCGGCCAGGTCATACGTCTTGCGAAGGTATGTATGATCAGCGCATGAGCACAACGACGTGTCCGTTCGGCGAGAACTTCGATTTCACCGACCCCGACGTGTTGCTGGCCGGGTTACCGGTCACCCAATTCGCTGAGCTGCGCCGCACGGCGCCGGTCTGGTGGAACGCCCAGCCCGAGTCGATCTTCGACGACGGTGGCTACTGGGTGATCAGCCGTCACGAGGACGTCGAAGCCATCTCGCGCAACAACGAGCTGTGGTCGACCAACCGGCAGGGCGCGGTCATGCGCCTGCCCGAAGGCGTCACCGCGGATCAGCTCGAGTTGACCAAGGCGCTGCTGATCAACCATGACGCCCCCGAACACACCCGGCTGCGCAAGCTGGTCTCGCGGCTGTTCACGCCGCGGGCGATCGGCCATCTCGAAGAGAAGCTGGCCAGTGCGGCGAAGGAGATCGTGCGCACCGCCGCGCTCAAAGCCGACGGCAACTTCGTCGACGACATCGCGATGAACCTGCCGCTGCTGGCGATCGCGGATCTGATCGGCGTGCCAGAGGCCGATCGCGCGAAGCTATTCAATTGGACCAACGCGATCATGAACACCGACGATCCCGACTTTGACAGTGACCCCACCGCCGCCAACGCCGAACTGATGGCCTACGCCTACAACATGGCCGACGAGCGGCGCCGCTGCCCGGCCGACGACATCGTCACGCGCCTGATCCAGGCTGACATCAACGGGGATGCACTGGGCGACGTCGAATTCGCGTTCTTCGTGATCCTGCTTGCCGTGGCGGGCAACGAGACCACCCGCAACGCAATGACCCACGGAATGAACGCGTTCTTCGACAACCCGGATCAATGGGAACTGTTCAAGCGGGATCGCCCTTCCACCGCGGTCGACGAGATCATCCGCTGGGCCAGCCCCGTGCATTGCTTCCAGCGCACCGCTCTGGCCGACGTCGAATTGGGCGGCGTCACCATCAAGGAGGGCCAGCGCGTCGGTTTGTTCTACAGCTCAGCGAATTTCGACGAGGAAGTCTTCGACAACCCCTTCGAATTCGACATTCTGCGCAATCCCAATCCGCACCTGAGTTTCGGCGGCAATGGGGCGCACTACTGCATCGGCGCGAATCTGGCCCGCATGGAGATCAAGTTGATCTTCGACGAGCTCGCCGAGCAGATTCCCGACATAAGCAAGCTCGCCGAACCGCAGCGCCTGCGGTCGGGCTGGATTAACGGGGTCAAGCGCCTCGACGTCGCATACCGCAGCTGATCGACGACCGAGTCACAGCCGGCATAACGCTGTCCCGCACAGACCCCAGCTCGGGTATCGCGTTCTCGTCGCTGGCGTTGGGTTGTGCCGCGCAACGCGGGGGCGATTTGTTCTGGGCGCGAAAAAGTCTGCTTAAACCGGCGGGTACGCGGGCGGCGGGTAGCCGTTTCCGTCGACGACGCCGCGCAGGCCCCACGGGACGTAGCGGAAGAAGAACTCGATCTCGTCGCTAGCGTCGTAGTCCGGGCTCGGATCCATGAGGCCACCCCTCCAGTCGCGACTTGAGCTTTCTCAGCGAGTCTAGTCCCATCCGTGTCGGGGCGACACCTGGCGTTTGCCTAAACTGTCCAACCAGTTGATTGATAATTGGCCTTGCCCGGCACCCCAGGGTCCCGCCCGGCAGTGACGATAGCGAGGGCAGATGCCACCCGAGAACGGACTAACGCGACGCGAGGAGCTGCTGGCCGTCGCCACCAAGCTGTTCGCCGCGCGCGGCTACCACGGCACCCGGATGGACGACGTCGCCGACGTGATCGGCCTGAACAAGGCGACCGTCTATCACTATTACGCCAGCAAGTCGCTGATCCTGTACGACATCTACCAGCAGGCCGCCGAGGGCACACTGGCCGCGGTCCACGACGACCCGTCCTGGACCGCCCGCGAGGCGCTCTACCAGTACACGGTCCGCCTGCTCACCGGCATCGCCGCCAATCCCGAGCGGGCCGCCGTTTACTTCCAGGAGGCGCCCTACATCACGGAGTGGTTCACCGAGGAACAGGTCGCCGCGGTCCGTGAGAAGGAAACCCAGGTCTACGAGCACGTCCACGGCCTCATCGACCGGGGGATCGCCAGCGGCGAGTTCTACCCGTGCGACTCGCACGTCCTGGCGCTCGGCTACATCGGCATGACGCTCGGCGCCTACCGGTGGTTGCGTCCCAGTGGACGGCGCAGCGCCAAGGAGATCGCCGCGGAATTCAGCACCGCGCTGCTGCGCGGCCTCATCCGCGACGAGGCGATCCGCACGAGTTCCCCGCTCGGCCCGTAGCTCGACGGGGGCGACCCCCTTCACCCGGCTACGCCGCGTTCGCGATCGCCCGTAGCTCGACGGGGGCCGGCTACGCCGCGCCCTTCAGGTGCTTGTCGAGGAAGGCGAGCTGGTCGGCGACCACGCGCTCGAACGCCTCGTCGACGTAGATCGCGAAATGGCCCTCGGGATACAGCTTGAGCTCACCGCGCGGAGCGTTGGCCGCATAGCGCAGCGTCGGCGCCGCCGGCGCCACCGAGTCGGCTTCGCACACACAGAATAGGATCGGGCACGAGATCTTCGCAGTCTCCCGGCCGGGACGGTAGGCCATGATCTTCAACGCAATGCGGGCCGCCACCTCGTTGGTCAGCTCCACACCCTCGGGCACGAGCCTGAGGTAACCGGGGTACGCGTCCGGCGTGCTCATCAAGGCGACGTCCCCCGGTCTTCCGACCGTCGGGACCATGACCGGGGGCTTGCCCAGCCGGGCGGCCAGCAGGTCGCGCGCCGCCAGGAGGCCGACCCGCGCAAAGACCAACGGGTTGCTGATCGTGCGCGCCGACGCGATGCCGTCGGTGAAGGGGCACTGGACGACCGCGGCGGCGATGCCCGGCAGCCGGGCCGCCGTGGCGATCACGTGTCCGCCCGCAAAAGAGGTGCCCCACAACGTGATTCGGTCGGGATCGACCCCCGGAAGGGTGCGCGCGTAGGCGACGGCAGCCGCCCAGTCGGCGAGCTGTAACCCGACATCGAGCACCTGGCGGGGGCGGCCCTCGCTGTCGCCGAAGTTGCGGTAGTCGAACACCAGACAGGCGTAACCGGCCGCGCTGAAGCGTTCGGCGTAGGCGTCCAGCCGCATACTTCGGACCCCGCCCAGGCCGTGCGCCATCACCAGTAGCGGCGCGGGTTCGCCGCCCGCCGGGCGGTAGAGCCAGGCGCTGATCAGATCGCCACCGGACGGGAATTGGACGTCCTCGCGTTGTGTCATCAGCAGTCATTCTGCCCGGGCGGTCGCGACCGGTTCGCCGGTATGCGGCAATGATTTTATGGACTACTGTCTAGAAACGTTTGGGGCGCTCAACGGAGGGAGACTCTCATGGCGATCCGCGTCGCGCACGTCGGTACCGGAAACGTCGGAGGGCTGGCCCTGGCCGAGCTGATCACCAACCCGCAGTTCGAGCTGACGGGCGTGTGCGTGTCCACGCCCGAGAAGGTCGGCAAGGACGCCGGCGAACTGTGCGGCGTCGCCCTCGAACCCGGGGTCGTCACCGGGATCATGGCCGTCTCGGACCTCGACGCCCTGCTGGCCACCAAGCCCGAGTGCGTCGTCTACTGCGCGATGGGCGATACCCGGCTGCCCGACGCCATGGCCGATGTCATGCGCATCCTGGCCGCCGGCGTCAACGTCGTCGGCTCGTCGCCCGGGCTGCTGCAATACCCGTGGGGCGTGATGCCCGACAAATACATCGGTCGCGTCGAAGACGCTGCCAAGCAAGGTGATTCCAGCATCTTCATCAGCGGCGTCGACCCGGGATTCGCCAACGACCTGATCCCGTTCGTGCTCGCCGGGACCTGCCAGCGCATCGAGCAGGTGCGCTGCATGGAGATTCACGACTACGCGAGCTACGACGGCGCAGAGGTGATGCACTACATGGGATTTGCCCGTCCCATGGACGAGATCCCGATGCTGTTGCAACCGGGCATCCTGAGCATCGCCTGGGGTACCGCGATCCGTCAGCTGGCCGCCGGCCTGGGCATCGAGGTCGACGAGATCACCGAGTCCTACCAACGCGAGCCCGCACCGGAGGATTTCGACATCGCGGTGGGCCGGGTCGCCAAGGGCACCGTGGCCGTGCTGCAGTTCGAGATCCGCGGCATGGTCAAGGGCCATCCCGCGATCGTCATCGAGCATGTCACCCGGCTGCGTCCGGACCTGCGTCCGGACCTGCCTCAGCCCGCCGCGGGCGACGGCTCCTACCGCGTCGAGATCACCGGGGAGCCGTCGTACGCCGTCGACATCGTCCCGAGTAGCCGCAAGGGCGACCACAATCACGCCGCGATCGCCGGCGCCGCGGGCCGCATCGTCAACGCCATCCCCGCGGTCATCGCCGCACCACCCGGCATTCGGACCACGCTCGACCTGCCGTTGGTCACCGGCAAGAACCTGTACGCACCAACCACTTTGGTGAACACCTAAATCGGAAGGAGTCCCTGTGGGACGGGTAGATGGCAAAGTTGCGCTGATCAGCGGGGGTGCCCGGGGGATGGGCGCCGAGCATGCGCGGCTGCTGGCGTCCGAGGGCGCCAAGGTGGTGATCGGCGACATCCTCGACGACGAGGGCAAGGCGGTGGCTGACGAGATCGGCGACTCCGTCCGCTACGTCCACCTCGACGTGACCCAGCCCGACCAGTGGGACGCCGCCGTCGAGACCGCAGTCAGCGAATTCGGCAAGCTGAACGTGTTGGTCAACAACGCCGGGACCGTCGCGCTCGGACCGCTCAAGAGTTTCGATCTGGCCAAGTGGCAGAAGGTGATTGACGTCAACCTGACCGGAACCTTCCTGGGCATGCGGGTGGCCGTCGAGCCGATGATCGCTGCGGGCGGCGGTTCGATCATCAACGTGTCCTCCATCGAGGGCCTGCGCGGCGCACCCATGGTGCACCCATACGTCGCCTCCAAGTGGGGGGTACGCGGGCTGGCGAAATCCGCGGCTCTGGAGCTGGCGCCGCACAACATCCGCGTCAACTCGGTGCACCCCGGCTTCATTCGCACTCCGATGACCCAACATCTGCCCGAGGACATGGTGACGATTCCGCTCGGTCGCCCGGCCGAGTCGCGGGAGGTCTCGACCTTCATCCTGTTCCTGGCCAGCGACGAGTCGTCCTACGCGACGGGCAGCGAGTTCGTCATGGACGGCGGGCTGGTGACCGACGTGCCGCACAAGGAGTTCTAGGCTCGGTTCGTCGGCGAACGTGAACTCAGGGCGCGAATTGAGCTTATTTTTCGCCGCCGTTCACGCTCGGCGTAGGGGATGGTGTCGATGCTGCGTAGCCTGGCTGAGGTCGTGGGATCGAACCACGTCGTCACCGATCCCGACGTGCTCGCGGGCCGCAGCGTCGACCACACCGGCCGTTATCGGGGGCGGGCCAGTGCGCTGGTGCGCCCGGGCTCGGCCGAGCAGGTCGCCGAGGTGCTGAGGGTCTGCCGGGACGCCGGAGCGCACGTGACCGTGCAGGGTGGCCGCACCTCGCTGGTGGCCGGCACCGTTCCCGAGCACGACGACGTGCTGCTGTCCACCGAGCGGCTGCACGGCATCGAGGACGTCGACACGGTCGAGCGCCGTGTTCACGTCGGCGCGGGCGCGACGCTGGCCGCGGTGCAACGGGCCGCCGGGGCCGCCGGCCTGCTGTTCGGCGTGGACCTGGCCGCCCGCGATTCTGCGACCGTCGGGGGGATGGCGTCGACGAATGCCGGGGGACTGCGCACGGTCCGCTACGGCAACATGGGCGAACAGGTCGTCGGCCTTCAGGTGGCCCTGCCCGACGGCTCGCTGCTGCGCCGCCACAGCGGGGTGCGCCGGGACAACACCGGCTACGACCTGTCGGCGCTGTTCGTCGGAGCCGAGGGCACGCTCGGCGTGATCACCGCGCTGGAGCTGCGGCTGCGCCCCACCCCGGCGCGGCGGGTGACGGCGATCTGCGGGTTCGACGACCTGGCGGCGCTGGTCAATGCCGGCCGGACGTTCCGGGACACCGACGGCATCGCGGCGCTGGAACTGATCGACGGCCGGGCCGCCGCGCTGACCGGCGAGCACCTCGGGGTCGGCTCACCGGTCGACGGCGACTGGCTGCTACTGGTGGAGCTGGCCGCCGACCACGACCAGACCGACCGGCTCGCCGACCTGCTCGACGGTGCACGTATGTCCTCCGAACCTGCGGTCGGCGTGGATGTCGCCGCGCAGCAACGGTTGTGGCAGGTGCGTGAATCACTCGCCGAGGTGCTGGGTGTGTACGGGCCGCCGCTGAAGTTCGACGTCTCCCTGCCGCTGTCGTCGATCGACGAATTCGCCAGGGCGGCGGTCGATTTGGTCGGGGCACACGCGCCGGGGGCGCTGCCCGTGCTGTTCGGCCACATCGGCGAGGGCAACCTGCATCTCAACGTGCTGCGCTGCCCGGTCGAGCGGGAGAACGCACTGTACGGGCCGATGATGGAATTGATCGCGCTTTCCGGCGGCAACGTCAGCTCCGAACACGGCGTCGGCACCCGCAAGCGGCAGTACCTGGGCATGTCACGCGAGCCCGCGGACATCGCGGCGATGCGGACGATCAAAGCCGCGCTGGACCCGACCGGCTACCTCAACGCCGCAGTACTTTTCGGATAATCGGCCTACTGGGCAATGCCGTCGCATGCTTCGGTGCCCGGTGCAGAGGCACTTTCGTGCCCCCCTGTGAGGTACGCAGTACTCATGTCAGCGGTTTCGCGGGCCCATTGTTGCCACGTCAGGCCGTCCGGCCACCACAGATTTACTGCTGCTCGATGCGTCCCAGTGGCGATCACGCTACGAAAGACCACCGTCAAGGCGGTCACTGGTCTCCGGTGGCGAATCTGCTCTCGGTACGGGGCTGCGGCGTCGAGGAACCGCTGCTGCATAACGGTCGCTACGCGTAGGCCCTGCACAGGAGGCTCGGGGCTGTGACCACCAGCCAAGATCGCGGGGATAATGCGGCCGTTTTCTGAAAAGGTCTCGCTCAATGCCGCGACGAACGCCTCGACGACACCGGCGAGCGAGGGCGGTGCGGCATCCAGTGCTTTGGTTACCGCATCCTCGAGGCGTGCCGCTAACTCGTCCTTAACGGCGTCGATGAGTTGCTCTTTGCTGGCGAAACGCCGGTAGACGCCGCCGACAGACACCCCGGCGTGCTCTGCAACCCGCGCGATCGTGAACTCCCCGAGGCCGTCATTGACCAAAACGTGTTGGGCCGAGGCGTACAGCCTTTGCAGCGCCGCACGACTGCGTGCCTGCTGCGGCGGACGCACCCCCGTCTTCACCGGTCCGGGCTCCACGATCTTCTAGCGTACTGCCGGTCGCCGGAGGTAGGCGGTTCGCTCCGCTGACCGGTGTGAGTTTTTGGTGCACGATGCGCCATCGCCGATCCCGAGTCAAATGCGAACATTAGTTCTGCTTATACACCACCATCGAACGTAGTTCAACGCTTCAGGCCGACCAAGGTCTCCAGGGTTGAATCCGAACACCCAGCTAAACAGAAGCTTTCGGTGCGCTGGGACGGTCAAGTCTAGACGTCGATGGCGCCGACGAATTACTATCAGAATCGGAATTCATATTCCATAGAGCCCCGGGTTGAAGAGTCGCGCGCCGCGGTCCCGCGCCGACGTGATCGCTCGCCGGGCCGACTGCGGACAGGGGTTGTGAGGTGCGGGTACTGCGCCGGCAGTGGTTGCCGCTCCTGGTTGTGGTTGTCGTCGTCCTAGGGGTACTTACGATCGGCCGGCTGCACGGTGTCTTCGGGTCGGACACCGAGATCACCCGCGAAGGTTCGGGAATCGCCAACGACACCAAGCCCTTCAACCCCAAGCGGATCACCTACACGGTCTTCGGGCCGATCGGGGCGACGGCAACGATCAATTATCTTGATCTGTCCGCGAATCCGCAGAGCCTGCAACACGCGGCATTGCCGTGGACGCTGACGCTGACCACGGTCACGCCGTCGGCCGTCCCGATCCTCATCGCCCAAGGCGATGCGGAATCGATCGGCTGCCGTATCAGCGTTGACGGAGAAGTCAAAGACGAGAATTCTGGTCAGGGCGTCACGGCGTTCACGTTCTGTCAGGTGAAATCGGCGTGACGCCCAGCCCGACGGCCCCGCATCCGATCGTGCCGAGGGTGATTCGGACGTTCGCGGTGCCGATCCTGCTGGGGTGGATCGCGTTGGCCGTGCTGTTGAGTGTGGCGATCCCATCGCTCGAAGAAGTGGGACAGGCACAGTCGGTTCCCGTCAGCCCGGCGGATGCTCCTGCCGCGCAGGCCCTGAAGCACATCGGACACGTTTTCCAGGAATCCGACTCGGATAGCTCGGCGATGATTGTGTTGGAGGGTGACCAACCGTTAGGAGATGCAGCGCACCGTTACTACGCCGAATTGGTGCGCAAGCTCAGAGCCGACAAAGTCCATGTCGAGCACGTACAGGATTTTTGGGGAGACCCGCTGACGGCCGCTGCGGCTCAAAGCAGCGACGGTAAGGCCACTTACGTGCAGGCCAACCTAGCCGGCGACTTAGGCCAGCCGCTGGCCATCGAGTCCATCGGCGCCGTGCGCCGGACCATCGCCGACCTGGCAGCGCCGGCTGGCGTCCACGTCTATGTCACGGGTGCGACCGCACTGAACGCCGACCAGCACACGGTTGGGGACAAGAGCCTGAAGCTGGTCACGGCGATCACCATGTCGGTGATTCTGGTCAGTTTGTTCGTTGTGTACCGCTCGGCGATCACTGTCGGGTTGGTCCTGGCGATGGTGGTGCTGGAGTTGGTCGCAGCCCGCGGGGTCGTCGCGGCTTTGGGCCATCAACAGTTGATCAGTCTGTCGACGTTCGCGGTGAACATTCTGACCATGCTGGGCATCGCGGCGACCACCGACTACGCCATCTTTGTGCTGGGCCGTTACCACGAAGCCAGGGCGGCGGGAGAAGATCGTGAAACCGCTTATTACACAATGTATCGAGGCACCGCTCATGTCATTCTCGGTTCGGGCCTGACGGTCGCCGGCGCGGTATTTTGCCTGAGCTTCGCGCGGATGCCGTTCTACCATACGGCGGGTGTTCCCATGGCGACGGGCATCCTTGTGGCCGTGCTGGGATCGATGACCCTCGTGCCGGCGGTATTGGTGATCGCAAGCAGATTCGGGTTGATGGAGCCGAAACGCGTGGTGCGAACCCGTGGTTGGCGGCGCATCGGGACTGCCGTAGTCCGTTGGCCCGGACCGATTCTGGCGGCGGCCAGTGCAGTTGCGTTGGTCGGTCTGATCGCCTTGCCCGGCGCCAAGGTCAACTACAACGAGCGTCCGTACATGCCGGAAAGCACCGCTGCCGTTGCGGGTTTCGCTGCTGCGGAGCGCCACTTCTCCCAGGCCCGGATGAACCCGGAAATCATGATGGTCCAAACGGACCAAGACCTTCGAAATTCAGCAGACATGCTCATCATCGAGCACATTGCGCGCAACGTCTTTCACACCCCGGGTATTGCACGGGTGCAGGGCATTACGCGGCCGCTGGGAACCCCGCTTGACCACACGTCCATCCCATATCAGATCGGCATGCAGAGTGTTGGGCAGCAGTTGACGCGCGACTACATGCGGTCCCAAATGGACGCCATGCTGTTCATGGCCGACCAGATGGAGACGATGGTCAGCACCATGGAGGGCATGATCGCGATCATGCACGAGCTCACGGGCGTCACTCACAACATGGTGCAGCAGATGAAGTCGATGGTGGCCGAAATGAACGACTTACGCAGCCACATCTCTGATTTCGACGATTTCTTCCGGCCCGTTCGAAGTTACTTCTATTGGGAGAAGCACTGTTTCGACATCCCGGTGTGCGAATCCTTGCGGTCGGTGTTCGACACGCTGGACGGTGTCGATGTGCTCACCGATGCTATCGGCGAACTGATGCCGCAAATGGAGAAACTCGACTCGCTGATGCCGACGATGCTGAAGCTGATGACACCGATGGTGCCGATGATGAAGTCGATGCACACCATGATGTTGTCCATGCACAGCACCATGGCCGGCATTCAGGACCAGGGCGCTGCCATGCAGAGCAAAGGCAATCCCGAAGGCCAAGCCTTCGATGCGGCCAAGAACGACGACTCGTTCTATCTGCCTCCGGAAGTTTTCAACAATGCCGATTTCAAACGGGGCATGACGATGTTCATATCGCCGGATGGGAAAGCGGTGCGATTCATCATCTCTCATGTCGGGCCGCCAGCTAGCTCTGAGGGCATTACCCACGTCGACGCGATCCGCAACGCCGCCTTCGAGGCCATCAAGGGAACGCCACTGGAAAGCGCCCGCATCTATATCGGCGGCGCCGCCGCCTTTGCGAAGGACGTGAGAAGCGGGAACACCTACGACCTGTTGATTGTCGCCGTGGGCGCATTGATCCTGATCTTCGTTGTGATGCTCGTCCTGACCCGCGCCGTGATCGCCGCCGCGGTCATCGTCGGCACCGTCCTGCTGTCGCTCGCGGCGTCGTTCGGGATGTCAGTGCTGCTATGGCAATACATCGTCGGCATCGAATTGCACTGGGTTGTGATGGCCCTGTCGGTGATCATCCTGCTTGCTGTCGGATCCGACTACAACCTGCTGTTGGTGTCGCGATTCAAAGAAGAAATCCATGCCGGCATCAAGACCGGGATTATCCGGTCCCTGGCCGGAACCGGTGCCGTCGTCACCTCGGCCGGCCTGGTGTTCGCTTTCACCATGATCTCCTTCACCGCCAGCGCCTTGATTACCCTCGCCCAGTTCGGCACCACCGTCGGTATGGGTTTGCTGTTCGACACCCTGGTGGTGCGCTCTTTCCTGACGCCTTCGATCGCCGCGCTCCTGGGCCGCTGGTTCTGGTGGCCGCAACGTGTTCGAAATAGGCCGCCGCGCGCGCAGCCGCGATTAAGCGCCGGTCAGCAGGCCGTCGCTGTGAGCGAACACCTGTGAGAGTTGCGGTAGCGACTCACGCTAAAGACCTGGCTAATCAGTCGCTTTGATGCCGACCGCGTGCCGCAGCTGCGCCAGGAACTGGTCGGCATCGTCGCTGGGGACGATGTAGTGCGAGATCGCGATCCGGATGACGGTCGCCGCCTTCACCGCGGCGTTGGGTCCGGGCAGGTGCCGCTGCAGGCCTTCCCGCATCTGCGGGATGACGCCGGAGAACTGGGCGATGGTGTGCTCCGGCTCGACGTCGACCATGCGGACGCCGGAGTACGAGTGTTGGTACTCGACGATGAAGCGCAACACGGCGTCGAGCTTGTCCACGCCCTTCAGGCCCGCGGTGGCCCGGACCAGGCCGCTCTCGAAGATCTGCCGCTCGTAGCTCGAAAAGGCCGACAGCAGCTCCTCTTTGGACGCGAACCAGCGGTAGAGCGTCGGGCGGGACACCCCGGCCTGGGCGGCGACGTCGGAGAGGCTCAGCTTCGTCTTGCCGTTGCGGCCGAGCACCTCGGCGGTGGCGTCGAGGATGCGCTGCCGCGTCGAGGTGTCAGGCTCTGCGGTCTGGGCCGGCCGGCTCATATCTGCAACTCTACGAAGTGGTGGAACGTCATTTCGCCCCCCGGCCAGGCTTGGGCGGGCGCGGGCGCACCAGGACGGACTGCTGGATGGCCCCGACCGCGCCGTGCTCGTCGAACAATGTGCCGACCGTGGTGCCGATGCCGTCCGGGCCGTAGTTGGTCTCGGCGCGGATGCCGATCCAGTCGCCGTCGGGAACCCGGAACACGTGCACGGCCAGATCGGTGTTGAGGAACGTCCACCGGCTGATGTCCAGCTTGCTGCCGATGCCGTTGGCGCAGTCCGCGACGGCGAACAGGCGCTCCAGCGGCGTCATGCTCTCGCCGGTCACCAGGTCCACGGTCGGATGGATCCACGACTCGCCCGGGCCCTCGCTCAGCGGTTCGGTCAGCCACAGCCAGTCCAGGCTGTGCACGTAGTTTCGGTCCCAGTCGCGCGCCTTCAGGTTGCGGTCGCGCGCCTCGCTGCGCGGCGCGGGCATGTCGGGCGCGGCGTGGGCCACCTCCCGGGTGTCCAGCGTCTGCAACCGCCAGCCGCTGGCGCGCGCGACCGGTCGGGGCTCCCCGTCGGGACCCGGGGCGAGCATCTCGGCGCCGACCAGCTCGATCTGTTTGCCCCCGCGGAGCACCTGCGCGTTGACCCACAGGTCGCCCTCTGCGGGCACCCCGCCCAGCAGGTCGATGACGACGCGGGACAGGCGGGTGTCGGCGCGCTGTTCGCATCGCTCCAAGGCGCGGACCAGCAGCGCGGACACCGGCCCGCCGTGCTGGATCGCGGCCGACCAGGTTCCGCGCACCAGGTCGGTGGCGCGAAACCTTTCCCCCAGCGGGTCGGCGCCGTCGACTAGCTCGTAGTAGGAGTCGGTCATCCTTAACCTCTCGTCAGGGCAGGCCGGCGCCGGGGGTGGTCACCGTGACGGCGTCCAGCCGGGACAGCCGGGTCCCGACCAGGCGCTGGGGGTAGGCGTCCGTGCTGGACAACAAGAACAGCGTCCGGCGCTCGGGGCCGCCGAGCGCGCAGGCGATGGCGACGCGCTCACCCATGTCGATGCGGTCGGTCACGGCGCCGCCCTCGACGATCCGCTCGAATTGGTGGGCCAGCGTCATCGACGCCCACACCGCGCCGTCGGCGTCGAGGGCGATGCCGTCTGGCGGTCCGTCGAGGCCCTCGGCGAACACGCGGCGGTCGGCGAGCCCGCCGTCCTCGTCGATCCTGAACGCGGTCAGCCGTCGGCCGGTCGACTCGGCGACGATCAGGGTCCGGCGGTCCGGCGTGATCACCATGCCGTTGGGGAAGTCGAGGTCTTCGGCGACGACGGCGGCGCTGTCGTCCGGGTCCAGCCGGATGATGCGGCCGCCGCTCATCGCCTGGCAGCCGATGTAGGCGCGGCCCGCATCGTCGATGACCATGTCGCCGAGGCTGGCCGGCGCCAGGTCGGCGAGATCGGCGATGGGATCGACTGTTTCACCGTCGTAGCGCAGCACTTTGCGGTCTTCGGCCGAGACGATCAGCAGCGATCCGTCGGGCCGGAAACCCAGGCCCGACGGCGAGTGCCCAGGCAGCGGCAGGGTGGTCACCGACCCGCCCATGGTCGAGGTGTGCACGGCCTCGCCCAGCATGTCGGAGAACCACAGCAGCCCCTCGAACCAGCGCGGGCCCTCGCCGAAGCAGAAGCTGTTGGCCAGCGGTTCGGGAATCATCCGCGCACCCCCTCTACCGCTTTACAAAACACCGCCAAAGTGTCATGCACCGCGGGTATCGGTGTCAATCTCCTACGAGTTCGCTCACAACCGCGTCACGCGCCGAGCGGCGAGGCCGCGAGCAGTTGGCCTCGCAGCCGCCAATGGCAACGATCTCGGCCACGGCAATGGGTAAGCCTGCCGACGGCGCGAGTGCGGGCGGCGGGCGACACTGCGTTGCTGGCCGTCCGCTGCGAGGCGCTTTACCGTGCTCGACACGCTTGTCGGCAGTCGATACGCTGACGCGATCCCCTGGCCAAGGGAGGTACGGTTGAACGTTCTCAGAGCACTGTGTTGGGTCTTGCTCGTCCTCACACTGTTTGCCGCGGTGGTCATGGCAGTGCGTCCGTCGCTGGCGGCTCAAGCCGGGGCCGTCCAAATGGCCTTTCTCATTCTGTTTGTCGTCGCCCATGCGTGGCTGGGTTACTCCGCCAAAGGCATGGCCGCGTTCGTCGTCATCGCCGGCGTTGTCGCATTCGCCTTGGAAGCAATCGGTGTCGCGACCGGTTTCCCGTTCGGCTCTTACACACATCACCTAGCCGGCCCGAAACCGCTGGGGGTTCCGCCGGTGGCCGTGGCTAGCTGGATCATTTTCGGGTGGCTGGCCTGGGCGCTGGCGCGGGTGATTGTGCGCCCAGATGCCTCCACGGTTGTCGGTGGCGCCGAACGTTTTACGACGCCTGTCGTCGCGACCTTCATCCTCGGCGGCTATGACCTGGTGTACGACCCTATCGGGGCGACGGCGCACGACTGGTACTCCTACCACCACCCGACCGGGGCGCTGGGTGTCCCGTTGACCAACTTCCTGGGCTGGCTCCTCACCGGCTGGTTGATCTTTCAACTCGCCACGCTCGCCGAAACCAGCTTCCCGGCGCGACCCGTCACCCAGAGCCGCAGTTACTGGCTGTTACCGTGCCTGTTCTGGATTTCCACCGCCACCCAGGTATTCGCGGGCCTGATTCATCCGACCGCCGGCGCCGTTGTCCGCGGGGGCAAAACCATCCAGATCGCCGACGTGTACGAATCCGGGGCGTCGGCGGCAATATTCACAATCGTCTGCACCGGAATAATTGCGCTGGTCCGGCTCTACAGCCGATCGCCGGCTCTCGCTGATACCCTTGTCGCACAAAAGAATTCGTGCTAATGAGCGCTTTACATCGACCCGCCGCGCCGCGGCCTTGTTAGCCAAGCTTTACAAATCCTGGTCAAAGTGTCACGCTGAGCCGAAAGCTGCTAGCGCGAGAGGTGGAGCGGGACTTGACCACGGAATCTGAGCAGACTGAGTGGACGGTGCAGGGCCTGCTGGATCTGTTCGACGTGCGGGCCGACGGACAGGACCGGTTCGCCGGTGACACCGGCATCGCCGGCGGCGACGAACGGCAGGTGGTGGAGGGCACCCAGGTGCTCGCCCAGGCGATCGTCGCGGTGGCCAAGCGATTCCCGGACAAGTCCGTGCGCTCGGCGCACGCGGTGTTCTCCCGCGCCGTGACCGTCGGGCAGCCCATCGAGCTCGTCTTGGATGTCGTCGCCGAGGGTCGGTCCACCGCCACCGCCGTGGTCGCCGTGCTGCAGAACGGCCGGCGCTGCCTGAGCATCACGGTGCTGGCCGACGTCCCCACCGGCGACGTCATCCGGCATCACCTGCCGCGCCCCGACGTGACCGGGCCCGCGGGCGCCAACCCCTCGCCCATGCCGATGGTCGGCCGCGAACTGCGCCTGGTCGACGTCGTCGACGTCAACAGCCCCGACGAGGTCGGGCCCCCAGAGCTGTACGCGTGGCTGCATTACGACCCGACCCCGGAGCGGGACGACCTGGCCAAGGCGCTGATCGCCTACTTCACCGGCCACCTGGGCATCTCCACCACGATGCGGGCGCACGCGGGCATCGGCACCGCCCAGGCCCACCTGACCGTGTCCACCGCGCCGATGAGCATCTCCGTGGCGTTCCACGAACCGGTGCGCTGGGACGGCTGGCTGCTCTACACCCACGAGAGCACCCAGGTCGGCGCGGGAATGTCATATGTGCGCGGCACGGTGCATTCCGAGGAGGGCGCGCTGTTGTGCTCCTTCGCCCAAGAGGCGCTGATCAGGCCGCTGCGCACCAGCGACACGGGCATCGACTCCCGCGCACGGTTCTAGCGGCTGGTCGCGGTCATGCGTTTCGCCATCACCCACCCGATGCACAGCCACCCGTACAACCCGGAGTTGGTGAGCGGTGACGGCATCGGCAAGGTGGCCGCCGCCACCGAAGCGGCCGGCATTCACGGGTTCGGCTTCACCGATCACCCGGCGCCGTCGCAGCGCTGGCTGGAGGCCGGCGGGCATGACGCGTTGGATCCCTTTGTCGCGCTGGGCTTCGCGGCCGCCACGACGAGCACGCTGCGGCTGATCCCCAACATCGTGGTGCTGCCGTATCGAAATCCGTTCGTGGTGGCCAAGTCTGGAGCCACGCTGGATCTGCTGTCCGGCGGGCGGTTCACGCTCGCGGTCGGTGTCGGCTACCTCAAGCGGGAGTTCGCCGCACTCGGCGTCAGCTTCGACGAGCGGGCCGAGCTGTTCGAGGAAGCGTTGCAGGTGATCCGGGCGGTCTGGACCGGCGACGACATCACGTACGAGGGAAAGCATTTCAGCGCCCGCGGGATCACCGCGCACCCCCGGCCCGTCAGCGACCCGCACCCGCCGATCTGGATCGGCGGCAACACGTCGTCGGCGCGGCAGCGCGTGGCGCAATACGGTGACGGTTGGTGCCCCTTCCCGGCGCCTCCCCAACTTGCCCAGACGGCGGGCACCGCCGTCATCGACTCGGCGGAACGCCTGCGCGAGGGCATCGACGACCTGCGGCGCCGCTGCGATGCCGCGGGCCGGGACTGGTCGGCGATCGACATCACCTTCACCAACTTCGAGGGCGGCAGCATCACCGACGACGACTTCAACGCCGGCGCCTACCTCGACGGTTTGGAAAAGCTGGCCAAGCTTGGCGTGACGTGGGTCAGCGTCCACCTGCCGGGCGACAGCATCGCCCACGCGCTCGAGACGCTCGACCGCTTCCGCGCACTGGTGATCGACGCGGCCTGATGGACTTCTCCCGCGTCGAACTCTCCCCCGAGGACCAGGCCTTCCGCGACGAGACCCGGGCGTTCATCGCGAAGCACGTCACGGACGAGGTGCTGCACCGCCAGCTGGAGCTCGGCGAAAACTTCGACGAGCAAGTGCATTTGGCCTTGGGCGAGGCCGGCTACCTGGAATCGGATTGGAAGCTGGAGTCCGAGGGCGGGTTCAGCCCGGTCCGTCGGCGCGTCTTCCAGCTCGAGATCGCCCGGGCCCATACGCCGTGGTATCACTGGGGCACCACATCCGTGGTCGCGCGGCTAGTGCGCCAATTCGGTGCGCCGGAACTCGCCGAGCAGGTCGTGCCCGGCGTGCTGTCCGGCGAGATCCGGCTTTGCCTGGGCTACACCGAGCCCGAAGGCGGCTCCGACGTCGCCACCTGCAAGACACGCGCCGTGCGCGACGGCGACGGGTGGATCATTAATGGCTCCAAGATGTTCACGTCGAACGCGCAGAACGCCCGGTACGTCTTCCTGCTCACCAACACCGACCCGCAGGGGCGCAAACACCGGAACCTCACCATGTTCCTGGTGCCGCTGGACTCGCCCGGGATCGAGATCCAGGGCATCCGCACCCTGGACGGCGACCGCACCAACATCGTTTACTACAGCGACGTCCGCGTCGACGACCGTTACCGCATCGGCGAGGTGAACGGCGGGTGGACGGTGATGCGCGCGGCGCTGGACTCCGAGCACGGCATCGTGGACCCGGAAGACCATGGCCTGCAATACATTGCCGCGATGTCGGCGCACGGCGACCTGATGGCCGAAGTCGTCGACACCGTCGCGGCTGCCGCCGCCCAACCCGGGCCCGGCGACCGGCGGCCGCTGGACGACGACTCGGTGAAATACCGGCTCGGGCGCGCCGCCGCGCGGATGGAGGCGGCGCTCTCCGCGCCCGGGATGTTCGGACGGGTCGCGATCGCGCAGACGATGCGCGACATCACGCCGGACCTGATGGACATCCTGGGGACGGCGTCGGCGTTGCCCACCGAAGTCGCGGGCTCGGCCACCGACGGTGCGGCAGAACATCTTTACCGGCTGGCGCTGCCGCTGGGGATCTATGGCGGCACCCTGGAAGTCTTCCGTAACATGATTGCCCAGCACGAGCTCAAGCTGGGACGCCCCAGTTACGGTGGATAGCTCAAACGCCCTTCGCTAACCACACTTTCGCGGCCCAGATTCGCGGGTGTGCCAGGTCGCCGATTCCCGCGTCCCGCGTTACTTTGTCACGGGTACCGGTCGCAGAGAGGTGGGCCCGCAGTGGTTGTCCTCGTGGCCCTCGGCTCGTTCATCACCACGCTGCTGGGCGGTTATGCGGCGCTGCGGATCGGGTCCTACCGCTTCCTGGTGCTCGGCCTCGCCGGCGGATTGATGCTGGGTGCGGTGGCATTCGACCTGCTGCCGGAAGCGCTGAGCCAGCGATCGTGGAGCCTGGTCGGTGTGCCCGCTCCTCTCGTGGCGTTCGTGGTCGGCTTTCTGGTCCTCCACGTCGTCGAACACACGGTGGGCATCCATCGCGGACAGGGATCGGGTGATGCCGCGAATGTGGACGCGCCGGGCGTCGGCATATTGGCGGCGTCGGGGCTGATCGGCCACAGCGTCATGGACGGTTTCGCGATCGGGGCCGCGTTCCAGGCGGGGGCCGGTGCGGGCGCCGTGGTGGCGGTCGCGGTGATCGGCCACGACTTCGCGGACGGTTTCAACACCTACACCGTCAGTTCGCTCTACGGGAATGACCGCCGCAGGGCGCTGGCCCTGTTGGCCGCCGACGCCGTCGCGCCGCTGGCCGGTGCGGCGCTCACGTTGGCGGTGACGATTCCCCACCGCCTGCTCGAGGTGTACCTCGGGTTCTTCGCCGGTTTCCTGATGTATCTGGCGGGCGCTGACATCCTGCCGAGGGCGCACGCCGGCCGCCGCACTCCGGTGACCCTGGCATGCACCATCGGCGGGGTGCTGTTCATGCTCGCCATCGTCGAGCTGGCGAGCTGAGCCGGATGCACGCCAAAGGCGTTCGAATTCAATCGATTTCGAGAATTACCGGCCCAGGGCACCGCCTCGGTGACGATCGCCGTTGTGTCAGACTTCGACGGGAGTCGTACGCGCGTTGATGAGAGTGGGTCGACAGCGCGTTGTAACGTAATGGACTATCGCGACGGCTGGAGGCGGGCGGCGAGTACTGAGACTCCGCTACCCGTCAAATGCCGTAGCGCCCAGGGGCGGCCGGCCAGCACCGACGCAAGGTGGTCGGCTTCGCCGGTGACCGTGGGTCCATCACTCGGGCGTGACCATGTGGCGTCGGTGGCGACCAGGTTCAGGCCTCGGGCGCGAGCAGAGGCCGGGACGAACGGGTTCGGGATTCCCACCTCGGTGTCGAGAACGGCTGCGAGTGTCGCTGCCGGAATCGAGGGGTCTGCGCCGAGCGCGTAGGTGATGTCCAGTTGGTGGATGACGTGATCACCGAGGAGCAGTCGGCGAGGGAAGACACGGCCGATGCCTCGCGCCTGCCGCGTCAATGCCGCAAGGTCGTCGACCAGGGCGTGTGGGTCCCGTCGTGCTGCCAACGCGCGGGCCATGGAGGAGTTAGTGCGGTCGAACGAACCGCGGTGTCCCAGCATTGCGGCGGCGATCGACGGCAGCGTGGCGGAGTAGCCAACGACGAGGTGGGCCAGGACTTCGTGGTTGCTCCACTCCGTGCACAGGCTGGGCTGCGCCCACTGATCTCGGGTGAGGGTACCGAGAAATGCGACGAGCCGGGCGTCGTTGTCCTGCAGGGCATCAGCCGCCTTGGACATGCAAGCGCTCCAGCAAGAATCGGGTTTGGTCGGCGAGCAGCTCCGCTAGGAGCGGCGGGTGATAGATCTGGAAGTGGTCCCCGTCGTAGTGCCGGACGACGCCATACGGCGCGCGGTGTCCCACGTCGGCGGCGTGGCGGGGGTTCATCAGGGTCTCTCGGTCGGAGACGCATACCAGCAGAGGGGCCGCGATCTTGTGGGCGCCGCGTTTGGCACTGGTCATGCCGATGCCGATGACGTCGGCAGCGGCGATGCGGTTGTCGAAAGTGGCGCCAGCGGGAACCGTGGAGTACCAGCCGTCCAGAGCGCCGGGGCTGGTGACGGCGGCGAGACTGCCCGGCTCGGCGACGATCGGGACATATCTCGGTGCGGCGCCCCGCATCCGGCGAAGGACGTCGTCGAGAATCGCCGGTGTCGCGCGGACGGCGGCGCGCGAGCCGCTGCGTGTCAGTGTTGCCGGTCCATGGACGATCGGGCACTGCACGACCACCGCGGCGAGATCGCGTCGGGCTGCGGCCTCCCGCAGCACATGCATCGCACCAAGGCTGGTGCCCCACAACCCGATTCGGCGCGAGTCGATACCGTCGTGGCAATGCAGATAGTCCAGCGCAGCTCCGACGTCCTGTTGGTGTCGCCGCATGCTGAAGCGCTGCCGTGGCGAACCGTCCGACGCGCCGGTGTGCCGGTAGTCGAAGGCGAGCGTCGCCACGCCGGCGTCCGCGAAATGCTGCTCGTATTGCGACAGCACCATGTCGTGCGTCGCGCCGAGGCCGTGGCAGAGTACGACCCCCGGATGGGGCCCGGCGCCGCGCGGCAATGTCAGCCAGCCTGCGCACCGAGCGCCGCGCGAGGTGAATGACACCGCGTTGGTGGTGATGGGAGTGCTCATGAGAATACCTTCGTTCTATACGTACGATGTACGTATAGAACTACGTTAGGTACGCTGTACGTGTCAAGTGGCGTCTAGTAAGGAGGTGGGCTATCCGGGCCCGATTCACCGTCTCTGAAGTGCGCGCCCACGCAATGGGAATCGTCGATCGCGACGGGCTGGGCGCGCTGAACATGCGCTCGCTGGCAACCGCCCTGGGCACCGGACCGATGACGCTCTACAACTACGTCAGAGACCGAGAGGAACTCGAAGCTCTAGTCGCCGAGGCGGTGCTGGCCGACGTGAAACTACCTGCGCCATCCGAGGATTGGCTTGCTGACGTGAAGTCCATCGCGATCGCGGTGTGGGAATCGATGCGCCGTCACCGTAACGCCGTCCCGCTGGTCTTGACCCGCCGCACCTTCTCGAACGAGGGCTTCGGGCCCGCAGAACAGCTCGTCGCCGCACTGGGCCGGGGCGGACTTACCGACCACGATCTGTTGGCCGCCTTTCGCGGGGTACTGAGCCTGATCATGGGTGCCGCTCAAGTGGAGTTGGCCGGGCCGGTGGCGGCGGGCGTCCCGGAGCAGGCCAACATCGATGCCGCCGGCCGCATCGGACGCCTGGCGGGCGACGACCACCCCCACCTGGCGGCACTGGCGTCCACCAGTCAACAGTCGTCGATGGCGGCGGACTTCAACCGCGCCCTCGACATGCTGCTAACCGGCATCCAGGCTCGCGCACACGCACCTCGGTCGAAGCGGAACAGTCGGCGCAACCCACAGCGTTGAGCGCCCAACTTGCGCCTGGCGCGCAACGTCTAGCTAAGGCGGCCGACCGGCAGCTCCGCGATCACGTCGGCGCGGTCGGCGTCGAAGCTGAAAAACCCTTTGATGAGCAGGCTTTCGGGCAGCGGATCGGGGTAGCTCCACGCGACATCCTCGACGTCGCCCGTCGACCAGTAGGTGGCGGACCCCTTGTAATTGCAGTAGCTCGATGTCTGTGAGCGGCGCAGCAGGTCGGTTCGCACGTGCGCCGGATCGACGTAGAGCCGGGGCTCGAGCGAGGTCTCGAACAGGATCACCGTGTCGTCGGTGTCCACCAGCACCGTGCCGGCGACCGAAACCCGCAGGCGGCGCTTGGTGGGGCGGCAGTCGACGCGGTGATAGGGGTTGGGCGGGTAGTGGACCAGTTCGCGCCCCTCTTCCAGCCAGGTGTCGACGGCGTCCCAGGGCACGTGCACGAAGCCCGGTGCCTCCGGCTCGGCTTCGGTGGGTAGGTCGCCGACCTCCTCGGCGCGGAAGACATAGCTGAGCGGGCGGCCCCGCCGGTGCACCAGCAGCGCCCCTTCGGTGTCGATCACCAGGCGCCCATCCCGAACCGCTTGGACGCGGCGCGGATGAGGCTCGACGAAGACGACGTCGCCGGGCAGCGGGGGCGCAAATCGCCCGGCCGGATCGCTGCTCAGCGGACCACGTCCGGCAACCAGGCTCATGGTCTCCTCCCATCGTGGGCAACTTCCCCCGAACGTCACGCTAGCGTGGCACTCGCAATGCAGCGTTGCTGTGGCGTGACGTTCAACTGGCAGAGAGTGGGAGCGCCCATGGCGGGACCAATGGAGGGCGTCAAGGTCGTCGAGCTCGGGGTCTGGGTGGCCGGGCCGGCCGCCGGTGGCATCCTGGCCGACTGGGGCGCCGACGTCATCAAGATCGAACCGCCGAGCGGCGATCCCGGGCGTCTGTTCGGCCGGATGCTGGGCTGCGACCTCGGCGTCAATCCGCCGTTCGAAATGGACAACCGCTCCAAGCGCAGCGTCGTGTTGAACCTCGCGGAGGAGGCGGGCCGCGGCACCGCGTTCGAATTGCTCGCCGACGCCGACGTTTTCGTCACCAATGTGCGACCCGGCGCGTTGCGACGCCTGGGATTGGACTTCGACTCGGTGGCTGCCCACAACTCCCGCCTGGTCTACGGCCTGATCACCGGCTACGGCGAAACCGGTCCCGACGCCGACCGCGCCGCCTACGACGTCGCCGCGTTCTGGTCGCGCGCCGGCGTGGCGCACCTGCTCACCCGCCCCGGCGACACGCCGCCGTTCCAGCGCGGCGGCATGGGGGATCACTCGGCCGGCATGACCCTGGCCGCGGGGATCTGCGCGGCGCTGGTGGCCCGGCAGCGCACCGGAACCGGCCAGCTGGTCACCACGTCGCTGTACCGCCAGGGCGCCTACACCGTCAGCTTCGACCTGAACACGTATCTGCTGACCGGCCAACCGATCGCTATCGGGCAGCGCGAATCCATGGGCAACCCCTGCATGAACAACTACGCCACCGCCGACGGGCGGCGGTTCTGGATCGTCGGGCTCGACGGTGACCGGCACTGGCCCCCGCTGTGTCGCGCCGTCGGCCATCCGGAGTGGCTGGACGACCCCCGCTTCGCCGACGCCTACGCGCGCTTCGTCAACGCGGCGGCGCTGATCGCCGAACTGGACGCCGTCTTTGCCACCCGGACCCTCGACGAATGGGCGCAGACCTTCGCCACCGAACCCGATTTCTTCTGGTCACCGGTGAACAGCCTCGAGGACGTCGTCGCCGACGAGCAGTTCCACGCGGCGGGCGGCATCGTCGACGTGCCCGACGGGGAAGCCGGCGTCGCAATGGTGGCCACGCCGGCCGATTTCCACGGGACACCCTGGGCGCCGCGTTCCGCGGCACCGGAACTGGGGCAGCACACCGAGGAAGTGCTGGCCGAACTCAAGGCACGCCGCGGCTCGTGACCACCGGTCGCACCTTTACAAAATTCCTCCCAAGTGTCACGCTGTCCGATGAGCCGCGCGAGGCGGCCCCCAGCCCAGGACAAGCGTTGCGGTGAGCGCCAAAGCCCGGTTGCGGTGCGGCGGTGAGGAATGGATTGAATGGTCACGTCCACGCTCGACATCAGCCATGGCGGCCGGGTCAAGGCCGCCCGAGCCAGCCGCGCGGACCGCGATTGTCTGCGATACCGGCTCGACGTCGTCGCGGCGAGCGCCCTCGACGTCGTCCAATCGGCCGGCGGGTGGCTCTATGACCGGGCGATGGCCGGTTGGCAGGTAACCGTGCTCCTGCCGGACGGCAGCGACGCCCGGTCGCTGCGCATCCTCGGCGTGCAGGCGCTGGACGTGGAGGAATACTTCGCCACCGTGGGCCCGGGCGCGACGAGGGAGAGCCTGGCCGTCAGCGCCGAGGCGTTTGCGGCGGACGCGCGGGTACGCGACCAGGTGCTCGAGTCGCTGGACGACCGGATGACCGAAGTCGCGTTGTGGGGTCAAGCGCCGGCCGGATGGCCACTGCGGGTGGATCGCGGGGTGGCCCGTGCGCAGTACGCGCTCAGCGCGGCGGCGCGCAGGTTCAAGGGCCACGCGCTGGCGGCGGCCGGAATCGATTGCTCCACAGTCTATTCCACCGAGACGCTACTCTGCGACTTGGCAACCTGCGGGCGCGGCGACTCGGGGCTGGTCCGGCTCGACTGATGAAGAAGTACTTTCGCCACACGCTGCTCTATTTGCATGAGACGGTGTCGCTCGGCGCCGGGCGTAGCGACCACCTTACCGAGGTCTTCTGCGACACCTACCGGCCGATGATGGACGAGCTGGGCGCGCGGCTGTTCGCGATCTGGGAGACCACGCCCTACAACGGGCACTGGCCACAGGTGACGATCATCTGGGAGATCGACGGGTTCGCCGACTACGCACGAATCGGGGCCGCCCAGTCACGCGGCGGCAGCCACGAGTCCGCGGCGGGTAAATGGTCGGCCTTCCTGGCCGACATCGGCGCCGCGGGTGAGGGCCGAATCATGTACCCAGGCCCCAGCAACAAGACCCTCGCGCAATTGCGCGAGGCCAATTTCGCTGCGCCGCTGGTGATTCAGGAGATCATGCAAACCAAGCCGGGGCGTCAAGACGATTACATCCGCGAACTCGAGCGCCTCTACGTCCCATGGTCGGAACGTACCGGCAAGCGCTGGCTCGGTTCGTTCACCACGACCTTCCGCTACAACGAGGTCATCCACTACTGGGCGTTGGACGGCGGCTGGGAATGCTTCGCCAACCACTACCCCTCGTGGAAAGACAGCCCGCCCGCCGAGATCGTCACCTGGATGAGCGTGGCGCCCGCCCTGCGCGACGGCTGGGAGGACTCGATCCTGCAGGCGCTACCGCCCTCACCGCTGCAGTGACGGGCCAGCCAGCGGCCCTGGACTCCACAGACTTCGCCTACGACCCCTTCGACGCGCGGGTGATGGCGAATCCGCTGCCGTACTACCGGATCCTGCGCGACGACCATCCCGTCTACTACATGCCGCAATGGGACACCTACGCGCTGTCCCGTTTCGAGGACATCTGGCAGGTGCTGGAGGTCAACGACGGCACCTTCGTCGCGTCCGAGGGCACCCTGCCGGCGGCGTCCGTCCTGGCCAAGCACAACACCGGCCCGGTCGACGACCCGCCGCTGCACCCGCTGCCGTTCCACGCGGTGTTCGACACGGACCTGTACGCGGAGATCCGCCGCGCGCATTCGGCGCCGCTGCGCCCCAGATCGGTCGCGGGCTGGGAGGCGCGGATCCGGCGGCTGGCCAACGAGCGGCTCGACGAGCTGTTGCCGCGCGGTTCGTTCGACCTGACCCAGGACTACGGCGGCATCGTCGTGGCATCCGTCGTGTGCGAACTGCTCGGCATCTCAACCGATCTCGCGCCACGGGTGCTGGCCGCGGTCAACGCGGGCAGCCTCGCCGAGCCCGGTGTCGGGGTGGACACCGCCGAAGCGCGGCCAAACTATTTCGAATACCTGTTGCCCGCGGTGCAACGCCGCCGCGCCGACCGGTCGGGTGAGCCGCTGGCGGTCGTCGACGGCCTGCTCGGCTACCGCCTGCCCGACGGCAGCCCGCTCGACGACGTCGAAGTCGCCACCCAGATGCTCTGCATCTTCATCGGCGGCACCGAGACGGTGCCCAAGATCGTCGCCCATGGGCTGTGGGAGCTCATGCAGCGGCCCGACCAGCTGGCCGCGGTGCGCGCCGACCCCGAGAACACCGTGCCCGTTGCGCGCGAGGAGATGATCCGGTTCTGCGCGCCGGCGCAATGGTTCGCCAGAACCGCGCGGAAACCCTTCACCATTCACGGCGAGACCGTCCGGCCCGGGCAGCGCGTCATCACGCTGCTCGCCTCGGCCAACCGCGACGAACGGGAATACCCCGAACCCGACGAGTTCATCTGGGATCGGCCCATCCGCCGCTCGTTGGCCTTCGGTCGCGGCCAACACTTCTGCATCGGATACCACCTCGCCCGGCTGGAAGTCGCTGTGCTGCTGCAGGAATGGCTACGCCGGGTGCCCGAGTTCATGATCCGGGCCGAAGCCGCCAGGCGGTTGCCGTCCAGTTTCCAGTGGGGTTGGAACAACATCCCGGTGGAGGTCTGACGTGTGGTCCTACCGGATCATCGCCCCCTACCAGTTCGAGCGGACGACGATCGCGGAGAAGACGCCCGAGTGCCTCATCGACGGCCAGGTCCTGCTGCGGTTCACGGCGGCCGGCGTGTGTGGCAGCGACCTGCCGGCCTTTCGCGGTGCCCGCGGCCGCCTTCCCGGCGACGACGGGCCCAGCGGGGCCGAAAAGGACGGCTTCCCCATCCATGAAGTCGCCGGCGAGGTGCTCGCCAGCCGCCATCGCGCGCATCGGCCCGGTGATCGCGTTGTCGGCTGGGCCTCCGGGTTCGACGGCATGATGGAGCGCGTGGTCAGCAACGGCGACGGCCTGGCGCCGTACGACCCGGCGCTGACCCCGGCGCAGGCGGTCGGCCTGCAACCGCTGGCGTGCGTGCTCTACGCCTGCGAGCAACTGCCGGATCTTGCCGGTAGGCATGTGGCGATCATCGGGCAGGGGTCGATCGGCCTGCTGTTCTCCTACGTCGCCAAGGCGGCCGGCGCCCGGCGCGTCACTGGAGTCGATCCCGTCGACCGGTCAAGCGTGGCAACCGCATTCGGCGTCGACGACCCGGTGCGCGCCACCAGCGACCGGTGGGTGAGCCAGCTCGCCGCCGGCGACCGCGCCGACGTCGTCATCGAGGCCGTGGGTCACCAGGTCGCAACGCTCGGCCACGCGATCGAGGCCACCGCGCCCGGCGGCACCGTCCTCTACTTCGGCGTCGCCGACGACGACGCCTACCCCATCAACATGCGCGCCATGCTGCGCAACAACCTGACGCTGAAATCCGGTGTGACGCTGGACCGGCGGCGGGTGCTGGAGCTCGCCGGCAAGTTCGCCGCCGAACACCCGGAACTGCTTGCCACCTACCTGACGCACACATTCGGCGTCGACGACGTGCAGGGCGCCTTCGAGTTGGCCTGCCGGCCCGTCCCCGAGCGCGTCAAGATCGCGATCGGGGAGTGCGCGTGAGCGACGACTCGCGCAGCGCGTTGCAGCGGGCGCTGCAGCGGGGCGGTCCGATATGGGGCGGGTGGATCACAGGTCCCACGCTGCTCGGCCCGGAGGAATTCGCCAGGGCCGGTTACGACTACGTGGGCTTCGACGCGCAGCACGGATACCTCGACGACGCCGACATCGCCGGCATGCTGCGCCCAATCGAACACCTGCCCATCGCCACCGTGGTGCGGCTGCCCAACGCCGACGCGGCACCGATCGGGCGCGTACTGGACGCCGGCGCCGACGCCGTCGTCATCGCGATGGTCGAGTCGGCGGACCAGGCCGCCGCGGCGGTGGCGGCCACCCGTTACCAGCCCGCGGGCATCCGCAGCTTCGGCCCGCTGCGCGCCAGCCTGGGCCGCGACACCGCGGCGCTGGAATCTCGGGTCAGCGTGTTCGCGATGATCGAGACCGCCGCGGCGCTGTCCGGCCTCGACCAGATCTGCGCCGTCGACGGGCTCGCCGGGCTCTATGTCGGGCCCGCCGATCTGGCGCTCTCGCTGGGCGCGGATGTGGTTGGCGCGACCAGGCATCCGGCCGTGCTGGACGCCATCGTGCAAACCCACCGCGCGGCCACCGCGGCCGGGCTGGTGACCGGCATCCACGCCGGGGACGGCCCGACGGGCCGGGCCATGGCGAAGCTGGGATTGTCGATGATCACCCTGACGGCCGAGTCGCACGCGCTGCGCCGAGGCGCCGCGGAGCACCTGCGGGAGGCGACCCATGACGGATGACCGGGCCGCGGTCGGCGAGCTGCTCGCCGGCTACGCACTGGCGCTGGACGCGGGCGACATCGACGAGTGCCTGGGGCTGTTCACCCCCGACGCCGAATTCCTGGTCTATGGCAGGGTCTTCGCCGGACACGACGGCATCGGGAAGATGTTCCGGGACGCCCCGCGCGGGTTGCACCTGACCGGCGTCTCCCGGATCGACGTCCACGACGACAGCGCGACGGCCCGGTCGCAGGTGTTGTTCGTGCGGGCGGGCGACCTGCGCCTACGGCCCGCCCTATACGACGACGAACTGGTGCGCACGGGCGGGCGGTGGCGTTTCCGGCGACGGCGCTGCCAGTTCGTCACCGGCCGCGGCCTGTCCGACACGCCCGAGGTGACACCGTCATGAACGAACGCGTCGCCCTGGTCACGGGCGCGGCCGGCGGGCAGGGCTGGGCCATCGCCACACGGCTGCGCGCCAACGGCTTCTCAGTGGCCGCCTGCGACCGGCGTGCCGACGAGCTGACCGGCCTGGTAAGCGAATTGGGCGACGACGGGGTGATCGCGATCGAACTCGACGTCACCTCCGAACCGCTGTGGCGGTCGGCCGTGCGCGCCGTGATCGACCGCTACGGCGCGCTGACCGCGCTGGTCAACAACGCCGGCGCGCTGCACCGGGCGTCGCTGGCCGACGAGACCGCCGACGACTTCGAAAACTCTTGGCGGGTGAACTGTTTCGGCGCGTTCCTGGGCATCCACGTGACGCTGGAGCACCTGCGTGCGGCGGATCAGGCCGCGATCGTCAACATCTGCAGCACCGGCGCCATTCGCCCCTTCCCGCACCACGCCGCCTACGGCTCGGCGAAGTGGGCGCTGCGCGGCCTGACCCAGAACGCCGCGGCGGAGCTGGCCCCCCTCGGCATCCGGGTCAATGCCGTGTTCCCCGGACCGATCGCGACCCCGATGCTCGATGACGCCACCCAGCTGCGGCTGGCCGCGTCGTCGGCCTTCGGGCGGATCGGCCAACCACGCGAGGTCGCCGACGCGGTCGCGTTCCTCGTTTCCGAGGAGGCGTCGTTCATCACCGGTGCCGAACTGGTCGTCGACGGTGGCCAATGCGTGCAGATCCGATGACCCGCCCCACGATCGGCATCATCGGCGCCGGGCCCGGCGGACTGGCCCTGGGAATCCTGTTGTCGCGGGCCGGCTTCCGGGACTTCACCATCTTCGACCGGGAGGACGGCGTCGGTGGCACCTGGCGGATCAACACGTATCCGGGGCTGGCGTGCGACGTCAAATCTCACCTGTACTCCTACTCGTTCGACCTGAATCCGGGCTGGACGCGGCTGTGGTCGGGGCAGCCCGAGATACTGGCGTACTTCCAGCGCTGCGCCGACAAGTACGGCCTGGAGCCGCACCTGAAGCTGCGCACCGATATCCGGTCCGCGCGGTGGGAGGAAAATGCCCGGCGGTGGTGCCTGACCACTGCCGAGGGGCGGCTGCACCACTTCGACGTGGTGGTCTCCGCCGTCGGCCTGTTCACCCGCCCGCGCCTGCCCGACCTCGTGGAGCAGGAGCCCTTCACCGGAACGCTGATGCACTCGGCGCGGTGGGACCACTCGATCCCGCTCGACGGCAAGCGGATCGCCGTGCTCGGCACGGGCTCCACGGCGTCGCAGCTGTTGCCCGAATTGGCCAGGGTGGCCGGCCGGGTCTATTCGGTGCAACGATCGCCGACCTGGATCCTGCCCAAGCCCGATCGGCACTACACGCGCGGCGAGCGCTGGGCATTCGCCCACCTGCCGTGGGCCAAGAAGCTGTACCGGACCCGGCTGTGGCTACGCAGCGAAGCCAACATATCGGTGATCGAGAACGGCAGCGAGAAGACCCAGGAGTTCAAGGCGGCCGCCCTCGACCTGCTCCAAAAGGCCATTCCGGACGAGGAATTGCGCCGCAAGCTCACCCCGACCCACCCGCTGGGCTGCAAGCGGCTGGTGTTCTCCTCGGACTACCTGACCGCGCTGACCCAGCCGAACGTCGAGGTGCTGACCAGCCCCGCGCGGTACCTGCGCGCGCGGTCTTTGGTCACCGAGGACGGCACCGAACGCGAGGTCGACGTGGTGGTCTGCGCGACCGGCTACGCCGCCGCCGACTACCTGGGGGAGCTGGACGTGTCCGGGGAGGGCGGGATGACGCTGCGCGAGGCCTGGCGCGACGGGGCACACGCCTACCTCGGGATGGCCGTGCCGGGGTTTCCGAACTTCTTCATGTTGTACGGACCGAACACCAACGTCGGCTCCAACAGCGTCATCTTCATGCTCGAGGCCCAGGCACACTACATCGTGCGTGCGCTGAAGCACCTGCGACGTAGGCGCAAGACCTACATCGCGGTGCGGCCCGCCGCCCTGGCGGACTTCATCGCCAAGATCGACCGCTGGATGGTCGGCACCGTCTGGACCACCCAGTGCAGCAACTACTTTCGCGCCGCCAACGGCCGCGTGGTCACCCAGTGGCCGCGAAGCGCGCGCAGCTTCTGGGGCATGACACGCAGGTTCAATCCGGGCGACTTCCAATTCGAGCCCACCACCGATTCCCTGGCCGGATTCGCCGACGTCCGAGCGGCTGTTCGCGCTGCAGGCGCACGCCCTCAGTGACGCCTTGCACGAGACCGGCGCGGGACCTTCGCCCCTACCCTGAGCGCCGGGACCGTCGGCAGAATGTGCTGCCATGAAGATCACCGGCCTTCAGGTCGTGCCGTTCGAGACATGCGTCGACCGAATCTCGTTCGGCCAGCTGATGACCGATTACCGGGTGGTGCAAACCGTGACCAAGGTGCTCACCGACGAGGGCGTCGAGGGCTACTATTTCGGCGGCCACTTCCACGGGGACCAGGACGGCCTGCTGCCGGGGGATCGGGCGATCATCACCCAATTCCTGAGCCCGTTGCTCGCCGGCCAGGACCCGTTCGACCGGGCCGAGATCTGGCGCCAGCTGTGGGCGGCCAAACTGCCCGAGAACGTCTGCAGCGTCATCGATCTGGTCCTGTGGGATCTGGCCGGCCGAGTCGCCGGACTGCCGGTGCGCAAACTGCTGGGCGGCGCACGCGACCGGGTCAAGGCCTACGCCAGCAGTTTCAACAATCTCGGGTCGCCCGAGGAATATGCCGCGCACGCCGTCGACTGCAAGCGTCAGGGCTACGGCGCCTACAAGATTCACCCCTACCACTACTGGAATCCGGCGACCGGTCAGTTCGCGCTGCCGCGGCCGTCGTATGTGGACTGGGACATCCGGGTGTGTCGCGAGGTTCGGGCCGCGGTGGGCGACGAGATGGTGTTGATGTTCGATCCCTGGGGCACCTACCACACCTACGAGGACGCGCTGCGCGTCGGTCGCGAGCTTCAGCGGCTGGGCTTCTACTGGTACGAGCACCCCATGCCGGAGTACCGGGTGGAGGCCTACCGGCGGCTCGGTGACGAGCTCGACATCCCGATCTGCTCTCCCGAGATCGCCGAGGGCGGCATCTACACCCGCGCGGACTGGATCCTGCGCCAGGCCTCCGACATCAGCCGCATCGACGTCCTGCGCGGAGGCATCACCGGCGTGATGAAACTGGCCGGAATGTGCGAGGCCGTCGGCATGCGGTGCGAGCTGCACATGAGCGGCTTCGGCAACCTGCAGGTCCTCGGCGCGACCAGCGACGACGTCTGTGAGTACTACGAGCGCGGCCTGCTCGGGCCCGGGGCTCGCTACGACGCCGCGCCGCCGTACCTGACGGCGCCGTGCGACCCCCTCACCCCGGACGGCTTCGTCGAGATACCGTCGGCGCCCGGACTGGGCTACGAAATCCGTTGGGACTACATCGAAGAACACCGCCTGCCGGAGACGGTGGTGGAACCCGTCGCGCCCCTGCACCCGCGGTAGCGGGGCGGCCCCTCGCGCGCGAGCGTGCGCGAAATGCCGCCGATAGCGGCGTGTCGTCGTACAGACACGCGCGCTCGCCGTGGAAATGGCGGGGAGTCGGTAGCGGCTAGTCGAACCTGATCAGCTGCCGGACGGCGGTGCCGTCGGCGAGGTTGTCCATCGCCTCGTTGATCTGATCCAGCCCGATCGATGAGGACACCAGTGCCTCCACCGGAAGCCGGCCCGACTGCCACAGCGCCACGAACCGGGGGATGTCACGGCTGGGCACCGCCGAGCCCAGGTAACTGCCGATCAGCGATCGTCCTTCGGCAACAAAGCCCAACGGGGACAACGAGATTCGCGCGTCCGGCGGCGGCAACCCGACGGTGATGGTGCGCCCGCCCGGGGCGGTGAGGGCGATGGCCGTCTCGAGGGCGGCGGGATGGCCGACGGCCTCAATGACCGCCGCGGCTTTCACGCCGGCGTCGACGGCCTGCTGCGGGGTGTAGGCCTCGTGTGCGCCGCGGGCGCGCGCGCCGGCCAGCTTGTCGGGCAGTTGGTCGACGGCGACCACGCGCACGCCGTCGTAGGTGAGCGCGGTGAGCACCGCCGCCATGCCGACACCGCCCAGGCCGACGACGGCCACCGTCTGGCCCGGTTGCGGATCGGCGACGTTGAGCACGGCGCCCCCGCCCGTCAGCACCGCGCAGCCCAGCAGCGCGGCGACCTCGGGTGGCACGTCGGGTGGCACCGGGACCACGCTGGCCCTGTTGACCACCGCGTGCGTCGCGAAGCCCGACACCCCGAGGTGGTGATACACGCGGTGGCCGGCCTGGTTGAGCCGAATGTCCCCGCCCAGCAACGTCCCGGCCGCGTTGGCCGCGCTGCCCGGCTCGCACGGTGTCAGGCCCCCGGTCGCGCAGGCCGCGCAGTGGCCGCACCGGGGCAGGAACACCAGCACCACCCGCTGGCCGATCGCGAGATCCGAAACGCCGTCGCCGATCTGCTCGACGATTCCGGCCGCCTCGTGACCGAGCAGCATTGGCACCGGCCGCACCCGGTTGCCGTCGACCACCGACAGGTCGGAATGGCAGACGCCTGCGGCCTCGATGCGGATCATCACCTCACCGCTGCCGGGCGGATCCAGGTCGAGATCGATGACCCGGATCGGCCGGGATTCGGCATATGGGCGGGCCAGACCGATCCGGTCCAGCACGGCTCCCCGAATCTGAACCATGCTGGAATACAACCATGGCTTGCCAACCCCCGGTCTCGCCGGCTCCGGCGGTGCCGCCGGCACCGGACGGACTGACCAGCGACGACTTCCCGGTGCTGTGGCCGGTGGGAACCCGGTGGGCCGACAACGACATGTTCGGCCACCTGAACAACGCCGTGTACTACCAGTTGTTCGACACGGCCATCAACGCCTGGATCAACACCAGCACCGGGCTGGACCCGCTCACCACGCCCGCACTGGGCATCGTCGCCGAGTCGGGCTGTCGGTACTTCTCCGAGTTGCATTTCCCCGAGGGCCTCACGGTGGGGGTGGCGGTCACCCGGCTGGGCCGCAGCAGCGTCACCTACCGGCTCGGCGTGTTCCGGGCGGCGCGGGACGGGCAGGCTCAGCCGATCACCGCGCTGGGCCATTGGGTGCACGTCTACGTTGATCGCGCCAGCCGCAAGCCGATCGAAATCCCCGACCCCATCCGGTCGTTGCTGTCGACGGCGCGCGTGGACCGATAGGCCCGAGATTGCCCGCCGCGCCTGGGCTTTCGCGTAAATCGGCGCCTGGGCCGCACCGTCGGGACGCGTCGCCCACCCGGCTATGCTTCGCCAATGCCAGTTATGAGCAAGACCGTCGAGATCGGCGCCGACGCCGCCTCGATCATGGCCATCGTCGCGGACTTCGAGGCTTACCCGCAGTGGAACGAAGAGATCAAGGGCCTGTGGGTGCTCGCCCGCTACGACGACGGGCGCCCCAGCCAGCTGCGGCTCGACACCGACTACCAAGGCATGCAGAGCGTGTTCATCCAGGCCGTGTACTACCCCGGGGAGAACCAGATCCAGACCGTCCTGCAGCAGGGCGACCTGTTCACCAAGCAGGAGCAGTTGTTCAGCGTGGTGGAGATGGGCACATCGAGCTTGCTGACCGTGGACTTGGATGTCGAGACGTCGATGCCGGTTCCCGCGCCGATGGTCAAGCAGCTCGTTGGCAACGTCCTGGACCACCTCGCCGAAAGCCTCAAGCGGCGCGCAGAACAGCTGGCCGCGGGGTAGTCGCCCGGCTTCGCCGCGCTTGCGACCGCCGCAGGTCTATCGCGGCGGCCCGCGGCGCCCGGCTTCGCCGCGCTTGCGACCGCCGCAGGTCTATCGCGGCGGCCCGCGGCGCCCGGCTTCGCCGCGCTTGCGACCGCCGCTACTCGAAGATCCCCGTGCGGCCCCGTATCTCTGTCAGCCTCGCCGCCGCGTCGGTGAACTGCCACACGGTGTGCTCGATCACCGCGGCCGCGTCGCGCCGGCGCAGGGCGGCGATCAGCTGCCGGTGGTTGTCGACGGCGGCCGCGCCCCACTGCTGATCGGCCGCGTAGAGCGGCACCGGCATGTAGCGCGCGGCGTTGAGCAGGAACCAGGCCAGCTTGATGCGCCCGCTCGCCTGGTTGAAGACCCGATGGAACGCGAACTCGATGCCCGCGATGGTCTCGGTGTCGCTGGACCCGACTGCCGCCGCGAGCGCCTCGTTGATGCGTTCGAGCTCGTCGATTTCCGCGTCGGTGATGTGGTCGGTCGCCGCGGCGGCCAGCTCCTTGGCGATGGTGGCCTGCAGCCAGAAGATGTCCTCGACGTCCTGCCGGGTGAGTGGAAGCACGACGTGGCCGCGGTGGGGTTCGAGCTGCACCATGCCCTCGCCGCGGAGCTTGAGCAGGGCTTCGCGCACCGGCGTGACGCTGACGCCGAGCTCGGCGGCGGTTTCGTCAAGGCGGATGAAGGTCCCCGGCCGCAGCGCCCCGGACATGATCGCCGCCCGAAGGTGACCCGCGACCTCGTCGGACAACTGCGCCCGGCGCAGTGGCCGTCGCCGCCTCAGTCGCGTGGATATCGGTGCGTTCACGGGGGCTGCCAGGGCTTTCGGGGCTTCGCGGAGGTTGGTTTGAAACTTTCATCGGGGCTTGTCAGCGGGCCCTTTGAGGCCATAATGTGACCCAGACAACACCATGTTTTATCAAATATCAACCTGGCGCAAGCGGTGCGCGAGTGAAGGGGAAGGCTGGAGTTGACCGCGCAATTAGCGAGCCATCTGGCGCAGGCGACAGAGCAGCCGTACTTGTCGCGGCGCCAGAATTGGGTGACCCAACTCGAACGGCACGCCCTGATGCAGCCCGGCGCCCCGGCGCTGCGGTTCCTGGGTAAGACCATGACGTGGGGGGACCTGCGGCAGCGGGTGACGGCGCTGGCCGGTGCCTTGAGCCGTCGCGGAGTCGGCTTCGGCGACCGCGTCATGGTGTTGATGCTCAACCGCACCGAATTCGTCGAATCGGTGCTGGCGGTCAACATGCTCGGGGCGATCGCCGTTCCGCTGAACTTCCGGCTCACGCCCGCCGAGATCGCCTTCCTCGTCCAGGACTGCGAAGCCCGCGTGATGATCACCGAATCGGTGCTCGCCCCGGTGGCCACCGGCGTCCGCGAGGTCGAGCCGCTGGTGGGCACGATCGTCGTGGCCGGCGGCGCGGGCGACGACAGCGTGCTCGGCTACGAAGACCTGATCAACGAGCGACGGGCCTTGCACGACCCCGTCGACATCCCGAACGATTCTCCGGCGCTGATCATGTACACCTCGGGCACCACGGGCCGCCCGAAGGGCGCCGTGCTCACCCACACCAACCTGACCGGCCAGACCATGACGGGCCTGTACACCAACGGCGCCGACATCAACAACGACGTCGGTTTCGTCGGCGTCCCCTTCTTCCACATCGCGGGCATCGGGAACATGCTGACCGGGCTGCTGCTGGGCACCCCGACGGTCATCTACCCGCTCGGCGCCTTCGAGCCGGGGCAACTGCTCGACGTGCTGGCCGAAGAGAAGGTGACCAGCCTCTTCCTGGTGCCCGCGCAGTGGCAGGCCGTGTGCGCCGAGCAACAGGCCCGGCCCCGCGACTTGAGGCTGCGGGTGATGTCCTGGGGAGCCGCGCCGGCGCCGGACGCCCTGCTGCGCGAGATGTCGGCGACGTTCCCCGGCACCCAGATCATCGCCGCCTTCGGCCAGACCGAGATGTCGCCGGTGACCTGCATGCTGCTGGGCGAGGACGCGATCCGTAAACGCGGCTCGGTCGGCAGGGTGATCCCGACCGTGGCCGCCCGCGTGGTCGACGAGAACATGAACGACGTGCCGATCGGCGAGGTCGGCGAAATCGTCTACCGCGCACCAACATTGATGAGCGGCTACTGGAACAACCCGGAGGCCACCGCCGAGGCGTTCGCCGGTGGGTGGTTCCATTCCGGCGACCTCGTCCGGATGGACGAGGAGGGTTACGTCTGGGTGGTGGATCGCAAGAAGGACATGATCATCTCCGGCGGCGAGAACATCTACTGCGCCGAGGTGGAGAACGTCTTGGCCAGCCATCCGAGCATCGTCGAGGTCGCGGTCATCGGGCGCAGCCACGAGAAGTGGGGCGAGGTGCCGATCGCGGTTGCGGCCGTCGCCGGCGACCGGCTGCTGCTCGACGAGCTCGAGGAGTTCCTGACCGAGCGGCTGGCGCGTTACAAGCATCCCAAGGCGCTCGAGATCGTGGATGCCTTGCCGCGCAACCCCGCCGGCAAGGTGCTCAAGACTGAGCTGCGGATGCGTTACGGAACCGCAAATTTCGATGAAAACCGTTCCGGTGCAAGGGAATTCCCGACCAGAGAGGAAAGCTGACGGATCCTGTAACGTTTGCCCGTTGTTGACGAAGGGTTAATTGTGCAGATGCAGTTCACACGTGCATGGCCATCGGGTACATTCCTGTGGTCTCCGTTACTACTTGCCAGTAGGGAGCCGATGGTCACACACGTTGGGTCGGGCCGAATCGGGGGCGTGCCCGGCCGCGTTGGCAGTGCCTCCCGCTTGCGGGCAACGGTGAGGGGGAGACGCGTGCGACACGATCCGCCGCCGCGCCGAGAGGTGGGCGGTATCAACCGGAGGGGGCAGCGGTGACTTCAACGCCGGCGAGCCGACAGGGCCCCTATCTGGTCGGCTACCTACGCGACCAACTGCAGACCCCGCTGACGCTCATCGGGGGATTCTTCCGGATGTGCGTCCTCACCGGCAGGGCACTGTTCCGCTGGCCGTTCCAATGGCGCGAATTCGTCCTGCAGTGCTGGTTCATCATGCGGGTCGCTTTCCTGCCGACCATCATGGTGTCGATCCCGCTGACGGTCCTGCTGATCTTCACGCTCAACGTGCTGCTGGCCCAGTTCGGGGCCGCGGACCTGTCCGGCGCCGGCGCGGCGATCGGTGCGGTCACCCAGCTCGGCCCGCTCACCACGGTGCTGGTGGTGGCCGGCGCCGGGTCGACGGCGATCTGCGCCGACCTCGGCGCCCGCACCATCCGCGAGGAGATCGACGCCATGGAGGTGCTCGGCATCGACCCGATCCACCGGCTGGTGGTACCCCGGGTGATCGCCGCGACCCTGGTCGCCACCCTGCTCAACGGCCTGGTGATCACCGTCGGGCTGGTCGGGGGCTACCTGTTCGGCGTCTACCTGCAAAACGTCTCCGGTGGCGCCTACCTCGCCACGCTGACCACGATCACGGGTCTGCCGGAGGTCGTCATCGCGACGGTGAAGGCCGCGACGTTCGGCCTGATCGCCGGGCTGGTCGGCTGCTACCGGGGCCTGACCGTGCGGGGCGGCTCGAAGGGGCTGGGCACCGCCGTCAACGAGACGGTCGTGCTCTGCGTCGTCGCGCTGTACGCGGTCAACGTGGTGCTGACGACCATCGGCGTGCGATTCGGAACGGGCCACTGACATGTCGACCGCCGCCGTATTGCGCGCCCGCTTCCCGCGGGCAGCCGAAAACCTCAACCGCTACGGGGGTGCCGCCGCCCGCGGCCTCGACGACGTCGGCCAGATGGCGTGGTTCGGGGCGGTGGCCCTCGGCCACATCCCGCACGCGCTGCGCAACTACCGCAAGGAGACGCTGCGGCTGATCGCCCAGATCGGCATGGGCACCGGTGCCATGGCCGTCATCGGCGGCACCGTCGCGATCGTCGGCTTCGTGACCCTGTCCGGTAGCTCGCTGGTCGCCATTCAGGGCTTCGCCTCACTGGGCAACATCGGCGTCGAGGCGTTCACCGGATTCTTCGCCGCGCTGATCAACGTCCGCATCGCCGCCCCCGTCGTCACCGGCATCGCGATGGCCGCCACCGTGGGCGCCGGCGCGACCGCCGAACTGGGCGCCATGCGCATCAGTGAAGAGATCGACGCCCTGGAGGTCATGGGCATCAAGTCGATCTCATTCCTGGCCACCACCCGGATCATGGCCGGGCTGGTCGTCATCATTCCGCTCTACTCGCTGGCGATGATCATGTCGTTCCTGTCCCCGCAGATCACCACCACGGTGCTGTACGGGCAATCCAACGGAACCTACGAGCACTACTTCCGGACCTTCCTGCGGCCCGACGACGTGTTCTGGTCGTTCCTCGAGGCGATCCTCATCACGGCGGTCGTGATGATCACCCACTGCTTCTACGGATACAACGCCGGCGGCGGACCCGTCGGCGTCGGAGAGGCCGTCGGCCGATCGATGCGTTTCTCGCTGGTGTCGGTTCAGGTCGTCGTACTGGCAGCCGCGTTGGCGCTCTACGGCGTCAACCCCAACTTCGCGCTCACGGTGTAGCCATGACGTCGCCAGTGAAGGTCAACAAACCCCGGAACCCGCCGTACAAGCTGGCGGGCATCGCCTCGCTGATCATCGCCCTCGTGGCGCTGGTCCTGGTGTACGGGCAGTTCCGGGGCGACTTCACTCCCAAGACCAAGCTGACGATGCTGGCATCCCGGGCCGGGCTGGTCATGGATCCCGGCTCGAAGGTCACCTACAACGGGGTGGAGATCGGCCGGGTGGCCAGCATTTCCGAGACCGTGCGTGACGGCAAGCCGGCCGCGAAGTTCACCCTGGACGTCTACCCCCGGTACCTGTCGCTGATCCCGAGCAACGTGAACGCCGACATCAAGGCGACCACGGTGTTCGGCGGCAAGTACGTGTCGCTGACGACGCCGCAGAACCCGTCGCCGCAGAAGCTCAATCCGCACACCGTGATCGACGCGCGGTCGGTGACGACGGAGATCAACACGCTGTTCCAGACCGTCACCTCGATCGCGGAGAAGGTGGATCCGGTCAAGTTGAACCTGACGCTGAGCGCCGCCGCCCAGGCGCTGACCGGGCTGGGCGATCGGTTCGGGCAGTCGGTGGTCAACGCCAACGCGATCCTCGATGACGTCAATCCGCAGATGCCGCAGGCCCGCCACGACATCCAGCAACTGGCGGGGCTTGGCGACACCTACGCCAACGCCGCGCCCGATCTGTTGGACTTCCTCAACAACGCGGTCATCACCTCGCGCACGATCAACGCGCAGCAGAAGGATCTGGACCAGGCCCTGTTGTCCGCGGCCGGGTTCGGCAACACCGGCGCAGACATCTTCAACCGTGGCGGCCCGTACCTGGCGCGCGGCGCGCAGGACCTGGTGCCGTCGGCCCAGCTGCTCGACACCTACAGCCCGGAGATCTTCTGCACGCTGCGCAACTACCACGACATCGAGCCCAAGGCCTCGTCGTTCCTGGGTGGCAACGGGTACTCGCTGAACGCCCACACCGAGGCCCTGTCCGGGCTGGGGCTGCTGGCCAACCCCGTGTCGGCGGTGGCCACGATCGCCAGCCTGGTCGGTGGGCTCGCCGGGGTGGTCGGCGGCGCGCCGAACCCCTACACCTACCCCGAAAACCTGCCGCGGGTGAATGCGCGCGGCGGACCGGGGGGCGCCCCCGGTTGCTGGCAGCAGATCACCCACGACCTGTGGCCCGCACCTGAATTGGTGATAGACAGCGGCAACAGCATCGCGCCGTACAACCACCTCGACACCGGCTCGCCGTACGCCATCGAGTACGTCTGGGGCCGCCAAGTAGGGGACAACACGATCAACCCATGAAAATCACCGGAACCATCGTCAGGCTCGGCATCTTCTCGTTGGTGCTGCTGGTCTTCACTGTGATGATCATCGTCGTCTTCGGGCAGATGCGGTTCGACAGCACGAACTCGTACTCGGCCGAATTCACCAACGTCAGCGGGCTGCGGGCGGGCCAGTTCGTCCGGGCCTCCGGTGTGGAGATCGGCAAGGTCGACACGGTCGAGCTGGCCGACGGCGGCAAGCGGGCGCGGGTGAAGTTCAACGTCGACCGCTCGGTGCCGCTGTACCAGTCGACGACCGCGCAGATCCGCTACCTCGACCTCATCGGTAACCGCTACCTGGAGCTCAAGCGCGGCGAGGGTGAGGGCGCCGAGAAGGTACTGCCGCCGGGTGGCTTCATCCCGATGTCGCGGACCTCGCCCGCGCTCGACCTCGACGCCCTGATCGGTGGTTTCAAGCCGCTGTTCCGGGCGCTGGACCCGCAGAAGGTGAACACGATCGCGACGGCGCTGATCACGGTGTTCCAGGGCCAGGGCGGCACCATCAACGACATCCTGGACCAGACCGCGCAGCTGACCAACCAGCTCGGCGAGCGGGATCAGGCGATCGGTGAGGTCATCAAGAACCTGAACATCGTCCTGGACACGACGGTCCGGCACCGGCAGCAGTTCGACCAGACGGTCAACAACCTCGAGGTGCTCATCACCGGCCTGAAGGACCACGGTGACCAGTTGGCGGGCGGGACCGCGCACGTCAGCAACGCCGCCGGGACGGTCGCCGATCTGCTGGCGGAGGACCGCGGGCTGCTGCACAAGACCCTCAACTACCTCGACGCGATCCAGCAGCCGCTCATCGACCAGCGCGATGGGCTCAACGACTACCTGAAGAAGGTGCCCACCGCGTTGAACATGATCGGGCGCGCGATCGGTTCCTACGGCGACTTCGTGAACTTCTACGCCTGCGACATCACCCTCAAGATCAACGGGTTGCAGTCGGGTGGCCCGGTCCGCACGGTCCGGCTCTTCCAGCAGCCGACGGGTAGGTGCACCCCGCAATGAGGACACTCGAACCGCCCAACCGGGTTCGCATCGGGCTGATGGGCATCATCGTGACGCTGCTGGTCATCGGCGTCGGTCAAAGCTTCACCAGCGTGCCGATACTGATGGCCAAGCCGCACTACTACGGCCAGTTCACCGACACCGGCGGTATCGCCGTCGGCGACAAGGTGCGCATCGCCGGCGTGGACGTCGGCAAGGTCGAGGCCATCAACATCGAAGGCGACCACATCCTCGTCAAATTCAATATGGGCACCGCGACCATCGGCACCGAGAGCCGGCTGGCGATCAAGACTGACACCATCCTCGGGAAGAAGATCCTGGACGTCGAGGCCCGGGGGAATCAGAAGCTGAGGCCCGGCGACTCGTTACCGATTGGTCAGAGCACCACGCCCTACCAGATCTATGACGCGTTCTTCGACGTTACGAAGGCCGCCCAGGGCTGGAACATCGACACGGTCAAGGAATCGCTGCACGTGCTGTCGCAGACGATCGACCAGACCTACCCGCACCTGAGCGCGGCGCTGGACGGCGTCGCCAAGTTCTCCGACACCATCGGCAAGCGCGACGAGCAGGTCAAGCATCTGCTGGCCCAGGCCAACCAGGTGGCCAGCGTCCTCGGTGACCGCAGCGACCAGGTCGACCGCTTGCTGGTCAACGCGAAGAACCTGCTGGTCGCCTTCAACGAGCGCGGCCAGGCCATCAACGCGCTGCTGGCCAACGTCGCCGCCTTCTCCGAACAGGTCAAGGGCTTCATCAACGACAACCCGAACCTCAACCATGTGCTCGAACAGTTGCGCACCGTCAGCGACATCTTGAAGGAACGCAAGGACGACGTCGCCGCGGGCCTCACCGAGGTCGGCAAGTTCCTGCCGTCCCTGAACGAGGCGATCGCGTCGGGACCGTTCTTCAAGGTGGTCCTGCACAACCTCGCGCTGTACCAGATCATTCAGCCGTGGGTGGACGCCGCCTTCAAGAAGCGCGGCATCGACCCGGAGAACTTCTGGCGTAGCGCCGGGCTGCCCGAATTCCGGTGGCCCGACCCGAACGGCACCCGGTTCCCCAACGGCGCACCGCCGCCGGCGCCCCCGGTGCTGGAGGGCACGCCGGAGCACCCGTTGCCGGCCGTTCCGCCCGGATCGCCCTGCTCCTACACCCCGGCCAATCCGGGCGGCAACGTGACCGTCGGCGACGAGGGTCTGCCGCGGCCGTGGAACCCGCTGCCCTGCGCCGGCGGGGGCATCGGACCGTTCGGCGGGCCGGGCTTCCCGGCGCCGGTCGACGTGATGACATCGCCGCCGAACCCGGGCGGTCTGCCGCCGACGCCGGGCATCCCGATCGCCGGTCGGCCGGGTGACCCGCCGCCGGACGTCCCGGGCACGCCCGTGCCGCTGCCGGCGCAGGCCCCGCCGGGCGCGCGCACCGAGAACCTGGCGCCGGCCGGGCCGACACCGCCGCCGTCGACGTTCGCGCCGGGCTTCCCGCCGGGACCGGCGGCCCCACCCGGGCCGGGCAACCAGCTGCCGGCGCCGTTCATCAACCCGGGCGGAACGGGCGGCAGCGGCGCCGCCGGGGGAGGTAGCCAGAATTGAGCACCGCCTTTGACATCCGCAACATCCGGCTACCGAAGCTGACCCGGGCGACGGTGATCATCGGATCGCTGGTGATCGTGCTGGCCCTGGTCGTCGGGTTCGTCGGCTGGCGGCTGTACGAGAAGCTGACCAACAACACCGTCGTGGCCTACTTCCCGGCCGCCAACGCGCTCTACCCGGGCGACAAGGTTCAGATCATGGGGTTGCGGGTGGGCGCGATCGACAAGATCGAGCCGGTCGGCGACAAGATGAAGGTCACCTTCCACTACGAGAACAAGTACCGGGTTCCCGCCAACGCCAACGCGGTGATCCTCAACCCGACGCTGGTGGCGTCGCGGGCCATTCAGCTGGAACCGCCCTACAAGGGCGGCCCGGTGCTGGCCGACAACGCCGTGATTCCCGAAGAGCGCACGCAGGTCCCGGTGGAATGGGACCAGCTGCGCAACAGCATCACGAACATCATCTCCAAGCTGGGCCCCACGCCTGAGCAGCCGACCGGCCCCTTCGGTGAGGTCATCGAGTCCTATGCCAATGGGCTGGCCGGCAAGGGCAAGGAGATCAACACGACGCTGAGCAGCCTGTCGCAGGCGTTGACCGCGCTGAACGAGGGTCGCGGCGACTTCTTCGCGGTGGTGAAGAGCCTGGCGCTGTTCGTCAACGCGCTGCACAAGGACGACCAGCAGTTCGTCGCGCTGAACCAGAACCTGGCCGACTTCACCACCCGGCTCGCGCACGACGACACCGACTTGGCGAACGCGATCGAGCAGTTCGACGGGCTGCTGTCCACCGTGCGCCCGTTCCTGGACAAGAACCGTGAGGTGTTGACCTACGACATCAACAACCTGGCCACGGTGACCAACACGATCCTGCAGCCCGATCCGCTGAACGGGCTGGAGACCGCGCTGCATGTCCTCCCGACGGCCGCGGCGAACATCAACCAGATCTATCACCCGTCGCACGGGTCGGTGGTCGCCATCCCGGCGATCACGAACTTCGCCAACCCGATGCAGTTCATCTGCAGCTCGATCCAGGCGGGCAGCCGGCTCGGGTATCAGGAGTCCGCCGAACTGTGCGCGCAGTACCTGGCGCCGATCCTCGATGCCATCAAGTTCAACTACCTGCCGTTCGGCGCGAACCTCTTCAGCACGGCCGAGACCCTGCCCAAGGAAGTGGCGTATTCGGAAGATCGGCTGCACCCGCCCAACGGCTACAAGGACACCACCGTGCCAGGCATCTGGGTGCCGGACACCCCGACATCGCACCGCAACACCCAGCCCGGCTGGATCGTCGCGCCCGGCATGCAGGGCCAGCAGGTCGGGCCCATCACGGCCGGCCTGATGACCCCGGACTCGCTGTCCGAGCTCATGGGAGGCCCCAACATCGCGCCCGTCCAATCCAACCTGCAGACGCCGCCGGGACCGCCGAACGCGTACGACGAGAACCCGATCGTGCCGCCGATCGGCCTGAACGCGCCGGTGCCCATCCAGCCGCCGCCACCCGGGCCGGGCGTGGCCCCGGGCCCGGTGGCCCCGACACCGGCGCCGGTCGCGGCGCCCGCGCCGAACGCGGGCGGGCCCCCCGTCCCGGCTGACATCGGGGGTGGCCAGTGACGAACAAGCCGAACAGTCGGCCAGTGATGGGAGCAATCAGGGTCATCCGCCGCGGGTCCTGGCGGGCCCTGGTCCTGTTGGTCGCAGCGCTGGTGCTGAGTTCGTGCGGCTGGCACGGCATCTCCAACGTCGCGATCCCCGGTGGCCCGGGCAGCGGCTCGGGCGCCATGACGATCTACGTGCAGGTGCCGGACACGCTGGCGATCAACGGCAACAGCAAGGTGATGGTCGCCGACGTCTTCGTCGGGTCGATCAAGAAGATCGAGTTGAAGAACTGGGTCGCCACCTTGACGCTGGGCGTCGACAAGAACACCAAGCTGCCCAAGAACGCCATCGCCAAGATCGGCCAGACGTCGCTGCTGGGTTCCCAGCACGTCGAGCTGGCCTCGCCGCCGAACCCCTCGCAGGAATTGCTGAAGAGCGGCGACACCATTCCGCTGAAGAACTCCTCGTCCTATCCCACCACCGAGCAGACGCTGGCCAGCCTGTCGCTGATCCTGCGCGGTGGCGGCATCCCCAACCTGGAGGTGCTGCAGAACGAGGTCTACAACATCTTCAACGGGCGGGGTGATCAGATCCGGTCCTTCCTCGGCAAGCTGGACACCTTCACCGGCCAGCTCAACCAGCAGCGCGACGACATCACCCACGCGATCGACTCGACGAACCGGCTGCTGACCTATGTCGGCGCGCGGGCCGACGTCCTGGACCGGGTGCTCACCGACTTCCCGCCGCTGATCAAGCATTTCGCGGACACCAAGAACCTGCTGATCAACGCCGTCGACGCGGTGGGCCGGCTAAGCCAGGCCGCCGACCAATACCTGTCGGAGGCGCGCGGGCCGCTGCACACCGACCTGCAGGCGCTGCAATGCCCGTTGAAGGAGCTGGGGCGCGCCTCGCCGTATCTGATCGGCGCGCTGAAGTTGATCCTCACCCAGCCGTTCGACATCGACACGGTGCCGAAGATCTTCCGGGGTGACTACATCAACATCTCGCTGACGCTCGACGTGACGTACAGCTCCGTCGACAACGCGTTCCTCACCGGTACCGGATTGTCCGGCGCCCTGCGCGCGCTCGAGCAGTCGTTCGGGCGTGACCCCGAGACGATGATCCCCGACGTGCGCTACACGCCGAACCCGAATGACGCGCCCGGGGGACCACTGGTGGAAAGGGGGGACAGGAATTGCTGACTCCTTTCGTTAGACGCCAGCTGGTCGCGTTCGGCATCCTGACGGTCATCTCGCTGCTCGTGCTGGGGGTGTACTACCTGCAGCTGCCGAGCCTGGCGGGCATCGGTCGCTACACGCTCAAGGCCGAGCTGCCCGCGTCGGGCGGCCTGTACCCGACGGCGAACGTGACGTATCGAGGCATCACCATCGGCAAGGTCACCGACGTCGAGCCGACCGAGCGCGGCGCCGAAGCGACGATGAGCATCGACAGCCGCTACAAGATCCCGATCGACGCGACGGCCAACGTGCACTCGGTATCGGCCGTCGGTGAGCAGTACCTGGACCTGGAATCGACCGGGAATCCGGGCAAGTTCCTCTCGGAGGGGCAGACGATCACGAAGGGCACGGTGCCCGCCGAGATCGGGCCCGCGCTCGATACGGCCAACCGCGGGCTGGCCGTTTTGCCCAAGGACAAGATCGGCCAATTGCTCGACGAGACGGCCCAATCCGTGGGCGGCCTGGGCCCCGCCCTGCAGCGGTTGGTGGACTCCACGCAGGCGATCATCGGTGATTTCAAGACGAACATCACCGACGTCAACGACATCATCCAGAACTCGGGCCCGGTGCTGGACAGCCAGGTCAAGTCGGGTGATGCCATCGAACGCTGGGCGCGCAACCTGAACCGGCTGGGCGCGCAGTCCGCGCAGGAGGACTCGCACGTCAGAAGCGTGCTGCGCCAGGCGGCGCCGACGGCCGATCAAGTCAACGACGTGTTCAACGACGTGCGGGAGTCGCTGCCGCAGACGCTGGCGAATCTCGAGGTGGTGTTCGACCTGCTCAAGCGCTACCACACCGGCGTCGAGCAGGTCCTGGTGTTCCTGCCCCAGGGCGCGTCGATCGCCCAGACGGTGGCCGCGCCGTTCCCCAACATGGCGGCCCTGGACCTGGCGTTGTCGATCAACCAGCCGCCGCCCTGCCTGACCGGCTTCATCCCGGCATCGGAATGGCGGTCCCCGGCCGACACGAGCATGCAGCCGCTGCCGTCGGGCACCTACTGCAAGATCCCGATGGACACCCCGGCCAACAGCGTGCGCGGGTCGCGCAACATCCCCTGCACGGACATCGAGGGCAAGCGCGCGGCCACCCCGCGGGAGTGCCGTGACCCGAAGCCGTACGTGCCGGCGGGTACCAACCCCTGGTACGGCGACCCCAACCAGATCGTGACCTGCCCCGCGCCGGCGGCGCGCTGCGATCAGCCCGTCAAGCCCGGGCAGGTGATCCCGGCGCCGTCGATCGACACCGGCCTGAACCCGGCGCCCTCGGACCGGGTGTCCGGGACGCCCCCGCCGACCAGTGACCCGTTGTCGCGGCCGGGGTCGGGTACCGTGCAGTGCAACGGCCAGCAGCCCAACCCGTGTGTCTACACGCCCAGCGGGCCTCCGGTGGCGACCTACAGTCCCCAAAGCGGTGAACTGGTAGGGCCAGATGGAGTTAAATACTCCGTCGAGAACTCGGCCAGAACAGGAGACGACGGATGGAAGGAGATGCTGGCACCAGCCGGCTGAACCCCCCACCGATGCCGAAGTTTCGTCGTCTGCGCGGACGGCGTCCGAAGAACCAGGACCCGGCGGCCGCCGTCGACCCGATCGATTCCGGCGCGACGCTCGAGGATTCCGACGCACCCGACGGTGTCGTCGAGCCGACGGAACCCGACGTGACGGCCGAGCAGCCGTCCGCGGCCGAGCCGACCGCGGAGGAGCCGGCGGAACCCGAGGACGCGACCGAGCAGGCCACCCCCGAGCCCGCGGCCGAGGAGCCGTCGGAACCGGAGGCCGGGTCCGGCGAGGCCGTCGACCGTCGGCCGTCGCGGATGGGCCGGGGTTGGTTGGCGGGCATCGCGGCGGCCCTCGTGCTGTGCGCCGCCGGGGTCGCCGCCGGCGGTTACCTCGCGTTGCGCTACCACCACGAAAGCCAGGCGATAGCCCGCAACGACGCCGCCGCGCTCAAGGCGGCCGTCGACTGCGTCTCGGCGACCCAGGCCCCCGACACCAACGCGATGGCGGCGAGTGAGCAGAAGATCATCGACTGCGGCACAGACGCTTTCCGCTCGCAGGCGCTGCTGTACACCAGCATGCTCGTCCAGGCGTATCAGGCGGCCAATGTCCACGTCCAGGTGTCCGACATGCGGGCCGCCGTCGAGCGCAACAACCCCGACGGCTCGGTGGAGGTGCTGGTCGCGGTCCGCGTCAAGGTGGCCAACGACCAGACGCAGAACGAAACCGGCTACCGGCTGCGGGTGAAAATGGCTCAGGCCGAAGGCCAGTACAAGATAGCCAAGCTCGACCAGGTGACGAAGTGACGGTGGTGGTCGACAAGCCACCGGCCTCGGCCGTCCAGCAGTCCACGCGGGCTGCGTTGGCGCCCTGGCACATTCGCGCCGGCGCGCTCGCGGTCGACGTCGTGCCGGGTTCCGCGGTGGTGGCCACGATGGCGGTGACGTGGTTCACCGTCCCGCCCAACGGCGTGTGGTGGTGGCTGTGCATCGCGGTCATCGGCGTCGCCATCCTGCTGGTGTTGGTCAATAGGCTGCTGCTGCCGACCATCGTCGGCTGGAGCCTCGGGCGGGCACTCTTCGGCATCGCGGTGGTGCGGCGCGACGGCGAGCCCATCGGACCGTGGGGCCTGCTGCTGCGCGACCTGGCGCACCTGCTCGACACCGTCTCGGTGGTGGGATGGCTTTGGCCGCTGTGGGATTCGGGCCGCCGCACCTTCGCCGACATGCTGCTGCGCACCGAGGTGCGCCGTGACGAAACGGCCGAGCCGTCGTTCAACGCGCGGCGGTGGACGACGGTACTGGTGGCGACCGCGGCGGCGCTGTGCGTCGCCGGTGCGGCGATGAGCTACGCGGCGGTGTTCGCCCCCGACCGGGCGACCGACCGGACGCGGGCAGAGCTGGACACGCAGGGGCCGAAGATCGTCGCGCAGATGCTGACCTACGACCCGAAATCGTTGCACGACGACTTCGCCCGCGCCCTGTCGTTGGCCACCGACAAGTATCGGACCCAGCTGGCCGCCCAGCAGGACATGGTGCAGAAGGGCAACCCGGTCATCAACGAGTACTGGGTGACTGACCACGCGATCCAGTCGGCGGCCCCCGATCGGGCGACGATGCTGATGTTCATGCAGGGCCGCCGCGGTGCGGCGCCCGACGAACGCTACATCTCCGCCACCGTGCGGGTGACATTCGTCAAGGGCGGCGGCGACCGGTGGCTCGTCGACGACCTCACGGTGTTGACCAAGCCCAAGCCGGCGGGGGCCGGCAAGTGAGCCCGCGCCGTAGGTTTCAGCCCGGCGAGGGGCCGCTGCTGGTGGCGCGTCCGCTGCCACCGGGGCGGCCGTGGGGCCTGCCGCTGGCCAGCGCCGTCGCCGCGGTCTTCATGGCGGCGGCGATCGCGGTGTGCAGCCTGATGCTCGTCGACCATGAATCCCGCGAGCGCGCCGCGTCGAAGAATCGCGAGGTGCTCAGCTACGTCACCGGCTTCATGACGCAGTTCACCTCGATCGACCCGTTCCACGCCAACGACTACGTGACGCGGGTGCTGGGCCAGGCGACCGGCGACTTCGCCAAGGAGTACCGCGAGAAGGCCAACGAGATCTTGTTGCAGGTGGCCCGCGCCGAACCGGCCACCGGCACCGTGCTGGACGCCGGGGTGGAGCGATGGAACGACGACGGCAGCGTCACCACGATCGTGGCCACCGCCGTGAGCGCCAAATCGCCTGACGGTAAAGAGGTCTGGGAAAACGCCAACCGGTGGACGGCGACCGCCACGCAGGAAGGAAAGCAGTGGAAGATCAGCAACCTGCAGCAGGTGATCTGACCGCCGACGGTGACGCCGCCGCCCCGGACGAGGCGGCGACCGAAGAGCGCGCGGAGACCGCCGGCGCCGACGAAACGGCTTCGGCCGCAGAGGAATCCGAGGCCGGCGAGGGTGACGCCGAGGCCGCCGAGGGTGACGCCGAGGCCGCCGAGGGTGACGCCGAGGCCCAACCCCCCGCTCGCACGCGGCGCAAATTGCTGGCCGGTAAGCGGATGGCCATCACCGTCGCCGTGGCCGCGGCGTTGTTCGTCGGTTCCGCGGCGTTCGCCGGCGCGACCGTGCAGCCGTACCTGAGCGATCGGGCCGCCGCCGCAACGAAACTCAAGGTGGCGCGGACCGCGGCCAACGCGATCACCACGCTGTGGACCTACACGCCGGAGAACATGGACACCCTCGCCGACCGCGCGTCGGGCTACCTCAGCGGCGATTTCGAGGCGCAGTACCGCAAGTTCGTCGACGCGATCGTGGCGCCCAACAAGCAGGCCAAGATCACCAACCACACCGACGTCACCGGCGCGGCGGTCGAATCGATCGACGACGCCAACGCCGTCGTCATCGTGTACACCAACACGACGTCGACCAGCCCGCTGACCAAGAACGTGCCGTCGTTGAAGTACTTGTCCTACCGGCTGTTCCTCAAGCGCGCGCAGAGCCGCTGGCTGGTGACCAGGATGACGACCATCACGTCGCTGGATTTGACGCCGCACGTCTAGCGCGGTCTGCTACGACCCATGGCCGTTACCTCGCCGGTGTCGGAGCGATCGACCGTCGCGGCCCTGTTGCTGCTGACCTTCGCCACCGGCCTGGGGGACTCGATCAGCATCCTGGTGCTCGGTCACGTGTTCGTCGCGAACATGACGGGAAACGTGATCTTCCTCGGCTTTTGGCTGGCGCCCCGGACGAGCATCGACCTGACCGCGGTCGTGGTGGCGCTGCCCACGTTCGTGTGTACCACGATCCTCAGCGGCCGGATATCGCGGCACTTCGGCGACCGGACGCGGCGGTGGATCACCACCGTATTGGCAATGGAGATCAGCCTTTTGGTGGCGCTGGCGATCCTGGCGGGCGCGGGTGTCTTGCGGTACCACGACAACACCAAGCTCATCATGATCGGCCTCCTCGCGGTCACGTTCGGCCTGCAGCACTCGAGCGCCCGCCAGTTCGGCATCCAGGAGCTGTCCACCACGGTGTTGACGTCGACCATCGTCAGCCTCGGTCTGGACAGTCGCCTTGCGGGCGGTTCGGGCGCCCGTCAGACGTTGCGGCTCAGCGTCGTGCTGACGATGTGCGCCGGCGCGTTCCTGGGGGCGTCGATGTCGCGCTTCGTCGTCGCGCCGGTGTTCGCCGTCACGGCGGCGGTGGTGGCGGCCAGCCTGCTGATCTTCCGGTTCGGGCCGAGCTAGTTGAAGGCCAGCCAGCTGGGCAGCGCCCGCTCGTGCGAGTCGCACAGCACCTGGCGGGTGTCGCACGACCCGCGCGGCGATCCCGCGCCGGCCCACATGCCGCCGGTGTCGCGTCGCAACACGATGGCCGACGACCCGCCCCCGTCGAGCAGGATGGCGTTGTCGCTGCCCAGCCCGCGGAACAGGTCCTGCATGTTGTCCGGGGTGTAGCTGCCGCCCTCGAAGATGTACATCTCGTCCTTCTGCCGCGAGTACGCCAAAGCCGTTCGCGCGGCGCTGGGCCCGCCGTCGTGCAGCTGCCCGGTCTGGCCGGGCGCCAGCAGCCCGATTCCGGATACCGCGACGAACCGCTCGTTCTTGTTGAGCAGGTCCTCGACCACCGGGGTGGCGGAGTCGTAGTCGCTCTTGCTCCTGGGCCACACCACATAGGGCGCCCCGCCCGACGGCAGGATCATCGTCGTCAGGACGCTCCAGCTTTCACCGCCGCCCGACAGCCCCTGCTTGCCCGGGTAGGCGACAGTGCCGGTGACGGCCTGGTTGGCGCGGCCCTGGCCGTTGGTGTTGTCCACGAAGGCGCCGAGCGGCGAGCTGCAGCCGGTCTGCCGCCATGAGCCGCCCTTCTGCCCGCGCACGTCGAAGAAGTTGGCGTTGATCGCGATCGTGGGTTGGCCCATCCGCTGCCACGCCTGCAGCGGCGCATAGAGTTCCGAGGCTTGCCAGAGTCCCTCGCCGGTGCGGGCGCCGGGGTTGTTCTCGCAGCGCGCCTGGTCGCCCTGGTGGGTGTCGACCAGCAGGTGGGGCGACAGCCGACCCGCGGCGTTCTTGATGATCATCAGGTGGCCGCCGTTGTTCATCTCGTACCAGCTGCCGCCGGCGTTGAGCATCGGTGTGGGATGTCCGGGGCCGAAGTTGTAGACCAGGTAGGAGCCCTTGGTGGTGTTGATGGCGTTGGCGAGCAGATCGCGGCCGTCGGCGGCGTGCGCGACCGGCAGGCCGGTGGTCCACGCAAGGGCCGCGCCGGCGACGATGGCGGTGCAGCCGGCCACCAGCCGGCGCAAGCTGGCGCCTCGGGTCAGCACGATCGCCCTTTCCGCCCTGATCTGGATGCAACAGCAACATCATCAGTCACATCCGTCACACTGTCAATCTAGGTAACGGCCTGATGACGCTTGGGCGGCGGTCGAATTACGTTTGCTCGCTTGCGCTTTCGCTCGAGGTGTCCGACTCGGTGGCGGCGTCCGTTCGTCCGTGCTTGCCCTGGCGCGCCGTGTGCTGGGCCTGGTGCTCCTGGGCGATCGCCATCTCCACGGCGCCCGGAATCCGGTGGAATCCCTTGCGGTCGTACAGGTGTGTGACGAAGCCGCCCAGCAGCAGCCCGATCGCGAGGCCGATCGTCGTCATGATCAGCGCCTGCGAGATGCCGGTATCCGCGTGCCCCTTGAAGTACAGCAGCGACCGGGTGCCCAGGAAGACCTGGTGCATGGGCTCGAATTCGGCCAGCCAGCGGAAGAACGTCGGCGTCGCCTCCAGCGGCACGGTGGCGCCGGCCGAGGGCAGCCCGAGGATCACGAAGATCAACATGCTGACCAGCAGGCCGCCGGTGCCCAGCACGGAGAGCAACGAACTCGAGGTGATGCCCACCGCGGCGATGGCGAACACCCCGTACGCCCAGAGTTGCCAGCCGAGGTCGATGGGCATGCCGAGGCCATGAGCGATCGCGATATAGGCCGCGGAGGTGAGCAAGCCCAGCAGCACCATGATCGCCCACTTGAGCAACAGCGTCTGAAACCGCGAAATCCTGACCTGCTCGGCGAAGCGATACACCGGGCCGAATTCGGCAGGTACGTAACCGAGTAACGCGTCGACCAGGGTGCTGACCACGATGCTGCCGGTGAACCCCGCGAGCAGCAGCAAGAGCGCGTAGTAGAAGGCCGACAGCCCGTTTCCGGTGCCCTCGGGCAGCGGGTTGTACACGGTCGACTCGATCTCGATCGGGGTGGAAAGGCCCTCTTCGGCGGCCCCGGCCAGCGGCGCGCCGCCGGTCTGCGCCTTGACCTGGGCGAGGAGTCGTTCGCCCACTTCGCCATTCGCTTCGCCCATCGCCATGTTGAGCGTCTGGGCGGCGATGCTGGAGCCGAGCGTGCCGGCCCGAGGATTCGTCGAGATCGTGATCACCGGCCGTTCCGCGGGACCGGGCACCACCGCGCTGGCGCCCAGATCGCGCAGCTTCGACGAGAAGCTGGGCGGTATCAGCACCGAGCCGTAGACGTGCCCGGTGTTCAACTCGTGCTTGGCGGCGTTGCGACCGAGCACGCGGACGTCGAACTTGTTCTTGTCCAGGCCGTTGACCAGGCGGCCGGTGAGTTCGGCGCCCGCCGGCCCGGCGTCCTCGTTCACCACGGCGATGGGGAAGTGCCGCAGGTTGGTCATCGGGTTCAAGATGCCGCCCAGGTAGAGCGCGCACAACGCCGACATCAGGGCCAGCGTGATGACGAGCGGCGCCGCCCAGAATCGCACGGTCCGGATCGCCTTGATGTTCCGGTTGGGGTTGGGCGCCGCGTGCTGCGGCCGCGATTGCGACATGCCGGCTCCTGTCTGTCACGCCCACTCTAGGGTCTCGCGGCCCCCAGTTTCTCGTGCATCTCCCAGACCAGAAGTTCCGCCGGCTCGGTCGCGCTCACCCGTGCGCCGCCGGCATCGGTGAACCGAACGGCGTCACCCTCGAGCAGGTCGCCGACGCCTTCGCAGGTGATGGCTCCGCGCGCCGCAAAGAGGTGCAGGTAGGGCGCCTGCGGGAGCAGCACCGCGTCGCCGGCCCGCAACCGCGCGGCGTGTAGCGCGGCACCGCGATTGTGCAGGGCGATTGCCCCGTCCTGGCCGGGGATGCCTGAGGCGATCGTCACGAGTGTGCCGGCCAACGCTTCCGCGTCGATCTCGTGCTGTTGATAGCCCGGGGCGATGCCCGCCTCGTCCGGCGCCACCCACATCTGCACGAAATGCACTGGCTCCGTGGATGAGTCGTTCTCCTCCGAATGCAGGATTCCGCTGCCCGCCGACATGCGCTGGGCCAGGCCCGGATAGATGACGCCGTGATTGCCGATGGAGTCGCGGTGCGCCAATCGACCCTGCATGACCCACGTGACGATCTCCATGTCCCGGTGCGGGTGCGTGCCGAATCCGGTTCCGGGCGCGACGATGTCGTCGTTGTTCACCAGGAGCACCCCGTGGTGGGTGTTGTCCGGGTCGTAGTGATCACCGAACGAGAACGAGTGCCGCGACGTCAGCCAGGGCGTCGTGGTGACGGCCCGCGTGGCCGCTCGCCGAACGTCCGCGTGGGCAGCCATGCGCCCAGACTAATCTCCCGGCGAGCTCAGGACACGGTCGCGGCGAGCATCCCCTGAGCGTGCCGAAGCGCGGCGTCGAGCTCGGGCAGGGTCAACTCGGCGGAGCGGCCCAGGTGGATCTCGATCTGATACTCGGGCTGGCCGTGCGGGCCGAAGATCGGCAGCACCACGAATTCGGCTGCGGACAAATCGGTTTCGAGCGCATCGGTGACGGACTGCAGCGTCGCCATCGTCATCAGGGTGGTGAGCTGGCGGGTGACCCGCGCCGTCGGGTCCAGGGACGCCAGCACCTCCGCGAGCCGATCGTGCAGCGACTGGTGGGTGTCGTCGAACCGCCACGCGCCGTACCCGCGGGCGCGAATGTCGGCGAGCACCCGTTGGTGTTCGACGACTTCCGCCCGGGTTAGCCGCGGCGTCACCCGATGCAGCCAGGTCTCGACGAATTCGTCGTCGCGCCAGGCCATGGCGACCAGGCCGAACGGCGGGTCGATGGGGAAGCGCTGGCCGACGGCTTGCCCGCCGTCGGTCCCGTGCCCGACGGCGTCCACGGTGGTCAGGTGCCGCCCGCCGATTCTCGACATGGAGCAGCCCCCGCCGAGCGAGTCGTGCAGAAACCGCAGGGCGTCGCGGCCCCGGTCCAGCAGCGGGAACTGCGCCCGCAGCCCGTGCACGAGCCCGAACAGGCCGCTGCCCAGCACGTAGCGGCGGTCGCCGCGGCGCGCCACCCAGGCGCGTCGTTCCAGTTCGGCCAGCACGAGGGCGCAGGTGGACGTGCTGATCGCGCAGCGCTTCGCCACCTCGGCCGACGTCAGACCCGTCGGCGAATCCGCAAGCGTGGCAAGGACATCCATGACGCGACCGGTGGGCGGCGATTTGACGGTTGACGTGGCGATGTCCACCTCCCTACCATCCGTCCAAATTGTAAATCTATACGTCCTAATATTAGGAGACGATCCGCGGTGATCAAGGTGGGAGTGTGGGGGCCGGGTTCGATGGGGGTGATCGCGTTGCGCGGCGTGATCGACCACCCGGAGTTGGAGCTGGTCGACCTGGTCGTGCACAGCGACGCCAAGGCGGGGCGCGACGCGGGGGAGCTGTGCGGGATCGCGTCGGTCGGGGTGACGGCCACCCAGGACCCGTCGGCGCTGCTCGCCGGCGACGCCGACGCGGTGGTGTACGCCGCCGGCGCCAACTTGCGGCCGCTGGAGGCCGTGGGGGACATGGTCTCGATCCTGCGCGCCGGGAAGAACGTGGTGTCGTGTTCTGTTGTGCCGCTAGTCTTTCCCGACGGTGTCGACGCGGCGTTCACCGAGCCGCTGCGGGCCGCCGCGCTGGACGGCGGTGCGTCGTTCTTCACCACCGGCATCGACTCCGGGTTCGCCAATGACGTCCTGCCGCTGGTGCTCACGGGTGTCTCGCGGGTCATCGAGTCGGTCCGGGTCACGGAGATGTTCAACTACGCCACGTACCCGGACCGGGCCGCGGTGTACGACATCCTGGGTTTCGGCAAGCCCCCGGAGTACCAGGCGTTCGCGGCGCAGCCGGGGATGTTCAGCTTTGGCTGGGGGCCGGTCCTGCATCAGCTCGCCGCCGGCCTGGGCGTCAAGATCGACGACATCGAGGAAAGCAACGAGCGTATCCCCACCGCCGAGTCCTTCGACACGCCCACCGGCCACGTCGCCGCCGGGACGATCGCGGCCATGCGCTCCACGCTGACCGGATACGTCGGGGGCAAGCCAACTTTCGTCCTCGACCACGTCACCCGGATGCGTGACGACATCGCGCCGGACTGGCCGCAGCCCCACATCTCGATCCCGCCGAAGGACCTCGGCTACGGGCAGGCCTCCGGGCGCGGGCTCTATCGGGTGGAGATCGAGGGATCGCCCAGCATGCGGTGCGAATTCGAGATGGCCGAAGACCACGACCACGACCTGGGTGCCCGCATCGCGGGCGCCTCGCGGATGGTCAACGCCATTCCGGCGGTGTACGCGGCCCCGCCGGGGCTGCTCTCGGCGCTGGACCTGCCGCTGGTCACCGGGGCGGGCCTGGTCCGTCCGGTGCCGGGGCCGTCCCCGGACAGCCGGTTGTTCTAGGCGACGCCGCCGGGATATGTCGCGTCGGCCAGCGCCAGGATCTCGGTGCGGTCCGCGGGCAGGATGAAGCGCGAATCGATGGCCGCGTCGAGAGCGGCGGTGAAGCGCTCCAGGTACTCCGTTTTACCGCCCGGGTAGAGGCGGCGCACCGTGTCGGTGTCGAAGGGTTCGCCGGACCCGAAGATCGCGGCCATCAGGTTTTCGTCCGCGGTGATGCCGGACGTGCGCGCGATCGGTACGTCGACCCAGGGGCTCCGGATGCCGCCTAAGGCAAGGCCGTTGGCGTCGACCAGCAGCTGGGGCGACTCGGATTCGCGGGTGGCTATCGGCGCGGCGGAGGGCGCCGGCTGGCCGGTGCGGACCCACCCGTCCAGCGCGGCGACGGCGGCCTGCACCACGTAGTGATGCTGCGGGGCGAAGTTGATGTAGTGGTCGAGTTGCTGACCCATCAGCATGTTGGTCGGCGCGTAGGCGGCGACGATGTCGTCGAGCGGAGCCGACCCGGAGTCGATCGGCGCCACCTGAATGGTGTAGTTGTCGGCGTGCGCGGCGCCGGGAATCTCCCAGACCCGCAGCAACTCGGTGTCGGGCTGCCTCGCCGAGTAATAGCCCAGCGGCACATGACCGAAGAGGTCGGTTTCGGTGATGACGGTGAGCAGTGGGACGCGCAGGTCCGGGCGGAACTTCACCGCCTGCTGCGACCCGCGGGAGGACTCCAACCCCTCGATCAGCGAGACCCCGTCCAGTGGCGCGGCGGGCCCGAATCGCGAGTGCACCAGGAAGCCGTCGTAAACCCCGGCGAGCGGATCGACGGCGTTGACGTAGGTGGTGAGGAACATCGCCGATTGCGACTCGCCGATCCCGATCACGTGTTGCGGATGCAGCCCGCCGAGGATGCCATCGCCTCGATCCCGGACCAGTTCGCCGGCCTGGGAGAAGATGTCGAACGCGAAGGCGTCGCCGGGGTGGTGCAGGCTCCCGTAGCGGGCCGGATCTTGAGTCTTCAGCGACATGTCCATCCCGAGCAGGCTGGTGCCGCCGTCGATCCCCACCTTCTGCGCCGAGACGGCGACGTAGGCGTAGCCCGCCCGGACGATTTCCCGGTGCGCCATCATCCACACCGCGGGCGCGTCGATGCCGCCGCTGACGTTGAGCCACTCGACCAGCGCGGTGCCGTTGAAACGGGCCGGATCGGTGGGCGTGATTGCCACGATCCTCGTCGTGTAATCGGCTGTACCGCTGCGTGTTACGTCCCAGCGACCGTCCGGGCCGAGCTTGCCCTCCGGGGCGTAGGAGGATGCCGTGCCGGAGATGAAGAACTCTTCGGCGGCGTAACCGACGCTGCCGATGTCGAAGGCACCCAACAGCAGAAGCGGCTTTCCGGACGCGGGTGTGACGTCAATGTATGTCATAGCGCCTCCGGCAGGCCGAACTTCGCGAACAGCTTCTCGTCGAGGAACGCCACCACGTGTGACACCCCGTCGCCGCGCACGTCGAGCACGTGCAGCTGGAAGGGCACGTGCCGGTCACCGGCGCGCATGTACATGGCGGCGCCGGGCTGACCGTTGGCGATCAGCGGCAACAGGCGCATGTCGCCGGGGTGTTCGGCGGGGCATTGCTGGTGAATGAGGGTGACGATGTCGCGCGCACCCTGATACCAACCGGCGTACGGCGGCATCTCCCAGACGGCTTCGGCGGTGAACAGTTCGACCAATCGGTCGATGTCGTAGGTCTCGAAGGCGGCGATGTAGCGCGCCAGCAGGTCCTGGGTTTCCGGGGAATCCGGTGCGGCCAACCGGTCGCCGGCGCTGGGCCCGACGGCGTCGAGCTGGGACCGGGCGCGCTGCAGCAAACTGTTGACGGCGGTCGTGGTGGTGCCGATCGCGTCGGCTACTTCGGCGGCCTTCCACTGTAAGACGTCGCGCAGCAGCAACACCGCCCGCTGCCGGGGTGAAAGGTGTTGCAGCGCAGCGACGAACGCCAACCGGACCGACTCTCGCGACCCGACGATGACCGAGGGGTCGGCCGGGTCATTCGTCAGGTCCGGGAGCGGTTCCAGCCAGGGCACCTCGCGCCGCTCGTGCAGTTCGGCGGTGGGGTCGGAGCTGGGGGCGCCCAACCCGGTCGGCAGCGGCCGGCGTTGCCTGCCCTCCAGCGCGCTCAGGCAGGTGTTGGTGGCGATGCGGTGCAGCCACGTCCGCATCGAGGACTTGCCCTCGAACCGGTCGTAGGCCTTCCACGCACGCAACAACGTTTCCTGCACCAGATCCTCGGCGTCGTGCAGCGACCCGGTCATCCGGTAGCAATGGGCCAGCAGCTCACGGCGGTACGGCTCGGCGTGGGCCGAAAAGTCACCGCCGACCCGGGGGACGCGGTCGGAGTCTGCGGTGTTTTGCGCAAGCAGTCCCACGATGGGAGAGCCTACGGCAGTGTCTGGCCGGGCGACCTGCACCGGGAGCCATTACGCTGCCCGTAATGACTAGGAGCGTGCAGTGAACCGAGCCGAACGGAACTTCGACGGATTCGGTGGAGTGCGCATCGTTTACGACGTCTGGACGCCGGACACCGCGCCGCGGGCGGTGGTAGTGCTGTCGCACGGTTTCGGCGAGTACGCCCGCCGGTACGACCACGTCGCGACGCGTTTCGGCGAGGCGGGCCTGGTCACCTACGCGCTGGATCATCGCGGGCATGGCCGCTCGGGTGGCAAGCGGATGCTGGTGCGCGACATCTCCGAATACACGGCGGACTTCGACAGCCTGGTGCGGATCGCCACCCGGGAGCACCCCGGCCTCAAGTGCATCGTGCTCGGGCACAGCATGGGCGGCGGCATCGTGTTCGCCTACGGCGTCGAACGGCCCGACAACTACGACCTGATGGTGCTGTCGGGGCCCGCGGTGGCCGCCCAGGATCAGGTGTCGCCGCTGATGGTGCTGGCCGCCCGGGTGCTCGGTGTCCTGGTGCCCGGCCTGCCGGTGCAGGAGCTGGACGTCGACGCCATCTCCCGGGACCCGGAGGTGGTGGCGGCCTACAAGAGCGATCCGTTGGTGTACCACGGCAAGGTTCCGGCCGGCATCGGTCGCGCCCTCGTGCAGGTCGGCGAGACCATGCCGCAGCGCGCGCCGGCGCTGACGGCGCCGCTGCTGGTGGTGCACGGCTCCGACGACCACCTGATCCCGGTCGCGGGCAGCCGGCGGCTGGTCGAGTGCGTCGGGTCCACCGATGTCGAACTCAAGGTCTACCCGGGGCTCTACCACGAGGTCTTCAACGAGCCGGAGCGTGACCAGGTGCTGGGAGACGTGGTCTCCTGGATCACCGCCCGGCTCTGAGGCGGAAGTGTCGTAAGGCTCCCGTATTTTGGCGCATATGACGAGCGCCGACGACGATGCAGAGCGCAGCGATGAGGTGGGGGTACCCCCAGCCGCGAAGCGGCGAGGGGGAGAGTGGCGCATATGACGCGCGCCGACGACGATGCAGAGCGCAGCGATGAGGAGAAGTGGCGCATATGACGGACGACAAAATGCTGGCCCGCATCGCCGCACTGTTGCGTCAGGCCGAGGGCACCGACAACCCGCACGAGGCGGACGCTTTCATGAGCGCCGCGCAGCGGTTGGCCACGGCGTCCTCCATCGACTTGGCGGTGGCGCGGTCCCACGCGGCGAACCGCTCGCCGGCGCAGGCCCCGACGCAGCGGACCATCACCATCGGAGAGGCCGGCACCAAGGGGCTGCGGACCTATGTGCAGTTGTTCGTGTTGATCGCGATGGCCAACGACGTGCGCTGTGATGTGGCGTCGAATTCGACGTTCGTCTACGCCTACGGGTTCGCCGAGGACATCGACGCCACCCACGCGTTGTACGCGAGCCTGGTGGTCCAGATGGTGCGGGCGTCGGACGCCTACCTGGCGTCGGGGGCGCACCGGCCGACGCCCACCATCACCGCACGGCTGAACTTCCAGCTGGCCTTCGGGGCGCGCGTGGGCCAGCGCCTGGCGGAGGCCCGTGACGAGGCGCGGCGCGAGGCCACCAAGGACCGGCGTCGTCCGCCGGGCACGGCGATTGCGTTGCGCGACAAGGATGTCGAGCTGCACGACTATTACCGGGGAGCCTCGAAGGCACGGGGCACATATCAGGTCAGCCGGGCGACGGCGGGCTATTCCTCGGCCGCGCGGCGCGCGGGGGACCGGGCCGGCCGCCGGGCGCGGCTGGGCAGCAGCCCCGAACTCCCGGGCGCGCGCACCCCGTTGGGCCGGTGAGCTCGGGGCGCTCCGCCCAGAGGGACTCCCAGCGCGCCAAGGTTTACGCGGCCGAGGAGTTCGTCCGGACGCTGTTCGACCGTGCCGCCGAGCACGGGTCGCCGTCCGTGGACTTCTTCGGCGCGCAGCTCACGCTGCCGCCGGAGGGGCGATTCGGCTCGGTTTCCGCCGCGCAGCGCTATGTTGACCAGGTGCTTGCGTTGCCGGCGGTGCGCCGGCGGTGGCCTTCGGTCGCGCCGCTGCGGGTGCGGCCGCGACGGGCCGCCACCGCGGCCCACTACGAATTCCGCGATGGCGCAGGCGTTATCGCGGTCCCGGACCGTGACACCGCTGACTGGGCGCTGCGCGAACTGGTGGTGCTGCACGAGGTCGCTCACCACCTGTGCCAGGCCGAGCCGCCGCACGGCCCGGAGTTCGTCGCGACGTTCGGCGAGTTGGCGGAGCTGGTGATGGGGCCCGAGCTCGGCCACGTGCTGCGCGTCGTCTACGCCAAAGAGGGTGTGCGATGAGTTCGTTCGGCGACGATGCGGACGCCCGGGCGCGCGAGGTCGAGGCCCAGCTGACCGACGACGAGCGGTTCTCGCTGCTGGTCGGCGTGATGGGGGCCGGTGACATGTGGCCGGTGCGCGACGAACGCATCCCACCGGGCGTCCCGATGAGCGCCGGCTATGTCCCCGGCGTTCCCCGGCTCGGCATCCCGGCGTTGCTGATGAGCGACGCCGGCCTCGGCGTGACCAACCCCGGCTACCGCCCCGGTGACACCGCCACCGCGCTGCCCGCCGGCCTGGCGCTGGCCGCGGGCTTCGATCCCGCGCTCGCCCGCGCCGCGGGTGAGGTGATCGGCCGGGAGGCCCGCAGCCGCGGATTCAACGTGCAGCTCGCCGGCGCGATGAACCTCGCGCGCGATCCGCGGAACGGGCGCAACTTCGAATACCTTTCCGAGGACCCGCTTTTGACCGCCACGATCGCCGCGGAGTCGATCGACGGCATCCAGCAACAGCGCGTCATCTCGACCGTCAAGCACTACTCGCTGAACTGCAATGAGACCAATCGCCACTTCCTGGACGCGGTCGTCGACGCCGACGCCCATCGCGAATCCGACCTGCTGGCCTTCGAAATCGCCATCGAGCGCGCCAGGCCGGGCGCCGTGATGACCGCCTACAACAAGGTCAACGGCGTCTACGCCGCGGCCAGCGACGTCCTGATCAACCGGGTGCTGAAAGGTGCCTGGGGATACCCCGGTTGGGTCATGTCCGATTGGGGGGCCACGCCGTCCTGGGAGTGCGCGCTCGGCGGGCTCGACCAGGAGTGCGGGGCGCAAATCGATGCGCTGCTGTGGCAGTCGGAGGCGTTCGGTGCGCCGTTGCGGGCCGCGCATGCCGACGGCAGGCTCAGCGACGAACGGCTCTCCGACATGGTCCGGCGGATCCTGCGGTCGATGTTCGCGGTCGGCATCGACCGGGCCGACGCCGCGCCCGCGCCGGATCTGGCCGCGCACAACGAGATTGCGTTGCGGATCGCCCGGCAGGGGATCGTGCTGCTGAGCAACGGCGGCCTGCTGCCCCTGGCGCCGGAATCCGCCACCCGGATCGCGGTCATCGGCGGGTACGCGAACGTGGGCGTGCCGACCGGCTACGGGTCGAGCGCCGTCGTCCCGCCGGGCGGCTACGCGGCGGTGATCCCGATCGGCGGCGCCGGACTCGAGGCCGGGCTGCGCAAGCTGCACCTGCTGCCGTCGAGCCCGCTGGAGGCGCTGCGCACGCAATTCCCGCACGCCCGGATCGAGTTCGACCCCGGCATCAGTCCCGCGGAGGCGGCGCTCGCGGCGCGTCGCGCCGACATCGCGATCGTGTTCGCCGTGCGCGCCGAGGGGGAAGGGTTCGACATCGTCGACCTGGCGCTGCCGCAGGGGCAGGACGCGTTGATCGCCGCCGTGTCCGCCGCCAACCCGAACACCGTCGTGGTGCTCGAGACCGGCAATCCGGTGACCATGCCCTGGCGCGACTCGGTGCGGGCCATCGTGCAGGCCTGGTATCCGGGCCAGGCCGGCGCCCGGGCCATCGCGGAAGTCCTTGCGGGGCGGGTTAATCCGTCGGGGCGCCTACCGATCACCTTCCCGGCCGACCTGCGCCAGACGCCGCGCCCGGAGCTGCCCGGCCTCGGCGCCTCGTGGGGGGAGCCGAGCACGATCGAGTACGTCGAGGGATCCGACGTCGGCTACCGCTGGTTCGCCGCCACCGGAGCGACGCCGGCGTTCGCCTTCGGACATGGCCTGTCCTACACGAGTTTTGACTATCTAGACCTTGTGGTGAGCGGCGGGGACACGGTGACCGCCGGCTTCAGCGTGGTCAACGCCGGCACCCGGCCGGGGGCCGACGTCCCGCAGCTGTATCTGACCGACGCCCCGGACGGGCCATGCCTGCGGCTGCTGGGATTCGAGCGGGTCGAGCTGGAACCTGGCGCCAGCTGTCAGGTGACCGTCGAGGCGGACCCGCGCCTGCTCGCCCGCTACGACGGCGGCCTGGGACGCTGGCGCATCGACGGCGGCGAATATCGGGTGGCAGTCAGTACGTCGGCCGTCACACCGCAGCTGACCGCGACGGTCGAGCTGGCCGGCCGTACCTTCGGGCGCTGATCGCGGGGCCCCGGCCGCATCGAGTGTGCGTTGACGGCTTTGGCTGTGCGCTCAGGGTTTTCCAACCCCGGCGTGTCGCCGCCCAGGACGCACACTCGACGCGAGCCTGCGCGGACTACTTGACCGGGGTCAGCTCGTCACCGCAGGTGCAGCGGTACGGCTCGCCCGAACCCGAGCAGTGGCAGGGAACCTCGATGCGAACGCGACACCCGCAGCCCTCGTGGCCGCAGGTCAGTTCGGTGCCTGCTTCGTAATTTGCCATTTCACTCACCCATTTCTCTGTTGTGATCCCTTACGGCTGTGATCGACCACGCTGCCCACTGTATACCCCCCGTGGGTATAGGTAAACGACCGTGACCCATCCGATACCGCCGCGGCGAAGCGCGGCTAGCTTGGTGGCATGACCCAGAACCCAACGCCCCAAGACGTCGACGACTTTTTGAACGACACCGTGATCGGTGACGATCCGGCGCTGAGCGGAGCGGTCGAGGCCAGCGACGCGGCCGGCCTGCCGCAGATCGCGGTGTCGGCCCAGCAGGGCAAGTTTCTGAGCCTGCTGGCCGCCGCCATCCAGGCGCACCGCATCCTGGAGATCGGCACGCTGGGCGGCTTCAGCACCATCTGGCTCGCCCGCGGCGCCGGCCCGCAGGGCCGGGTGGTGACCCTGGAATACGAGCCCAGGCACGCCGAGGTCGCCCGGACCAACCTGGAACGGGCGGGCGTCGCCGACCGGGTGGAGGTGATCGTCGGCGCAGCGCTGGACACATTGCCGACCTTGAACGGCGGGCCGTTCGACTTGGTGTTCATCGACGCGGACAAAGAGAACTACGTCGCCTACCTGGACTGGGCGGTCCGGCTAGCCCGCCCCGGCGCACTCATCGTGGCGGACAACGTTGTTCGCGAGGGACAGGTCCTGGACCCACAGCACGATGCGCAGGCGCGGGCCGTCCGCGAGACGTTGCGGCTGATGGGCGAGCACCCGCGACTGGACACCGCCGTGATCCAAACGGTCGGGGCCAAGCGCTGGGACGGCTTTGCGCTCGCGCTGGTGCGCTAACGCGGGCGGAGGTCGGCGACCGCCGGCGCGGCGGGGCCGAGTTCGCTTATTCGCAGTGCGGTTTCGCCGGTGTGCGTCGTCGGACATCGACGTGGTGGGGACGCGCTTCCTGATGACGCTAGCGGGCAGGATTTCGTTGCTGGCATGCGGCGATCGAGCGTAATCTTGACCGCAGATGGATGGGTGCAGATAGCTCAAAAAGCTTGCTGCATAACAGAAAGGTCCCAAAATGAGTACAGTCCATTCATCAATTGATCACCACCCCGACTTGTTGGCTCTGCGCGCGAATTACGACCGCGTGGCCGAGTCGATGAGTGCGCACGTCACCTTCGGGCTGGCGCTGCTGACGGGCCTGTACGTGGCCGCGTCACCGTGGCTGGTGGGCTTCAGCGCCACGGGATCGCTTGCCACGTCTAACCTGATCGCCGGAATTGCCGCGGCATTCCTGGCCTACGGGTTCGCGACGGCACTCGACCGTGCACACGGGTTGACCTGGACGATGCCGGTCCTCGGCGTATGGGTCATCGCGTCGTTGTGGATCCTACCGGGCATGACGCTGACCGCCGGCGTGATGTGGTCGAACGTCGTAGCGGGTGCGTTGCTGACCCTGTTGGGCGTCAACGCCGCCTACTTCGGCAGGCGCACGCGGGCGGCGGCCACCCACGCATAGATTCCAAACCCGTTGAGCGAGGCGGCGATCGGGGCTAGCCGCAGACCGCGCCCTTCGCCGCCGTACTCACCAGCTTGACGTACTTTGCCAGTACGCCCGTCTTGTAGCGCGGCGGAGGGGGAGTGAAACCCGCTCGCCGGGAATCGAATTCGTTCTCGTCGACCAGCACGTCAAGCAGGCGGTTCGCCACGTCCAGGCGAATCGGGTCGCCGTCGCGCAGGAAGGCGATCGGGCCGGCGTCGACCGCCTCCGGCGCGATGTGCCCCACGCACAGCCCCGTCGTCCCGCCGGAGAACCGGCCGTCGGTCAGCAGCAGCACGTCCTTGCCCAGGCCGGCGCCCTTGATGGCACCGGTGATGGCGAGCATCTCGCGCATCCCGGGACCGCCCTTGGGGCCCTCGTAACGGATCACCACCGCGTCGCCCTTGGTGATCGTCCCGTCCTCGAGGGCGTCCAGCGCGGCCCGCTCGCCGTCGAAAACCCTTGCGGTGCCTTCGAACACGTCGGAGTCGAAGCCGGCCGACTTGACCACCGCACCCTCGGGGGCCAGCGACCCGCGCAGGATGGTGATGCCGCCCGTCGGGTGGATGGGATTGTCCAGCGCCCGCAGCACCTTGCCGTCCGGGTCGGGCGGATCGATCGCGGCCAGGTTCTCGGCCACGGTCTGCCCCGTCACCGTCAGGCAATCCCCGTGCAGCAGGCCCGCATCCAACAGCGCCTTCATCGCCACCGGCACGCCGCCGATCTGGTCGACGTGGGACATGACGTGACGGCCGAACGGCTTGACGTCGGCCAGGTGCGGAACCTTCGAACCGACCCGGCTGAAGTCGTCGAGCGACAGCTTCACGTCGGCCTCGTGCGCGATCGCCAGCAGGTGCAGCACGGCGTTGGTCGATCCGCCGAACGCCATCACCACCGCGATCGCGTTCTCGAACGCCTCCTTGGTGAGGATGTCGCGGGCGGTGATCCCGCGGCGCAGCAGTTCGACGACGGCTTGGCCGCTGCGGCGGGCGAACCCGTCGCGGCGGTAATCGGTCGCCGGCGGGGCCGCGCTGCCCGGCAACGACATGCCGAGGGCCTCCGCGGCGCTGGCCATCGTGTTGGCGGTGTACATGCCGCCGCACGCGCCCTCGCTCGGGCAGATGGCACGTTCGATGGCGTCGACGTCCTCCCGGGGCATCAGCCCGCGCGCGCACGCGCCCACCGCTTCGAACGCGTCGATGATGGTGACCTCGCGTTCGGTGCCGTCGGACAGCTTGGCCCGGCCGGGCAGGATCGATCCCGCGTAGAGGAACACCGACGCCAGGTCCAGGCGCGCGGCGGCCATCAGCATCCCGGGCAGCGACTTGTCGCAGCCGGCCAGCAGCACCGAGCCGTCGAGGCGCTCGGCCTGCATCACGGTCTCGACGCTGTCGGCGATCACCTCGCGCGAGACCAGCGAGAAGTGCATCCCCTCGTGGCCCATCGAGATGCCGTCGGACACCGAGATCGTCCCGAACTCCAGCGGGAAGCCGCCGGCCGCGAACACCCCCTCCTTGACCGCCTTGGCCAGCCGGTCCAGCGAGAGGTTGCACGGCGTGATCTCGTTCCACGACGACGCCACCCCGATCTGTGGCTTGGCGAAGTCCTCGTCACCCATCCCGACCGCTCGCAGCATGCCGCGCGCGGCGGCCTTCTCCAGGCCGTCGGTTACGTCACGACTGCGCGGTTTGATGTCGGTGACTCCGGTCGCATCGCGTGTTGTGGCCATCCTGCAAGTATGCGTGAACAGGCCGGACGGCAAATGTGCGGGTCATACCCGGGCGGGGTATAAGGTGGATTCGTGACGCCGGCCCCCGCCACGTGCGGGGGCGCGGATGGGCAGGGATAGGGACAGCATGACGAACGCGCACGGATATTCGCAGCAGAAGGACGACTACGCCAAGCGGCTGCGGCGCATCGAGGGCCAGGTGCGCGGCATCGCGCGAATGATCGAAGAAGACAAGTACTGCATCGACGTCCTGACCCAGATCAGCGCCGTCAACAGCGCGCTGCGTTCGGTCGCCCTGAATTTGCTGGACGAACACCTCAACCACTGCGTCACCCGCGCCGTGGCCGAGGGGGGAGACGACGCCGATCAGAAGCTTGCCGAGGCCTCCGCGGCCATCGCACGCCTCGTTCGTTCCTGATTGGTGACCGAGTTGAGACCCTTATTGTGGCCGCAATAAGGGGGGAGCCGTAGTTGCGGTCCGTACGGTAAGGCAGTGTGATCGCATTAGGCGCGACGACCCAGGAGCTGGGTAGCCCGGCCGATACAGACGCCATGACTGCCGAACCCAACGCTGCCGCCCGAACGTGGACCCCACGGGTCGCGGCCCAGCTCGGTGTGCTGGCCGCGGCGGCCTTCACCTACGTCACCGCCGAGATCCTGCCCGTCGGGGCGCTGCCGGCCATCGCGCGCAACCTGCACGTCAGCCTGGTCGTGGTCGGCACGCTGCTGTCCTGGTACGCCCTGGTGGCGGCGCTGACCACGATTCCGCTGGTGCGTTGGACCGCGCACCTGCCGCGCCGGCGCGTGCTGGTGCTGAGCCTGGCCTGCCTGACCGTCTCACAGTTGATCTCGGCGCTGGCGCCGACCTTCGCGGTGCTGGCCGCCGGTCGGGTGCTGTGCGCGGTCACCCACGGCCTGTTGTGGTCGGTCATCGCGCCGATCGCGACGCGGCTGGTGCCGCCGAGCCACGCCGGCCGCGCGACGATGTCGATCTACATGGGGACCAGCCTGGCGCTGGTCGTCGGCAGCCCACTGACCGCGGCCATGAGCCTGATGTGGGGCTGGCGGCTGGCGGTGGTGTGCGTGACGGTGGCGGCCGTCATCGTCACGGTGGCCGCCCGGGTCCTGTTGCCGGAGATGGTGCTCACCGAGGACCAGCTGAAGTGCGTGGGCCCGCGGTCCCGCCACCACCGCAACCGCCGGCTGATCGTCGTCAGCATCATCACCATGGTCGGCGTGACCGGGCACTTCGTCTCCTACACCTACATCGTGGAGATCATCCGCGAAGTCGTCGGCGTGCGCGGGCCGAACCTGGCGTGGGTGCTGGCCGCTTACGGCGCGGCGGGAGTGGTGGCAGTCGGCCTGGTGGCGCGGCCGCTGGACCGCCGGCCCAAGGGCGCCATCATCGGGTGCCTGGCCGGTTTGACGGCCGCGTTCGTCGTGCTGACCGCGCTGGCCCTGGGCGGCCGGCCTGCCGCGGGCGCCGCGCTGATCGGCACGGCGGCGATCGTGCTCTGGGGCGCGATGGCCACCGCCGTGTCGCCGATGATGCAGTCCGCGGCGATGCGCAGCGGGGCCGACGACCCCGACGGGGCGTCGGGGCTCTACGTGACGGCGTTCCAGGTGGGCATCATGGCGGGCGCGCTGGCCGGCGGCCTGCTCTACGAGCGCAGCGTCGTGCTGATGCTGACCGCGTCGGCCGGTTTGATGGCCGTCGCGCTCGTCGGCGCGGCCGCCAACCGCCAGGCGCTCGACGTTGCGCCGACAAGCTCACGCGATTCATAGTCAGCCAGCTCAACGGCCAAAATACCGCCTAAACGGGTCGCGGCGCGCCCGTGAATTTGTTAGCTGGCGGGCGCCCTATGCCACACTGTGTGAGGAACTCGAATGTGGAGGGATGCATATGTCGGGCTGGACGCGCGGGCGGCTGTCGGCCGCCCTGAACGCCGCCGGATTGGCTTCTGTCACCTTAGCGCTGGTGTTGAGCGCCGCCCCGGCGATGGCGGATCCCGATCCCGCCCCCGCCGATCCCGGCGTCGTGGCGGGGCC
>NZ_MPNT01000022.1 GCF_001907675.1 Mycobacterium paraffinicum
TGCGCTGTTCGTGTTGGATGCCTGGTTGCGCCCGGTGCCCGAGGGGGTGGTCGGGGAGTTGTATGTGGCCGGGTCCGGGGTGGCGACGGGCTATCTGGGCCGGGCGGGGCTGACCGGGTCGCGGTTTGTGGCGTGTCCGTTCGGTGGGGTCGGAACGCGGATGTATCGGACCGGGGATCTGGCGTGCTGGGGTGGCGATGGGCAGTTGCGCTATCTGGGTCGTGCCGATGAGCAGGTCAAGATTCGTGGGTATCGGATCGAGTTGGGTGAAATCCAGACGGCGTTGAGCGGTTTGGCTGGGGTTGGGCAGGCGGTGGTGATCGCCCGTGAGGACCGCCCCGGGGATAAGCGGTTGGTTGGTTATGTCACGGGTGTGGCCGATCCGGGTGTGTTGCGCGAACGGCTTTCCGAGCGGTTGCCGGGGTTTATGGTGCCCGCGGCGATCGTGGGCCTCGAGGCCTTGCCGTTGACCGCCAACGGCAAGCTGGACACCCGCGCGCTGCCGGCGCCCGAATACGGCGCGGGGCATTACCGCGCCCCGCAGAACCCGACCGAAGAAATCCTGGCCAGCATCTTCGCCGAGGTCCTGGGTCTCGACCGCGTCGGCACCGACGACTCCTTCTTCGAACTCGGCGGCGAGAGCATTTCGGCGATGGGCCTGGTCGCCGCGATCAACAGCACCCTCGGTGCCGGCCTGCCGGTCCGCGTCGTGTTCGAGGCGCCCACGGTGGCCCAGCTGGCGCTGCGGATCGGCGAGGGCACGGGCGGCCTGGCGCCGTTGGTGGCCGCCGAGCGGCCGGCGGTCATTCCGCTGTCGTTCGCGCAGAACCGCCTGTGGTTCCTCGACCAATTGCAAGGCCCGTCACCGGTTTACAACATGGCGGCCGCGCTGCGGCTGACCGGGCGCCTGGACGCCGACGCGCTCGGTGCGGCGCTGGCCGACGTCGTGGCCCGCCACGAGAGCCTGCGCACCCTGATCGCGGCGCCCGAGGGCACGCCCCAGCAGCTGGTGACCCCGGTCGAGCGGGCGGACTTCGGGTGGTCGGTCGTCGACGCGGGCGGCTGGTCCGCCGACCAGCTCGACGAGGCCATCGGCGCCACGGCGCGCTACACCTTCGACCTCGCGACCGAAATCCCGTTGCGGGCAGAGCTGTTCCGTGTCGACGACGACGAGCACGTGCTGGTCGCCGTGGTTCACCACATCGCGGCCGACGGCATGTCGATCACCCCGCTGGTGCGCGACCTCGGCGTCGCGTATGCGAGCCGGTGTGCCGGACACGCCCCCGGCTGGGCGCCGCTGGCGGTGCAATACGTCGATTACACCCTGTGGCAGCGCGCTCAGCTCGGTGACCTCGACGAGAGCAGCAGCCCCATCGCCGCCCAGCTGGCCTACTGGGAAGAGGCGCTGGCCGGCATGCCCGACCGGATCCCGCTGCCCACGGACCGGCCCTACCCGCTGGTCGCCGATCAGCGCGGCGCCACCGTGGAGGTGGACTGGCCGGCCGAGCTCCAGCGGCGGGTCGGCGAGCTGGCCCGCCAGCACAACGCGACCAGCTTCATGGTGGTCCAGACCGCGCTGGCGGTGCTGCTCGCCAAGATCAGCGCGAGTTCCGATGTGGCCGTTGGGTTCCCGATCGCGGGGCGGCGCGACCCCGCACTCGACGACCTGGTCGGGTTCTTCGTCAACACGCTGGTGCTGCGGGTCGACCTGAACGAGCTAGACGGCGACCCCACCTTCACCGACCTGCTGTCGCAGGTGCGGCAGCGCAGCCTGGCCGCGTACGAACACCAAGACGTGCCCTTCGAGGTGCTCGTGGAACGACTCAACCCCACCCGCAGCCTGAGCCATCATCCGTTGGTTCAGGTGATGCTGGCGTGGCAGAACTTCGCCGGGCAGGGCGGCGGCCCGGTCGCGGGACTGACCCTGGGCGACGTCGAGATCACGCCGATGCCGGTGGACACCCAAACCGCCCGCATGGACGTGACGTTCTCGTTGGCCGAGCGCTGGACCGAGGCCGGTGAGCCGGCCGGGATCGGCGGGACGGTGGAGTTCCGCACCGACGTGTTCGACGCGGACAGCATCGAGGCGCTCGTCCGGCGACTGCAGCGGGTTTTGACCGCGATGACCGTGGACCCCTGCCACGCGCTGTCGACCCTGGACCTGCTCGACGCGGCCGAGCACGCCCGCCTCGACCAGATCGGGAACCGCGCGGCGCTGACCGGCCCGGGCGCCGCGCCGGTGTCCATTCCACAGTTGTTTGCCGCGCAGGTGGCCCGCACGCCGGAGGCGGTGGCACTCGTGTGCGGCGGCCTATCCATGACCTACCGAGAGTTGGACGCCGCGGCGGACCGGCTGGCGCACGTGTTGGCCGGCCGCGGGGCGGGCCCGGGACAGTTTGTGGCGCTGCTGTTTTCGCGGTCGGCCGAGGCGATCGTGGCGATCCTGGGGGTGCTCAAGTCCGGCGCGGCCTATCTGCCGATCGACCCGGCGCTGCCGGAGGCCCGCATCGGATTCGTGCTTTCCGACGCCGCGCCGATGGCCGTCATCACCACCGCCGACCTGGCCGACCGGCTCGTCGGCCACGACGTCCCGGTCATCGACATCGATGACATCGATGACGTCGGCGCCGCCGCCCAACCCGGCCCGGCGCTGCCCGCGCCCGGTCCGGAGGACCTGGCCTACCTGATCTACACGTCGGGCACCACCGGTGTCCCCAAAGGCGTTGCGGTCACGCACCGCAACGCGACCCAGCTGCTGGCCCGGATGGACGCCGGTCTGCCGCGCGCCGGGGTGTGGTCGCAGTGGCATTCCCTGGCCTTCGATGTCTCGGTCCACGAGATCTTCGGGGCCCTGCTGCACGGCGGACGGCTGGTCGTGGTGCCCGAGTCGGTCGCCCGCTCACCGGAAGACCTGCACGCGCTGCTGGTCGCCGAACAGGTCAGCGTGCTGAGCCAGACCCCGTCCGCGGCGGCGATGCTGTCACCCGAGGGGTTGGAGTCGGCCACCCTGGTGGTGGCCGGCGAGGCGTGCCCCGCCGAGCTGGTCGACCGGTGGGGGTCGGATCGGGCGATGATCAACGCCTACGGCCCCACCGAGGCCACGGTGTACGCGGCGGTCAGCGAACCCCTGACGGCGGCGGCCGCGGAGTCGGGTGTGGTGCCGATCGGGTCTCCCGTCCCCGGCGGCGCGTTGTTCGTCCTCGATGGGCGGTTGCGGCCGGTGCCCGTCGGCGTGGTCGGCGAGTTGTACGTTGCCGGTTCGGGTGTCGCCTGCGGATATTGGCAGCGCGCCGGCCTGACCGCGTCGCGGTTCGTGGCCTGCCCGTTCGGCGGAGCCGGAACCCGCATGTACCGCACCGGGGACCTGGTCCGCTGGCGCGCCGACGGGCAGCTGGACTACCTGGGCCGGGTGGACGAGCAGGTCAAGATCCGCGGCTATCGCATCGAGCTCGGCGACGTGCGCGCGGCGCTGGCCTGGCTGGACGGGGCGGAGCAGGCGGTGGTCATCGCCCGCGAGGACCGTCCCGGAGACAAGCGCCTGGTCGCCTACCTCACCGGAACGGCCGACCCCGCCGAGGTCCGCGCCGCGTTGGCGGAGAGGTTGCCCGCGTACATGATTCCCGCGGCCGTGGTCGCGATGCCGGCCCTGCCGCTCACCCCCAACGGCAAGCTCGACACCCGCGCACTGCCCGCACCGGAGTACGCCGACGCCGACCAATATCGCGCCCCGGGCAACGCCGTCGAGGAGATCCTGGCCGGCATCTACGCCCAGGTGCTCGGGCTCGACCGGGTCGGGGTGGACGACTCCTTCTTCGACCTTGGCGGCGACAGCATCTCGTCGATGCAAGTGGTGACGCGGGCACGCGCCGCCGGCCTGATCTGCCGCACCCGCGACCTGTTCGTCGAGCAGACCGTGGCCCGGCTGGCGCGGGTGGCCGAGGTGGCCGAGGCGGGCACCGACGTGATCGACGAGGGCGTGGGTCCGGTGGCGGCCACCCCGATCATGCATTGGCTGCGCGCAGTGGACGGGCCGGTCGATCAGTTCAACCAGACGATGCTGGTGCAGGCCCCCGTCGAGGTGGGCGAGGCCGACGTGCTGGCGGTGCTGCAGGCGCTGCTCGACCGGCACGGCATGCTGCGGCTACGCCTCGACGACGAATGGTCGCTGACGGTGCCCGAGCCCGGCGCGGTGCACGCCCGCGACTGCCTGCACACGGTGGACGAACTATCCGACGCGGCACTCGTCGAGGCCCGCTCGCGATTGAACCCGGCCGCCGGGGCGATGCTCAGCGCGCTGTGGGTCGCCACCACCAACCAGCTGGTGGTGATCGTCCACCACCTGGCCGTCGACGGGGTGTCCTGGCGAATCCTGTTGGAAGACTTGAATATCGCCTGGGCCCAGCACCGGCTCGGGCAGCCGGTGGCGCTGCCGTCGGCGGGGACGTCGTTCGCCCGGTGGGCGTCGCGGCTGGCCGAACGCGCGGGCCACCCGGACGTTCTCGACCAGCTTGGCACCTGGCGACAGGTGGCGGCCACCCCCGCGGCGCTGCCCCCGGTGCGCCCCGGCGTGGACACCTTCGCCACCGCCGGGCACCTGTCGATGGAGCTGGGCGCGGAGACCACCGGCATGCTGCTCGGTGAGGTGCCGGCGGCCTTCCACGCCGGCATCCAGGACGTCCTGCTCGTCGCGTTCGCCCTGGCGCTCGGCGAATTCCTGGGCAACCCCCACGCGCCGATCGGCATCGACGTCGAGGGCCACGGCCGCAACGAGGAGCTGGGCCGCGACATCGACCTGTCGCACACCGTCGGGTGGTTCACCGCCAAATACCCGGTGGCCTTGAACGTCGGCGGGCTGTCCTGGGCGCGGGTGGCCGCCGGTGACGCCGCGCTCGGCGCGGCGGTCAAGGACGGCAAGGAGCAGCTGCGCGCCCTCCCGGACGCGCTGACCTACGGGTTGCTGCGCTACCTGAACGCCGATGCCGGCCTGGACGGGGCCGACCCGCCGATCGGGTTCAACTACCTTGGGCGCCAAGGCGGTACGGCCGGGCTCACCGAGGACGTGTGGCGGCCGGTGCCGGGCTCGGTCACCGCCGCGGCCGCGGCCATCCCCATGCCGCTGATGCACACCCTGGAGCTCAACGCCGCCACCGTCGACACTGAGAGCGGTCCGCACCTGCACGCCAACTGGACCTGGGCGCCCTCCGCGCTCGACGACGGACAGGTCACCCGCCTGAGCCGGCTCTGGTTCGAGGCCCTCGCCGGGATCTGCGCCCACGTGCGATCCGGCGGCGGCGGATTGACGCCCTCGGACGTCGCGCCGGCCCGCCTCAACCAGCAGCAGATCGACCAGCTGCAGCGGCAACACGACGTCGCCGACGTGCTACCGCTGACCCCGGTGCAGCAGGGGCTGCTCTTCCACGCGAACACCGTCCGGGGCGCCGGCCAGGATGCCAGCGACCTCTACGCGGGTCAGCTCGACATCAGCATCACCGGCACACTCGACCCCGACCGGCTGCGCGACGCCGTCCGCGGCGTGGTCAGGCGGCACCCAAACCTGGTGGCCCGCTTCGTCGATCACTTCGACGAGCCGGTGCAAATCATCGCGGCCGAGCCCGCCGCGGCCTGGCAGTACATCGACCTGCGCGACGACGTCGACGTCGACGAGCGGGTCCGGCGGCTGTGCGCCGCCGAGCGCGCCGCCGTGTGCGACCTCGCCAACCAGCCGCCCTTCCGGGTTGCCTTGGTCCGCACCGGCATTGACCGCCACCGCCTGGTGCTGACCAACCACCACATCGTGCTCGACGGCTGGTCGATGCCGATCCTGCTCGGCGACATCTTTGCCGCCTACTACGGTCAGCGGCTTCCCGCGCCCGCGCCGTACCGCAGCTTCGTCACCTGGCTGGCCGCCCGCGACCGCGATGCCGCCCGCGCCGCCTGGGCCGAGGTCTTCGCCGGCTTCGATACCCCGACGCTGGTCGGCCGCCAGGACCGGCTGCGGCCGGGGAAGCAGGCCGCCGCGACGCTCGGGCTGCCGGCCGAACTCACCCGCGCCGTGGGCGAGCTGGCCCGCTCCTGCCACACCACCGTCAACACCGTGCTGCAGGCCGCCTACGCGCAACTGCTGTGCTGGCTCACGGGCCAACACGACGTCACGTTCGGCACCACGGTCTCGGGCCGGCCGGCCGAGATCCCCGGCTCGGAATCGATGGTCGGCCTGCTGATCAACACCGTGCCCGTGCGGGCGAACATCACGCCGACCACCACCGCGGCCGGCCTGCTCGCACAGCTGCAGGGCGCCTACAACCACACGCTCGACCACCAGCACCTGGCGCTCAACGAAATTCACCGCATCACCGGTCAGGACCAGCTGTTCGACACCCTGTTCGCCTACGAGAATTACCCGATCGACGCCGCGGCCCTGGCCGGCAATCAGGAGCTGTCCATCACCGACATCGCCAGCCGGGAATCCACCCACTACCCGCTGACGATCCAGGCCCAGCCGGGGCACGAGCTGCGCCTGCGCGTCGAATACGACACCGAGGTCTTCGACGCGCAGGACATCGACACGCTGATCGAGCGGCTGCGGCGGGTGTTGGTGGAAATGACCGCCGACCCGCAGCGGCGCCTGTCGGCGACGGACGTTCTGGACGCCGACGAGCACCGCAGGCTCGACGACTTCGGGAACCGCGCGGTCCTGGCCGAGCCGTGGGTGCCGGCGTCGATTCCGGCGTTGTTCGCCGCGCAGGTGGTGCGGACGCCGGGGGCGGTGGCGGTGTCGTTCGAGGGTCGGTCGTTGACGTACCGGGAGTTGGACGAGGCGTCGAATCGGTTGGCGCATCTGTTGATTGGTCGGGGTGCGGGTCCGGGTGCGGCGGTGGCGGTGTTGTTCTCGCGGTCGTCGGAGGCGATCGTGGCGATCCTGGCCGTGCTGAAGTCGGGGGCGGCGTATTTGCCGATCGATCCGGGGTTGCCGACCGCGCGTATCGAGTTCATGTTGACCGATAGCGCGCCGGTGGCCGCGCTGACCACGGCCGCGTTGGCCGAGAAGTTGGCCGGGTATGCGGTGCCGGTCATCGACGTGCGCAGCCCTGCTCTGCGGTCGCAGCGCGCTACGGCGCCCCCGGGACCCGAACCCGAGGACATCGCGCACATCATCTACACCTCGGGGACCACCGGGCTGCCCAAGGGGGTGGCGGTCAGCCACGCCAACGTGACCCGGTTGTTCGACGCCCCGGCGGTGGGGGTGGCGTTGGCGCCCGGGCAGGTGTGGACCCAGTTCCATTCGTATGCGTTCGATTTCTCGGTGTGGGAGATCTGGGGGGCGCTGCTGCACGGGGGCCGGCTGGTGGTGGTGGCTGACGCGGTGGCCCGCTCGCCCAAGGATTTCCACGCCCTGCTGGTCGCCGAGCAGGTCAGCGTGTTGAGTCAGACCCCGGCGGCCGTTGGCATGCTGTCCCCGCAGGGCCTGGAAGGCACGGCGTTGGTGATCGGCGCGGAGCCGGTATCCCCCGAGGTGGTGGACCGCTGGGCGCCGGGGCGCGCGATGATGAACGTCTACGGCCCGACCGAGAGCACGATCTTCGCGTCCATGAGCGCCCCGCTGACCGCGAAATCCGGTGCGCCGCCGATTGGTTCGGCGGTGCCGGGCACGGGACTGTTCGTGTTGGATGGCTGGTTGCGCCCGGTGCCGGTCGGGGTGGTCGGTGAGTTGTACGTGGCCGGGCGCGGCGTGGGCCTGGGATACGTGCGCCGGCCCGAGTTGACCGCATCGCGGTTCGTGGCGTGCCCGTTCGGCGAGCCGGGACAGCGGATGTATCGCAGCGGGGACCTGGTGCGCTGGGGCACCGACGGCCAGCTGCACTACCTCGGACGCGCCGACGAGCAAGTCAAGATCCGCGGTTACCGCATCGAGATCGGCGAGATCCGCTCGGCCCTGGCCGCTTTGGAGGGCGTCGACGAAGCGGTGGTCGTCGTCCGCGAGGACCGCCCCGGCGATAAGCGATTGGTCGGCTACGTCACCGGATCGGCCGAGCCGACCGCGTTGCGCGCCGCGCTGTCCGACCGGCTACCGGGCTACATGGTCCCGGCCGCGATCGTGGTGCTCGAGGCGCTGCCCACCACAGTCAACGGCAAACTCGACACCCGCGCGCTCCCGACACCCGAATACAGCGCCTCGGGCCACCGGGCCCCGACCAACCCCACCGAGGAGATCCTGGCCGGCATCTACGCCCAGGTGCTCGGCGTCGACCGCGTCGGCATCGACCAATCGTTCTTCGACCTGGGCGGAGACAGCATCTCGGCGATGCGCCTGATCGCCGCCGTCAACACCGACCTCGACGAATACCTGTCCGTGCGGGCCGTGTTCGAGGCCTCCACCATCGCGCAGCTGGCACCCCGGATCGGTGAGGGCGCGGGCCGGCTCGAGCCGTTGGTGGCCGGTCCGCGGCCCGCGGTGGTCCCGCTATCGTTCGCCCAATCGCGGTTGTGGTTCCTCGACCAATTGCAAGGCCCCTCACCGGTTTACAACATGGCGGCGGCCATGCGGCTGCGTGGCCCGCTCGACGCGCAGGCGCTCGGCGCGGCCCTGGCCGACGTGGTGGCCCGCCACGAAAGCCTGCGGACCGTGTTCGCGGCCCCCGACGGAACACCACAGCAGGTGGTCATCCCTGCGGAGCGAGCCGATTTCGGCTGGCACGTCGTCGACGCCGCCGGCTGGTCGGCGAGCCGGCTGGACGAGGCCGTCAAGGCCGCGGCCCGCGACACCTTCGACCTGTCGACCGATATCCCGTTGCGGGCCTGGCTGTTCCGCGTCGCCGACGACGAACACGTGCTGGTCGCCGTCGTGCACCACATCGCCGCCGACGGGTGGTCGCTGCGGCCGCTGACCGCAGACCTCGGCGTCGCGTACGCCAGCCGGTGCGCGGGGGAGGCGCCCCAATGGGCCGAATTGCCGGTCCAATACGTCGATTACACCCTGTGGCAGCGTGACCAGTTCGGTGACCTGAAGGATCGCGACAGCCGCATCGCCGGTCAGCTGGCTTACTGGGAAAAGGCCCTGGCCGGCATGCCGGAGCGGTTGCAGTTGCCCACCGATCGGCCCTACCCCCAGGTCGCGGACCAGCGCGGCGCCACCGTGCCGATTGACTGGCCGGCCGACTTGCAGCAGCAGATCGCGGCGGTCGCTCGCGAACACAACGCGACCAACTTCATGGTGGTGCAGGCCGCCCTGGCGGTGCTGCTGTCCAAGGTCAGCGCGAACAACGATGTCGCGGTGGGCTTCCCGATCGCCGGGCGCCGCGACCCCGCCCTCGACGACCTGGTCGGGTTCTTCGTCAACACCCTGGTGCTGCGGGTCGACGTGAGCGGCGACCCCACCTTCGCCGATCTGCTGGACCGGGTGCGGACACGCAGCCTGGAAGCCTTCGAGCATCAGGACGTGCCCTTCGAGGTGCTGGTCGAGCGCGTCAACCCGACCCGGAGCCTGACCCATCACCCGCTGATCCAGGTGATGCTGGCCTGGCAGAACTTCGGCGGCCAGGATGGCGACGCCGCGACCGGGTTGGCGCTGGGCGACGTCCGGGTCACCTCGATCCCCCTGGACACCCAGGTCGCCCGCATGGACCTGACATTCTCGCTCGCCGAGCGCTGGACCGAGGCGAACGAGCCCGCCGGAATCGGCGGGCGGGTCGAATTCCGCACCGACGTGTTCGACGCCGACAGCGTCGAAACACTGGTCGGGCGCCTGCAGCGGGTGCTCGCGACGATGACCACCGAGCCCACCCGATCGGTCTCGTCGGTCGACCTGCTCGACGCCGCCGAACACGCCCGGCTGGACGAGATCGGCCACCGCGCGGTGCTCACCGCGCCGGACACCGTGCCGGCGTCCATTCCCGAAGCGTTCGCCGCCCGGGTCGCGCGCACCCCAGATGCGTTGGCGCTCAGCTGCGCCGGCTCCTCGTGGAGCTATCGCGAGCTCGACGAGGCCGCCAACCGGTTGGCCCACCTACTCGTCGACCGCGGCGCCGGCCCGGGACGATGCGTGGCGCTGCTGTTCCACCGTTCGGCCGAGGCGATCGTGTCGATCCTTGCGTCGCTCAAGAGCGGCGCCGCCTACCTGCCAATCGATCCCGCGCACCCCGCGGCCCGGATCGGCTTCATGCTCGCCGACGCCGACCCGGTCGCGGCGCTGACCACCCCCGAGCTCGCCGCCCGGCTGGACGAGCACGACGTGCCGGTCATCACCGTGGACGACCCCGCCCTCGACGCCCAGCCCGCCACCGCGTTGCCGGCGCCGAGCGCCGAGGACATCGCCTACCTGATCTACACCTCGGGCACCACCGGTGTCCCCAAAGGCGTTGCGGTGAGCCACCGCAACGTGACCCGGCTGATGGCGTCCGTGGACGCGAGCCTCCCGGACGGCGGGGTGTGGTCGCAGTGGCACTCCTATGGCTTCGACGTGTCGGTGTGGGAGATCTTCGGCGCGCTGCTACGCGGCGGGCGCCTGGTGGTGGTCCCCGACGCGGTGGTCCGGTCCCCGGAGGACCTGCACGCGCTCCTGGTCGCCGAGCGGGTCAGCGTGCTCAGCCAAACCCCGTCTGCGGCAACGATGTTGGACCCGAGCGGGCTCGAGTCCGCCGCGCTGGTGGTGGCCGGCGAGGCCTGCCCGGCCGAGCTGGTCGACCGGTGGGCGCCCGACCGCGTGATGATCAACGCCTACGGGCCCACCGAGGCCACCGTGTACGCCGCGATCAGCGCGCCGCTAACGGCTGGATCCGCCGTCGTCCCGATCGGCTCCCCGGTGGCCGGGGCGGCGCTCTTCGTGCTCGACGAGTCCCTGCGGCCGGTGCCCCCCGGCGTGGTCGGCGAGTTGTACGTGGCCGGCGCCGGCCTGGCCCGCGGCTACTGGCGACGGGCGGCGCTGACGGCGGCGCGGTTCGTCGCGTGCCCGTTCGGCGGGCCCGGGGCACGCATGTACCGCACCGGTGACCTGGTCCGCTGGAGCGCCGACGGGCAGCTGCAGTACCTGGGCCGCGCCGACGAACAGGTCAAGATCCGCGGCTACCGCATCGAGCTCGGCGAGGTCAGGGCGGCGCTGACCGAGCTCCCCGGGGTGCGGCAGGCGGCCGTCGTCGCCCGCGAGGACCACCCCGGCGAGAAGCGCCTCGTCGGTTACGTCACCGGGGCGGCGGACCCCGCCGACCTGCGCGTCCGCCTGGCCGATCGGCTGCCCGCCTACATGGTCCCGGTGGCGGTCGTGGCGCTCGACGCGCTGCCGCTGACCCCCAACGGCAAGCTCGACGCCCGCGCCCTGCCGGCGCCCGAATACTCCGACACCGACCGCTACCGGGCCCCGACCAACCCCACCGAGGAGATCCTGGCCGGCATCTACGCCCAGGTGCTCGGCGTCGAGCGGGTCGGCGTCGACGACTCGTTCTTCGACCTGGGCGGCGACAGCATCTCGTCGATGCAGGTGGTCACCAGGGCGCGCGCCGCGGGGCTGGCGTGCCGGACGCGCGACATCTTCGTCGAGCAGACCGTCGCCCGGCTGGCCCGCGTGGTCGCCGCGGCCGACGGCGACGTCGGCGGGACCGACGAGGGCACCGGGGAACTGCCGGCGACCCCCATCATGCGGTGGCTGCAGAGCGTGAACGGCCCCGTCGACCAGTTCAACCAGACGATGGTCGTCGACGCGCCCGCCGGGGTCACCGAGGCCGACGTGATGGCGGTGTTGCAGGCCCTGCTGGACCGCCACGCCATGCTGCGGCTGCGGGTCGGCGACGGGTGGTCGCTGACGGTGCCCGACGCGGGAACGGTGGACGCGGCCGACCGCCTGCGCGCGGTCGACGCGCTGTCCGATGCCGCGGTGCTGGCGGCGCGGTCCCGGCTGAACCCGGCCAACGGGGTGATGGTGAGCGCGCTGTGGGCCACCTCGACCCGCCAACTGGTGCTGATCATTCACCACCTCGCCGTCGACGGGGTGTCCTGGCGAATCCTGTTGGAGGACTTGAACATCGCCTGGGCGCAGCATCGCGGCGGGCAGCCGGTGGCGTTGCCGCCGGGCGGCACGTCGTTCGCCCGCTGGGCCGCCCTGCTGAGCCGGCACGCGCACGCCCCGGCGGTGGTCGAGCGGGCCGACGCCTGGCGGCGGATCATGGCGACCCCGCCCGCGCTGCCCCCCATCCGGCCCGAGACCGACACGTACGAGACCGCCGAGCACCTGTCGGTGCGACTCGACGTGGAGACCACCCGCACCCTGCTCGGCGAGGCCCCGGCGGCGTTCCACGCCGGGGTCAACGACATCCTGTTGATCGGGTACGCCCTGGCGTGGGCGGAGTTCCTGGGCACCGACGGCGCGCCGGTGGGCATCGACGTGGAGGGGCACGGGCGTCACGAGGAGTTGGCCGGCGGCGTGGACCTCTCGCGCACCGTCGGCTGGTTCACCACCAAATACCCGGTGGCATTGGCGGTCGACGAATTGCCCTGGGCGCAAGTGCTTTCCGGAGCCCCGGCGCTGGGCGCGGTGCTCAAGCGCGCCAAGGAACAGCTGCGGGCCGTGCCGGACCCGTTGACCTACGGGCTGCTGCGCTACCTGAACCCCGAGACCGACCTGGACGGCTCCGACCCGACGGTCGGCTTCAACTACCTGGGCCGGCTGGGCGGCGCGGCGGCCGAGATGTCCGGCGAGCTGTGGCGGATCTCCCGGGACGGCTCCGCGATCACCGGGACCAGCACGGCGGTGCCCATGCCGCTGATGCACACCGTGGACCTCAACGCGGGCACCGCCGACGGCGAGGCCGGCCCGCAGCTGCACGCGAACTGGACGTGGGCGCCGTCGGCCCTGGACCGCGAGCAGGTCACCCGGCTGAGCCGGCTCTGGTTCGAGGCGCTGACCGGCATCTGCGCCCACGTGCGAGCCGGGGGCGGCGGCCTGACGCCGTCGGACATCCTGCCGGCCCGGCTGGTCCAGCACCAGATCGACGAGCTCGAGCGGCGAAACCCGACCGCCGACGTGCTGCCGCTGACCCCGCTGCAGCAAGGCCTGCTGTTCCACGCCACCACCACCCGGGCCCGCGAGGACGACCTGTATGTGGTGCAGCTGGACATCAGCGTGAGCGGCCCGCTCGACCCCGACCGGCTGCGCGCCGCGGTGCAGACGGTGGTGGACCGGCACCCGCACCTGGTCGCCCGGTTCTCCGAGGACTTCGACGAGCCGGTACAGGTCATCCCCGCGAATCCGGCGATGGCGTGGCGCTACGTCGAGCTCGACGCCGCCGAAGGCGCCGACGAGCAAGTCGGGGAGCTCTGTGCCGCCGAACGCGCCGCCGTGTACGACCTGGCCGACGGGCCGGCCTTCCGGGTCGCGATGATCCGCACCGCTCAGGACCGCCACCGGCTGGTGCTCACGATTCACCACATCGTGCTGGACGGCTGGTCCGTGCCGATCCTGGTGAACGAGACATTCGCCGGCCTCACCGGGCAGCCGCTGGCCCCGCCGGCCCCGTATCGCCGATTCGTCACGTGGCTCGCGGGCCGGGACCTCGACGCCGCCCGGGCGGCATGGGGTGAGGTGCTCGCCGGGTTCGACACCCCGACGCTGGTCGGGCCGCCGCAGCGGGCGGAGCTGGGCGCCCGGCGCCTTGCGACGTTCGCGGTCTCGGCCGAGACCACCCGCGCGCTCGGCGAGCTGGCCCGGTCGTGCCAGAGCACCGTCAGCACCGTGCTGCAGGCCGCGTGGGCGCAACTGCTCACCTGGCTGACGGGCCACTTCGACGTCGCCTTCGGCACCACGGTCTCCGGCCGGTCGGCCGACGTGGTCGGCGCCGAGTCGATGGTGGGCCTGCTGATCAACACCATTCCGGTGCGGGCCCGCATCACCCCGGCCACCCGCACCACGGACCTGCTCGAGGAACTGCAGCGGGCGCACAACGACACCCTCGAGCACGAGCACCTGTCGCTGACCGAGATCCACCGGATGACGGGTCACGACAAGCTGTTCGACACGCTGTTCGCCTACGAGAACTATCCGCTGGAAACGTCGGCGATGGCGGTCAACCACGAGCTGTCCATCACCGACTTCAACGTCTTCGAACGCAACCACTACCCGCTGACGATGCAAGCCGCCCTGGCGGGGGATCGGCTCGGGCTGCGCGTGGAGTACGACGCCGGCGTCTTCGATGCCCGCACCATCGAGGCGCTGACCGAGCGGCTGGAGCGGGTGCTGGTGGCGATGGCCACCGACCCGACCCGGCGGCTGTCCTCGGTGGACCTGCTGGCCCCCTCGGAGCGGGCTCACCTGGGCGAGCTCGGCAACCGGGCGGCGCTGAGCCGGCCGGTGCCCGCCGCCGAGTCGATCGTGGACTTGTTCGCCGAGCACGTGGCACAACGGCCGGACGCCGTGGCGATCGGCTGGGACGACGTTGCCATGACCTACCGGGAACTGGACGAGGCGGCCAACCGGTTGGCGCACCTGCTCATCGCCGAGGGTGCCGGCCCGGGACAGTCTGTGGCCCTGCTGTTTTCGCGCTCGGCTCAGGCGATCGTGGCGATCCTGGCGGTGCTCAAGACGGGCGCGGCGTACCTGCCGATCGACCCGGCGGCCCCGGGGGCGCGGATCCGATTCATGCTCGACGACGCGGCGCCGGTCGCCGCGATCACCACCGGGGGGTTGCGGTCGCGGCTGGACGGGCGCGACGTGCGGGTCATCGATATCGAGGACCCGTCGATCGACGGCCACCCGTCCACCCCGCCGCCGGCGCCCGCGGCCGAGGGCGCCGCCTACGTCATCTACACGTCGGGGACCACCGGGGCGCCCAAGGGTGTCGCGGTCACGCATCGCAACGTGACCCAGCTGATCGGCTCCCTCGACGCCGGCCTGCCCAACCCGGGCGTGTGGACGCAGTGCCACTCGTACGCCTTCGACGTGTCGGTGTGGGAGATCTTCGCGCCGCTGCTGCGCGGCGGGCGCGTGGTGGTGGTGCCCGAGTCGGTGGTGCGCTCACCGGATGACTTCCGCGCGTTGCTGATCGACCAAGGGGTCACCGTGCTGACCCAGACGCCGTCGGCGGTGGCGACGCTGGATCCGGCGGGACTGGAATCGGTGGCGCTGGTGATGGCGGGCGAGGCCTGCCCGGCCGACGTCGTCGATCGCTGGGCGCCGGGGCGGGTGATGGTCAACGCCTACGGCCCGACCGAGACCACGATGTGCGTTGCCGTCAGCGCGCCGCTCACCGCCGGCTCGGGGACACCGCCCATCGGCTCACCGGTGGCGGGCGCGGGACTGTTCGTGCTCGACGCCTGGCTGCGCCCGGTGGCGCCCGGGGTGGTCGGCGAGCTGTACGTGGCCGGCGCGGGCGTGGCCACCGGCTACGTCGGGCGTGCGGGCTTGACCGGGTCGCGGTTCGTGGCCTGCCCGTTCGGCGAGCCCGGCACGCGGATGTACCGCACCGGCGACCTGGTGCTCTGGGGCGCCGACGGCCAGCTGGTGTACGTGGGCCGTGCCGACGATCAGGTGAAGATCCGCGGCTACCGCATCGAACTCGGCGAGGTCCAGGCCGCGCTGGCCCGGCTCGACGGTGTCGACCAGGCGGTGGTGATCGCCCGCGAGGACCGTCCCGGCGAGAAACGGCTGGTCGGGTACGTCACAGGATCGGCCGATCCGGCCGAGGCGCGCACCGCGCTCGCCGGGCGGCTCCCGGTCTACATGGTCCCGGCGGCCGTGCTCGCGCTCGACGCGCTGCCGCTCACCCCCAACGGCAAGCTGGACACCCGCGCGCTGCCCGCACCCGAGTACGCCGGCCGCGGATACCGGGCCCCGTCGAGCGCGACCGAGGAGATCCTCGCGGGCATCTTCGCCGGCGTGCTGGGTGTCGAGCGGGTGGGCGTCGACGATTCCTTCTTCGACCTGGGCGGCGACAGCATCTCCGCGATGCGGCTGATCGCCACGGTCAACACCGCGTTGGCCGTCGACCTTGCGGTGCGCACCCTGTTCGACGCGCCCACGGTGCGCAGCCTCAGCCAGCGCCTGGGCACGGACACGGCCGCCGACGACGACATCGTCCCGGTGCAGACCCTGAAGCAGGGCGCCGGCGTTCCGGTGTTCTGCATCCATCCCGCGGGCGGCGTGAGTTGGCAGTATCAGGTTCTCGGCACCCACCTGGATTGCCCGATCATCGGGATCCAACAGGTCGAGGGCGAAGGCGAGCCCCAGTCGATCCGGGCAATGGCCAAGGCCTACGCCGACCGGCTGCAAGAGGCCTATCCGCCCGGGCCCTACCACCTGCTCGGCTGGTCGTTCGGCGGCGTCGTCGCCCACGAACTCGCGGTCGAACTCCAACGACGCGGATGCGTCGTCGCCCGGCTGATCCTGCTCGACGCCCAACCCGCCATCGACGACGGTGGCGCCGCGCCGGACGACGATCTGGGTGAGCAACAGACGATGGTCGAGGCCTCGTCATCCCAGCGGCTTTTCGACCTGCTGACGCAAAACCTGCGCAAGAACGTCGAGCGGTACCGAGCCCACCGGCCGAGGGTTTTCCACGGGGACATCACCATCGTCTCCGCAGCACGGGACGAGCCCGACCGCGGCGCAGTCCTGTCGCGATCCTGGCGGCCCCACGTCTCCGGAGAGATCCTCACCTACTCGATCGAGTGCGGCCACGACGACATGCTGACCGCGGAAGCGGTGAGCCTGTACGGCCAGCGACTCAGGCATCTGCTGGTCCTCGCGGAACGCCGGCTCGAATTGGCCCAGGGTCGACAGCACGGCCGTCGGGACGACAAGCTGCCCGGCGAGCGTGCCGGCTGACCGCGCCCCCTAATTGCCGATAGCGGCCTTGTGTTGCGGGCAATACGACGCCACGGAAGCCCCCAGCAGGTAGGCGGCCTCGTGCGCCGACAGGTCGGTGGCCCGTACGACGTTGAGCACCAACGAGGTTGGCGTTTTTCCCTTGTCGAGTCCGGCGCACATGTTGTGCCCCGCCGCGATCGCGGCGCCCGGATCGGTGAAGACGATCCCGTTCCGCTGAATTTCGGCGAGGAATGCGTCGTCTTTTTGATCGGCGGAGGCCGGTGCCGCGAACAACAATGCGGCCCCGGCGGCCGCGCCGAACGCCACGAACATCCCGGCCTGCGCGATCATTCGGCTCACGGTCTCCTCGATGTGACGACGGGTGCCATCAGGGTGGCTGCACAGTAACCAGAACCGGCGCAGCTTTCCCGCCGCCGCCAAGCCCGCCACCTCACACCGACCGGGCCCTCGAGTCGCGGCGATCGGACGGTCGACGCAGCGACGCGCCGGACGGCCGAGTGGCAAACGCCGTCGAAACCAGTTGGTTTGCGAGGTCTTCGGTTTCGCCCCGATCGGGTCGCCCGACGCGGTGGCGTTTCGGGAACCCGAAATCCGGGGCCGAACACGAGAGCAGAGCGCAACCAAGAATTAACAGTCGGGGGAGCGCCGCAACCGCAAAGCGCTACTCCGGCGCGCGACGACGCATTTCACAGTGGCCGTTCGGGCGCGCGGCAACCGCCTTCGGTATGGTCCAAGGAGTGTGCGGAGTCACCGGGGAGGTAAGGCTCGACGGGCGGGTCCCCGACGTAGCAGCGGTGTCCGCAATGGCCGCCGTGATGGCCCCACGGGGCCCGGACGCGTCGGGCGCCTGGTCACAGGGGCGGGTCGCGCTGGGTCATCGTCGGCTCAAGATCATCGACCTCAGCGAAGCCGGCGCGCAGCCGATGGTCGACCCGGAGCTGGGCCTGGCGATCGCCTTCAACGGCTGCATCTACAACTACAAGGAACTGCGCCACGAGCTCACCGGACACGGCTACCGGTTCTTCTCGCACAGCGACACCGAGGTCCTGATCAAGGCCTACCGGCACTGGGGCGACGACTTCGTCAGCCACCTGCACGGCATGTTCGCCTTCGCCATCGTCGAGCGCGACAGCTGCCGGGTGCTGCTGGGCCGTGACCGGCTGGGGATCAAGCCGCTCTACCTGACCGAGGACGACCACCGGATCCGGTTCGCCTCGACCCTGCCGGCGCTGCTGGCCGGCGGCGGCGTGGACACCCGCATCGACCCGGTCGCCCTGCACCACTACATGACCTTCCACTCGGTGGTCCCGCCGCCGCTGACCATCCTGCGAGGGGTCCGCAAGGTGCCGCCCGCGTCGCTCGTCGCGATCGAGCCCGACGGCCGGCGCACCATCACCACCTACTGGACCCCCGACTTCACCCGGCACGACGACCGCGCCGCCTGGTCGGAAACCGACTGGGAAGAAGCGGTGCTGGACGCGCTGCGCGTCGCGGTCAAGCGCCGGCTGGTCGCCGACGTTCCGGTCGGCTGCCTGCTGTCCGGCGGCGTCGACTCCAGCCTGATCGTCGGACTGCTGGCCGAGGCCGGCCAGCACGGGCTGATGACCTTCTCCATCGGCTTCGAGTCGGCCGGCGGCGTCGAGGGCGACGAGTTCCGGTGGTCGGACATCATCGCCCGGCGCTTCGAAACCGACCACCACCAGATCCGCATCGGCAGCGACCGAATGCTGCCCGCGCTCGACGGGGCCATCGGTGCGATGAGCGAGCCGATGGTCAGCCACGACTGCGTCGCCTTCTACCTGCTCAGCCAGGAAGTGGCGCGGCACGTGAAGGTCGTGCAGTCGGGGCAGGGCGCCGACGAGGTGTTCGCCGGCTACCACTGGTACCCGCCGATGGGCTCGCCGGCCGCGGCGTCGCTTGAGGGCTCGGTCGCCGAGTACCGCGGCGCGTTCTTCGACCGCGATTCGGCCGAACTGGCGGGCCTGCTGGGCCCCGCGGTCATGGCCCCGGACGACCCCAGCGAGCGCTTCGTCACCGAGCACTTCGCGCGCGCCGGCGCCGAGACGGGCGTCGATCGCGCGCTGCGCCTGGACACCACCGTCATGCTGGTGGACGACCCGGTGAAACGGGTCGACAACATGACCATGGCCTGGGGCCTCGAAGGCCGCGTCCCGTTCCTCGATCACGAACTCGTCGAGCTGGCGGCGACCTGCCCGCCGGAGTTGAAGATCGCCCACGACGGCAAGGGCGTCCTCAAACAGGCCGCGCGACGGGTGATTCCGTCGGAGGTCATCGACCGGCCCAAGGGCTACTTCCCGGTTCCGGCGCTGACCCACCTCGAGGGGCCCTACCTCGACATGGTGCGCGACGCCCTCTACGCGCCGGTGGCCAAGGAGCGCGGCCTGTTTCGCACCGAGGCGGTCGACGCGCTGCTCGCCGACCCCAACGGCAAGCTGACCCCCCTGCGCGGCAACGAACTCTGGCAGATCGCCCTGCTCGAACTCTGGCTGCAGCGGCACGGGATCACGGGTCCGGTGGCATGACCGAAATCGATCCCTCTGGCGACCACACCGAGGCGATCACGATGGGCCTGCACGACGCATCGCCGCCGGAGCTGGTGGAGGCGATGGCCAAGGATGTCGAGCTCGAGTTGGGCTGGGGCCGGCTGATTTTCGGCCAGACCTTCGCCGACGCCCACCAACTGGTCGAGGCGCTGCGCCGGGAGGGGCCGGGCCGCCGCGACATCTGCATCTACGCCCGCGAATCCCATGTGGTGGTCGCCGAAGCGCCGACCGAGCTCTTCATCGACCCCAGCCACACCTATCGGCTGCGCTTCACCGAGGCGATGAAGGGCGAGGACTCCTCGCCGGCGCCGCTCGGCGTGACCGTGCGCACCCTGAACGCCCCGATCGACGCCGACGCCATGAACCGCGTCTACGTGCGTTGCGGGATGGTCCCGGCCGGCGTCGACGTCATCTGGGACAACCACCTGAATGTCCCCGCGGTGACCTACCTGCTGGCGGTGCGCGACGCGGACGGCGCGGTGGTGGGCACCGTCACCGGGGTCGACCACGAGTTGCTGTTCTCCGACCCCGAGCAGGGGTCCAGCCTGTGGACGCTGGCCGTCGACCCGGCGGCCGGGCTGCCCGGCATCGGTGCGGCGCTCACCCGCGCGCTGGCGGAGCGCTTCCGCAACGCGGGCCGCGCCTACATGGACCTGTCCGTGGCGCACGACAACGCCGCCGCCATCGGCCTGTACGAGAAGCTGGGCTTCGTCCGCGTCCCGGTGCTGGCGATCAAGCGCAAAAACGCGATCAACGAGCCGCTGTTCAGCCCGCCGCCCGAGACGGTCGACGACCTCAACCCCTACGCCCGGATCATCGCCGACGAGGCGCTGCGCCGCGGCATCTGGGTCGAGGTGCTCGACGCCGAAACCGGGGAGATGCGTCTCAGCCACGGCGGCCGCAGCGTCATCACCCGCGAATCGCTGTCCGAATACACCTCGGCGGTTGCGATGTGCCGCTGCGACGACAAGCGCCTGACGCGCCGCCTGGTGTCCGAGGCGGGCATCACGGTGCCCCGCGCCCGCCTGGCCACGTTCGACGACGGCGACTACAACTTCCTCAACGAGGTCGGCGAGGTCGTCGTCAAACCCACCCGCGGCGAGCAGGGCAAGGGCATCACCGTCGGCGTGACCGCGGACAACGGTCCCGACGAGCTGGCCGCCGCGCTGGCCCGGGCCCGTCAGCAATACCCGGACGTGCTGATCGAGCAGCGGGTGCAAGGCGACGACCTTCGGCTGGTGGTGATCGACGGCCGGGTGGTGGCCGCCGCGCTGCGGATGCCGCCCGAGGTCATCGGCACGGGGGAGCACAGCATCCGCGACCTGATCGCGGCCGAAAGCCGGCGGCGCTCCGCGGCCACCGGTGGCGAATCCCGCATCCCACTCGACGACCTCACCGAGTCGACGGTCGCCGAGGCGGGCTGGACGCTGGACGACGTGCTGCCCCAGGGCACCCGCCTGCGCGTGCGCCGCACCGCCAACCTGCATCAGGGCGGCACCATCCACGACGTCACCGCCGTGGTGAACTCCGAACTGTGCCGGGTCGCGGTCACGGCGGCCGAGGCGATCGGCATCCCCGTCACCGGCATCGACCTGCTGGTGCCCGACGTCACCGGCGCCGAGTACGCCTTCATCGAAGCCAACGAACGGCCCGGGCTGGCCAACCACGAACCGCAGCCCACGGCCGCGGCCTTCATCGACTTCCTGTTCCCCGGCCACCCGGGCCAGCCACAACCCTGGACCCCCGAGGAGTCGCGCGCCGACCGCGGCTGAGGCTTGTGATACGCCTCGCCTGGGTAGTTCTGAAGCCACTCGGATAGGAGCCAGATGAGCGGAAGCGTGCAAACCGGAACCATCACCACCCACGTGCCGGCGCGGCTGGACCGGCTGCCGTGGTCGCGATTCCACTGGCGCGTCGTCATCGGGCTGGGCGGGGTGTGGATCCTGGACGGGCTCGAGGTCACGATGGTGGGCAACGTGTCCGCTCGCCTCACGGAAAAGGGCAGCGGCATCGACCTGAACGCCGCGCAGATCGGCATGGCGGCCGCGTTCTACATCGCCGGTGCGTGTGTGGGCGCGCTGTTCTTCGGCCACCTGACGGACCGCTTCGGGCGGCGCAATCTGTTCATGCTCACCCTGGCGGTCTACCTGGCCGCCACCGTGGCGACCGCATTCGCCTTCGCCCCCTGGTATTTCTTCGCCGCGCGTTTTTTCACCGGCGCGGGCATCGGCGGCGAATACGCCGCGATCAATTCGGCCATCGACGAGTTGATCCCCGCCCGCGTGCGCGGCCGCGTCGACCTGATCATCAACGGAACCTACTGGCTGGGTTCGGCCGCGGGCGCGGCCGGTGCCCTCGTCCTGCTCGACACGTCGAACTTCGCGCCCAACATCGGCTGGCGGCTGGCCTTCGGCGTCGGCGCCATCTTCGGCATCTTCGTGCTCCTCGTCCGGCGCAACGTCCCCGAGAGCCCGCGGTGGCTGTTCATCCACGGCCGCGACAAGGAGGCCGAGCGGGTCGTCGGCGAGATCGAGGAGGCGGTGCGGCGCGAGACCGGTGAAACCCTCCCCGAGCCGCACGGGCGCGGGCTCAAAATCCGTCAGCGCAAGACGATCTCGTTCCGAGAGATCGCCCGGGTGGCGTTCAAGCTCTACCCGCAGCGCGCGATCCTGGGGCTGGCGCTGTTCACCGGGCAGGCGTTCCTCTACAACGGCGTGACGTTCAATCTGGGCACGCTGTTGAGCGGGTTCTACGGCGTGCCGTCGGGGAAGGTGCCGCTGTTCTTCATCCTGTGGGCGCTGAGCAACTTCGTCGGGCCGCTGGCGCTCGGCCACCTCTTCGACACCGTCGGCCGCAAGCCGATGATCACGGCCACCTACATCGGCTCCGCCCTCGTGGCCGTCGTCCTGGCGATCTTGTTCGTGACCCAGACCGGCGGGGTCTGGGCGTTCATCGGCGTCCTCGCCGCCGCGTTCTTCCTGGCGTCGGCCGGCGCGAGCGCCGCCTACCTGACGGTCAGCGAGATCTTCCCGATGGAGACCAGGGCGCTGGCGATCGCGTTCTTCTACGCGGTGGGAACCGCGATCGGCGGCATCACCGGCCCGCTGCTGTTCGGGCAGCTGATCAATTCCGGGGAACGCGGACAGGTGATGTGGTCGTTCCTGACGGGTGCGGCGGTCATGGCGATCGCGGGCCTGGTCGAATTGCGGCTCGGGATCGCGGCCGAACGGCGCCCCCTCGAAGAGCTGGCCCTGCCGTTGACCGTCGACGACGCCGAGCCCGAAGACCGCGGGCCGTCTTCTGTTTGAAACCATCGCGGTCCTAGCGGTGACGCGGGCGTAACATTCCCGCCATCGAGAGTTCCTAATGTGAGTCGGTCCACTAGCCGTGGGCCCCCTTAGCGATAGGAATTCCATTGAGCGGTAACGCGGTCCGCCTCCAGGCGATCAACAATGTCGAGGCATACGTTCCCCCTGCCATCAGCTTCGTCCCCGGCGAACTGCCGGGGGAGGTCTTCGGCTCCAACGTCTTCACCAAGGCGGAGATGCAGGCACGGCTGCCCAAGGCGGTGTACAAGTCCGTCGTGGCGACCATCGACAAGGGCGCCAAGCTCGACCCCGCGGTCGCCGACGCCGTCGCGGTCGCGATGAAGGACTGGGCGCTGGAGAAGGGCGCCACCCACTACGCGCACGTCTTCTACCCGATGACCGGGCTGACCGCCGAGAAGCACGACAGCTTCTTGGAACCGGTCTCCGATGGGCAGACCCTCGCCGAGTTTGCCGGCAAGACCCTGATCCAGGGCGAGCCCGACGCCTCCAGCTTCCCGTCGGGCGGGCTCCGCAGCACCTTCGAGGCGCGCGGCTACACCGGTTGGGACGTGACCAGTCCGGCCTATGTGCTGGAGAACCCGAACGGCAACACGCTGTGCATCCCGACGGTGTTCGTCTCGATGACCGGCGAGGCGCTCGACTACAAGACGCCGCTGCTGCGCAGCCAGCAGGCGATGGGCATCCACGCCGAACGCATCCTGACGCTGTTCGGCCACAAGGACCTCAACAAGGTGGTGTCCTTCTGCGGGCCGGAGCAGGAGTACTTCCTCGTCGACCGGCATTTCTTCCTGGCGCGGCCCGACCTGATCAACGCCGGGCGGACCGTGTTCGGCGCCAAGCCGCCCAAGGGCCAGGAATTCGACGACCACTACTTCGGCTCGGTGCCCGAGCGGGTGCTCGGCTTCATGATGGACACCGAACGGGAGCTGTTCAAACTCGGCATCCCCGCCAAGACCCGGCACAACGAGGTCGCCCCCGGACAGTTCGAGGTGGCCCCGATGTTCGAGCGGGCCAACATCGCGTCCGACCATCAACAGCTGCTGATGACGGTGTTCAAGACGATCGCCAAAAAGCATGGCATGGAATGCCTTTTCCACGAGAAGCCGTTCGCCGGCGTCAACGGCTCGGGCAAGCACGTCAACTTCTCGGTGGGCAATGCGGAGCTGGGGTCGCTGCTGGTGCCCGGCGACACGCCACACGAGAACGCCCAGTTCCTGGTGTTCTGCGCCGCGGTGATCCGCGCCGTGCACAAGTTCGCCGGGCTGCTTCGCGTCTCGGTCGCGTCGGCCACCAACGACCACCGATTGGGCGCCAACGAGGCGCCGCCGGCGATCATCTCGATCTTCCTCGGCGAGCAGCTGGCCGACGTGTTCGAACAGATCGCCAAGGGCGCGGCGACCTCGTCAAAGGGCAAGGGCACCATGATCATCGGCGTCGACACCCTGCCGCCGCTGCCGACCGATCCCGGTGACCGCAACCGGACCAGCCCGTTCGCGTTCACCGGCAACCGGTTCGAGTTCCGGGCGCCGGGCTCGGGTCAGACGGTCGCCGTGCCGATGATCGTGCTCAACACGATCATGGCCGACTCGTTCGACTACATCGCAACGATTTTGGAGCAGGCCGTCGAAGCCGGCGAGGACTTCGACGCGGCGGTCCAGAAGCTGCTCACCGAGATCATCACCGATCACGGCGCGGTGGTGTTCAACGGGGACGGGTATTCGGAGAACTGGCAGATCGAGGCGGCCGAGCGCGGATTGCCCAACCTGAAGACGACGCTGGACGCCATTCCGGAACTCATCAAGCCGGAATCGGTCGAAGTGTTCGAGAAGTACGGGGTTTTCAACGATCGCGAGCTGCACAGCCGTTACGAGGTCCGGCTGGAACAGTACGCCCTGACCATCGGCGTCGAGGCGAAGCTGGCCCTGGAGATCGGGACGACGGTCATCCTGCCCGCCGCGCTGCGTTATCAGACCGAGCTGGCCCAGAACGTCGCGACGTTGAAGGCCGCCGGGGTGGAGCCCAATACGGCTGCGCTGGAAGCGGTTTCGGCCCCGCTCGCCGACCTCACCGCCGCGCTGGCGACGCTGACGGCGGCGCTGTCCGAGCACTCGGCGGAATCGGCGCTCGAGGAGGCCAAGCACGCCCAGGAGGCGCTGCTGCCGGCGATGGAAGCAGTGCGCGCGGCCGCCGACTCGCTGGAAGGCGTTGTGGCCGACGACCTGTGGCCGCTGCCGACCTACCAGGAGATGCTCTACATCCTGTAGGGATCAGCCGTAGGCGTCCCACCAGGTGTGCAGGTCCTCGACGGTGGCGGGGTCGCCGGAGACGTCGCTGAGCATCAGCTTCTCGTCGTTGGTCCAGATCACGTTCGGGTGGTTGTTGTAGGTGCCGCAGGCGATCAGCCCGGCCATGTCGTTGGGCGTTTGGTCGTAGTGCCAGCTGACCGGTGACCGTCCCTCGCCGGGACAGTTCACCAGGCTGACGTTGGCGATGTCGTCGTTGAAGGCCTTCTTCAGTTTGTTCGGCGTCGCGAACAGCCCGTAGGTGGCGTGGCTGGGACCGCCGGGCTGGCTGTTCTGCCCGCAGGTCACCATCGCGACCGCGTGCACCCAGATGCTGCCCGACTCCGGGGTGGCGGGCGTGCACGTGCCCGCCAGGTAGCCGGGCGGCAGCAGGCTGATCAGCCGCGCCTGGTCGTCGCTGGGGGCGATGCTCGACGGCGGCGGGGTTTTCGCGACGGCCGACTTGGCGTGCCGCTGGCCGGACGGTTTGAGGGCAAGCCAGATGCCGACGGCGCAGAGGGCCACGACGACCGCCACGGCGGCGGCCACGATCGGCCAGCGGTTGCGGTTCGGCGGCCGGGCCGCAGCGTCCGACGCCGGGGTCACGATTTCGCTTTGGCGCAGAATCGTTTCCGCGCGTTGGCGTTCCGGACTGCTGAGCGCCCGGTGCGCGGCCTCGGCCAGGGCGCCCGCGGTGGGGTAGCGCTCGATCGGAGTTTTGGCCATGCCGCCGGCGATCACCGCGTCGAATGCCGGGCTCACCCCCGCGCCTTGCTCGCTGGGTTTGGGGACGGGTTGCATCAGGTGGGCGCTGACCAGCATTCCGGTGCTGTCGGCAGGATACGGCGGGATCGCGGTCAGGCATTCGTAGAGCACACAGGCCAGCGCGTAGACGTCGGCGCGCGGCGTCACCTCTTCGCTCGAAAACCGTTCGGGCGCCATATATTTGAGCGTGCCGACGGCGGTGCCCAGTTGGGTGAGCTTCTCGTCGGACTTGGCGCTGGCGATCCCGAAGTCGACGAGATAGGCGAAATCGTCGCCGGTGATCAGGATGTTCTGCGGTTTGACGTCGCGGTGGGTCACCCCGGCGGCGTGCGCGGCATCGAGGGCCGAGGCGATCTGGTGGATGATGGCCACCGCCCGCGGCGCCGGCAGTGGGCCCTCCCGCTCGAGCAGGCTGCCCAGGTCGATGCCCTCGATGAGGCGCATCTCCAAGTACAGCTGTCCGTCGATCTCGCCGTAGTCGTGGATCGGCACGACGTGCGGCTCCAACAACCGGCCGGTGATCCGCGCCTCGCGCTCCATTCGCTTGCGGAACACCGGATCTCCGCTGAACGTGTGCGACATCAGCTTGAGCGCCACCGTCCACTGTTTGACGGTGTGCTCGGCCTCGTAGACCTCGCCCATTCCGCCGCGGCCGAGCAGCCGCTTGAGGTGGTAGGGGCCGAACATCGTCCCCACCCGCGAGCCCTGGGTCATCGAGTGACTCCCATCGAAGGGTGAGCCCACACCGATCTCACCGCAGAAACGTACAACATCGGCCCGGCGCACGTCGGCCGGCGCGATCAGTGCGCCGGGGGAGCCACCTGGGTGATCGAGCCATCCGGGGCCAGCACGATGGTGCCGCTGAGGGCCCCGTCGGTGACGTTGATCTGTAGGTGCAGGCCACCGTCCTTGCGGGACTGGATGGACAGGAAGATCCGGTTGGCGTCGTAGATGTGCAGGGTCTGGGGCGCCTGCTGCACGACGCCGACGACGGCCTGCACGTCGAACTTGCTGAGGTCACCGACCACCAAGCGGGATGACACCGCCTTCTCGGGCCCGACGCTGGCCCAATTGCCGTCGCGGCCCAGCCAGCTCACCACCTTCTGGGGGTTCGCCGTGTCCGGACGCATGACCACCACCTGCTCTTGGTAGATGTTCAGCTCGTAGCCCAGGGTGTCGCCGAACTGCGTCCGCATCTGCGCCAGCACCCCGCTCACGCCGCTCAGCGTCAGCAGCTGCGGCGGCGGGGTTGTCGGGGTGGTGGTCGTGGCCGCGGAACTACTGGGGGCCGTCGTGGGGGCGGCGGATGGCGCTGGGGCCGAAGGGGTATCGCGTTGCAGTCCCCAGGCGACGCCCCCGCCGATAAGGACCAGAGCGATGGCGACGGCCACCCAGGCCCGGCGCCGCGGCATTCCGGACGGCGACGACGGCGGTCGCTCGGCGGCCGGGTGGATCTGCAGGTCGGCCACCAGCGACCGCAGCTCGCGCAGCGTCGTGGCCCTGGTGGCGGCGCTTACCCGCTGGCGGTGCTCTTCGGTCGACAACTGCCCGTCACCGAGCGCGGCGTCGAGCGCCTCGCAGGTCCGGTTCCGGTCGTTGTCGCTCGCCCGGATGTCATCGATCATCGCCCGCTACCCGATGAGCTTCGTCAGCCAGGTCGGGTCCGAATAGTTCACCGACGCGGTGCCGTCCCAGACGAACGGTGTCGAATTGGCGCCCAGACCGGACAGGGTCGCGTAGCCGGCCGCGGATTTCGCCTTGCCGGTGCCGACGTCGTCCCCCGACTTGATGCACGTCAGCACGTCGGCGTCGGCGCCGACGTTCTTGGCCAGTTGGGCCAGTTCGCCGTCGGTGCGGTCTTCCGCGGCGTCCTCGGCCGGCTGAAAGTTGCTGGCGAACAACCCCGAATAGAAGGCGGTGTATGTCTTGGCGTCGTTTTGCGCCGCGACGCAGTACGACGCCGCCACCGCCCGGGTCGAGTAGTTCTTGCTGTGCGATTTGTCGTCGAGGAAGTCGAGCAGGTGATAGCGCACCGCGAGCTTCTTGTTGTTCACGGCGGTGTCGATGTCGCCCGCATTCGACCGGATGAAGCTGCCGCAGGGCGGACAGATGGGCTCGTTGAAGATGTCGATGGTCGTCGACGCGGCCGAGCTGCCCACGAACACGCCGTCGTCGAGCACCCGCAGCGCGACGGCGTCCGCCGGCGGCGGCGGCTTGGTCGGCTCCGGCGGAACCGGAGATTCCCAGGGCCGGACGACGGCGAGCACGACGCCCACGATGGTCGCCAGGGCGGTCCCGACAACACCGACCCATAGCCACGGTTTTCTGCTCGGCCGTGGCGGCTGACCCCAGGGCGCCCCGATCGGTCCGGCGGTGCTGGGGGCCCAGGTGGGGGCGCCGCCCCATCCCGTCGGCTGGGGCGCCGGGGACGCCCACATCGGGCCGGACGAGGGAGCGTGCGCGGGGACGGCCTGGGCGAGCCCGGCGGACTGCTGGCCGGCGAATGCGGCCGGCATCCGCGCCACCTGGCTGCGCTGCAGGATGTCGGTGGCCCGGTCCTGGTCGGGTTCGGCGAGCGCCGCGTAGGCGGCCGCCGACAGGTCACCGCAGGTGGCGTAGCGGTCCGCGGGATCCTTGGCCATGCCGCGGGCGATCACCCCGTCGAAGGCGACCGGGATGCCGGGCCGCGCGGCGCTGGGCTTCGGGACCGCCTGATGCAGGTGGGCGCCCATCACGCTGATCTGGTCACCGGTGTACGGCGGCGATCCGGTCAGGCACTCGTACAAGACGCAGGCCAGCGCGTAGATGTCGGCGCGATGGGTGACGTCGGCGTCGCTGAACCGCTCCGGGGCCATGTACTTGACCGTGCCCACGGTGGTGCCGATCTGTGTCAGCTTCTCGTCCGCGGTGGCGCTGGCGATGCCGAAATCGACCAGGTACGCGAAGTCGTCGCCGCTCACCAGGATGTTCTCCGGTTTCACGTCGCGATGCAGGACCCCCGCGGCATGCGCGGCGTCGAGCGCCGAGCCGATCTGGCGGACGATGGCCACGGCCCGCGGCGGGGACAGCGGCCCGTACCGGCCCAGCATGCCGGCCAGGTCCTTGCCGTCGATCAGGCGCATGTCGACGTAGAGCTGACCGTCGATCTCGCCGAAATCGTGGATCGGCACGACGTGCGGTTCCTGCAACCGGCCCGCGGTGCGGGCCTCGCGCTGCATGCGGGAGCGGAAGACGGGGTCGTTGGACAACGTCTGCGACATCAGCTTCAGCGCGACCGTGCGCTCCCGAACCGTGTCCTCGGCCTCGTAGACATCACCCATGCCGCCGCGACCGATCAGCCGCCGCAGCAGATATGGCCCGAACTGCGAACCCTCCCGCGAATCCGCGGTGGTGTCACCCATCCCGACTCCTCAGTCACCGACCGTGCGCAGGCATAAGGCTAAGGTTTCGCAGGCCGCTGGGCACGGCGAATAGCGAAAGCCAGCTAATCCGGGCGCCGCGATCAACGGAGTTCGTCGTCGCCCCCGGCGCGTTCGGTCAGCCCTTCGCGGGACAGCGCGCGGACGAATCCGAAGGCCTGCATCCCGGCGGGACCGGGGTTTTCGGTGATCCAGTCGTTGATCTTGCCCAGCGCGTTGGCCAGATCGTCGCGCTTGACGCGGATGAGGTAGGTCATTCTGTCGTCGTCCGGATCGTCCAGGGACTCGGCGACGGCGACGGGATGCTTGAAGGCGTACGCGATCCCGTGCACGGCGTCGTGGTTCAGCGCCCACTGAAGTTCGCTGGGCCGCAGCCGGTTCACCGCCAGATTGCGGTAGTCATGGTCGTCGTTTGAGCTGCTCACCTGGCCGATAGTCCTCCTCTGTCTGGCTCGAGAAAGTGGACGGCGAGGATCTGAAAACCATGCCGCGCAGGCGATTCGATAGGGGTATGCAACCGGGCATTTCCAATCATAGGAAGGCCGTTCCCCGGCTGCATGTCGAGCGGATCAGCGGCGGTATCGCAGGAACACGTAGCCGTCGCAAACCAGGGCGTGCGCGAGCCCCATCGCCACCGGTGCGGACAGCGGCGACGCGCTCACGCGCCGGCCCACCGGTTGGCTCGCGGCGAGTTTGGGAGCCAACGTCACACAGATCTCGTCGACGGCGTCGGCCTCCACGAGTTCGTCGAGCACGGTCGGGCCGCCTTCGCACAGGATGCGGTGCATGCCCCGTTCGCGCAGCAGCTTGACGGCGCGCGCCACGTCCACGGAGTCCTCGCCCGCCACCAGCACCCGCCGCCCGTCGCCGGGATCCTCGCGCGCCGTCGCCTGCGCGCAGGTCACCACGATCGGTGGCTGGTCGGGGTTGCTGAGCAGCCTGGCGGGCAGCCGGCCGCTGCGGCTGATCACCGCGATCGGCGGCGGTGGGGTTGGGCCCGCCTCGGCGAGCCGGACGGGCCCGTAGTTCTCGGCGCGGGCGGTGCCCGCGCCCACCAGGACCACGTCGGCGAGGCCCCGCAGGGCCCTCAGCAGCTGCTGATCGGTCGGGCAGGACAGGGGACCGGCCCGGCCGCCGAACGCGGCGGCGCCGTCGGCGCTGAAGATCATGTTGACCCGAACCCCCCGCGGGGGGTCGGCGTAGAACGACGCGAGTTCGGTGATGTCGGCGACGGTGCCCACGCGGGGAGTCACGGCTACGCCTCGTGACCGGGTTCCAGGTGGCGGACGTCGCCGAAGGACACCCAGCTTTCCAGTTCTTCCGGCGGGTGCCCGTCCACCGGCGCGAGCAGGTGCCCGATGTGGTCGCCCAGCGAGAAGCGCTCGAGAATCTCGCCGACGAACCAGGCGGCCGCGTCGTCGAGGATGGGCATCTCTGCCGGGCCGCTGTGCCACGAGCAGCGGTCGAACTTGTTGACGGTGTCGCCGGTCTGGCTGCCGAACAGCTCCACGACGTCGAGGTGTTCGCGGTCGAACACGTGCACGGCCAGGTGGGTCGCCGTGCTGGCGACCCGGAGGGTGTGGTTTTTGCAGGACAGGCCGACCAGGAAGCGGGGTGGGTGGATGCTGGTCTGGCTGGCGAACCCGACCAGACAGCCGGCCGCCACGCCGTCGGCCCGCGTCGTCACGACATACATCGGGTAGTTGAGCACCCCGACCAGCTTTTCGAACGCGTCTTCCCCCGGGTCGGCCATCCGCTCAGTCTTCCCGTTCGGCCCGCGCGGGAATCGTGCGGTGTCCGGCTAGGCCTGGCAGCAGGCGGCTTCGGATTCGTCGGCGGTGCCACCGAACGTGTCGGAGTCGGCGACGACGGTGTAGACCTCCCACCGCTCCCCACCGGGGCCGGTGACCCACACCTTGTCCTGGTTGGCGAAGCAGCAGGTGGTGTCGAGCTCCTCCTCGGTCACCAGCCCTTGCCCGGCCAGGCGCCCGATTTCGGCGTGCACGGTGTCGCTGTCCGCGACCTCCACGCCGAGGTGGTTGAGGCTGCCACCGTGACCGGGGTTCTCGAGCAGCACCAGCTTCAGCGGTGGCTCGGCGATCGCGAAGTTGGCGTAGCCGGGTTTGACCTTGGCCGGTTCGGCGTTGAACAGCTTGGAGTAGAACGCGATCGCCGCGTCGAGGTCGTCGACGTTGAGGGCGAGTTGCACACGAGACATGGGGTGTCCTTCCTTTTCCGTGCGGCTATGGGGTTGTGGTGGGCAGGAGTTCGGCGATCAGCGCCTCGACGCGCCGGGCGATGTCGTCGCGGATCGCGCGCACGGTGGCCAGCGGCTGGCCTGCGGGGTCGGGCACTTTCCAGTCGCGGTAGGACACTCCGGGAAAGTAGGGGCAGGTGTCGCCGCAGCCCATGGTGATCACCACGTCGCTGGTCTGAACGTCTTCGCCCGTGAGGACTTTCGGGCTCGCCGCGGTGATGTCGATGCCCCGTTCGGCCATGGCGTCGACGGCGACGGGGTTGACCTCGTCGGCGGGTTGCGTTCCCGCGGAACGGACTTCGATGCGGCCCTGCGCCATCCGGCTCAGCAGCGCCGCGGCCATTTGCGAGCGTCCGGCGTTATGCACGCAGACGAAGAGAACGCTGGGTCGGCCGGTCATCGACGAAACACCCGTGAACGCAGCGCGAGCGAAACGTAGACCAGGCCGACCAGCACCGGCACCTCGATCAAGGGGCCGACTACCCCGGCCAGGGCCTGCCCCGACGTGACACCGTAGGTCGCGACGGCCACCGCGATGGCCAGCTCGAAGTTGTTGCCGGCGGCGGTGAACGCGAGGGTGGCGGTGCGGGCGTAGCCGAGGCGCAGCGCGAGCCCCAGGGCATAGCCGCCCGCCCACATGATCGTGAAGTAGGCCAGCAGCGGGATCGCGATGCGGGCCACGTCCCACGGCCTGGAGGTGATCTGGTGGCCCTGCAGGGCGAAGAGAATCACGATGGTGAACAACAACCCGTAGAGCGCCCACGGCCCGATGCGGGGAAGGAACCGCGACTCATACCAGTCGCGGCCCCGGATCCGTTCCCCCAGCCGGCGCGACGAATATCCGGCCAGCAGCGGGATCCCGAGGAAGACGAGCACCGCCTTGGCGATCTGCCATGGGGAGACGTCGATCCCGGTTTGGGGCAGGCCCAGCCACCCGGGCAGCACCGACAGGTAGAACCAGCCCAGCGCTGCGAACATCACCACCTGGAACAGCGAATTCAAGGCGACCAGCACGGCCGCGGCCTCACGATCCCCGCAGGCCAGGTCGTTCCAGATGATGACCATCGCGATGCAGCGGGCCAGTCCGACGATGATCAGGCCGGTGCGGTACTCCGGCAGGTCGGGCAGCAGCGACCAGGCCAACGCGAACATCACCGCCGGTCCGACCACCCAGTTGAGCAACACCGAGGAGACCATGAGCTTGCGGTCGGTGGTGACTTCGTCGAGCCGGTCATAGCGAACCTTGGCCAGCACCGGGTACATCATGACCAACAGGCCGATCGCGATCGGCAGTGAAACCCCTTGCACCGCAACGGCGCCCAGCGCCGATCCCAGCCCGGGAACGATTCGCCCCAACGCCAGGCCGGTGGCCATCGCCGCGCCGATCCAGACCGGCAGATACCGGTCCATGGTTGGGAGGCGGGTCGGGGCCGCCGTCTGGGTGCCCGTCATGGCCTCAAGACCGACGAAAGTTGCTGCAGCGCGGCGGGAATCACCCAGTAGTACACCCAGGTGCCGCGCCGCTCGCAGTCCAGCAGCCCGGCCGAGCGCAGCAGCTTGAGGTGATGGGAAATCGTCGGCTGGGACAGGTCGAAGGTGGCCGAAATCTCGCACACGCAGGCCTCGCCACCGGGGTGGCTGGCGATCAGGCTCAACAACCGCAGGCGCACCGGGTCGCCCAGTGCCTTGAACATCGCCGCCAACTCGGCCGCCTGGGGCTCGGCCATGGCGGCCGTCCCCAGGGTCGGGCAGCACTCCCGCTGTTGTTTCGACATCCTTCTATATAAACACTTATCGAATCAGCGCGCCACTGCTATTTCGCGCGGGCACGCCGAATCGCGTAGGCGGCGACGCCGAGAGCGAGCACCGCCAGGCCGGATGCCACCGACGACAGGGGCATCGCGAACGCGAGGAGCACGCATCCCATCAGCCCGATCGACGGGATCGCCGGGTGTGGGCGGCCCTCGTCACGCCCCAGGGTGAACGCCGACGCGTTGGCCACGGCGTAATAGATCAGCACGGCAAAGGAGGAGAACCCTATCGCGTCGCGCAGGTCGGCGGTCGCGGCCAGGATCGCCACCACGAGGCCGATCAGCAATTCGGCGCGGTGGGGGACCCCGAAGCGCGGGTGCACGGCGGAAAGAGCGTGGGGCAGGTGGTGGTCCCGGGCCATGGCCAGCGTGGTCCGCGAGACGCCCAGGATCAGCGCCAGCAGCGAGCCCAGCGCCGCGACGGCCGCGCCCACCTGGACGACGGGAACGAGCCAGCCCGTCCCGGCGGCCCGCACCGTGTCGACGAGCGGCGCCGTCGCCTCACCGAGCCGTCGCGGCCCGAGCACCGCCAGCGCGGCCACGGCCACCAGCGCGTAGACGGCCAGCGCGATGGCGAGCGCGATCGGTATCGCGCGCGGGATGGTGCGCGCCGGGTCGCGCACCTCCTCGCCCAGGGTGGCGATGCGCGCGTAGCCGGCGAAGGCGAAGAACAACAACCCCGCGGCCTGGACCACGCCGCCAAGGGTGGTCCCCGCCGGACGAAGGGGTTCGGCGCCGGCGGCTCCCGACGCGAACGCGGCGACGACCACCGCGGCCAGCACGGCCAAGACCAGCGAGACGATGACGCGGGTGAGCCACGCCGACTTCCGCACGCCGGCGTAGTTCACCGCGGTCAGTCCCACCACCGCGGCAACGGCCACCGGGTGCGCGTGCGACGGCCACGCGTAGGCGCCGATGGTCAGGGCCATCGCTGCGCACGAGGCGGTCTTTCCGACGACGAAGCCCCAACCCGCGAGGTATCCCCAGAATTCGCCCAGCCGCTCACGGCCGTACACGTAGGTACCGCCGGAGGCGGGATAGCGGGCGGCCAGGCGCGCGGACGAGGTGGCGTTGCAGTAGGCCACCACCGCGGCCACCGCCAGGCCCAGCAGCAGCCCGGAACCCGCGGCGCGCGCCGCCGGGCCGAGCGCGGCGAAAATCCCCGCGCCGACCATCGAGCCCAATCCGATCGTCACCGCGTCGAACAAGCCCAGGCTTCGGCGAAGCTCGCCGGTGTTGCTGTCGGCCACTCGGTCTCCTCACCCGCTGCGCAGTGGCCAACCTATCAAATGAGTTTGATGTATCGTCTGCGAAGTGGCGGCAGGCAAGACGGCGGTTCCGTCGCTGATGCGGATGGCGTCGCACCCGGTGCGCTGGGCGCTGCTGACCGAACTGGCGGGCAGCGATCTGCGGGTGCGGGAATTGGCCGCCGCCGTGGACGAGCCGCAAAATCTGATCTCGTACCATTTGCGGCTGCTGCGCTCGGCCGGCCTCGTCGACGCGCGGCGCAGCAGTTTCGATGGCCGCGACACCTACTACCGGCTGAACCTGACCGGGTGCGCCGGGGCGTTCCGCGAGGCGGCCGCCGCGTTGCATCCGGCGCTGGCGCCGGCCCCCGCCACCAAACCGACGGTGCGCTCGGTGCTGTTCTTGTGTTCGGGTAACAGCGCGCGCTCGCCCATGGCGGAGGCGTTGCTTCGGCGACGGGGGCATGGCCGCATCCGGGCCGCCAGCGCAGGCAGCCATCCCAAACCGCACCTGCACCGCAACGCGATCCGGATCATGCGCGAGCGGTACGGGATCGACCTCGATGCGCAGCGGCCGCAGCCGTTGACCGCGGTGGCGCGGCGCCGCTTCGACTACGTGATCACGCTGTGCGACAGGGTGCGCGAGTACGCGCGCGAACACGGCGTCACCACCACGACGCACTGGAGCCTGCCCGACCCGTCGGGAGCTGGGTATCCCGAATTCGGGCGGGTGGCAAGCGAATTGGACGACCGCATCGACTTCCTGCTGCCCGTCCTCGACGCCCACCCGCGGGGACGATGACGTGGCGCTGGATCGGCGTGACTTCTTCAAATGGGGCGGCCTGGCCGCGCTCGCCGCGAGCGGGGGAGCGTGCGCGCGCCCCGCACCGCCCGGTGGAAAGGCCGATTACACGTTGCGAATCGGCACGGGCGCAGTCGAATTGGCGCCCGGCCGCGTCGTGTCGACGCTGACCTACAACGGGCAGTTTCCCGGACCGCTGCTGCGATTCAAGGAGGGCCATCCGACAACGGTGGACGTCTTCAACGACACCGATTCCCCCGAGCAGTTGCACTGGCACGGTCAGCGGCTGGGCGTCGACGTCGACGGCGCGGCCGAGGAGGGAACGCCCTACGTGCCCGCGCACGGCATGCGGCGGGTCTCCTTCGTTCCCGGCCCGGCGGGGTTTCGCTTCTATCACACGCACGTGGTGCCGCGCTCCGACCTGTCCCGCGGCCAATACACCGGACTGGTCGGCCCGGTCTACATCGAGCCCCGGCAGAACACCGGCGGCTACGACCAAGAAATCTTCTTGACGCTCAAGGAGTTCGAGCCCTCGTTCAACCGCGGTGGCGACATGGCCAGTGATTTCCTGCCCGGCGGGCAGGAGCCGGAACTGCGGGAGCGGGGCGAATCGGCGATGGCGGCCTCGCTTGGCCGCGGCGACCCGCGCGGCTTCGAGGTGAGTTACGGGGCTTTCGCCGTGAACGGCCGCATGCTCGGCCACGGCGATCCGATCCGCGTGCGAACCGGCGAGAGGGTGCTGCTGCACGTGCTGAACGGCAGCGCCACCGAGACCCGCAGCCTGGCGCTGCCCGGGCACACCTTCACCGTCACCGCGCTGGACGGCAACCCGGTACCCAATCCAGCCCAGGTGCCCGTGCTGTGGCTCGGCGCCGGTGAACGCGTCTCGGCGCTGGTCGACATGACGAATCCGGGGGTCTGGGTGCTGGGCGACCTGTCCGACGACGACCGGGGCCACGGCATGGGGACGGTCGTCGAATACGCCGGCCGCGGCGGGGATCCACGGTGGACGGCGCCGCCGCCGTTCCGATGGGACTATCGGCTGTTCGCGCGCCCCGCGCCCGTCCCGCCGCCCGACCACGCCGTCGAGCTGCTGATCGAGAAGCGCAATGCCGCCGACAACGGGTTCAACGTCTGGACCTTCAACGGCGCACCGTTTTCGATGGACGATAACCGGCCGGTGCTCGACGTGCGGCGGGGCGAGCATTACCGGCTGCGCTTCCGCAACGCGAGCGACGACCTGCACCCGATGCACCTGCACCGGCACACCTTCGAAATCACCCAATTCGCCGGCACGCCAACGGCCGGCGTCCGCAAGGACGTCGCGATGCTGGGCGGCTACCAGAGCATGGACGTCGACTTCGTCGCCGATCAGCCCGGCCTGTCGCTGCTGCATTGCCACCAGCAGATCCACATGGACTACGGGCTCATGCTGCTGCTCAACAGCGCCTGACGCGGCGGCTTCCTACCCCAGCGGATTGTTCTCCCGCACACCGCGATACATGCCCCACCGCACGATCCACGGCATCACCACTTTGTCGACCGACCACATCGGGAATCGGAACGCGTGACCGGTGGGCAGAAAAACCTCCAGCCCGTCCGGTTGGACCCCCACCAGCGAACCCCACCGCCGCGCCGGCGCCCGGTAGCTCCGCGGCCGGCCGCCACCAAGCTCGGCCCGGACGTTGCGGGCCACCAGCGCGTCGCCGCGGTTGCGGGCCGAGCTGCGCAGCGGATCGGTCGCCGCGACGTCACCCACCGCGAATACGCCGCGCTGTCCGGGCACCCGCAACTCCGGCGTCACCCGCACGAACCCGCGTTCGTCGAGCAGCTCCGGCGGCAACCAATCGGTGTTGGGCCGCACCCGGCCGATCGCCCACAGCACGGCGTCGGCCGACGCCGGGGCTTGCCCGGTGCTCCAGCGCACCGGCTCGCCGGTGATCTCGTCGCCCGTGAATCCGTCGGGCAGCACGGCACGGTGGCCCGGGTGGATGCCCACGCCCAGGCCGGTGAGTCGCCGCCGAATCCGGTCCCAACTTCGTGGGTGGTACTCGGTCAGGGCGCGCGGTCCGGGGAAGTACAGGTCGACCCGCTTGCCCGGCCAGGTGGTGGCCAGGTTCAGCGCGCTGCTGACCGCGGCCGCGCCGCCGCCCACGACGATGACCGAGTCGGCGGCCGCCAGCCGGCCGTGTGCCGCGCGCAGCTCCGCGCCGACCTCGGCGGCCGACTGCAGCGTTGGCCGGCGCCAAAAGCCGTTGCTGACCCCGGTCGAGATGACCAGCGCGTCAAACTCCTCGGCGAGTGTCGTGCCGTCGGCGCGTTTGCCCAGCACGGCGCGGGCGTCCAGGTCCAGGCCGGTCAACCGGGCCTGCACCGTGCGCACCCGGTCCAGGCGCCGGAACCTGTCGAACGGAATCCAGTAGTCGCGGGCCCAATCGTCCGGACGCGACAGCCGAACGCCGAGTTCCTGACCGCTGACCAGCGCGGGCTTGACGGAAATGCCGACGACGTCGGCGTGCGCGGACAGCCGGATCGCGGCCAACACACCGGCGTCTCCGAGGCCGGCAATGACGACACGCTTGCGGTTCATGTCGCTATCCTGCCTGGCATGGAATTCGGGCCCGTCCACTGACCGATCGATTGCCAGGAGCACGTCCCTTGGTCGCCTCGCCCCACAGCGATCGCATCGACCGCGTCGCGGAACTGCAGCGGTCGATGCACCCCCGCGCGCGTGCCGCCCTGCACGCGGCCGTGCGCGCGTCGGCTGCCCGCCCGGACGCCGCCCGGCGGGCCGCCAGGGACTTCGAAAAGCCGTCCCTCGGGGCGGCCGTGCTCGCGGAAGTCCGGTGGGCGTTCACCGCGCCCCGCACCTGGTTGATGGGTGTGGTCGCCAACGTGATCTTCGCCGCGGCGTGGCTGCTGGTGCAGCCGCTGACGACCGGCCGCCACCACACCGATTGGGTGATCCTGGTCGGCACGTACTTCTCGTCGTGGGTGCTGGCCGACGTCACCACCACCAACCTGTTCGGCGCAGACCATTACCGCGTGCTGGCGGGCCTGTCCGGCGGCGTGCCGTTCTGGCGGATCCTGCTGATCAAAAACCTCGCCCTGCTTGCCATCGTCGGGCTGCCCACCTTGCTGGCGGCGATGGTGTTGACGTTGTGGTTGGAGACGCCGGGGCGGCTGGGGATCACGATTCCCACGGTCGCGGTGCCTATCGTGTCCTGGCTGGGGGTGGGCAACCTGGTCTCGGTGCTGCACCCCGTCAGCGTCGAGCCGCTGATCCGGCGCTGGCGCCAACGCGGCGACCGGCGCCGCATTAGCAGCTGGCTGGCGGTCCTGACCCTGCCGTACGCGCTGTACTACGTCGCCGACCCGATGAACGGGGTTGAGCAAAAGGTGCTGTGGACGAAGGTGCCCGCGATGATCTGGCCGGTGTTCGGGCGCGACACCAAGAGCTTCGTGCACCTGGCGATCGCCGTGGCCGTCTGGGTCGTCGGCACCGCCGCCGCGGTGCTGTGGGTGCGCAAGCGCGGGTTGACGATCAGGTGATCGGTCGGGAATTTCACGCGGGCGACTCGGTCGCGAGCGCGTCGCGGGCCGCGATGTAGCCGTACACCAGCCCCTGCGCGATCGTGGCGCCCGCGCCGGGGTAGGTGGTGCCGAACGCGTTGGCGGCGGCATTGCCGATCGCGTACAGCCCCCGGATCGCGGTCCCGTCCTCGCGCAGCACCCGCGCGCGTTCGTCGGCCGTCAGCCCACCGCAGGTGCCCAGGTCGCTGAGCACCATCTTGACCGCATAGAACGGGCCGCGCCGCAGCGGGCGCAGGTTGGGGTTCGGCGCGACGGTGGGGTCGCCGTAGTACCGGTCGTAGGCGCTGCGGCCCCGGCCGAAGTCGGAATCCTGCCCGGCCGAAGCGTTTTCGTTGAACCGGGTCATCGTCGCGACGAACTCCGCGGGCGGGACACCGATGCGCGCGGCCAGCTCGGCGAAGTCGTCGGCGCGCGCCGCGATGCCCGCGTCGTACCAGGACCGCGGGATCCGCATGCGCGGAAACAGTTCGGCGCTGAACACGTAGCTGTTGCGGTACTGCTGGTCGAAGACGATCCACATCGCCTCGACCGGGCTGCCCGACCGCTCCAGCCCCAGTAGTCGTTGGCCGAACGACATGTAGTCCGACGACTCGTTGGCGAACCGGCGGCCGTTCTGATCGACGATCAGGCAGCCCGGCAGCGACCGTTCGGCCAGCATCACCCCGGGCGGCTTGCCGGGCAGCGGCGCGACGGCGGGGAACCACCACGCCTGATCCATCAGATCGATCCCGGCCCCGAGCTCCTGCGCGGCGCGGATGCCCTCGCCGGTGTTGGTCTCGGCGCCCAGGCTGAGGTTGGCGCCCAGCGATTCGGTCTGGAATTTCCACCGCATCTCCATGCTGTGGTCGAAACCTCCGGTGGCCAGCACCACGCCGCGCCGCGCCGCGATCGTCACCTCGCGGCCCCGGTGGGCGACGACCGCGCCGGTCACGCGGTCGGGGTCGCCGGTGAGGCGCAGCAGTGTGGTGTCGGTCCAGACCGGGATGCCGGCGCGCAGCACGCCGGCGAACATGCCGGCCGTCAGCCCCTGGCCGCCCGCCGCGTAGCGGCGGCCCAGCAGCCGCCCGCCGAGCCCCTGCGCCACCCGCTTGGCGAACGTCGGGACGCCGCGGCGCGGTACCCGTGCGACCAGATTCATCCAGCGGTAGTCGGCGCCGGTCGTCGGTATCGACACGGCGGCCTCCAGGATGCTGGGCCGCAACCGCGTGCGGTATTCGCCGAGGATCGAGGTGTTCAGCGGGTGGCATTCGCAGGTGCGACCCGCGGCGCTGCCGCCCGGCTCCTCGGGGTGGTAGTCGGAGTAGTCGCGGGCCCAGAACAGGCGCAGCGGCGTAGTGCGGCGCAGCATCCCGACCGTGTCGGACACGTGCGCGAGGAACGCCGCGGAGCGTTGCCCGGGCGCCGAGCCGGCGACCACCGCGTCCAGGTAGGCGCCCGCGCGCTCGGCGGTGTCGTCGGCGCCGGCCTCGCGCAGCACGGGGCATGCGGGTAGCCAGAGCGCACCGCCGGAACGGGCGGTCGACCCGCCCACGTACCGCGACTTCTCCACCATCAGGACCGACAGCCCGCCCTCGTGCGCGGCCAGCGCGGCGGCCATGCCGGTACCCGAGCCGATCACCAGCAGGTCGACGCTCGTATCGGTGACCGGAAGCCCCGCCGGGATGGTCGCGCTGTCCGGGCTCACGGTGAGAACGGTATGCCGGGCGGGGTGGCAGAGGAAGAGGGTGAAACAAGCCGCCGCGCAAAGCGGGCCGCAGGAGTTAAATCAATGCCTATGGCGTCACAGTCGGAAGCCGACGAAATTCGGCTCATCGAAGCCCAGCCCGCACCGTCCCGGTTCGCCCGCGGCTGGCACTGCCTGGGCCTGATTCGGGACTTCGGTGACGGCAAGCCGCACGCGATCAACGCCTTCGGCCAAAAGCTCGTCGCCTTCCGCGGCGAGGACGGCAACATCAGCGTGCTCGACGGTTACTGCCGGCACATGGGCGGTGACCTGTCGCAGGGCGAGGTCAAGGGCGACGAGATCGCCTGCCCGTTCCACGACTGGCGTTGGGGCGGCGACGGCCGATGCAAGCAGGTGCCCTACGCGCGGCGCACCCCCCGGCTTGCCCGCACGCGGGCCTGGACCACCCTGCAACAGGACGGCATGTTGTTCCTGTGGAACGACCCCGAGGGCAATCCGCCGCCGCCCGAGGTCACCATCCCGCGCATCGAGGGCGCGACGAGCGACGACTGGACCGACTGGCACTGGTACACCACGGTGGTGGGCAGCAATTGCCGCGAGATCATCGACAACGTCGTGGACATGGCGCACTTCTTCTACATCCACGGCTCGCTGCCGACCTATTTCAAGAACATCTTCGAAGGCCACGTGGCGACGCAGTACATGAACGGGGAGGGCCGACCCGACCTCGGCGGCACGGTGGGCGCCGAGATGCTCGGCACGACCTCGGTCGCGTCCTACTACGGCCCGTCTTTCATGATCGACGACCTGACCTACCACTACCGGACCGGTGACGCCAAATCGATCCTGATCAATTGCCATTACCCGATCGACGCGAATTCCTTTGTGCTGCAATACGGCATCATCGTGAAGAAGTCGGAGGCGATGCCCGCCGACCAGGCGATCCAGACCGCGATCAAACTCGGCGACTACATCAAGCTGGGGTTCGAACAGGACGTGCAGATCTGGCGGCACAAGGCGCGCATCGACAATCCGCTGCTGGTCGAGGAGGACGGCCCGGTCTACCAGCTCCGTCGCTGGTACCAGCAGTTCTACGTCGATGCCGCCGACGTGACGCCAGACATGGTGGACCGCTTTGAATTTGAGCTCGACACCACCCGGCCATACGAGGCGTGGATGAAAGAGGTCGAAGACAACATGGCGGCCCAGCCGGCCGCCGGGCCGGCGCTATGACGTTGGATTCGTCCGTCAGGGCGGACAACCGGCTCGACCAGATGCCCATGGTGCCCGTGGCGTGCCGCGACTGCGGCGCGCGGGTGCTGGCGCGCAAGAGCAGCTGGAACCAGACCAGCGTGCAGTGGAACGCCGACGCGACGGCCCGGTGCGTCGAGTTCGCCGAGGCGCGCGAGATCTCCGCGCACGCCGGCCGGGGTGTGTTCCTGGTGTGCTCGGCGCTGAGCGAGTCGATCCTGGACGCGGTGCGAGCGGGCGCGTTGTCGATCGTGGAGGAGGCGGTGGCGGACGCCCCCGGGCTCACGGGCGGTCGCTGACCACCTCTGCCGAAACCCGGTGCTGGTGTCGGTCCACCAATTTCAACGCGCGCGCGGCCTTCGCCGGGGCCGTCAGCACCGCCGTGTGCGGCGCCCGGGATCCGCTGTGCTGCGGCGGTTGTGCGGCGGACTCGGCGGGCTCGTCGGGTTCCGGGTCATCGGTGGGTGGTGACTGTCCGTCCCTGCGGCCCGACCGCAACCGGTTGGCGGCGGCGACGGCGAGGACGGCGGCTGTGGCGGTGCCCAGCCCCTGCGCCCAGCCCACCGGGCCGACCGGCGTGCAGCCCAGGAGTTGGCTGATCCCCGGAGTGGTGATCATCGCCGTGAACGCGGCGAAGGAGCCGGCGGCGGTGAGCAGCACCAGGGGCGCGTGGGAGTCGACCACGGTCTGGCCCAGCTCGACGGAGACCAACGAGATCAGCGCGACGGTGGAGGCTCGCTGCGGTAGCCCGGTCACCGAGGCCATCAGCCAGGCCGTGGTGGCCGCGGTGGCGGTGAGCGCCCCGCGCGCTACCACGGTTCGCATGAGCGCGCGCTCGTCGATGCCGTGCCCCACCCGTTGCACCGGCCCCGCGGGCGTGCTGACGGCGACCGCGGTCGCGGGCAACGCGTCGGTGAGCATGTTGATCAGCAGCAACTGCCGGGTGTTCAGCGGCGAGATCCCGGTGATCGCGGTGCCGATGACCGAGAAGATCACCTCGCCGGCGTTGCCGCCGAGCAGGCCGGCCACGGCCGCCTGGACGCCGCGCCACAGCCGGCGTCCCTCGTCGATGGCGGCCACCAGCGTCTCGATCCGGCCGTCGGTCAGGACCAGGTCGGCGGTGGTGTGGGCGGAGTCGCTGCCGCGCGCCACCACACCGACGCCGACGCTCGCGGCCCGGATCGCGGCGGCGTCGTTGGCGCCGTCGCCCACCATGGCGCACACCCGCCCGGCGCGCTCGAGGGTCTGGACGACCTGCACCTTGTTCTCCGGGGACATCCGGGCGAAGATCACCCGCTCGGACGCCGCGCGCTGCTGATCCTGCCGGGACAGCCCGTTCCACTCGGACCCGGTGATCACCTGGTCGGCGCTCACCGACACCCCGAGCTCGCGGGCGATGGCGGTGGCGGTGACGGGATGGTCGCCGGTGATCAGCCGGATGCCCACGCCCCGGTCGGCCAGGTCGGCCAGCAACTGTGGCGCCTGGGGCCGCGGCGTGTCCGAGAGACCCAGGAACCCGGTCAGCGTCAACCCCGTGGCGCAGAGCTCGGTGATGCCGTCGGGGTCTTTCCGTAGCGACCGCGCCTGCGCCGCGGTCAGGCGGCGTTGCGCCACCGCGATCGTGCGCAGTCCCGCGGTCGTCAGGGCGGCGACCGCGTCGTCCACCTCCGCGCCGACTTCCCCGCACGCCGCCAAGACCACTTCCGGCGCGCCCTTGACGGTCAGCTGCGTCCCCGTCACCGAGGCCGAGAAGGCCCTGCCGGAGCGGAACGGCAGATGGGTGTCGGGTTCGGACCGTGAACCGGAACCCGCTACCGCCTCCGCCGCCTTGATGATGGCTTCGTCGGTGGCGTGGACATGCGGGTTGCCGTCGTCCGCCGGCGCGGCCTGGGCGGCACACCGCAGGACGTCCTCGCGGGAATGCTCGGCCACCGGCTGCACCTCGGCGACTCGCAGCCGGTTCTCGCTCAGCGTCCCGGTCTTGTCGAAGCAGACCACCTCGACGCGGCCAAGGGCCTCCGCCGCGCGTGGCACCCGCACCAGCGCCCCGCATTCGCCCAGCCGCTGCGCCGACGCGGATTGGGCGAGGGTGGCCATCAGGGGCATGCCCTCGGGGACGGCCGCCACGGCGACCGCGATGGCGCTGCCGAGGGCCTGGCGCAGGCCGCCGGCGCGGAGCAAGCCGAGCCCGCCGACCAGGATGCCGCCGCCCGCGCTGAACGGGAAGGCGCGGCTCATCAGCTGGCTGAGTTGATGGTGCAGCCCGACGGTCGGCAGGTCACCGGACGCCAGTTCGGCCGCGCGACGCGTCTGGGTATCGGCCCCGACGGCGGTCACCACCGCGACCGCGGTGCCCGCCACCACGGTGGTCCCGGCGTAGATCATGCAGCGGCGCTCGGCCAGTTCCGCTCCGGGCGTGGCCTCGACCTGCTTCTGCACCGACAGGGACTCACCGGTCAGCGACGATTCGTCGACCTCGAGGTCGTGCGCCTCGATCACCCGAGCGTCGGCGGGCACCACCTCGTCGCTGCGCACCTCGATCACATCGCCGGGGCGCAGCTGCTCGACGACGACTTCGCGGTAGCCGCGCACCGCTTCCGGCCCGTCCGCGACCAAGCGCGCCGGCGGGGTCTGCTGGGCCAGCAGGCGGTTCAGCCGGTTCTCGGCCCGAAGCTGTTGGGCCGTCGACAGCAGCGCGTTCCCGGTCAACACCGCGCCGACCAGTATCGCGTCGGCCGGTGACCCCAGCACCGCGGTGGCCGCCGAACACAACCCGAGCAGCGGTGTCAGCGGGTCGCCGGTGAGCTCGGCGAAGGCCGCCCTGGCGAATTCCCACGCCGCGGCGGGGAACCCCGCGCCGTCGTGTCCGGATTCCGGTGCGTCGGGCTCGTCGGGGTCGCGCAGCGACGCCAGCACCTCGTGGACCCGCTCGGCCGACATCGCGTGCCACTCGAATGCCGGCGCCGGCCGGGGCACGGGGGTGCGAATCGTGCCGAGCGCCAACAGGTATCCCGACAGCAGGCCCGCGACGGCGCCGATGGTCACCGGGCCCGGCCCGCGCAATCTGCGCACCCCGGGCACCATGAACAACGCGCCCAGCGCCGAGGCGCCCGCCGAGATCGCGATGCCCTGCTGGCTCGCCCTCCTGGCCGCCGGTAGCGCATGCAGCACCCGCCACGCTCCGGCCAGGTCGTCGAGGACCAGGTCCGCGTTCCAGGGCGGCGGGGCATCGGCGCCCGGCCTGATGCCCAGCGCCACGTCGGCGCCCGAAAGGGCCTGCGCGCCGGAGGAGGACAGCGCCGCGACGGTGTGGCCGTCCCGCTGCAGCGCGGACACCGCGTCTGCAAGCGCGCGGTCGATGTCGCCGTCGCCGGCCGGGTGGACGTCGTCGAACGCGGGACGCAGGTCACCGAGCAGCTCGGTGTCGATGCACACCAGGCGCGCACCGGAGTCGCGCGCCCGGGTGATCAGAGCCGACGCGAGCGGATGGGGGGCCGGGGCGATGAGCGCCTCGACGGCATCGCCGCCGTCCGCTTCGTCGGTGGCGCCCACGGGAATGCGGTGCCAGCCCGGGGTCGGGCCTTCGTCGAGCAGTTCTTGGGCGCGGGTCCAGACCTGCTGCAGGTCTGCGTCGCGAGCGCCGCGGACGCGAACCACCCGCATCTGGGCGTCGCACAGCACGCGGGGATCGATCAGCACCGCATCGACCTTGTCGAGCCGTCGCAGGCTTTCGGGCCGCAGCGGTAGCACCGCGTGCCGGTCGGCCAGGCCGCGCCCGAGGGTGGTGGCGAACGCCTCGTGCGTGGTGCGCATCGCCTTCGGCGAGGTCGCCAGCGCGGCGTTCGACGCCATGGTGACGTTGCGGGTGAGCGCCCCCGTCAGGCCGACACCGATCAGCTGGGCCCACGCCACGCGCTTCCCATGACGTTCGATCGGGCCGGCCGGGGCGGGAACCGCGCGCGGCAAGTGGTGCAGTTCCGATTCGTCGGCATGCCGGGCCAATTCCGGCTCGTAGCGGGCCCATGCCCGCGCGGCGGCCCGGGACTCGGCGGCCTTGAAGCCTTGCATCGCCAGGTCGACGGACAGCTTCGCCGGTGACAACGTGACGACATGCGCGGCGGTGCTGAACACCGACAATGCGGTGTCCGTGGCGCCGGGGCCGATCCCGCCCTCGAGTGCGCGACGCAGCCACGGTTGGTGATTCGCGATCGCCGACACGGCCTCGACGGCGATCGGGGCAGCCGGCAACCGCAACGCCCGGCCGGCGACCGCGACCGCGAACCCGGCGGCGTTGACGGCGAGCATCGCGCCGCGGGTGACCAACAGCAGCCCGTCGCCCGGCAGGCTGTCAGGCCGCGTCGAGTCGCTTGTCCCGTAATCCTTTTCGAGGTCGTCGAGCACCGAGCAGAGGTCGTCGAGCGATGCCGCGTCGTCGTCGATCTCGACAACGGCTCGCGACAACGGACGGTTCAGGCTGACCCGCGTGACGCCGGGCTGCGCCTGCAGTGCGGCGACGACGGCGCGGCCACGCGCCACCCCGCTCATGCCGTCGACGCCGCGCACCTCGATCCACAGGCGGCCATCGCCGCGCCCGCACCGCCGGCTCAGCGTGGAGCGGGAAACCTCACCCGAGAGCACCTTTGCGCCCACGCGGACGGGCAGCGTGGCGACATCAAGGCCGGCGGCGGCCAACTTGGCGGCCGCGTCGCCGAGTCCCGCGGCGGCCCCGAGCCCCGTCGAGATGACCCGCAGCGGCGAAAGCTGTCGCACGCGCAACCCCTTTCAAACACAAGACGAATGGTTGCTTCGCGGTTATTCGCGAGAGGAGGCCGCTGATCGTCGTTGGCCGCGGCTGCAAACCCGACCAACCTACCCCGCGGGAACGGGGCCAGCAACCTGAGGCGTCCCCGCGTAACGATCATGTAAAAACTGATCGGAGCTGTTAGGGAGCATCGATCAAAATGTTTGGCAAGCCAAATTCTTACATTGAGCAAAGCCGAATGGGCCGTTGGGGTTACGCCCGCCCCGGCCTGGCGTTACGGCCGCAGGCAGCGCCGCCCACTAGCCCTTGGCCGCGGACCGGCCCGCGCGGCGGCCGTAGAAGCTGCCGTCACCGAGCGAGATGCCGCTGGCGTAACCCCACGCGGCCAGCCCGGCGGTGCAGCGCCCGGCGGCGAAGAGACCGGGGATGGGTTCTCCGCTGACGTGGAGCACCTCGGCGTCCAGCGTGGTGGCCAGGCCGCCCAGGGTGAACCCGCCGGTGTTCTCCCGCAGGTCGATGGCGCCGACCGGGGAACCGATGGGCTTCAACCACTCCGGCTTCTTGTGCAGCAGCGGGTCCTCGCCGCGGGCGGCGCCCTCGTTGTAGGCGGCGACGGTCGCCTGCAGCGATCCCGGCGCCAGGCCCATGTCGCGTTCGAGGTCGGCGACGGCGTCGGCCACCCAGGTCGCCGGGCGCAGCATGAATTTCGGGGACCACGACGCCATTGCTTCTTGCTGGGCATCGTCGTCGATGATCAGGAACGCGATGTTGTCCTGCTGGTAGAGCGTGAGCTGGCCGATGCGGCCGGGGTAGGTGTCCTCGGCGACGTAGCGCTGGCCGCGACCGTTGACCAGGATGCCGCGCACCAGCTGCTGAGGGTCGATGAAGAACGCCACCTCGGTGGCGTCCATGTGCGCCAAATCGGCGCCCAGCGCCTGGGCCATGCGGATCGCCTGCCCGTCGTGCTGCTCGATGGAGGCGGCCGGGCGCCCGGCGATCCGCGGGGCGTACCTCGCCACCATCGCGTCGTTGTAGGCGAAGCTGCCCGTCGCGAGCACCACGCCCTTGCGGGCCCGGACCGCGATGTCATTGCCGTACTGGCGCGCGCGAATCCCGACCACCCGGCCGTCGGCTTCCACGATCAGGCGCTGCACCCGCACGTCGTAGAGCGCGCGTGCGCCGGCGGCGGTGGCGGTCTCGACGAGCGGCTTCATCAGCATGTAGCCCGCGCTGGCTTCGCCCTGCTTCTTGTTCGACATCTGCGGGACGTGCCCGCGCGGGGCGGGGGAGGCGATCGTGTTGAAGGGGTAGGCGTTTTCGCCGCCGCTGTACATCAGGCCCTGGTCGCCCATCGGCTCCCAGCCGGGCTCGGAGAAGAACTCCGCCTTGAACGGAACGCCGCAGCCGACGAGCCACTCGAAGTGGGCCACGCTGCCGGCGCAGTAGTCGGCGATGCGGTCCGGGTCGGCGCCGGGCCCCATCGCGATGTTGAGGAACGCCGCCATGTTGTCGACGGAATCATCGAAGCCACAAGCCTTTTGCAGGGGCGTGCCGCCGCCGAGGTAGATGAACCCGCCGGCCATCGCCGCCGCCCCGCCCCACGAGCCGGTGCGTTCGGTCACCAGCACGTCGGCGCCGGAGCGCGCCGCCTCCACCGCCGCGGCGGCGCCCGCCACCCCGTAACCGGCGATCACGACGTCGGCCTCGTCGTCCCATGACGTGATCGACGCGGCGGGGATCGGCGTGACGTCGGTGTCGGGCGTCATAACCGCATGGCCGCGGGCATTTCGCCGATCCACTGGTGACCCCAGTAACTGTCGGCGGTGATTTCCTCTGCCGTGTAGTAGGTTTCGTCGACCCGCATGCCGTCGGTGCCGAACTCGATGTCCCAGTCGCCGGGAGCGCGCACGTAGAACGACACCATCTTGTCATTGGTGTGGCGGCCCAGCGTGGACGACAACTGGAAGCCCTCGGCGGTCACGCGGTCCAGCGCCTGCCCGACGGCGTCCAGGCTGTCGACCTCCACCATGATGTGCACCAGACGCGGGTCGCGCTGATGTGCGGCCGGCACGATCGCCAGGCTGTGGTGCCTTTCGTTGATGCCCAGGAAGCGAACCCGCACGGGCCCAAACTCTTTCGGCAAGGGCACGCGGAACGCGCCGCGGGAGCGGAAGCCCAGCACCTCGGTGTAGAAGTCGAACAGCCCGCCCGGGTCCGTCGCCGGTATCACGACGTGGCCCATGCCCTGGTCGCCGGTGACGAATTTCGCGCCGAACGGGGTGACGACCGGGCTGTGGTCGAGCACCGCACCGTGGAAGACCTCGAGCGTGGTGCCGGCCGGGTCTTCGAACGTGATGACCTCTTCCACCCGGCGGGCCTCGGCCTCGTCGGTGGACAGTTGCTTGAACGGGGTGCCCGCGGCGTCCAGGGTCGCCTTGACCCGCTGCAGCGCCGGGCGGTCACGCACCTCCCAGCCGACCGTCAGCACCCGGTCGGTCTCACCGGGCACCACGATGAGCCGGGCGGCGCGTTCGTCCATCCGCAGGTACAGCGCCTCCGGGTCGGGACCCTTACCTTCGGCGAAACCCAGGACCCCGAAGGCGAATTGCCGCCAGCGGTCGATGTCGTTGGTCGAAATGGTGATGTAGCCAAGGCTTTTCAGGTCGGTCAACGTGCTCTCCTAGATCAAAGCCCGCAGGGGGCCATCGGGAGGATCGATACCCAACGAACTCAGCGCCGACGCGTGATAGGTGGTGCCCGGCATGTGGATGGCGTGCAGCTGGCCGACGTGCACGTCGCGCCAATACCGTTGCAGCGGCTTGTCCATGCGGGCCGCGTTGCCGCCCGAGCGGGCGAAGATCTCGTCGACCGCCGAGACCGCGCGCCACACCGCGCGGATCTGGGTGCGCCGACCCGCCGCGCGGTCGGCGAACGACACCTCCTTGCCCGCGGCGACCATGTCGTAGATGCGGTCGGCGTTGGCCAGCAGCTCCTGGCGGGCGGCGTTGATGTCGGCGGCCGCCTCGCCGATCGCGAACATGACGTAGGGGTCGTCCTTGATGGCGGTTCCGGTGGCGCCCACGCGTTCGCGTTGGTAGTCCAGGTGCGCGGCCAGGGCCCCCTCGGCGATGCCGATCGTGGCCGCCGAGATGCCCAGCGGGAACATCGTCGACCACGGCATCAGATACAGCGGTTCGGTCATGCCGGCCTCCCGCTGGGCGGTGCCGTCCATCACCTTCGTCGCGTCCATCGTGCGGTAGGACGGGACGAACGCATCGGTGACGATGACGTCCTTGGAGCCGGTTCCGCGCAGCCCCACCACGTTCCACGAGTCCTCGACGATCTCGTAGTCCTTGCGCGGCAGGATCATGTGCAGCATCTGCGGCGGCATGATCGGGATGCCCTTGTCGTCGCCCAGCATCGCGCCCAGGATGATCCAGTCGCAGTGGTCGGTGCCCGAGCTGAACTGCCAGCGGCCGTTGAAGATGTAGCCACCGTCGACCGGCTTGGCCACCCCCTGCGGCGCGTACGGCGAGGCCATCCAGGTGTCGACGTCGTCGGCCCAGATCTCGGCCGCGACCTTCGGGTCCGCGTAGGCCAACTGGTAGGGGTGCACGCCGACCACGCCGACGATCCAGCCGGCGGCGGGGTCCAGCGCCGCGGTCGCCATCGTCGTTTCGGCGAACTCGCGGGGGTGGACCTCGAACCCTTGGTACTGCTTGGTCTGCAGCATCCGGATCAGGCCCGCCCCCTTCATCAGCTTCACGCTGTCGTCGGTGAGCCGGCCGATCCGCTCGGCCTCGGCGGCCTGCTCGCGCAGCTGGTCGCCTAGTTCAATGACCCGGTCGATTACCCGGTTTGGAACCCGCTCGCTCATGCTGTTGTCCTTTTGTTCCTGGCGTACTAAAGGTGTACCGCAGTCGGTGCCGGACCAGAAGGTGATCGGGGTGAACTCGCCGCGCGGTGGGCAAGAGGAGGACGACCATGAGTGAGATCGACGAGCTGTCCGCACGGCTGCGCCGCCTGGAGGATGAGCGGGACATCGCGCGGCTGATCGCGTCGTACGGCCCGGCGGTGGATGCCGGCAATGCCGAGGCCACCGCGGGACTCTGGGCGAGCGACGGCAGCTACGACGTCGACGGCTGGCGCATGGAGGGCCGGGCCGCCGTGCACGCCATGGTCGACTCGTCGGCCCACCAGAAGCTGGTGGCCAAGGGGTGCTGTCACTTTCTGGGGCCGTGCGTCGTCACCGTCTCCGGCGATTCGGCGGTGGCGCTGTGTGAGTCCCTCGTGCTGATCCGCGACGGCGACGGCTATCGCGTATGGCGTTGCACCGCAAATCATTTCGTCCTCCACCGAGTCGGCGGACAATGGCGGATCGGTGCGCGCACCAGCCGGATTCTGGACGGCAATCCCGACGCCCACGCGCTGCTGGCCGCGGGCCTGTCGGGCTCTGACCTGCCTTGACGGCGCGACCGCTAGATCCGGATGGCGGCGACGCGTCCCCCAGCTCCGCGGGGGTGCCCCCAGCGCCCGGCTGCGCCGCGCTTGCGATCGCCACGGCCGGGCCCCCGATCTCCGCTAGACCCGGGACAGAAACGCCAGCACTGTGCTCTCGAATGCCTCCTTGGCCTCGATCATCGCCCAGTGCCCGGAGTTCGGGAAGATGTGCAGCTCCGCATTGGGGATGGTGCGCATCGGGATGAGCGCCATGTCCGGCGGGCTCACCCGGTCGTCGCGCCCCCAGGTCAGCAGCGTAGGTGCGGTCAGCTTGTGCATGACGGCCCACGGCATCGGCCGGTCGGAGGCGGCCATCGCGGCGTTCATCGCGCCGAAGGCCGCTTTCCCGTACATGCGGCGCGCGGCGGCCAGGGTGTCCGGGTCGGTGGCCAGCTCCCAGCGTTCCTCGACCAGTTCCTCGGTGATCAGCGCCTGGTCGTAGACCATCGACTTCAGCCAGTCGACCAGCCGCTGCCGGGTGGGATCCTCGACGAACTCCTGCAGCAGCCGGATGCCCTCGCTGGGGCTCGGGCTGAAGATGTTGGTTCCGATGCCGCCGATGGTGACCAACCGGTCGACGCGGTCCGGGTTGTGGGTGGCGAAGTTGATGCCCACGCCGCCGCCCATCGAGTTCCCGACGATGTGCGCCCGCGCGACGTCGAGCGCGTCCAGGAAGGGCGGCACGGTGCCGAATGCCGTCACCATGGGGTGGCCGCCGAAGTCGTCGCTGACGCCGAACCCGGGAAACTCCAGGATCAGGCAGCGGAAACGCTCGGCGAACGTGGGCAGTATGCCGCGGAAGTTGCGCCACCCCGTGACGCCCGGTCCGGAGCCATGCAGGAACAGCAACACCGGCGCCGATTGCGGGCCGCAGTCGTAATAGCGCAAAGCGCCCTTGGGAGTGCTGATTTCGCGCAGGTCCTGCTGCGTAACGATGTCTGCCACGGGTGTCACCATGCCATGCCGTGGCGGTCAGCTCTGTTGGTGGCTCGATTCGCTGCAATTCAGCAGCTCTTTGAGCGCCGCGGGGAACGTGTCGGCGAGGTCCCAGAGGTCGGCAACCAGGTCGGGGCAGGAGATGAGGCCGATGCCGAGGCGGCCGTTGAGCGACATGACCGTGATGTTGAGCGCGGCGCCGGCGATGATCGGGCCGAGCGGATAAATGGCGTCGACCCGACAGCCCATGAAGTAGAGCTGTTCCTGCGGTCCGGGCACGTTGGACAGCACCAGGTTGTGCGGTGGTTTCTCGGGCAGCGGTATCCGGGGCAGCAGCTTCATCGCGGCGCCGAACATGGTCTGGCCGGCCACTTGCGTCCAGTCCTGCAGCAGGCTGGACCCCATGGCGGCGGTGTGGTCCTTGGCCGCGGCGTTGCCCTGCGCGATGCGGCCGAGCCGTTCGGCCGGGTCCTCGATATGGGTCTCCAGCCGGCACAGCATCCAGGTGGTCTGGTTGCGGCCCGGCCGGTCGGATTTGCCCCGCACCGAGACCGGCACGCTGGCCGTCATCGGGCTGTCCGGCAGTTCGTCGCGGTCGGATAAGAACTGGCGCAACGCGCCCGCGCACAGGGCGGTCACCACGTCGTTGACCGTGACGTGAAACCTGTCCTTGATCTTCTTGACGTCCTCGAGGTCAAGGGTGGTCAACGCGACGTTGCGGCGCCGCGTGAAGGGACCGTTGAAGGGTGTCGGAGGCGCCGCGAACGGGGCGGCCATGGTCTGCCCACCCGCGCGGGCGCGCAGCATCGTTTGCGCGAGCGTCAGCGCGGTTGCCGGCAGCACCTTGGCCAGGCGCCACGGCCGCAACCCGGCGCCGATGAGCCCGGAAGCGGCGATCTGCAAGGGATTTGCCCCGCCGGACCGGGCGGCGGGCTCGGGGGCGGGGGCGTCCGGCGCGGTGCTGCACAACTGGGCCAGGAGATTGGCCCCACCCACCCCGTCGACCACCGCGTGGTGGGCCTTGAGGACGACGGCGAGCGCGTCGCCGCCGTGCAGGCCCTCGATCACCCACATCTCCCACAGCGGGCGATCGCGATCCAGCGCCAGCCCGGCGACGTGCCCGCAGATCTCCGCTAACTCCCTCGACCCTCCAGGCGCCGGTAAGGCAACCCGGTGCAGGTGGCGCGCGAGGTCGAAACGATCGTCGTCGACCCAGACCGGGTGGTCGAAGTTGAGCTGGTTGTCCGCCAGCTTGAGACGGAATTCGGGCACGGCGTCCACCCTGGCCGAGAGTGCCTCACGGAACTGGCCGAACGTGTAGCCGCCCGGCGTGTCACCCGGGTCCAGCTCCAACACGCAGCAAACATTTAGCGGTTGCGTCGGTGATTCCAGGTAGAGGAAGAACGCGTCCAATCCACTGAGTCGTTGCATATCCGTTCGCCTCTTTTGTGCGCTCTGACCGCTGGTCACATGACCTCTGGTCAGCACCGGAGCCCGCCGGCGAACGCAATCAGGGTCGACCGCAATCTCTACGTGTGATTCTTATTTGTAGCCGTTGGGCGGGCTCGGGCAAACATGTGAGCCGGACAATTCATGAAATCGCAACCGACGTCGTCCGCGCGCAGGACTCAGCCGCCAGGCGAGCGCCGAGCCATGGCCGAGCCGGGTGCGGCCCAGTCGGTAGAGGCCTTGCGATGGCTGATCAGCCACGCGTCGCCGTCCGGCATGAAGGTGTCGCGGTACCGGCCGAAATGGTCGAGTCCGACGTGGGTGAGCACCGTGAAGTACGACGACACCTGTGCCGCGTCGCGCGTCAGCACGGTGATCAGCACGTTGGTGAGGTTGTGCCGGACGATCGGCTTGACGTCCGCCGGTCGGTCGACGTTGAGGCCGCCGAGAAACGCCGCGATCGCCGAACGCCCGCGCAGTGGCTCGAAGCCGCGAATCTCCAGGACACCGTCGGCGCGGAACGTCGCGGCGAGGCCGTCCACGTCGCCGGCGTCCCCCGCCCAGTTGTATCGCGCCAGAGTGTCGCGGATCCGCTCACGCGCGACCAATTCCCAGATCTCCACCGTCGTGACTCCTCGGCCGCAGCCTAATACGCGAAAGCGCAACCGCTACTTCACGATGTGGGGCCGGAAACCGTGGCGGTTGGACGGTGTCACGCCGTTCAGGTCGAAGATCGCGATCAGGGCGCGCAGCAGCGCGGGGGACCAGTCCTCGAACGGTTGCGCGTCCAGCCGATCGAGGACTTCGCCACGGAGATACTCGATGCCCGAAGGGCGTTGAGGGTCGCTCATCGCACATTCCGACGGCACACGGGACCCGGTTCGGTGCTCAACGAGCCAGCTCCCTTCCGCAACGAGTTGCTGGCGTCGACGCTAGGACCGCCGCCTCTTGCTTGTACAGCCAACTGGCCAAATTCAAATGTGCCGGAAAGACCGACTCCAACGTCCAACGCGGCTCATTCCGCATGTGGGAATGAATCGTGGCACCGGGCCGTAGAACAACGCATGGAACTCAACGACGCGGCCCGCGAACTCATCGGCAAGGGCGCCGACGCCACCCTGGTGACCCTGAACCCCGACGGCAGCCCGCAAGTCAGCCTGGTGTGGGTCGCCTTGCAGTCCACACCCGAGGGAGACGAACTCGTCACCGCGCACCTCGCCGCGCACAAGAAGGTTCGCAACGTTCGCAACGATCCCCGAGTGGCCGTCACCATCGTGGCGCTCGACGAGACGCACACCGGGATGCGGCCCTACCTCTGGATCACCGGGACGGCACGGGTCGTCGAGGGCGGGGCGCCGGAGCTGCTCGCCCAACTCAACCCGATTCTGGGCGACCCGAACACGAAGTTCCCGCCGGACGGCGCGCCGCCCGGGTTCTTGACCCGCATCCGCATCGACAAGGTCGGCGGCATCGGCCCGTGGGCGTCCTGACGCCCGAATTGGGGACTTCCGCGACGGTCGGTAGCGGAATACAGTGGGTGGGTGACGACGGGCGAAGACGGTAGGCACCTGCGCACCTGCCCCCTCTGTGAAGCCATGTGCGGCTTGGAAATTCACGTCGACGGCGGCAGGGTCACCAGCATTCGGGGCAACCGCGACGACGTGTGGAGCCGCGGGCACATCTGCCCGAAGGGTGTCTCACTGGCGGCGCTGCACGACGACCCGGACCGGATCCGCCAACCCATGGTCAAGGTCGACGGCGAATGGCACGAGGTGAGCTGGGACGCGGCGTTCCGCCGCTGCACCGAGTTGCTGACGCCGGTGATCGAAAAGTACGGGATCGGGGCGATCACCGCCTACACCGGCAACCCGCTGGCGCACTCGTTCTCCCTGGCTCGGTACGCGGGCGTGCTGATGGGCATGTCGGGGATGCCGGTCACCTATTCGCCGGGCACCGTTGACCAGTGGCCAAAGAATCTCTCGTCGCACTTGATGTACGGCCTCTGGTGGAACTTCCCCGTGCCCGACATCGAACGCACCGACCTGATGGTCATCATGGGCGCCAACCCCGCCGCGTCGCAGGGGTCGCTGCTGGCCGCGCCGGACGTGATGGGCCTGATCGACGCGATCCGCAAGCGCGGCAAGGTGATCGTGATCGACCCGGTGCGCACCCAGACGGCGGCCCGCGCCGACGAATGGCTTCCCATCGTGCCCGGAACCGACGCCGCGCTGCTGCTGGCCGTGGCGCACACGCTGTTTGACGAAGATCTGATCCGCCCCGGACCGCACGTGGACGGTGTCGACACCATGCGCCGGGTCGCCGCGGATTGGCCACCGGAGCGCGTCAGCGCGGTCACCGGCATCGCCGAGGACCGCATCCGGAGTTTGGCCCGTGAGCTCGCCGGCACCGAGAGGTCGGTGGTGTACGGCCGAATCGGGTTGTGCAATCAAGAATTCGGCAGCCTGGCCAGCTGGCTGGTCGACGTCATCAACATTCTGACCGGGCATTTCGACGTACCCGGGGGAGCGATGTTCCCCAAGCCGGCGGCCTGGTCCATCACCACTCAGCCGCTGCCCGGCCTGGAGGGTGGCCTCCCGGAATTCGGCCGCTGGCATACCCGCGTGCGCGGGGCCAAGGAGGTGCTCGGCCAGGCCCCGGTGTCGTGCATGGCCGAGGAGATCGCCACTCCGGGCGACGGGCAACTCAAGGCGCTCATCACGGTCGCGGGCAACCCGGTGTTGTCCACGCCCGGCGGCGACAAGCTCGACGAGGTGCTTCCGATGCTGGAAGCGATGATCTCCGTTGACCTTTGGCTCAACGAGACGACGCGGCACGCCGACGTGATCCTGCCCGGTCTGTCCCCGCTCGAGCAGCCGCACCACGACGATCTCATCCTGCTGTTCGCGATCCACAGCATCGCGAATTACTCGCCGCCCGTGTTCGATCCGGGAGACCGCCCGCACGAATGGGAGATCCTGATCCGGCTGACCGGCCTGTGCACCGGCACGCCGGCCGAAGACGTCGACGTCGCGGCGATCGACGACGGGTTCTTCGACTACCTGGCCTTCACCCAAGGGCTCGACGGGGCGGAGATCCGCAAGCTCTACGATCACGGCGGCCCCGAGCGGATGCTGGACCTGACACTGCGAACCGGGCCGTTCGGGGACCGGTACGGCAAGAATCCCGGCGGGCTGACACTGGATCTGCTCAAGGCCAACCCGAACGGCATCGACTTCGGACCGATGGTGCCGCAAGTGCCGGACATCCTGGGCACGCCCGACAAGAAGATCCGGCTGGCGCCGCAATACCTCCTCGATGACCTGCCGCGGCTGGCGGCCAGGATGGAACGACCCGCCGAACCGCTGGTTCTGGTGAGCCGCCGGCACCTTCGCTCGAACAACACCTGGCTGCACAACGTGCCCGCGCTGATGAAGGGAAAGGACCGGTGCACGTTGCTGATTCACCCCGACGACGCGGCCAGATGCGGCGTCACGGACAATGACGTCGTCACCGTCAAATCGGCGGCCGGCGAAATCAAAGTGCCCGTCGAGGTCACCGAAGCGATCAAACCGGGCGTGGTGTCGATGCCCCACGGCTGGGGCCATGGCAAGCCGGGCACCCGCATGGCCGTGGCCAACGGTTCGCCGGGCGCCAACACGAATGTGCTTTCCCCACCGACGTTTATCGACGAGCCGTCCGGCAACGGCGCGCTCAACGGCATACCGGTGACGATCATCGACGATCGGGCCCGATTCCGTCCCGCACACACGCACTGAATTACGTAAGCCGTCAACCCCCTTCGGTTGGTTAACGGCAAGCTCCGGTCTGTGGTTCATCTCACCCCGGCCGCCTAAAGCTGAACCGTCCGGTGGGGCCGCCCGTCGGCATAGGCATGACTGTAACAACGCATCTCACATCCCCGAGCGGGGCCGCTCAGCGTGGACACGGCGCACCGCAGATCGCCGGTGCCGCGGTGGCCTTTACCTCGCACCGCTACAACCAGGACGAAGTCGCCCGAGAATTAACCGAATTCACCGACCCGCGGTTCCTGCGTTTCGCGCAGACGACGGGGGTCGACCAGCGCAGCCTCGCCCTGCCGCTCTCGCGCTACCCGCAGCTGAGCGGCTTCACCGAAGCGAACGACGCCTATCTCGAGGTCGCGGTCGACCTCGGCGAGCGCGCAATACTTTCGGCATTGGAAGAGGCAGGCATCGAACCGCACGAGGTGGACACGATTGTGATGGTCTCGAGCACCGGCATCGCGGTGCCCACCATCGACGCGCGCCTGATGACCCGGATCGGCCTGCGGCCCGACGTCAAACGCGTCCCGTTGTTCGGACTGGGCTGCGTGGCCGGCGCGGCCGGGATGGCGCGCGTGCACGACTACCTGCATGGCTATCCCGGTGACGTGGCGGTGCTCCTGTCGGTCGAGTTGTGTTCTCTCACGCTGCAGCGCGACGACACCTCGATACCCGCCCTCATCGGCGTGTCCCTGTTCGGCGACGGCGCCGCCGCCGTCGTCGCCACCGGCGCCGACCGAAACCCGTTGAATCGCAAGGGCGCACCGCGAGTGCTGGGCACGCGCAGTCGCGTGGTCCCGGAGACGGTCGACGTCATGGGGTGGAACGTCGGCTCCAGCGGATTCCAGCTCGTGATGTCGCGCGAGGTCCCGAAAATGGCCGAAACCTATCTACGGGCAGAAGTCGACGGGTTCCTCGCCGACCACGGCTTGAACCTGGCGGACATCTCGACCTGGGTGTGCCATCCCGGCGGCCCGAAAGTGCTCGACTCCATCGAGGAGGCGCTGGACCTGCCGCCGGAGAGCATGGTCCACAGCCGAAACTCCATGCGGGACAATGGAAATATCTCCTCAGCGTCGGTGCTGGACGTGTTGCGCCGGACCCTCGCGGAGCCGCCGGCCGCAGGGTCCCTCGGGGTCATGCTGGCAATGGGGCCGGGCTTCAGCTTCGAACTGCTGCTGCTGCAGTGGTGAGGGGATAAGTCATGTATTACTACCTGTTCATCCTGGCCGTCGGGGCCGAACGCCTGGTCGAGTTGGCCGTGTCGCAACGCAATACCAGATGGTCACTGGCCAACGGGGGCAAGGAGTTCGGCCGTGACCACTACCCGGCGATGGTCAGCATGCACGCCCTGCTGCTGGTCTCGTGCATCGTGGAAACGTGGGCCCTCGCCCGACCGTTCATCCCGTGGCTGGGGTGGCCGATGCTGGGCGTCGTGGTGCTCAGCACCGTGGTGCGCTGGCGCTGCGTGGCCGTGCTTGGCAGGCGTTGGAACCCAAGGCTGATCGTGATCCCGGGCGCACCATTGGTCCGCGACGGGCTGTATCGCTGGGTGCGTCACCCGAATTACGCGGCGGTGGCGGCGGAGGTGGCGGCACTGCCGCTCATTCACTCAGCGTGGCTCACGGCGATCGCGTTCAGCATCGCGAACGCGATCGTGCTCAGGGTGCGGATCCGCGCCGAGAACGCCGCATTAGCCCTGGTGTGAGGGCGGTTTCGGCAATCACGGCGCGATGGGCCGATTGGTCCACTCGCGGTCGGGCCGGCGCGACGAGCGGAACCACCCGCCCGCCGCGCCGGTACCGCCGTCGGTTGGGATGGTGTGGCCGGTGACGAATGCGGACAGGTCCGAGGCCAGGAACAAGATCACGTGCGCCTGGTCCTCGGGCACGCCCATGCGGCCGACCGGAACCCATTGCGGCCACTGGGCCTGCTCGTCCGGAGACAGCCACTGCGAGTAGGGCACCTGAAGGGATTCGGTGACGTCGGGCGCGATCGCGTTGACCCGCACCCCATGCCCGCCCACCTGGACCGCGAGGCTGCGGGTGAACTGAATGACCGCGGCCTTGAAGGCGGCGTAGACCGGGTCTTCGGGGTAACCGCGCAGGCCCTCGACGGACGACACGTTGACGATCGCGCCGGCCCGCCGGGCGACCATCGCGGGCAGGAACGCGTGGGTGACCAGGAAGACGTGGTGCAGGTTGATTCGGTACAGCTCGTCCCAGAGCTGGGGATCGGTGTCGGCGAAGTTCCCCGGATGCCGCAGCCAGTGGCCGACGTTGTTGACCAGCGCGTCCACCCGGCCGTAGCGCTCCAACACCGATCGCGCCATGTCGTCGACCGCCGCCGCGTCGCGGACGTCGGTGACCACCGCCACCGCCGATCCGCCCGCGGCCGCGATGTCGTCGACCGTCCGTGCGGCAAGTCCGCCGTCGACGTCGACGATGACCACGTGTGCGCCCTGGTTGGCGAACAGCCGGGCGGTGGCCGCGCCGATGCCGCCGCCACCGCCGGTCACCACGGCCACCCGGTCGCCCAGCAGCGCGTCAGCCCGCATTTCGTCGTTCATCGCTCATATTTTGGGCCACCGGGCGAAGCTCCGGCCGACGAACCGCGGAAAGGCTTTACCTACCCACCGGCTACCGCCGGTAAACCGTGATGTACCCAACATTCGCGCCGAGTTCACGCGGAGTTTTTCGGGCCCGTCGACGGGTATCCGTTGCGCATTGAGGAGGGAGCGCAATGGTGAGCACCGATCCGCATCGCGTATTGCCAAGTGGCGCAATGAAGCGGCGAGTCCACCATCGCCATAGCCCCCAGTCGTTCGCGGTCGCGTTGGCCAGCAGGCTGATCGTGAAGAACACCGTTCGGGCATGGGCTTTCAGTCCTAACCTGCGCTGGCCGTTCGAATACGTCGACGGCTTTGCGGGATTGGTGCCCCGGTTCGCCATCTCGGCGAAGATCGAACCCGTCCAACTGGAAAACTGCGCGGCCGAATGGGTTTGCGCGGCCGGCGCTTCGACGGATCGGGCGATCCTGTACCTGCATGGCGGCGCCTTTCTCACCTGTGGCCTCAACACGCACCGTTCGGTCGTCACGCGACTTTCGCAGGCCGCGGACGCCGCGGTCCTCACGGTCGGGTACCGGAAGCTGCCCAACCATCAGATCACCGACGCAATCGAGGACGGCATGAACGGCCTTCGCTGGCTGCGGGATCGCGGATTCGACGGTGACCGCGTGGTCGTGGCCGGCGACTCCGCCGGGGGCTACCTGGCGTTCATGACCACGCTGCTCGCCATCAGCAGCCAACTGATGCGGCCCGCCGGTATCGCAACGATCTCGCCGTTCACCGATGCCGACCCGGCCCGAAAGCTGAGGCACCGCAACGCGCGCCGGTGCTCGATGTTCACCCGCGGCGCGCTGTCGATGTTCGCCCAATACCTCAGCCAGGCGCAGCTATTGGAGGGCCGCGGGGAGTCCACCGTCGCCTCACCGGTGGACGCCGACCTGTCCGAGTTGCCGCCGGTCACCATCCACGCGAGTTCCGACGAATTGCTGCTGCCCGATGCTGAATTGATGGCAAAGCGATTGGAAGCCAGCGGCGTTCCGTGCGACCTGCACCTGTGGGACGGACAGATTCACGACTTCCCGCTGGCGGCGGACGTCCTGCCCGAGGGCAGGCGCGCCATTCGCCATCTCGGGGATTTCATCAAGGAAGTCACCGCGGTTCCTCAGCCCTGGCGCCGTAACCTGCAAGCCGTCGCGGGGTGACGGGCTGTCTGAAAGCCGCGGTCCCGCAACTGAAATGATGGACCGCGCGGTTGTTGCGCAAGCATGGTTCGGGATCGATCGGCACCGGTTCACTCTCCCGCCAGCGCGGCTGGGATGACTAGAGCGGTGGACCGTTCTCCGGTCGGTTTCCGGGCGGAACCTCGGCGGTAGCGTGCTGCTGCTCCACGGCGCCGGCGACCGGAACCGCGCCGGGGAAAACGCTCGTCGCTCGCACGCACGGACGGCGGCTCGGCCGCCGTGAACCCGTCGAACACGGGCGCCCCGCCCGGGGGCGGCGGTCCGGTAGAGATTCGGCGTCCTGATCCGCACGGCTGCCGATACAGTTGGTCGTGATGAGCCGACCAGTTCCACCCGCGTTGACGGTGCGGTACGAGGGATCCGAGCGCACGTTCGCCGCGGGCAACGACGTGGTGATCGGACGTGACCTTCGCGCCGACGTCCGCGTCGCGCATCCGCTGATCTCGCGCACCCACCTGATCGTCCGATTCGACGAGGGTCGATGGGTCGCCATCGACAACGGCAGCCTCAACGGGTTATTCGTCAACCACCAACGCGTGTCCATGGTCGAAATCCAGGACGGCATGCGCGTCAACATCGGTAACCAGGACGGTCCGGCGCTGACCTTCGAGGTGGGCCGCCATCAGGGGACGGCCGGGCGGCCCCCGCTGACGACGTCGATACCGATCGTCAACCCGGCCACCGCGGCGAGCCCGCGGGCGCCCCTCGGCCAGCCGTCCAGCACCCCATGGCCCAGCCAGCCCCAGCCGTCGGCGTCGGTGTCGTTCCGCCAGCCCACGCATCCGCCCAGCGGGCCCCCGCCCCTGCACCCGCCGAGCGGGCCCACGCCGATGCAGCCGCCGACCGGGTCGATGCCGAGCCACCCGTCGGGCCCGCAGCCGCGACACCCGACCGGTGGCCAACCGGCCGCGCCGCCCAGCGGCCCGCAACACGCACCGCAGATCTATCGCACCCCGCCCAACGCGCCGCCGGCGCAGGCCGCGGGGCCGGAGACGAGCCGCGTCGCCGGCGACGCGGCGAACCTGGCGACCTCGATGATGAAGATCCTGCGGCCGGGCAAGGGCGCGCTGGAGTCGACACCGGGCGCGGTCAAGATCGGCCGGGCCAACGACAACGACATCGTCATCCCCGAGGTGCTGGCGTCGCGCCACCACGCCACGCTGATACCGACGCCGCACGGCACCGAGATCCACGACAACCGCAGCATCAACGGCACCTTCGTCAACGGGGCACGGGTCGACTCGGCCGTGCTGCACGACGGCGACGTCGTCACCATCGGCAACATCGACCTCGTCTTCGCCGGCGGCACGCTGGCCCGCCGTGACGAGAGCGCGACCGCGACCCGCACCGGCGGCCTGGACGTGCGCGGCGTGTCGTGGACCATCGAGAACAACAAGACGCTGCTGGACGACATCTCGCTGGGCGCGCAGCCGGGCACACTGACGGCCGTGATCGGGCCCTCGGGTGCGGGCAAGTCGACCTTCGCGCGGTTGGTCGCCGGGTACACCCACCCGACCAGGGGGACGGTGGCGTTCGAGGGCCACAACGTCCACGCCGAGTACGCCTCGCTGCGCAGCAGGATCGGCATGGTGCCCCAGGACGACGTGGTGCACGGGCAGCTGACCGTCCAGCAGGCGTTGATGTACGCCGCCGAGCTTCGGCTGCCGCCGGACACCACCAAGGACGACCGGGCCCAGGTCGTGGCCCGGGTGCTCGAGGAACTCGAGATGACGCAGCACCTGCACACCCGGGTCGACAAGCTCTCGGGCGGCCAGCGCAAGCGCGCGTCGGTCGCCCTGGAGTTGCTCACCGGGCCGTCGCTGCTGATCCTGGACGAGCCGACCTCCGGCCTGGACCCCGCGCTGGACCGGCAAGTGATGACCATGCTGCGCCAGCTCGCCGACGCGGGCCGCGTGGTGCTGGTCGTCACCCACTCGCTGACCTACCTGGACGTGTGCGACCAGGTCCTGCTGCTGGCCCCCGGCGGCAAGACCGCCTTCTGCGGGCCGCCCAGCCAGATCGGTCCGGCCATGGGCACGACGAACTGGGCCGACATCTTCAGCACGGTCGCCGGCGATCCCGACGGCGCGAAGGCGCGCTACCTGGCGCGCACCGGCCCACCGCCACCACCGCCCCCCGCGCAGCGGCCCGCCGACCTGGGCGACCCGTCGCACACGAGCCTGTTCCGGCAGTTCTCCACGATCGCCAGGCGGCAGGTCCGGCTGATCTTCTCCGACCGCGGCTATTTCGTCTTTCTCGCGGTGCTGCCGTTCATCATGGGGTCGCTATCCATGTCGGTGCCCGGCGACGTCGGCTTCGGCATCCCCAACCCCTACGGCGCCGCGCCCAACGAGCCCGGGCAGATCCTGGTGTTGCTCAACGTCGGCGCCGTGTTCATGGGTACCGCGCTCACCATCCGCGACCTCATCGGGGAACGCCCGATCTTCCTGCGCGAACAGGCGGTCGGGCTGTCCACCAGCGCCTACCTGCTGGCCAAGGTCTGCGTCTACACGGTTTTCGCGGTCGTCCAATCGGCGATCGTCACCATCATCGTGCTGCTCGGCAAGGGCGGCCCGACCCAGGGGGCGGTGGCCCTGGGGCGGCCGGGTCTCGAGCTGTTCGTCGACGTCGCGTTGACGTGCGTGGCCTCGGCGATGCTCGGGCTCGCGCTGTCGGCTATCGCCAAGTCGAACGAACAGATCATGCCGCTGCTGGTGGTGGCGGTGATGTCGCAGCTGGTGTTCTCCGGCGGCATGATTCCCGTGACCGGGCGGCTCGGGCTCGACCAGATGTCCTGGGCGACCCCGGCGCGCTGGGGGTTCGCGGCCTCAGCCTCGACCGCCGACCTGGGCAAGCTGGTGCCCGGTCCGCTCAGCCCAAAGGACTCGCACTGGCATCACACGCCGGGCGCGTGGTGGTTCGACGTCGCGATGCTGGTGGTGATCAGCGTCTTCTACCTGAGCTTCGTCCGCTGGAAGATCCGGCTCAGGGGCGGCTGAGGCCGCCGCGGGTCAGGCGCCCTTGCGGATCACCTGGTCGGCCGCGGCGCGCATGCGATCCGACAACTGGAGCAGGCTGTGCTCGCCCACGCCGAGGGGCAGCGTGTACGCCAATTGCCGCAGTTCGACCGCATAGTTGCGTAAGTCTTCACGAAGGCGCGTCTCTACAGTGGGCATGACATCTCCCTCAGGCTGGGTCCCTCAGGCTGGGGCTGGGCAGAGTGCCTGGTCCGCATCGACCAGCCGATCGAAAAATTTTCGCAGCCCCGCCGGATATCGGCGAGAGCGCCGATGCGAATTAACGGGAGTTTGACAGCATATTTACAGTCGGTCCGTGCTCCAGGCGTGGCGCCACGGCGAAATCCGGGGCGCGTAATCGGTGTGGCGTTACGCTGACGCTGCTTGGTGGAAAGGCCCTCGCGGGGAAGGCTCCAGAAGGGCTTGGCGAAAGGCAATGGCGCCGGAATGGATTTCGAACTCGACGCCGGGCAGCGCGCGTGGCTGGCCGAGGTCCGCGAGTTCCTCCACGACAACGTCACCGCCGAGCTGCGAGCCGAGCTCGCCGAGCACGACCTGGAATTTCCCGGCGGCGAGGTGGCCCGGTTCCGTCGCAGGATCGGGGAGAAGGGCTGGTTCGGGCTCAACTGGCCGCGAGAATACGGCGGACTGGGCCTCGGCGCGATCCACTTGCACCTGCTGATGAGCGAATTCGAGTATTGGGGCGTGCCGGGGCCGGACCTGACGGTCACGTCCGTGGCGCCGATGATCATGCGGCACGGCACCGAACGGAACAAGTCGGAATGGCTGCCGCTGATCGCCAACGGTGAAATGGTCTGCGCCGTGGGCTATTCGGAACCCGACGCCGGCACCGACCTGGCCAGCCTGCGCACCAGCGCGGTCCGCGACGGCGACGACTGGGTGATCAACGGCACCAAGACCTGGAACAGCGGCGCACAGCGCGCCACCCACGAGTGGCTCTGCGTGCGCACCGATCCCAATGGTGTCCGCCATCGGGGGATTTCGGTCATCATCGTGCCGATCGACAGTCCCGGCGTGGCGATCCGCCCGCTGTACGCGTGGTCGGGTTACCGCACCAACGAGGTCCACTTCCAAGACGTGCGGGTGCCGGTCACGAACCTGGTCGGCGAGGTCAACCGCGGCTGGACGTACATCACGGGGGCCCTCGACCTGGAACGCGGCGCGCTGACCAACGCGGGGGACCTGCGTCGCGCGGTCGAGGAGCTGCGTGAGCTCGCGCGGCTCCCGCGCCGCGACGGCACGGTGGCCTCCGACAGCCCATCGCTGCGGCGCCGGCTCGCGCAGGCGGAGGCCGACGTGGCGGTGGCCACCCTGATGGGCTACGAGGCCGCGTCGATCCTGGACAGCGGGGTGATCCCGACGGTGGAGGTCAGCGTCGAGAAGGTCTTCACCAGCGAACTACGCCAGCGCATCGCCGTGCTCGCGCTCGACGTGCTGGGCCCGGACGGTTTACTCGCACACCGCAGCGAGCAGGCGCCGCTGGCCGGCAAGTTCGAGCGGCTCTACCGGGCCGCGCCGCTGATGCGCTTCGGGGGCGGCACCAACGAGGTGCTCCGCGACATCATCGCCCAGCGCGGGCACAAGATGCCCAGCTACGGGCGCTGAAAGGAACCGCGCGCACCCGATGAAAGCGATACCCACCGCTGAACAACGCGACTTCGCCGCATCGTTGCGCGCCCTGCTGGCCGCGGAGAGCCCGGTGCCGTTGGTGCGCGCGCTGACCGAACCGGGCGCGGACCGCCGCACCCCGGCGCTGTGGCACGCGCTGACGGACGCCGGCGTCCTCGGACTGGCCATCGCCGAGGAATACGGCGGCTGCGGCGGGTTCCTGGGCGATCTCGCCGTCTTCTATGTCGAGGCCGGTCGCGCGCTGTGCCCGACGACCGTCCACAGCAGCATCCAGTCCGCGCTCGCCGTCGACCAACTCGGCTGCCCGGACGCCAAGGCCACTTGGCTGCCGGCCCTGGCGCGTGGCACGACGCGCGGCACCACGGCCCTGTGGAGCGCCCGCGACGCCGCCGTGGTGACGGCCGCCCTGCGCGCCGATCCCGTGGCGGGGCAATGGCGGCTCAGCGGCACCGCGGACTACGTCGCCGACGCCGACGTCGCCGACGTCGTCGTGACTTCGGCTGCGGCGCAGGACCGTACGCTGGCGTTCGTCGTCAGCACCGCGGCGCCCGGCGTGACCCTGGAACCGCTCACGATGGCGGGCGCGCAGCGGGCGTGCACCGTGCGCTTCGATGACGTCGCGCTCACCGCCGACGCGCTGCTCGGCGACGTCACCGAGTGCGCACTGCGCCGGATGGCCAACCTGGCGGTGGCATTGGGATCGCTCGACTTGGTGGGAGTCGGGGAGGCGGTCATCGACCGCACCGTCGGCTACACGAAGCTGCGCCACCAATTCGGCCGGCCCATCGCGTCTTTCCAGGCCGCCCAGCACCTGGTCGCCGACATGCACATCGCCCTGGCGGCCGCGCGGTTGGCCGCACATGAGGCGGTGTTCTGGATCGGGCGCGGCCGCACGGCGACCCGCGAAACCGCGATCGCGCGGATGCACGCCGCCACCGCGGCCAGGCAGATCACGTTGGACGCGCACCAATTGCACGGCGGCATGGGCTATGTCACCGAGACCGATCTGCATCTGTGGACCGAGCGGGCCCGGCTGGGCTCGACGTGGGGTGGCGGGGCGGACGTCGCCGCAGCGTGGCTGGAGGAGACCCTGAAATCAGAGGAGGGCCGGTGAGTGAGGACAGCCTGATCGACGCCGAGTCGGCGGCGCGCGTGGGCACCGTCGCCGCGTCGGCGACGGGCGAGGTGAACCGGCGCGACTGGCAACGCTGGGCGGCGGCGGTCGGCGACCACAATCCGCTGTGGTTCGACCCGGAATACGCCAGGGCCAACGGCTTTCGTGACATCATCTGCCCCCCGCTCTTCCTCCAGTACGCCGTGCTGGGCGTCACGCACCTCGAGGCGCTACGACCCGACGGTTCCTCCGGCGCCGTCTCCGGCAGCCTCGCGTTCCCCCGCGCCCCCAAGCGGATGGCCGGCGGCGAGAGCTTCACCTTCCACGTGCCGGCCTATCACGGCGACGACGTCGAGATGGTCCGCACCATCTCGTCCATCGTCGAAAAGCAGGGCCGCTCGGGAAGATTCGTTCTGGTCACCTGGAACACGGTGTACCGCAACCAGCATCAAGACCTGCTCGCCGAGGCGTCCACGTCGATGATCGCCCGTCCCTAGGAACGTCATGACCGGCCAAGTCTTTTACGAAGACATCGAGGTGGGCCACCGGATGCCCGACCTCACCGTTACCGTCGACGAGACGCAGCTGTTCTTCTTCAGCGCCGCCACCTACAACGGCCACCGCATCCACTACGACAAGGACTGGGCGCGCACGGTCGAAGGCTACGACGACGTGCTGGTCCACGGCCCGCTGCAGGCCGCGCTGCTCGGCCGGGCCATCGGGGACTGGATCGGCGGGCGCGGCCGCCTGGTGTCCTTCTCCGTCCAGAACCGGGCGGTCGCCCATCCCGGCCAACCCCTGAGCTTCGGCGGCACGATCACCGGCAAACGCCTCTCCGCCCAGCGCGCGGGGCTGGTCGACCTCGACATCGCCGGCCGCCGCGGCGAGACCGTGCTGATGCCCGGAACGGCGACGGTCGAGCTGCCCCGACGCGGAACGCCGGCGTGACCGGCCTGCGCGGCGAGGCGGCGATCGTCGGCATCGCCGAGCTGCCGGCGCAGCGGCGGCCCACCCGCCCGCCGATGTTCACCCTCGACCAGTACGCGCTGCTGGCAAAGCTGGTGATCGAGGACGCGGGCGTCGACGCCGCGTGCGTCAACGGCCTGCTGACCCACGGCGTCGCCGAATCGGCGATGTTCGCGCCCGCCACACTGTGCGAATACCTAGGGCTGGCATTGGATTTCGGTGAACGGGTCGACCTGGGCGGGGCCAGCGCCGCGGGCATGATCTGGCGGGCCGCGGCCGCCGTGGAGCTCGGCGTCTGCGACGCGGCGCTGGCCGTGGTTCCCGGCTCGGCGTCGCAGCCGCAGTCCGAGAAACGGCCAGCACCGGCACCGAACTGGTATGGGGCGTCGTCGAACAACTACGGATCCCCGCAAGCGGAATTCGAAATCCCGTACGGCAACGTCGGTCAGAACGCGCCGTACGCGCAGATCGCCCAGCGCTACGCGGCCGAGTTCGGCTACGACCCCGCGGCGGTGGCCAAAATCGCCGTCGACCAACGCACCAACGCGGGCGCCCACCCCGGCGCGGTCTTCCACGGCACCCCGATCACGGCGGACGACGTCCTCGGCAGCCCGATGATCGCCGACCCCATCCACATGCTGGAGACCGTGATGCGGGTGCACGGGGGAGCGGGCGTCCTGATCGCCAACGCGGACATCGCCCGGCGCGGCCGCCACCGCCCGGTGTGGATCAAGGGCTTCGGCGAACACATCGCCTTCAAGACGCCCACCTACGCCGAGGACCTGCTGCGCACGCCGATCGCCCGGGCCGCCGACCGGGCGTTCGAGATGGCCGGCCTCACCCGCGCCGAGGTGGACATGGCGTCGATCTACGACTGCTACACGATTACCGTGCTGATGAGCCTCGAGGACGCCGGCTTCTGCGACAAGGGCCACGGAATGTCGTGGATCGCCGGCCATGACCTGACTCACCGCGGCGACTTCCCGCTCAACACCGCCGGCGGCCAACTGTCCTTCGGGCAGGCCGGCATGGCCGGCGGCATGCACCACGTCGTCGACGGCGCGCGGCAGATCATGGGCCGGGCCGCTGACGCGCAGGTGCGCGACTGCCATACCGCGTTCGTCACCGGCAACGGCGGCATCATGAGCGAGCAGGTCGCACTGCTGATCCGGGGGGACTAGCCGTGGACATTCCCGTACCCGAGCCGACGCCGGTGTCGCGACCCTTCTGGGACGCGCTGGCCCGGCACCGCATCCTGGTGCAGTACTCACCCTCGGCCGGGCGCTACGTGTTCTACCCGCGCACCCTCGCCCCGGGGACATTGGCCGACGACCTGGAATGGCGCGAAATCGACGGCGCCGGAACGCTATACACGTTCACGATCGCCCGGCGGCCGACCGGTCCGCCCTGGGCGGACGCGCTGCCGCAGCTGCCCGCGGTCGTGCAGTGGGACGCCGGACCGAAATTCAGCACCGAGCTGGTCGACGTCGACCCCGGCGATGTCGTAATCGGTATGCGCGTCGAGCCGGTGTTCTACGATCTGCCCGAAGACGGGATCACCCTCTTGAAGTACCGGCCGGCGTGACCGACTCAACGATGAGCTCGGGAGGTGTACATGGACGATCCGTTTGACGTCGTCCCGGCGATGCTGCGCGAGTTGAACGCCGGATTCCCGCCCGTCGAGACCATGACCGCGGAGCAGGCCCGCGCCGCCGTCGCCCAGCGACGCCAGCCCGTCACCAACATCGACGACGTCCGCCGCACCGAGGACCGGTCGATCCCGGGGCCCGCCGGTGACATCCCCGCGCGGATCTATTACCCGCACGGCGACGCCCAGGACAACCGCGCCGCGATCGTGTTCTACCACGGCGGCGGATTCGTCCTGTGCGACATCGACTCCCACGACGGCTTCTGTCGCGCCCTGGCCCGCGGCACCCAGGCCGTCGTCGTGTCGATCGGCTACCGCCTCGCGCCCGAACACCCGGCGCCCGCGGCCGCCATGGACGCCTTCGCGGCATTCCGCTGGGTGGTCGACCACGCGCCCGAGCTCGGCATCGACCCGGCGAACGTCGCCGTCGCCGGCGACAGCGCCGGCGGCAACCTCGCCGCGGTCACCGCCGTCCTGTGCCGGGAAAGGGCGGTCACCGGGCCCGCCACACAGGTCCTGTTGTACCCGGTCATCGACCCGTCCTTCGACACCGAGAGCTACCTGCGCTGCGCCACCGGCTACTTCCTCACCGGCGCCGCCATGCGGTGGTATTGGCGCCAATATTTAGGCGATGCAACGCTTTTGGATCCGCCCCACCTGGTGGCGCCCGCGCGGGTGGGTTCGCACGCCGGCCTGCCGCCCGCGGTGATCGTCACCGCCGGTCTCGACCCCCTGCACAGCGAGGGCTGCGACTACGCGCGCCGATTGCGCGGCGCGGGGGTGCGCGTGGTGCATCGCGACTTCCCGGATCTGTTCCACGGCTTCCTGACCATTCTGTCCTTCCCGCCCGCGGCCTCGGCCCGCGACCTGGTCTTCGCCGACCTGCGGGCCCTCCTGCGGCCCACCCTCTGCGAGTCCACATGACGCAAACCGACGTGATCGTGATCGGTGCGGGGTTCGCCGGGCTCTACGCCGTGCACCGAGCGGCGTCGGCGGGCCTCTCGGTGCGCGGGCTCGAGGCGGCGCCCGACGTGGGCGGCACCTGGTATTGGAACCGGTACCCCGGGGCCCGATGCGACGTCGAAAGTGTGGACTACTCTTACTCTTTCGACGACAAGCTCCAGCTGAGCTGGACCTGGAGCGAGCGCTTCGCCGCACAACCGGAGATCCTCGCCTACCTGCGCCACGTCGCGGACCGGTTCGACCTGCGCCGCCACTACCGATTCGAGGTTGACGTCGTCGGCGCCGTGTTCGAGCAGGGGCGGTGGCGGGTCAGCACCCGGGACGGCCAGGCCGATGCCGCGCAGTTCCTGATCTGCGCGACGGGTTGCCTGTCGGCGGTCAACCGCCCCGACATCCCCGGCGTCGACGATTTCGCGGGCGAGGCGTACTTCACCGCGGCGTGGCCGCGTGACGACCCCGACCTGACCGGCAAGCGGGTAGGCCTTATCGGGACGGGATCCTCAGGCATCCAAGCGGTTCCGCTCGTCGCGGCGCAAGCCGACCGCCTGGTGGTGTTCCAGCGCTCGGCGAACTACAGCATCCCGATGCCCAACCGCCCCTGGACACCGGAGGAACAACGGCGGATCCGCGAGGAGTATCCCGAGCGCCGCCGCCTCTCGGCATACGCGGCCGCGGGCACCCCGCACGGCACGTACCACAAGAAGGCGGTGGACACCGAACCGCAGGAACGCGCCGAAGCCCTGTGGCGACGCTGGCGCGAGGGCGGCGTGCTGTTCGCGAAGACCTTTCCCGACCAGAACTCCGACCTGGCGGCCAACGACATCGCCCGCGAATTCGCCGAGCAGCGCATCCGCGAGATCGTCGCCGACCCGGCCGTGGCCGCCGATCTCATCCCCGTCGACCACCCGATCGGGACGAAGCGCATCTGCACCGACGGCGGCTACTACGAGACGTTCAACCGCGACAACGTCGCGCTGGTGAACCTGCGCCGCGAGCCCATCGAGGCGATCACCGCCGGCGGTGTCCGCACCAGCGCGGCGACCTATCCGTGCGACGTGCTGATCTTCGCCACCGGCTTCGACGCGCTCACCGGCGCGCTGACCCGCATCGACCCCGAGGGCCCTGGGGGAGTGCGGCTGAGCGACGTCTGGGCCGACGGCCCGCTGACGTTCCTGGGGCTGATGGTGCCCGGCCTGCCGAACATGTTCACCATCAGCGGGCCGGGCAGCCCGTCGGTGCTGGCCAACATGGTCCTGCACGCCGAGGTGCAGGTCGACTGGGTGATCGAACTCGTGCTCGCCGCCCGCCGCCTCGGGGTGACGGAAGTGGAGCCGCGCCGGGACGCGGCGGAGGCCTGGACGGACCATGTCGCCAGGGCCGCCGAGCAGACGCTCTTTCCGAAGGCCGCGTCGTCGTGGTACCTGGGCGCCAATATCGAAGGCAAGAAACGGGTTTTCATGCCCTACGCCGGCGGGTTCGGCACTTATCGGCGCCACTGCGACGCGGTGGCGCGTCAGCGATACGCGGGGCTGGTGCTGACGACCCGATGATCGAGACGGTTCAGCAGCTGCTGCGGCAGCGCCGCAACGACGACGGTCCGGCCGTGGCCTGCGGTGAGCGCGTCTGGACCTGGCGAGAACACCTTGCGGAGGCCGAGGCGGAGGCCGCCGCGGTGATCGGCCTGGCCGACCCCACTCGCCCGCTTCACGTCGGGGCCCTGCTGCCCAACTCCCCGGCGATGCTGCGCGCCATGGCCGCGGCCGCGCTGGGCGGCTACGTGCTGTGCGGGATCAACACGACGCGGCGCGGGGCGGGGCTGCTGGCCGACATTCGGCGCTCCGACTGCCAGCTGCTGCTCGTCGACCCCGAACACCGGGCCCTGCTGGATGGCTTGGATCTCAACGGGATTCAGGTGCTCGACGTGACCGGCGGGCGCTACGCCGAACTGGTGGCCACCGCGCCGCCCCTGGTGCCGCAGCGCGAGGTAGCAGGCGGCGACACCTTCATGATGATCTTCACCTCCGGGACCAGTGGAGACCCGAAGGTCGTGCGGCTCGCCCACGCGATGATGATCATGTGCGGCGCCAGCCTGGTTTTTCAGTACGACGTCACCGCCGACGATGTGTGCTACCTGTCGATGCCGCTCTTTCACTCCAACGGTGTAGCGGCCGGATGGGCGGTCGCCATCGGCGCCGGCGCCGCGATGGTCCCGGCCCGGTTCTCGCCGTCACGTTTCCTCGACGACGTCCGCCGTTATGGCGTCACGTACCTCAACTATGTGGGCAAGCCCCTGGCGTTGATCCTGTCCACCCCCGAGCGTCCCGACGACGCCGACAACACCCTGCGGGTGGCGTTCGGTAACGAGGCCACCGACCGCGACATCGCCGAATTCGCGCGGCGTTTCGGTTGCCGAGTGGTGGACAGCTTCGGTTCGAGCGAGTTCGCGGTGATCGTCGTCCGCGAGGACGGAACTCCGCCGGGATCGATCGGCAGACCGTATCCGGGAGTCGGCATCTACAACCCGGCGACGCTGCAGGAGTGCGCCGTCGCGGAATTCGACGAACACGGGGCGCTGACCAACTTCGACGCCGCGGTGGGTGAGCTCGTCAACACGACCGGCGCGGGGCCGTTCGTCGGCTACTACAACGACCCGGCCGCGACCGCCGAGCGGGTCCGGCACGGGATGTATTGGTCCGGCGATCTGGCGTACCGGGATGCCGACGGCTGGATCTACCTGGCCGGCCGGACCGCCGACTGGATGCGGGTAGATGGCGAGAACCTGGCGGCCGGCCCGATCGAGCGGATCCTGGAGCGGCTGCCCGGGGTCAGCCAGGTCGCGGTGTACGCGGTGCCCGACGACCGGGTCGGCGACCAGGTGATGGCCGCCCTGGTCTTGCGCGACGGCACGCGGATGGGGCCCGACGAGTTCGCGACCTTCCTTGCCGCACAGCCGGACCTGTCGCCCAAGGCGTGGCCGCGCTACGTGCGCATCAACGCCGACCTGCCCACCACGGCGACCAACAAGATCCTCAAACGCGCGCTGATGGCCGCGGGTGCCAGCGCGGAGGGCGGCGTGCTCTGGAGGCGCCCGGCGCGCGGCACGACCTACGGTCAGCTGACGGCTTCGTCCTGACCCGACTCGGAAAGTTCCTGTGGGGCTTCGCCGAATCGCGCCAGCACGAGCGTGGCCGACACGGCCACCACAAAGCCCGCGATGACCAGCCAGCCCAGGCCTTCGCGGGCGCTGTCGCCCAGCCACACCACGCCGACGAACGCGGGTGCGATGGTTTCACCGACGACCATCCCGGCGACGGCCGTGGTCACCGAGCCTCGGTGCAGGGCGGAGGTCAGCAGCAAGAACCCGGCGGCCCCGCCCGCGGCCGCCGCGTACAGCGCCGGATTGGCGTAGAAGGCGCGGTGGGTCGGATTGATCACCTCGATCAGCCGCACGCCGACCTCGATCACCCCGAACCCGGTGCCGGCCGCCAGCCCGAGCGCGAGGGCGCGCGGCCGGTCCGGCAGTCGGCCCGCCACGGCGCCGGCCAGGAATATCGCGGCCACCACGCCCAGCAGCGCCCAGCCCAGCCCCGCCGGGGCGCGCCGGAAGTGGCCCGGTCCGGCCGCGAGAGCGAGCACGATCAGGCTCGCGCACACGACCCCCACCGCCGTCCACTCGGCCCGCGACAGCCGCGCGGACAGGAGCCACGCGGAGGCGATGCCGGTGACCGCGATCGAGGCGGCCAGCGCGGCGGCCACCACGTAGATCGGCACCAGACGCAACGCCGCCACTTGGAGGAGGAAGCCGACCGCGTCGAGGCCGACGCCGACGATGTACCGCCATTGCCGGGCGGCCCGCATCAGCAGCACGGTATCGACACCCGAGCCGCTGCCGGCTTCCACCGATCGCGTCGCCGCCGCCTGCAACACCGACGCCGTGCCATAACAGACCGAGCACCCCAGCGCGAGCAGGAACCCGATCAGCACACCACGAACAATAGGTGTCGGCGACGAGGGGCGCGCCGAGCCGGTCGGCTGAGAATCCTCTGAACAAATGTTTGGGCGCGACACGTGTGGGGCACGTCACAGGTACGAGTGGCGCTGAGCCCAGCCAAATCCCAATCGCTACCAGTGAACGGTCGTACGGTTTTTGTATGCCATTGTTCGGTTGTTGAACAACTGTGTTACATGCGAATTCAAAGCGGATGTTTAGGGTCGGTGTACAACTGTCTACTCTGATGGCATGGCGGAACGCGGCGCTGAACCCCAAGTCCCACGCGGGCGCCGGCTGTTCCTGCGCGCGGTGCGCAGGTTGTTCAGCCCGCTGCAGCCGGACGACTACTTGGAGATGATCAACCCGCTGTGGACCACCAAGGAGCTGCGCGGGAAGGTCGAGGCCATCGAGCAGCAGGGCTCGGAGGCCGCCAGCGTCCTGATCCGCCCGGGATACGAGTGGCCGGGGCACAAGCCCGGTCAGTACGTGCGCCTCGGGGTGGTCATCGACGGCGTGTACCACTGGCGTGCGTATTCGCTGACATCGGATCCCACACCCGACGACGGGCTGATCAGCGTCACGCCGAAGCGGGTCGACGGCGGCGTGGTGTCGCCGTATCTCGTGCACAAGATTCAGCCGGGGGACCTGGTGCGGCTCGGCGAGATCGAGGGCGTGTTCACCCTGCCGGAGCCCGTGCCGGACAAGATGCTGTTCATCAGCGCCGGCAGCGGCATCACCCCGATCATCAGCATGCTGCGCGACCTCGACCACCGCGACGAACTGCGCGACACCGTCGTCATTCACTCCGCCCGCACCCGCGAGCAGGCCATGTTCCTGCCCGCACTGGAAGAGCTCGAGAAACGACACGAGGGACTCCGGCTGGATCTCCGCTTCACCTCCGAACAGGGGCGGCTCACGCCCGGCGACCTGGACGACGTGTGCCCGGACTGGCGCGAGCGCGAGGCGTTCTGCTCGGGGCCCGGCGACATGCTCGACGCGCTGATCGAGCACTGGGAGGACAACGGCGATCGGGACCGCCTGCATTTCGAGCGGTTCCAGCCGAAGATCGGCGGCGACGCCAACGCCGGCGAGGGCGGCACGGTGTGCTTCCTCGACAGCGACAAGGAAGTCGAATGTGATGGCGGCACATCGATTCTCGAGGCCGGCGAGAAGGCCGGCCTCAATCTCGCCTATGGCTGTCGCATCGGAATCTGCCATACCTGCGTCGGGACGCTGAAGTCGGGCAAACTGCGCGACCTGCGCTCGGGTGACGTGATCGAACCGACCGAGCAGGACGTCCGAATCTGCATCAACACCGCCGAGGGCGACGTCGAACTCGAACTCTGATCGAAAGGAGCGGCTTATGACAACCGCCGTGAAACGGGTTGCGGAGTCACCGCTTTCCCGCCTGGGGGAACAAGAACTGGAAAAGCTCGCGAAGGAATTCGACGCGATCCACGACGAGGTGTTCGCCGACCTCGGCGACCGCGACCGCCGCTACATCAAGAACGTGATCGCGGCCCAACGGCAGATCGTGGTGGCCGGCCGCGTGCTGTTGCTGGCGTCGCGCTCGAAAACCGCGTGGCTGCTCGGCACGGCCTGCCTCTCCATGGCGAAGATCTTGGAGAACATGGAGATCGGCCACAATGTGATGCACGGTCAATGGGACTGGATGAACGATCCCGACATCCACTCCTCGGTCTGGGACTGGGACACCGCGTCGACCGCCGAGTCGTGGAAGCACTCCCACAACTACATCCATCACACCTTCACCAACATCCTCGGCAAGGACAAGGATCTCGGCTACGAGATCATGCGCATCGACCCCAATCAGAAATGGGCGCCGCGCTACCTGGGTCAACCGATCTACAACCTGCTGTTGACGCTGCTGTTCGAGTGGGGCGTGGCCGTCCACGACATGGACATCGACGCCATCCGCAAGCGGGAAAAGCCCTGGTCGGAAGTGCGCAAGGACCTCAAAGGCATCGGGGTCAAGGCGCGCGCCCAGATCGTCAAGGACTACCTGGGTTGGCCGTTGATCAGCGCCGGGGCGTTCGGGCTCACCCAGCTGGCGTTGCGCGGACGGCTCGAACAGCCGGCGCAGTCCCGCATCGCCAGAAGGCTGCGCAGGGTGTCGAAGGGCGGGCGCGTCGGCGCGGCGGCGAACTTCCTCGACAAGGTCGCGCCCGGCGTCGAAAGCACCTACCTGCGCACGCTGGCCGCCGACGCGCTGGCCAACGTGATCCGTAACGTGTGGGCGCACGCCATCATCTTCTGCGGCCACTTCCCGGACCAGACCTACACGTTCACGCAAGAAGAGGTCGAGAACGAGACCCGCGGTGGCTGGTACGTGCGCCAATTGCTCGGCGCCGCGAACATAGACGGCAGCCCGCTGTTCCACATCATCAGCGGCAATCTCGGTTACCAGGTCGAGCACCATCTCTACCCGGACATGCCGAGCAGTCGATACTCCGAGATAGCGCCGCAGGTCAAGGACATCTGCGAGCGCTACGAACTGCCGTACAACTCGGGCCGTTTCTCCAAGCAGTGGGCGATGGTGCACCGCAGCATCTTCCGGCTGGCCTTCCCGGGCGGTAGCCCCCGGCCGAAGCCCGGCCCATACCACGGCAACGTCCATCGGCCCGATCCCGAACGGCCCAGCGAAAGCACGCGGTTCCGCGACCGTGTCCCGGCCGAACACCCGGCGGCGGGCCCCGAACACGACTCCACCGGCGTCGAGGTGCAGCCGCCGCCGCGGGGCAAAGACTGACGCAGGCCGCCGAGTGTGCGCCCTATGCACGAATTCGGGCGGATCTACGTGCATAGGCCCCACACTCGGCGCGGCGCTCGGCCTGACGCGCTCGGCCTGACGCGCTCGGCCTGACGCGCACTGCCGAACCCCCGAATCTGAACCATTTTCGGCGCCCGCTCGTGGATGATCATCGATGATGCGCCGCGTCCAGAGTTCCCGCACCGAAGAGACCGAGCCGACCGACTCCGGCGGTTACGGGTTTCCCTCGCGGCTGTGGCGCCGGCTCGATGAGCACCCCCCGCCGGGCGTCAGGCGGGCGCAGCGCTGGCGCAGCCCCCTGCGCGGGCCATGGCTGACATCCGTGTTCGGCTCGGTGCTGCTGGTCACGCTGCCGATCGTCATCATCACCGGCCTGCTGTCGTACATCGCCTACGGGCCGCGGTTCGGCCAGGCCATCCCCGGCGACGTCGGATGGCTGAAGCTGCCGACGTTCGATTGGCCCACCAACCCGCCGTGGCTGTATCGGCTGACCCAGGGGTTGCACGTCGGGCTCGGACTGATCCTGATCCCCGTGGTGCTGGCCAAACTCTGGTCGGTGATCCCGCGACTGTTCGCCTGGCCGCCCGCCCGCTCCATTGCCCAAGTGCTGGAACGGGTTTCGCTGCTGATGCTGGTCGGCGGCGCCCTGTTCGAAATCGTCACGGGCGTACTGAACATCCAGTACGACTACATCTTCGGTTTCAGCTTCTACACCGCGCATTACTTCGGCGCGTGGGTGTTCATCACCGGATTCGTCGTGCATATCGCGATCAAGATCCCGGCCATGTGGTCCGGCCTGCGCTCGATCTCGGCGCGCGACGTGCTGCGCACCGGGCGCGCCGAGACCCGCGCGCAACCGTGGGAGCCGGACGGGCTGGTCGCCGCGGATCCGGAGCCCGCGACAATGAGCCGGCGCGGCGCCCTGGCGCTGGTGGGCGGCGGTGCCGTGTTCATGGCGGTCATCACCGCGGGGCAGACGCTGGGCGGCTTCACGCGGCCCGCGGCACTGCTGCTTCCGCGCGGGCGGACCCCCGGGAACGGACCCGGCGACTTCGAGGTCAACCGGACCGCGTTAGTGGCCGGCATTTCCCCGGAAACCGCGGGCGAGCGCTGGCGGCTCACGCTGAGCGGAGGCCCGCACGCCGTCGTCCTGGACCGCCAGGCCCTCCTGGCCATGCAGCTGCACACCGCCACGCTGCCGATCGCCTGCGTGGAAGGCTGGTCCACCACCCAAACGTGGACCGGCGTGCGGCTGGCGGATCTGGCCAGGCTTGCCGGCGTTCCGGCACCCGAGTCGGCATACGTCTCGTCGCTGGAGCGCGGGGGCGCGTTCGGCCGCGCGACCTTGCAGGGGAGCCAGGTGCTGCACCCCGACGCGCTGCTGGCCCTGCGCGTCAACGGCGCCGACCTGTCCCCGGATCATGGCTTTCCGGCACGCATCATCGTGCCCGCGTTGCCGGGGGTACACAACACCAAATGGGTCGAATCCATCGTCTTCAGGGCCCCGCCAAATGCGTAGCGCGCGAGTGGCTTTCATCAGGCTCTATGGGTCCCGACCGTGGCACCTGCTGACCCTGACCGCCGGGTTCGCCCTGTTGGGCTACGTGGTGGCGACCAGCAAACCGGTCACGCTGTGGAACCCGCACGTGTGGTGGCAGTCGATCGCCGTGTGGTTCGCGGCGGCCATCGTCGCCCACGACCTGGTGCTGTTTCCGATCTACGCATTGCTCGACCGACTGCTGTCACGCTCCATCGTCCGGCTCCCGCCGCGGCGTGTGCCCGTGATCAACTACATCCGGGTGCCCGCGCTGGGTGCGGGCCTGACGCTGCTGGTGTTCCTGCCCGGCATCATCAAGCAGGGCGCCGCCACGTATTCGGCCGCGACCGGCCAGACGCAGGATCCCTTTCTTGGCCGCTGGCTGCTGCTGACCGCAGCGATGTTCGGCGTCAGCGCCGCCAGCTACGCGGTTCGCACGGCGACGGCCCGGCGAGGCGCCGAGGCGGCACCGGACCTACATGTTGGCGATGATCTGTAGGCGCTGGGCGCTGTACTCGGTGTCGGTGATGGCGCCCCTGGCGTGCAGGTCTTCCAGCTGTTTGAGGCGGTCGTAAAGCGGCGGCTCGGGCCGCGGGAACGCGGCCGGGTGGGCGTGGATGCCGCAGGTGTGCGGCATCGACCCACCCTTGGTGGTCCATCCCGCACCGAGGTCGATGAGCCGCAGCGCGAACAACACGCCGGCGCCGGTGATCGGCAGCCCGAGGTAGAGCATCCACCCCAACGGCACGCCAGCCCGGCTCAGCGCGAAATAACGCGTCAGCAGGACCAGCGCGAGCATCCCGCCGGCCAGCAGCACGACGACCTTACTTTTCATCCGCCATGAACCTCCGTGTCGGTCGCTGCGGTGCAGCTGTGATGTGCCAAGTGCAACGCGACGGGACCGCTACCGATCCCAAGGCGCTGAGCGCGTTCACGGTCCACGGCCGCGCTTGGAGGATTCTTGACAACTTCTTGGAAAGTTCTCTGAAACCCGCGCGTGTTCTGCGCGTTGGGCGACGAGTAACTACTCTGGTCAGCATGGGACGCGGGCGGATCGGGACGGCGACGGCGTTGTGCGCCTGCCTGGCCGCACTCGTCTTGACGCCGTTCGGCGTCGCCCCGACGACGGCGATGACAAAAACCGTTGCGCCGTCGTCATCGTCATCGATCGCCGCGAGTGCCCTCGGACTGCCCAGCTCGCCCTGTTTCATCGGCCTCAATTGCGGATGTGTTCAACACTGCCAAACACCGCCACACCCACGTCCGCCGGCCGTAGCCGGCGATCCACAGCACGCCCCGCCCGCCTCCACGCCGCCAAATCCCTAGTCTGACCGCGCAGATTGCTCGCCCGCGGCGAGAAAGCGCACTGGAGAGATTGTGAAGATTCGACAAGCCCAGCCGGTGGCCGCAGTTTGCGGTGTCTTCGCAGCACTCGTCTTGGCGTTCGGTTGGTCGGACGCCGGGATGGTCAGCCGGGCCGCGAACCCCACGCCGTCGTCGAACGTGACGCCGGCGCCGCCGCCCGCCCCAGGCGGCGCCCTGCCGGTGCAACCCGCCGGCGGGGGCGGCTGCATCATCGGCCTCAACTGCGGCTGCACGCGCAACTGCCATAAGCCGCGACCCCGTCCCCCGGGCCCCGTTAGCGACCCGCAACACGACGCGCCCGCGCCGGCCCCCGGGAACCCCTAGCGGGGCATCCCCGACGCGGCCGCCGGCCGCTTTCCTATCATCGGCTGATGGAGATCGCGTCCTCGCCGGCGTTCAGTGCCGAGGACTCGGCCCATTTTCGTGCCTGCGGCTTCTGGTCGGACGCGACGTTGTCGGACGCGGTGCGCCGCAACGCCGAACGGTCACCGCAGCGGCTCGCCTATGTCGACCATCCCGGGTCCGCACTGAGCTGGCGCCAATTCGACGATGCCGCAAGCGCTCTGGCCGAGGGGCTGGCCGGCACGGGGATCGAGCCCGGCGACCGAGTGGCGGTGTGGCACGGCGACTCCGCCGCCCTGCACGTGTTGTTCGTCGCGATCGAGCGGTGTGGGGCGGTCGTCGTCGGTGTCGGCGCGCGCGCCGGAGCCCGCGAGGTCGCGGCGATACTGCGCAGCGCCCAGCCGAAAATCCTGATCAGCGACCAACAGCGCGGCGCCACCGCGGCGGCCGTCGCCGAGGAGCTTGCGCTGCCCACGCTGACGCTGGGCTGGGACGCCGGCTTGCCACGACTCAACGTTCGGGCGGCATCCCGGGCGCTCGCCCCCGAATCCCGGCTCGGGCCCGACGATGTTTTCCTCATTAACTCGACGTCCGGGACCACCGGCCTGCCCAAGTGCGTGGTGCACACCCAGAATCGCTGGTACTACTTCCACCAGAAGGCCGTCGCCAACGGGCTGCTGACGTCGGAAGACGTTTTCCTGCCGGTCATCCCGACGCCGTTCGGCTTCGGGTTATGGACCAGCCACACCACGCCGATCTATCTCGGCGCCACCGCGGTCATCCTGGGCCGGTTCAGCACGGGGGCGACCTGCGAGGCGATCGCCCGCCATCGGGCCACCGTATTGTGCTGTGTCAGTACGCAATTGACCATGCTGATGGCGGATCCCGCGACCCGCGACCACGACCTGAGCTCACTGCGCGTCGTGTTCACCGGCGGCGAGGCGCTGCCTTACCGGCCGGCCGCCGAGTTCGAGGAACTCACCGGCGCCAAGATCCTGCAGTTTTACGGCTCCAACGAAACCGGGATGCTGAGCGCCACCACGGTCGACGACACGCGAGAACGGCGACTGCGCACGGGCGGGCGGATCGTGCCCGAAATGGCGGTCCGCCTCTTCGACGGAGACCGGGACGTGACCGCGACGGGCAAGGGCCAGCCGGCCTGCCGCGGCCCGGCGACCAGCCTCGGCTACCTCGGCGGGACCGATCACGACAAGTTGTTCACCGAAGACGGCTGGATGCGCATGGGTGACATCTGCGAAATCGACGCAGACGGGTATTTGACCGTCACCGGGCGAACTTCCGACTTCATCCTGCGCGGCGGGAAAAACATCAGCGCGACGCAGGTCGAGGACGCCGTCACCACTCACCCCGCGATCGCGGTGGCGGCGGCGGTCGCGATGCCCGACCCGGTGTTCGGCGAAAAGGTGTGCCTCTACGCCGAACTCGTCGACTCGGCCAAGATCGACCTGCCCGAGCTGGTCGAACACCTCCTGGCGCTGGGCGTGTCCAAGGAGCTGTTGCCCGAGCGGCTGATCGTGGTCGACGAGCTTCCGCGGTCGTCGGGCGGCAAGGTTGCCAAGGGCCGGCTCCGCGAGGATATTCGAGCCAGAACGGAGGCCGAAGATGAATGCTCCTGACGCACGCCGGGGCGGCCTGGAGGTCTGGGCGCCCTCGGTGGTTCCCCCGATCGGGGTCGACTTGTCCGACGAGCAGGCCCTCGCGGTGGCCTTCCGCCACCTGGCCGGCATCGGGTTCGCCGAGAACATGGCAGGACACATCACCTGGCAGCTCGACGGCCGGACGGAGATGTTGGTCAATCCGTGGGGGCTGTGGTGGCAGGAGATCACCGCGTCGGACATCTGCGTGGTCAACGCCGACGCCCGGGTGTTGCGCGGCCGTTGGGACGTCACCCCGGCGATCCACATCCACACCGAACTGCACCGCGTCCGCGACGACGCCCGGGTGGTCATCCATAACCACCCCTACTACGTGTGTGTGCTTGCCGCGCTGGGCCGGCTGCCCGAATTGGTGCACCAGACCGGTTCGCTCTTCCTCGACGACCTGTGCCTGGTGGACAGCTACGACGGCGAGATCGACGGCCCGGCCCGCGCGGCCGAACTCGCGGCCCGCATCGGCGCCGCGAACCTGACCATCCTGGCCAACCACGGCGTCATCGCCACCGGCCGCACCCTGCCCGAAGCCGTCTACCGCGCGGCGTCCATCGAACGGGTATGCAAGCTGGCCTACGACGTGCTGCTGACCGGCAAGGAGCCGGTGGCCATGAAGTGGTCCGACATGGCGGGCATGCAGCGCTCGCTCGTCGAGCGCGCCGCCGACGTGTACTGGGCGGGTGCGGCGCGGATGACCATCAAGGCCGACCCCGACGTGCTCACGTGAACCTCCCTTTCAACCACGCAGGCGCGCAAGGAGATTGACGAGTGAAATCGATCGACGAGCTGGCCGGCAACCTGAACTTCACCACCGCGAAGACCGGCGAACAACGCTCGGTCACGTTCCTGCCCGACCCGCCGCGCGCGCCGCGGCGCTACACGGTGATCTCCGTCGACGATCACATCGTCGAGCCGCCGGACACCTTCACCGGGCGGCTGCCGCGTAAGTTCGCCGACCGGGCGCCCAAAGTCGTCGAGACCGGCGGCGGGGGACAGACGTGGGTCTACGACGGCCGGGAGCTGCCCAACGTCGGATTCAACGCCGTCGTCGGCCGGCCCGTGGCCGAGTATGGCTTCGAACCCGTCCGGTTCGACGAAATGCGCAGGGGCGCCTGGGATATCCATGAGCGCGTCAAGGACATGGACCTCAACGGGATCTACGCCTCACTCAATTTCCCGTCCTTCCTGCCCGGGTTCGCCGGCCAGCGGCTGCAGCAGGTGACCACCGATCGCGATCTGGCGCTGGCCTCGGTGCGCGCGTGGAACGACTGGCATCTCGAGGTGTGGGCGGGCTCGTATCCCGAACGCATCATTCCGTGCCAACTGCCGTGGCTGCTGGACCCCGACCTCGGTGCCCAGATGATCTACGAGAACGCCGAGCGGGGATTCCACGCCGTCACGTTCAGCGAGAACCCGGCGATGCTGGGGCTGCCCAGCATCCACTCCAAACACTGGGACCCGATGATGGCGGCCTGCGCCGAGACGGACACCGTCGTAAACCTGCACATCGGCTCGTCGGGCTCCTCGCCGTCCACCACCGACGACGCGCCGCCGGACGTACAGGGCGTGTTGTTCTTCGCCTATGCCATCTCCGCGGCGGTCGACTGGCTGTATTCCGGGCTGCCCAGCAGGTTCCCCAACCTGAAAATCTGCCTGTCGGAAGGCGGGATCGGGTGGGTGGCCGGGCTGTTGGATCGCCTGGACCACATGCTCAGCTACCACGAGATGTACGGCACCTGGGCGGCTCTGGGCGAAAGCCTCACGCCCGCAGAGGTGTTCACCCGCAACTTCTGGTTCTGCGCGGTGGAGGACAAATCCTCGTTCGTGCAGCGCGACCGGATCGGCGTGGACAACATCATGTTGGAGGCCGACTATCCGCATTGCGACTCGACCTGGCCCCACACCCAACAGATCATCCACGAGCAAATCGGCGACCTGCCCGCTGACGTGATCCGGAAGTTCAGTTGGGAGAACGCCTCTCGCCTGTATCACCACCCCGTGCCGGAAGAAGTGCAGCGGAATCCGGACGCGTTCTAAACCCCGGGGGCCGACCACGCCGCAACGGCCCCTTGCCTCATCGGGTCCCCTTGCATATACTACGTTCAGTACGTACTAAACGTAGCGGAGGATCATGTCGCCGGACGAGGCCGAGTTCGTAGACCGCATCGGGCTGTTCTTCGAACTGCTCGGCGCGACCCGGACGATGGGCCGGCTGTACGGATGGCTGCTGATCTGTCATCCGCCGCAGCAGTCCTTGACCCAGCTGGCCGACGCGTTATCGGTCAGCAAGGCCTCGATCAGTACCGTCGCCCGGCAGCTTTTGGAGGGCGGCATGGTGGAGCGGTTGCCCAGCCCGGACCGCCAGCACCTCTACCGGGTCACGCCGGGCGGGTTCACCAGCGTGCTGGAAACCCAGCTCTCGCTGATGCGGCTGGGCATCGAGCCCGCCGAGTTCGCCCTTTCCGTGCTGGATGAGGACCGTGCCGAACAGCGCCGGCGCGTCGAGGATTTCCGCGATTTCTGCGAATTCTGTACCAACGCCTATCGAGACCAGCTCATGCAGATGTGGACCGAATACCGGGCGGCAAGGAGAAAGCCATGACATCGACGGACAAGGTCGACTTCACCGCCGTGCCGTGGGGCTCGGTGGAATGGACGAATCTCGTCACGCTCTATCTGCGGGCTCACGAAAGCCGTTCGAGCCGGCCCGTTTTGGGTGACAAGACGGCGGCGGAAGCGGTGGAGCGGATCGACTACGACTTCAAGCGGATCCATCGGAGCTCGATGCCGGCGTCGAACCAGTACCTGGTCGCCCTGCGCGCCAAGCAGCTCGACGACTGGTGCGCGGATTTCTTGCGGCGCCATCCCGACGCGGTGGTGCTGCACTTGGGGTGCGGCCTCGACGGCCGCGCCTTCCGGCTTGCCGTGCCGCCGTCGGCCCTGTGGTTCGACGTCGACCAACCCGGCGTGATCGAGCTGCGGCGGCGGCTCTACGACGACACCGAACGGTATCGGATGGTCGGCTCATCGGTGACCGATCCGAAGTGGCTGGACCAGGTACCGACCGGCCACCCGACGCTGGTCGTCGCCGAAGGCCTGCTCATGTATCTGACCGAGCAGCAGGTCCGCGACTTGCTGCAGCGCCTGACGGACCGATTCCAAAGCGGTGAAATGCATTTCGATACGCTTTCGGCGCTGGCGCCACTGTTGTCGAAGGTGTTCACCCGGGGCATCATCAAGTGGGGTATCCGCGATGCGCGGGAGCTCGAGTCGTGGAACCCGAGGCTGCGGTTGCTCGAGCGGACGTCTACGCTGGCCGGCTACCGGCAGATCGACTCGCGGATGGTGCGGCTGATCTATCAGGTCATGTGGGTGGCGGGCGCCCGCAACTACGACGTGCTGAATCGCTTCGAATACTCATAGGTCGGAAGCCAGCCGCCGCAGAATCTCGGCGGTGGGTTCCGCGGTGGCGTTCCGGTAGCCGGTGCCCGCCCACAGGTGAACGTACTCGGGCTTGCCCGCCGCTGCCGCCGCCTTGCGGAGCGGGCTGGTGAGGTAGTGGAGGGCCGGATAGCCCAGCGGCGCCTGAGCCTCGTGGGCCTCGATGAACGCGTTGCGCAGCCCGCGGGCGGGGCGCCCGGTGAAGGCGTGCGTGAGCACCGTCTCGGTGAACGCCGGATCGGTCAGGGCCGCCTGGTGCGTGGCTGAGGCGCCGCTTTCGTCCGCGCGCAGCAGGACCGTCCCGACGGCGGCCGCAGTGGCGCCCGCGCGGATCACCTCGGCCACCGCAGCGGGGGTGGCGAGCCCGCCGGCGGCCAGCACCGGCAGCGGAACGGCCGCGACGATCCGCTCAACCAGCTCGGCGATCGGTACCGGCGTCAACGGCTTTCGCGGCGACAGGGTGCCCGAGTGACCACCGGCGGCGGCCGCCTGCACGGCGAGCATGTCGACCCCGGCGTCGCGCGCCCGCACCGCCTCGTCGGGCGTGGTCACCGTCTGCACCACGACGGTGCCCGCCTTGCGCAGCGCCGCGATCACGGCGCCCGGCGGGATGCCGAAGGTGAACGACACCATGGGAACCGGGTCGTCGAGCAGCAGCGCGACCTTCTCGTCGAACTTGTCGGTGTCTTCGATCGGGTCCGGGGGCAGCGCCAGCCCGAACTGATCGGCGTCGCGCTGGACGATCGCCGCGTAGGCCCGGTAGCTCTCGGGGTCAACCGGCAGCGGATTGGGCGCGAAAAGGTTGATGCCGAACGGGATTCCTTCGGCGCGAACCTGTTTGACCTCAGACTCGACGGCTTCCACGGTCTTGTAGCCGGCGGCGAGCATGCCCAGGCCGCCCGCGCGGGTGGCCGCCGACACCATCGCGGGGGTGGTCGGGCCGCCCGCCATCGGGGCGGCGACCAGCGGGATGGACATTTCGAACTGTGCCAGCATGTCGGGGCCCTTCCGGGTGTCGCGCTGCGCCGAACGCGGATAACGCCGCCTCGACAATAACCACGCCCCGTCGCGCCAGCATTCCACCCCGGCGCCGGACCTGGCAGGATGCTTCAGCGTGAAGAGGCCCAACTTCCTCGTGATCGTGGCGGACGACCTCGGGTTTTCCGATATCGGCGCGTTCGGCGGCGAAATCGAGACGCCCAACCTCGACCGGCTGGCCCACGCGGGGATCCGGCTCACCGACTTTCACTCCGCGCCGGCCTGCTCGCCCACCCGGGCGATGCTGCTGACGGGGACGGATCACCACATCGCCGGCATCGGCACCATGCTGGAGGTCGCCGGCCCCGGGTTCCGCGGCGCGCCCGGGTACGAGGGCTACCTGAACGACCGGGTGGTGGCGTTGCCGGAACTGCTGCGCGATGCCGGATACCTGACGCTGATGTCGGGCAAGTGGCACCTGGGCGCCACGATCGACAGGTCGCCCTGGGCGCGCGGTTTCGAGCGCTCGTTCGCGCTGTTGCCGGCCGGGGCGAGCCATTTCGGGGGCGGTGGCGCGCGCAGTTTCTCGCCCGTGCCAACGCTATACACCGAGGACGATCAGTTCGTCACCGTCGGGGATGACTTCTACTCGTCGGACTTCTACACCGACAAGCTGCTGCAGTATTTCACCGAACGCGCGCCGGAGGACGACCGGCCGTTCTTCGCGTATCTGCCCTTCCAGGCCCCGCATTGGCCGCTGCAGGCGCCGGACGAATCCATCGCGAAATACCGTGGCCGCTATGACGCCGGGCCGGACGCCCTGCGGGAGGAGCGACTGGCTGCGCTCAAGCGGCTGGGCCTGTGCCCGCCCGACGTCGAGGCGCACCCGGTCGTGGCCGACGGTGCCACCGAGTGGGCCGATATGACCGATGAACAGCGCGCGCTGTCGGCCCGCAGCATGGAGGTCTACGCCGCGATGGTGGACCGGATGGACTGGAATATCGGCCGGGTGCTCGACTACCTTTCGGGCCGCGGCGAACTGGACGACACCGTCGTGATCTTCTTGTCCGACAACGGCGCCGAGGGAGCGATCGTCGAGGCCATGCCGTTGGTCGGGGCCCGAATCGTCGCGCAGATCGAAAAGCATTGCGACAACAGCCTGGACAACCTGGGCCGGCCCTCCTCGTTCATCTGGTACGGGCCACGGTGGGCGCAAGCGGCCACCGCGCCGTCGCGGTTGCATAAGGCGTTCACCACCGAAGGTGGGATCCGCGTGGTCGGTTTCGTCACCTGGCCGGGGTTTGAGCGCCAGCGGGAGATCGGCACCGCGTTCAGCACCGTCATGGACATCGCCCCGACCGTGCTCGAACTGGCGAGCGCGTCGCACCCCGGCACGTCGTACCGTGGTCGCGAAATAGCGCCGATGCGCGGCCGCTCGCTGGTGGGGTACCTGTCGGGCGGTGCGGAGGCCGTTCACGACGCCGAGACCGGCACGGGCTGGGAACTGTTCGGCCGCAGGGCGATTCGCCAGGGGGATTGGAAGGCGTTGCATTTGCCGGCACCTTATGGCCCGGGCAGCTGGCAGCTCTACGACTTGGCGGCGGACCCTGGTGAAATTCACGACCTGGCCGGCTCGCACCCCGACAAGCTGGCCGAGCTGCTGACGCTGTGGGATCGCTACGTCGAGGAAACCGGGCTGATCCTCGATCCCGTCTCGGTGTTCGACGTCGAGCTCTGATGGCCGAGTTCTGATGGCTGAGACGACGACCTGCGCAATCATCGGTGGCGGCCCGGCCGGCATGGTCCTGGGGCTGCTACTGGCTCGGGCGGGTGTGCAGGTCACCCTGATGGAAAAGCACGGCGACTTCCTGCGCGACTTTCGCGGCGACACGGTCCATCCGACCACGATGCGCCTACTCGACGAGCTGGGTTTGTGGGAACCGTTCGCGGCCTTGCCTTTCACCGAGGTTCGCACCGCGAAACTCGAATCGAATGGGCGGTCGGTGACCTATGTCGACTTCGAGCGGCTACGCCAGCCCCATCCCTTCGTCGCGATGGTGCCGCAGTGGGACCTGCTCAACCTACTGGCCGATGCGGCTCAGGCGGAGCCCAGCTTCACGCTGCGGATGAACACCGAAGTCACCGGGCTGGTCTGGGAGGCGGGCCGGGTCGCCGGGGTGCGCTACCGCGGGCCCGACGGCCCGGGCGAATTGCGGGCGGAGTTGACGGTTGCGTGCGACGGCCGCTGGTCGATCGCTCGTCAGGAGGCAGGACTCAAGGCGCGCGAGTTTCCGGTGAAGTTCGACGTGTGGTGGTTTCGGTTGCCGCACAAGGAAGACGTGGAGTACTCCTTCCTCCCTCGCCTCGGCCCGGGGAAGGGTCTTGCCGTGATCCCGCGGGAGCGCTACTTCCAGATCGCTTACCTTGGGCCCAAGGGCACCGACGCCCAGTTGCGGGCGCGTGGCATCGAGGCGTTCCGTCACGACGTCGAAGAGTTGTTACCCGACATGCCCGAGTCGGTGGCGGCGCTGCAATCCATGGACGACGTCAAACATCTGGACGTGCACGTGAATCGGTTGCGCCGTTGGCATACCAAGGGGCTGCTGTGCATCGGCGACGCGGCGCACGCGATGTCGCCGCTGGGCGGCGTCGGCATCAACCTGGCGATACAGGACGCCGTTGCGGCGGCGACCATTCTGGCCGAACCGCTGCGCCGACACCGCGCCGGCGACCGCGAACTCGCCGCGGTGCACCGCCGGCGCGTCTTCCCCACGGTGGCGACGCAACTGGTGCAGCAGGTGCTGCACCGGGCGCTGCTCGGGCCGTTGCTGCGCGGGGCGGACCCCACCCCGCCCGCGGCATTACTCGGCCTGATGCAACGGCTGCCGTGGCTGTCGATCGTGCCGGCGTATTTCGTGGGTGTCGGGGTCTTGCCCGAGCACGCGCCGGCGTTCGCGCGTCCCGGGAACGGCTGACCGCGTCGGCTGAGTCGACGCCGATCCGGGCCCCTGGACGCGGGGGCGGTTTGCTACTTCGGGAGCGTGGGTATTCTCCCCGGACAGTTTGGGGTCGTGAGATCGGTCCATCCCCGCACACCGCGGACATTCCGTATGGGAAGCCGCGGGACCGAGAGGAGGCCAGCACAGTGAACATCAAGAAATTCGCAGGTAAGACCGCGGTCGTCGGCGCGTTGAGCGCAGCGGCGCTCGGCCTTGGTGCCGGTATGGCGCAGGCGCACCCGGGACCGTGGCCCCCGCCCGTGCCGCCGGGCCCGCACGTCGTGGACAACGGCCACTGGAACCCGCTGCCGCCGGGACAGGTCAAGCAGCTTTGCCCCTGGCAGTCGCCGCCCGGCCAGTGGATCGGCGGCCCGCACGGGGTGCCCTGCACCTGACCCCGGAGTTCGGGCCTGACGTCCGGGTCACGGGATTTCGGACAACAACCGCCGCGCCGCGCCGACGCACGGGCGCAGCCGGTCGATCGGGCTGACGCCGTCCAACGCCAACTGCTTTTGCGGCACCTCGAGTTCGATCACAATGTCGGACGGGAGCGCGCAGAGGATGTCCCGCAGGGGAAGCTCGCCCTCGCCGGGGACCATGCGGTCGAACATGGCTTCTTCCATGTAATTTCCGCCGCCCGCCCGCAACGTGGTGTCGTTGAGTTGGGCATAACCGATGCGGACGGATTCGATTGCGGCGACATCGGCGGCGCCCGAGCCCGAGCGCACCAGATGCATGGTGTCGATCAGTAAGCGAAAGTCGGGCCGTCCCACGTGTTCGACCGCCGCGAGCCCCGTCGGCAGATCGCCGACGGTCAGCCCCGGCACCGGTTCGACCAGTGTCTGGATACCGCGGTGGGAGGCGAGCTCGGTCAGCGCGCCGAACTGGTCGAAGCTGCGGGTGAGGTCGGGGTCGAGGCTGACCACATTGATGCGGGGAACGCCCAGCTCCGCCAGCGCGTCGAGATCCGCACGGAACGCGCTGATGTCGGTGTCGGGCAGCACGAGGAAACCGTCACCGAGCGAGATCGTCACGCCGCGGTCATCCATCGCGGCGAGCACGGCCCGTCGCAGGCCGGCGTCGTCGGTCAGGGAGAAGCGGGGATAGCCCAGCGGCACCAGCGGCATTCCCTGCACCGCGACCGAGACAAAGCGGCAACCCAGGTCCGCCGCCAAATTCACCAATTCGACCGGGGGAAGCCCGAATACGCTCAGCATGCCGATGCCGATGCCGAGCCGATCCGTCCCCGCCGTCGTCATGTCACGCGGGGCGGCCGGCGAGCTGGGCCAATTGCGCCGCCCCCTCGGCCGTTTGGGTGGTCAGCGCGATGCGTCCCGACGTGACGGGGTCTTCGATGATTGGCGCCTCCAGCACCAGATTGTCGCGGATGAAGGCCACATGGTCTTGTAGATGCGCGGCGGTGTATGCCGCCCACGCGGACGCCGATGGGGGATCGAGAATCAGGGTCACGTCATAAAAGCCCGCCGTCAGCGACTTCGGTGGCTCCACATGTATCAGCCCGAGCTGCATCGTCTCGGGGCCGAGCGTGTACAGGGTGCTTCGGCCGATATCGCACGCGGTGAACGCATCCGTCGGCGCCACCGGATGATTCGGGTCGGTGGCCGGACACTTCTGCGGGGCGGTCGGCTGCGACTTGGTGACCGGGCGGACCGGCAAGGGCGCGATCTTCACGATCGGTGCGGCCGGCGCGCTCGTGGTGGGCGCCGCGGTGGGTGCGGTGGTCGACGTCGTGGGCGAGGCCGGGTGCCGCGTCGAGTGGCAGCCGCACGCCAGCGCCAAGAGCAGCCCGGCGCCCGTCAGCCAAGCGGCCGGGACGCCGACCTTCCCACCACCTCGCCGCTGAGTCATTCGACCCATTGTTGCAGTCGGGCGGACCGCCGCGTCGTTGCGCGTTCGGTGGTCGTACGGCAGCCATGGTTGCCGGGTCGCGCGCTGGGGCCTTCGTCCACCTCCAGCATGTGGCGACCCTTTACGGACACTACGAATATAGAGTAGCGTGTCGCTCCGAGACGATGGAGAAGCGCCGAAAGCCCAATCCGGGGGAGCGCCGCCGCGATTTGTGCGATGCGGCGATTCAATTGTTGGCCGAAGACGGCGCGAAGGGGCTGAGCCATCTCAAGGTCGACCGCAAGGCCGGCGTCCCCGACGGCACCACGTCGTTCTACTTCCGCACCCGCTCGGCGCTGCAGCGCGCGGTGGCCGAGCGGTTGGCCGAGCTGGACCTCGCCGACCTGCAATCCGTCGCCGACGACTCGGATGGCAGGGGGGAGAACCCCTCGCCGTCGCGGCTGTCCCAGGTGGTCATCCGATCCGGCGACGAGCCGCAGTTGTTCCGGACCAAGGCCCGTTACGAGCTGACGATGCAGGCCGCGCGCGATCCGTCGCTTGCCGCGATTCTGCAACGGGCCACCGACGAATTCACCAAGCTGCACCGGGAAATCCTGGTGCAGCTCATGCCGCACGGCGCGGAGCTGGACCCCGCCGTCGTCGAGGACCTGAGCAACGTGACGCTGACGTTCATCAACGGCCTGCTGGTGCGATTCGCCCACGGCGACCGGATCGTCGACACACCCGAGCAGCTCGACGGGATCTTGTCGGCCATCGCGGCCGGCATCCTGCACAGCGCGCACCAGGGCCGGCTGACCGGCGCGCCCGGCCGGCCCGCGCCGGGCGCGCGCCGCGTCAGAGCCTCGGGCTGAGCGGGGCCGGACATGCGCGAATCGGCGGCGGGCCGGGCGGCACGGGGCCTTGCCAGACCATTCGCCATATGGTTCTCTACGAGAATAGAGTTGGGCCACCCTGACGGGCCGATTTCAGCCCAGCCCGCGCCCATGTGAAAACCACGCATTTAAGCGGAGTGTACAAATTGCCCAAACCGGATCCAGCGCTGCAACTCCGTCAGCGCGAGCGCCGCGCGGGTGTCCGGATGCCCCGGAAATGACAGCGATAGGAGGGATTTCGTGACGGCGAGCACCGACAGCCACGTTCGTTTCGATCCATATGACGTCGAGCTGATTGCCGACCCATACCCCATGTTCAAGCGCCTGCGAGACGAGGCGCCGCTGTACTACAACTCCGAATACGACTTTTACGCGCTGAGCCGATTCGCCGATGTGAACAAGGGAATCCTCGACCACGGCACGTACAGCTCGGCGCGGGGCGTGATCATGGAACTGATCAAGGCCAATCTCGAGATCCCGTCGGGGATGTTGATCTTCGAAGACCCGCCCATCCACGACGTGCACCGCAAGCTGCTGTCGCGCATGTTCACCCCGCGCAAGATCGCCGCCCTGGAGCCGATGATCCGTGAGTTTTGCGCGCAATCGCTGGATCCCTTGGTGGGGTCGGGACGGTTCGACTTCGTGACCGACCTGGGCGCCATCATGCCGATGAAGGTCATCAGCGCCCTGCTGGGGATTCCCGAAGAAGATCAGGAGTACATCCGCGATCGCGGCAACGCCCAGCTACGCACCGAGCCGGGCAAGCCGATGAGCGCCGCCGAGCATGGCTTATCCGTGGGCGAACAGTTCGAGGCCTACATCGACTGGCGTGCCAACAATCCGTCCGACGACATCATGACCGAGCTGCTCAACGTCGAGTTCGTCGACGAGACCGGGACCACGCGGCGGCTGAGGCGCGAGGAGATCCTGGTCTACCTCAACGTGGTGGCCGGGGCGGGCAACGAAACCACCACGCGGCTGATCGGTTGGGCGGGCAAAGTTCTCGCTGAGCACCCCGATCAGCGTCGCGAACTCGTCGAGAACCCCGGGCTCATCCCACAAGCGATCGAGGAGTTGCTGCGCTTCGAGCCGCCCGCACCGCACATGGCACGCTACGTGACTCGCGACGTCAGCCTCTATGACCAGACGGTGCCGGAAGGCAGCGTGATGTTGATGTTGATCGGGGCGGCCTGCCGCGACGAGCGGCAGTTCGGTCCCGACGCGGGCGAGTTCAACATTCACCGCCCCACCCGGCCGCACCTGACGTTCAGTGTTGGCGCGCACTTCTGCCTGGGTTCGGCGCTGGCCCGGCTGGAAGGGCGTGTCGCCCTTGAGGAAATCCTCAAGCGCTTCCCGGAGTGGGAGCCCGATCTGGCCAACGCCACGCTCAGCCCGACCTCGTCGGTCCGCGGCTGGGAAACCCTGCCCACCGTGGTGCCCTGATGGCCGGCCGCGTCGAGGGCACTACATCGCGGCCAAACACGGCGTCATCGGCCTGATGCGCGCCGTTGCCGTCGAGCTGGGCCAGCACATGATGCACACGCTGCCGGTGCCATGGGTGGAAGCCGCCGACATCAGCAACGCGGTTCTGTTCCTCGCCTCTGACGAATCCCGTTCGTCACCGGCGTTTCCCTCCCCGTTGACGCGGGCGCCTTGCTCAAAAAGGCGCTACTACAGGAAAGTTGGAGAGAACGATGCCCGAATACGACTACGAAGAGTTGAAGAAGGAAGCCGAGCAGTACATCAAGTTCGAGAAGGACAAGAAGAACCGGATCGCCTACATCACCTTCAACCGGCCCGAGGAGCTCAACTCCACGACCCTGGGGATGCGGCAGAACTACGCCGACCTGATCCACAAATGCAACGTGGACGACGACGTGAAGGTCGTCGTGATCCGGGGCGAGGGGCAGGATTTCGGCAGCGGAGGTGACCTGCCCGAACAGCGGCCGATGCTCGAGAATCCGGGCTTACCACTGCATCACGAGCTCGCGATCAACGACGACGATGTCAAGTACCCGCCGGGCGGGTCGTATCGCTACTTGTCCACCGTCACCGACTTCTACGCCAAGGCCCGCGCGGGAAACCGTCCGTTACAGGAGCTACGCAAGATCAGCATCATCGAGGCCAAGGGCTACTGCTACGGCTGGCACTTCTACCAGGCGGGCGACGCAGATCTGGTGATCGCTAGCGACGACGCCCTTTTCGGTCACCCCGCGTTCCGCTACGTGGGTTGGGGACCGCGGCTGTGGTGGTGGGCCGAGACGATGGGCCTGCGCAAGTTCTCCGAAATGCTGTTCACCGGCCGGCCCTTCACCGCCAAAGAGATGTACGAGTGCGGCTTCCTCAACAGCGTGGTGCCCCGGGAGAAGCTGGAAGAGGAAACCCTGAAGTACGCGATGGCGTGCTCGCGCTCCCGGCCGACCGACACCGTCGCGGTGCAGAAGACCTTCTTGGAGCTCTACAAGCAGCACAAGGGCGAATACTTCGGCAGCCTGCTCACGGGCATGGTCGAGGGCATGCTGCCGATGATCAAGAACGACGCGGAGGAAGTCGACCTCACCGAGGGCACCTTCGAGAAGGGCCTGAACAACGTCGTCAAGGACAACGACCTGAACTTCCCGCCGGAGTGGCGCCTGAGCCGCTCGGGACGCGCGAAGCCCTGACCGTTTTCGGGAGGGCTCGCATGTCGGCGTTGACGGGGTCCCGGGTCGTCGAGCTGGCCGGCTCCGTGGCGGGCGAGTACGGCGACTGGCCGCAGCGGCATCCGGATGTGGTGTTCTGCTCGATCACCCCGTTCGGGCAGGGCGCGGCGGCCGAATTCGGCAATGCCGCGAGCATCAACGTGTTCCATGCCAGCGGCTGGGGCTACCACATGCCCAGTCACCCCGATCCCGCCAAACCGCCACTGCGGGGTCCCGGTAACGCCGAGCGACTGGCGCGGCGCCTGCGCGCGGCTGGGGTGCCGGCCTGCAAGAGCGCCACCGCCCTCGACGTGATCGGCGATCAACGACTGTGGGACCGCGGACTGTATCGGTTCGTCAGCGATCACCGTGAGGGTCAGCGGCCGATCGTCGGGCCCTCCTGGCGAATGGCGCGCGACCAGGCGCGCATCGCGCGCGGCGCCCCAGACCTGGGCGAGCACACCGAGTATGTGCTACACGGGATACTGGGCGCGCCAACGGAGGCGGCCGGCTCGACGACGGGTGGGACATGACGGCAACACTTGCGCACACCGCGGCCCTGGTGACCGGGGCCAGCAGCGGTATCGGCGCCGCGACGGCGAAGGCACTGGCCGCCGAAGGCGCCGCGGTGGCCCTGCTCGCGCGCCGCGCGGACCGGCTTGCCGAACTGAAAGCCGACATCGAATCCGCCGGGGGCACAGCGGTTGCCGTGGCCGCCGACGTCACCGATGCCGAACAGGTGGCAGAGGCGGTCCAGCGCGCCGTGGCGGAATTCGGCCGGCTCGACACGGTGGTGAACAACGCCGGGTTGATGCACTCTGGCCCCGCGGCCGAGGCGTCGCTGCCGGACTGGGACGCCATGGTGACGGTCAACGTGCAAGGGGTCCTGTACGTCACTCGCGCGGCGCTCCCGCACCTGATCGACGCCGCCGCCGACTCACCGCGCGGTGTCGCCGATCTGGTCACCATCAGCTCCACCGCCGGGTGGGTCGCTCGGCCCAACACGGCCGTCTACTCGCTGACCAAGTTCGGCGTGAACGCCTTCAGCGAGGGCATCCGGCAAGAGGTGCTCGGCCGACGGGTGCGCGTCGGCGTGGTCGGCCCCGGAACGGTCGATACCGAGATCTTCAGCCACCTGTCCGAGCCGTCTCGGGAGGCGTTCGAGCGTCAGACCGCCGGCATCGTGAAGTTGCGACCGGAAGACGTCGCTGACGCGGTGTTGTTCATGGTGACCCGGGATCGCCGGGTGGCGGTCAACCACATGCTGGTGCGCGCGGCCGAACAAACTTGGTAATCGGGTGAGTTCGCATTGGGTGGTGGGCGACCACTACGGGTTGGCGTTTCCGGCCGACGCGGTGGCGCTGCGCAGCGGCGGTGCACGTTTTCTCACCGAGGCATTTCACGCCGGGGTGCATTGAACCTGTTGTTCGTGTGGGATCGGCATCGCAGCGGTGATCTGCTCGAAGGCGCGCTCGCGGAGTCGGCCCTGAGCTATGCCGCGTCGTCGTCATCGTCACCGCGGAGGAGTTTTTCGGGGTGGTGGAAGGTGTTGGTGCGGGGTTGGTCGCGGTCGTGGTGGGGGGGTGGGATCCATTGGGTGTCACCCTTGGTGTTCTTTTGGGTGGTCCAGCCGCGGGGTTTGAGCAGGCGGTGGTGGGGTCCGCAGGCGAAGGTGAGGTTGTCGATGTCGGTGCGCCGCGATGTTGCGTAGTCGGTGACGTGGTGGACTTCGCAGAGGTAGCCGGGCACGGTGCAGCCCGGTGCGGAACAGCCTCGGTCTTTGGCGTAGAGGACGATGCGTTGGCCGGGGGAGGCCAGTCGCTTGCTGTGATACAGCGCTACGGGTTTGGCGTTGTCGAAGACGGCGAGGTAGTGGTGGGCGTGGCGGGCCAGGCGGATGACGTCGCTGATCGGCAGGCGGGTGTCCCCGCCGGTGCGGCCGGTGCCGGCGGCGGCCTGCAGGTCGGCCAGGGTGGTGGTGATGATGATGGAGGCGGGTAGGCCGTTGTGTTGGCCGA
>NZ_MPNT01000023.1 GCF_001907675.1 Mycobacterium paraffinicum
ATCGATTCGGTTTGCGGGGGCCGCCCGGCCATGCCCTGGTGCCGCCCGACCTCGAACACCAGCTGCGGCCCGTCGGGGTTACCGATGTTGAGGGACTGGCCGTCGTGGATGTCGACCACCGGAACCCGCCGGCCGTTCACGAAAGTGCCGTTGAGCGAACCGTTGTCGATCGCCAGCCACCGGCCCTGGTCGAAGCGCAGGAGCAGGTGCGCGCGGGAGATCAGCGGGTGCGTGATGCGCATGTCGGCACGCAGGTCGCGCCCGACGACGACGTCGTGACCGGCGGCAAAGGTGCGTTCTGACCCGTCATAACGAACCGTCAGGACGGGCGGGGCTGGTGCACTCATCGCAACAACTGTATCGCGTGAAACCGTGGCCACCCTGAGGCCCAAATGTGCGTTTGCCGGCCCGCTCTAGTCGCGCCGCTGCGCGGCGCCCACCGTCAGCGCGCTAGTAGATCCGGGGCGCCCGTGACCACGCACTGGGTGCGGGTGTAGATGGTGGCCATGCACTTGTTGCAGTGCGTGCAGGCGGAATGCACGCTGTGCGCGGCGCCGTCGGCCGCGATCCGGTTGATCAGGTCGGGTTCTGCCAGCAGCGCCCGGCCCATCGCGACGAATTGGAACCCCTCCGCCATCGCGAGGTCCATTGTCTCCCGGTTGGTGATGCCGCCGAGCAGGATCAGCGGCATCGTCAGCTCGGCGCGGAACAGCTTGGCGTGCCGCAACAAGTAGGCCTCGCGGTAGGGGTACTCGCGCAGGAACTTCTTGCCCGTCATCCGCATTCCCCAACTCAGCGGCGGCTTGAACGCCCCGGCGAACTCCTTGAGCGGCGCGTCACCGTGGAACAGGTACATCGGGTTCACCAGCGAGCTGCCCGCGGTGAGTTCGATCGCGTCCAGCCCGCCGTCCTCCTGTAGCCACTTGGCGGTGGTCAGCGACTCCTCGATGGAGATGCCGCCGCGGACGCCGTCGGTCATGTTGAGCTTGGCGGTGACCGCGATCGGCGTGCCCTCCTTTTCCACCGCGCGGCGCACGGCCATCACCATGCCGCGCGCCACCTTCGCCCGGTTCTGAAGCGATCCGCCGAACTCGTCGTCGCGGCGGTTGATCAGCGGGGACAGGAACGAGCTGGCGAAGTAGTTGTGGCCCAGGTGGATTTCGACCGCGTCGAAGCCGGCCTCGATGGCCAGCCGCACCGCGTTGGCGTGGCCCTCGATGACGTCGTTGATGTCGTCACGGGTCGCCTTCTTGGCGAACCGCATCCCGATCGGATTGAAGAATCGCACCGGGGCCAGCGCCTTGGCCTTGTTGGATTTGGCGTTGGCGACCGGTCCGGCGTGGCCGATCTGTGCGCTCACCGCCGCGCCCTCGGCGTGGATCGCGTCGGTGAGCCGGCGGAATCCGGGCACCGCCTCGGGGCGCATCCAGATCCCGTTGCCCTCGGTGCGGCCGCCGGGGGAGATGGCGCAATAGGCGACGGTTGTCATGCCGACGCCGCCCGCGGCGGGCAGCCGGTGGTATTCGATCAGGTCGTCGGTCACCAGGGTGTCGGGCGTGCGGGCCTCGAAGGTCGCCGATTTGATGGTGCGGTTGCGCAGCGTGATCGGGCCGAGCTTGGCCGGGCTGAACACGTCCGGAGGGGTTGACATACCGGGAGCCTAATGGCGATCGCAAGCGCGGCGAAGCGGCGCGTGGCGGGTCGCCATCATCGGGCACCGTGGCGATCGCAAGCGCGGCGAAGCGGCGCGTGGCGGGTCGCCATCATCGGGCACCGTGGCGATCGCACGCGGGGCGTGGCGGGTCGCCGACATCGATGTCTGCCAGACTGTCAGGCGTGGGCGCAATCACACTGGACGGCAAGGCCACCCGCGACGAGATCTTCGTCGACCTCAAAGAACGGGTCGCCGCCCTGACCGCATCGGGCCGAACCCCCGGGCTGGGCACCATCCTGGTCGGCGACGATCCCGGGTCGCAGGCCTACGTCCGGGGCAAGCACGCGGACTGCGCCAAGGTCGGGATCACGTCGATCCGCCGGGACCTGCCCGCCGACATCAGCACCGCGACGCTGGAAGAAACCATCGACGAACTGAACGCCAACCCCGACTGCACCGGCTACATCGTGCAGCTGCCGCTGCCCAAGCAGCTCGATGAGAACGCGGCGCTGGAGCGTGTCGACCCGAACAAGGACGCGGACGGACTGCACCCGACGAATCTGGGTCGGTTGGTGCTCAGCGTGCCGGCGCCGCTGCCGTGTACCGCCCGCGGGATCGTGCACCTGCTGCGGCGCTACGACGTCGAGATCGCCGGGGCGCATGTGGTCATCATCGGCCGCGGTGTGACGGTCGGCCGGCCGCTGGGGCTGCTGCTGACCCGGCGGTCGGAGAACGCCACGGTGACGTTGTGCCACACCGGGACTCGCGATCTCGCCGCGTACACCCGCCAGGCGGACATCGTGGTGGCCGCCGTCGGGGTGCCGCACATGGTGACCGCCGACATGGTGCGTCCGGGCGCCGCGGTCGTCGACGTGGGCGTCAGCCGCACCGAGAACGGGTTGGTCGGCGACGTGCACCCCGACGTGTGGGAGGTCGCCGGACACGTGTCGCCGAACCCCGGCGGTGTCGGCCCGTTGACCCGGGCATTCCTGCTGAGCAACGTCGTCGAGCTCGCCGAACGGGCATGAGCGCGCGGTCCGTCGTCAGGGCCCAATGGCCAATCCTGCTGGTGGGCTTGACTTTCGCCACCGCACTTGCTCTGGTGGGGGCCAACTTTTGGCGTCGCGGTTCACTGCTGATCGGTATCGGCGTCGGCCTGGCGGCCGCGCTGCGGCTGGTGCTCCCCGATGAGCGGTCCGGCCTTCTGGTGGTGCGCAGCAAGGGAATTGACTTCCTCACCACCGCGACGGTCGCCGCGGCGATGGTCTACATCGCGTGGACCATCGACCCACTTGGCACCGGTTAGCTACCCGTTAGATACCCGGCACCGCCGGGATCTGCCGCGGCAGTCCGGGCACTTGCCCGGCCATTCCGGGCAGCTGTCCCGCCATGCCGGGCATACCGGGCATCTGGGGGACGGACAGATTGCCGCTGGCCAGGTTCGCCATCTGTTCCGGGCAGTAGGTCTGTATCGCGATCGTGGTGAAGATCCGCGCCATGGCGGGTGACATGCCCCGTCCGGAGACGCTGGACGCCGCCGCGGCGAAGTTACCGCCCGGCTGGGCGAGCATCGGGCAGATGGACTGGCCCACGGACATCGCGTTTCCGGGTTCGCCGAAGTCGATGCCCGCGTGGTTGAGCGCGTCGATGAAGTTGTCGTCGGGGTTGTCCGCCCGCACCGGCGCGGCGAGCGCCGACGCCGCGGTGAGCAGGGCGGCGGCCGCGGCCAGCAGACGAACGGTCAGGGGCTGATTCCGAAACAGCCAGATCCAGTGGTTCGTTCGTGCCCGTGCCTTCATGCGGCCTCCCCCTCGGTCGTGGAGTGCGCCGGATGCACTCGAATCACGTTGTGAACTCTGAACTATCACCGTCACGTTTGCGACACGGTGGGGTAAAGGTTGGCACAAATCAGCGTTTTGTGGGCCGGCGGCGGCCGCGGCGTCGACTATTGGGCCGGACGAATCGTCAAGCCGGTCGGCGGATCGATTCCACACTGTGACCTGACACGGGCGCCGGTGCCGCGCTTTTGCGTGAGAAATGTTTAAGAATCTCCGCACATGACGACTAATCGCAGCCGTCCGGTGGACCCACCCTTGCAGCGCGGCATCTCGCGTCAGGCGTTTCTGCGCAGCGCCGTCGGAATGTTGGCCACCGGCGCGGTTCTGGGCACCGCCCGCGCGGCCGCCGACCCCCCGACCGGCTGGGGCGGCCTGGCGTCGTCCATCGGCGGCAGCGTCGTCCTGCCCGCCAACAGCGGCCAATTCGCCACCAGCAAAAAGGTTTTCAATTCCTTCTACGACAGCTCCACCCCCGCCGCGGTGGTGACCGTCTCGTCCCAGGCCGATGTGCAGAAGGCGATCGCGTTCGCGACGGCGAACAACCTCAAGATCGCTCCCCGCGGCGGCGGCCATTCCTACGTCGGTGCCTCCGCCGCGAACGGCACGATGGTGCTCGATCTGCGTGGGCTTCCCGGTGGCGCCAACTTCGACGGGAACAACCTCACGGTGACCCCCGCGACCACCCTGTACGCCATCCACCAGGCGTTGACCGGCGCCGGGCGCGCGATACCCAGCGGCACCTGCCCGACCGTCGGCGTCGCGGGGCTCGCGCTCGGTGGCGGCATCGGGCCCGACACCCGGCACGCGGGCCTGACGTGTGACGCGCTGCAGTCCGCCACCGTGGTCTTGCCCAGCGGTGACGTGGTGACGGCCTCCGCCAACGACAACCCTGATCTGTTCTGGGCGCTGAAAGGGGGCGGCGGCGGCAATTTCGGCGTGACGACGTCGATGACCTTCTCCACGTTTGCTACCTCGGACAGCGACGTCGTGCGGCTCGACTTCCCGCCCGCGTCCGCCACGCAGGTGCTCGTCGGCTGGCAGTCCTGGCTCAACGGTGCGGACCGAAACACCTGGGGCATCGTGGATCTCATGATCGGCTCCGCCCCGAATTGCCACGTGCTGGCGACCTGCCCCGCGGGTGCGGGGTCCGGTGTGGCCGACGCGATCAAGTCCGCGGTGGGGGTGGCGCCGACCGCCGTCTCGAACAAGACGATGAACCGCACGGATTTGGTGATGTTCCTGGCCGGTGGCAGTTCCAACCCTCCCGCGCGCTCGTTCGTGGCCGGGTCGGACGTCATCGGCCCGGTGGATTCGGTTGCCGCGCATGCCATCGCCACCGCGATCGGGCAGTGGCCCGCCGGCGCCGGGCAGGCGTCGGTCCTCGTCGACCCGCTCGGTGGTGCCGTCGCGGACGTGGCCGCGGGCGACACCGCGTTCCCGTGGCGCAATCAGTCGGCCGTCTTGCAGTGGTACGTCGAACCCTCGGGCAGCCAGGTCGCCGCCGCGAACACCTGGCTGAGCTCCGCGCACCAAGCGGTGCAACAGATCTCGGTCGGGGGCTACGTCAACTACCTGGAGGCCAACGCCGCCCCGGCGCGTTACTTCGGCTCGAACCTGTCACGGCTGACGACCGTCCGGCAGAAGTACGACCCCAACCGGGTCATGTTCTCCGGGCTGAACTTCTAAAGGCTCAGCGACCGAGCAGACGATTCCTCTGCTCGATGTATTCCTCCTCGGAGATCAGTCCCTCGTCGCGCAGCCTGGCGAACTCGCGTATCTCGGCGGCGATGCCCGTCACTACGGTGCGGGGCTCGGCCTCGGCGGGCCCGTCTTCGGCCTTCTCCTCGATAGTGGTTCGGCGGCCGACCGGTTCCGCGCCCAACGGCACCCGGGCGCGGTTGCCGACGGCGTCCCGGATGGCCCGCCCGGCCGTGCCGGCCAGGGCCGCCTCGCCGAACGTGCTCTCCAAGCTCGGCGCCGCGGAAACGGCGGCGCCGGCCGGTGCGGCCGGGAGCGCCAACGCGATCGGGCGCACCGCCGGCGTCGCGGCCGCCCAGGTCGGCGGGACCGAGAGCCGACCGATTGAATCGGACTCACCGATACCGGCGGACACCGTCCGAGACAACACATTCGGCGCGGCCACCGCGTCCGGTGGCGTCACTGACCTGACTACGGACACGGGCGCGCCGTTCACATCCCAGTCACTGACGATGTCGTCGGTGTGCAAACCGGTTTGCGCGCCGACGAGGTCGATCGGCATCGACACCGCCCCCAGCGGGGCCAACGGGGCGTCGATACCGTAGGTGATCGCGTCCGCTCCCACGTTGACCAGGTCCAACGGCGAACTCAGGCCGAGGGCCGCCCCGGCGTCGCCCGCCGCCCCCGCGCCGCCCGCCGCCCCAGTCGCCGAGGCCGCCGACCCGGCGGGCAGCTCGGCGGCTTGGCTGAGCGCGTTGGCCTGGGTGGCCGATCCGGCCGGGTTGCTGTTCTGCTGTGGCGGCGTGAAGGGTGTCAGCTGTGTCGCCGCGGCCGCGGAGCCCGCGTAGCCGTACATGGCCACCGCATCCTGCGCCCACATCTCGCCGTACTGGGCCTCGGTGGCGGCGATCGCGGGAGTGTTCTGCCCCAACAGGTTCGTGGCGACCAGCATCGCGAGTTGGCTGCGGTTGGCCGCGACCTCCGGCGGCGGCACCGTGGCGGCAAACGCGGCCTCGTAGGCCGCGGCGGCCGCGATGGCCTGCGTGGCGGTCTGCTCCGCCTGCGCGGCGGTCCCACTCAACCACGCCACGTAGGAGTTGGCCGCGGCGGCCATCATCACCGAAGAGGGCCCCAGCCACGGTCCGGCGGTAAGGCCGGAGATCACCGACTCGTACGAGCTGGCCGTCGAATGCAATTCCGCCGCAAGAGATTCCCACGCCTGAGCAGCTGCGAGCATCGGTCCCGAGCCGGGGCCCGAGTACATCAGGCCCGAGTTGACTTCCGGCGGCAGAGTGGCGAAATCCATTGCGAAGTCCACCTATCCAGACGGCCGCGGGTGGCGCACATGAGCTGTGGATGACAAAAGGTTCCCCCTCGATGACTCGTTGACGGGCGCGGCGAGGCCGGCGCCGAACGTGACCGAGGCATGAGATTCCGACTCGGTCGACGAACTCTTGAGTGTCTTGCGATGTCAATGGCTCGCTACACCGCGCCCCTCTCTGACCGGTTGGAGACGTCGAACGTTGTCTTCATTCGCCGTCTTCGCTTCGGGTCCTGGCTCCCCGCAGTCGCAGTCCCGGTCGGCGAGCGCATCCTCGGGAGCCGGCTGCGGTAGCGGTTGCCCCTTACGCAGGGTGGCGATGAGCTCTCGGTAGGGGCCGACCAGGTAGACGGTGTCGCCGGCGCTGAGCCTGGCGTCGCGGCGCGGGTGCAGTCGAACCGGCGCGTCCTCCCGGGTAATCGCGATTACGCGGGTCTGTGTCGAGACTTCGAACATCTGCAAGCCGTCGAGCTCGCTACCGGCCTGCACATACATTCCGCCGACCAGAAACGATCGGTTGCCCACCGAGAAGGTGCCCAGCACCTGCAGTCCCATCGCCGCGCCGATGAACCACGGCGCGGCCAGCTCGACTGTAGAGCGGACGTTTTCGAAACCGAACCGCTGCGCCACCGCGGATCCCAGGTCGTGGTCGTAAACCCTCAGGACAAGCGGCACCTTGCCCCACCGATTGCCGACGGGAGCGAGGTCGGAGCCCAACATTTCGCGGACCACGAGCCCGGTCTCGATGTTGACCATGTCGTCTCGGGTCAGCACGGCGACGGCGCGGGCCGTATCGACCCTGGCGGCTTCCATCGTCGGGCGTAACGTCGCGTCACCGAAGATAACCGGCACGTCCAGTTCGGCGGCGGTGGACAGGAACGGATTGTTGGGGTCGCGCTCGATAACCGCGACTTCGTACCCGGCTTCGGTCAGGTCGGTTACCACCCGCACCCCCAGCGCGCTCAACCCGACCACGATGACGTGATTGCGCAGGTGGCGCACCCGGGGGCGCGCGGACAACGTGAGAAATCGACGCGACAGCAGCACGTCGGCGATGAAGGCGACCAGGAGTGCGGTGGTGGTCACGCCGGCCAACATCAGCACCGCGGCGTAGAGCCGCAGCCATGTCGGCTGCGCTGCGAAGCTGAAGTCGCCGTATCCCGTGGTGGTGATCGTCTCGTTGGTGAAGTAGAACGCGTCGGTCCAGGACATGCCCGGGTGGGTGTAGGAGAAGTGCAGCAACGTCGTCGAGCCGATGACCAGGAAGATCAGGGCGACGATCAAGGGATAGAACGCGGGGTTGACCTCGTTGGGCAGGGCTCGCACCGCATAGAGGACCCGGCGCAATCGCGATTGGCGCGACCGCATCCGTGGCTGCCGCGGAATCTTGATGCCGCAGGCGGCGACCTCCTCGGTGGTGCCGATCATCGCCGTCCAGTCGCCGGTGCTGACCCGAACGTCTCGACCCGGACATACCATCACTTCGCCGGAATCGGGGGCGTTCTCGTTGTGGACCACCGCGACCGGGGCGAGGTCCCCATAGATCTCCCGCAGCGATGCGTCGAACGGCGCCTCGCCGCCGAAGACCATGAACTCAATGCCCGCAACCTCGAATGGATGTGTCGTGCGAGCCAGACACGCCTCGACGACCGCGGCGCCCGCGAGGTCGGCGACGCCGAGGATCGCGCCGGGCCCTTCGTCCGCGGCGACCGCTTCGCGCAGCACGTCATTGGCCACCCGCGCCACCACGCGGATGTTCGGGTTGGCCTTGCGCGCCAGCAGCGCGATCTCCAGGTTCGTCGCATCGTCGTCGCCTGCACACACCACGGCCGATGCCGTAGCGACTCCGGCTTTGGCGAGCTGGGTCTTGACACGGGTGCCGGCCAGTTCGGCATCGAGGAGCCTTTCGACGCGTGCCCCGGCTCTTCTCAGCTCTTCGACGATGATTGACGCCAGCGCGTCATCACCGCTGACGATGATGCACTGGTTCATGACTGTCCACCCCTCCGCCAAACACAGCTGCCCTTCCGTTTGAACCTTGATACGGCCTCAATACTTCCGGCGGGGCAGAGACGCGAAACCCGTGTGGCACAAGCGCTTATTTGCTGAAGCGGGTGTCACGCGCTACTCCAAGGAAATGGAGATCTAATTCGATGCTAACAGACAGAATCGCGGCGCGGCGAGCGTTACGCATTGCATCCTGCATAGAACTGAGATCGAACGGGTACAGCTCCGCACTCCTAATATGCTGGAGCACAACCAAACTCAGGCCGTCCCAGAAGCGCTGCTGTACAACACCGTTGGTTTACCTGTGTATCTGCTGGGGAACTTACGCCCGGTGGCAATCAGCCTGTGCGAGCCAAAGTGCCGCATGTCACAACAGGTTTCGTGGGAGCCGTTACCCGGCGGCGAACGCGCTCAAATTCCGAGCCGGCATTGCCGATGGGAGCCCCTTTGTAACATCCAGGTCACCTCGCTGAGAGTGTCCTGGCAATTCTTCTGACAATTGCCTGTGGTTATGGTTGCTGGCCGAAAAGCGAGATGCGACAAACGCAATTGCGGCAGCTACGCTTTCGGCGGGCCGCACCGCCCTGCGACAAGGCGCACGCATTAGGGGGAAGGGATATCTTCTGTGGCAACACCTCTGGTTGAGCGGCCGGCTGCCGAGCACAAGGCGTGGTCGTCGTTCTCCGATGTCTGCAAGCGGGGCTTGTTGGGCAAGCCATTGATCAACTCGGAGCTCGAGCACGAGAAGTTGTCGAACCCGGTCGCGCTCGGCGTGCTCTCACCCGACGCGATCTCCTCCACCGCCTACGGCTCCGAGCAGATCATGATCGAACTGCTGCCGGCGGCCGGGATGGCCGCGTTCGCCCTACTGCTTCCGATCACCGGCGTGATCCTGCTGATCCTGGTTTTGGTCGCCGCGTCGTACCGCCAGGTCGTCATGGTCTACACCCGCTCCGGCGGGTCGTACGTGGTCGCGCGGGAGAACTTCGGCCCTCGAGTGGCACAGGTCGCCGCGGCGGCGCTACTGATCGACTATGTGGTGACCGTCGCGGTGCAATGCGCGGCCGGGACGGTCGCGGTGGCGTCGGCGCTCCCGGTTCTGGGCCCCTACAGCCTGGAGATCACCGTCGGCATGGTGCTGTTGATGTGCTTTGCCAATCTGCGGGGGTTGCGGGAAGCGGGAGCGCGGTTCGCCCTGCCCACCTACGCTTTCGTGGCCATGGTCTCGCTGACGATCGTCGTCGGGGTCATCCGCGAACTGTGCGGAAACCTGCCGACCTACGATCCCCAGCACATCGCCGGCGCGGTGCCGGTCCACCACGGCAGCGGACTGATCATGGGCGCGACCGTCCTGATTGTGTTGCGCGCGTTCGCCAACGGCGGTTCGTCACTGACCGGAGTGGAGGCCATCTCCAACACCGTCACCACGTTCCGCAAGCCGGAAGGTGTCAACGCCCGCCGGGTGATGACCATCATGGCCTGCATCCTCGCGTTCCTGCTCGCGGGCGTGGCGTGGCTGACGCACGTGACTCACGCCGTCCCCTACACGGACGGATACCCGTCGATGTTGTCCGAGATCGCCCGGGCGGTCTTCGGCCACGGCATGACCGGCAATCTGCTGTATATCCTGGTGCAGGCGTCGACCGCGGCGATCCTCTACACCGGCGGCAACACCAGCTTCAACGGCTTCCCCGCGTTGGCGAGCTTCGTTGCCGGAGACCGGTTCCTGCCGCGCCCGCTGATGAAGCGCGGGCACCGCCTGGTCTTCTCCAACGGCATCCTGGCTCTGACGGCGCTATCGATCGCGCTGCTGATCATCACCGGGGGCTCGGTCGACGCGTTGGTGCCCTTCTACGCGATCGGGGTGTTCACCGGGTTCTCGATGGCCGGCTACGGGATGACCAAACACTATCTGCGCCAGCGCGGTTCGGGCTGGCGGCGAAAGGTCCTGGTCAACCTGTCGGCGGGGGTCCTGTCGACGATCGTCGTGGGGATCTTCGCGGTGGCCAAGTTCACCGAGGGGGCCTGGCTCATCGTGGTGGTCTTCCCGCTGCTGGTGCTGGCGTTGATGCGACTCAACCGGCAGTACCGCGTGGAGGCGTCGGTGCTGGAGATGTCTCGCACGGAAAAGCCGGTCCTGGACCGGTACACCCGTCACCGGGTCTTCGTCTTAGTGGATTCCATCGACCTCGCCGAGGTGGAGGCGATGCGGTACGCAAACGGCCTGCATGCGGACGAGCTCACCGTGGTGCATTTCGTCATCGACGCCGAGCATGCCGCCCGGCTGCAAAAGCGTTGGGAAGTCTTCGAACACGACACGCCGCTGCGGCTGATCGACTGCCCTGATCGGCACCTGGGGCGTGCCGCGCACGAGCTGGTTCTCCGCGTGCTCAACGAGCATCCGGACACCAAGGCCACCGTGCTGCTGCCGCGCCGGACCTATTCGGCGCTGGTCGGCCGTTTGCTGCACGATCGCACCGCGGACAAGATCGCCCGCGCGGTCAGCAGGATTCCGGGGGCGGCCGCGCAGATCGTGCCCTATGACATCGAGTCCCGCATCGCCGAGGTCACTCGCGCGGGATGAGGCAATCGGGTCCTCGAGGAGGGGATGTTGTGACGCAACCGAGTGGCGGGATACCGCTCTCCTTCACCGACAAGTGCAAACGGCTTTTTCTCGGAGAGCCGTTGACCACCGACCAGTTGGATGGGGAGAGGCTGCCGAACGCCGTTGCATTGGGCGCTCTTTCGCCAGACGCGATCTCCTCGACGGCGTACGGCACCGAGCAGATCATGATCGAGCTGCTCCCGGCGGCGGGCATGGCGGCGTACGCGTTGGTGCTTCCGATCACCGGTGTCATCCTGGTGATCCTTGCGCTGGTGTGCGCGTCGTACCGCGAGGTCGTGATGGCCTACACGCGGGCCGGCGGTTCCTACACGGTCGCGCGGGAGAACTTCGGCCCGCGGGTGGCGCAGGTCGCCGCGGCGGCGTTGCTCATCGATTACGTGGTGACCGTGGCGGTGCAGCCCGCGGCGGCGACGGTGGCGGTGGTGTCGGCGATTCCCCCGCTGCGGCCCTATCACTTGGAGATCACCTTGGCGGCGGTCGTCCTGATCTGCCTGGCGAACCTGCGCGGGCTGCGGCGGTCGGGCCGCACGTTCGCGATGACGACCTACGCCTTCGTCGCCATGATCACGGTGACGATCCTGACCGGCTTCGTGCGTGAAATGTTCTGGGGCCTACCCAAATACGACCCACAGCACATCGCCGGCTCGGTGCCGGTGCATCAGGGCGGTGGCCTGGTGATGGGCGCGACGATCCTGATAGTGTTGCGCGCGTTCGCAAACGGCGGCACCTCGCTGACCGGCGTCGAGGCGGTCTCCAACACCGTCAACGTCTTTCAAAAGCCGCAGGGCCCCAACGCACGTCGCGTGCTGACGTGGATGGCCTGCATCCTCGGGTTTTTGCTCGCGGGCGTGGGCTGGCTGACACACGTCACCCACGCCGCGGCCTATCTCGACGAATACCCGTCGATGCTTTCCGAGATCGCCCGGGCGGTCTTCGGCCACGGGGTCATCGGCAACGTCTTCTACTTCTTGGTCCAGGCGTCGACCGCGGCGATCCTGTTCACGGGCTGCAACACCAGTTTCAACGGCTTCCCCGCGCTGGCCAGTTTCGTCGCCGAGGACCGCTTCCTGCCTCGCCCGCTGACCAAACGCGGCCACCGCCTGGTGTTCTCCAACGGCATCTTCGTGCTGACCGCGCTGGCCATGGTGCTGCTCATCATCACCGAAGCCAAGGTGAGTGCGCTGGTGCCGTTCTTCGCGATCGGCGTCTTCACCGCCTTCGCGATGGCCGGATACGGCATGGCCAAGCACCACCTGACCCGGCGAGATCCGGGCTGGCGAGTCAAGCTGGCGGTGAACCTGTCGGCGGGAATCATGTCGACGATCGTGGTGGGAATCTTCGTGGTGGCCAAGTTCACCGAGGGGGCCTGGCTCATCGTGGTCATCTTCCCGCTGCTGGTGCTGGCGCTGATGCGGCTGAACCGGAAATACCGCGACGAGGCCTCGGTGCTGGAGATGTCGCGCACCGAAGACCTGAACCTGGAGCGGCATCCGCGACTGCAGGTGCTGGTCTTCGTGGACACGATCGACCTCGCCGAGATCGAGGCGGTGCGCCTGGGCTACGGGCTACACGCCGACGAATTGACCGCAGTGCACTTCGTCATCGACGTCGACCATGCCGTCCGGTTGCGCGAGCGTTGGGACCGCTTTGAGCACGACACCCCGCTGTGGCTGATCAACTGCCCGGACCGCCATTTGAGCCGCGCCGCACACGAATTGGTGTTGCGGGTGCTCAAGGACCATCCGGACACCAGGGTGACGGTGCTGTTCCCGCGCCGCACGTACTCGCCCCTGTTGGGTCGGCTGCTGCACGACCGCACGGCGGACAAGATGGCTCGCACCGTCAGCCGCATCCGGGACGCGACCGCCATCATCGTCCCCTACGACATCGAGTCGCGGATCGGACGGCTTGCGCCCAACGGCCTTGACGTCAACGGTGCGGCGGAAGTGGTGACACCGATATCGAGTCTGGTGGGCGACCAGGCGTAGTTATCCGGCCAGCGTCGCGCGGATGCACTCGGTGACGTAGGGAAGCGCCAGTCCCGTCGAATTCGCCAGCGCCGGATGGGTGGCCAGCAACTCACGCACCTGCTCCAGGGTCCTGGTGCGGACCTCGGTCGGCGACGTGATGCAGTAGCTGCGCGACGCGACCAGGTCGATCAGGGCTTGCGGCGTAAGGTAATTCGTCCACTCGACCTGGTGGCGCTCCGGCTCGGTGAACGCCTCGGACAGCGTGACGTCGAAGCGGCCGCGGTCACCGTCGGAGCCGATGATCTCGCCCAGCTCCCGCACCCAGCCCAACCGCTCGTCGCGGGTGTTCCACACCAGGCCCAGCCGCCCGCCCGGCCGCAACACGCGGGCCACCTCGGGGATGGCGCGTTCGGGATCCACCCAATGCCAGGCCTGCGCGACCAGCACAACGTCAACGCTGTTGTCCGGCAGGGGAATCCCTTCGGCGGTGCCCAGCAGCGCGCGGGTCTCCGGCAGCGAGGAGCGCAACACCTCCAGCATGTCGGGAATCGGGTCGACGGCGACGACGTCCAGCCCGCGTTCCACCAGCCGGGTGGTCAGCTTGCCGGTGCCCGCGCCCAGGTCCAGCACCTGGCGCGCGCCGCGCGGCAGCAGCCAGTCGATGGCCTCCGGGGGATAGGAGGGGCGTCCCCGCTCGTAGGCCGCCGCCGCCGAACCGAACGACAGGGAGCGGTCGTGGCGAGAGCGGGTCACCGCCGACACGTGCCTTCGGTGGCGGCCAGATCCAGCGTCTTGCGAATCAGCTCACCGACCGCCTCGGATTCCACCAGGAAGCCGTCGTGCCCGCAGATGGACTCGACGACCTGCAGGCCGCCGCACCCCGGCAGCAACTCGGCTAGCTCCTCCTGCAACCGCAGCGGGTAGAGCCGGTCGGAGGTGATGCCACCGACCACGGCCGGCACCGGGCAACCGGTCAGGGCCGCGCGCACCCCGCCGCGGCCACGACCGACGTCGTGGCTGTTCAGCGACTCGGTCAGGGTCACGTAGCTGCCCGCATCGAAGCGGGCCAACAGCTTGTCGCCCTGATGCTCCAGGTAGCTCTGCACGGCGTAGCGGCCGTCCGCGCCGCCCTGCTTGTCGTTGCCGAACCGGGTATCGAGCTCGGTCTCCCCGCGATAGGTCAGGTGCGCGAAGCGTCGGGCGATGGTCAGGCCGGTATCCGGGGTGCGGCCGGTGTCGTGATAATCGCCGCCCTGCCAGTTCGGGTCGGCCTTGATGGCCGCGATCTGCGTGGTCTGGGTGCCGATCTGGTCCGCGGTCGCGCGCGCGCCGACCGCCAGCAGCAGCCCGGCGCGCACCCGGCTCGGGTGGCCGACCATCCACTCCAAAGCCCTTGCGCCGCCCATAGACCCACCAACAACCGCGGCGACCTCGTTGATTCCCAGTGTGGCCAGCGCGGCGATGTCGGCCTCGACCTGGTCGCGCACGGTGATCATCGGAAACCTTGAACCCCAAGGCTTTCCGTCCCGGGCCAGCGAGCTGGGCCCGGTGGAGCCGCGGCAACCGCCCAACACGTTGGTGGCCACGGCGCACCAGCGGTCGGTGTCGATCGGCGCGCCCGGACCGGCAACCCCGTCCCACCAGCCACCGGTGGGATGACCGGGTCCGGCGGGCCCGGTGATGTGCGAGTCGCCGGTCAGCGCGTGCAGCACCACCACCACGTTGTCGCGAGTCGGCGACAGCTCGCCCCAACGCTGGACGGCGATGCACACGTCGTCGATCACCGCGCCGCTCTCGGTGGTCAGCGAGCCGATGTGCACCAGGCCGATCTCGCCTTCGGCGGGCAGCGCCTGGGTGGGAACGTCGGAGATCGTCATGCCCGGGCCCCTTAGAACGCCGCCACGGCTTGCGGGTCGGCGCCGGAGGTTTCGGCGTTCGCACCGTACTTGCGGGCCGCCGCGAAACCGAGCTCGAGGTCGGCCAGGATGTCGTCGATGCCCTCGATCCCGACGGCCAGCCGCACCAGCCCCGGGGTGACGCCGGTGGCCAGCTGCTCCTGCGGGCTCAGCTGGGCGTGCGTGGTGGACGCCGGGTGGATCACCAGCGAGCGCACGTCGCCGATGTTGGCGACGTGGCTGTGCAGCTTCAGCGCGTTCACGAACGCCTTGCCGGCCTCGACGCCACCGGCCAGCTCGAAGGCCAGCACGGCGCCGGTTCCCTTGGGCGCCAGCTTCTTCGCCCGCTCGTGCCACGGCGAGCTGGGCAGCCCCGCGTAGTTCACCGACAGCACGCCGTCGTGACCCTCGAGGAATTCGGCGACGCGTTGCGCGTTGGCGACGTGCCGCTCGACGCGCAGGCTCAGGGTCTCGATGCCCTGGGCGACCAGGAACGCGTTGAACGGCGAGGCGGCCGACCCGAGGTCACGCAGCAGCTGCACCCGCGCCTTGAGCGCGTAGGCCGGCGGCCCGAGCTCGGCGAACACCACGCCGTGGTAGCTCGGATCGGGCGTGGTGAAGCCGGGGAAGCGGCCCTGCGTCCAGTCGAAGGTGCCGCCGTCGACGATCACGCCGGCGATCGCCGAGCCGTGCCCGCCGAGGTACTTGGTGGCCGAGTGCACCACGATGTCGGCGCCGTGGGAGAACGGCTGGATCAGGTAAGGCGTCGCGATGGTGTTGTCGACGATCAGGGGTATCCCGTTGGCGTGCGCGACGCCCGCCACCCCGGGAATGTCCAGCAGATCGATCTGCGGGTTGGAGATCGTCTCGCCGAAGAACGCCTTGGTGTTGGGCCGCACCGCGGCCTGCCAGGAATCCAGATCGTCGGGATCGTCGACGAAGCTGACCTCGATGCCGAGCTTGGCCAGCGAGTAGTGGAACAGGTTGTACGTGCCGCCGTAGAGCCGCGGGCTGGAGACGATGTGATCTCCGGCACACGCGAGGTTCAGGATGGCGAAGGTTTCCGCGGCCTGCCCGGAGCTCAGGAAAAGCGCGGCCACGCCGCCCTCGAGGGCGGCGATGCGCTGCTCGACGACGTCGGTGGTCGGGTTGCCGATCCGGGTGTAGATGTTGCCCGGCACCTCGAGCCCGAACAGGGCGGCGGCGTGGGTCGTGTCGTCGAACGTGTACGACGTGGTCTGGTAGATCGGCAGGGCGCGGGCGTTGGTGGCCGGGTCCGGGTGCTGGCCGGCGTGCACCTGCCTGGTCTCAAACGACCAGCTCGCGGTCGGATCGGCGTCGTCGTTGCTGGTGGCGCTGTTGTCGGGGCTCACGTGCGTTTGCTTTCTGCGTCGAGGCTGGCGAATCGGGTATCGGGGTGCTGGCGGCTGGGCGGCCGCGGGTTAGCAGCGAAACACGAGTCGACACATGAGCCGATCCGAAGGAGCTGAATATGTGCACATCACGTCTTCCCCTCTAGTCAGGGGTCCGTTATGGCGGACCCGCGCTTGCCGCGCAGCCTGTGGCTACTAGACCTGGTCATCACCCGGGGCACCCCACCGCGGTTGGAGGGTTGCCGGCCAGCAAGCCGGGGCTTGGTGCTGGCACTCATGACCAATACAAAGATTAGCTTACTGCGCCGACTGGATGCCAATGGCAGGTCGACACCTGCCCAAACGCCCTTGATAACGTGGCAGGAAGACCGCTGAGCCCCCAGAGATCTGACCGAATATTCGAGGATTTTGACGCCGGGAAGAGGGACCGTGAGCGCCGAACAGCCGACCGTCATCTACACACTGACCGACGAGGCGCCGTTGCTGGCGACCTACGCGTTCCTGCCGATCGTGCGCGCCTTCGCCGAACCGGCGGGCATCACGATCAAGACCAGTGACATCTCCGTGGCCGCCCGGATCCTCGCCGAGTTTCCCGACTACCTGACCGAAGAACAGCGGGTTCCGGACAACCTGGGCGAGCTGGGCGAGCTGACGAACCTGCCCGACACCAACATCATCAAGCTGCCGAACATCAGCGCCTCGGTGCCCCAGCTGATCGCCGCCGTCAAGGAGCTGCAGGGCAAGGGATACAAGATCCCGGACTTCCCGCAGAGCCCGAAGACCGACGAGGACTCCGAAATCCGCGCCCGCTACGGCAAGTGCCTGGGCAGCGCGGTCAACCCGGTTCTGCGGCAAGGCAACTCGGACCGCCGCGCGCCCAAGGCGGTCAAGGAGTACGCGCGCCGGCACCCGCACAGCATGGGGGAGTGGTCGCCGGCCTCGCGCACCCACGTGGCGACCATGCGGAAGGGCGACTTTTACCACGGCGAGAAGTCGATGACGCTGGACCGTGCGCGCAACGTGAAGATGGTGCTGGAGACCAAGAGCGGGAAGACCCTCGAGCTCAAGGGAAAGGTCGAGCTGCGCGACGGCGACGTCATCGACTCCATGTTCATGAGCAAGAAGGCCCTGGTCGAGTTCTACGAGGAACAGATGCAGGACGCCTACGAGACCGGCGTGATGTTCTCGCTGCACGTCAAGGCGACGATGATGAAGGTCTCGCACCCCATCGTGTTCGGCCACGCGGTCAAGGTCTTCTACAAGGACGCGTTCGCCAAGCACCAGGAGCTCTTCGACGAGCTCGGTGTCAACGTCAACAACGGATTGGTCGACCTCTACAACAAGATCGAGTCGCTGCCGGCGTCGCTGCACGAGGAGATCATCCGCGACCTGCACGCCTGCCACGAACACCGCCCCGAGCTGGCGATGGTCGATTCGGCCAAGGGCATCACCAACTTTCATTCCCCCAGTGACGTGATCGTGGACGCGTCGATGCCGGCGATGATCCGCGCGGGCGGCAAGATGTGGGGCGCCGACGGGCGGCAGAAGGACACCAAGGCCGTCAACCCCGAGTCCACCTTCTCCCGCATCTACCAAGAGATCATCAACTTCTGCAAGACCCACGGCCAGTTCGATCCGACGACGATGGGCACCGTGCCCAACGTCGGTTTGATGGCGCAGCAGGCCGAGGAGTACGGCTCACACGACAAGACGTTCGAGATCCCCGAGGACGGCGTCGCCAACATCGTCGACCTCGACACCGGCGAGGTGCTGCTGACCCAGAACGTGGAAACCGGCGACATCTGGCGGATGCCCGTCGTCACCGACGAGGCGATCCGGGACTGGGTCAAGCTGGCCGTCACCCGGGCGCGTAACTCGGGCATGACGGCGGTGTTCTGGCTGGACACCGAGCGGCCGCACGAGGTCGAGCTGCGCAAGAAGGTCAAGGCCTACCTCAAGGAACACGACACCGAGGGCCTCGAGATCCAGATCATGCCGCAGGTATGGGCCATGCGGTACACGCTGGAGCGCGCGATGCGCGGGCAGGACACCATCGCCGTGACCGGCAACATCCTGCGCGACTACCTCACCGACCTGTTCCCCATCCTGGAGCTGGGCACCAGCGCCAAGATGCTGTCCATCGTGCCGCTGATGGCCGGCGGCGGCATGTACGAGACCGGGGCGGGCGGTTCGGCGCCCAAGCACGTCCACCAGCTGCTCGAAGAGAACCACCTGCGCTGGGATTCCCTCGGTGAATTCCTCGCTCTGGGAGCGTGTTTCGAAGACATCGGCATCAAGACCGACAACCAGCGCGCCAAGATTCTCAGCAAGACGCTGGACGCCGCGATCGGCAAGCTGCTGGAGAACAACAAGAGCCCGTCGCGCAAGGCCGGCGAGCTCGACAACCGCGGCAGCCAGTTCTACCTGGCGCTGTACTGGGCGGCCGAACTCGCGCAATCCGACGACGAGGAGCTGCGCGAGCACTTCGCCGCGCTGGCCGACGAGTTGAGCCGCAACGAGGACACCATCGTGGCCGAACTCGCCAAGGCGCAGGGCGAGACCGTCGACATCGGTGGGTACTACTACCCGGACCGCGAGAAGACCACGGCAGTGATGCGGCCGAGCAAGACATTCAACGAAGCGCTGGACGCTTCGCATAGCTCGTAAGCTTCAAGCGCCGCGAGATAGGGAGTTGACCGATGTCCACCGACAAGATCAAGGTCAAGGGCCCGGTCGTAGAGCTCGACGGTGACGAGATGACCCGCGTCATCTGGAAGTTCATCAAGGACCTGCTGATCTTGCCGCATCTGGACATCCACCTGGACTACTACGACCTCGGCATCGAGAACCGCGACCGCACCAACGACCAGGTGACCATCGACGCCGCGTACGCCATCAAGAGGCACGGTGTGGGCATCAAGTGCGCGACGATCACCCCCGACGAGGCCCGGGTCTCCGAGTTCAACCTGAAGAAGATGTGGCTGTCGCCCAACGGCACGATCCGGAACATATTGGGTGGCACCATCTTCCGCGAGCCCATCGTGATCTCCAACGTGCCGCGCCTGGTGCCGGGCTGGACCAAGCCGATCGTGATCGGCCGGCACGCGTTCGGTGACCAGTACCGGGCGACCAACTTCAAGGTCGACAAGCCCGGCACCGTGTCGATCACGTTCACCCCGTCCGACGGCAGCGCGCCGATGGTGCACGAGGTGGTGTCCATTCCCGACGACGGCGGCGTCGTGATGGGGATGTACAACTTCAAGGAATCCGTCCGCGACTTCGCCCGCGCATCGCTGGCCTACGGCCTGAACGCCAAGTGGCCGGTGTACCTGTCCACGAAGAACACCATCCTCAAGGCCTACGACGGCATGTTCAAGGACGAGTTCCAGCGCATCTACGACGAGGAGTTCAAGGACAAGTTCGAGGCCGAGGGGCTGACCTACGAGCACCGGCTGATCGACGACATGGTGGCCGCCTGCCTCAAGTGGGAGGGCGGCTACGTGTGGGCCTGCAAGAACTACGACGGTGACGTCCAGTCGGACCTCGTCGCGCAGGGCTACGGATCACTGGGGCTGATGACGTCGGTGCTGATGACCGCCGACGGGAAGACGGTCGAGGCCGAGGCCGCGCACGGCACCGTCACCCGGCACTTCCGCCAATACCAGGCCGGCAAGCCGACGTCGACGAACCCGATCGCCTCGATCTTCGCCTGGACGCGCGGGTTGCAGCACCGCGGCAAGCTGGACGACACCCCCGAGGTGATCGAGTTCGCGCAGACGCTCGAGGACGTGGTCGTCTCCACGGTCGAGAGCGGCAAGATGACCAAGGACCTGGCCGTCCTCATCGGGCCCGAGCAGGACTGGCAACAGAGCGAGGAGTTCCTCAACTCGATCGCCGAGAACCTGGAGAAGAAGCTGGTCAGCTAGCCGAGGGGTTGGCGCCCCGGCTCTCCGCCTTGCACTCGTCGAGGAACGCGATGATCAGATCGGCGACGCGCTCGGGCGCCTCGAACATCGGGATGTGCCCCACGCCGTCGAGCTCGGTGACCTGGTGGTCGTCGGGCAGGTGAGTGGTGAAATGCCTGCTGAACCGGGGCGCGGGCACGATCCGGTCCTTTTCGCAGATCACCAGGTGCGCCGGGACGGCGTTTTCGGCCAGCTCCTGCAGGCCGTGCAGCAGCAGCGACTTGACCAGCAGCTGGAAATAGGCGGGGCAGTGGGCGACGTCGTCGATGCAGCCGAGCAGCTGCTCGTCGGTGACCCCGTCGGGCCGTGCGCTGATCGCGTAGGTGGCCAGCTGACGGCTGAACGGCAGGCGCATCACCTTCGGGCCGAACAGCCAGGCCAGCACCAGCAGCGGAATGCCCAGGATGAACTTGGCGATCACCTCGAATTTCGCCGGGCTCCATCGCGTCCACCCGCCGGCGGGGGCGATGCCCATGACGCTGCGGGCCCGCCCCCGCCGCTCGAGTTCGAACGCGACCCAGCCGCCCAGCGAGTTGCCGACGATGTGGGCGGTGTCCCAGCCCAGCTCGTCCATCTGCTGTTCCACATGGTCGGCCAGGACCGCCGAGGACAGGAACCAGGTTCCCGCCGAGGGCCCGCCGTTGTGGCCGGCCATCGTCGGGGCGAACACCTCATACCGTCCGGTGTCGGCCAACCGCCGGGCGACGTCCTCCCAGACCGCCTGCGACAGCAGGAACGGGTGCAGCAGCAGGACCGGCTCGCCCGAGCCGAGGTGGATCGGTGGTCGCGTCCCCGTGTTGCTGTTCGTCCGCTTGCTCCCCATATCGCCGACATTAAATGCGGTACCGCCGGTACCGCAAGCGAGCGCCCGCGGTGGGCCGGACACTCGGCGGCGGCGCGTGCCCGCTTGCGAGCGTGCGGCTGGCCGCACGCTCGGCGGCGAGGGTGAAGCTGGCCGCACACTCGGCGGCGGCGCGTGCCCGGCAAGGCCCGCGTGAAAAGATCGGTGCATCATGAGCACCGCCACCGGATCCGGCCGGATTTTCTCCGGCGTACAGCCCACCTCCGATTCGCTCCATCTGGGGAACGCCTTGGGTGCCATCGCCCAGTGGGTCGGGTTGCAGGACGACCACGAGTGCTTCTTCTGCGTGGTCGACCTGCACGCCATCACCGTCCCGCAGGATCCCGAGGCGCTGCGCCGCCGGACGCTGGTCACGGCCGCCCAGTACCTGGCGCTGGGCATCGACCCCGCGCGCAGCACCATCTTCGTGCAGAGCCACGTGCCCGCTCATTCCCAGCTGGCCTGGGTGCTGGGCTGCTTCACCGGCTTCGGGCAGGCCTCGCGGATGACGCAATTCAAGGACAAGTCGGCCCGCCAGGGCGGCGACTCCACCACCGTGGGCCTGTTCACCTATCCGGTGCTGCAGGCCGCCGACGTCCTGGCCTACGACGCCGAGCTGGTTCCGGTGGGGGAGGACCAGCGCCAGCACCTGGAGCTGGCACGCGACGTGGCGCAGCGGTTCAACAGCCGGTTCCCCGACACCTTCGTGGTGCCCGACCTGCTGATCCCCAAGGTCACCGCCAAGATCTACGACCTGGCCGACCCGACGTCGAAGATGAGCAAGTCCGCGGCCACCGACGCCGGCCTGATCAACCTGCTCGACGATCCCGCCGCCTCCGCCAAGAAGATTCGCTCGGCGGTCACCGACAGCGAGCGTGAGATCCGCTTCGACACTGAGGCCAAGGCCGGGGTGTCGAACCTGCTGACCATCCAGTCGGCGGTCACCGGGGTGGGCATCGACACGCTCGTCGAGGGTTACGCCGGACGCGGTTACGGCGACCTCAAGAAGGACACCGCCGAGGCGGTCGTCGAGTTCGTCAGCCCGATCAAGGCCCGCGTCGACGAATTGCTTGCCGACCCAGCCGAATTGGAGGGCGTGCTCGCGGCCGGGGCACAGCGCGCCGAGGATGTCGCCGGCAAAACCGTTAGGCGGGTCTACGATCGGCTGGGGTTCCTTCCGCAGCGAGGATGAGTTCATCATGGGCGAGCCGGCCAAGGCAGGCATCCTCGACCGGCTGCGGGCCCGGCACGGCTGGCTCGACCACGTCATCCGCGCCTACCAGCGCTTCGACGACCGCAACGGCGGGTTCTTCGCGGCCGGCCTCACCTATTACACGATCTTCGCGTTATTCCCTTTGCTGATGGTCGGTTTCGCGGCCTTCGGGTTCATCCTGGCCCGGCGGCCGGAGCTGCTGAAGACGATCGACGGCCACATCCGGTCCCAGGTCACGGGCGCGCTGGGGGACCAGCTGCTGGACTTGATGAACTCCGCGATCGCCGCGCGGGCGTCGGTGGGTGTCATCGGCCTGGCCACCGCGGTCTGGGCGGGTCTGGGCTGGATATCGCACCTGCGGCAGGCGTTGACCGAGATGTGGTGGGAGGAGCGCATCGAGTCACCGGGCTTCGTGCACAACAAGTTGTCCGATCTGTTGGCCATGCTGGGGACGTTCGCGGTGATCATGGCCACCGTCGGTCTGACCACCATCGGCCATGACGCACCGTTGGCGGCGTTGCTCAAATGGCTTGGCATACCGCAACTGGTGGTGTTCGACTGGTTCTTCTGGCTGCTGTCGATCGTGATCTCGACGGCGGTGTCGTGGTTGCTGTTCGCATGGATGATCGCCCGGCTGCCGCGCGAGAAGGTCAGCCTGGCCGATTCGATGCGCGCCGCGTTGATGGCGGCGGTCGGGTTCGAGCTTTTCAAGCAGGTGGGATCGCTGTACCTGCGGGTGGTGTTGCGCAGCCCCGCGGGCGCGACCTTCGGGCCGGTGCTGGGTCTGATGGTGTTCGCCTACATCACCTCCTATCTCGTGCTCTTCTGCACGGCGTGGGCGGCGACGGCCTCCGGTCAGCCGCGCACCCGTCACGTCGCGCCGCCCCCGCCCGCGATCATCGCCCCGCGTGTGCAACACGACGACGGGATCGGCACGCGTCAGACGCTGACCGCGATGGCGATGGGAGCCGTTGGGGCGCTGGCTCTTTCGCGCCTAACGCGGCGGCCGCGTTAGCCGGCCGCCCGCCAACGGCCGGCGACCATGACCGCCGCCACCCGCAGATCACCGTCCAGCACAACAAGATTCGCGTCATAACCGGCGCGCAGGCGGCCGACCCGCTCGAGGCCGAGCGCCCGCGCCGGGGTCCCCGAGGTCGTCAGCGCCGCGGCGGCCAGCCCCGCGTCGGCGTTGACGTTGCGAAAGAGCCGGTCCATCGTGGCGGTGCTGCCCGCGATCGTCGACGTCCCGCGCACCCGTGACACCCCGGAGACGACGTCGACGGCCACCGCGCCGAGGCGAAACGCCCCGTCCACGCGGCCCGCCGCGGCGATGGCGTCGGTGACCACCGCGACCCGGTCGGGCCCGGCGGCCGCGAGGACCGCGCCCACGACGGACGGGTGCACGTGCACGCCGTCGGCGATCAGCTCGACGGTCACGTTCGGGTGGCGGAGCAGGGCGAGCGCCGGGCCGGGCTCGCGGTGGTGCAGCGGCGGCATCGCGTTGAACAGGTGGGTGCCGACCGTGGCGCCGAGCGCGATGGCGTGTTCTGCCTGCTCGTAGGTGGCGTCGGTATGCCCCAGCGCCACAACGACTCCGGCGTCGCGAAAGCGCCGGACCGCATCGTCGGCGCCGGGCAGCTCGGGGGCCAGCGTTACCATCCGGATCGCGCCGCCGCCCGCGGCCAGCACGGCGTCGATCTCGGCCGGATCCGGGGCGCGCAGGTGGGCGGGGTCGTGCGCCCCGCAACGGGCCCGGCTCAGCCACGGCCCCTCCAGGTGGATGCCCGCGACGGTGCCCTGCCGGGCGGCTTCGGCGAGCGCGCGCACGCCGGCGAGCAACTCCGCCGGCGAGGCGGTGACCAGGCTGGCGAGTGTCGTCGTGGTGCCGTGCCGCAGGTGGAATTCCGCCGCACCGGCGATGGCGCCTCCGTCGGTCGGGCCGTCGGTGTAGGACGCCCCGCCGCCGCCGTGCACGTGCATGTCGATGAAGCCGGGCACCACGGTGCCGTCGGGGAAGTTCGCGTCGGCCGGGCGGGGTGGCGACCCGGCGCCGCAACCCACGATCCGCGGCCCGTCCGTCTCAAGCCATCCCGGCCGGCGGACCCACCCGTCGAGCACCATCGTGCCCGCGGCGATCAGTCCCATCGGCCGCCGTTTTCCCAGAAGTGCCGGATCTCCTCGAGCCGGCGCCCCTTGGTCTCCGGCGCGTACCGGTAGACGACGACGAACGCGACCGCCGCCAGGGACGCGAACACCGCGAAAGTCCCCGCGCCGCCCAGGGAATGCAGCATGGTGAGGAAGACGGCGGCGATGATCGCGTTGGCCACCAGGTTCGAGGTGAGCATCGTGCTCGATCCGATGGACCGCAGCCGGGACGGGAAGCTCTCGCTGGCGTACACCCAGCCCAGGGAGCCGAAGCCCATCGTGTAGCCGATGATGAACAGCACGATGCCGGCGAATCCGAGGACCGCGCCGCCGATGCCCCGCCCGAACACGGCCATCAGCACGACGTCGGCGGCGATCATCATGGCGATGCCGGACAACAGGATCGGGCGCCGGCCCAGCCGGTCGACCAGCAGCAGCGACACGCCCACGGCCGCCAGGCCGGCGACCTGAACCAGGGCGGGCAGCGCCAGCAGCGCGAAGTTCCCGGTAAAGCCCATGGCCTGGAAGATCCGTGGGCTGTAATAGATGATCGCGTTGATGCCGGTGATCTGGATGAGAAAGCCGAGCGTGATGACGAAGGCGGTGGCGCGCGAATACGGCGGCCGCAGCATCTCCGACCAGCCGCCGCCCCCCTCGTTCAGCGCGCGGCCGATCTCGGCGAGTTCCTCGTCCACCTGGGCGGTGGGCTCGACGCGCAGCAGCGCCCGGCGGGCCTCGTCGAGCCGGCCCTTGAGCACGTACCACCGCGCCGTGTCGGGCGCGCGAATCAGCAACGGCAGCAACGCGATCGCGGGCACGGCGGCCAGGCCCAGCATCCAGCGCCAGCTGTGCGACCCGGCGAGCAGGTAGCCGGTCAGGTAGCCGACGATGAGACCGCTGACGATGGCCAGCTGATAGGCCGTCAGCAGCGAGCCACGCACCGCGGTCGGGGCGGACTCCGCCACGTACACCGGCACCACCACCACCGCCACGCCCAGCGTCAGGCCCAGCAGGAGCCGGGCCGTCAACAGCATCGGCAGGGACACCGACAGCGCGCCCAGGAGAGCGAACGCCGCGTAGGCCACCAGCAGCAGCACCACCGACTTCTTCCGCCCGATCGCGTTCGCCAGCACGCCCGCGCCGAGCGCCCCGGCGATCTGCCCGATCACGACCATCGTCGTCAGCAGTTCCTGTTGCCGCGTGGACAGCCCGAAGTCCTCGGTGACGTAGAGCTGCGCGCCGGCGATGATGGACAGGTCGTAGCCGTAGACGAGGCCGACGCTCGCGGCCGTCGACGCGACCAGGAGGCCGCGCCGGGCGTTGGTCATCTGGGTGAGTTTAGTGTCGCGCTCCCAGCGCTTCCCGAGTGCTCACCGGGCGTTTTGTCCCCCGATCGGGGGACCCGCAATTCCACCCGCGGCGTCCGATCGGTGGATGTTTCCCACCCTTGACCGGATCTACATTCTTTTGTTATGTCCATCACGTTGGCCCCGGCCCCGGCGGAGAAAAGCCCGTTCGGCCGGTTGCTGTCGCAGGGCACGCTGTACACGGCGGGGATGCAGCTCAGCAACTGCGCGGTCGTGCTGCCGGTGGTCTGCGCGCACCAGGGCCTCGGCTGGGCGGCCGGGCTGATCTTTCCGGCGTACGGAATGGGCGCGCTGACGGGAAATTCGATCTCGCCGGCGGTCCTGCAGCGGTCGGGCCGGATGCGCCACCTGCTGCTGGCGGCCGTCGGGGCGACCGCGGCGGGCATGCTCCTGCTCGACGCTGTGATCCCCTGGACGGGCATGTTGACCGCCGCGGTGTTCCTGCTGACCTGCGTGGTCAGCGGCGTCGTCGTCGGGATCGGCTGCGTCGGCTACCCCGACCTGGTGTCCAACAAGCTGTCGGCGTCGCGGCGGGGCGAGTTGCTGCTGATCCAGGGGGCCATCGGGTCGGTGCTGGCCACCGGCGTCACGTTGTTGATCGTGCCGATGCTGGCGCACGGCAACCAAACGGCCTATCGCCGCGACCTGCTGTGGCTGGGCGCCGTCGGTCTGGCCGCGTCCGCCGTCGCGGCGCTGTTCGTCGGGCCGATGCGGTCGGCTTCGATCACCACCCGGATGTCCGTGCGGGACACCTACCGGCAGGGCTTCGCGGTCGCCGGGTCCCAGCCGTGGTTCCGCCGGTACGTGCTCACCTACCTGTTGTTCGCGCCGGTCAACCTGGGCACCTTCTTCTACACCCTGCGCGCCGCCCACCACCACGGCAGCCTGCACGTGCTGATCGTCCTGTCCAGCATCGGCCTGGTTCTCGGTTCGACGTTGTGGCGCAGGGCTTTCCGCATCTTCGGCGTGCGCGGCATGCTCCTGGGCAGCGCCCTGCTCAGCGTCGCCGCCGTCGTGCTGTGCATCGCGGCCGAGTCGAGCGGCCAGTGGTCCCACGCGTGGGCGTACGGCACCGCCTTCTTCCTGGCGACCGTGGCCGCTCAGGCGATCTTCCCCTCCGGCGTCTCCTGGATCAGTGTCGTCGCCGCCGAGGAGCACCGGGGGACGCTGATCGGCTTCGCCTCGACGCTGTACAACGTCGCGTCGGCGGTGCTGGGCGTCGCGCTCGGCGCGATCGCCCAACTGCACACCACGATCTGGCCGGACGTCCTCATGCTGACGTTGACGGTCGCCGCCGTCCTTGTTTCGCTGCGCGCGCCTGCGTCCGAGACGCGGCGGCCGGTCGTGCGTCGCATGCGCAGCGTGGCGAGCCCCGAGCGGCCCCTGGCGGCCATGGCGCCGGCGCTGAGCCTGCAGGCCGCCTAGGGCCGCGCCGGCTCCGGGGATTTGTCGGCGGGGGTGAGCAGCAGGGCGCGCACCAGGCGGCGGGCCCCGTAGGGTCGGAGCATCTGGCTGGCCGGGCGGGGTCGCACCCGTTGTGGCCACCAGAACCAGCGCCCGAGCAGCGCGGCGATGGACGGTGTCATGAAGGAGCGCACGATCAGGGTGTCGAACAGCAGGCCCAGGCCGATGGTGGTGCCGATCTGGCCGATGATCCGCAGGTCGCTGAACACGAACAGCGACATGGTGACGGCGAAGACCATGCCGGCGGCGGTCACCACGCCGCCGGTGCCGGCCATCGCGCGGATGATGCCGGTGTTCAGGCCGGCGCCGATCTCCTCCTTGAGCCGGGAGATCAGCAACAGGTTGTAGTCCGATCCCACGGCCAACAGCAGGATCACCGACATCGCCAAGACCAGCCAGTACAGGTCGATGCCCAGGATGTCCTGCCAGAGCAGGACCGACAGGCCGAAGGACGAGCCCAGGGATACCAGCACCGTCCCGACGATGACCAGCGCGGCGATCAGGCTGCGGGTCACCAGCAGCATGATGATCAAGATGAGGCTGATCGCGGCGACCCCGGCGATCAGCAGGTCGTAGAAGGCGCCCTCTTGGATGTCCCGGTACGTCGAGGCGGTGCCGCCCATGGAAATCGCGGCGCCTTGCAGCGGGGTTCCCTTGATGGCCTCTTTGGCCGCCTGCTGGATCGGCTCGACGCGGGCGATGCCTTGGGGCGTCGAGGGATCGCCGTCCAGGCCGATGATGAAGCGGGCCGCCTTGCCGTCCGGTGACAGGAACATCTTCAGGCCGCGCTGGAAATCCGGATTGTCGAAGGCCGACTGCGGCAGGTAGAACGAGTCGTCGACCTGAGCGGCGTCGAAGACCCGGCCCATCGCACCGGGGTCCTTGCTGTTCAGCTCCTGTTCCTTGTAGAAGGACACCAGGGTGCCGTGCCAGACGACCAGCATGTCGCGCATGATGGTCATCGTCGAAATCATCGGCAGCATTTGCGCCCGCATCTCCGGCAGGAGTCGGGTCAGGACGTCCAAATCCCCGACCAGGCCCTCCAATTTCTGGCTGAGCTGATCGACGTTGTCGAACGTGTCGAATACCGACCGGATCGCCCAGCACACCGGGATGTCGTAGCAATGCCGTTCCCAGTAGAAATAGCTGCCGATCGGCCGCAGGAAATCCGACAGGTCCGCGAGATGATCCCTGATGGTGTCGGTGATGTTCGACATGTCGTGGGTGAGGTGGTCCATGTCGACGGTGTTGTCGACGATCTGACCCATCAGGTCATACATGTGCTTCATGGTTTCGATGGACACGGTCATGGCCTGCTGCTGCACCACCATGTCGTCCAATCGGTCCTTCATGAATTGCATGTTCTCGGCATTGGAGACGCCTTGCATGCTGATGATGAAGGGGATCGAGGTGTGTTTGATCGACGTTCCCAGCGGGCGGGTTATCGATTTCACCTGCGCGATTCCGGGGCTATGAAAAATGGCCTTCGCGACCTTGTCCAAGACCAGCATGTCGACCGGGGTGCGCATATCGTGATCGGTCTCGAGCAGCAGCACATCGGGATTCAACAGCGCCTGCGAGAAGTGCCGAGCCGCGGCCCTGTCCCCGACCAGGGACGGCATGCTGGCCGGCATGAATCCACGCAGATCGTAGGTCGTGCGGTAACTCGGCAGGGCGAGCAACCCGATGAACGCCACCGCGCAGGTCGCCGCCAGCACCGGGCCGGGCCAGCGCACGATCGCGGTGCCCACCCGGCGCCACCGGCGGGTGGCCATCCTCCGCTTGGGATCGAAGAACCCGAAGAAGCTGGCGACGGTCAGCGCCGCCGGTCCGAGCGTGAGCGCGGCCAGCACGGCGACCAACATGCCCACCGCGCAGGGCGGACCGAGCGACTTGAAGTACGGCAGCCGGGCGAAGCTGAGGCAATACATGGCGCCGGCGATGGTCAGGCCGGAGCCCAGGATCACGTGCGCGGTGCCGTGAAACATGGCGAAGAACGCGGCTTCTCGGTCCTTACCCGCGTAGCGGGCCTCGTGGTAGCGGCCGAGCATGAAGATCGCGTAGTCCGTGCTGGCGGCGATGGCCAGCAGCGTGAGCAGGTTGACCGCGAAGGTCGACAGGCCGAAAACGTTGTGCGAGACCAGAAAACTGACCACGCCGCGAATCGCCCCCAGCTCGATCCCCACCATGGCGAGGACGAGGATCATGGTGATCACCGACCGGTAGATGAAGAGCAACATCGCCGCGACCACCACACCGGTGATCAGGGTGACCCTGGCGATGCTCTTGTCGCCGGCCTCCGATTGATCGGCGATCATCGCGGTCATGCCGGTCACATACGCCTTGAGCCCCGGTGGCGCCGGCGTGGTGTCCACTATGTGCCGCACGGCGTAGACCGAATTGTAGGCCGCCGTCTCGCTTTTGCCGGCGAGGTAGACCACGACGTAGGCGGCCTTGTCGTCGGGGCTTTGCGATCCCCCGGCCGTCAGCGGATCGCTCCAGAAGTCCTGGATGTGCGCGACGTGCTTGGTGTCGGCCGAAAGACGTTGCAACAGTTCGCTATAGAATCGGTGCGCGTCGTCGCCAAGGGGTTTGCGGTCCTCGAGCACGATCGTGGCGACGTTGTCGGAGCCGGACTCGCCGAACACCTTGCCCACGCGCTTGAGCGCCTGAATCGAAGCTCCGCCTGCGGGGCTCATCGAAACCGAGTGCGCCTTGCCGACCGCTTCCAGTTGCGGGATCGCGATATTGAGGACGGCGGTGAGCCCCAGCCACAACAGGACGATCGGCACCGCGAACCGGCGGATCTGCTGTGGAAAGGGCGGGCGACCAGCGGCCGGTGCGGCGGTTGTCTCGCTCATCCGGCATTGACCTGGCAGAAGGTGAGGGCTTTCGGTCCGGTCTCGGACCGCTCGTCCTTGGTCGCGCCGTTCACCATGATGCGGCAGCCGATCTCGCCGCCGTCGCTTTGCGCCAACAGATTGACGGTGACCGATGTCAGCGTCGTCGTCACCGTTTGCGACCACGGCAGCGGAATGTTTTCCAGGCGTTGCACGCGCGCGTCGGGATCCAAATAGGCGATCTTTGCGGTCGCGGCGGGGCCGAAGACTTCATAGGTCACGCGTTTCGGGTCGAACAATGGATCGTCGAGGTCGGCCTTGACCTGGACAACGGGGTGCCCATGAACGCCGAACATGCTATGGAGGCGATAGATACCGAATGCCGCGACACTGGCAATGGCGATGACGGCCAGCAGCAACCACATTCGCTTCACGGCTGAAGTGACCGAATTCATTCTTGCCCTCGCGCTTTGCCCCGGGTCGCAATAACAATTCGATGTTTGGTTGCGTTGGCGAGTTAGAGGCTACCGTCGGTGCGCTAAAGCATTGGGGGGTTTCAAATAATCGTTATGTGGCGTTGCCGGTCCGCGGTCAACGGTGCTGATGTTGCGGCCGGCGGTTCATCGCCCGCGCCACCATGATCAAACTGAACACGATGATCGTCCCGATGACGGCGACGCCCACCCGGACCGGCAGCGCGTCCGCCGAGGGAATGAGCGCGGCCGCCTCGGCGCCGTTGGCCTGCCGGTCGGCGGCGCCGTCGCGTTTGGCCGGCGCCAGCGAGGGGTCGGGTTCGATGAGGTTGCCGACCTGGGTGCCCTGCGGCGTGCTGAAGCCGTAGTCCAGCAGATGCGCCGCCTGCTCCCACGGGGCGATCGGCACCCGCGTCCCGTGCAGCAGCACCGCCATCAAGCGCCGGCCATTGTGGTTGGCGGCGCCCACGAACGTCTGGCCGGCGTCGTCGGTGTAGCCGGTCTTGCCGCCCACGGCGCCGGGGTACTTGTAGAGCAGCTGGTTGTCGTTCTCCAGCTCGTAGCCGGGATGGTCGCCGTGGCCGGGGAAGTCGAACGTCCGCGTCGCGACGATGTCCGCGAACGTCGGGTTCTGCCAGGCGTAGCGGTAGAACAGCCCGATGTCATAGGCCGACGTGCTCATGCCGGGCCCATCCAGCCCGGACGGCGTCGCGACCCGGGTGTCCTTGCCACCGAGCTTGGCGGCCAGCACGTTGATCTTCTCCACCGCTTGCTGCATACCGCCGAGTTGCATGGCCAGCGCGTGTGCGGCGTCGTTCCCGGAGTGCATCAGCAGCCCGTGCAGCAACTGGTTGACGGTGAACACCCCGCCCTCCTCGACGCCGACCTTGGTGCCCTCGGCGGCCGCGTCGTCGGCGGTGCCGGGCACCGACTTGTTCAGGTTGAGCGCGTTGATGGACGCCATCGCGATCAGCACCTTGATGATGCTGGCGGGGCGGTGGCGGCCGTGCGGGTCCTTGGCCGCGACCACCGCGCCGCTGTCCAGGTCGGCCACCAGCCACGCGTCGGCGCTGACGTCGGTCGGCAGCGGCGGCGTATCGGGCGCGGCGACGATGCCGCAGCTGCCCAGCGCCTCCCCACCGACCGGCTTCGGCGGCACCGCCAGCGGGATCGGCGGGTCACCGGCCTGCGGAACCTCCGACGAGTCGACCGCGGGCGGGGTGTTCACCTTGAAGGGGCAGTTGGCGGTAGCGGCGTTGGGCTCGGCGCCGGGCTCCGCGCTGGCGATCGGCGCGGCGACGGCCGCCGGAGCGGCCGCCACAAAAAGGGCTGCTGCCAGGCATGACGCGGGGCGTAGGAGGCTCATTATCTGAGCAGACTAGGCGATCGACAGCCCCATCCCGGGGAGCCGCGCTGTGGCTGCTGCGACAGGAGTTAAGAATCGACCGTCAGCTGGGCGGAGGGCGGCCGATTTCGCAGACCGTATCCGCTCGAAGTCCGGTTATCGCAGCTCAGAGGCCGGTATCGTGACCGGCCATGCGCGTACCGTTCGCGCCCGACGCCTCGACCCAGACGAACCCGTTCTGGCGACTGCTTTCCCAGGGCACGATCCACACCGCCGGGATGCAGCTGAGCAACGGTGCGGTCGTGCTGCCCTTCATTGCCGCCCACCACGGCCTGACCTGGGCGGCCGCGATGCTGTTTCCGGCGTACAGCATCGGCTCCATCGTGGGACACTCGCTGTCGCCGGCCGCCCTGCAGCGAGCGGGCCAGATGCGACACCTGCTGCTGGCAGCGCTGGCGGCCGCCTCCGCCGCACTGATCGTGTGCGACGCGGCGATCGCCTGGACCGGATTGTTCGCCAGCACGGTGTTCGTGGTGGTGTCCGCGGTCGGTGGAGTCGTCGTCGCGCTGTCTCGCGTCGCCTATCTCGACCTGATTTCGAGCAGGCTGTCCGACTTCCGGCGGGGTGAGCTGCTGCTGGTCAAGGGGGCCATCGGGTCGGTGCTGGCTACCGTCGTCGCTCTTGTAATCGTGCCGTTGCTCGCCCGCGGCAGCACGATGGCGTATCACCGCACCCTGTTGTGGCTGGGCGCCGCCGGACTGGCGGCATCCGGAATCGCCGCGCTGTTCCTGGGCCCGGTGCGGTCGATTTCGCCGACCACGCAGATGTCGTTTCGGGAGACCTACCGGCAGGGCTTCGGGGTCGCCCGGTGCGAGCCGTGGTTTCGCCGGTACGTGATCACCTCCCTGTTGTTCGCTCCCGTCAGCCTGGGCGCCACTTTCTACGCGTTGCGAACCGCCCACCAGGGCGGCGGTTTGCACGTGCTGGTCATCGTTTCCAGCATCGGGCTGGTCGTCGGTTCACCGGTGTGGACCAGGGTGCACCGGGTGTACGGGGTGCGCGGCATGCTGGTGGGCAGCGCCATCCTCAGCGCCGTCGCCGCCGCGGCGTGCATCCTGGCCGAGCTCTCCGGACAGTGGTTGCGCGTCTGGGTGTACGGCACGGTGTTCTTCCTGGCGACGCTCGCCGGTGCGGCCGTCGTCGCTGCCGGAATCTCGTGGATCAGCGCGGCCGCCGCCGAACAGCACCGCGGGACGCTGATCGGCTTTTGCTCGACGTTGGTTGCCGTCGTGTCGACGGTGCTAGGGGCGGCGCTCGGCGGAATCGCCCAGAGGCACACCGCGATCTGGCCGGTCGTCGTGGTGTTCGGGCTGTCCGCCATCGCGGCGATCGCGTCCCTGAGGGCTCCCCAGCCGGGGAACGCCGCCAAGCCCTACACTTGCGGCTATTCCAAACGATGGCTTGTGGTCTCGGCTGCGGGGTTCCCGCGGCGGTGGCGGTGCGCCCGGCCCGCGGCCACTGAAACAGCTGATCAAGCAGGCCGAGAAGGCGACGCAGGTTCGCCGCTCCGGGCTCGACCAGGTGTTGACCGAGCTGAAGGCGCATCGTGACGCCTCACCCGATGCCGAGGTGCGTTCCGCACTCGCCTGGCTCTGCAACGCCGTGGCGCGGTTCTCCCATGAGCCGACCGCCGCGCGCGGCCGCGAGGTGTCATTGGCCGCGTACGAGGTGAACCGGATACTGGCCGCCGGCTAGGCCCTGCGCGGGCCGTTCCCCCGACCGGGGGACATGCGATTTGTCCGGCGGTATCCGATCGACCGCAACCAACGTGCCGATGGCGCAGGGGTCTCGCCCGCGTAGCGCGCCTCGTGGTAGCGGCCGAGCATGAAGATCGCGTAGTCCGTGCTGGCGGCGATGGCGAACAGCGTGAGCAGGTTCGTGGCGAACGCCGAAAGCCCGAACACGTTGTGGTAAGCCAGGATAGCGACGACCCCGCGAATCGCGCCCAGCTCGACGCCGACCAGGACCAAGACCAAGACCAAGGTGACCCTGGCGACGCTCTGGGGCGGCTACACCTGGCTGAGCACGTCGCGCAGGATGGATTCGATGGTGTCGAACTCGGGCTGACCGCTGATCAGCGGTGGCGCCACCTGAACCACCGGATCGCCGCGGTCGTCGGCGCGGCAGTACAGGCCCGCCTCGAAAAGCGCTGGCGACACGTGGCCGCGCAACACCCGTTCGCACTCTTGGGCGCTGAACGTTTCCTTGGTCGCCTTGTCCTTCACCAGCTCGACGGCGTAGAAATAGCCCTCGCCGCGGACATCGCCGACGACGGGCAGGTCGTACAGCTTCTCCAGGGTGGCGCGGAACGCGGACGCGTGTTGCTTGACGTGATCGTTGAGGCCCTCGCGCTCGAAGATGTCCAGGTTGGCCAGCCCCACGGCCGTCGAAACCGGGTGTCCGCCAAAGGTATAGCCGTGCGGGAAGACGGTGGCGCCGTCATTGAACGGTTCGAACAATCTCTCGCTGGCGATCATCGCGCCAAGCGGGGAGTAGCCCGACGTCAGGCCCTTGGCGCAGGTGATCATGTCGGGCACATAACCGAAGTCCCCGATCTCACTGCTGCAGGCGAACATCGAGCCGATCCGGCCGAACGCGCAGATCACCTCGTCGGAGACCAGCAGCACGTCGTAGGAGTCGCAGATCTCGCGCACCCGGTCGAAATAGCCGGGGGGAGGGGGAATGGCGCCGCCCGCGTTCTGCACCGGCTCCAGGAACACCGCGGCGACGGTCTCGGGGCCCTCGAACTCGATGGCCTCGGCGATCCGGTCGGCGGCCCATCGGCCGAAGGCCTTGGGGTCGTCGGCGAACGGCTCGGGCGCCCGGTAAAAGTTGGTGTTGGGCACCCGGAAGCCGCCCGGCGTCACGGGTTCGAACGGTGCCTTGTACGCGGGCAGGCCGGTGATCGCCAGGGCGCCCTGGGTGGTGCCGTGGTAGGCGATCGACCGCGAAATCACCTTGTGCTTACCGGGTTTGCCGGTCAGCTTGAAGTACTGCTTGGCCAGCTTCCACGCGGTCTCCACCGCTTCGGTCCCGCCGGTGGTGAAGAACACCCGGTTGAGGTCACCCGGGGCGTAGCGCGCGAGGCGCTCGGCGAGCTCGATGGCGGTCGGGGTGGCATAGCCCCACAGGGGGAAATACGCCAACGTGCTCGCCTGCCGGGCGGCGACCTCGGCGAGTTCGGTGCGGCCGTGGCCGACCTGGACCGTGAACAGTCCCGACAGCGCGTCGAGGTAGCTCTTGCCGCGGTCGTCGAAGATCATCACCCCCTCGCCTCGCACGATGATCGGCGGCGTGATGCCGGCGCCGTGCCGGGCGAAGTGCAGCCACAGGTGCTCTGTCATGGTGTCTGCGAGACTAGCCGCTCGAGCTGCTGGCGCGGGCCCTTTATTCGCGGCGTTCCGGCGCTCGCCGTCGCCGCGGGTGTTGATGGCGCGGCTCCTTGCTCGCGCCGTTCCGGCGCTCGCCGTCGCCGCGCTAGGCTCGCGATATGACCGGGACCGAACAGGTCTCACAATTCGAAGCCCTGCGACCGCACCTCATGGCGGTCGCCTACCGACTCACCGGCACGGTCGCCGACGCCGAGGACGTCGTGCAGGAGGCGTGGCTGCGCTGGGACCGGCAAGACGCCGAGATCAGCGACCTGCGGGCCTGGCTGACCACGGTGGTGAGCCGGCTGGGCCTGGACAGGCTGCGCTCGGCCGCGCACCGCCGCGAGACCTACACCGGAAACTGGCTGCCGGAGCCGGTGGTGACCGGCCTCGACCGGGCCGACCCGCTGTCGGCCGTGGTTTCCCGCGAGGACGCCCGGTTCGCCGCGATGGTGGTGCTGGAGCGGTTGTCGCCCGATCAGCGGGTGGCCTTCGTGCTGCACGACGGGTTCGCGGTGCCGTTCGCCGAAGTCGCCGGCGTGCTCGGCATCAGCGAGGCCGCCGCCCGGCAGCTGGCGTCGCGGGCCCGCAAGGCCGTCAGCGCGGACCCGCCGCCCGAGCCCGACCCGTCGCACGATGAGGTGGTCGGCCGGCTGATGGCGGCCATGGCCGCCGGCGACCTGGACACCGTGGTCTCGCTGCTGCACCCCGACGTCACCTTCACCGGCGATTCGAATGGCAAGGCGCCCACGGCCGTTCAGACCATCCGCGGCCCGGCCAAGGTGGTCCGGTTCATGCAGGGCCTGGCGCAGCGGTACGGACCGGCGATGTTCACCTCCTACGAGCTGGGGCTGGTCAACGGGGAGCTGGGCATCTACACCGCCGGATTACCCGCTTCCGACGGGTATCGGGAGATGCTGCCGCGGATCACGGCGTTGACGGTTCGCGACGGAAAGGTCAGCGCCCTCTGGGATATCGCCAACCCGGACAAGTTCGCCGGCTCCCCGCTGCGACGGCCCTAGCACCGGCCGCGGCCCCCTCGCGTGGACTATCTCCTGGCCAGCCTCCGCGCGAGTCGAATCCCCTGCCGCGCGGTGAGGTGCGGTAGGTAGGCGCGGCTGATCGCGTTGCCGATCGCGGGCAGCGTCGACGGGTCACGGTAGGCCATGTAGAGGGGCCGGTACTCGGGCTGGAACTTGGCCTTGAAGCTGAGCAGCGAGCGAAACCCGTACACCGGCTCCAGCGCTTTGCCGGTGACGTCGAGGATGCGGTCCAGCGCCGTGACCTCCTGGCCCCGGGCCAGCCGGGCCAGCGGCGCCCCGGAGAGGCTGAGGAACTCCGCGCCCTCCTCCCGAAAGGTCTGTGCGGCAGAGGCGATCAGAAACTCCATCACGCCCTTGAAGGGGCTGCTGCCCCGCCTGCGCATGAAGTCCAGCGTCCAACCAACCGCGTGCCCGTCCCGGTAGACCGGCAACCAGCTGGTAATGCCGTGCACGATCCACTGCTCGTCCACGGCGATCAGGCAGCGCACGGTCGGGTCGTCGAGCTCGTCCAAACCGCCTAGCGTCCAACCCATCTCGGGCATGCCTTTGTCGGCCACCCATTCCTCGGAGATCACCCGGACCTGGTCGCGTATCGACAACGGCGCCTCCGGATAGCTCGTCCACTCGGCGCGGATGCCCTCCTTGGCCGCCTTGTTCAGCGCGGTCCGGATGTCTTGCCACTTCTTGCCTTTGAACTCCAGTTCGGCCAGCGGAATCACGGTGTCCTCGGCCACCTGCACCGCGTGCCACCCCAGCTCCAGCGCGAGGTCCCGCACGTCCTCGGTGACGCTGTACATGCATGCCGTCCAGCCGTTGCGGTCGCAGAACCGCCCGAAGCCGCGTATCGCGTCCCCCTGCGCACCCGGATCGCCCAGCGGCCCGCCTGTCGTCAGCGCCACGGCGGCCACGACGCGGTAGGCGAACGCCGCGCGCCCGTCGTCGGTGAACCAGTACACGTTGCCCGGCCAGGTGCTCATGTAGGCGAGCGAGGATCCGCTGTTGGCGACCATCAGCTCCCGCGCCCGGGTCCGTGCCACGTCGTCGACGACGACGCTGGCCCGCCAGAAGCTGATCAGCAACCCGGCCAGCAGCATCACCCAGAACACCGCGCCGCAGAACTCCCACGCCAGAAGGGCAAGCCCGCTGTTGGGCAGGAACTTTGCGCTGTGCGCCAGCTCGTAGGCCGGCGGCAGGTAGCGGGTGGGCAGGTCGGCCAGCAGGCGGGCGAAGTCCGGCGCGGGGTCGAATTCCTTGCGTTCCCAATAGGCGACCAGCAGGTAGCCGCCGGCGGTGAGCACGGCGGTGGCCGCCAGGCCCAGCCCCAGCCGTAGATAGGTAGCGCGTGGCGCGGTCACCGTGAACAACGGCCGGGTGAACAGCAACAGCGCGATCATCAGGCAGGGCACCACAATCGGCGCAACCAGGATCAGCGTGTCGTGAGCGAACGAGTAAGTGTCGTCCACGTCGTGCACGACAGATCCCGCGTCGGCCGCGTCGCGTGTCCACAAGACGGCGAACCAGGCGCTGCCCGCGACCAGCGCCGCGTTGAGCAGGAGCGCCAACCACCACGCGAAGCGGCGCCCGCGCCGCAACCCGACGGCGGCCGCCAGCAGCAGCAGCGCCGGCCCCACCGAGGTGATCGCCGAGCCCACACCGGTCCCGAGGGTCTGCGAGACCGCCAGCCGGCAGGCTTCACTCAACCCGGGGTCGGCACATATCTGCCGCATGCGCTCGCTGTCCTCGGCGGGGGAGGCGAACAGCGACTGCAAGATTCGCAGCGGGCCGTAGCCGGGGTAGGCGAGCCAGGCGCCGGTGGAGCCAAGCAGGGTCAGCAGAGGGCCGAACGCCGTCGCGGCAACCACCGTGCCCACCAGCACCCTGGACTCCGACCGTGAGGGGGGCGAGACGGCGGCACGCGCTTCGGAGCGGTAGAGCAGCCAGCCCAACAGCAGCCCGGTTACCGCACCGAAAACGCGCAGGACGTCGAGCAGCGTGCCCGAATACAGCGCGAACACCACGACGCCGCTGAACATCAACAGCCGCAGCCGGCGCCGCCACAGCGCCGACAGCTTGAACGTCATCACCACGGCGAGGCAAACCAGCGCCGGCGTGGTGCCGACCGCGAGCTCCTTGTCGAGGTTGGTCAGCCACGAGTCGCCGGTCCGGGACAGCAGCGCGACGGTGCCCACACCGAGCAGGCTGCTCAGCACCTGGCCGGCCGCGAGGAAGAGGGCGGTCCGGCGAGGACCGAGCAACCGCTCGGCCGGAACGCCCACGGCCAGCGTGAACAGCGTGGCGACCATGTAGGCGGCCAGCGACACGTTCCAGAGTCCGGCGGTAAACGGGGTCCACCAGAAGCCACGCTCCAGCTGGGATGTGCCGATGGCGACCTTCGATACGAGGCCGTGCGGCATGCCCGGCGAGTTCTCGGTGTTGTTCGACCACACCGACCACGCGTGGGTGAAAGCGCCGAGCCCCCACAGCGCGACAACCAGCCCGACGGTCACCGGCGACTGCCGCAGCAGCGCGAGCGCCCGCCGCGCGTTGTGCTGCACGACGGCGCGCTTGTCGAGCACCGTCGTCGGTTGATCGAGCACCGCGGCGGTCATTGGGCCAGCCCCGTGCGCGTCGCGAGCCAGGGAATCGCCGCTTCGAAGGAGGCCCGGAACACGGCGAAGGTGTGCCCGCCGGGAAATTCCCGCCACTGCACCTTCATGCCGGCCTGCCGGCAAGCCACGTAGATCTCCTGCTGCTGGGGGTTATAGACCCGGTCGTCGGAGCCGGCCGTGATCAGCGCGTTGGTGTCGGGATACTGCCGCTTGGCCATGATGTCCTTCGGTGTGACGTTGTTGTACGCAGCCTCGTCGCCGTTGAACAGCTTGGTGACGATTTCGGCGTGGCTGGTCAGGATCGGCTCGCGCTGGCCAGACATGTCCACCAGGTTCGGAAAGGTCTGCGGGGCGCGAAGGGCTACCAGCAGCGAGCAGGTGCCGCCCGACGACAGGCCGCCGATCGCCCACTGGCGGTGGTCCCGGCTCACTTGCAGGTTCGCCGACACCCAGCGCGGAAGGTCCTCGGCCAGGTAGGTCTGCGGCGTTCCCCACGTGGAGTCCACGCAGCTCGGGTTGTTTTCCGCGACACCTTGCTGGTCGGCCATCACCACCACCGGGGCCAGGCCCTTGTGCTGCGCGGCGAACTGGCCGAGCGCGTCGTCGACGTGCACCTTGTCGATCCAGTCGCGCGGCGCTCCCGGGTCGCCGGGAAGCAGTACGAGCACGGGCAGTTCGGGCCTCGGGTTGGCCAGGTAGGCGGGCGGCAGGTAGATCAGCGCCTCACGCGGCGTGAACCGGCCCGAGGCCGGAATCGACGCCTTCACCACCTGACCGTCCGCGGGCATGTTCGCGGGAGGCTGCCACAGCTGTTCGAGCGTGCCGCCTGCCGACGCGCGCACGGCGCTGGGCTGGCTCGAGGTGACCGAGGAGAGGTCGCTGACGGGGTGCAGCAGCGGGTTGACCAGCTTGCGTGCGGTGGTGAACGCCGCGTAGTGGATGTTGGCCTGCGCGCCGATCATGAGGACCGACCACAGCACGCCCAGCACCATCAGCGCGCGTGCCGGCCAGCCGGACCGACGCATCCTGGCAGCCGACAGGCATAACACCAGGGCGGCGAACCCGCCCCAGGCGAACAGCGGCCACGGGATGATGTCCGGGTAGGGATGCCAGCGGTAGTTCACCGTGAAATAGCCGGCCACCGCAACGAGGACCGCGATAACCACGCTGAGCGGTACGGCGCGCAGCCACCACTGGCGCCCACGCCTCCACAGCAGCGCGACCAGGAGGCAAAGCACCGACACCACGAGCAGCGCCTGCGCCGGGAAGTCGATCAGCGACCAGTCCAAGGGTGACTTCATAGCTCTCCCGTTTGGCTTCGCGCTCATTGCCGCAGCCTGTATGCCGCGCCCCGTAAGCGGCCCTCGTCCGTCGTGGCCGGTGCGACGGTGCCTGTCGAAGAGCCGACCGGGCCATCGTCGTCCCTGGCTGCGGGGCAGGCGACCTGGGAGTAATGGCTGTATATCACGACGGGTGAGCGGTTTTCGGAACTCTGCCGAAGTTTCACCGGCCGCTCTTTTCGCACGCGAACGGCAGGGACGGCGGGCTATGCCTTCAATGTCGCGCTGCCCGGACCGGGCGACCGCTGCGGCCGCCGCGGGCGACAACCGGCGTCAAAACCTGCTGCCGCGGATTCTCGCAATCAGTGTGCGTAACGGAAACGCTTGCGCCCTATAGGATATCGCTGATCCGACCGAGTTCACCGGCGCTATGCCGAGGGCGGTGGGGCCGCCAATGCGATAGCGGCCAACGGCGGGACGGTCGTTCCGCGGCAATGGATTCAATGTCGGGCCGGCTCGGTGGTGTGGGTGACCGGATCCAGCAGTAGGCGAGAGGATTCCTCGACCAGCGCGGTCACGCTGTCGATCACGGGCTTGCCCACCATCTCGGCGTCGACGACGCCGTAGAGCTCGTTGCAGTCCAGTAGGAGCGCGTCGACGTCGTCGCCGAACTTCGGGATGACGCGCAGGAATTCTCCCGGGACGGGGATCGGAATCCGGGACCGCCGCAGCGACTCGATGAACCGGTCGACGATCTCCTGATCGCGTCCGGCCGGCGAGACGACGGTGATGCCCGCCTCGGCCAGGCCGCGCTGGTAGGCCGCCGACGACACCATGATGCTCGACGCGAGCAGGCCGACCCGGCGAAAGTTGAGCCGGCGCAGCGTCCGAGCCGTCGCCTCGACCATCCCGATGCATGCCGGGCCGCCCGTCGCACGGTCGATCGTGGTGGCGTTACACGCGACGGCGATCACGTCCGCGCCGCTTCCGGCCAGCGATCGAGACGTCCGGGTGATGAGGTTCCGCACCCCCTCCTGGCGGCCGGGCCGGGACGAGCCGGTCGAGGCCGGTTCGCCGAGCCGCCGCTGCACCGTGATGGTGTGCACCACCACGTCCGGACTGGAGCCGCCCGTCAGCGCCCGATGCCGCTCGCACAGCATCGCGTAGAACCGGGCGGTGGTGCGCGGGCCCAGCCCGTCCACGACACCCAGTCGCCGTTGCCGCGCGGGGCCGATCACTTGGTCCATGTCGATCTCCGAGTCGGTCGCGTCCCTTTTCGGGCACACAACGACTATCCCCCGCGACCCGGATGATGTCTTTCCGCCGTTCGGCTCACGCGGCGGGGGATTTGCCGCTCCCCGTATCGGACGATTTGCGTGTCCGGCGAATGGAGGATGCTATCCGCCGACTTCTTCGGCCCACGGCACACGGCAGGCGTCGCCGGAACTGAAGCCCTGCTCGGTGATGCCCAGCGCGGTGTTCATCCGCGCGCGCATGTTCTCCACGCCGATCTGATAGGTCAACTCGATGACGCCGGCGTCGCCGAACCGGGCGCGCAGGTCGGCGACCTGTTCGTCGGTGACGGTGTGCGGATCGGTGGTCATCGCGTCGGCGTACCGGATCGCGGCGCGCTCGTCGTCGGTGAAAAGCGGTGAACTGGCGTAACTGTCGATCTCTTTGAGCCGGTCGATGTCCAGGCCGTCGAGGCGCTGCAGCATGGACCCGAAGTCGACGCACCACGAGCAGCCGATGCTGCGCGCGGTCCACAACACCGCCAGCTCACGCACGCTGACCGGCAGCGCCTTGGACGCCCGGTCGATCATCGTCTCGTGCACGGCGCCGGCGATCATCAGCTTGCGATGGTGGGCGGCCACGGTGAACGGTTCGGGGACCTGGCCGTAGCGCCGCTTGGCGATCCGGTACAGCGCGCGGGTCAGCAGGCCGGCGCGCCGGGGGGACAGGGGCTCGATGCGGGTTCTCTGTGTCATACCCCTGAAGACGGGACGGGCCGCGAAAGTGTGACGGCCGCTCGCCCGGCGGCGCGCAATCTGCCTCGTGAGCAGCGGGGGAGCCGTAGCATGCGGCTAGCCTTTTCGAATCGAGGAACGGTGTGATTGCGAGTCGACGATGACCGCGGTGTCTAGCCCTCGGGCCGACCAGTACGACTGGCTCTCCGGCTACCTTGCTTCGCGGGGCATCGGCGGCGCTACTCGGGCGACGATGGCGCTCATTTCGGCATCGCTGGTGTTGTGCCTCGTCGCCTTGCTGGCCAGCTCGGACGGCCCCCGCGGATCGGTGCCGGTGGCGATGATGTGGGTTGCCCTCGCCGGTGGAGTGGCGGGCGTGCTGTTGTGGACCTGGCGCTGGCCGACACGCAGGCAGTCGATCGTGTTCGCCCTGACGTGCAACACCGCCGTCGCGTTGGCGTGCCTGGCGCATCCGAACCCCCTGGCCGCGCTGATCGGCTGCATCGCATTCGCGACCTTCGGGGCTTACATGGCGTTCTTTCACACCACCGGGTTCGTGCTGTACAACTTCGCCGTGGCCGCCGCGGTGGGGTCTTGGGAGGCCATGTCGCTCGCGAGATCCGGGCATCCCAGCCTCGCCGGGGTCGATCTGTGGCTGGTCATCGAAGTCAACATCGCGCTGCCGCTGGCGATTCGGATCTTGATGCGCGCCTTGACGGGAGATCTGCTGCAGGCCGACCGGGATCCGTTGACCGGCCTGCTGAACAGGCGCACATTCCAGCACGAGGCGTTGGGGATGCTCTTGTCCCGACGGGGCATCGACTCGCACCTGGTGGTCATGCTGATCGACCTCGACAATTTCAAGGCGATCAACGACCGGCTCGGTCACGCCGCGGGGGACCGCGCGCTGGTTCAGGTCGCCCAAGCCCTGTTGGCCGCCTCCGACGACTCGGTGGTGGCGCGCAGCGGCGGTGAGGAGTTCCTGTTGGCCGGCACGTCGAAGACGTGCAACGCCGAGTCGTTGGCGGCGAGGATGTGTGACGTCATCGCGGCGTCGGCCGCGGGAGTGACAGCCAGCATCGGCACGGCCTGCGCCGACCTCGACGACACCGCGGCCGAACCGCAATCGGTCCTGGCGGAGTTGGTCACCGCCGCCGACGCGGCCATGTACCAGGCCAAACGGTTGGGCGGCAACCAGAGCAGTCACCACGAGCTGTGTGAGCCACCCAGATGATCAGCGCGTGAACATCAACGCGCGCTTGACCTCCTGGATGGCCTTGGTGATCTGGATGCCGCGCGGGCAGCATTCCGTGCAGTTGAAGGTGGTGCGGCAGCGCCACACGCCGTCCACCTCGTTGAGAATGTCGAGGCGCTCGGCGGCGGCCTCGTCGCGGCTGTCGAAGATGAAGCGGTGCGCGTTGACGATCGCCGCCGGGCCGTAGTAGCTGCCCTCGTGCCAGAACACCGGGCAGCTGGTGGTGCAGGCCGCGCACAGGATGCACTTGGTGGTGTCGTCGTAGCGGGCGCGGTCGGTGGGGCTCTGAATGCGTTCCCGCGTAGGGGGATTCCCGCTGGTGACCAGGTAGGGCTTGACTGCGCGGTAGGCGTCGAAGAACGGCTCCATGTTGACCACCAGGTCTTTTTCCACCGGCAGCCCCCGGATCGGTTCGACCGTGATGGTGAGTTGCTTGCCCGTTTTCTCGGGCAACAGGTCGCGCATCAGCACCTTGCAGGCCAGCCGGTTGACGCCGTTGATGCGCATGGCGTCCGAACCGCACACGCCGTGGGCGCAGGAGCGCCGGAAGGTCAGCGTCCCGTCCAGATAGCTCTTGATGTAGATCAACAGGTTCAGCAGGCGGTCGCTGGGCAGGCAGGGCACCCGAAAGCTTTGCCAGCCACCGGTTTCCGCGAAGGCGTCGGGGTTGTCGGGGTTGAACCGGGCGATCTTGAGGGTCACCAGCACCGCGCCCTCGGGGACGGGCGGCAAGGGCGGCTCGGGTCCCCGGTCGGCCTCGACTTCGACGGTGTCGGACATCAGTACTTCCGTTCCTTCGGTTCGTAACGGGTCTGCACGACGGGCTTGAAGTCCAGCGCGATGTCGCTCAGCAGATCGGTGCCCTGCTTGTACGCCATGGTATGGCGCATGTAGTTGACGTCGTCGCGGTTCGGGTAGTCCTCCCGGGCGTGCCCGCCGCGGGATTCCTTGCGGTTCAGGGCGCCGACCACGGTGACCTCGGCCAGCTCCAGCAGGAAACCCAGCTCGATGGCCTCCAGCAGGTCGCTGTTGAAGCGCTTCCCCTTGTCGTGCACCGTGATTCGCGAATAGCGCTCCTTGAGCGCGTGGATGTCGGTCAGCGCCTGCTTGAGCGTCTCCTCGGTGCGGAACACGGCGGCGTTGTTGTCCATCGACTGCTGCAGCGCGCCGCGGATGTCGGCCACCCGCTCGTTGCCGTGCTCGCTCAAGATGTCGCCGACCCAGCCGACCACCATCGCCTCCGGGTTGGGCGGCATGTCGACGAAGTCGTGCCCGTCGGCGTAATCCGCGGCGGCGATCCCGGCGCGACGGCCGAACACGTTGATGTCCAATAGCGAATTGGTGCCCAACCGGTTGGCGCCGTGCACCGACACGCACGCGCACTCGCCGGCCGCGTACAGGCCCGGCACCGTGGATGTGTTGTCCCGCAACACCTGTCCGGTGACCGTGGTGGGAATGCCCCCCATCACGTAGTGACATGTCGGGTAGACGGGGACCAGCTCGTGCACCGGGTCGACGCCGAGGTAGGTGCGGGCGAATTCGGTGATGTCGGGCAGCTTGGTCTCGAGCACGTCCTCGCCGAGGTGGCGCACATCGATGTAGACGTAGTCCTTGTGCGGGCCCGCGCCGCGGCCCTCCAGCACCTCCAAAACCATTGAGCGCGCGACGATGTCGCGGGGCGCAAGGTCGACGATGGTCGGCGCGTAGCGCTCCATGAAACGCTCGCCCTCACCGTTGAGCAGCCGCCCGCCCTCGCCGCGCACGGCCTCGGAGATCAGGATGCCCAGCCCGGCCAGGCCGGTGGGGTGGAACTGGTGAAACTCCATGTCCTCCAACGGGAGTCCCTTGCGGAACACGATGCCGATGCCGTCGCCGGTCAGCGTGTGCGCGTTGGAGGTGGTCTTGTACATCCGGCCCGAGCCGCCGGTCGCCAGCACCACGGCCTTGGCGTGGAAGACGTGGATCTCGCCGGTGGCCAGCTCGTAGGCCACCACGCCGGTGGCCACCGGGCCGCTCGGCGTCTGCGTCAAAACCAGGTCCAGCGCATAGAACTCGTTGAAGAACTGCACGTCGTGCTTGACGCAGTTCTGGTAGAGGGTCTGCAGGATCATGTGGCCGGTGCGGTCGGCGGCGTAGCACGCCCGGCGGACCGGGGCCTTGCCGTGTTCGCGGGTGTGCCCGCCGAAGCGGCGCTGGTCGATGCGGCCCTCGGGGGTGCGGTTGAACGGCATCCCCATCTTTTCCAGGTCGAGCACCGCGTCGATGGCTTCCTTGCACATGATCTCCACCGCGTCCTGGTCGGCGAGGTAGTCGCCGCCCTTGACCGTGTCGAAGGTGTGCCACTCCCAGTTGTCGTCCTCGACGTTGGCCAGCGCCGCGCACATGCCGCCCTGGGCGGCGCCGGTGTGGCTGCGGGTGGGGTAGAGCTTGGTGAGCACGGCGGTCCGGACCCGCGGGCCGGCCTCCACCGCGGCGCGCATGCCGGCACCGCCGGCGCCGACGATGACCACGTCGTAGCGGTGCTGCTGGATCACGTCAGCCTCCGATATTCGGGTCGAATGTCACCAGCACGTAGGTGCCGAGGACCAACGTGAACCCCATCGACAGCAGCAGCAGGCTGTTCAGCCAGAACCGGGTGCGGTCCGAGCGGCTGTAGTCGTCGATGATGGTGCGCAGGCCGTTGCCGCCGTGCAGCTGCGCCAGCCACAGCAGCGCCAGATCCCAGAACTGCCAGAACGGCGAGGCCCAGCGCTGCGCGACGTAGTTGAAGTCGATGCGGTACACGCCGTTGTCCCACATCAGCATGATGAACAGGTGCCCGACGGCCAGGACGATCAGCGCGATGCCGGAGAACCGCATGAACAGCCAGGCGAATTTCTCGAAGTTGGGGATGCCGGCGCGGCGCCGCGGCGAGCGCGGGTTGTCCAGGCTGGCCGGCCGGTCGTGGCTGCGCTGGCGCACGGGGGCCACCTGGCCGCGGCCGAGCTGCAGGTCGGGGGAGCTCATCGGAGGTGCTCGGTGATGTGAATGGCGGTCACCACGCCGGCCGGAACCATGAGCAGCAGGAAGACGATGCCCACGATCCAGAACATCACCTTCTGGTAGCGGGGGCCCTCCGACCAGAAGTCGATCAGGATGACGCGGATCCCGTTCAACCCGTGGAAGAGGACGGCGGCCACCAGGCCGTACTCCATCAGGCCGACGACGGGGGTCTGGTAGTCGTGGATCACCGCGTTGTAGGTCTGCGGGCTCACCCGCAGCATCGCGGCGTCCAGCACGTGGACGAACAGGAAGAAGAAGATCGTCGCGCCGCTGATGCGGTGCAGCACCCACGACCACATACCCGGGTCGCCCCGATACAGGGTGCGGGGTGGTCGCCGCCTGCGCGAGGGCGCAGGTTGTGCCGCCGGATCCGCGGTTGTCGCCTGTGTGGTCACCCGATCCTCACCGCCTTCTGACATCGACGCAGTTCAGCCTAACCCGGCGCGGGGACGGCTCGCGCCGAGCAGTCCGCCTGGCGAACCCGCCCGTCGGGGTTAGGGTGGCAGTCTCACGTGGCAAGAGCTGAGCGGGGTCGGGAATGCCTGATGTCGATTGGAAAGCGCTGCGCCGCATGGCAATCGGTGCCGCGGCGGGGGCCTACGCGCCCTATTCGCGGTTCCCGGTGGGGGCGGCCGCTCTGGTGGACGACGGGCGCGTGGTCACCGGCTGCAATGTGGAGAACGTCTCATATGGTCTTGGTCTCTGCGCCGAATGCGGTGTGGTGTGCGCCCTGCACGCGACCGGGGGCGGCCGGCTGATCGCGGTGGCCTGCGTGGACGGGCGGGGTGCCCCGCTGATGCCGTGCGGGCGGTGCCGCCAGCTGCTCCTCGAGCACGGCGGCACCGAGTTGCTGATCGATCACCCGGCGGGGCCCCGCCGCCTCGGCGAGCTGCTGCCCGACGCCTTCGGCGCCGACCTGCCATGGGAACCCCGTTGATCGACCGCGCATTGGACGCGCCGACGGTGATCCGGACCAAGCGCGACGGCGGCCGGCTGTCCGATGCCGCCATCGAGTGGGTCGTCGACGCCTACACCAACGGCCGGGTGGCCGAGGAGCAGATGTCGGCGCTGCTGATGGCCATCTTCCTGCGCGGCATGGACCCCGGCGAGACCGCCAGCTGGACCGCGGCCATGCTGGCCTCCGGCCCGCGGCTGGACTTCCGCGACCTGCCGTTGCCGACCGTGGACAAGCACTCCACCGGCGGCGTCGGGGACAAGATCACCCTGCCCCTGGTGGCCGTCGTCGCCGCCTGCGGGGCGGCGGTGCCCCAGGCGTCGGGGCGCGGGCTCGGGCATACCGGCGGCACGCTGGACAAGCTCGAGTCGATCGTCGGGTTCACCCCCGCGCTGTCCAGCCGGCACGTGCGCCAGCAACTTCTCGACGTCGGCGCGGCCATCTTCGCCGCCGGCGAGCTGGCGCCGGCCGACGCCAAGCTGTACGCGCTGCGCGACGTCACCGCCACCGTCGAGTCGCTGCCGCTGATCGCCAGCTCGGTGATGAGCAAGAAGCTGGCCGAGGGGACCGGCGCCCTGGTGCTCGACGTGAAGGTGGGCTCAGGCGCGCTGCTGCCCTCTTTGGACCGGTGCCGAGAGCTGGCCCACACCATGGTCGGGCTGGGGGCGGCGCACGGCGTGCCCACCCGCGCGCTGCTGACCGACATGAACGCCCCGCTGGGCGCGACCGTCGGCAACGCCCTCGAGGTCGCCGAGGCGTTGGACGTGCTGGCCGGCGGCGGTCCGCCCGACGTGGTGGAGCTGACGGTGCGGCTCGCCCGCGAGATGCTCGCGCTGGCCGGGATCGACGGCCGCGACCCCGCCGAGACGCTGCGCGACGGCACCGCGATGGACCGATTCCGCAGGCTCGTCGCGGCTCAGGGCGGGGATTTGTCGGTTCCGTTGCCGATCGGTGCGCATTCCGACACCGTGACCGCGGGCCGGGGCGGCACAATGGGCGATATCGACGCGATGGCAGTGGGGCAGGCGGCTTGGCGGCTCGGTGCGGGCAGATCCCGTCCGGGCGAACGGGTGCAGGCCGGCGCCGGCATCCGGATCCACCGCCGCCCCGGCGACCCGGTGGCTCCCGGCGCGCCGCTGTTCACCCTCTACACCGACACCCCGGAGCGCCTCGGCGCCGCGCTGGCCGAACTGGATGGCGGCTATCACGTCGGCGACGCGGCGCCGGATCCGCGGCCGCTGATCATCGACCGGATCGTGACGTGACGACACCGCTGGGCCTAGAGCAGATCAAGAGGGCGCCCAAGGCGCTGCTGCACGACCACCTCGACGGCGGCCTGCGCCCGGCGACCGTGGTCGAAATCGCCGGCCAGACCGGCTATGACGGGCTGCCCACCACCGACGTCGACGAGCTGGCCACCTGGTTTCGCACCCGATCGCACAGCGGTTCGCTGGAGCGCTACCTGGAGCCGTTCTCGCACACCGTGGCGGTCATGCAAACGGCCGACGCGCTGCACCGCGTCGCCTACGAGTGCGTACAAGACCTGGCCGCCGATTCGGTGGTCTACGCCGAGATCCGGTTCGCCCCGGAGCTGCACATCGACCGGGGCCTGTCGTTCGACGAGATCGTGGACGCCGTGCTGTCCGGTTTCGCCGACGGCGAGCAGGCCTGCGCCGCCGCGGGCCGGCCGATCGTGGTGCGGCTGCTGGTCACCGCCATGCGGCACGCCGCGGTGTCCCGGGAGATCGCCGAGCTGGCAATCCGGTTCCGCGACAAGGGTGTTGTGGGATTCGACATCGCCGGCGCCGAGGCCGGCAATCCGCCGACGCGGCACCTGGACGCCTTCGAGTACATGCGAGACCACAACGCGCGCTTCACCATTCACGCAGGCGAGGCGTTCGGGCTGCCGTCGATCCACGAGGCGATCGCGTTCTGCGCCGCCGACCGGCTGGGCCACGGGGTGCGCATCGTCGACGACATCGAGGTCCTCGAAGACGGCCAGGTCCGGCTGGGCCAGCAGGCATCTATCCTGCGGGACAAGCGGATTCCGCTGGAGTTGTGCCCGAGTTCCAATGTGCAGACCGGCGCCGTGAAAAGCATCGCGGACCACCCGTTCGACTTGTTGGCCCGCACCCGGTTCCGGGTGACGGTCAACACCGACAACCGCCTGATGAGCGATACCACGATGAGCCTCGAAATGTGGCGCCTGGTCGAGGCGTTCGGCTACGGCTGGAGCGATCTCGAGCGGTTCACCATCAACGCGATGAAGTCGGCGTTCCTCCCGTTCGACGAGCGGCTGGCGATCATCGACGACGTGATCAAGCCGCGCTATGCGGTGCTGATCGCAGGCTGACGCCGCCCGCCCGAATCCGGGTGAGCGGCGCAGCTTTTCGGCCGACGGGTTAACGGGGCAGCCGGGTCCCGGTGCGGCGACCGGTCAGCGATTCGTAGATGGCGATGAAAACGATGGCGGCGCCCACTCCGATGAAGAACGGAACCCAGGCCACCCCGCCGTTGGCGTTGTGGTATCCGAATTGGCTGGCGGCCCATGAGCCGACCAGGCCGCCGACGGCCCCGAGCACGACCGTCATGATCATGCCGACGTTCTGCCGTCCCGGCATCACGAGGCGGGCGACCAAACCGATGATCGCGCCCACGATGAGGGCGAGGATTATGGATGTGATCACTTCGAGCTCCTGTCGTAGCGGCACCCGGGGTGGGCGCCATCTTTGACGGGACTTCCCCGAATCAGCCGACTTCTAACACAATTCGCCGGGGCTCAAATCAAATCGGAAGCGAGCCCGATGGCGCGCACCGTGCTGGCCAGATGCGTCTGCACGGCGCGCGACGCCCGCGGGCCGTCGCCGTCGCGCAGCGCCTCGGCGATCTCGCGGTGCTCGTCGAGGATGGTCGTCACCCGGTGCGGATCGCGCAGCGCCGATTCGCCGATCATCCGCATCTGCCGGTCCCGCAGGGAGGCATGGAAACCCGCCAGAATGGCGTTTCCCGACTCGGCCAGCGTGATGGCGTGGAACGCCCGGTCGGCGTCGAGGAAATCGGGCCAATCGGAGCGGTCGGCCGCCGCGCGCTGGCGCCGAAGCTCGCCCGACAGCCGCTCGAAAATCGCGGCGCACGAGGCGGGCCCGCGCCCCACCGCCTTGGCCGCCGCGAACTGCTCCAAGACCAGCCGCGCCTCCATCACCGAGCGGACCTCGTCCGGAGACACGGGGACGACCAGGGCGCCCCGCTGCGGGTAGAGGCGCAGCAGCCCCTCCGCCTCCAGCCGCAGGAAGGCCTCGCGTACCGGCGTGCGTGACATTCCCAGCGCCGTGGCGACGTCGCCCTCGCTGATCAGCTCCCCGCCGGGGAACGCACCGGTGAGCACCTGCGTCTTGACGTAGTCGAGCGCGCGGTCCTTGGCCGTGGCCGGTCGCGGGTCGATCGTTGCCATCGAGCCTTCCGTAGCTAAGTCGTATCCCAGCAGTGTGGTGACGGTACACCACCGCCCACCTTGACATGTCAACAACTGAGATACAAGATAGATACGAGAGAAACATGAGATGTGCCGACGAACCCCCGAGCAGGTCGAAGGAGCCGTGAAATGCCCGTCACCGAACAAGCCGTGACCCCGAACCTGGATCCGACGATCCCCGCGCCGATGATCAACGTGGCCGAATACGGCTTCGAAGGTCGCTTCCAGGACTGGGCCTCCGACGCCGAGTACTTCGAGTACTCCAAGGCCGCCAACCCGATCGGCTCGGGCCACGTCCCGCAGGTCCCGGTTACCCGGTTCGACCCGGATGTCTACACCGACAAGCCGACCGGCGTGATCCCGCTGGACCTTTCCAAGGACCTGGGCATCGAGGCCGGCGCCGCGACCAGCCCCGCGCTGCTCGCCAACTTCGTGCGCATCCGCCCGGGCGAGCAGGTCGACACCAGCCCCAACGCCACCTCGCAGCTGTACTACGTGCTGTACGGGCGGGGCTTCGCCGCGGTCAACGGCCACCTGGTGCAGTGGGAAAAGGGGGATTTCCTGACCCTGCCCGCCGGCACCCACTCGGTGTTCTACGCGGCCACCGACACGACCATGTACTGGGTGCACGACGAGCCGCTGATGCGCTACCTGGGCGCCGACGCCACCCGGCCGCGATTCCGCGCCACCAAGTTCCGCCGCTCGGACGCCGTCGCCAAGCTGGAGGAGATCGCGTCGCGCCCGGGCGCCAACGAGAAGAGCCGCGTCAGCGTGCTGCTGGCCAACGCCAACCAGGAGCAGACGCTGACCATCACCCACGTGCTGTGGGCCATGTTCGGCGTGCTGCCGCCGAACCAGGTGCAGCGCCCGCACCGGCACCAGTCGGTGGCCCTGGATCTGATCCTCGACGCGCCGGCCAGCGGCTGCTACACGCTGCTGGGCACCCGCCTGGACGAGCACGGTGACATCGTCGACCCCACCCGGGTGGACTGGCGGGCCGGCTGCGCCTTCACCACCCCGCCGGGCATGTGGCACGCCCACTACAACGAGACCGACCAGCCCGCGCACCTGATCCCGATCCAGGACGCCGGGCTGCAGACCCACCTGCGCAGCCTCGACATCAAGTTCACGCAGCGCCGCGACCTCGTCGCCGGCTGACCCGGCGGAGGAGTGCACGGGGCCCACCGGGCGCATAGTGTGGCTGCACATGAAGCTGCCCCTGCTGGGCCCCGTGTCGGTCACCGGGTTCCAGAACGCGTGGTTCTTCCTGTTCCTGCTGGCCGTTCTGCTGGTCCTGGGCATCTACGTCGTGCTGCAGTTCGCCCGCCGCCGGCGGGTGCTGCGGTTCGCCAACATGGAGGTGCTGGAGCGGGTCGCGCCGGCGCACCCCAGCCGCTGGCGGCACGTGCCGACGATCCTGCTGGCCACGGCGCTGGTGCTGCTGACCACCGCGATGGCCGGGCCGACGTCCGACGTCCGGATCCCGCTCAACCGCGCGGTCGTGATGCTGGTCATCGACGTGTCGGAGTCCATGGCGTCCACCGACGTGCCCCCCGACCGGCTGACCGCGGCGAAGGTGGCCGGCAAGCAGTTCGCGGACGAGCTGACGCCGGCCATCAACCTGGGGCTGGTGGAGTTCGCGGCCAACGCGTCGCTGCTGGTCTCCCCGACCACCAACCGTGCGGCCGTGAAGGCCGCGATCGACAGCCTTAAGCCGGCGCCCAAGACCGCGACGGGCGAGGGCCTGTTCACCGCCCTGCAGGCGATCGCGACGGTGGGCTCGGTGATGGGGGGCGGCGACGGCCCGCCCCCGGCGCGCATCGTGCTGGAGTCCGACGGCGCGGAGAACGTGCCGCTGGACGCCAACGCCCCGCAGGGGGCGTTCACCGCCGCCCGGGCCGCCAAGGCCGCCGGTGTGCAGATCTCGACGATCTCCTTCGGGACGCCGTACGGCACCGTCGAGTACGAGGGCGCCACCATCCCCGTTCCCGTCGACGACCAGACGCTGCAGAAGATCTGCGAGATCACCGACGGCCAGGCGTTCCACGCCGACAGCCTGGAGTCGCTGAAGAACGTCTACTCCACCCTGCAGCGCCAGATCGGCTACGAAACCGTCAAGGGCGACGCCAGCCTGGCCTGGATGCTGCTGGGCGCCCTCGCGTTGGCCGGGGCGATCCTGGCCGGCCTGTTCCTCAACCGCCGGCTGCCCTCCTGACCGATCAGACCGGCAGCCGCCGGTTGATCAGCAGCGCCAGCGCCGTCGCGATCAGGGCGGTGATCACGCCCAGGCGCAGCCACCCGGCGCTGCCCGGCCCCGGCACGGTGCGATAGCCGATGTCCTTCTCGATGGCGTTGTAGCTCTTGTTGAGCTCGGCGATGTTGCTGGCGGTGTAGGACTGCCCGCCGGACAGCTTGGCGATGGTCTTCATCTGGTCGGTCGAGACGGGGACGGCGACGCGCTGGCCGTCCATCTCGATCTCGCCGGTCTTGGTGCCGAACGAGATCGTCGAGATGGGCACCCCCTCGTCCCGGGCCAGCCGCGCCGCCGTGAAGGCCCCGTCGTGCGGGTCGCTCGGATTGGACGGCTTGTTCTCCCCGCCGTCGGACAGCAGCACGATGCGCGCCGGGGGCGGGGTGTCGCCGCCGGTGATGGCCAGGGCGCTCACCGCGTGCAGGGCGGTGAAGATGGCCTCGCCCGTCGCGGTGCTGTCGGCGAAGTCGAGCTTCTTGAGCGCATCGATCGTCGCCTGGTGCTGCGGGGTCGGCGACACCAGCAGGTACGGCGTGCCCGCGAAGCCGACCAGGCCCAGGTTGATGCCGGGCGTCAGCTGGCTGGCGAACTGGCTGGCCGCCTCCTCGGCGGCCTTGAGCCGGTTCGGTGGGACGTCGGTGGCCCGCATCGAATTCGACATGTCGATGACCAGCACGACGACGGCCCGGTTGCGCGGGATGCGCATGTCGTGGGTGGGGGTGGCCAGCGCGATGGTCAGCAGGATCAGGCTGAGCAGCGCCACCGCGATCGGGATGTGCCGCCTCGGCGACTGCGCCACGGGCGCCTCGGTGAACCGGTGCAGCCGGCGCCGGCGGCGAGCCTGGACACCGATGTAGACCGCCAACAGGGCCAGCGGGAGCAAACCGAACAACAGCATGCCCGGGCGCTGAAAGCCGTACAGGGGCAACGGGCCTATCCCGGGAAGCGACACCCGCCAGTAAAGAGGAGACTTCCGGGCCCGTCAAACGCGGGCTACTCCCTGCGCAGCCGCCCGTCCACGAATTGCTCCAGGTTCTCCCACTCCCGCACCGCCGCCGCGTACGGGGCCGACGGCTTGCCGACCGAACCCGGCTCGAGCACGTAGGCCACCAGTTTGCCCAGCGGGCGTCCGGTTTCGAGCGCCTTGTCGACCGTGCCTTCCTCCGAGTAGTCGCCGATGTCGCGGAGCAGCTCGACGGCCAGGTCCAGCTGGTCGTGGTCCACGGCGTCCGGGCCGTCGGCGATGTCGTCGGCCAGCCCGCTGAGCACGTAGATGTTGTCCTCGGTGACCTTGACCTCCAGCGAGCCGTCGGTGGCGGCGGTGCGGATGTCGTCGTAGGTGCTCAGGTCGGCCAGGTCGTGGTCGTGCTCGTCGGCGAGGTAGCGGGCCAGCGCCCGCTCGGAGGTGAACACGCTGATGCGCCCGTTGCGGCCCAGGAAGATCGGGCGGTCGTCCAGGTAGCACCGCAGGGTGTAGAAGGTGCCCGAACTCGTCATGATCCGAATCGGGTCGATGCCCACCTGCAGCCAGAAATCCTCGTCGCTGCCCAGGATCACGGTGTCGCCGGCCGCGCGCGGCTCCTCGTCGGCCTCTTCGTCGGCCTCCTCGTCGTCGGCAGCCTCCGCCGCCACGTCGGTCTCGTCGCCGGCTTCCTCGTCCGCCTCGTCGGTGGCCTCGGTGTCCGCCGTATCTTCTTCCTCGGGCTCCTCGGCCAGCTCGTCGGCGGCCCTGGCCGACAGCTTCTCGTCCACCTCGGGCGTGGTGACGATGCCCTCGATCGCGCTCAGCACGTCGTCCCAGCCGCGGCCGATGATCTCGCCGATCGCGTTCCAGCGTTTGAGGCCGGCCTTGCCGGCGAAGTGGTCGATCCCGCCCGACACGGTGCCCAACGTGGGGTTGCCGTTGAAGAACTTCGACACCGCCGGGAGCTCGCACACCGACCCGATGGACGAGACCAGCGACAGCGTGCGGGCCAACCCGGTCACCGACTCCTCGGTCGGCTTCTCCGACACCAGCTCCTCGACCGCGACCAGATCGAACTGCTTGTCGGTGGCCGGCGCGAACTTGTGCGCGTGCGCCGACGTCAGGTCTTTCCACGCCGGGTGGTCGACCAGGTCGTTGTCGGTGTCGGAGCGCACGAACGCGACCAGGTCGGCGACGGTCTCGAAGACGTACAGGTCCTCGTCCTTGCCCAGGAACGCCTCCCACTCGTCGCCGGCGTCGCGCCAGCGGGGCGCCCACACGGTGTAGCGGTCACCGTCGGACAGGCTCAGGCGGATGGGCACGAGGTCAGCAGCCATGCGGCACACAATAGCGACGGGGGCCGCCGGGCCTGGCCCCGGACTAGCCCCAGATATCGGCGATCGGCTGGGCGGTGGCCGCGTAACCGGTCTTCGGCAGCCCGTACATCTGCTCGATCGTGGACAGCAGGTTGTAGTGGTTGATCCGCTCGGGGTAGTTGCCGGGGACCACGTGCGCGCCGTAGAAGACGGTCGGGATCTGGTTGCGGCTGGAATTGTCGTCCTCGTCCCACGTCACGATCAGCAGGCTGTTGTTGGCCACCGCCCAGTTGGCGTAGCCCGACAGCTGGCGGTTGAGCCAGGTGTCGGCCTGCGCGATCGACCCGTCGTGCATGTTGTCGTCGTTGTTGGGGATGACGAACGACACGGTGGGCAGGCCGGCGTAGTTGCCCATCGGGAACGCGGAGAACGGCAGGGAGTTCGCCGCCGGCACGTTGGTGAAGTTGGCCCAGGGCACATGCTTGCGCGCGTACTTGCCGGCGGTGCAGGCCGGTGAGCCGACCGCGGGCAGGCCTTCGGCGAAACCGGCGAAGGTGTAGCCCGCGGCGAGCAGTTCGGATCCCAGGTTGGGGGCGTCGCCGGCGTTGACCGGGCACCGGTCGCTGGTCACGCCGAAGGTGCTGCCGGCGAACATCGCCAGGTAATTCGGCTCGCTGGGGTGGGTTTCGCCGAACGACTGCACCATGTTGGCGCCGCTCGCGGCCAGGGCGGTGATGAAGGGCGCCGACTTGTTGCCGATGATGCTGGGTTCGGATCGGTTCTCCTCCACCACGATCACGATGTGCGCGGGTTGCGGGATCGCCGCGGCCGCAAGGCTTATGCGGGCGGTCAACGGGCCGGCCGCCAGCGCGACCAGCGCCACCGCGCCGAGCAGGCGCAGGGCCCGAAATGCCCTGCCCGTCAACCCCGTTGAACCCCAGATTCCGCCCGGCACCCCGGGAGCATAGGAGGGCGGGCCGCGCCGAGGGCGTCGACGCGGGCGGTTTCGGCGGGGCGTTAACGAAAAGCGGCCGGATTGTTATATAGGGTCGAACACCGTGGAGGTGCGCGTTGTCGATCACCCGCTGGCGGTCGCCCGGCTGACGACGATGCGTGACGAACGCACCACCGACGACGGTTTCCGGGCGGCGCTGCGCGACGTGACCGCGATGCTGATCTACGAGGCCACCCGCGACGCGCCCCGCGAGACATTCCCGATCCGCACGCCGGTGGGCGACACGTTGGGGGTGCGGCTGGCCCAGCCGCCGCTGCTGGTGCCGGTGCTGCGGGCCGGACTGGGCATGGTCGATCAGGCGCTCGCGCTGTTGCCGCAGGCCCGGGTCGGATTCGTCGGCGTGGCCCGCAACGAGGAAACCCACCGGCCCGCAGGGTATTTCGAGTCGCTGCCCGACGAACTGGCCGGCCGGCCGGTGCTGGTGCTCGACCCGATGCTGGCCACCGGCGGGTCGCTGAAGTACACCGTCGGCCTGCTGCTCGACCGCGGCGCCACCGACATCACGGTGTTGTGCGCGGTGGCCGCCCCCGAAGGCGTTGCCGCGCTTGGGGAAACGGTGCCCGCCGCGCGCCTGTTCACCGTGGCGATCGACGACGGGCTCAACGAGAACGCCTACATCGTCCCGGGCCTCGGCGATGCCGGGGATCGCCAGTACGGGCCCCGCTAGCCCCTATAAGCCGCGCGCCGCGGCCACCAGCTCGTCGCGCAACGCGCCGCCCCGCCGCCGCGCCTCGTCCAGGTCGCCGGCCACCGCGCAACGAACCTCGATGTAGCACTTCAACTTCGGCTCGGTCCCCGACGGGCGTACGACCAGCCGGACCGACGTGGCGTCGTCGCCGCCGGTGAGGATCAGCGCGTCGGTGATGTCGGTGACCGTGGTGCCGAAACCGGCCAGCGTCGCCAGTGGCGCCGCCCGCAGCCGGCGCATCAACTCGCCCGCTTCGGCGGTGTCGGCGACGCGACGGGACACCGCGGCGACGTCGTGCACCCCGTACCGCCGGGCGAGTTCGTCGAGCGCGTCAACCACCGACCGGCCCCGGTCCTTCAGCGCGGCCACCAGGTCGCAGACCAGCACCGCCGCGCTGATGCCGTCCTTGTCCCGCACGGCGTCCGGGTCGACGCAGTGCCCGATCGCCTCCTCGTAGGCGTAGACCAGCGTGCCGCCGGGCACGCCGGCGTCGGCGCGCGCCAGCCACTTGAAGCCGGTGCGGGTTTCGACGTGCGTGGCCCCGTAGCGATGCGCGATGGCCGCCAGCATCCGCGACGACACCACGGTGCTGGCCACCACGGCCGTTCGGGGCTCGGTGCTGCGCGACAAGATGTAATCGCCGAGCAGCCAACCTGTTTCGTCGCCGGACAGCATCCGCCAGCCCGACGCGGTGGGGATGGCGACGGCGCAGCGGTCGGCGTCGGGATCCAGCGCTATCGCGACGTCGGCCGTGACGTCGGCGGCCAGGGCGAGCAGCGCGTCGGTGGCGCCGGGCTCCTCGGGGTTGGGGAAGGCGACGGTGGGGAAGTCGGGGTCGGGCGCGAACTGGGCGCCGACCGTGTGCACCCGCTCGAAGCCGGCGCGCTGTAAGGCTTCCACGGCCACGGCGCCGCCCACGCCGTGCAGCGGGGTCAGCGCCACCCGCACCGATCCGGTGCCGCGCCGCACCGCGGCGGCGCGCGCGATATAGCGCTCGACCACATCGGTGACGGCGGGGTGCACCGGGACGCGGGCGATTTCGTCGGCCGGGGGAGCGGCGGCCATCGCGGCCTCGATCTCGCGGTCGCTGGGGGAGACGATCTGGATGCCGCCGTCGGCATAGACCTTGTAGCCGTTGTCGGCCGGCGGGTTGTGCGACGCCGTGATCTGGATGCCGGCCGCGGCGCCGGTGTGGCGCACCGCGAACGCGACCACCGGCGTCGGCACCGGGCCGGGCAGCAACCGCACGGAAAACCCTTGGGCCGCGAGCACTTCGGCGGCGACAGTGGCGAAGACGGCGGAGCCGTGCCGGGAGTCGCGCCCGACGATCACCTCCGAGCCGGCCAGGCCCCGCCCGCCCAGCACCCGCGCCACCGCCCACGTGGCGCGCGACACCACGGCGACGTTCATGGCGTCCGGGCCGCCGCGCACCGGACCGCGCAGCCCCGCGGTGCCGAACCTGAGCGGTCGTGCGAAGCGGGCCGCCAGTTCGTCGGGCCCGCAGGCGGCGAGCTCGGCGGCCGTCGCCGGGTCGGGATCGTGGGCGATCCACTCCGCCGCGGCGATCGTGAGCCCGGCGCCGGGTCGCCGGTCCTCGGGCGTCATCTAGAACCGGGCCACGACGTCGGCCAGCAGCGCGCCCATCCGGCTCGCCGACGCGGCGCCGGCGGCGAGCACTTCGGCGTGGCTCAGCGGCTCGCCGCTGATCCCGGCCGCCAGGTTGGTTACCAACGACACCCCCAGCACCTCGGCGCCGGCCGCCCGGGCGGCGATGGTCTCGTGCACGGTCGACATGCCGACCAGGTCGGCGCCCAGCGCCCGCAGCATCCGCACCTCGGCGGGGGTCTCGTAGTGCGGCCCCGGCAGTCCGGCGTAGACCCCCTCGGCCAGCCCGGGGTCGCCCTGGCGCGCCAGCTCCCGCAGCCGTGGGGCGTAGGCGTCGGTCAGATCCACGAACTGCGGGCCGACCAACGGCGAGCGGGCGGTCAGGTTGAGGTGATCGCTGATCAGCACCGGCTGGCCGACCGCCAGGTCCGGCCGCAGCCCGCCCGCCGCGTTGGTGAGCACGACGATGCGCGCCCCCGCCGCGCAGGCCGCCCGCACCGGATGGACCACGTGGCGCAGGTCGTGGCCCTCGTAGGCGTGCACCCGGCCGACCAGGACCAGCACCCGGCGCTCGCCGATGCGCGTCGACATCAGCTCGCCGGTGTGCCCGACGGCGGTCGGCGGTGCGAAGCCGGGCACGTCGGCCTGGGGCAGCACGGCGGTCGGGGAGCCGAGGGCGGCGGCCGCGGGGCGCCATCCCGATCCGAGCACGACGGCCACGTCGTGCTCGGTCACGCCGGTGCGCTCCGCGATGACCTGCGCCGCCAGTCGCGCCAGTTCGCCGGGGTCGGGCGCGGGGTCGCTCACAGTCGGGGAGCTTAGCGCCGCGACGGCCCGCGCCGGCATATGTGAAAATCTGCCGCATGAAACTTCGTAGGTGGCAGGTGGTCGGCTCGGCCGTCGCCGTTGCGGTGTCACTGTTTTCGATCGCGGGCGGCCCGCTGCCGGCGGCCCGGGCCGACGGATGCCCCGACGTCCAACTCATCTTCGCCCGCGGCACCGCCGAGCCGCCCGGCCTGGGGGTCGCCGGCGATGCGCTGCTCGACGCCCTGCGGCCGGCCCTCGGCTCGCGCAGCGTCGACGCCTACCCGGTGAACTACCCGGCCAGCTACAACTTCCTGCAGACCGCCGACGGCGCCAACGACGCACGCGACCACATCGCGCAGATGGTCGACCAGTGCCCGGGGACGCGGCTGGTGCTCGGCGGCTTCTCGCAGGGCGCCGCCGCGGTGTCGATGCTGGCCGGGGTGCCGCCGCTGGGCGAGCGCATCGGCAACTTCGGCTCGGCCCCCGCGCTGGACCCCGGCCTGGCCAGCAAGGTGGCCGCGGTCGCCGTGTTCGGCAATCCCGGCAACCGCTTCAACACGCCGCTGTCGACGACGGGGCTGTTCGCCGGCCGCGCCATCGACATCTGCAGCCCAGGTGACCCGGTATGCGTGGTCGGCGGCCGCGACCGGGACGCGCACCACGATTACGGGGTGGCGCCGTACCCCGCGCAGGCGGCGGGATTCATCGCCGGACTCGTGTAGCCGGGCCCAAAGGTCTCGGTGGGATACTGCGAGGATGCCCACCGCATTGGACCACCCCTCAGACAGGGTCGAGGATGTCGTCCGGCGACGTGGCGCCGACCTGGTTGAGCTGTCCCACGCCATCCACGCGGAGCCCGAACTGGCGTTCGCCGAGCATCGCAGCTGCGCCAAGACCCAGGCGCTGGTCGCCGAGCGCGGTTTCGAGATCACCGCGCGGGCCGGCGGGCTGGACACCGCCTTTCGCGCCGACTTCGGCAGCGGGCCGCTGACCATCGGGGTGTGCGCCGAGTACGACGCGCTGCCCGAGATCGGCCACGCCTGCGGCCACAACATCATCGCCGCCTCGGCGGTCGGCGCCGCGCTGGCGCTGGCCGAAGTCGCCGACGACCTGGGCCTGCGCGTGGCGCTGATCGGCACCCCCGCCGAGGAGGCGGGCGGCGGCAAGGCGCTGCTGCTGCGGGCCGGGGTGTTCGACGACGTGGCGGCCGCGGTCATGCTGCACCCGGGGCCCGCCGACATCGCCGCGGCACGCTCACTGGCGCTGTCGGAGGCGATCGTGTGCTACCGCGGCAAGGAATCCCATGCCGCCGTCGCGCCGCATCAGGGGATCAACGCCGCCGACGCCGTGACCGTCGCGCAGGTGGCCGTCGGGCTGTTGCGCCAGCAACTGGCCCCGGGTCAAATGGTGCACGGGATCGTCACCGACGGCGGGCAGGCGGTCAACGTCATCCCCGGACACGCGACGCTGCAGTATGCGATGCGGGCGGTCGAGTCGGACTCGCTGAGACAGCTGGAGGGCAGGATGTACGCGTGCTTCGCCGCGGGCGCGTTGGCCACCGGCTGCGAGTACGAAATCGACAATCCGGCACCGGCGTACGACGAACTGGATCCCGACGAATGGCTGGCCGACGTCTTCCGCGAGGAGATGCGCCGGCTCGGGCGCGAGCCGGTGGCCCGCGAGTTCGAGGCGGCGCTGCCCATGGGCAGCACGGACATGGGCAACGTGACCCAGGTGCTGCCCGGGATCCATCCGGTGGTCGGCGTCGACGCGGGCGGCGCGATGGTCCACCAGCGCGCGTTCACCACCGCCGCGGCGAGCCCCAGCGGCGACCGCGCCGTCGTCGAGGGCGCAATCATGTTGGCCCGCACGGTCGTTCAGCTGGCCCAGACACCCGCCCAACGCGATCGGGTGATGGCCGCGCAAGATCGGCGGGCGCACGCATGAGCCTGGCCGACGCCGCCACGTCCTGGCTGGCCGCACACCACGCCGACCTGGTCGAGTGGCGCCGGCACATCCACCGCTACCCCGAGCTGGGCCGCCAGGAGTACGCCACCACCCAGTTCGTCGCCGAGCGGCTGGCCGACGCGGGGCTCAACCCCAAGGTGCTCCCCGGCGGCACCGGACTGGTCTGCGACCTGGGTCCCGAGCACGAGCCGAGGATCGCGCTGCGGGCCGACATGGACGCGCTGCCCATGGCCGAGCGGACCGGCGCGCCGTACACCTCGACCATGCCCAACGTCGCGCACGCCTGCGGGCACGACGCCCACACCGCCATCCTGCTGGGCACCGCGCTGACCCTGGCGTCGGTGCCGGAGCTGCCCGTCGGGGTGCGGCTGATCTTCCAGGCCGCCGAGGAGCTGATGCCCGGCGGCGCGATCGACGCCATCGCCGCCGGCGCCATCACCGGGGTGTCGCGCATCTTCGCCCTGCACTGCGACCCGCGGCTCGAGGTCGGCAAGGTCGCGGTCCGGCACGGCCCGATCACCTCGGCGGCCGACCAGATCGAGATCACGCTGCACTCGCCGGGCGGGCACACGTCGCGCCCCCACCTGACCGCCGACCTGGTCTACGGGCTGGGCACGCTGATCACCGGGCTGCCGGGTGTGCTGTCCCGCCGCATCGACCCGCGCAACGCGACCGTGCTGGTGTGGGGCGCGGTCAACGCCGGAGTGGCCGCCAACGCCATCCCGCAGTCCGGGGTGCTGGGCGGCACCGTGCGCACCGCGAGCCGGCAGACCTGGGTGGGCCTGGAGGACATCATCCGTGAGACGGTCGCGGCGCTGCTGGCGCCGCTGGAAATCGAACACACGCTGCAATACCGGCGCGGCGTGCCGCCGGTGGTCAACGAGGACGTCTCCACCCGCATCCTCACCCACGCGATCGAGGCCATCGGCCCCGACGCGCTGGCCGATACCCGCCAGTCCGGCGGCGGCGAGGACTTCTCCTGGTACCTCGAGGAGATCCCGGGCGCGATGGCGCGCCTGGGCGTCTGGCCGGGCCAGGGGCCGCAGCTGGACCTGCACCAGCCGACGTTCGACCTCGACGAGCGGGCCCTGGCGATCGGGCTGCGGGTGATGGTCAACATCGTCGAGCAGTCGGCCGCGTTCGCGCTGTCCTAGCTGGTGGCCCGCACGACGTGCTCGGCGATGCGGGCGTAGCTGCGGCGCGTGACGTCGGCCGCGTCGCTCATGATGTTGTAGCCGTGGTCGACGCCGGCCACCTCGTAGTACTCCGCCAAGGCCCCGACGGCGTCGAGCTTCTCGGCGTAGCGGCGGGCCTCGTCACGAAGCCGATCGTGCTCGGCCGTCACGACCAGCGCGGGCGCGATGCCGGCGATGCCGTCGGCGTTTGCGCCCCAGGCGGGCGAGGCCAGCCGGTCGCGGCGCTGCGCGGTGTCGGGCACATAGGCGGTGTCGAAGACCTCGCCCATCCACGGCTTCAGGACGGCGCGGCCGCCCAGGCTGGAACTCTTGTCGCGGGCGGCCGTCACCAGGTCGAGCGGCGCGTAGTGCAGCACCTGCAACGCGATGCGGGGGCCGCCGTTCTCCAGCGCCAGCCGCGCCGCCGCGGCGCTGAGGTTGCCGCCCGCGCTCTGGCCCCCCACGCACAGCCGCCCACCGTCCCAGTCTCGATCGGCGGCGGCCGCCCAGCACACGACGTCGTAGACCTGGTGTGGCGCAGCGGGGAAGCGGTGCCGAGGCGCCAGCACGTAGTCGGGGTTGATCACCACCACGCCGGCGTTGGCGGCCAGGTACCGGCACCAGGGATCGTCCTGTTCGGGGTGCCCGACCACGAAGCCCCCGCCGTGCACGTTGACGTAGACCGCCGGATTCGTCGCGCCGGCCGGCGGGTGGTAAACGGTTGCCGGCACGGGACCGTGCCGGGCGGGGATGGTGATTTCGTCGGTCGGGACCCGGAATTCGGGGAAGCGCACGGCGGCCTTGGGCGCCGGGTTGACCGTGGCGGCGAACGTGCGGGCCAGTGCGTCGGCGACGACAGGTGTGGACAGAATCGACACGTGCCTTAGGAGCTCGTTCCCGGACCGATGTTGTGGGCCGGCCTGGTTCGCAGGTTGTGCACGTAATCGGCTGGGGCCCCGGCGATTTCGGCCGCATCGGCCATCACGCCCAGGTATCGCGCCGACGGCAGGCCGCCCTCCCAGGCGTCGAGCACGTACAGCCACGCCAGGACGGGGTCGGTGCTGGTGTCCGACGAGATGCGCTCCACCCGGCAGCGGATCTTCTTGTGGACGCCGAACTCCGAGCCCTCCCAACGGTCGAGGTTGTTCTCGTCGGCCGGGGTCATGTCGTACAGGACGACGAACACCTTGGAGGTCGGGTCTTCGACCACCGTGGCCAGCGCGCCCTCCCAGCCGATGTCCTCGCCCCCGAACGTCAGGCGCCAGCCGTGCAGCCAGCCGGTTCCGGCCATCGGCGAGTGGGGTGCCCGCTTGAGCATCTGCTCAGGATCCATGTTCGACCCGTAGGCGGCGTAGATCGGCACGGGGAAATCTTAGACGTCACCCGCACGAGCGGTCTCCTCCCGAGCGTTTCGCCGCGCTGTTCAACGGCGCGGCTCCTCCTCACGCCGCCCTGCGGCGTGCATCGTCGCCGCGCTGCAAGGCGACCCCTTCCCCCGCTAGGTTGGGGGCTGTGGCGACCCGCATCGTAATCCTCGGTGGCGGCCCGGCCGGTTACGAAGCCGCGCTGGTGGCCGCGACCTCCCACCCCGACACCACGCACGTCACCGTGATCGACTCCGACGGCATCGGCGGCGCGGCCGTGCTGGACGACTGCGTGCCCTCGAAGACGTTCATCGCCTCGACGTGGCTGCGCACCGAGCTGCGCCGGGCGCCGCGGCTGGGGTTCGACATCGACATCGACGACGCCAAGATCTCGCTGCCGCGGATCCACGCCCGGGTCAAGCGGCTCGCCACGGAGCAGTCGGCCGACATCACCGAGCAACTGCTGGGCGCCGGCGTGCACGTGGTGGCCGGTCACGGCGAGCTGATCGACCCCACCCCCGGGCTGGCCTGCCACCGCATCAAGGCGACCGCCCATGACGGCACCACCAGGGAGTTCGAGGCCGACGTCGTGCTCATCGCGACCGGCGCCAGCCCGCGCGTCCTGCCGTCGGCCCAGCCCGACGGCGAGCGCATCCTGACCTGGCGGCAGCTGTACAACCTGGAGGCGCTGCCCGAGCACCTGGTCGTGGTCGGCTCCGGCGTCACCGGCGCCGAGTTCGTGCACGCCTATACCGAGCTGGGGGTTCCGGTGACGGTGGTCGCCAGCCGGGACCGGGTGCTGCCCTACGAGGACGCCGACGCCGCGGCGGTGCTCGAGGAGGCGTTCTCCGAGCGGGGCGTCGAGCTGGTCAAGAACGCCCGCGCCCAGTCGGTCACCCGCACCCGGGACGGCGTGCTGGTCACCCTGGCCGACGGGCGCACCGTCGAGGGCAGCCACGCCCTGATGACCATCGGCTCGGTGCCCAACACCGGCGGCCTCGGGCTGGACCGGGTCGGCATCGAGCTGGGCCGCGGCGGGTACCTGACCGTGGACCGGGTATCGCGCACCTCGGTGGCCGGCATCTACGCCGCGGGAGACTGCACCGGCTTGCTGCCGCTCGCGTCGGTGGCCGCCATGCAGGGCCGGATCGCGATGTATCACGCGCTGGGCGAGGGCGTCAGCCCGATCCGGTTGCGCACGGTGGCGGCGACGGTGTTCACCCGGCCCGAGATCGCGGCCGTCGGCGTGCCGCAGACGATGATCGACGACGGGTCGGTGTCGGCCCGCACGATCATGCTGCCGCTGCGCACCAACGCCCGGGCCAAGATGTCCGGCCTGCGGCAGGGTTTCGTGAAGATGTTCTGCCGCAAATCCACCGGCGTGGTGATCGGCGGCGTGGTGGTGGCCCCGATCGCCTCCGAGCTGATCCTGCCGATCGCGGTGGCCGTCCAAAACCGCATCACCGTCAACGAGCTGGCCCAGACGCTCGCCGTTTACCCGTCGTTGTCCGGATCGATCACCGAGGCCGCTCGTCGCCTGATGGCCCACGACGATCTCGACTAGCCTGGATCCGACACGTCCTACTGGCGAGTAACCGGGTGAGGAGTCCTCTGCCGTGACCGATCCGATGCACGCGCCCACCGAGTTGGGCTCGCCGGCGTCCGTGCTGGGACCGCAGCACCGCGCGGTGGCCTGGGAGCGGCTCGGCACCGAGCAGTTCGACGTCGTCGTCATCGGCGGCGGCGTGGTGGGTTCCGGTTGCGCGCTGGACGCCGCCACCCGTGGGCTGAAGGTGGCGCTGGTCGAGGCGCGCGACTTCGCTTCGGGCACCTCGAGCCGCTCGTCGAAGATGTTCCACGGCGGGTTGCGCTATCTCGAGCAGCTGGAGTTCGGCCTGGTGCGCGAGGCGCTCTACGAGCGGGAGCTGTCGCTGACCACCCTGGCGCCGCATCTGGTCAAGCCGATGCCGTTCTTGTTCCCGCTGACCAACCGCGTGTGGGAACGGCCCTACGTCGCCGCGGGCATCTTCCTCTACGACCGGATGGGCGGCGCGAAATCCGTTCCCCCGCAAAAGCATTTGACCCGGGCCGGTGCGTTGCGGTTGAGCCCGGCCCTCAAGCGCAGCGCGCTGATCGGCGGGATCCGCTACTACGACACCGTCGTCGACGACGCCCGGCACACCATGACCGTCGCGCGCACGGCCGCCCACTACGGCGCGGTGGTGCGCTCCTCCACCCAGGTGGTCGCGTTGCTGCGCGAGGGCGACCGGGTGACCGGCGTGCGGGTCCGCGACTCCGAGGACGGCGCCGTCACCGAAGTCCGCGGCCACGTCGTCGTCAACGCGACCGGGGTGTGGACCGACGAGATCCAGGCATTGTCCAAGCAGCGCGGGCGGTTTCAGGTGCGCGCGTCCAAGGGCGTGCACGTGGTGGTGCCGCGCGACCGCATCGTCAGCGACGTCGCGATCATCCTGCGCACCGAGAAATCGGTGATGTTCGTCATCCCGTGGGGCAGCCACTGGATCATCGGCACCACCGACACCGACTGGAACCTCGACCTGGCCCACCCCGCGGCCACCAAGGCCGACATCGACTACATCCTGCAGACCGTCAACACCGTGCTGGCCATCCCGCTGACCCACGCCGACATCGACGGCGTGTATGCCGGGCTGCGGCCGCTGCTGGCGGGGGAGAGCGAGGAGACCTCCAAGCTGTCGCGGGAACACGCCGTCGCGGTGCCCGCGCCCGGCCTGGTGGCCATCGCCGGCGGCAAGTACACGACCTACCGGGTGATGGCCGCCGACGCGATCGACGCCGCTTCCCAGTTCGTCCCGGCCCGGGTGGCGCCGTCCATCACCGAGAAGGTCAGCCTGCTGGGCGCCGACGGCTACTTCGCGCTGGTGAACCAGGCCGAACACGTTGCGGCGCTTCAGGGTTTGCATCCCTACCGGGTGCGGCACCTGCTGGACCGGTACGGCTCGCTGATCGGCGACGTCCTCGATCTGGCGTCCGACGACGCCGATCTACTCAGCCCGATCAAGGAGGCGCCGGGCTACCTCAAGGTGGAGGCCCGGTACGCCGTCACCGCCGAGGGCGCGCTGCACCTCGAGGACATCCTGGCCCGCCGGATGCGGATCTCGATCGAGTACTCGCACCGCGGCGTCGACTGCGCCCGCGAGGTCGCCGACGTGGTCGCCCCGGTGCTCGGCTGGACGACGCAGGACATCGAGCGTGAGGTGGCGAACTACTGCGCGCGGGTGGAGGCCGAGATCCTGTCGCAGGCCCAGCCCGACGACGTGTCGGCCGACGAGTTGCGGGCCAGCGCGCCCGAGGCGCGCGCCGAGATCCTCGAGCCGGTGCCGCTGAATTGAGCGCGTGGTGAGGCCGGCACCGCTTCCGGTTCGCGACGGGCTCGGCCCCGCGCGGGTGCGGCTGCGCGGGGGGCCGGTCCTGGCCGAGCTGACCGCCCGGTTCGGCGCCCCGGCGCGGTCGAAGGTGCTGGCCGGGGAGGTGGTGGACGCCGACGGCGCGGTGGTCGACGACGCAACCGTGCTGCCCAGCGGATCACACGTGTTTCTGTACCGGGAGCTGCCCGACGAGGTGGTGGTGCCGTTCGACGTCCCGGTGCTGCACCGCGACGACGACCTCGTCGTCGTCGACAAGCCGCACTTCCTGGCCACCATGCCGCGCGGCCGGCACGTGGCGCAGACGGCGCTGGTGCGGCTGCGGCGGGAGCTGGAGCTGCCCGAGCTGAGCCCGGCCCACCGCCTCGACCGGCTGACCGCGGGGGTGCTGGTGTTCACCGCCCGCCGCGAGGTGCGCGGCGCGTACCAGACGCTGTTCTCCCGGGCTTTGGTGCGCAAGACCTATCTGGCGCGCGCCGCCGTCGACCCGCGTTTGGTGTTGCCACGCGTGGTGCGCAGCCGAATTATCAAGCGGCGCGGGGTATTACAGGCCGGCACCGAGCCGGGTGCGCCGAACGCCGAAACGCTGGTGGAACTCGTTTCCCCGGACGGCCTCTACCGGCTGACCCCACGCACCGGCCGCACCCACCAACTGCGCGTGCACATGGCCGGGCTGGGAGTGCCGATCGACGGCGACCCGTTGTACCCCAACGTCATCGACGTGCCGGCCGACGATTTCAGCACACCGCTGCGATTGTTGGCGCAGCGCATCGAGTTCGACGATCCGGTGACCGGGGCCCGCCGCGAGTTCGTCAGCCGGCGGATGGGGCCGTAGTTTCGGCGGGCTCGCGCTGGGTACAGGGCGCGAGTGCGAGACCGACGAACAACCAAACGCGGGCTGCGTCCGCGAATGCGCATCCCTGAGCGGGCCAGCGACTCGGAAACCGCGCTACTGCGCTACCTGATGTATGGCCTGTTGCCGGCCTGGTTCATCCCCGCTCTGTTGGATTGGAACCAGCACCGTCGCAGTCGGATTGAGATCACGGCCGGGACCCGTGAGTCGTTGATCCACTTGTTGATGATGGCCGAAGTCGGCGTGCCGATCACCCTTGTTTTGCTCTGTGAGATCAACCCGCTGGTACTGAGCACGATATTGGCGTCCATTGCCGCCCACGAGGCCACCGCGCTGTGGGATGTGAGCACCGCCGAGCACAGCGGGCGCCGGGTGACCACCTGGGAACAGCACGTGCACAGCTTCTTGGAGTCCATGCCCATCACGGCGGCGTCGGCGCTCGGGTGCCTGCACTGGCGAGAGGTGAGGGAGCTGATGAGGGGCGCACGCTCGCGCGATGCGTGGCGGCTGCGATGGAAGGAGAACGCCCTGCCCGGCGGCTACCTCGCCGCGGTTGGGGCCGGCGTCCTTGCCGCGATCGTGGTCCCGTACGGCGAAGAGCTCTACCGCTGTGCCACCAAGGCCGACCGGACCCTGGCCTGATTCTCTTGTCGTAGCCGGGTGGCATACTCGAACGTATGTTCGATTCTGGGGTGTCGTCGGCGGAGGTGATCGCCGCGTTCGATGAGCATTTCGAGCGGCGGTATCCGTCGAAGCCGGCGGAGTCGGCGGCGTTGCTGGAGCGGGTGTCGGGGTGGTCGCGGGCGCAGAATCGGGCGGCGGCGGCGCAGTTGGCCGCGATCGGGGAGTTGTTCGCGTACCGGTTGTCGCGGTGCGGCGAGTGTGAGCAGTGGGCGGTCGATACCGAGGCGGCGGTGGCCGCTGAGGTGGCCGCGGAGCTGCGGATCAGTCAGGGGTTGGCGGCCAGCCGGGTGCGCTATGCCCGCGCGTTGCGTGAGCGGTTGCCGAAGGTGGCGGAGGTCTTTAAGGCCGGCGACATCGACTACCAGATGTTTCAGACGCTGGTCTATCGCACCGATCTGATCACCGATCCCGACGTGTTGGCGGCCGTGGACACGACGCTGGCGGCGAACGTGGCGCGCTGGCCTTCGATGACCCGGGGGCGGTTGGGCGCCCAGGTGGACAAGATCGTGGCGAAGGCCGATGCCGATGCAGTGCGGCGGCGCCGGCAGCACCAGGTCGACCGCGAGATCTGGATCGGCGACGTCGTGGGCGGAACGTCACGGATTGAGGGCAGCATGCTCACCCCGGATGCGCACGCACTCGACAATCGACTCGATGCGTTGGCGGCCACGGTGTGTGCCCATGATCCGCGTAGCCGCGCGCAGCGCCGCGCTGATGCGTTGGGGGCGCTGGCCGGCGGGGCCGATCGGCTGGGCTGTCGCTGCGGGCGCCCGGACTGCGCGGCCGGCGCTCGCCCGGCGGCGGGCCCGGTGGTGATTCACGTGCTCGCCGAGCAGACCGCACTCGATCGCGGGGTGGGGATGGCCAGTGAACTGCAGGCCGATGGCCTGATCCCACCGGAGCTGATGGCCGAGTTGGCCGTCGCGGCCAAGCTGGTGCCGCTGGTGCATCCCGGCGACGCCCCACCCGAGCCGGGCTATGTGCCCTCGGCGGCGCTGGCCGATTTCGTGCGGTGCCGAGATTTGACGTGTCGCTGGCCGGGCTGTGATCACCCGGCGGTGGCCTGCGACATCGACCACACCATCCCCTACAGCGCCGGTGGGCCCACCCATGCCAGCAACCTCAAATGTTATTGCCGCACCCATCATTTGGTGAAGACGTTCTGGGGCTGGACCGAACAGCAACTGCCCGACGCGACGCTGATCTTGACCTCCCCGGCCGGGCGCACCTACGTCACCACCCCGGGCAGCGCCCTGCTGTTCCCCAGCCTCAGCCAAGCCACCGGGATCATCGCTGCCCCCGAAGCCGACCCACCCCCCGACGACTACTGCACCGACCGCACCGCGATGATGCCCAAACGCCGCCGCACCCGCACCCAAGACCGCGCCACCCGCATCGCCACCGAACGCCGCCACAACCGCGACGCCCGCATGGCCCGCCGACAACAAAGCCAATCCCACTGCCCGGTGCCCGCCGACGCCGCCGGCGACGGTGAACCGCCGCCGTTTTGAACCGATGTGCGCACACGCACGCTTTCTGGGATCGGTAGCGATCCGGTCATTGTCTGCTGATTCGAGCAGCGCGAGCGGATACTGATCCTCAGCATCCAGCGTCGAGGAAAGGCGCGGAGGCAATGTCGCACAATGCCACGGTCAGGAAGGTCATTACCGGGGCGCTACTGTCCGGCGGCATGGCGCTGGCCGGTCTGGGGCTGGGCTCGGGCGCGGCCCAGGCAGACAACTTCACGGTTCCCCACGACTGGTGCCCGGGCCAACCGTTGCCGATGCCGGATGTCCGCTGGGACATGGGCGTCTGCCACCACTGGTACTGGGTCCCCGTCGGCGGCATGGGCAATGTCGGTCAATTCGTCTGGGAGGGCGACGCCCCCCGCCGGCCGCTCGGGCCGCCGCCCTGCTACGGCGCTCCCATCTGTTTGCCCGGCCTGTAGGCGTGAGCCGCCCGCGATCGGGTAGGCCGCGGGTATGGACATCACCGTGACGTTCGTCGGCAACGCGACCACCCTGATTGCCGCGGGTGGCCTGACGTTACTGACCGATCCCAACTTCCTGCACCGGGGACAGCACGCCTACCTCGGGCACGGGCTGGTGTCCAGGCGCCTGAAGGAACCGGCTTTACGCGTCGACGAACTCCCGCCCGTCGACGCGATCGTGCTGTCCCACATGCACGGCGACCACTGGGACCGGGTGTCGCAGAAAGGCCTCGATCACGACCTCCCGGTCGTCACCACCCCGCACGCCGCCACGCGGCTGCACCGTCGCGGCTTCGCCAACGCGCACGGGCTGTCAACCTGGGGGCAGCACGAGGTCACCAACGGCGGCACCACCATCACCATGACGTCGCTGCCGGGGCGGCACGGGCCGGGATGGACGCAGAAGCTGCTGCCGCCGGTGATGGGCACCATGCTGGAATTCGCGGCCGACGACGGATCGCCCCGCCGCCGGCTCTACATCTCGGGCGACACCGTGCTCGTCGCGGAACTCAAAGAGATCCCCGCCCGATTCGAACCTATCGACGTGGGCCTGCTGCACCTGGGCGGGACCCGCCTGCCCGCCGGGCCGCGGCTTCCATTCGGGCTGACCGTAACCATGGACGGCCGCCAGGGCGCGGAATTGGTGGCCATGCTGACCCTGCCGAAGGCCATCCCGGTGCACTTTGACGATTACGGCGTGTTCGCGTCCCCGCTTGCCGACTTCACCGGCGAAATGCAGCTCCGCGGCATGGCCGATCGAATCGTCGAGGTCGCGCGCGGGGCATCGGTGACTGTCTGAGAAACGCGCCGGCACAGCCGTAATCAGCCACGTTGGCACTTTGGATACCCTAAGGTCCCGGGTATATCGTCGTCACATCCGGAACTCGACGGGGAAGGAATCTGGCGGCACCCTTGGGGGGTGAATGCGTAATGTTTCCGGTCTCTTTGCAACCTAGTAATCGAAATTTTCCGGCCGCGTACTCGGCATAGACAATGTGAGATGTGATGGACCTATTCGCGCCACCTGAGGTCACCTCGACCCTCATCCACTCCGGTCCCGGAGCGGGTTCGCTGGTCGAGGCCGCCGGTGCGTGGCAGAGTCTGGCGGTCGAGCTGGAGAACTCGGTCTCCGTCTATGCGTCCGTGCTGTCGTCGTTGATCGAGTCGTGGGACGGATCGTCCTCCATGGCGATGCTGCAGGCCGTGCAGCCCTACCTCATCTGGCTGCGCACCACCGCGCAGCAGGCCCACCAGATGGCCACCTCGGCGGAGTCGGCCGCCGCGGCGTTCACCGCGGTCCGCGCGGCGGTGGTCCCCCCCGCGGTGGTGGCGGCCAACCGGACGCGGCTCGCGCAACTGCTGGCCACCAACCGGTTCGGCCAGAACACCTCGGCGATCGCGGCGACCCAAGACGAATACCAGACGATGTGGGCGAACAACTCGGCGGCGATGAGCCGCTACCAGGCGACGTCCTCACAAGCGACCACGTCGCTGTCCCAATTCAATTCGCCGCTGGCCATCGCCAACCCGTCGGGGCCGGCCACCCAGCAGGCCGCGGTGTCGAATGCGTCGTTGCTCAGCGCCTCGAGCGCCGGGAACATCATCGACCAGCTCGGGGTCAGCCCCTTCGACCCCAACGCCGGCTGGTTCAGCTACTTCAGCACCTGGGGCAACCAGTTCATCTCGTCCGGGTTCCCCATCAACATGCTCAGCTACCTGGCGCAGAACACCTCGGCGCAGGCGCTGCAGGGCGTGGGCAGCGACATCGGCCTGGGGCTCTCTGAAGGCGAGGGCGCGCTGGCGTCGTCGATCACCCGGCTGGCCGGCGCCGTCTCGGCCGCCCCGGGCGGCGCAGCCACGGGTGCGATGGGGGTCGGGGTCTCGCTGGGCAAGCTCACCGCCCCGCCCGCGGTGGTCGGACTCCTGCCGGCGACGCAAACCCCGGTGCAACTCGCATCGTCGGTGTCGCCGCTGCCCGCCGAACCCGGGCTCTCCGGGATGCCGCTGATGCCGATGATGCCGGTGCCTCCGGGCAGTTCGGCGGGCAGCGGCTGGCGCAAGCGCAAGCAGCAGAAGTTCGAGGACCTCGAATACGGGGCGGAACTTCCGAAGAAGGTGATACACCGACCGCCCAGCGGGGGATGAGGAACGACGATGGTTCCTCACCACTCCGGAAGCAGAATTTCGCCGCCGGATAGGTCGACGGCGCGACTCACCGCCCGCCCCGCGCTCCCATTGGGCGAGACGTGATCGATTTTGGGCTGCTGCCGCCCGAAATCACCTCGGCGCTGATCCACTCCGGACCCGGTGCCTGGTCGATGATCGAAGCCGCCGGCATGTGGCAAGAGCTCAGCGCCGAATTGGAGGCGGCGGCCAGCAGCTATACCGCCGAGCTGGCGGAGCTGGCCGGAACCTGGCAGGGACCGTCGTCGATGGCGATGGCCCAGGCCTTCGAGCCGTACCTGGCCTGGTTGCGCGCCACCGCGGCGCAATGCCAGGAGATCGCCGCCTCGGTCGAAACCGTGACCGCGGCATTCGAATTGACCCACTGGACGGTGGTGCACCCCTCCGTCGTCGCGGCCAACCGCGCGCGGCTTGCGATGCTGCTGGCCACCAATTTCTTCGGCATCAACGCCCCGGCCATCGCGGAAACGGAAGCCGAGTACACCGCGATGTGGGTGAACAACTCCGCGGCGATGTACCGCTACGGCGCGACCTCGCTGAACGCCGTGAAGCTCTCGCAGTTCTCGTCGCCGCCGCCCGTCGCCAACCCCTCCGGCGTCTCCGCCCAGGCCGCGGTGCTGCCCACCGCCACGGCCACCACGCAGACCACGGCCAACCTGGCGGCCGCCTCGTCGACGTCCGACGCGGGGTCGATACTCGACGCGCTCGGCGTCACGCCCTATGACCCCAACGCCGGCTGGTTCGGCTATTTCAGCACCTGGGGCAACCAGTTCATTGCCGGCGGTTTCCCCATCAACCTGCTCAGCTACGTCGCGCAAATCAATGCGGCCCAGGCGCTGCAGGGCGTCGGTTCCGACATCGGCCAGGGCCTCGCGGAGGGTTCGGCGGCACTGAGTTCGGCCGAGGTGAACCTGGCGAACGCGCTGAGCTCCGGCGGGTTGGGGCTGACCCCCCGCGGGGCGATGGGGGTGTCGGTGTTGGTGGGCAAGCTGAGCATGCCGCCCGCCACGGTGGGCATGTTGCCCGGCGCGCAGCCTCCGGTACAGCTCGCGGCCGCGGTGTCCCCGCTTCCGCCGGGGGGAGCCCAGCCGTCCGGTCTCCCGATGGTCCCGGTGCGGCCTCCGCTAGGCGGCAAGGGCGGGGGCGCCGGGCGCGACTACGAGGACATCGAGATCGGCGCGGAGCTGCCCGGCACGGTCATGAAGCGGCCACCGTCAGCGGGATAGCTTGTCCGCCAAGGACTTTGGTTCATCGGGTTGGTCGTCGGCCAGGGTGAAATAGCTTTCCTCCTCCTGCAGGAAATGCAGGCGCAGCAGGGCGTGCAGGCCGTAGAGGCACGCGAGCAGGTCGTCGACCTGGTCGGCGCCGATCGCCCCGCTGCTTCGGGCCAGGGCGAGGTGCGCGCCGATCCGGTCGGACAGGCGCTGGATCTCCGCGTGAGTTCGGCTCATCGGGGCGGTCGCCTCGCTGGTGCCCAGCGGGTGGGCCAGCGCCGGGTACAGCTGCGTCTCCTCGGCGCGCTCGTGCGGGATGATTCGCTCGACGAGCACGGTGTATGCCTGGCCGATCGCGTCCAGGGCCGACCGGTCGGCCGCGGCGGCCAACCGATCGGCGGCGCCGCGCAACAGGTCCACGGCGTCGCGCAGTTCGTCGTGTTCGGCGTCGAAGCGCCGCAACAGCTGTTCCGTCGGTGCGGGAAGGTCGACCTCGATGTCGGGATTGCCGCGCAGGGCGCGCAGCGCGTTCAGGATCACCGCGACGTCGATGCCCTCCTGCACCAGCGCCCCGACCGCGGGCGGCAGCCACCCGATGGCGGCGACGCCCATCGCGGCCAGCGACAGGATCATGCCGACGACGGCGCTCTGCACGGCGATGCGCCGCGACCAGCGGGCGATGTCCATCGCATCGGCGAGCCGCTCGAGCCGGTCGGTGGTCAACACGATGGCGGCGGCCTCCGAGGACGCGGTGGCGCCGCGGGCGCCCATCGCCACGCCGACGGTGGCCGCGGCCAGGGCGGGCGCGTCGTTGACGCCGTCGCCGACCATGACGGTCACCGCGCGGTCGCACTCGGCGCGCACGGCGGCCACCTTGTCGGCCGGGGTCTGTTCCGCGTACACCTCGTCCAGACCCAGCACGGCGGCGACCTCGCGGGCGGGCTCGGCGCGGTCCCCGGTCAGCATGACCAATCGGTTCAGCCCGGCCTCGCGGAGCCGGCGCAGGGTGCGCGGCGCGTGACGACGCAGCGGGTCGCGCAGCAGCACGGCGCCGACTGCGCGGCCGTCGACGGACACCCACGCGATGGCGGCCCCGTCCAGCAGGGCGCGATTCACCACCGCGCGGGCCCATTCGGCGTTCGCGGTCGCGTGGGTGAGCTTGCCGACGTGGATCCGCCGGCCGTCCAGCATGGCGGTGACGCCCCGGCCGGGTTCCTCCTCCACCTCGGTGGGCAGCGACAGGTCCAGAGCCCGGGCGCGCGCCGCGGTGACGATCGCCTCGGCCAACACGTGCGGGGACATCTGATCCACCGAGGCCGCCAGCCGCAGGATCTCGACCGCGTCGCGGCCGGGCGCGGTCGCGACGTCGATGACGGCGGGGCTTCCCATCGTCAGGGTGCCGGTCTTGTCCATCACCAAAGTCGTTGCATGCCCGAGGTTTTCCAGGGCGCCACCGCTGCGGACCACCACGCCGCGCCGCGACGCCCGCGACAGCCCGGACACAATGGCCACGGGCGCGGCGAGCAACAGCGGGCACGGCGTCGCGACCACCAGCACCGCGACCGCCCGCACCGGCGACCCGCTGGCCAGCCATGCCGCCCCGGCCACCAGCAGGGTCAGCGGCAGGAACCAGGCCGCGTACCGGTCGGCCAGCCGTACCACCGGCGCGTTCTGGGCTCCCGCCTCCGCGGCCAGGCGGACGATCTGCGCGTAGGTGCTGTCGGTGGCGGTGGCCGTGGCCCGCATCTCGAAGGCGCTGCCGGCGTTGACCACCCCGCTGCGCACGTGCTCGCCGTCGCCGCGTTCCACCTGCAGCGGTTCGCCGGTCAGGACCGATTCGTCCAGCACGGCCACCGCACCGGCGATACGCCCGTCGACGGGCACCACCTCGCCGGGACCGACCACCAGCAGGTCGTCGATCGCTACGTCCGCGAGCGCGACGACGTCGACCGCCGATCCCACCCGGCGGCGGGCGAACCGCGGCGCGTGCTCGAGCAGCGCCCGCAGGTCGTGGGACGCGCGGCGCTCGGCCGCGGCCTCCAGCGCCCGCCCCCCGGCCAGCATCACCGCGATCAGCGCGCCCGCGAGGTACTCACCGACCAGCAGCGTGCCGACCAACGACAACACCGCGATCAGGTCGACGCCGAACCGGCCGCGGCGCAGCGCCGCCAGCACCCACACCGTCGCGGGGATCACCGCCACCACCGTGCCCGCGATCCAGCAGCCGTCGGCGACCCGCGCCGCCCCGACCAGCCAGGCGATCCCCCCGGCCGCCAGCGCGACGACGGTCGCCGCGGCCAGGCCCGTTTCCAGCCAGCGGGCCAGCCGCTCGCGTGTCACAGCGCCCATGTGTGCCAGCCTGACCAGCGAGGCCCGGCGACGGCTAGGGCCGGATGGACGCGGATTGAGGACTCAGGTCACTAGAAAGGGCCGCCACCGGCTCGCGAGCATGGTGAACGTGACTGACATATCTTCGGCGGGCTCCCTCCCGATCGCCACCCTCACCGGCGACCCGGTGGCACGCGTCCCCATCAACGCCACGATCGCCGACGTCGCCAGGGCCATGGTGACCTGCGACGTGGGGGCGATCGTGATCGGCGACGACCCGCGGCCGTCCGCGCTGGTGAGCGAGCGCGACATCGTGCGGGCGGTGGCCGCCGGGCGGAACCCCGCCACCACCCTGGTCTCCGAGGTGGCCAGCACCAAGCTGGTGTGGTGCGACGCCGAGGCCTCCGTCGACCGGGTCGCCGCCCGAATGATGGACCGCTACATCCGGCACGTGCTGGTGGAGCGCGACGGCGCGCTGGTCGGCATCGTGTCGGCCCGCGACGTGCTGGGTGTCTACGCGGGCTTCGATTCTTGAAGCCGCGCGCGGTCGCCGGGTTCCTCGGCCGCTGCAGGCCATTGAGCTTCTCGACATGGGGGCCATGTCCGCAGGATGACCTTGCGGATCTCGCTCACCCACAGCACCGTGCTGGCCATGCCGATACACACCAGCCATTGGCTCAGGGTCAGCGGCGTGGTGGTGAAGGCGGTGTTGAGGGCGGGCAGCTGAACGACGGCCAGCTGCAGCAGCGCCGACAACCCGATCGCCGCCCATAGCGACCCGTTGGCGAAGAACCCGCGAAACGCGGTGGTCGTCTCCGAGCGGGCGTTGATCGTGTTGATCAGCTGGGCGATCACCAGCACGGTGAAGCCCGCGGTGCGGGCGGTGCCCACGGAGGACGGCAGGGGACCGTCGGGCGCGTAGAGGTGCATCGTGAACAGCGTGGCGGCGGCGACTGCCGCGCCGACCACGACGATGTTGTTCCACATCCGCGCGTCGATGACCCGGTCCGACGCCGACCGGGGCGGACGGCTCATCAGCTCCTCGGTCTGCGGGTCCACGCCCAACGCCAGGGCCGGCGCGCCGTCGGTCAGCAGGTTGATCCACAAGATCTGGGTGGCCAGCAGCGGCAGCGCGATGGTGTGGTCCTGCGCCAGGCCGACCGCCCCGGCCAGCACGACGCCGAAGAAGACGGTGAAGATCTCGCCCATGTTCGAGGAGAGCAGGTAGCGCAGCGTCTTCTTGATGTTGGAGAAGATGCCGCGCCCCTCCCGAATGGCATGCACGATGGTCGCGAAGTTGTCGTCGGCGAGGATCATGTTCGCCGCCTCCCTGGCCACCTCGGTGCCGCTGCGGCCCATGGCGATGCCGATGTCGGCCGATTTCAGCGCGGGCGCGTCGTTGATCCCCTCCCCGGTGACGGCGACGATCTCGTGGTCGGCCTGCAGCGCGTCGATGATGCGCTGTTTGTCCACCGGATCGACCTGGGTGAACTGCGAATGCACGCGCACCGTTTCCCGCAGCTGCTCGTCGTCCAGGGTGGCCAGCTGGGCGCCGGACACGGCCGACTCCCTGTCCTCGATGCCCAGCTTGCGGGCGACGCGCGCCGCCACCCGGGGGTGGTCCCCGGTGATCATCACGACCCTGACCCCCGCCCGGCGCGCCTCGGCGATCGCCGCCGCGGCCTCCGGTCGCGGCGGATCGGTGATCCCCACCATGCCCAGGTACACCAGGTTCCCGTCCGACTGGTAGGCCACCGCCACCGCATGCAGGGCGTCGCGCGCGAGCCGCTCGGCGTCGCCCCCGATGGTGGCCCGGGCCGACTCGTCGAGCGGCGCGAGCCGCCGACCGGCCTGCAGGTAGGTGCAGCGGTCCAGCAGCTCGTCGGGGTCACCCGTCGTCACCCGAGCCGGGGCCGGGCGCGACCCGTCGTCGAGCTTCCGGTGCGCCACCAGGAAGGCCGCGTCGACGGGATCGCCCTGGACCGTCCACCGGCCGTCCTCCGCGTGCAGGGTGGCCGCGCCCGCGGCGGCGCCCGCGTCGAGCACCAGCGCGGCCTGGCGCCACAGGTCGTCGCCCTCGTCCAGGGCGACCCCGTCGCGCTCCAGGCGACCCTCGGGCCGATATCCGGCGCCGGTGAGCTTCACCGCACCCAGGGGCGTCACGACCCGCACGATCGTCAGCTCCCCGGTCGTCAGGGTGCCCGTCTTGCCCGAGCACACCACCGACGCCGAGCCCAACGTCTCGGCGGAAGACAGCTCCTTGACGACGGCGTTGCGGGCGGCCATCCGCCGCATCCCGAGCGCGAGCACGACCGACATGATGGCCGGCAGGCCTTCCGGGACGGCCGCCACGGCCAGCGAGACGCCCAGCAGCACCGCCGTCACCACGTCGTGGGCGCCGTGGATGCCGAAGACCAGGAGAATGGTCGCGATCACCACGACGGCGATCACCAGCACCGCGATCCCCAGCAGCCGGCTCGCCCGCGCCACCTCGCGCTGCAGCGGCGTCGCCTCGCGGTCCGCGGTCCGCACCAGGCCGGCGATCTGACCGGTCTGGGTCGCCATTCCCGTCGCGGTCACCACCGCCCGCCCGACGCCCTTGGCGATCGCGGTGCCCTTGAACACCATGTCGGCCTTGTCGTCCCGATCGGCGGACTCCGGCAGCGTCCGGGCGGCTTTGGGCACGGGTTCACTCAGGCCGGTCAGCGCCGCCTCCGACACCTGAAGGCCCTCGGCCCACAGCAGCCTCGCGTCCGCCGCCACGGCGTCGCCCTCGGCGAGCAGCAGCACGTCGCCGGGCACCAACTCGCTCGCGGGAACGGTGCGCCGCGTGCCGTCCCGGACGACCGTCGCCGACGTCGCGGCCATCCGCGCCAGCGCGCCGACCGCGCGCTCCGCGCGCGCCTCCTGCGCATAACCCAGCAGCGCGTTGAGGACGAGAATGACACCGATCACCACGGCATCGACCGGCCAGCCGTCGGCCCCCTCGACGGCCCAGACCGCGAGCGAGGCGATCAGCGCGGCGAGCAGCAGGTAGATCAGCGGGCTGCGCAACTGCGCCAGCAGCTTTCGCCACGCCGGCGCCGGCGCGACGCTTTCGATGTCGTTGGCGCCCACCACGGCGAGCCGGCGGGCGGCCTCCGCCCCGCTCAAGCCGAATTCGGCGTCGCTGCGCAGCTTTTCGACGACGGCCGTGCCGTCGAGTAAGGCGGGGTCGGTCGGTGCGCCGGAGGCCGAGGCCGTGACCTCCAGCCAGTCCTGCGGCTGGATGCCCATCCGGTCGCTACTTCGCGATGCAGCCAGCGTTGGGCTTACGGCGTCAACGACGGTCGCCGATGATCGTGCGGGCGCGATTCCAGCATGCGGTTGCGCACGATGTGTTCGACCAGGATCGGCACAAAGGTCTGTACCGGCGCGTCGACGAACTGACACGCGGCCTCCTCGCTCCAGCGCTTGATCTGGGCGGTCCGGGCCTCGTCATCCAGGCCCTCGTGACGGGCCAGCTTGTCGGCGACGTCGGCCACCGACCGCGCCACCGTCGAGCGGCTCGCCGGGGTCTCCCCGGCGTCGGCGGGTTTCCCCGCGCGCTCGAGCGCTTGCCGGGCCGCCTCCTCGGCGGTGTCGGGCCGGATCACCTGCAGCGTGACGTGGCGGCCGTTCTCGCCGATCAGGATGACGCTGGTCGGTTCGTCGCTGGTGAAGCCGAGCAGTTCGACGGTGTGCCCGGCCACCTCGATCAAGGCCGGCGCCTCGTCCCAGCCGTTGCGGCGGTAGCCCACCACCACGACCCGCCCCATCCGTTCGGACAGCGCCGTCAGCAACTTCGGCAGCTCCTCGACCAGGTTGGTCGACTGCGGCCACCAGGCGCCGTCGATATGCTCCGATACCGACCGATAAGGCTTGAGCCGCAACCGATTGTCGCGATCCATGTCAACCACCTGCTCGCTTACTTTTTCGAGTTAGCCGTGTACCGCAAACGGTACGGCTGGCGTGATCGGCCCGCGACCCGGAGAAGTGACCGCGCGGTTTACCTGACGTGAACAACGAGTGCCGCCAACCGGTTTCGCGCGCCATCAGCCGCCGATCATCCGGCGCTGCACGCTCTGCGACGCGCGCAGCAGCAAGTCCGGGGCGACCGCCGACAGCGCGCTGGCCGCCGCCGCGGCCAGCAAACCCTGAGCCCAGGCCAGCGGGTCCACGGGCGTGCAGCCGAACACCTGGCTGAGCCCCGGCGTGCTGACCACCACTGCCAGCGCGCCCAGTGAGCCGACCGACGTCAGCACCACCAGCGGGGCGCGCGAGTCGACCAGCGTCTGGGTGAGCTGCGCGCCCACCAACGCGATCAACGCGACCGTCGCCGCGCGGCGCGGCGGGCCGGTCACGCTGGCCATCGCCCAGCCCGCCGTCGCGCCGATCGTGGTCGCCGCCCCGCGGATGCCGATCGCCCGCCACATCGCCGCCTCGTCGCGGCTGACCTCGTCGGTGGCAGCCTGCGGGCTGACGGCCAGCGCCGCGGCGGGCAGCGCGTCGGTCAACATGTTGACCAACAGCATCTGCCGGGCGTTGAGCACCGACCGTCCGGTGAGGACGGTGGTGATCAGCGCGAAGCACACCTCGCCGAGGTTGCCGCCCAACAGCATCGACACCGCCGATTGCACGCGCCGCCACAGCTGCTGGCCCTCGTCGAGGGCGTCGATCAGCGCCTCGATCCGCTCGTCGAGCAGCACGACGTCGGCCGCCATGCGGGCCGCGTCACTGCCCCGCGCCGCCACGCCGACGCCCACGCTGGCCGCCCGGATCGCGGCCGCGTCGTTGACGCCGTCGCCGACCATGGCGGTGACCAGACCGGACCGCTCCAGGGTCTGGACCACGTCGATCTTGTGTTCGGGCGTCATCCGCGCGAACACCACCCGCGACGCCGCGGCCGCGGCCCGTCCGTCGGCGGACAACGCCTCCCAATCGCTGCCGGTGATCACCCGATCGGGGGTGACGTCGAGCCCCATCTCCTGGGCGATCACCGCCGCGGTCGCCGGGTGGTCACCGGTGATCAGCCGGACGCCGATGTCACGCGCGGCGAGTTCCTTCAGCACCGCGTGCGCCGCGGGTCGCGGCGTGTCGGCCAGTCCGAGCAGGCCGATCGGGGTGAGGCCGGCCGTGCACAGGGTCTCCAGGTAATCCGGATCCGTTGCGGCCGTCGAGGCTTCCCGCTGGCTGAGTTGGCGCTCGGCCACCGCCAGCACCCGCAGCCCGCCCGCCGCCATCTCGTCGATCTGCCGGGTCAACTCGTGGTCGCGCTGCAGCAACGCCGACGAGAGCACCTCGGGCGAGCCCTTGATGGTCAGCCGGGTGCCGACCAGCGCGGCGGCGAACGGGCGACCGGACTGGAACGGCAGGAACGCGTCGCGGGTCAGCCGTTGCGGCGCGGAGCCGTCGCCGCGAAGGGCGGGGTCGGCGGCGGCCCGGTGGATGGCGTCGTCGGTGGCGTGGTCGACCCGGTGGCTGTGCCGGGTGTAGCTGGTGGGAAGCGCCGCGTCCAGCACCGCGCCGGGGGCGTAGCCGGGCAGCGGGCGCACCTCCTTGACCTTGAGGCGGTTCTCGCTCAGCGTCCCGGTCTTGTCGAAGCACACCACGTTCAGCCGGGCCAACGCCTCCACCGAATGGGGGTTGCGGATCAGCACCGATTCGCCGGTGAGCCGGCGCGCGGCGGCCAGTTGGGCCAGGGTCGCCACCAGGGGCAGGCCTTCGGGGATGGCGGCGACGATCAGCGTGACCGCGCTGGACACCGCCTCGCGCAGCCCGGTGCCGCGCGCCACGCTGAGCAGACCGACCAGGCCGCCGCCGGCCACGCTGAACGGCAAGGCCCGGCGGGTGATGTGTCGCAACTGCCGCTGCAGGCCGATCTCCTGCAGCTTGCGCGGCGCCATCGCCAGCGCCCGGCGCATCTCCGACCGCGACCCCACGGCGGTGACCACGGCCACCGCCGTGCCCGCCACCACCGTGGTGCCGGCGTAGAGCATGCAGGTCCGTTCGGCCAGCGGCGCGCCCGGCGTGGGCTCGGTCTGTTTGGACACCGGCAGCGACTCGCCGGTCAGCGTCGACTCGTCGACCTCCACGTTCGAGGCGTGCAACAGCCGGGCATCCGCCGGGACCACCTCGTCGGCGTGCACCTCGATGATGTCGCCCAGCCGCAGGCGTTTGGTCGGCACCTTCTCGCGGCGCTGCGCGTCCAGCGCACCGACCCGGCGTCGCGCCGGCGGATCCTGCACGGCCAGTAGGCGATTCAGCGTGCTCTCGGCGTGCAGCTGCTGCTCGGCCGACAGGGCGGCGTTGACCAACAGCACGCTGCCCACCAGGACGGCGTCCAGCGGGGAGCCGAGCAGCGCGCTGGCCGCCGCGCCGGTGGCCAGCAGCGGGGTGATCGGGTCCGCCAGGTCGCCGCGCATCTCCTCGGCGAAGTCGCGGATGCTTTTCCAGGACACCGCGGTCGCGTCGTGCAGGACGCGCAGCGGGGGCACCCGCTGCCACGGGGTGGGAGTTTCCTCGTGGTGCTCGTCGACCGGGCGGGGCAGCAGCCGCTGCACCTCGGTGACCGGCAGCGCGTGCCAGTCGTGGGCGGTTTCGGGCTCCGGCAGCGGGTCCGCAAGGGCCTTCACCGCCGCCCGGTAGCCGAACCACAGGCTGGCGACCATGCCGACATTGACCGACGCCGAACTGCGGCCCGGCACACCGGGAATCAGCATCAGCGCGCCGAGCGCGGAGGCCGACGCCGACAACCGGACCGCGCCTTCGGTGGCCGCGCGCGCGGCGGGCAGCGCGTGCAACACGCGCCAGGCGCCGGTGAGATCCTTCGCGATCACGTCGGCGGCCCAGGGCGCGGACTGCCCGGGCCGCAGCACCCCGATCGTCACGTCGGACCGGTGCGCGCCGCGCATGTCCGCGGTCGTCAGCAGTGCCACGGTGTGCCCGGCGGCCTTCAGTTCCGCGACGGCCGCCGCGACCGCGTGGTCGATCGACCCGTCCGCGGGGTACAGCCGGTCGAAACCCTGTGCCAGGGAACGCAATCCGTCGTCGTCGAGCGAATAGACCCGCGGCTGGGAGCGCCGCGCCTCGGTGAGCACCGCCGCGGCGAACGGGTCGCGGACCGGGCTGATCAGCGCCTCGCCGACGCCGCCGGCGCCGGGAATGTCGGCCAGCCGGTGCCATCCCGGTTCCATGCCGTCGCCCTCGAGCGCGGCCCGGACCGCCGCCCAGGCGTGGGCGCGGGCCGAATTCTCCACGCCCAGAACGCGACTGACCGTCAGCTCGTCGGTGTACAGCGCTCGCGGATCGACCATGATCGCGTCGATCCGGTCGAGTGCCCGCAACACGCCGGGGCGCAGGACCAGCGCGTCGTGGCGGGTGGTGAGCCCGCGATTCATCGTGCAGCCGAACGCTTCCCGCACGGTGCGCAACGGTTTGGGGACGGCGGCCAGCGCGGCGGCGCCGGCCGCGTCGGGGTTGCGGGTGAGTAGGCCGACCGCGGCGGCGGCGCCGATGCCGGCCAGTCCGATGCGGTTGGCGTAGCGTTCCGCGGGCCCGTCCGGCGGGGCCGGGTTGCCGACGGGGGCCGCGGCCGCGTCGTCGGGCACCGGCTGGCCGGCCAACTCGGGTTCATGCCGACTCCAGGCCAGCCTGCCGTTGAACGCCTCGGCCGCCAGCATGGTGCGCGTCGCGGCCTCGGCGGCCGCCGCCGTCGGCGACAGCGTGAGGGCCGCGGTGGTGGCGTTGACGATGCCGAACAACACGTCGGCGCCCTCGGGCCCCAGGCGCCGCTCCAGCTCGCGGCGCAACCGCGGCAGATGGTCGGCCACGGTCGGCGGCACGGCCACCAAGTCGGGCAATCGGGGCAGCCGCAGCAGGCTGCCGGTCAGGGAGAGGCCGAACCCCACCGAGGCCGCCGTCGCCGCCACCAGCCGGCCCATCAGCAGCGCGTCGTCGCCCGGCAGGCTGGCCGGGTGCGCCCGCGCGGCCCGGCCTCGGCGGGGTCGTTCCGCGGCGGCGACGGCGCGGCAGAGTTCGGCCGTCGAGGGTCCGTCGCCGGCGACGGTCACCACCACCCGCGCCAGGGTGGGGTTGAGGTGTGCCCGTTGGACGCCGGGCATCGCCCGGACCGCCTCCAAGGCCGCCGCCGCGATGTCCGCCGCGCGCTCGCCCTCGAGGCCGCGGACCTCGATCCAGCGCCGGGGCCCGGTGACGCTCACGCGCCGAGCCAGCGGGCCGCCCGCCGCCTCCAGCACCGCGCCCGCCGCCGCACGGGTCAGCGCCGGTACGTCCGGCGTCGCGCGCACCAGCGACCTGCCCATGCTCGTCGCGACGTTTCCGCCCAACAACGCGGCGCCGGCGGCGATCTCGGCGCTCACCGCGGCGACGCGCAACGGCGCCGTCAGCAGGCCCAGCCCGGGCAGGCCGCGTCGTGTGCTCACCGTGTTCTCTTCGCTCGGGTGGATTTCCTCGATATGTTGACAGCGGCAGGTTAACCGGCGGTGGCGCGGTGGGGGAGGAGCCGTTCAGGCCCTCTTCGGGTGCCTTTCGTCCCTTGTGAAAAGCGCTCGCATTGGCCACCGTTGCGCTATGCGAACCGCTTACCACCACCAGCTGGACGAATTGAGCGTCCAGCTCGGCGAGATGTGCGGCCTGGCCAACGAAGCCATGAGGGGCGCGACCAAAGCGTTGTTGGAGGCGGACCTCGACGCCACCGAACGGGTCATCCGGGAGCATGACCGAATGGTGGTCATGCGGGGGCGAGCGGAGCGAGAAGCGTTCGCGTTACTGGCACTACAACAGCCGGTTGCCGGGGAGTTACGGGCAATCTTCGGCGCCATCCAGATCATCGCCGACATTGAGCGAATGGACGCCCTTGCCGTGCACGTCGCCAAGATCGCCCGGCGCGAGCACCCGAACCGGGCACTCCCCGACAACGTCCGCGCGTGTTTCGCCGACATGGCCAAGGTGGCAATCGCATTGGGCGACAACGCGAAACAGGTGCTGATGTCCCACGACCCGGAGCGGGCCGCACGCCTTCGCGAACAAGACGACGCGATGGACGAGCTTTACCGGCAGCTGTTCAGCGTGCTGTTGGACCAGAACTGGACGGACAACATTCCCGCCGCCGTGGACGCCGCGCTGCTGGGCCGCTTCTACGAGCGGTTCGCCGACCATGCCGTGGAAGTCGGGCGCCGCGTCATCTTCATGGTCAGCGGCGACCTGCCCGAGCAGGACGACGTCTCCACCTACTGATGGGCGGCGGCTGGGTCGGGCTGAGAAGATAGCGTCGTGCAGGGCAACATCCAGGGCCGCGTCTGGCGCCACGGTAAGCCGCAGGACGACTTCACCTTTGCCGACATCTCGGAATACCTGCGTGAACCCGACACCCTGGTGTGGGTCGATCTGTGCGTCCCCGACCACGACGCGCTGTGTGACCTGGCCGCCGAACTCGGCCTCAACACGTGGGCCGTCGAGGACGCCGTGGCGGCCGCCGAGCGGGTCAAGGCCACCGCCTACGAGACGCACACCTTCTTCACGGTCTATGCGGTCGAGGTCGCATCGGAGGCCGCCGACGAGCCGCGGCGAATGCTGTCCATGCACCGGATTTCGGCGTTCGTGCTGCCCCGCGGCCTGATCACCGTGCGCCTGACACCCGACTTCGACGTCGCCGCGGTCACCCGGCGATGGGAGGAGATCGGCGCCCAGCAGTACGGGGTGGGCGCGCTGGTGCACGGCCTGCTCGACGTCGTGGTGGACAGTCATTTCGCGGCGGTGGAGGCCCTGGACGACTGCGTCGAATCCATCGAGGACGAGCTGTTCGACGGCAGGCCGCGCCAGCCCAGCTTCCAGCGCCGGACATTCCAGATGCGGCGGGACCTGGTGGGGCTGCGGCGGGTGGCGCTGCCCATGCGGGAGGTGGTCAACTCGATTCAGCACCATCGGCGCGAAGTGGGGACCGCCCCGGAATTGGACCCGCTGTACGCCGACCTGTACGACCACGTGCTGCGCGTGTCCGAATGGACGGAATCGTTGCGCGACATGGTCACAACGATTTTCGAGACCAACCTGTCGCTGCAGGACGCCCGGCTGAACACGATCATGAAGAAGCTGACCGGGTGGGCGGCCATCATCGCCGTGCCCACGGCGATCACCGGGTTCTACGGCCAGAACGTGCCGTACCCGGGTTTCGGTCACCTCGCCGGGTTCATCGCCAGCACCAGCCTGATATTCGTCCTGATGGTGGTGATCTACCTGATGTTCAAACGCCGGGACTGGCTGTGACCGCCGAGGTGCTACCGGATTCCGCGGCCGCAACCACGACGTCGGTCGCGGCGTCCCCCGTCGATGAGGTGCTGCGCCTGCTGGCCAGCTCGGCCGCCGGGTTGTCCAGCGCCGAGGCGGCCGCCCGCCTGACGCGCCTCGGCCCCAACGCGGTGCGGACGCACCGCGTCAATGTCCTTGCGGTGCTGGGTCGTCAGCTGCGCAACGCGGTGCTCATCCTGCTGGCCGGCACCGCGGTCGTCTCGTACTTTCTGGGCGACAGCATGCAGGCCGTCATCATCGGCGTCATCCTGGTGGCCAGCATCGGCCTCGGCTTCATCAACGAGTACCGCGCCGAGCGCGCCGCCGCCGACCTGCATGCCAGCGTGCACCACAACGCCGTCGTGCGCCGCGACGGGGAGTTCGTCACGCTCCCCGTCACCGCGCTGGTGCCGGGGGACGTGATCCGGCTGTCACTGGGGGAGGCGGTGCCGGCCGATGTCCGGCTGATCGGGGTCAGCGGTCTGGAATGCAACGAAAGCATCCTGACCGGGGAGTCGACCGGGTCCGAGAAGTCACCCGAACCCGTGCCCCCGGGAACCGACCTGGCCGACGCGGCCGACCTGGCGTTCATGGGCACCATCGTCAGCGCCGGCGAAGGCTCCGGGGTGGTGTACGCCACCGGGAGGAACGCCGAATTCGGCCGCATCGCAGCGGGTTTGGACGAACGCCAGCCGGAGACCGGCTTCCAGGTGGGGCTGCGCCGGTTCTCCTATCTGCTGCTGCAGGTGGCCGTCGCGTTGATGGTCGTCATCCTGATCAGCAACCTGCTGCTGGCGAAGCCGATCATCGACTCCGTGCTGTTCTCGCTGGCGATCGCGGTCGGCATCACCCCGCAGCTGCTGCCCGCCGTCGTGAGCACCGGCCTGGCCACAGGGTCACGGCAGCTGGCCAAGGCCAAGGTGCTCGTCAAGCGGTTGGTGTGCATCGAGGACCTCGGCGACATCGACATCCTGATCACCGACAAGACCGGGACCCTGACGGAGGGCCGGCTGCGGTTGGTCGACACCCTCGACGCCACCGGCGCGCACAGCGACCCGGTCCGTCGGCTGGGTCTGCTGGCCACCGATGTGGATCCGGAAACCGGTGGCGCCAGTGCCAATCCGCTCGACGCCGCGCTCTGGGAGTCCCCGCGGGCGCACGAGTTGGTGGCCGGCGCCGCGCGGGTCGCGATGCTGCCGTTCGACCATGAACGCCGGGCGACGTCGGTGCTGGTCGACGATGACGGCACCCGGACGCTGGTGATCAAGGGCGCGCCCGAGCAGGTGCTGGCCCAATGCCGGGGCGTCGCGGCGGTGGCCGAGAAAACCCTCGCGGGGTTGTTCGCCGCCGGGCGCCGGGTGGTGGCCGTGGCCGCCAAACCGGCGCCGGGGTTGACGGCGCTCACCCGCGCGGACGAGTGCGAGCTGTCGCTTGCGGGCTTCCTGGTCTTCGCTGACGAGCCCAAATCCGCTGCGCGCCAATCCCTCTCTGAACTGGCGGACCTGGGCATCGAGCTGAAGATCGCCACCGGGGACAACCCGCGGGTCGCCGAAAAGGTCTGCGGTGACTTGGGATTGGCGTCCAAGGGCACCGTCACCGGCGTAGAGCTGGACGCGCTGGACGACGACGCGTTCGCCGTTGTCGCGCAGGACCACACCATCTTCGCGCGGATTTCCCCCGAGCAGAAGGCGCGGCTGATCACCGCGCTGCGGCGCAAGGGAAGGTCGGTCGGTTTCTTGGGCGACGGCGTCAACGACGCGTTGGCCCTGCACGCCGCCGACGTGGGGATCTCCGTCGACAGCGCCACCGACGTGGCCAAGGACGCCGCCGACGTGGTGTTGCTGGAAAAGGACCTCGGGGTGCTGGCCACCGGGGTGGCCGAGGGCCGGCGCATCTTCGCCAACACCATCAAGTACGTGCTGATGGGTACGTCGAGCAACTTCGGCAACATGTTCAGCGCCGCGGCCGCGTCGGCGCTGTTGCCGTTCCTGCCGATGCTGCCCAGCCAGATCCTGCTGAACAATCTGCTCTACGACACCTCGCAGCTGGCGATCCCGACCGACCGGGTCGACGCCGCGCAGCTGCAGGCGCCGTCGCACTGGAACGTCGCGTTCATCCGCCGGTTCATGCTGATCTTCGGCCCCATCAGTTCGCTGTTCGACTTCCTGACGTTCGGGCTGATGCTGGGCGTGCTGCACGCCGGCGCGGTCGAGTTCCGCACCGGATGGTTCGTGGAATCGCTCGCGACGCAGACGCTGATCATCTTCGTGATCCGCACCCGCATGGTGCCGTTCTTCCGCAGCCGGGCCAGCGCGCTGCTCACCGTCACCAGCCTCACCGTGGTCGCGGTCGGCGCCGGGCTGACGATCTCACCGCTGGCCCGCACCCTGGGCTTCACGCCGCTGCCATGGCAGTTCTTCGCCGTGCTGGGCACGTTCGTGATCTGTTATCTGGTTTTGGTGGAGCTGGCCAAGATGCTCTTCTACAGCGAGCCGATGCACCTCGTCGGACAACCGCATCGGACCCGTGGCAACGCGTATCGCATCCGCCGACGCGCCGCTCGCTACCACCATTACACCGGGCGGCGAACGTGAACCTCAGTGATGAATCTGCATCGTGGCCTGATCCGCAAGACCGTGCTGGATGCCCCGATCGATCTTGTCGGTCAGGGCCGCGCTGTCCGCGGGCGCCGTCTCCTCGCAACTGCAGCTGAGCGTGTTGAAGGGGCTTGGGTCGGCGTGGGCGGTGGCCGCCGTCCAACCGGCTGTGCCGAGAGCGAGTGCCACGCCGACCAAAAGTCTAGGAATCATTTGGCCTTCGAGATCTCAGGAATTGTTTCCGAGTTCAAATTTTACCGGCGCGTTTGTCACGAACCTGTCAACTCGTTGTTAACTTTCAGGCCTGCGCCCCGTACTTCGGGCAGTACGCCCGGATGCTCACGCCGACGAAGTAGCCGGCGTGGTAGCCGTCGAGGTGGCTGTTGGTCATCACGTCATTCGCCACCTGTTGCGGCGCTTCACCCGTGTCGAGTTCCTGGCACACCAGGTGCCCGGACCGGATCGCGGTTTCGGGCGACTCGTAGTTGATGCCCTTGGCCGTCAGCGCGGCGAGGAACGCGTCATCGGCGGCGCTGGCGTGCGCGACCGGGGTGGTGCCCAGCACGTCCAGCAGCCCGGCCGCCGGGACGACGCCGGCGGCCATCAGCAACAGCAGCAGGCTCGGGTTGCGGATCTGGGTCCTCGTCATTTCTGATACTCCCGTGACATCCAAGTGCCGTTGCTCGCTGACAGCGGGGGCTGCCCGAATATTCGCACGTTGCGGCGCCGCTCGGTGCAGGATCAATCATATTGCGATCACCGCCACACCCCGAGCACGGTTTGCTCCGCCGTCGGCGTTGCCGGGGTCCTGACGTCATGCCGTGCGTGCGTTTGTTGTCTTTGGTCCTCGTTGCGGTGTGCTTGGTGGGCTGTGGTGAGAGGCATGTGTCGGCGGCCGGCGCTCGGGATGCGTCCGGGACGTTCCGTTCCGGCGGCATGGACCGAACTTACCTGTTGCACGTGCCGCCGGGCAGCCCGGTCGGCCTGGTGCTGAGCCTGCACGGCGGCGGTGGCACCGGGAACGGGCAGCGGGGGCTGACCGGGTTCGACTCCGTCGCCGACGCCCACAACCTGCTGGTGGTCTACCCCGACGGCTACGACAAGAGCTGGGCCGACGGGCGGGGTGCGTCGCCGGCGGATCGCCGGCATATCGACGATGTCGGCTTCCTGGTGGGGCTCGCGGGCAAGCTGCAGAACGACTACGGCATCGCCCCGGGGCACATTTTCGTCACCGGGATGTCTAATGGCGGATTCATGTCCAACCGGCTGGCGTGCGACCGCGCCGACGTGTTCGCCGCGGCCGCCCCCGTGGCCGGCACGCTGGGCGTGGGCGTGGCATGTAACCCGTCGCGGCCCGTGTCGGTGTTGGAGGCCCACGGCACCGCCGACCCGCTGGTGCCGTTCAAGGGCGGGGTGGTGCGCGGTCGCGGCGGGGTCAGCCACGCCATCTCCGCCGACAGCATGGTGAACACGTGGCGTACCGCCGATCACTGCCAGGGCGACCCGTCCGTCCAGTCCCTGCCCAACGTCGGGGACGGGACCGTCGTGCGCCGCTTCGACTCCACGGCCTGCGCGGCGTCGACCGAGGTGATCTTCTATCAGATCGACAGCGGCGGGCACACGTGGCCCGGGGGCAGGCAGTACCTGCCCAAGGCGATCGTCGGGCCCACCACCCGCGCGCTCGACGGCTCGGAGGCCATCGCGCAGTTCTTCCTAGCGCACGCGCGGGGCTAGACGGTATGGGGGGCTGGGGCCTCGCTCACATGTGAACGTGGGTTGCGGTCGGGAAATGGGTCCTGGCCGTAGAGCCACAGATGTGGGAGGCCCCAGTGAAGGTTCAGCGTACGAGTGTTGGGT
>NZ_MPNT01000024.1 GCF_001907675.1 Mycobacterium paraffinicum
GTAACCAACCCGCGTATATCAGACTGACACGCGTCGATACGACACGCTCGACATCCCCCAACTGACCCATCTGGTCAACGAAGCGGCGGCCACGACGACGGTTGCGGCCGCCGCTTCACCCTGCCCCTTGACAAGATGTCTCCCATATCAGCGGCGATCGCGAGCGCGGCGAAGCCGGGCGATGGGGGCACCTCCCGCTTGCGGGGGACGGGTCGCCGCCATCGGGGGTCCAGCGGCTAGTTGCAGTACGTGTAGCCGATGAATTGAGTGCCGCGTGTGTCGCCGCTCGAGTAGTTGGCGAAGTGCACCGCCGGCTGCCCGTTGTACTGAGTGTTCATCTTCTGCACGGTCGGCGGGGGAACACTCTTGGGAAAGGCCAGGATCATGTCGGCGAAGATGTTCAGGCCGACCTGGCAGATCGCTTCGCGCCGCGGCGGCTGCGGATTCCACGCGTGGACGATTACCGGCTCGCTGAGTTGGTACCCGGCCGCGCAATTCGGGTCGCAGACCTTGAAGACGGCCGTGCCGGTGCCGTCGGCGCCCTGCGGGCCCCACGAACTCCACGACATGTCTTGCAGCGCAACGGCGACGCTCGCACAACCCAGCACGTTCAGCCGCTTGGGCCGCTCGACGGGAGGAACCGACAGGTTGTAGCAGCCCGGGATCGCGAAGCTCTGCGGTGGTGCCGGCTGGGCGGTGGGTGGCTTGGCGCCCTGGTCACCCTGGCTCAATTTCAGCACCACGAAGGTGAGGACGCCGCCCAGCGCGACCGCCGAAACGATGCCGATCACGATCAGACGCCCCCGTGGAATGCGTCCCAACCGACTCAAGATAGGAACGTTGCCCCCGCTCACGATCACCAGATTACGGCCGGAACACTCCGCGAGGGGTGGTGCCCGTCCGCACCCCGGTGGCACGGTAAAGTTGGTCAACACTGCCAACTTAAGGATTGTGATGGCCCTGCAGCTGACGGATGACCACGAATTGGCCGCGCGGTTGGCCACCGAGGCCGGACGGCTGTTGCTCACGGTCCGGGAAGAGTTCGCAGACGCGGAAGCGGGCGAGCGGAAAGCCGCGGGAGACAAGCGATCCCACGATTTCTTGATGGCGGCGCTCGCCGACGAGCGGCCCGACGACGCGGTGCTGTCCGAGGAGGGCGTCGACAATCCGGTTCGGCTGCGCTCGGAGCGGGTGTGGATCGTGGATCCGCTGGACGGGACGCGGGAATTCTCCGAGCTCGGACGTGACGACTGGGCCGTGCACGTTGCGCTGTGGGAGGCCGGTGAGCTCGTCGCCGGGGCGGTCGCGCTGCCGGCGCAGGGGATCACCCTGGCCACCCCCGAGGTGGATTCGCCTCCCGCCGCGCCTGGCAAGCCGCGCATCGTGGTGTCGCGCACCCGGCCCCCCGCCATTGCGCTGACCGTCCGCGACGCCCTGGACGGAGTGCTGGTGGAAATGGGCTCGGCCGGGGCCAAGGTGGCTTCGCTCGTGCAGGGGTTGTCCGACGTGTACGTCCACGCCGGCGGCCAATTCGAGTGGGACTCGGCTGCGCCGGTGGCCGTGGCCCGAGCGGCCGGTCTGCACACCTCCCGCATCGACGGGTCCGCCCTCGCCTACAACCGGTCTGATCCCAAGTTGCCGGACTTGGTGGTCTGCCGGCCCGAGTTGGCGGAAGCCGTGCTGGCCGTCACGGGCTGATGGCTGCACCGGTGAGGTCGAGGGCGATGTCGACGAGCATGTCCTCCTGGCCGCCCACCATCCCGCGCCGGCCGGCCTCTTCGAGCAGCGCGCGGACGTCGATGTCGAACCGGGCGGCGGCCGCCTCCGCGTGCCGCAAGAAGCTGGAGTACACGCCGGCGTAGCCGAGGGTCAGGGTCTCGCGGTCGACCCGCACGGGCCGGTCTTGCAGGGGCCGGACGACGTCGTCGGCCGCGTCCTGCAGCAGATGTAGATCGCAGCCATGGTCCCAGCCGAGGCGGGAGGCCGCGGCGATGAACACCTCGAGCGGCGCGTTTCCGGCGCCCGCGCCCATGCCCGCGAGGGACGCGTCGACCCGGTAAGCGCCGTGCTCCACGGCGGTGATCGAGTTGGCGACGCCCAGTGACAAGTTGTGGTGGGCGTGGATGCCGATCTCCGTTGTGGGCCGCAGGGTTTGGCGCAGGGCGTCGACGCGCTCACCGACGCCGCGCATCGTCATCGCGCCGCCCGAGTCCACGACATATACACAGGTGGCGCCGAATCGCTCCATCAGCTTGGCTTGGGCGGCCAGGCGGGCGGGACTGGTCAGGTGGCTCATCATCAGGAAGCCGACGGCGTCCATGCCCAGGCCGCGGGCAGCCGCGAGATAGGGCGCGGCAAGGTCGGCCTCGGTGCAGTGGGTGCCGACGCGCACGACGGTTGCGCCTGCGCGCCGCGCGTCCCTGAGATCGCGAAGGGTGCCGACTCCGGGCAGGAGCAGCGTCGCGATCTTCGCGTTGCCGACGGCCGCGGCGACGGCCTCGATCCATTCGGTGTCCGTGTGCGCCCCGAACCCGTACACGCAGCTGGAACCCGACAGCCCGTCACCGTGAGCGACTTCGATCGAGTCGACCCCTGCTTCGTCGAGTGCCCGCGCGATCGTCGTGGCCTGCTCGATGCTGTACTGGTGGCGCACGGCGTGCATGCCGTCGCGCAGGGTCACATCGCTGACGTAGATGCGTTGGGTCACGTTGCGGCACCGGCAGTTTCGCGGAAGCCCATCGCATGGGTGGCCATGCGCTCGGCGGTGGCCTTGGCGGCAGAGGTCATGATGTCGAGGTTGCCGGCGTAGGCGGGTAAGTAGTCGGCGGCGCCGGCCACCTCCAGCAGCACCGTGACGCGGGTGCCGGTGAACTTGCCGGTTTGCGGGATGTAGAGCGGATTGTCGTGGCCGAAGACCTCGAATTGCACGTCCTGCTTGAGCCGATAGCCGGGCACGTACGCGGCGACCTGGGCGACCATGCCAAGGATTTCGTTCTCGATCAAGGCCTTGTCGACGTCCCCGTCGACAAGGCAGTAGACGGTGTTGCGCATGTGCACCGGGGGTTCGGCGGGGTTGACGATGATGACGGCCTTGCCGCGCTGCGCGCCGCCCACGACTTGCAGGGCGGTGGCGGTGGTTTCGATGAAATCGTCGATGTTGGCCCGGGTGCCGGGCCCGGCGGACTTCGCCGAGATCGACGAGACGATCTCGGCGTAGGAGACGACGCCGGCCTTGGCGACGGCGGCCACGATGGGCACCGTCGCCTGCCCGCCGCAGGTCACCATGTTGAGGTTGGGCGCGTCGAGGTGGTCGTCGAGGTTGACCACGGGCACGCACATCGGGCCGACCGATGCGGGGGTGAGGTCGATCATCCGTATTCCGGTGGCCTGCAAGGCGGCCCAGGTGGCCCGGTGCGCCTCGGCGGACGTGGCGTCGAAGGCGAGCTTGATGCGGGCGAAGTCCGGCATGTTGAGCAACCCGTCGACGCCGTCGGCGGTGGCGGGCACGCCCATTCGCCGCGCCCGGGCCAGCCCGTCCGAGTCAGGGTCGATGCCCACCATCGCGCCCACGGTGAGCGGACCGTCGCTGCGGTGGATCTTGAGGAGCAGGTCGGTGCCGATGTTTCCCGAGCCGATGATGGCCACCGGCCAGCGTTGGGTAGCGGTCATTTCGCGTTTTCGGCGGCCATCCGCAGCGCACCTTCGTAGAGGGTGTTCGCGTGCAGCTCAAACAGCGCCAGCAGGTCGACCGAGTCACCGCCGAGCTCCTTGGCGACGAACAGTCCGTCACCACCGGAGAGCGCGTAGGTGGCCCACTGGTGGACCTGCGCGTCGGTCAGCCCCGGGACGAGGTCCCGGATGGCGAGGGTGAGCGTCTCGAACGCCCGGGCGCGCACGGCCAGGAACATGGCACGCGCCCGTGGCTCGACCGGCCGCCGCTCCAGGGCGAGCATCAGGCCGAGGCGCAGGAAGTCGGGGGAGTCCAGCAGCGCCTTGGCGATCTGCATCACCATCGAGACGAGCCGCTCTCGCGCGGTGCCCTCGGCCGGCATCTCCCATGCTGAAAGCCATTGCGCGAAGCTGCGTTCGATGACGGCGGCGATCAGGTCGTCTTTGTCTTTGAAGTGCCAGTAGATCGAGCTGGCCGGCAGGCCGCACTTCGCGCTGACCAGCCCGATGCTTGTGCCCTCGTAGCCGCGCTCGCTGGCGATCTCGGTGGCCGCATCCAGAATGCGCGCCCGGGATGCTTCGCCATCGAGACGGCGGCGGCGCTGCGGCTTGTCTTTGGTCGCCACGGAAACTCCTCCGCATGAGGTCTTGACCCTGTAGTGATCATTACATTACCGTAGTGATCACTACAGAACAAGCCCGACACGAAGGCGAGAGGGCAATGAACGAGCACCCGACCTATGACGTAGCGGTGATCGGCTATGGACCCACGGGTGCCACCGCCGCGAATCTGCTTGGCCGCATGGGCCTTAACGTCGTCGTCATCGAGCGCGATCCCGACGTGTACGGGCGCGCGCGGGCCATTTCGACCGACGAGGAGGTGATGCGGATCTGGCAGTCCGTCGGCTTGGCGGACCGGTTGCAACGGGACATGCTGCCCGATCGGCCGTTGGCGTGGGTCGACGCCAACGGGGTGCCGTTCGTCGAAACCACCATGACGTCCCGGGGCTGCGGGCACCCGCCCCAGCAGTTCCTGTACCAGCCCGCGGTTGACCACGTGTTGCGGGAGGGCGTCGCCAGGTATCCCAACGTCGACGTGTTGCTCGAACACGAATGCCTGCGTGTGGTCAACGGCGACTCGACGGTCGACCTGCTGCTTGCCGATCTGCGCGCCGACGCCTTCAAACGCGTCAGAGCGTCGTACGTGATCGCCGCCGACGGCGGAGCGTCGCCGACCCGCGCCCAACTCGGAGTCGGATACGAAGGACGCACCTACGCGGAACGCTGGGTTGTCATCGACACCAAGGTGATTCGCGAGTGGGACGGTCACGACCGGTTGCGCTTTCACTGCAATCCCGCCCGCCCGACGGTCGACTGCCCGACTCCGCTGGGGCATCACCGCTGGGAATACCCGGCCCGAGCCGGAGAGGACGAGAAGCGACTCGTCACCGATGAGGCCGTGTGGGAGGTCCTGCACGAGCAGGGCATCACCGAAGAACAGGTGAAGATCCTGCGCGCCGTCATCTACAGCCACCACGTGCGCGTCGCGGATCGCTGGCGCGTCGGCCGGGTCTTCCTGGCCGGTGACGCGGCGCATGCCATGCCGCCCTGGATCGGTCAGGGGATGTCGGCGGGGGTGCGTGACGCGGCCAACCTGTGCTGGAAGCTAGCGGCCGTGGCGCGCGGGCAGGCGCCCGATGCGCTGCTCGACAGCTACCAGGTCGAGCGCAAACCGCACGTCACCGAGGTCACCCGCCGGGCGGTGCGCAACGGGCGCCTCATCACCGAGCGCCGAAAGTGGTTGGCGCTCCTAAGAAACCATTTGTTGCGAGGCTTGACGCGGCTGCCCGGCGTGCTGAAGGCGGGGCAGAGCCTGATCTGGATTCCGCCCGCGCACTACCCGAATGGGTGTTTCACGGCCGAGGCGCACGCCGCGGTCGGCTGGCAGCTGCCGCAGCCCTGGGTCACCATCGCCGCCGGAAAGCGCGAGAGGCTGGACGACGCCCTCGGCGGCGGCTGGACCGTCCTGCACCTCGGCGCGGTGCCACCGGGTGCCGGGCGGTGGGCGCAGCTGGGCGCTCGTGCTCTGGCCATCACCGCCGGCGCACCGCGGCCCGGCGCGATTCGCGACGACGACGGCACGCTGACCCGGTGGCTGCACGGCAAGAAGGCGGCGGCGGTGGTGCTGCGCCCCGACGGATTCGTGTTCGCCGCCGCCGGCTCGGGCCTCCCGCTGCCGGCGCCGCCGACGGGCTTCACCGACCTGACGCCACCGCTGGCGGCCACCCCGATCGGAGCCAGCGCATGATCACCACGCAGTTGAGCGAGCGCACCGTCAGCGTCGCAGGGAAACCGATCTTCGTTTCCGAAACCGGGGATGGACCGGCGGTCGTCATGCTGCACGGCGGCGGACCAGGCGCGTCGGGCGTGTCGAACTACTCGCGCAATATCGACGCCCTCGCAACGCATTTCCGGCTCATCGTCCCCGACATGCCCGGCTACGGCCGGTCGGCCAAGTACGTCGACCACGACGATCCGTTCGGCTACCTGGCCGACATGACCCGCGGCCTCCTCGACGAACTGGGCATCGACACCGCCCACCTCGTCGGCAACTCGTACGGCGGTGCGGCGGCCCTGCGGCTGGCCCTGGACACCCCGCACCGCGTCGGCAAACTCGTGCTGATGGGCCCCGGCGGCATCGGCACAACCAGGGGCCTGCCCACGGCCGGGTTGCGGAGCCTGCTGTCCTACTACGGCGGCGACGGCCCCAGCCGCGACAAACTCGCCACCTTCATCCGCACCTACCTCGTCTACGACGGCTCCTCGGTACCCGAGGACCTGATCGACCTGCGCTACCGCGCCTCGATCGACCCGGAGGTAATCGCGGACCCGCCGCTGCGCCGCCCCTCCGGGCCGCGGGCGTTGCGCACCCTGTGGCGAATGGACCTCACCCGGGACAGCCGGCTGCGCCGGCTGACGACGCCGACGCTCGTCCTGTGGGGCCGCGACGACAAGGTGAACCGGCCATCGGGCGGCCCCACGCTACTCAACACGTTGCCGAACGCCGAGTTGGTGATGACCTCGCACACCGGCCATTGGATGCAATGGGAACGCGCCGAACTGTTCAACCGGCTGGCCATCGAGTTTCTGGAGGGTCGGCGATGAGCCCCTCGGTGTTCGGCCGGGTCCAACTCGGCTACGCGGTGATCGAGACGCAGAAGTTCGGCGACTGGCGACGATTCGGCCGCGACGCCATCGGCATGCACTGTGACGACGCGACGACCGACGCCATGCGGTTCCGTCTCGACGACAACGAGTGTCGCTTCCTGTTGCAACGGGGCCCCGCCGAGGATGTCACCGCGCTCGGCTGGCACGTCGACGACCACGACGCCTTTGACGCCGTCCTGGCCCGCGTCAAGAGTCATGGTGTGCCGGTGACCGAGGGCACCGAGGAGGACGCCGCGCTGCGCGGCGTGGAACGGCTCGTCCGCTTCCCCGGACCCAACGGCCTGACCCAGGAAGCCTTCACGCGCGCACGCTCCGGCGCGATGCCGTTGCGCATGGCCGCGGAAGGTGGGTTCATCACCGGCGCAGCGGGTTTGGGCCACGTAGCCGTCACCACCACCAAGCCCGATCAGCTGCACGGCTACTACGACGCGGTGTTGGACGCGCGACTGTCCGACTTCATCGACGAGACGATCAGCGGGCTGAAGTTCAAGATCCGCTTCCTGCGGGTCAACGAGCGGCACCACACGGTGGCGATTGCGGCGGTCAACCGCCTGCGGCTCAACCCGATCCGCACCCGGGTTCAGCACGTCAACGTCCAGGTGGCCGAGCTCGACGACATGACGGCCGCCTACCAGCGCGTCAAGGAACTCGGCTTTCGGATGGCACTCGGCGTCGGCCAGCACACCAACGACAAGGAACTGTCCTTCTACGCCGTGACTCCCTCGGGGTTCGAATGGGAGCTGGGCTGGAATCCGATCGTCGTCGACGAGACCACCTGGGAGCCCACTACCCATCGGGGCATCAGCATCTGGGGCCACACCCCCGAGGGACATACGATCATCGAGAAACTCACCCAGTTCAAGGCCGGCGCCGCGTCGCTGCTACACAACGAGGACGTGGTGCCTGCGCTGGCAGGGGCGGGGATTCCCGATCACTGATCGAAGGGGAGCAGGGCGGCCATGCGGGTCGTCGTGCGGCTCGTCAACACGCGCTGAAGAGGTCAGCGCAGCGCCTGCTGCCAGGACAGAATGCGTTCGGCCAGTTCGGGTCCGGAGTCTTCCTGGATGAAATGACCGGCGTTGATGCGTGCGTGCGGCTGGCCCGCGGCGCCGGGAATGTGCTTGATCAGGGGACGGTCCGCCTGGCCGAGGATCGGGTCGCGGGCGCCGAAAATGGCCAGGCAGGGTTTCTCCCATTGACCCAGCGCCTTCCACGCGGCCCTGTTGGCGGGGATCGCCGGATCCTCCGGTGAGGTCGGCACCAACTGCGGGAAGGCCCGCGCACCGGCCTGATAGCTCTTGTCGGGAAAGGGCGCGTCATAGCCCGCCCGCACCCTGGCGGAAACCCGGCGCACGGTGCCCACCGAGACGATGCGGCCGGCGGGCAGGACGGGGGAGTAGCGCGCGAACGCGCGCCAGGCATAGAAAGCGGGCGGGGTACGTCGCTCCGCGGTCGGTAGGAACCCGTTGGCCACCACAAGTCGTGCGATGCGGTCACCCTGTTCGGCGGCGATGCGCAGCCCGATCAGCGATCCCCAGTCCTGCACGAACAGCGTCACGTCCTTGAGGTTCAGCCGCTCGAACCACGACGTCACCCATTCGACGTGCCGCTGATAGGTGTAGTCCTCGATCCGGCCGGGCTTGTCGGAGCGGCCGAAGCCGACCAGGTCGGGGGCGAGCACGCGGTTCCCCGCGTCGGCCAGCGGCTGGATCATCGTCCGGTACAGGTAGCTCCAGGTCGGCTCGCCATGCAGGAGCACGATCGGTGGCCCGTCGGCGGGGCCCTCGTCGAGAAAGTGCATGCGCAGCGGCTGGGTGTCGCTTGCCGCCACGTCAACGTAGTTCGCTACGAACGGATAACCCTCCAAGTTTTCGAATCGGGAGTCCGGGGTTCGTAGCACATGCATATTCAGCTCCTCCGGTGGGCGGGCGCCTCTGCAAGCCTCTCGCGACAACGCGACTTCGTCTAGTGGGAGATTCCCGTGGGCTAGACGTCGGCTGGCCATTAAACTGGCTTGTTCATGGCGATTCGGCACGCTGTCCTGATCATTGCGGACATCAGCGGCTACACGCACTACATGCAGTGGAACCGCACCCATCTGGCCCACGCGCAGTTGACGGTGGCGGGCCTGCTGGAGTCGGTGATCGACGCCGGCAGGGGCTTGAAGCTGGCGAAGCTCGAGGGTGACGCCGCCTTCTTCTGGGCGCCCGACGGTGACGCCAAAGTGCTGGTGTGTGACCGGCTGTCCCGGATGCGGGAGGCGTTCATCGCGCGGCGCGAGCGCTTCAAGAAGGACGTCGCCTGCGAGTGTGCGAGTTGCGCGCAACTGGACAGCCTGTCGTTGAAGTTCGTCGTCCATCAGGGTGAGGTGGCCGAGCAGCGGGTGAAGCGCCACACCGAGCTCGCCGGCTTCGACGTCATCCTGGTGCACCGAATGCTGAAAAACCTGGTTCCGGTGGTCGAATACGTGCTGATGACCGAACCCGTCGCGGCGTGCCTCGACGAGTCCGTGCGCGCGCAGTGCAAACCGCTGACTCACGTCTTCGACGACATCGGCGAGACGCCGACGCACTACATCGACCTCGCGGTCTCGCAGGTTTCCCTCGCGCAGCCGGAGTCCGGCTTCTTTCGCCGGTTCCGGGCGACGATGAATCTGGAGTTGAGCTCGCTGCCGTTCGTGCTCGGCTTCAAGGAACCCGCCGCGGGCTTCCGCAACCTGGGCCGCGGCGCCAAGCAGATCCCCGCCTAGCGGGCATCGGCGAGGGCGCGGCCCATCCGCGACACGGCCTCGGTGAGGATGGCCCGCGAGGTCGCGAAGTTCAATCTGACATGGCCCCCGCCGCCCGTTCCGAAGACGTGGCCGGAACTCAGCGCCACCCGAGCATGGTCGAGGAACCACCGGGCGGGCCCGGACAGGTCGGCGACCACCGCCAGGCCCGCGGCGGCCTCTTCGGCGAATCCGAGCGCGCGGCAGTCCAGCCACGCAAGGTAAGTCCCTTGCGGCCATTGATATTTCACCTTCGGAAGGTGCTCTGCGACCAGGTCACCGAGCAGCGTCCGGTTTTCGTCCAGGCCGCGCAGCAGCCCGTCGAGCCAATCGCCGCCCGCCCGGAACGCTTCGGAGTGGGCGATGACGCCGAAGTGGCTCGGTCCGTGGCTGACCTCTTCGGGCATCCGGTGTAGGTCCGCGACAGCATCCGGTCCGGAGATGGCCAGCGCCGCTTTGAGGCCGGACAGGTTCCAGGCCTTGGAGGCGGACGTCAGGGCGAACGCGTTCTCCGCTCCGGGCACGGTCAGGAATGGGGTGAAACGCGCGCCGGGCAAGATGACGGGCGCGTGAATCTCGTCCGACACGACCCGGACATCGAACCGGCGGGCCAGCTCGGCGACGGCGCCGAGTTCCTCGGCCGTGTGCACCGTCCCGGTGGGATTGTGGGGGTTGCACAACAGATAGGCGGCCTTCCCGCCCATCGCCCGGGCGCGTGCGAACGCTTCCGCCAAGACGTCCAGATCGATTCGGCCCCCGGCGCCCAGCGGCGCCTCGATGATCCGGCGGCCGTCGTGCGACACGAACGCGTAGAACGGCGCGTACACCGGCGGGTTGACGATCACGGCATCGCCTCGGTCGGTGACCAAGCGCAGCACCTCGACGGCGCCGAGCATGACGTCCGGGACGATCGCCGTGCGGCTGACCTCCAGGTCGTGCCATTGCCAACGGCGCGAGGCGAATTCGCTCACCGCCTCGGCGAACGCCGTGCCGTACGGGTACCCCGTATCACCGATGTCGATGGCCCGCCGCAGGGCCTCGGCCACCGCCGGGGCCAGGTTGACGTCCATCTCGGCGACCCACAGCGGCAGCACATCCTCCGGGTGCGCGCGCCACTTCATGCTGGTGCGCGACCGGAGCTGGGGCAGCGTGAGTTCCTCGAGTGGGTTAAACGTCACTCGGGCAGACTAAGTGGCGAACGCGTGCTTTGGAATCGTCAGCGGTAGGTCGACCGAGCTCAACAGCCCGGGTTCTGCGGCGACGACATACGGCACGGCATTGACCACGCGCATCGCGGTGGCGACCATCGCGCCGGCGCCGGAAGTCATCCCCGCCACGCCGGCCTTGCGCGGATCCTTGAGTGTGGCCGCGAAGGTGCAATCGATGTCGGGGTCGCCGCTGATCATCACCCGGTAGGACAGATCCCCGATCCCGGTCGGCCAGTCCGGGGCGACGTCGTGGGCGAGCCGGGTGACGTGCTCGATGACGATGGCCTCCCGGCCGTCGACCACGCCGATCGCCCGCATGCGCAGCGCACCGCAGGTCCCCGCCTCGACGGTGCCCATGGCGACCTCCAGCGTCCGGTTGGTGACCGCACGGTCGAAAAATTCTCGGACCTCCTGGATTTCGACGCCGAGTGCGTCGGCGACCAACCGGATTTGGCCCTGCCATTCCCCGGCGATCGCCCCCGGGAAGCCGATCCAGGGCTGGTAGTCGAGCGGCCGTCCGAAACCCAATGCGTCGCTCATGATGTCGGGGACGCCGTAGTCGTCGTACAGGCCGATCTCGAACGCGTGGATCTTGTCGATGGACGACGACTGGGTGGACAACACCAGCGGCAGGTAATCGGCGGCGAAGCCCGGTTCGATCCCCGACGCGTACAGCGAAGCCTGGCCCTGCTTGGCCGCGGCGACCAGTTGGTCGCGCCACTCCGTGGGTTCGTAGGCGTGTGGGTTGACCAGCCGGGTGGTGCTGGTCGTGACGACGTTGATGCCGGACTCGAGCAGCCGCACGTAGTCGGGGATGGCCAGCGCGTCGCGCTCCGGGCCGCTCGCGGCGTAGATCACGCAGTCGGGCTTCAGGGCGATCAGCGCGTCCGCATCGGTGGTGGCGACCAGACCGATCGGCTCGCCGTTGGCGAGTTCGCCGGCGTCCTTGCCGTCCTTTTCCGGCGAATGCACCCAGACACCGACCAGTTCCAGATTCGGACGACGCTGAATGGTCCGGATGGCGATCGACCCGATGCCGCCCGTCGCCCATACCACCACGCGGTGAGCCGTCATGTCGTCCTCCTCGGTGGCGCGTGTGCGATGAAAGCTGGGGCGCCCGTTGCCCTTACGCCGGCAGGCAGCCGGTATCGCTCAACGTTCGACTCGGAAGCTAACAGTGCGGGACCGCGCGGTCAAGGGTTTAAGAAAGTGCACACTATCTTAGCGAACAAATCTTAGGTTACGCTCCAGCGCGCGGGATCGGCGTTTCGGTGCGCGCTGATCTTCACACTCAGCCGCGATGACATCTACCGCCATGCGCGTCTTCCCCCATGTCGTCGACGCGCGGCCGGGCCTGCTGAGCTCGCTGGATATCCCGACCACGCTTCCGCTTTACGCGTTCGGCTGAACGTGTAACGTACGTCGGACGGATTAGGCCAGCGAGGAGTTTGCCGTGTACACACTTCGCTTCGATATGCGTGCCCCGTCATGGGGTGCGCCAACCGCCGCATTGTATGCCGCGGTACCCGAAATGTGTTCCTGGGCTGAGGAACACGGCGGTCTGGCCGTGGTGCTCTGTGAGCACCACGGGTCCGAGGACGGCTACCTGCCGTCGCCGCTGATCCTGGCGCCGGCCATCGCGGCTCGCACCAGGCGGTTGCCGATGAACCTCATCCTGATCCTGCCGTTTTACGACCCGGTCCGGCTGGCCGAGGACATGGCGGTCCTCGACATCGTCAGCGCCGGTCGCGCGACCTACACGCTCGCCCTCGGGTATCGGCCCGAGGAGTTCGAGCACTTCGGGTTGGAAATCAGCAAGCGCGGCCGGCTGGCCGACGAAAAGCTGGGGCTGCTGCGCCGGCTCCTCACCGGCGAAACGGTCGACGACGACGGACGCCGCATCAGGGTGACGCCGGTCCCGCTCACCGAGGGCGGCCCAGCGATGATGTGGGGCGGGGGAACGTTGGCCGCCGCGCGCCGGGCCGGCAGGTACGGCCTCGGCATGCTGGGCAACGCCAACGCCCCTGGCATGCAGGAGGCGTACGAGGAGGCTTGCCGCAAGCACGGCCACCCGCCCGGGCCGACGATGTTCCCCGGCCGCGACACCCCCTCGGTCGTGTTCGTCGCCGACGACGTGGATCAGGCGTGGAAGGAGATCGGCGAGCACCTGTTGCACGACGTGCGTGCCTACGCCGCGTGGAATCCCGGTGACGAGACGACGGCCGGCTTCTCGCATGTCAATACCGTCGACGAGCTGCGCGAGAGACCGGGTTCGCACATCATCATCTCTGTGCCGGAGGCGATTTCGCGCGTTCGCGCGGGCCAGGTGCTCAACCTGTCGCCGTTGTGTGGCGGGCTGCCACCGGACATCGCGTGGCAGTATCTGAAGCGCGTGGGCGAGGTCGTGCTGCCGCAGGCGCTTGACTGAGCGCGACGAGCCCGCCGAACGTCGGGTTGTTGAGGCGAATTCGCGTTTCTGCCCAACGACTCGACGCTGAGCGCAGCCCTACTCGGGTTGGTTCGGCACACCCGGAAACAGTTGTTCCGTCGGCCCCGAGGTCACCCAGCCGCCCAACTTCGTCACCAGGTGCGGGGCGAAAACCGCGCCGTAAAGCACGTTCCCGATGACGATCACCGCGGCGACGGACAGCAGTGACGAGCCGAGGCGGTTCTTCGACCTGCTGTCGGCCCACATCTCGATGACGTTTCGTCCCTGCGCGTCGGTGCGGCCGAGCAGGTAAGTGAACACCATCATCTGGATGGCCATCGCGAGGGAGTCGTAGAGCGGGTACTGATGCACGGTCCCCTCGCGGATGGCCAACCCCGGAATCACCCTGCCGTAATAGAACACGCCGAGTTTGGCGCCCAGAAACCCGTTGAAGAAGAGCGCCCAGCAGAAGCCTACGACCAGGCCAACCGCTAAAAGCGTTGGCGGCCTTCGCCACCCGAACCGTTCGCTCAGCCATCGCCCGAGCGCCGTGCCCGTCACGGCCGGTAGCACGAAGTAGGAGACGTAGCCGATGGGAACGAACAGGGGCAGTCCGCCCCACGTCACGTTCAGCGGCCACCAGGATGGCATGCGCGGGATGGCGGGCGGGAACTGGGCGTACATCGCCCAGTCGTAAGGCGCCTCGATCCACGAGAACGAGATCGCTGAGATGCAGAGCAGCAGCAGTGGGTGCAGGCGGCGCTGGCGGACGCTCAGGAACACGCCGAGCGCGGTGAACGTGATGCCCCCGACGAGCGCGAAGTCGCTGGCCGCCCGCATCACGGGCGTCATCTGCGAGCTCACCGGTCGTTCCCCCGAGTCCGGCGCGCCTGCGGGTCAAAGTGCAGCACCAGCCCGAAGATCAGGGCGACCAATCCGAACAGCGTGCCCAGCATGATGACGGCGCCCACGGTCGCACCCCTTTCAACGCTCGACTCTCTAGATAGTGCACACTATCCTAAAGGCGGTCAACCACCCGGATAGGAGCGGAACTGTGCCCCAGCGGCCACCCACGAAGCGCGGCGCACCGGCGGCGGCAGCTCGCCGGCCACGCGGCGCCCCGCGGGGGTTGCTGCTCGACGCGGCACGGGCGCGCTTCGCCCGCCAGGACTACCGCAGCACGACGACGCGTGAAATCGCCCAGGCCGCAGGCGTTACCGAGCATCTGTTGTTTCGTCACTTCGGTTCGAAGGCGGCGCTGTTCCGGGAGGCGCTGGTCCTGCCCTTCACGACCTTCGTCGACGAGTTCGGCCGGACGTGGCAGTCGGTGGTACCGGAGGAAACGGACGAGAAGGAGCTGGCGCGACACTTCGTCGGACAGCTCTACGACGTGTTCGTCGAACACCAGGGTCTGCTGTTGACGCTGATGGCGTCGGAGGCGCTGAGCGAAGAGGAGAAAACCGACGCCGGCATAGCGGAGATCAGGGAGGCGATCCGGGCGCTCGGCCAGATCAGCGCGGAGGGCATGCACCTGCGTGGCCTGCGGTCCGACCATCCCGATCTGCCCGCTCACTCGACGGTGGCGATGATCGCCGGCATGGCCGCGTTGCGGTCCACCTATTTCGGCACCAGGCCGCCGCCGCGAGAGGTCATCGTCGAGGAACTGGTCCAGGCGATCCTGCACGGCTTCCTGCACCGAAATGACTGAGCGAAGGGATTGAGAATGCCAGGCACCAGCGTGGTCGACTTGTACTACGACCCGTTCGACTCCGACATCGACGACAACCCGTACCCGGTGTGGAAGCGCATGCGCGACGAAGCGCCGCTCTATTACAACGAGAAGTACAACTTCTACGCGCTGAGCCGCTACGAGGACGTGGCGCGTGAGCTGCCGAACTGGCAGACCTACCGGTCCGGTCGCGGGACCACGGCCGACGTTTTGTTCGCCAATATCGAAGTGCCACCGGGCATCCTGTTGTTCGAGGACCCTCCGCTGCACGACCTGCACCGCCGCCTGCTGTCCCGGGTTTTCACGCCGCGGCGCATGCTGGCCGTCGAGGATCTGGTGCGCGGCTTCTGCGTGCGCGAGCTGGATCCGTTGGTCGGCGCCGGCGGGTTCGATTTCATCGCCGATCTCGGGGCCATGATGCCGATGCGGACCATCGGGTACCTCCTGGGCATTCCCGAACAGGACCAGGAAAAGATCCGCGATCGCGGCGGGGCGTACATCGAGTTGTCGAAGGAGCGCGACCCCGCCGCGGTGAACGCGAAGCTGTTCGAGGAGAGCCTCGTCGTCTTCGCCGAGTACATCGAGTGGCGGGCCGATCACCCGTCCGATGACCTGATGACCGACCTGCTGCGGGCCGAGATCGACGAGCCCGACGGCACCCGGCGGCCCCTTTCGCGGACCGAGGTGCTGGCCTACACCGCCATGATCGCCGGCGCCGGCAACGAGACCACCGCCCGGCTGATCGGCTACATGGGGCAGCTGCTGTCGGATCATCCGGATCAGCGCCGCGAACTCGCCGCGAACCCGTCGCTGATCCCCGGGGCCGTCGAGGAGACCCTGCGCTACGAGCCGCCGTCACCGGTGCAGGCCCGGTATGTCGCCCAGGACGCCGAGCTCTACGGCACCGTCGTGCCCGAGGGTTCATACATGTTGCTGCTCAACGGTTCCGCCAACCGCGACGATCGCCACTTCGACGATCCGGATCGCTATGACATCCACCGCCAGGGTGGCCACCTGAGCTTCGGCCAGGGCCTGCACTTCTGCCTCGGCTCGGCGCTGGCCCGAATGGAGGGCCGGGTGGCCCTCGAAGAGGTTCTCAAGCGCTGGCCCGACTGGGAAGTCGACTACGCCAGCGCCCAGCGGGCGCACACCGCGAGCGTGCGCGGCTGGGCGCGCCTGCCCGTCGTCACGGGCTGACCGGGGCGCCTCTGGCCGCGAGTGTCACACCAGCGTGACGTTGGTGGTCGAGCGTCACGCTGGCGTGACGCTCGGCGCGAGTGTGAAGCTACACCCCGCTCTGGTCCACCAAGACCGCGCCGTCAGGCCGGTCGCCGAGCGTCTGCAGCGGAATGTCCCCGCCCCGCGCGGTGAGACGGACGATCTCCGCCAGCGGCCCGGGAGCATCGCATTGCAGGTAATGGTCGGCGCCGGGCACCACCCAGTAGCGGTTGCGGCCCGGCTTGGTCTTCAGATACGTCTGCCAGACATGGTTGGGCACGCGAAGCGGGGCGACGTTGTCGTGCAACCCCCACACCACGGTGGTGTTGATCGGGCTTTTGGAAAGCGCTTCCAGCCAACCGGTTTCGTCCGCAGCGCGCTCGTTGAGGTATTGAATGGTGTCGGGCAGCACGCGGATTCCGTCGTTGTGGGCGAAGCACTTCGCCAACGCGGCGATCTCCGGGTCGTCCAGTGTTCGCCGCGGCATGAAGGTGCTGGCGCCCAGGCCGGCGGCCAACATCTCCGGCGTCGTCGCCGCCGCGGTGGGCCGCCCGGTCGCGGGATCGAGTAGCGCGGTCTGGAAGACGGTGAGGTTGGACAGCGGCAGGTAAATGTTGGCGTTCGTCACGATGAGATCGACCGGTACGGCCGGCGGATCGAGAGCCGCCAGCATCTCCACCGCGATCATGCCGACGCTGCTGCCGCGGTCATGGGTGAGCATGCGGTAGTCGGTCAGGTTCCATACCTGGGTGATCGCGTACACGAGCAGGCGCGCGTCGTCGTAGAGCGAATACACGTACGGCTCGGCTGGTTTGTCCGACAACCCGTAGCCCGGGAAGTCCAGCAGGCAGATGTCGAACTCCGAGCCCAGCTCCCCAACCAAGGCGAAAAAGTCGATGCTCGACGTCGGGAAGCCGTGCACGAGCACCAGGGCGGGCGCTCCCGGCGTGCCACAGCGGCGGCTGAACACCGCGACCTCGTGCCCGTCATTGGCGGCGGTCGTTGACCGCCAACGCAGTTCGGTACCGCCGCTTTGCCACTTCGCGAAGATGTCCAAGCTGCCAGCATCGCAGAGGCGGTCGCGGCAGACAACCATGTGCTACCGGAAGGTGACGACGACCCCCTCAGCCGCGGTCAGCTCACGGGCAGGTGACGTGCACCCCGAAAGTCACCGGGCGCGTGCCGCTTTGGCCCGGGGTCGACGCCTCGCCGGCCCCGGTGATCGTGTAACTCTTGCCCTGCTTGGTCGCCTGGACCTGATTTGCGGACTTGGTGGCCTGATAGGGGAGTTGATACTGGCCGGTGGCCAGTGTCAGCGAGAGCGCGAATCCGTCGATCATGGGCGGGTTCTCGTCCGAAACGGCCAGCGACACCGAGGCCGTATCGTCGTGCACGCCGATCCGGGTGGTGAGGTCCCCCGATTCCGGCGGAGACGCGTTCGGTTGCGCCGCCGAACTGCTGCATTCGACCCGCGCGGTCATGGTGTGCTTGTTCCCGTCGATCATGACGGTCGTGGTTACCGCAACGGGAGTCGAACTCGGGGTCGACGCCGGATGGTTGTCCTTGCCGGAACACCCGGACAGACCAGTGGCCAGCACGACCCCGGCGGCCGTGAGGATGTATCGATTCGTCATCTCACCTCCTATGTCAGCGAGGACTATAGGTCCCATTCCTTTCGGGAAGGTCTCATCTCGCTGGCGGCCGGTCGACTGTCGGGTTTATCGGACAGTGGGTCAGTATGAGCCAACACGCCTCAAGCGTGCGAAGTTTTCGACGAGGTCGGCGGCGCGGCCAACGCTCTCGGCGGGCTTAGTCATCTGGCTGGCTAGCTCACGGGCTCGGTCGACGTATTCGGGGGCCAGGATCTGGCGCAGGTCGGCGACCAGCGAATCGACGGTGGTTGCCGAAAAGCGCCGGGCGCTACCCACCTTCAGTCGTTTGAGCTGAGCGCCCCACATCGGCTGATCGGGCAACGTCCAGAGGATGAGCGTCGGGATTCCCGCGCGCAGGCCTGCCGCCGTGGTACCCGCACCGCCGTGGTGCACAGCCGCGCGGCAGCTGGGAAAGGTCGTCGCGAAATTCACCGCTCCCACCACCTTGACGTGGTCGAAATGGGGAAGGTCGCTGGAATCAGCCCAGCCGGAGCAAACCAACGCCCGCTCGCCCAACCGCTCGCAGGCCGCGCTGATCATGCCCACCGTGTCGGCGAGTGATTCGAGGGCGGAGCACGCCGGCATGCTGCCGAAACTGAAGCAAATCGGCGGTGTGCCTGCGGCGATCCACGAAGCGACGGCATCATCGGCAGCCGTCATCAGCTCCATCGTCAGCGCACCGACAAAAGGACGTCGCCCATCCCACTTCGCCCATTCGGCTGCCAACCCGGGGAAGCAAACCTCGTCGTAGGCCTGAATTTCCAGGGATCCGCGTTCGGCGATCCGCCGCGGCGTGGGGGCCATTACCTTCGGTAGGCCCAGTTTCCGGCGCTCCTCGCAATCGGCCTTCTTCATCATGCGCCAGACGAGCCACTCGAACACCGTCGTTGCCGAGCGGATCAACCGCGGCGGCAGGATCGGAACGAGCTGGCCGTTGGCACGCGCCGGAAAGTAATGCAGCGTGGTCAACGGAATGTCGTAATATTCCGCGACGTTGGCGGCGGGCTGCTCGAAAACCAGGCCGGTGAATAGCAAGTCGGCCCCGTCCGCCAGAGACGTCAGCGTCGTGCTCAGCTCGCTGCGGCACCGCATAGCCAGCTCCCGAGCCTGGCGCCACAACGCGATCAGGCTTCGGATCCGCCAGAAGCCGTCGAATAAGCATTCCCAGAAGTTGCGCAGCGCTTCCACGCAAGCCTCGGTATCCACCCCATAAGCGACCGCCGTAAGCCCGGCCGACTCGACGAAACCAACCATGTCGGGCGGGACTGCCATGTGCACGTCGTGCCCTCTGCGCAGCAGCTCACGGCCGACGGCGGCGCAGGGCTCCACATCGCCGCGACTTCCCCAGCTCGCAAGCACAAATTTCATTGCGTGTCCTCGCGTATCACTTCGGGTGCGCGTTTGTGCGAAATGAAGTGGGCGCCACGGGCGCCGCATCCCCTGCTCGGCGCCCAGCAGTTTAACGTGAAGACCCTCATGACCGCGTGCTGCGGCGCATTCTTGCTGGTCAGGAGCGCGTGCAGTGGCCTCGACCTATCTCGCCGAGTGTGCTGCACTGCTAGCCGCGTCGGCTTCACATACCGTTAACAAACGGCGAACGGCGCGCGTGCAGCGATGCGCGACGGTAGCCTTGCACACTGTCGTAATCTCACCACCTGACATCGGGGGAGCCGATGATGGGGACAGCATCCGGTTCCCAAGCAGCACAGGATTGGCCACCGCACGGCCAATGCCCGTTCCAGGGCAGCACGTCGTACTCCGCGCGTCCCACACACGACGCGACCGCGCTGACGGATGAGCTTGCGAGTCGGCGCGTGCCGACTCGCCGTGGTTATCCGGCGGCTGCAACGATGCGGCGTGACGCACAGCTTGCGTGGGCGTGCGCGCCCATGGTGGCAAAGGCACTTGGGGCCGCCGTTGCGAAGGCCCGGTCGAGACTGGCCGGCTGCCCTGACCCGAAGCATGTGCAATTCACCGAATTTGACCCGTTGAACCCCGCGATAGCCCGCGACCCGTACCCGCATTACCGAAAGCTTTTGGCGGGCGAGCGGGTGCAGTACAACGCCAAGCGCGACGTCTACATCTTGAGTCGGCACGCCGACGTCCGCGAGGCCGCGCGTAACCATGAGGCACTGTCCAGCGCCCGTGGAGTGACATTTTCACAGGGGTCGCCCCCTTTCCTCCCCACGTCCGATCCGCCCGTGCACACCGGGATGCGTAAGCAGCTGGCACCGGGCTTGACGCGCGGCGCGATGGAGTCCTGGCGGCCGATGGTCACCCACCTTGCCCGGGAGTTGGTCAGCGGGTTAGTGGCACGGCAATCCGCGGACGTCGTCTCCGCGGTGGCCACACCGATGGCCATGCGCACCATCACCAACGTTCTGGGCGTAGCGGGCGGTGACGAGGCCGCCTTCCGCCGTTTGTCCAACCAGGCGATTTGCATCACCGACGTCACTCTGTCGGGTCCGGGCATGGTTTCGTTGCTGCGGGGGTTTACCGGATTTCGGCAATTGCGTGCGCTGTTCACCCATCGGCGTGACAACGGGTTACTGAGCGAGTCCAGCATTCTCGGGCAGCTCGTCGAGCACGCCGAGCACGGTGGGCTCAGCGACAGCGAATTGTCCTTGTTTGCGGTGTTGTTGCTGGTCGCAGGATATGAGACCACGGCGAATATGATCAGCACCTTGTTTCTCACGCTGGCCGAGTTTCCAGACCAACTCAGGCTCCTTGCGCAGCGACCAGATCTGATCCCGTCGGCGATCGAGGAGCAACTTCGCTTCATGTCTCCGGTCCAAAACATTTGCCGCACAACGCGCGTCGACTACGCCGTCGGCGATACCGTCATCCCGGCAGGCTCCCTGGTGATGCTTGCGTGGGCCGCAGCCAATCGTGACCCGCGGCAATATGACGACCCCGATGTCTTTCGGGCCGACCGCATTCCGGCCGGGAATCTCGCGTTCGGCTCCGGTATCCACTCGTGTCCCGGGAGCCAGCTGGCGCGGATGGAGGGCCAGGCGGTACTGGGCGAGATCGTCGCCAACATCGACCGGATAGAGCTGATCGGCCCGCCGGAGTGGACGGCCAATGCCAACCTTCATGGCCTGACCCGGCTACGGATCGCCGTGACGCCTGGCGAAACCGTATAGAGATGCGTCGCCAACCATGAGACATCCCGGCTCGGCGTCGCTATTCGTCAGGTGGCGTGAGTGGGCGGCGCCGGTGTGGATCGGGTGCAATTTCTCGGCATGGATGCGCCTGCTGATCCGCAACCGTTTCGCCGTGCACTGGAGTCGTTGGCACTACGCGGTTCTTTATACCCTTGTCAGCGTTGTGAATTCGTGTCTGGGGCTTTTGCAGAATATTGTGTTCGCTAGGCGAGTGGCCAACACACGGATCGCCGATCCGCCCGTCTTCATCGTCGGCCACTGGCGCACCGGCACTACGTTGTTGCACGAGCTGTTGGTACTCGACGATCGACACATCGGTCCCACGGGCTACGAATGCGTTGCTCCACAACACTTTTTGCTGACCGAGCGGTTCGCGCCGTTGGTGGGGTTCATGGTCTCGAAGCATCGGGCCATGGACAACATGGATTCGAGTCTGTATCACCCACAGGAAGACGAGTTCGTCTGGGTCATGCAGGGGCAGCCGTCGCCGTACCTGACACTGGCGTTTCCGAACCGGCCGCCGGAGCACGAGCGGTATCTGGATTTGGAGCAGTTGACGGCGCAAGAACTGGAAGCCTGGAAACGGCCCCTCTACCGATTCGTCCAGCAGCTGTACTTCCGCCACCGCAAGACCGTGATCCTCAAAAATCCAAACCACAGCTTCCGGATGAAGGTGTTGTTGGACATCTTTCCGCAAGCGAAGTTCATTCATATCGTTCGAGACCCGTACGTGGTCTATCCGTCGAGCATTCATCTCCTCAAGTCGTTATCCCGTGTACACAGTCTGCAGAAACCGATATTCGAGGGTTTGGACGAGAGAGTTCTCGCGACCTATGTAGACCTGTATCGCAAAGTGGACGAAGGGCGAGCACTGGTCGACCCCTCGCGCTTTTACGAACTGCGCTATGAGGAGTTGATCGATGACCCCGAGGGGCAGCTGCGCCGGCTGTACGACCACCTGGGACTGGGCGATTTCGAGCAGTACCTGCCGCGCCTGCGACAGTATCTCGCCGACCATGAGCACTACGCGACAAACACCTACGAACTGACCGCCGAGCAGCGCGCGGTTCTCGATGACCGCTGGGGAGAAGTCATTGACCGCTATGGTTACCGAGTTCCCGCGGCGTCACGGCAAATCTCTTGAAGCAAGCGGGTTTCGGCGTGCCGGCACCAACCGTCGGACAAGGTTCCGTTCGCTGGGGGCGATTCACAGTTTCTTGAGCCCGCGGAGGATCTTCAAGAATGGCGCGTAAGTTGCGAGGCCTTTCCGAAGGGTCGGCTGCAGGATACTCACGTTGTTGACGACCAGGTAGCGCACCCCGTGGTCGCGCCATTGCGCGGCCCGATCGATGACTTCGTTGGGCGTCCCGGTCAGCAGCACCTCTTTGAGCATTGATGCCGGGACGTCTTTGATGTACGACAACACCGTCTGTTGGTCCAACGTCTGCGGGATCAGGTCCTGGGCGCCCGAGAAATCATGTCCGAGGGGATGTCGCACGCCATGGTCGGCCCATACCTGGCCCGGAATGATGAGCGCGAAGGCTTTCGCGGCATCCGAGTTCAATGTCTCCTCCACGTCGTCGCGGCTACGCCCGGTGACGACAAAGATTGACAGCGCCGGCGTGATGGATCCGGGGTCGCGCCCGGCGTCGGACGCCGCCGTTCGCACCGCTTCGAGACCTGATGCGTAGTCTTCCGGTCGCGAAATCAGCCCGGGGAACCAAGCGTCGGCATATCTCCCGGTCGCTCGCAGCATCCGCGGCCCCTTGGCGGCGATCCATATCTCGGGCCATTTGCCACGGTAGGGGGGCAGGTCGAACAGCGCGTTACGCAGCGGGAAGTACGGCGACTCACGCGAGATTAGTTCGCCGCCGGAGTTCCAGAGCGCACGGATTGTGGCGATCGCCTCTTCGAAGCGCGCCACCGGTTTGGTCCAGTCCACCCCGTAGGGCTCATTGCCCTCTCGCTCTCCGACGCCGATGCCCAGGATGGCGCGGCCGCGGCTCATCAAGTGCAACGTGGCCGCAGCCTGCGCGGTGACCGCCGGGTGACGTCGATTGGCGTCGGTAACGCCGACACCCAGCCGCAACCGGCCAAAGCCGTTGCGGGAGGCAAGGTATCCAAGCATCGTCCACGGTTCGAGTTGGGCGTCGACCTTTGGGACGAATTTGGCGACACCAAGGTAGTCCGGCGTTGCGATCGAGCGCGGGTACAGCGAATTCATGTGATCGGCCACCCAGTAGGAGTCCACACCGGCGGCCGCGGCCATCCGCACGGTCGTGCGAGCGAGCATGGTCGCGGAATACCGAGAATTGAGGAGCTGGGTGCTCAGTCCAACTCGGATCTGGTTCACACGCATGCCTTTCGCCGAAGTTGAAGCATCGCGGGGGTTCCGGCCCGGTGACTGAACTGGCCCCTACCGGTTATCGCCAGGCTTCCCATCCGACCATGCTGCGCAGCGGTCCGGCAAACGAAGGCCTAACGGCGCCCGATCGCCACCGGTCCTCGAGCAAGGGCGCCAGCGCGTCGGTGGTGGTCAGCGGGTCGGCGTCAAGGTAAACGACGGTGATGTACTGGAAGTCCGTGCGCCAGCCTCGCGGCAGGTGGCTCCAGCCGGTGCTGGAGCCGAACGTCCACGCGCCGGCCGTCCCAGGCGCGGCGAGCAGCGCCGGATGGTGTTCGGCGTGCAGCCATTGCAGCCACGTGTCCGGGCGGCGCCCGTCGACGGGTTCCTCGACGATGAGGACGACGCCGCGATGCGGCCGAAACGGCACCACCTCGGCGGAGATGAGCGCATGCGGTGCCGATTGCCACTGCAGCAGGCGCAGGCCGGCCACTTGCAGCGACGGCCGGACGACGGGGAACCGGCCGTTCTCGCGCAGCTCCCGGCCGAGCGTGACGAAGTCGTCGAAGGTTTCCTCGACGGGATCGCCGACCAGGTAGTGCACCGCGTTGGCGATGTCGGCCAACGGGCCGTGTCCGGCCACGCGGTGCTGCGGATAGTCGCCGTCGGCGATCCAGCGCAACCCGTACACGATGCCCGGCAGTTGATACTGCTCCGGCATGTGATCCAGCAGGTGCCAACGCAGGTAGCTGCCGTCGTCGCCGGCCGGCGCGGCGGCGGTGAGGCTGAATACGCCCGCCCTGACGCGTATCACGAGGCGCCCCCGGGGTCATGCAGCTCAGCGAGCGCCTGCAGCTGGTCCAGGTAATGCTGCAGAGAGGTGTGCCGGAAGACGGCGGGCACGATCGTGGCGCCGTGGGCGGCGGCTTCCCCGATGGCGTCGCGGGTGCGCTCCGGCTCGTTGACCGGGTCCAGCGGCGCCGGTGGCGGCAGGACGACCTCGAACTCCGGGCGAAGCTCGAAGCGGCTCAACCAGTCTCGCGCCTGGCGCAGGCCTACGCTGAAAGGCGCCCAGCCGTCGGCCAGGGTCGCGGCGCGGCGCAGCGATCGCAACGTGCGCCCGCCCACCCAGATCGGGACACGCTGCTGTACGGCGCACGGGTCAACGACCAGGCCGTCGAACGCATAGAACTCACCGCGGTAGGCGGGTTCGGGGACGGACAGCGACGCGCGCAGGGCCTCGATGGCGTCGTCGCCGCGCGGTCCGCGGTCGTCAAAGGGCGCGCCGATGAGGTCGAACTCTTCTTTGAGGCTGCCGACGCCGACGCCGAGGACGAGCCTGCCGTTGCTGACTTTGTCCAAAGTGCCGTAACGCTTGGCGATCTCGAGCGGATGGTGGTACCCGAGCACCAGGACGTTGGTGGCCAACCGGATGCGTCGGGTGCACGCGGCCAGGTAGCCGAAGGTGGCCAGCGGGTCCCAGTAGCGGGCGCCTCGGCGGTCCAACTCGATGGCGGGCAGCGCGATGTGCTCGCTGCAGGTCAGGTGGTGGTAGCCGAGCCGATCCGCGGTGTCGGCGATGCGGGCCAGGTCCTCGATCGAGCCGTGCTTTTCCCAGTCGCCGCTGGCCTTCGGAAACATGGTCACCACGGGTGTGGCCACCGAGAGTCGTGGGGTCATCCCTGCATGTACCCTCCGGCGTCGACGGGGATCGATTGGCCGGTGATGGTGCGGCTTTCGTCGCTGGCCAGGAACAACGCCAGGTTGGCGACGTCTTCGGTCGTGGAGATGTCCTGCAGTGCAACTCCTTTGAGTGCCTTCGTGCGCTGAGTGGCGAAGTCGACCCCCTGCTCGTCCGCGGTGCGTTGCACCCATCGACGCCACAGCTCGGTGTCGATGGCCCCGGGCACGATGCAGTTGCACCGGATGCCGTGCGGGCCGACCTCCAACGCCACCGCCTTGGTGAACGCCCGCAGCGACGCCTTGGCGGTGACGTAGTGGCTCTTGCGGGCGACCCCGGAATAGCCTGCCGTGGAGGAGAAGTTGAGGATCACTCCGCGTCGGCGCGACAGCATCGACTGGTTGAGTACTTCCCGGGTGCACAGCATCGCGGCGGTGACGTCGATGGCGATGGTGGCGTTCCAGTTGTCCAGCGTCTGCTCCCAGATCCAGCGGTCCTGTCCGGGCGCGGCGGCGTTATTGCACAGGATGTCGACATGGCCGAATTCGTCGACGGCCCGCGCCACCATGGCCGCGACGTCACTCTCGTCGGTCACGTCCGCGCGCATCGCGATGGCTGCGGAACCGGCCGCGCGGGCGGCGTCGCGCACGAGCTCTTCTCGCCGCGCGGCCAGCAGCACCCGGGCGCCTTCCCGCACGAACACCGAACCGAGCACGGGTCCCAGGCCGGTGCTGGCCCCGGTGATGATCGCGACCTTGCCGTCGAGCCGGCCCGTCATCGCGCAGTCATCTTGCGGGCACACATGTTTCGAGCCACGCGTGGATTCGTTCGGCGACGGCGAGCCACCCCGGGTCGAGCATCATGTCGTGGCTCATCTTAGGGAAGATTTCCGCGTCGGTGTGGTAGGCGGCCGCGGTTGCCCGCACTTCCTGCGCCGTGAAGCAGACGTCGTCCTCGGCCCCCAACACCAACAGCGGGGTGGTGACGAGGTGCGGCCTGGGCAAGTCATGCCACAGCATGTCGATCGCGATCTTCAGCGCGTATTCCTCGCAGAGTTTCGCGGCATAGCGCGCAACATCGGCTTCGGAGTGCGACCGCGAGAAAAACGTTTCGCGGGCCAACTCCGGTGTGGCGCCGACGCCGCGCAGCGACCTGGTCATCGCCAGGCCGCTGGCCGTGTACCACGGGTGCCGCTTGAGCCGGCGGGCCAGGAATCCCAAGATGCCGCTCGGGGGTGCGGAGGCCAGCAGCACCGCGGCGGCGGCGCCGTGCGATTCCAGATACTTCTGCACGACGAAGCCACCCAGGGAGTGGCCGATTACGACCGGTCGTTCGGGCAGGCCGTCGGCAACAGCGGCGACGTCGGCAACGAAGTCCGCGATCGAGCAGAGCCGCATCGACTTGGGCGCCGGGCTGTTTCCGTGACCGCGGAGGCTGACGGCCAGCGCTCGGTGGCCCTTGTCCGCGAAGAACTGCAGGAAATGCTCGTCCCAACACCAGGCGCCGTGCCAGGCGCCGTGCACGAATAGCACCGGCGGCTTATGGGATTCGCCGCCCGGCGTTCTTTCGATCACTTCGAGCATGAGCGTGACTCCTCGTCGGGCCGCGCCCCCCGGGTTGGCTGCAACGCCGCTGAGATTAGCCGCTGACGCGCGGGTGGCGGACCGGAATCGCCGAAGCCACGATGTCTCGTGGCGTTTACTGGTCCGGTGGGTGCAGATGGCGAACGACGCACGCTGGTCCTGTCGGCCTTTCCGGCCGAAGCCGACGCGGTGCTGTCGCACACCACGCTCGATCCCGATCCGGTGGTGATCGTCGACCGGCGGCATTTCTACCTCGGCTCGATCGCGGGCAAGAGCGTGATCGTGGGGATGACCGGCATCGGCCTGGTGAACGCCGTCGACACCACCGAGGCCGCGTTGACCCGCTTCGGGATTGGCGCGGTGGTGTTTTCGGGCGTCGCCGGCGGGGCGGCGCGGACCAGGATCGCAGACGTGGCCATACCGGCGCGCTGGACACTGGACAACGGCGACACCTTTCACCCGGTCGATCCCACCATGCTGGCGACCGCCGAAACGCTCTCTGTCGCACTGGAAAGCGTGACCCGCAGGATCGATCTGCGGCGCCGCCCGCAGGTCGTGGTCGGCGGAGACGGTTGCAGCTGGGACAACAACAACGGCGTGGCGTTCCCCTGCATCCCCAACGGCGGAGACGTCTTCGGCTGCCAACCGCGCAGCGCGCCCGACCGGTCATTCCGATACACCGGCAACTTCCGGCAGGCGGCGGGCCGGTGGCTGCGAAGCGCCCTGATCAGCAACATGAACATCGTCTCGGCCGCAGACCCGGCCTTCGACGCGACCGACATGGAGACCGCGGCCGCGCAAACGGTCGCCGACGCGCACGGTGTCCCGTTCCTCGGCATCCGCGGCATCACGGATGGGCCGGACGACCCGCTTCACCTGCCGGGCTTTCCGTTTCAGTTCTTCTGCTACAAGCGGATCGCGGCGCACAACGCCGCCCGGGTCACCGCCGCCCTGCTACGGAGTTGGGGCGGTGGTTAATCGGGGCCGACGGCCACCGGGCGGCCCGGATCCGAACACCACTCGGACCACGACCCGGGAAACAGCGCCGCGTCCAAGCCCAACGCCGCGAGCGCCGCGACCGTGACACTGGCCGTGACGCCCGAGCCGCAGTAGGCGCCCAAGGCGCCGTCACGCTCGATCCCGCGCTCGGCGAGCAGTTGGGTAAGCGCGTGGTCCCCGACGAACGTGCCGTCGGCGGCCAGGACGGCGGTGCTCGGCAGGTTCGTCGCGCCGGGGATGTGCCCGGCCGCGGGGTCGAGCGGTTCGACGTCGCCGCGGAAGCGTTCGGGCGCCCGCGCATCGAGCAACGTCACGCCGTCGACTTGATCGGCCGTCAGCGTAGGGCGGCTCCCGGCGTACAGATCATGGTGTGGCACAGTCACATTCCCGGGTTGCGGGATGACCGGACCGGTTTCGAGGCTGCGGCCGGACGCTTGCCAGGCGGGCAGGCCGCCGTCCAAAATGCGGACGTCGGGCAGGCCGGCCGCCGTCAACACCCACCACGCGCGCGCCGAACCGGCGCGATTCCAGTCGTCATAGACCACCACCGGCGAGTCCTGCCGGACACCCCATCGGCGCGCGGCGGCCTGCAGGTTGCTCCCCGACGGCAGCGGGTGGCGGCCGCGACCGGCGACCGAGTGGTCGCTGAGCTCCTCCTCGAGGGACGCATACACCGCGCCCGGTATGTGGCCCTCCAGGTAGGCGGGCCGCCCGTCGGGCTCGTCCAGCCGCCAGCGGACGTCAAGGATGGTTATCGGGGCGCCGGCCTCGATGAGGCCGGCCAACTCCGTGACAGTGATCAAAACCTGGTCGCGAGGTTCCACCGATTCAGCCTAGCGGCCGGCAAAACCCGCCCCGCTCAGCAAACTGCGGCGTAGCGTCTTACCGAGTAGCACCGCAGATGGAGCAATATCATGGCGCGCATCAGCTATGGATTCACCGGATGTCTCGCGGTCGCGTCGGCTCTGCTGACGGCCGCGCCCGCCGAGGCCATACCAAACACCCGCTGCACCCTGACGACACCCGTCCAGGAAGTGCAGCACGTGTCCCAGCTGCCCCCGGAACTCCTCAAGCTTCTCCCGCCCATCGCCGACATCGGCGCGCCCTTCAACGCGACCGACTCGGTCAGCGATCCGACGTTGCCGTTCCGCCGGCTCATCCGCGCCGGCAATCACGATGCGGACTGGTTCGTGTGGTACGAGCACGGCGGGGTCGGATACTCCTGGCAGGCGGTGATCGCGCGCATCGTGCCGGGCGGCGACCCGAAGGTACTGGCCAACGCCGGAACGATCTCCGACACCCTGTGCAGGCTCACCGACGGCGCCTTGACCGGAGCGGTCCCGCCGTACCCGCCCGGATCGTGGGCGGCCTCCGACTTCTGAGCATTCAACCGACCGTCGGTCTGGTATACCGACCATCGGTCGGTTATCCTTGGTGCGAGCCAGGGAGGTGGCGCAATGAGTGCATCCGAGCAATCGCAGATCCGGACCCGCATGTTCGCCCGGGTGTTGGGCCCGTTCATGACGATCGTGCCGACCACGATCGCGGTGCGCGGTTCATACGTGCAGGAGCTGTTCACGGAGTTCAAGGCAAACCCCATGTGGCCGTGGCTGTATGGGGCCATCCTGCTGATGGCCGGCATCTTCATCATCGCCTTTCACCAGTATTGGCGCGGCCTGGCAGCGATCCTGGTGTCGGCGGTGGGCTGGTTCTTCTTCATACGTGGTCTGCTGTTGTTGACCGTGCCACGGGCCTACGACGCGGCCGGCAACGCCTTCTACAGTTCGGGCGCGACCGCGGCGATATGGGTACTGTTCATCTTCCTCGCCTCAGTCGGGCTGTACCTGACATACGTCGGCTGGAAGCCCGAGAGTGCCTCGGGTAGTTAAGCATCCCGACATTCGTCGCGCGGAGTTGCTCGATCGGGCGGTGGCGCTGTTTCTGCGGGACGGATATGACAACGTCAGTCTCAACGACCTGATAGCCGACGCGGGCGTCTCCAAAGGTGCTTTCTACCATTGGTTTCCATCGAAGGAGGCGTTGATCGCGGCCTTGGCCGAGCGCAGCGCGCGGGCCGCGTTCGCCGGTGTCGAGGATGCGGTCGCCACGTGTGGTGGTGACGCGCTGGACCGGCTGAACGCGTTGCTGCGGGCCGGATTCGACGTCAAGATGCAGATGAACGTGCCGGAGCAGCTGGCCGCGATGGCGTCGTTGCTGCGACCGGACAACGCCCATCTCTACGGGCGGATAACGGCGGTCGACGAAGCGCTGGTACGGCCCCTGCTGACGCGCCTGATCGACGAGGGCGTCGCCGAGCGGGTCTTCGACACCTTCGATCCCGAGGGCGTCGCCGACATGATCTATGGCCTCGCCGCGCGGACGAACTCGACCATCGTCGCGGTGTTGCAGGCGCCCGACGAGTCCGCCCGGGAGCGCGCGATCGACAGGATGACAAAACGATTCAGGCTGCACGGCCTCGCCATCGACCGCATCCTCGGGCTACCGGACGGAAGCGTCACGACGCTCACGCGAGCGGAGGTCGAAACGTTGGTTTCCGCGCTGCCGCGCACCTACTAGCGCTATGCCGTGTGTTCGGCGTCGCCCTCGTCCACCGTGGGCGCCGCCAACGAGGCCAGCATGCCCGTCGCCGCCCGATGCCAGGTGAAGTCCTCGGCGCGGCGTCGCGCGGACACGCGACGGTGATGCTCGGGACGGCTGGTGACGGCGCCGACCGCCCGCGCGATGGCGGCCGGGTGGTTGTCCGCCGACGCGCCGCTGTCCGGGGTGATGATCTCGGTGAGCGCCGAGGTGCGCGAGACGACGGCCGGCGTCCCGCAGGCCAGCGATTCCAGCGCGGCCAGCCCGAACGTCTCGTGCGGCCCGGGAGCCAGCGTCACGTCGGCGGACGCCAGCAGCCCGGCCACCGTGTGCCGGTCGGAGACGAAACCGGTGAAGTCCACCGGCAGCCGGGCCGCCTGGCGTTCCAGCCTGGCCCGCAACGGACCCTCGCCCACCACGACGAGCCGGGCGTCGACCCCGGCGTGACACAACTCGCCGACGGCGTCGATGCTGCGGTCGACGCGCTTTTCCACCGACAACCGACCGCAATGGACCAGCAGCAGCTGCGTCGGGGTGGCCCAGCGGCGCCGCAGCAGGTACGAGTGCCGGCGCGGGTGAAAGGTCTGCAGGTCCACGCCCAACGGGACGGTCACCGTGTTCGTCGCGCCGATGCGGTCGAATTCCTCACGCGCGAAACCGGTGGTGCACACCACGGTGTCGTAGTCGGCCGCGGTGCGCGCGTTGGCCAAATCGGCGAACTTCACCGCGGCGCGGTGCGGAAGAACCTGTCCCACAAGGCGATCCAGCCGCTCATGGGAGATCATCACCGTCGTGGCGCCGCGGTCGCGCCCCCATCGGCCCAGTGAACGCAGCGTGAGCCGGTCGGACACCTCCAGAGCGTCGGGTCGCAGGGCCTCCAGGAGCGCCTTGACCGGTCCGGGCAGCACGGCGCGATAGCCGCCGGTGAGGGGAATCAGCCGGGCGGGCAGGGTGATTCGGACCACACCGGTGCGCAGCTGGCTGCGCTCGGCGCGCTGGCCGGGAACGATCAGGAAGACCTCGTGGCCGGCGGCGCAATATTCGGCGCCCAGCCGATCGACCGCGGTGCGAAGGCCGCCCGAGCGAGGGCCATAGAAGTTGGCGACCTGTACAACACGCATAACGTGAGGACACGCGGCGCGCGTGTGCACTCAACAATGTGGACTTGACGCTGGCCTGAACACTCCATGAATTCCGGCGCAGGGGCTACTTTGAGCCGCCTTTCGGGCCTTCGGCTCTGTTGATCCGCTCGGCGATGTCGGTGCCGGACAGCTGGGCGCCGAGGAAGCCACCGGAGGTGGGCAGGCTCAGATGCAGTTGCGAAGCCCCACTGACCGCGACGTCCCCGCGCTTGAGGGTGAAATCGAGGATGTGACCGCCGCCGGTGCGGTCAGCGTTGAGGAAGTGCAGGTGATAACCGGCGACCGAGATGCCCTGCTCGAAGTCGGGGGTGCGGAACCCGACCACGGTGCCCGCCACGTCGGCGAACACCTTCTCGGCCTGCTCCTCGGTGGCCTGGGTCAGCGGCGGGTAGGGCGGCTGCTGCGCCATCACGGTGCGGGTGTGCAGCTCGGCGAAGTGCCCGGTGATCCGGATGGCGTAGATCAGGTTGGCGCTGGTGATCTGGCGGTCGATCGCCTCGGTCACCTCCGCGCGCCCCGTGCGTGTTTGAATCGCGATCTCGAAGTCGCTGTGGAACCGGGTGACCGCCGCGAAGGGACTGCGATCGGTCGGCGCGGCCCGGCTGGCGGTTCCGTCGGCGCGCAATCGGTAGCAGATGCCGTCGAGGATGACCATTTCGCCGTCGAGGTGATTGAAGGTGCCCAGCCCGAAGTCGCCGTGGCGCAGGATTTCGGCGACGGTGACCTCACCGTCGTACACACCCTCCAGGAGAGCGCTGATCGTCGAGAATTGATAGACCTCGGCGTCGTCCGCGCGTTGGTGGGTGAGAAGCGTTGTCGCCCAATGGCGGAAGCGCTCGTAGGCGCTCGGGTGTGTGTCCATGATCCTTATTCGAAGGGGTCGTCGTGGAGCTGGGCGGCGAGATCGGTGTTGTGGCTGTAGTCGACGGGGACGTCGATCAGGGAGGGCCCGTCCTCGGCCAGCGCCTGGCGCAGGATGGCGGTGAATTCGTCGAGCGTCGTCACCCGGTAGCCGCGGGCGCCGAAGGCCGCCGCATACGAGACAAGGTCGTAATCGCTCAGTTGCACACCGGATCTGCGGTCGTACTTGAGGACTTCCTGGAAGCCGACCATGTCATAGGTGTTGTCCCGGAACACGATGTGGGTGAACGTGAGCCCGAGATGGACGGCGGTCGCGAGTTCCTGCGCGGAGAACAGGAATCCGCCGTCGCCGGAGACGGACACGACGGGTGTTCCCGGCCGCACCAGGCAGGCGGCCATGGCCCACGGCAGCGCCACGCCCAGGGTCTGTTGGCCGTTGGAGAAGAGCAGACGCCGCGGCTCGTACACCCGAAAATGGCGGGCCATGTAGATGTAGACGGAGCCGACATCGCAGGTGACGGTGGCGGTGTCGTCGACTTCCTCGCGCAACCGCAGCAAGACGGCGACGGGGTTCAGGCCCGGGCCCTCGGGAGTGGTCCTGCCGGCCGTGACGTCGATGTCGCTCAACGCCTTTCGCTGCACGGCGATCTCGCGTTGATAGCTGTCGGTCAGTGTCAGGCCGGCCAGCTTGTCGGTCAGCGAGGTGAGGGTTGCCGCGATGTTGCCCAGCAGTTCCACCGTGGGCTGGTAGTGGTTGTCGATGTCCGCGGGAACCGAGTCGATGTGCACTACGGTGCGCGCGGCATCGTCGTTCCACAGCACGGGGTCATATTCGACCGAGTCGTACCCGACGGCGACCAGGACGTCGGCGTGTGTGAGGACGACGTCGCCGGGCTGGTTGCGGAAGAGCCCCACCCGGCCCAGGAAGTTGTCCTCCAACGCGCGGGAGATCACCCCGGCGGCCTGGAAGGTCTCGACGACGGGCAGCCCCGTCGTGGCGACGAGGGCGCGCAGCGCCAGGCAGCTGTCGGGGTCGGCGCCGCGCATGCCGACCAACAGGGCGGGTCGCCGGGCGGCGCGGATCAGCTCGCTCGCCTCGGCGATGGACGCGGCGGGGGCGGCGGCCAGCGGGGGAATCGGCTGCCGGCCCGGGATGCTTGCCGTCGTCGGCGCGGCCAAGACATCGGCCGGGAGGACGACGGCGGCCGCGCCGCGAGGTTCGCTGAGCGCGGCGCGAAACGCGCCGACGGTGGCCTCGGCGGCGTTGTCGGGGTCGTTGACCTCGCCGGTGAACTTGGTGACCGTCCTGAGCATGGCGGCCGCATCCATGGACTGATGCGTGCGCTTGAGGCGATCCACTCGCCGCACCGCACCGCACAGCGCCACCACCGGATCCTGTTCGGTGTTGGCGGTCAACAGACCGGTGGCGAGGTTGGTGGTGCCGGGGCCGGACGTCACCAGCACCACGCCGGGGGTGCCGGTGAGGCGACCGATCGCCGCGGCCATGAAGGCGGCGTTCTGTTCGTGGCGGCACACCACCAGCTGCGGGCCGGAGTCCAGCAGCGCGTCGTAGACGGCGTCGATCTTCGCGCCCGGGACGCCGAAGACGTACTGCACGCCCTGCGCCGATAGGACGTCGACGACTTGCTGCGCGCTGCGCACGGCGTCACCGCGATTCGTGGGGGCCATCCATCCAGCCAAGCATGCGTCGCGGTGTGGTGCGACTTCGTCGCCTCGGGTTGACCATCCATGAGTAGCTCGGTGTATGGTCTGAAGTTGTGACGATCGAGAGCGTGCGGCCGGTTGAGCTCAACGAAGATCTGACGCGGCGGGCCTTGCGGCTGGTGTTGGACAAGACGACCGACCTGGCGGCCGACGTGCTGCGGGTGCCGTTGCACTATTACCGCGACGCGAAAGTCGCCGAAGTGGAGGAATCGCAGATCCTGCGGCGGACCCCGCTGGCGATCTTGCCCAGCGTGCAGGTGCCCGGCCCGAACGACTTCGAAGTTCGCTCGGTGCTGGGCAGTTCGTTGTTGGTGACCCGGGATCGCGCCGGGGTGAGCCACGTGTTGCTGAACTATTGCCGCCACCGCGGCGCGATGCCGGCCTGTGGCGCGGGCAACGCCTCCCGGTTCACCTGTCCGTATCACGCGTGGACCTACAAGAACACCGGGGAATTGTTCAGCGTCCCAGGCAAATCCGGTTTCACCGGCATGAACACCGACGATTATGGGCTGGTGGAGTTGCCCAGTCAGGAGGCCTACGGGTTCATCTGGGCGGTGCTGAGCGCCGACGCATCCATCGACGTCGACGCGCACCTGGGCCCGCTGTGCTCACAGCTGGCCGAACTCGACTATGGATCCTTCGGGTACCACACGCATCGCGAATTCACCTCCGAGGTCTCGTGGAAGGGCGCGCTAGAGGCGTTCGCGGAGGGTTACCATTTTCCGTTTGTCCACGGCGAGAGCCTGATTGGCCAGAACGCGTTGCCCAACGTGGCGATCTACGACGAGTACGGCAAGCATCACCGGCTGGGGTTTCCGTTCAATTGGATCGTCAACCTCGCCGCCGACCCGAGCGGATCGTGGGACGTGCGGGACAACATGGGCTTGATCTATTGGATCTATCCGAACCTGATCCTGGCCAACAGCAACGTGGGCGTGGAGGTCATCGACATCCTGCCGGCCGGCGCCCCAACGCGGTGCACCGTGCGGCACAGCTGGCTGGCGCGCGTCCCCGCGACCAGTGACGACCAGCGCGTCGGCTACGACATGATCTATGACGCGGTGCACGCGGCGGTGCGTGACGAGGACTTTGCGATGCTGCCGCAGTGCGGCGAGGGCGTGCGTCAGGGTCAACACGACCATATGGTCATCGGCCGCAACGAGATCGGCGTGCAACACATGATCAGAGTGTTCGCCGAAGAAATTGGCGTCGCGGTGGGTTGAGTTCTCGTGCGACCATATTGCCCGTGAGGGCACCGTAGATGCGCAGACACGGTTGGGCCGGCGCGTTGCCGTCGAGCGACGAGGAAGCCATTGCGCGAATCATCGCCGCGGCGAGCCGCGCGATCGAGCAGTCAGGCGCAGACATCAAGATCAGCGATATCGCGCGCGATCTGGGGGTCACCCGCCAAACGGTGTACCGCTATTTCCCGAGTACCGATGCCTTGCTGGCGGCGACGGCGTTGTCGGAAGTGGGTCCGTCCCTCGACCGGTTGGCGGCCCACCTGGAGCCCATTCACGACCCCGCGGAGGCGGTGGTCGAGGGCATTGCGCACACACTCGAATTGCTTCCCCAGGACAAATATCTGGGGCTGCTGTTGACCTCCGAGAAGGCCGCTGCCTACTCGGCCAGCGTGACCTCCGATATTGCGCTGTCCCTCGGGCGCTCGATCATCGACCGCTTCAACGTGGACTGGGACGGCGCCGGCCTCACCGATGACAGGCGCGACGGTTTGGTCGAATTCATGCTCCGGGTTCTGCAATCGTTCATCGTCGATCCCGGACGACCGCCGCGGTCGGGGACCAAACTGCGGGATTACCTGCGCCAGTGGGTCGCTCCCGCGATCACCCATTTCCAGCCCGTCGCAGGCGATTCCAGTGTGCGTCCTGGGCTTTGAGGGTGCGCCCATGGAGGCGACACGCCGAGCGGCGCCGCCCAGGACGCACACGCGAACCTAACCGATGGACTCGTCTCCAAACCAGCGCCGCAGCGCCGCGTGCAGGGCCGCTTGGTCGGCCGGCCCGAATTGGTTCGCCGCCCAGGCGACGTATCCGTCGGGTCGGATCAGCAGCGCCGCGGCGGGTGAGTCGTCGACCGTCGCGGTCACGACGTCCACCCGGTCGGCCCAGCCCGACGCGGTCGCCCCGACGCCGCCGTCGATGTCGAGCAGCACCGGGCGCGCGGCGTGCAGCAGCTCGGTGACCCGCCGGCCGTCCGCGAGGATCAGTTCGGGCACGGGCCACCCCGACAAGGGGTGGTCGTCACCGACGTCGTACCGGACGTCGGTGCCGGCCAGCAACGCGGCCATGTGCCTGGCCACGTCGGGCAGGGTGAAAAGTTCGCCCAACAGCGAGCGGAGCGCGGCGACCTCGGGGCCCGGCGCCATGAGAGCGGTCTGCGACAGTGAGTGCATCACGACCCGCTCACCCACGGGGTGGCGTTCTGACTCGTAGGTATCGAGCAATCCTGGGGGCGCCCAGCCGTTGAGGTGTGCCGCGAGCTTCCACCCCAGGTTCATCGTGTCCTGCAGGCCCAGGTTCAGGCCGGGCCCGCCCATGGCGCTGTGCACGTGGGCGGCGTCGCCGAGCAGCAGGACCCGTCCGTCGCGGTAGCGCTCGGCGTGGCGGGTGTTCTGTCCGTTAATGCGGCGAAGGGCATGCGGACCCTGGCCTTTCGGTTCTTCGAACGGCAGATCCACGCCGATGATGCGACGCGCGCTGTCGCGCAGTTCGACCAGGGTCAACGGCTCGTCCTCGACGGGCGGCGCGAACTCGATGGTGCCGAGCAGCGCGTCGCCGGGTTCGAACTGGGCAAAGATAATGCCACCGTTGTCAAACCGATTGTGGCCGAATGCGATCCGCCCGAACCCGGGGACGTCGAGGCCGCCGTCGGCGTGCCGGAGTCCGTCGGGGATGTGCACGTGGGCGAGCCGGGCCACGGTCTGCGATGTGTAGCCGGGAAAATCGATGCCCACCGTCTTGCGCACCAGGCTGCGTCCGCCGTCGGCGCCTACCAGGTAGCGAGCGTCCAGCTGGCATTCGCGGTCGCCCGAGGACACCGTGAGCACAACGGATTCGGGCCTCTGCTGCAATCCCGCGAGTTCGTGTCCCCAGCGCAGGTCCACCCCCAGATCGCGGGCCCGCTTCTCCAGCAGCCGCACCAGTCGGGGTTGCGGCATGACCATCGCATACATCGGATTATCTTGCAGGCCTGAAAGATCCAGCGTCATGGCGGCGAAGATCCAGCCGTCGGTCGGCCGTGGTGGTTCACTGTCTCCGGTGAAGGACCGATACAGCCCGCGCATGTCGAGGGTCCGAACCACCTGCCCGACAAGCCCGTTGGCCTTCGGCTCGGAGCTGGGCCCGGGCAGCACATCCAGCACGACGGGTCGGAGCCCGGCCAGCGCAAGTTCACACGCCAGCATCAGTCCGTTGGGCCCGGCACCGGAGATGACGATGTCGGTTTGTTCGGCGGTCACGGTTTCTCCTTGCGCTTGACGGGTTCGGGCAGGCCCGCGCTGACGGCGTCAAAGCCGGAACGAATCAGGTCGGTGATCGGGACCGGCGGGTCGGCCCGCGCATAGGCCTCCGCGGCGGCGTCGCCGACGGCGCGCACGACCGCCACGACCAGTCGGGGGTACAAGTCCCGTTCGGGGTCGGTGCCGGTGCGTTCGGCGATCACCGCGAGCCATTCATCGAATAGCTCCTGCGGCAATGCGTTACGGACCTGAGGGTTCATCAGCATCTTGCGCACCTCGACCAGCTCCTGGCGGCTGGGCGCCTGGTTTTCCTCGCCGTGGACCTCGCCGAAGTCGGCTTCCAGGGGCTCGAGCACCACGTGCGTGATCGCTGACCACAGCGGCTCGTCGGCGGGGCGTTGTCGCAGCGCGGCAATGCTGCGGCGCATCCGCTCGGTCTGTCGGTAGGCGAGCGCCTCGTATTTGCCACCGAAGTAATTGTTGAAGGTGCGCAACGAAACTCCGGCCAGGTTGGCGATTTCCTCGCGCGTCACGTTGTCGAGTCCGCGTTCGAAGGCGAGGTTGAGCGCGGCATCGCTGAGTGCGCGCCGGGTGTCGGCCTTCTTGCGCTCGCGCAGTCCGCGCGGCTGTTCGGTCACGACGACCAGGATACGAAAAAATTGCCTGGCGGGCAATTTTGCCCATAAGGCAAGTTGCGTCGCGGGTGCGCTCAGGGCTTCGCGGGTGCGCTCAGGGCGGCGACACGCCGAGCGGCGCCGCCCGGGACGCACGCGCGATGGGGCGAAGGCCCACGCTCGGCCGTCCTCAGCGCTTGCCCCAGTCCCACGGCGGCGTGGTCAGCAGGCCTTGGCCGGCGACGCGCGTCTCGCCCCACTCCTTGTACAGCTCGATCTCGACGGCTTGGTCGCTACCGTCGGCGTCGGCCACCGGCACGGTGTCCAGGAATTCGAGCAGCGCCCGAGAATGGGTGACCACCAAGACCTGCGTCCGCGCGGCGGCGGTACGGATGAGCCCCGCGAGCGGCCGCACCAGGTCCGGATGCAGCGAGGTCTCCGGTTCGTTGAGCACCATCAGCGACGGCGCCTGCGGGCTGGACAACGCCGCGGCCCAGAGCAGGAATCGCAGTGTGCCGTCCGATAATTCGGCCGAGCGCAGCGGGCGCAGCATGCCGCGCTGCCGCAGCTGCAGGTCGAACAGCCCGTCGTGAACGGCGACCGAAACCGTGGCGCCGTCGAACGCGTCGGCGACGGCGCGGCTCAGGTCGTCGAAGCTCGCCTCGATGATCGTCTGGATCGCGGCGGCCAGATCGCTGCCGTCGTCGGCCAACACCGGGGTGCGTGTTCCCACTTGTGGGTGGCGCGCGGGCGCGTCCGCGTCGACCCGGAAACCGTCGTAAAACCGCCACTCCCGTAGGCGCTCGCGCACGGCGGCGAGCTCGGGAAGCGCATGCGGGTGCGCGTACTCGGCCAGCACGCTGCGGTACAACGGCAGCGACCGCGACAGTTCGTCGAATCCGCGGGTGTCGGCGCTGACCTCGACGAAACTCGCGGCGCGGCGCACCAGAGTCGCGCCGGTGCGCAACACCGGGCCGGCGAAGACGGCCTCGCGCTTGATCTCGGGATCGCGGGCGAAGGCCGAGTCGGCTCGCCCCGTCGACACCGGGATCCCCAGGTCGACGAGATAACCGAAATCGCTTGCAGCAAAGCCCAATTCGAGGGACACCGGCCGGGTGCGGACCGTGCCCTGGGCCTTGCCCGTCCGGCGGGCGCCCTTGAGCTCCTCGGGGCCGGCCCACAGTGCGGACTGCAGGCCGCCCTCGCGGGCGAGCGAGGCGATCACCTCCCCGCGGCCGCAGTCGGCCAGCAGCCGCAGTGCCCGGTACAGCGACGACTTGCCTGCGCCGTTGGCGCCGGTGACCACCGACAGCCGACCCAGCGGCAGGATCACCTCGCGCAGCGAGCGATAGCCGCGGATTGCCACCGTCTGCAACATGGGGCCGACTGTACGGTCGACGACCGACGGGCCCTACTCCTCGTCCGCCGCGTCGAGCAGCTGCACTTCCTCGAGGTCCATCTCGTGCTGCAGCTCGCGCAGCACGATGTCGTCGATCAGGTTCTGGTTGCGTAGCGTCGTGAGCTCGCGTCGCCTCTGCTCCAGCACGCCCAGGCGCACCCGCCGGACCAGCTCCTTCTTCTTGGCGAGGTGGCCGTTCGCCGAACCGCCTTCGGTGGCCACGGCCAGCGCGGCCCTCTCCTCGTATTCCTTCTCCAGCCGGCGACGCAGCTCGTCGCTAACGCCGACCTCGTCGGCGACGGTGGGCAGCGCGTTGAGCGCCGCTTGGACGCTCCTCGTTCGCGCCAGCTCCAATTCCTCGACGTACGCGACGTCCTCGGGCATCTTCGCCCAGCGGACCACCGCGGGCAAGGTGGTCCCTTGGACCAGAACGGTGGTCAGAATGACGACGACCACGATGAAGATGATGAGGCTGCGATCGGGGAAGGGTGCGCCGCTGAGGGTGGTCATCGGAACGGCCAGCGCCGCCGCAAGCGATACGGCGCCGCGGAATCCGGCCCAGGCCGTGACGAAGCGCTGACGCCAGCTGACCCGGCGTTCGCGCTGCGCCTCGCGACGATCGATCAGTCGGATCAGCACGACGGTGATCTCGCCCCAGAAGATCCGCGACAGGATCACCACCGCGGTAACCGCGAGGGCGATGAACAAGGCGTGCCGCACCCCGCCGTCGACGCCGGCGATGCCGTGCAGCGCGTTGGGTATCTGGACGCCGACGAACACCCACAACGAGCCGTTGAGCAGGAACGTCACGCTATCCCAGAAGGCATACGCCTGCAGGCGCGAGCGCGCCCGGATCACCACCGGCCCGGCGTAGGCAAGCACCAGGGCGGAGACCATGACCGCGACCACCCCGCTGCACTCCATGCTCTGCGCCAGCAAGAACGCCGCGAACGGCGTCAGCAGGCTCAAGGCCCCTTCCTCCTGGGGCGCGTCGAGCCGCTTGCGCAGCAACGTCACCGCCCCGCCGACCAACAGCCCGGCGGCGATGCCGCCCAGGTAGGAGCCGACGAATCGGCCGACCAGGTCGATCGGGGTGATCGCGGAACCCCCGATCGCGACGTGGACGGTGACGGCGAACAGGACTAGGGCGGTGCCGTCGTTAATGAGACTCTCGGCCTTGAGCACGGTCACCGACCGGCGGGGCAACTTCTTCGCGAGGCCCGCCACCGCGGCCGCGTCCGTGGGGGAGAGCACGGCGCCCAGGACGGCGGCCGCGTGGGAGTCCATGCCCAGCGCCCGCGCCGTCCACGAGACCGCGACGGCCGTCGCGATCACCAGGCCGACACTGAGGAACACGATGATGCGCGCGTTCGCCCGGATCTCGCGGAAGCTGGTGTTCAGGCCCTCCCAGTACAGGATCGCCGGCAGGAAGAGCAGCAGCACGATCTCGCCGTTGACGTGCACATGCGCGAAGTTGGGAATGAGCCCCAGCAACGTGCCGAGCACGATGAGCAGCACCGGGGGACCGACGCGATAACGCCGGCCGAGAACCGTCCCGAGGATGACGGTGGAGACGAGCGCAACGATCAGGACGAGGCCAAACACCAACCCATCCTGCCGGACATGATGGGATTGCGCGGCTTGGGGTTTGACCGGCCCGGCGGCCAGCCAGCTCTGCGGGCGGTCTCATCAGTCACATGGGCACCGTGCGGCGGGCATGTGGTGACTCTCGAAAGCGATAGCGCCGGCGATATCAAATCCGAGAACCGTGGACCGGTTGAACTCAGGTGCAGTCGCAGCAGCAGTCGTCGCAGTCGCAGCAACAATCGCAGCCGTCGCAGCAGCACCAGCAACCGGTCCCGTCCCCGCCGCGGCTCGACTTGCGCCCCGGGTTCGGCGTTCCCTCCTCGGCCCCCGGCTGGATCGGCTGGTCACCGAAATTGATCGGCTCCTGCTGACCGTGCGGCGTTCCGCTCTGTGCGCTGAAACCGGCCTGGACGAAGGTGCGCTTGATCGCGCGGCGCACCTCGCCGGTCAACAGCCGATCGACCAGCCGTCCGTCGGTGAACGACACGTCGGCCAGCGCCAGCTCGATGCCCAGCACCGCGTCGTCACAGAGGGCGCGCGCAGCCGCGACGGGAGTTGCGGTCGCCGCCAACGGGTTCCACTTCCCGCGCGCCACGTCGTCCCGGTAGTCCTCGACCGCGTCGAGCAGGTGCGCCACCCGGCCGAACAGCCGCCCCACCTCGCGCAACGGCGCCGCGTTGTCCGGGCGGCCGGCCAGCACCGCGGTGTGCGCGAACGCCTCCGCGACGGCGGTCTCGGTCGGCTCGGTCACCAGCAGCAGCGAGCTGCCCGGACCCGCCTGGGCTTCGAGCGCGGCCTGGCGGTCCATAGCGGCGACGAGCACGCCGGTGTCAAAGCCCAGGACGTGACCGGTGTCGGTGCCCTGGCGCACCCAACGTTCGGCGATGCGGCGCGCCGCCGGTCGCACCCCGGCCACGCCGACCATGCCGTCGCGGTCGTCGACGTGGTCACGGACCCGGGCCGCGGCCAGCGCCAGCGACACCACCGCGGCCAGTCGCACGCAGTCACCGGTGGCCACGTCCGCGCGCCGCATCCCGCGTAGCGGGCAACGCCCGGCGGTGCGGCGAGCCGGCTGCCCGGGGGACTGCGCTTCGACCAGCAATGAGACCACCAGGCCGTCGTAGTTGGTGGCGACGCGGGCGGCCTGGCCGTAATCATCGCGCAGCGCCAGACACAATCCGCACAATTGGGCTGTCCAGGCGGCCGCCAGCTCGCCGCCGAGCCGGTGACGGCAGGGCCGGATGATGCCAAACATGCACAGAAGCTACCGGACCCACAGCAAACGCGCGATCGAAACGCCGGGGATGGGATGGTCTCGTGGGCGGCGGCATGGCAACGGGGCTCCAGGACATAATGGGCTCGATGACTGTCGGGAAGATCAAGCTCTTGGTGACCGTCGCGATGCTCGTTTCGCCGATGTTGGTGGGCTGCCACTTCGCGTCCAGAAACCCGCCGTCGACCAAGACGCTCGAGGTGCCCATGAACGAGGTGCTCACGCAGAGCGTCGTCACGCAGAGCATCGCCCTGGCCGTCGGCAACACGCTCGTCGTGAAGTTGGGCTCGAACTACACCACCCCGTACCGGTGGGCGCCGGAGATGAAGATCGGCGATCCCGGCGTCCTCAAGCAGGAGAGCCACGAGTTCGTGCCACCGAGTTCCGACGCGCTGGGAGCCCCCGGGACCGAGGTGTGGAAATTCACGGCGTTGAGGCCGGGGACGACCACGATCGGTACCGATTACACCAGCTTCGTCGGCAAGGACACCAAGCCGTCGTGCACGTACACGGCCAACGTCACGGTGAAGTAAACGGTCTGGCAAACGAGTGCGAGCGCGTCGCGCTGCGGCTACGGTCTTGGACGTGTTCGGCTTTCTGCGCGATTTGTCCGAGATCGGCAAACTCCCCGCGCCGCTGCGCGACGAGCTCGAGGCCGAGGGGATGATCTTCAGCGCGGGCAAGGTGGGGGTGAGCCGACACTTCGGCGGCCATGTGCCAGGCGTCCATTCGGCCTCGGGCGTGTCCCGCTACACGGGCGCGTTCGCCTTCACCACCGCGCGGATCTTTGCCACGCTTACGACGCGCGGGGACGCCAACCTGCGATCCATCGATTGCCCGTGGGACACCGGCAAGGGGCCGGCCAAGGCCACGATTACCCGCAAAGGCCTCAAGCTCGAAATCGACTTGCACGGCGTCGATCCCGCCTTCAGCGGGTCGATGAAGCTCAATTACCGGAAGACGATCCCCGACGAGGTGCTGGAAAAGCTGCCGACTACGACGCTGCGATTTCCGGTGCAGCCGGTGTTCGTGTACCGGGCGGTCGGCGTGCGTCCCAAAAGTTAGGCTGCCGCAAGCCTTTTCGCTACGCCGCGGCGGGGCGCAGCATGCGCCCGCCGACGAGCGCCGACATGACCACCCCTTACCGCGTAACGGTTTTCACGGCCGGGTGGATCCCCAGCGCGTGGCTGACGAGACCGATGCCGGCTCCCAGGATGGGCCAGATCGGCCAGAAGTAGGTGGCGCCCGTGGTCGCGGCGACGGCGGCCCACACGGTGAGCACGATGACGGTCATCAGTAGGTAGGCGGCGAGGTGAATGCGCACGCTGCGGCGCGCGGCCTCGACGCGGGCGGCGCGGCGGCGCGGGTCCGCGCGCCGGATCCGCTCGAGCGGCAGGTCGGCGAGGAGCTCGCGGAGCTCGGCGGTGGTGTGCGCACCGAACACGGCCTGCACTCGCTGCTCGTATTCGTCCAGACCCAGGTAGCCCTGCGCGAGCGCCTGGCCCAGGCGTGCGGCCGCCCTCTCCCGGTCGCGGTCGCCGGCGCGGGGGGTCATGAGTTGCTGGTCCATTTCGTCCCCTTCCGAAGATGTGAATGGCTTTAACATAGTCCGCAATGTTAATCTCGTCAACATGGCACGTGCGCGCAAATTGTCGACCGGGGCGAAGCGTCGGGACAGCTACCACCACGGCGACCTGAAACGCGCCCTGACCAGCGCCGCGCTGTCGCTGGTGGCCGAGAAGGGGCCGAAGGGGTTCACGCTGACCGAGGCCGCGCGGCGCGCCGGCGTCAGCGCCGCCGCGCCCTATCGGCACTTCGCCGACAAGGCCGCGCTGCTGGCGACCGTGGCGGCGCAGGGCTTCGGCGACCTGCATGCGGAACTGACCGAGGCGGCCTCCACCGAGGACCCGAAGGAACGGGTGGTCGACCTCGGCCGCGCGTATGTGCGCTGGGCGGTCGCCCACCCGGATCACTACCGGGTGATGTTCGGCGCCGAGCTCTCCAAGGCCGACCACCCCGAGCTGGCCGTCGCCGGGGAGCAGGCGTTCGGCGACCTACTCGACGCGATCGCGGCGTGCCAGGATGCGGGCGTCGTAAAAGGCCGGGACCCACGCGAACTCGCCGCGCCGCTCTGGTCGCTGGTGCACGGCGTCGCGTCCCTGGCGATCGGCGGCGAGTTCGGCGCCGTCGGCATCGAGCGGGACCCGGAGGCCATCATCGCCGGGGTGGTGGCCCAAATGCTCGGCAGCTAGGCCACGTTGGCCTGGCGGCGCGTCGCGTACACCTCGGCCAGGAATTGCTCGACGGCGACCGCGGTGTGCACCGCGCGTGCCGAGCCGAAGATGTCGAAAGCGTGTTGGGTGAACGGCAATTCGGCGTACACGACGGACTGGGTGCTGACCTTCCGCAGTCGTTCGACGAACGCGCGCGCCTGCTCGACGGGCACCAGCGAGTCGTTGCGGCCGTGCAGGACGAAGAATGGGGGAGCGTCGGCGGAAACGTGGTTGACCGGCGACGCGGTGATGAACGGCTGCATGTTCGTCGAGGGCCGTTGCTTGACAACGGATTTGACTAGCAGCGCCGGCATCATCGGATGCATCGCGTCGTTGAACCGGGTGAAGTCGTAGATGCCGTAGAACGGCACGGCCGCCTGCACCCGCGTGTCGGCGTCCTCGAAGCCGGGCTGAAACTCCGGCAGGTTGGGCGTGAGCGCGGCCAGCGACGAGAGGTGGCCGCCGGCCGAACCGCCGGTGATGGCGATGAATTCGGGATCGCCGCCGTACTCGGCGATGTGCGCCTTGACCCACGCCAGGGCGCGCTTGACGTCGACGATGTGGTCGGGCCAGGTGTTGCGCGGGCTGTGCCGGTAGTTGATCGACACGCAGACCCAGCCCAACTCCGCGAGGTGGCTCATCAACGGATGGGCTTGTCCGCGTTTGTTTCCCGTCGTCCAGGCGCCGCCCGGGATCTGGAAGAGCACCGGGGCCTTGCCGGTGGGGTCCAGATCGGGACGACGCCAGATGTCCAGGTAATTGGCGCTGCCGTATTCCCCGTAGCTGATGTTGGAGTCGTGGGCGTAGTCGCGATAGATGCGCATCATCCGCAACACCCCCGGCGTCTTGGCGGTGCCGCCGCCCGCCGGCCGGCGCCACAGATCTCCCGATTCGGTGAGCCGCGACGCGCCCAGGCCCTGGTCCAACGCCTCCGTCAGCGGAATGTTGGCCTGGTGCCCGGCGCGGCTGAAGTTCAGCAGGCCCAGCGCGGAAACCCCCGCCACCGTCCACGCCGCGAATCGCACCGGCCGGGTGAGGCGTCGGGCCGTCAACGCCAAACCGCCGAGCTGGCTGACGAGCGTTTGCAGGGGCAACTCGGTGACGACCACGCCGAACATGAACGAGAACAGCGAGGCGTATCCGCTGCGCGCCAACGGCCGGTAGGCGTTGAGCGTGGACACCGCGGTCACCGCCGTGACCACGAGCGACCCAATCTGCCGGATGACATGCATGATTCGAGCTGTCCGCATGGGCTCACCTTACGAGGTGAGGTTTTGGGATCGGTAGGCGCGCGTACGGTGCTTACTTACCGCACACGACCGCTGCGTCGAGCAGCGCCCCGGACGGAACGGACCCAGCATCGATGACCATAGCCAGGAAGGCTCCGATCGCGGCGGCCGCCTGTGTCCTGACCGCGTTGGCGTGCGGCTGGACGGCCAACGCGCAATCGGCGTGCGCCGACCTCGGCGGAACCGTCGACGAACACCAGATCTGCCGGGGGCACATCGTGACGACCAACTACACGCTCGACCTGAGCTTTCCCGTCGACTATCCCGACCAGCAGCCGCTCGCCGACTACGTGACTCACACCCGAGACGAGTGGGCCGACGACGCGAAGGCACATCCGCCCACCGGCCGGGCGTACCTGCTGACCATCACGGGGAAGGCGTACCGGTCCGGCACGCCCAATGCCGGGACCCAATCCGTGGTGATCGACACCAACCAGGACCTCGGCGCCCACCCGGTGACTTCGTACAAGGCGTTCAACTACGACCTGGGCAAGCGCGCGCCCATCACCTTCGACACGCTGTTCAAGCCGGGCTCCAACCCGCTGAACGTGCTCAACCCGATCGTCCGGCGCGAGCTGGGTCCACTGCCGTTCGGCGACCCCGGGGTCGACGCGTACCAGAACTTCGCGATCACCGACGACGCCGTGATCTTCTTCTTCAGCCAGGGTGAGGTGCTGGCGCAGGTCGACGGACCCCAGCGGCTGTCGGTACCGCGTACCGAACTCGCATCGCTGCTGGCGTGACGCGGCCTAGGTGGCCTCGGCCCGGCTTTCGAGGTTCTTGACCGGGGCGGGGTCGTTCTCGGTCAGCCCGACCTTCGCGGCGCCGCCCGGGGAGCCCAGTTCGGCGAAGAAGTCGGCGTTGATCTGGGTGTACTCGCTGTACTCGCCCGGGACGTCGTCCTCGTAATAGATGGACTCCACCGGGCACACCGGCTCGCAGGCGCCGCAGTCGACGCACTCGTCGGGGTGGATGTAGAGCATCCGCGCGCCCTCATAGATGCAGTCGACGGGACATTCCTCGATGCACGCCTTGTCCTTGATGTCGACGCAGGGTTCGGCGATCACGTATGCCACGAGCGTTGTCCTTCCTTGTCTGGCTGGCTAATTTAGCGCGGCCGATGCGCTACCGGCCAGGGTCATCCTTCCCATCGTTCTCGCCGCCACCCGGCGCGAGTAGGGCACGCGGCGTTGTGGAGTCACAAGCTATCGTTGTGGCACACGAATCGATTGTGATGTGATCAGCCATGCCGCTCAGCCCCCGGATGCCGGAGCTCGCCTCGTTCGAGGTGTTTCTGGCGATCGCCGAGACCGGCAGCCTGGGCCGCGCCGCGCGCGAACTCGGGCTGACGCAGCAGGCGATTTCCCGGCGGCTCGCATCGATGGAGGCGCAGATCGGGGTGACGCTGGCGGTGCGGACCACGCGCGGTTCGCAGCTGACGCCGGCGGGCCTGGTCGTCGCGGACTGGGCGAGACGATTGCTCGAGGTCGCCACGGAGATCGACGCCGGCATGGGTTCGCTGCGCAAGGAGGGCCGCGAGCGGGTCCGGGTGGCGGCTTCGCAGACGATCTCCGAGCAGCTGATGCCGCACTGGCTGTTGTCGCTGCAGGCCGAGGCGACGCGACGCGGCGGCTCTGCGCCGCAGGTGATTTTGACGGCCACCAACAGCGAGCACGCCATCGCCGCGGTCCGCGACGGCAGCGTCGATCTCGGCTTCGTCGAGAACCCCGGCACGCCAACGGGATTGGGCACCTGCGTGGTGGGGCAGGACGAACTGGTGATCGTGGTGCCGCCGGGCCACAAGTGGACCCGACGTAGCGTGACCGCCCGCGAGCTGGCGCAGACGCCATTGGTCGCGCGCGAACCGCATTCGGGCATCCGCGATTCGCTGACGGTTGCGCTGCGCCGCGTGCTGGGCGACGACATGGAACAGGCTGCGCCGGTGCTGGAGTTGACGTCGGCCGCCGCGATGCGCGCGGCCGTTCTTGCCGGCGCGGGACCGGCGGCGATGAGCCGGCTGGCGGTGGCCGACGACCTCGCGGTCGGGCGGCTGAGCGCGGTCACCATCCCGAAGTTGGACCTGCGCCGCAAGTTTCGCGCCATCTGGGTGGGTGGGCGCACGCCGCCGGCCGGGGCGGTGCGAGACATGGTGAGCCACATCGTCAGCCGGGTGAAAGCCTAAACCGTCCCGCGAGTGTCGATTTGTCGTGAGGTTTCGGGGGCGGATTCAGGCGGCGGCGTCGGCTTCCAGCGCCCCGTCGTAGCGGTCGAGCACCGTCTCGGCGACGAGCCGATGCGCGCCGAGCGGCGCGGCCATCGGAATGCCGTTGTCGCGCGCGAAGGTTGAGACGCCGTCGGTGAGCAGTCCCGGCGCCAGGAACCAGGGCGCGATGACCAGCCGGCGCGCACCGCGGCGGCGCAGGTGGGCGGCGGCTTTGTGGACCGATGCCTCCGGTCGGGTGGCGAACGCCGTCGTCGCCCCGGCCCACCGGGTGCCGACGGCCAGCCTGGACGCCACCTTCGCGGTGCGCACGTTCGCGGCGGCGTTCGACGAGCCGATGGCGACGACCATGACCCCCAGCTCGTCGTCGTCCGGGGAAACCCCGACGTCGCCGAGGCGTTCGCGCAGCACGGACACCAGCCGCTCGTCCTCGCCGAGGACGTCGGCCTGCCGGATGCCGTGGGCCCCGGCCTCGGCGATCTGCGTCGGGATGTCCAGGCGCGCGTGGTAGGCACTGGCCAGCAGGAACGGGGCAACGACCGCGCGGCGGCTGTCCGGCAGGCCGGCCAGCACGTCGACGAAGTTCGGCTCGTTGAGCTCGAGGAACGCCAGTCGCACGTCGAGGTCGGGGCGCATGCTCGCCAGCCGATCGGCCAGCGCTCGCGCGTTGGCGCCCGAGCGCGGGTCCCGGCTGCCGTGGGCGGTGAGTACGAGCGTGCTCATGATGCGTGCAACCCGCATTCGATCTTGTTTCGTCCCCTCCAGCGCCCGCTGCGAGGATCGTCACCCTCGGCCGGCTTGCTGGTGCAGGGCGCGCAGCCGATGGACGGGTAGCCCTCCTCGACCAGCGGGTTGACCAACACGTTGTTGCGCTGGATGTAGTCCTGGACGTCGTCGTCGGTCCAGGCCGCGATCGGGTTGACCTTGATGACCTTGAACGACTCGTCGAAGCTGATCAGCGGCGCGTCGGCGCGGGTGGCGGCCTCCACCCGGCGCAGCCCGCTCACCCAGGCGGCGTAGCCGCGCAGCGCGCGGCGCAGGGGGAGAACCTTGCGCAGGCGGCAGCATTCGTTGGGGTCGCGGGCGAACAGGTCCTTGCCCCGCAGCTCGTCCTGCTCGGCGACGGTGTGCTCGGGCGTGACGTTGAGCAAGTGGATGTCGTACACGGACTCGACCGCGTCGCGGGTGCCGATCGTTTCGGCGAAGTGGTAGCCGGTGTCCAGGAACAGCACCGGCACGCCCGGGCGCACGGCGGACGCGAGCGAAATCACCACGGCGTCTTGCATATTGGCCGCCACCACATATTTGCAGTTGGCTCCTTCGCGGGGGCCGTCGACGCCGCCGAAGTGTTCGTCGGTCCAGCGCAGGACATCGGTGGCTTCGGCGTCCGCCATCTCGGCCGCGCCGCGTTCGGCCAGTTTGCGCAGCTGCTCTTCGGTGAAGTTCATCGCCACCATGGCGGGTCCTCAGCTCCTATCGCAGATCGGCCTCGTCGGCGCGCAGGGCCCAGGCGGCGAAACGCTCATCGCCGTCGCGCTGCTCGAGGAACTTGCGGGTCACGCGGTCGATGTAGTCGCCGAGCTCGTCGCTGGTCACCTTGTGCTGGCGCAACTTTCGGCCGAAGCCACTGGCTTCGCCGAGGCCGCCGCCCAGGTGGACCTGGAAGCCTTCGACGGAGTTGCCCTGGCCGTCGTCGATCCACTGGCCTTTGAAGCCGATGTCGGCGACCTGAATGCGCGCGCACGAGTTGGGGCAGCCGTTGAGGTGGACGCTGATCGGCACGTCGAGCTTGGAGTCGACGTCGGCCAGCCGCTGCTCCAGCTCGGGCACCAAAGTCTGTGTGCGGACGCGGGTTTCGGCGAAGGACAGCTTGCAGAACTCGATGCCGGTGCAGGCCATGGTGTTCTTGCGCCACGCGGAGGGGCGCGATGGCAGGCCCAGCGCGTCCAGGGCGGCGACGGTCTCGTCGACTTTGTCGTCGGGCACGTCGAGGATGACCAGCTTCTGGAACGGGGTCAGCCGGGCGCGGTCGGAGCCGATCTTCTCCATCAGGTCGGCCACCGCCGACAGGGTGGTGCCCGAAACGCGTCCGGCGATCGGGGCGACGCCAATCGCGTTGAGCCCGTTCTTGATCTTCTGCACACCGACGTGGTCGATGGTGTGCTTGACCGGTGCGGGGGCCGGGCCGTCGATCAGCCGGCGGTTCAGGTATTCCTGTTCGAGAACCTCACGGAACTTCTCGACGCCCCAGTCCTTGATCAGGAACTTCAGCCGCGCCTTGGCGCGCATCCGCCGGTAGCCGTAGTCACGGAACAGCCGGGTCACGGCCTCCCACACGTCGGGCACCTCGTCCAGCGGCACCCACACCCCGACCCGCTGGGCCAGCATCGGGTTGGTCGACAGGCCGCCGCCCACCCACAGGTCCAGGCCGGGGCCGTGCTCGGGGTGGTTGACGCCGATGAACGCGACGTCGTGGGTTTCGTGGGAGACGTCCTGCAGGCCCGACACCGCGGTTTTGTATTTGCGCGGGAGGTTGGCGTACTCGGGGTTGTTCAGGGAGCGCCGGACGATCTCGTCGATCGCGGGGGTCGGGTCGAGTACCTCGTCGAGCGCGTCGCCGGCCAGCGGCGACCCGTGGATGCCACGCGGGCAGTCGCCGCAGGCCTCGGTGGTCTGCAGGCCCACTTCGTCGAGGCGGCGCCAGATCTCGGGCACGTCCTCGATGCGGATCCAGTGCAGCTGCAGGTTTTCCCGGTCGCTGATGTCGGCGGTGTCGCGGGCGAATTCCGTCGAGATCTGGCCCAAGGTGCGCATCGAGCGCGCCGTCAACGGCTTGCCGTCGGTGCGGACCCGCATCATGAAGTACTTGGCTTCGATCTTGTCGGTGTTGTCGTCACCGGTCCAGCTGCCGTCGTAACCCTGCTCGCGTTGCGTGTACAGGCCCATCCAGCGGAAGCGCCCGCGCAGGTCGGAGTGGTCGATGCTGTCGAAGCCCTGCTTGGCGTAGACGTTGACGATGCGGTCGCGCACGTTCAGCGGCGCGTCGTCGTTCTTGATCTTCTCGGTGTCGTTGAGCGGTTCGCGGTCACCCAGTGCCCACTGGCCTTCGCTGCGGGTCTTGGCGGGGCGTGCTGCGGTCATGATGTCTCCTTCGCGGTGCGGAACGGCTTTGGGCTGCTGGCCGCGGCATCGACGCGATGATGTTGTCAGTCAGAGGTGAGAGCGGGCGCTTCGTTGCGCCCACGTCTCATGACTTCATAGTGCCGAGGCCAGGCGTGCGGGAGTAGAGGTCGCGCCGTTGTGAGGGCACAACCGTTGGTTGTGTGCGCGGGTTCACTGATCGACGATCCCCTCGAATTCGCCGGCAAAATTCCGCGCCGCAAAACCGAGGTCGCCCTAGGTCGGCGGGCGTAGCATCAGCTCACGCTCAACGGCGAGCGAGGGCAAACAACATGAACGACACCCACACCGACTCGACCGACGTCGACAAATGGGACCGCGATCTGACCGAGCACGTCGTCGCGCTGACCCGGCCGATCGTCAAAAGGTATTTCCGTTCCGAGGTCCGCGGCCTGGACAACATTCCGGAAGGCCCGTCGCTGGTGGTGGGCAACCATTCCGGCGGCATGTTCACGTTCGACCTGTCGGTGTTCGCCGTCGACTATTACGACACCTACGGCTACGACCGACCCCTCTACGCGCTGGCGTTCGACACCATCTTCTCCGGACCGGCCGCCGAGTTCTTCCGGCGCACCGGGGTGATCCGGGCAACGCGCGAGAACGCCGCGAAGGCGCTGGCCTCGGGCGCGGTCGTGCTGGTCTTCCCGGGCGGCGACTACGACGTGTACCGGCCGACCTTGCAGGAGAATGTGATCGACTTCGACGGCCGGACCGGCTACATCACCACGGCCCTGGAGGCGAACGTTCCGATCGTGCCGGCCGTCTCGATCGGGGGGCAGGAGAGCCAGCTGTTCCTGACGCGTGGGCAGTGGCTGGCGCGGCTGCTCCGGCTGACCAAGTTCGAGCGCCGGTTCTTCCGAACGAACATCATGCCGGTCACGTTTGGTTTTCCGTTCGGGTTCAGCGTTCTCGCGCCGGTCAACATGCCGCTGCCCACCAAGATCGTCACCGAGGTGTTGCCGCCGATCGACCTGGGCCACTTCGGCGACGCTCCCGACATCAAGCGGCTCGATGCGCACGTGCGCTGGACCATGCGGAAGGGACTCAAAGCCCTTGCCGCCCAACGCCATTTCCCGGTTATCGGTTAACCGGCCGCGAACACCACATCGGGGTTGAGGATGCCCGCCGGGTCGAAGCTGTGCTTGATGCGGCGCATCAGGTCGACCTTGACCGGGTCTTCGAGTTCGAGGTAGTAGGGGGTCTTGGCGCGGCCCAGGCCGTGCTCGCCGGAGATCGCGCCACCCAATTCCATTGCCAGCGCGAAGATGTCGGTCAGCAGCTTCTTGCGCGTGTCGGGGTCCTTGCAGAAGATGGCCAGGTGCACGTTGCCGTCGCCGGCGTGCCCGCAACCGGCCGCGGCGCCGCCGGCGGCAGCCGCCAGGCCGCGCACGGCCGAGAGGAATTTGGGCATCGCGCCGCGCGGCACCACCGTGTCGATGAGGTCGTCGGCGCCGACCGCCTTCAACGTCCAGAACGCCTTCTCGCGCGCCTCGATCAGCTTGCGGGCCGAACCGCCCTCGAGCACGTAGGCGTCCACGGCGCCCAGCTCGGCCAGCAGCTCGCCGGCGTTCTCGACGTCCTCGTCCAGCCGGTCGGCGGACCGGTTCTCAAGTGCCACAACCAGATAGGCGTCGCAACTGTCGCGGACGTTGTCGGGGATGCCCAGCTCGAGGTTTTGTTGGTGCACGAGCGCGGCCATCGTCACGTTGTCGATGTACTCCAGGATGTAGGGCGCGAGGCCGCTGCCCACGACCTTGGGGACCGCCGACATGATCTGGTCGAAGTCGGCGAACGGGGCGAGCAGGGCCGCGTTGTGGTCGAGGCGCGGATGTAGCTTGACGGTCACCTCGGTGGCCAGGGCCAGGGTGCCCTCGGAGCCGACGATGAGCTGGGTCAGGTCGTAGCCGGTGGAGATCTTGGCGATCTTGCCGCCGGTGCGGATCAGTTCGCCCGTCGGCAGCGCCGCCTGCAGCCCGAGCACGTTGTGGCGGGCGATGCCGTACTTGACCGCGTTCATGCCGCCGGCGTTGGTGCCGACGTTGCCGCCGACGCTGGACGACAGCTCGCCCGGGTGGACCATGTAGCGCAGGCCGGTGTCGGCGGTCGCGGCGTCCAGCTCGGTGAGCGTGACCCCGGGCTGGACGACGGCGACCTGGTTGGTGGTGTCGACCTCGAGCACGGCGTTCATTCGTTCGAAGGAGATGAGCAGCCCGTCGGCCCGCGGGATCGCGGCGCCCGACAGGCCGGTGCCCGAGCCGCGTGCCGTCACCGGCACGCCACTGTCCGAGGCGGCCTTCAGTAGCTGCGAAACCGCTTCCGCCGAGGCCGGTTTGGCGACGTACGCCGGCCGTTGCGGCGGTTTCGTCAGCACCTCGTCATGCCAGTAGTCCTCGGGGATGGTGTCGCCGGTCAGCAGGTTGTGCTGGCCGACGATTTCGGCGAATCGTGCCGTCATGTCGCTCATTGGAGCCTCACCTTCTACCGATTCACCTTATCCGGAGTGAGGTGATCGACGGGTGTTCGCACATGGCCGCGGACGATCGGCACGCAATCGTCGGGGAGGTCCGTGGTGACCTCGATGCCGGACTCGTCGAGCTCATCGAGGAACCTCGGTAGCTGCTCCATCGCGCCGGTGGGCAGGTCGTGCAGGACCACCACGGTGTGCCGTTGGCTGTGGGCATCGGTAAGCGCCCGGCCCACCCAACCGCGGGGGTCGACCCAGTCGCGCGGGACGCTGTTCCACAGCACGCACGTGTACTGCTCCGCGACGAGGTGGTCGACCGCCGTCGCATTCAGGCAGCGCCGTTCCAGTGCGCCCTCAGTTCCCCATGGCCTGAAGTAGCGATCGGCATCGCCGAATTCGTCCAAAATCTCTTGTGCGCCGCCGATTTCGTGAATGGTCTCGGCGGCAGAGAGCTCGCCCAGGGGCCGGCCGTGAGTGAAGGAGTGGTTGCCGATCCGGTGCCCCTCGCGCACGGCCCGCTCCAGTAATCCGCGTCCCATGGGGGAGCGGACGCTTTGCCCAACGACGAAGAAGATGGCGGACAGCTCACGGTCGGCGAGGACGTTGAGAACCTCGTCCGTGACACCGGCGGTCGGGCCGTTGTCAAAGGTCAACGTGATCTTTGATCGCATCACCCGACAGCCTACCTTGCCTGACTGATCGATCAGACAGTATCGTGGGCGGATGACCGCGGCGGTGTCCAGCTCCGAGTTGCCCGCCGGCGACGCGCGGCAGCGCATCCTGCAGACGACGATCCAGTGCTTCTGCGCGTACGGCTACGAAAAGTCCTCGATGAAGCTGATCTCGACGAAGGCCGGCGTCTCGCAGACGCTGCTGCACTACCACTTCGAGACCAAGGAAAAGCTCTTCCAGGCCGCGATCGACGACATGGCCAAACGCATGTTCGCGACGGCGGCGACCCGACTGCCGCACCGGACGTCGGTGCGGGAGGGTCTGACCGGGGCGGCCGGCCTGATGTACGCCCTATTCATCGACAACATCGACGCGGTCACGTTCATGGTGGAGTTCGCCGCGGCGGCCAACCACAACGAGTTCCTGCGGACCGCGTATGTCGACTATCGCGATAAACAGCGGCGGCAGCTCGGCGAGGCGTTTCGCCGCATCGCCGGCGACGGCGTGCCGCAGCGCCTGATCGACGAGTCGGTGCGCCTCTTCGAGACCGTGCTGCTGGGCATGTCGATGCAGCGGCCGTTCGTTTCCGACACGTCGGCCTTTCGCCGCGACTTCGACGTGTTCGCCCAACTGCTCGCGGCCCGCATCACCGCAGGATTGGAACCAGGGCGATGACCACGAACCTCACCGAGCAACCGATGGTCGAAGACACCGTGACCGGATCCGGGGGCAAGCGAATCTTCGTGCGCCGCTACGACAATCCCACCGCCGACTACGTCTTGGTGCTGGTGCACGGCACCGCCGGCAACAGCGAGAGTTACGACGCGTTCGCCGAGCACGTGCGGCGCAATTACCGGGCGGCGGTCTATTCGTTCGACCTGACCGGGCACGGCCGCACCGAGGGCGAGCCGGGGGTGTTCAGCTTCGAGGACTTCCTCGAAGACACCAGGGCCGTCACCGATTACGCGGCGCTGCGCACGTCCCTCCCCATCGTCGTGCACGGCGCGAGCCAGGGCGGGGAAGTCGCGTTCCACGCGCTCGACGCGTGCCCGGCCGTGACGGCCGGCGTGTGCATGAACATCCTGCTGAACGACGAGATCCCGATGAGCCCGGCGATCCGGTTGTTCCGGTCGCGCCCGGCGAAGTGGGCGGCGGACAAGCTCGGTGATCGGCTGCAGGTCCCATTAAGACGGGTCATCGACTTCAGGGCCGCCTACCAGGAAGACCCCGGGCTGCTGGACACGAGGAAGAAAGACCCGTTCTACGTCTGGCGGTACGGGCTCAAGAGCTACCACTCGGTGTTCAACTACGTGCCGCCAAAACCCGCCGCCGCCAACACCAAACCCGTCCTGATCACCTGCGGGCAGCACGACGAGATCGTCGGCCCCGAGCACTGCCGGGCATGCTTCGAGCGGATCGGCGGGACCAAGGATTTCTTCATCATGCCCGGCGGCGGGCATCAGCTCATGCTGTTCGACACGGTCGTGTACAGCCGCGTGATCGACTCGTGGATCCGGGAACGCGTGCTCGGGGACGCCCCGTCGTGGGAGCCGCCGATCGAACCCGAAGAGCGACGCTTCTTCGAGTTCCTCGACCGCGAACGGGCCAACGACGCAACAGGCGAGCCCGAGTACCGCTACTCGGTGATCGACCGCGCGCTGATGCGGATCAGCAACGGCACGATCGAGCGCGGCGTGCGCTACTTCTCCAACGCCGAGGTCAGCGAACAGTGGCGCTTCACCGCCGACCTTGTCGGCGAAATCGACTACGCCGCATGGGAATTCCTCCGCGACTACCTTCCGTCCGTCGACGGTCGGCGCCCGAGGATGGCGGTGATCGGGTGCGGCCGTGGTGGGGCGATCGAGGGATTGCTCAAACGCTATCCGGAGTTGGGCCAATGGGACATCGTGGGCGTCGACGTCGACTATAAATCGATCGACGCGGCCCGCAAGCGGTTCGCCGACACGGACGGGGTGAGCTTCGTCGTCGGCGACGCGCGTGACCCGGAGGTGTTGGGGACCAATCGATTCGACCTGGTCTACCAGCACGGGGTGCTCGACCACTGCACCGAACACCGCCGCCTGATGGACAGCGTCTTTCGCGCGCTGCGGCCGGGCGGCCGGATGTTCTACGTCGCACCGGACCGCAACGTGTGCACCTGGCTGTGTTTCGTGACCGTCGGGCCGCTGTTCGTGTTCGGTCTGCGCAAGACCAACCACGACTTCCGGCGATTCCCTCGCCCCGCCGAGTTGAACGCCATGCTTGCGCAGACCGGTTTCGAGCTGCTGCCCCGGCGAGGCCGGCCGCACGCCCCCGCCATGGTCGGGGTCGAATACAAGTCGGGGATGAACCCGTTCCCCGTCAAGAAATCGGTGCGCACCCGCGCCCTAGGCGAGGAGATCTTCGAGCACACCGAGCCCCGGTGGTGGCTGAGGAACGGCTTCGTCGGAGAGTATGCGGGAGCGGTCCAAAAGCCGCTGATTAACGCCCGTTGAGCAGCGGGTTTCGATTCGGGACTGGGTGGCTATCCGGAACCAGCAGGGCAGTCAGCTTTCCGACAGGAGATCGACACGGACCTCCAAGGAACTCAGTCCTACCGCGGCCAGGGCAGTAACGGAGTGCTCCTGGTGCCAGGCGGTCTCCTTGGCGACGGTCGGTACGAGCTGCGCGGTGTCCTGGGCCGCGGGGCGATGGCCGAGGTACGCGACGGGTGGGACCGCAAGCTGAACCGGCCCGTCGCCATCAAGCTGCTCTATCCCGGCGTGGCCGAGCGGCCGGACAACCGCTCGCGGTTCGACACGGAGGGGCGTCTCGCCGCGCGGCTGACCGGGCGGCACGTCGTGGTGGTCCACGACGTCGGTGACCATTACGGGCTGCCGTTCATCGTCATGGAGCGGTTACCCGGCGTGACGCTGGCCGACCACATCGCCCGCGGGCCGCTGCCGGTGTCCTTCGTGTACGCCGTGCTCGACGGCGTCCTGGACGCCCTGACCGAGGCGCACAGCGCCGGCATCCTGCACCGAGACGTCAAGCCCGGCAACATCTTGTTCACCGCCGCGGGTGAACCCAAGCTCGCCGACTTCGGCATCGCCAAGACGTCCGGCGCCGCCTACACCCGGGCGGGCGAGGTCGTCGGCAGCATGGCCTACCTGAGCCCGGAGCGGCTGACGTCCAAGCCGGGCACGGTGGTCGACGACCTGTACGCCGTCGGCGTGGTGGGCTACGAGGCGCTGACCGGGCGGCGGCCGTTCCCGCAGGAGGACCTGGGCGCGCTGGCGCACGCGATCCTGCACGAGACGCCGCCGCCGCTGGCCGCGCTACGCCCGGATGTGCCGCCCAACCTCGCCGCCGCGATCGAACGGGCCATGGCGCGCGACCCCAAGTGGCGGTTCGACCAGGCCGCCGCAATGCGAGCCACGCTGGCCGGCGCCGCGCACCCGGCGATGCCCACCGGCACCCGGGTGATGGAGGCGCCGCCGCCAGCCGTGCTGACCTACACGCCCGCGCGGCTGGAGCCAGACAGTCCCCGGCGCAAATGGTGGATCGCGGCGATCGCTGCCGCGTTCGCGCTGGCGCTCCTGTTGTTCGCCATCGATCCGCCGTTCTCGGCGCCACCCCCGGCGCCCACGACGACGACGACCACGCCGGCGCCGCCCCCGACGACCACCGCCACCACCACACCGAGCAGCAGCACCCCGCAGCCGGCGCCCCCGCCGGGTCCACCCGGTCACGGGGGCCCTAAGCACAAAGGCGGGCACGGCGGCTGATTTGAAAGATGCGTTGCGAGAAGCAGTGCCCGTCCCCTGGCATGGTCGAAAGTGGGTTCGGCGGGCTGCCACCTAATTCGCCCGCTACAGGTCCTCACCCTTATCCCGCACACCTTGGACCACAAGTGGCCGTTGCTAGGCGAAATCCCCGAAGAATTCGAAGGGCCACGCGGATGACGACCGAGGTCGGCGGCTACCAGCTGTGACAATGGAGACAACATGACTCAGCCCGATGACCGGCATCTAGGGCACAACAAGCCGGAAATTAACGCCGAAGAATTCCTGCGAAAGGAGCTGCTGCTCGACGGGCAGGCAATGTGTATCCCGATGGCGCAGGTCACATCCATCATGAGACGTCATCGCCTCGCCGATACCGTCGAGGACGAGCAAAACTTGGTGCTGCGCACGATTCGATCCCTGCTCGACGACGGCCTCATGAAGATCGGCGACATACTCGGCGCTTCTGATGAACGAGTGGTGCCTTGGGATCTCTCGATCGATGCCGCCATGGAGCGCCTTCGCGATCTTTTCGTCGGCCACTACGACGAGCCCACGCTGTGGGATTTGGCGGTCTGGTTCCAATTGACACCCGACGGCGAAAAAGTGGCCGAGTCATTGAAAGGCTGACAGTAGTTCAACCGTCACCTTTATTACTACGACTACCGCGGCGTCGTCGACGCCGACACCGGTGCCGTCTACGGGTGGCCGGACGGTCCGATCAATGCCACCCCGCAGCCGCCGCCAGCCGGAACACCCAACTTCACCTGCGGCCTATTCTGGTGTCCGGTGCCGCCGCACGCGTGAGCCGCCGCACGTTAGGTCGGCGCCCGATTCGGGAACCCGCACGGTTGGACCTTTACGACCTAACGAAAGGACTGCCCCATTGACCGCGCGGCTTGGCACCCGGCTCGGGCCCTACGAGCTGCGATCGCTGATCGGAGCGGGTGTGACGGGCGAGGTCTACCGCGCGCACGACACGGTTAGGGACCGGACGGTCGCGGTCAAGCTGGTATCCGCCGACATCGCCGCGGAACCCGGCTTCCAGCAACGCTTTCGACAGGACTGCGGTGTTGCCGCGCGGTTGGAGGAGCCGCATGTCATCCCGGTGCACGACTTCGGTTCGATCAACGGGGTTTGTTATGTCGACATGCAGCTGGTCGACGGCGGCAGCCTCAGGAATCTGCTGCGCGAGCGGGGGCCACTGGAAGCGTCGCGCGCCGCGTCGATCGCCGCGCAGGTGGCGCGGGCGCTGGACGCCTCGCACGCCGCCGGGCTGGTGCATTTGGCTGTTCGGCCCGAAAACGTGCTGCTGACCCGGGACCACTTCGCGTATCTCGTCGACTTCGGTCTCGGGCACGGCGACCCGTCGCGGGTGTATATGGCGCCCGAGCGCTTCACCACCGGCCGGGTCGGGCCGCAGACCGACGTGTACTCCCTGGCGTGCCTGCTCTACGAGTGCCTGACCGGTCAGCCTCCGTTCGAGGCGTCCGACCCGGCCGAGCTGAGGAGCGCCCACCTGCTCTCGCCGGCGCCGCGACCCAGCATCATGCGCCGTGGCGTGGGCCGGGCCTTCGACGACGTCATCGCCGTCGGCATGGCCAAACAGCGCACGGAGCGGTTCGCCTCCGCGGGTGAACTCGCCCGGGCGGCGAGCGAGGCCGTGAACGCGGCCTACGAGCGGGTCACGGTCGGTGCTAGCGCGGGGCCTCTTGGCACTCGTCCGTTCGAGGCGATCCACCCGAACCCGGATGACACCGGCTTCAGTCCGTATCCGGTTGTGGCAACCCCGCCTTCGCCACGACCGCCTCGTTTGGGTGGCCGCGCGCCGCTGGTGGCGGCCGGGGCGGCGGTGGCGCTGGTGGTCGTCGGGCTGATCGTGGCGCTGGTGTCGGCGCTTGTCGACCATGGTTCGCCGCCGCCTCGGACGGCTCAGGCGCCATCGCCGGCGCCGTCCAGCCCGCCGCCGCCGAAGACGCCGACGTTGTCGGCTCCGGTGCGCGGCGCCGACGGGTTAGGTTTCGTCGGCGAGACCGCCCGCTGTGACCCGGGTAATCCGCCGGCCGCCGTCGTGCGGACCGCCAAGTCGCTGGCCGTAGTGTGCCAAAACCTCAGCGGCAGTTACTACTACCGCGGCGAGCGGATCAGCGACGGCGCCCACATCGAGCTGTCCAATGCCGAGCGGGTCGGGGATGGGTTCGACGTGACCAACCCGGTTGACGGCGTCGTCTATGAGGTGCGGCCGAGTCGGCTCCGGATCATCAGCGGCAGCCACGTCGATTCGTCCGAGCCGGTGCTGCAGTACGCGACGGCGTCGTGATCACGCCGGCCGGCTGCCGATCTCCAGGCCGGCTAGCTTGCAGGTGCCGCGAACACCACCCGGCCGTATTCCCTTACCCGGCAAGGCAATCGACCGGCGAGGTGGACGCCGTCATCGCTTTGCGGCCAGGCCCGACTGCACGAGCGCGTCGTCGATGAAGCGCTGCACCGGCCGCGAGCGGAAGAATCCGGTGTGGCCGCCTGGGTACCACTGGATTTCGGGCTTGCCCCAGTGCTCCCAAAGCCGGGTGACCTGGTCGCGCGGGTGTACCAGCCGGTCGGCGAGGCCGGCATAGATGAAGCGGCCCTTTTGCGGCACGCGCGGGGTCAAGGCCAGCGGCGAGATCATCCGGCCGAGGGGCTTGGCCGCGTTCATGGTGTGGCCTAGCGCGGCATGGCCGCTGAGGCCGGCGTGGCGGCCGACCAGGTTCACCAGGTCGACGGCCGGCACCCCCAGGATGGCGCAGGTGAGGCCGTCGTCGAGGCTGGCGACGAGCGACGAGATCAACCCGCCGAGGGAGATGCCGTTGACCCCGATCGCCGCGTCGGACTGCTGGGCGCGAATCCAGGCGATTAGCCGCCGGATGTCCCAGACCGCTTGGGCGGCGCCGTGGACGTCGTCGAGCACGTTCTCGCTGGGGAACTTTGGTCCGCTCGCTCTTGGGCCGTGCAAAGGAAGCACGGGGAGAACGACGTTCAGGTCGAGATCCCGGTACAGGTGCCAGGCGTGGAACAGCATCGGGTCGAGCGCGGCGCGGCCCATCTCGGCGCCGTGGATGCAGATCAGCCAGGGCCGCGGGCGGCGGTGCCGGAACATCAGGGCGTATTCGCGGTAGTTGCCGGTGTAGGTGCGCCACCGTTCCCGGCCGGGTTCGCCGTCGTGGGGTTCGTAGTCGCTGTCGAAGGACAGCCGCTCGTAGTTGCGTCCCATGCTGCTCACGCGCTTGACCGTGACGTCGGTCAGGGGTGGGGGCGGGGCGAAGAAGCCCTCGGGATTGTCGAGCCAGCCCTTTTCGCCGTAGAACTCTTGTGCGGCAAGCACTTCCCTGTCGATGCGTTCGAGTGTTTGTGCGTCGGGGGCCCGGCGGAGCATGCTGAAGCCGCTCAGCAGGATCTCGTCGCGGAATGCCTGCGCCGCGAGCGCGATGGTGGGCCGGGCCACCGGTAGCTCGTCGGGTTCGCGATCCAGGTAGGTGCCCCAGGAGCGGGCGTAGAAGCCGCCGGTGCGGGTGAACGGCCCGAGTAGTTGCGTGATCGGGTTGGCGGGCATCTAGCCTCGCTTGGCTCCGGGGGTGAAGGTGACCGGCAGATTGGCGAGCCCGGCCATGCTGGGGTTGCCGAGATATTGGTCGACGTTGTCGACGTCGACTCGGTAGTCGGGGATGCGGTCGAGCACGGCCCTGACCATGACTTCGGCCATCAGCCGGGCGAGGTGCGAGCCGATGCAGCGGTGCGGGCCGAGCCCGAATGCGACGTGCCGGTTGGGCGCGCGGTCGAGGATGATCTCGTCGGGCTGGGGGAATTCCTTTTCGTCGTGGTTGGCCGAGAGCCAGCTGATGACGACTCTGTCGTTCTTTCTCAGGCGTTGGCCGTTTAGCTCGACATCGTGAGTGACTGTGCGGCTGAGGGTTTGGTTGACGGAGAAGTAGCGCAGGAATTCGTCGGTGGCGGTGCGGTAGAGCTCGGGGTAGTCGATGAGTTGTTGTCTCAGGTGTGGGTGCGTTCCCAGGTGATGGAGCGTCAGCGCGGTCTGGGAGGTAGTGGTGTCGACGCCGCCGCCGATCAAGTTCCAGAGGATGTTGAGCAGCTGTTCGTCGGTGAGGCGGTGGCCATCGAACTCGAACTGGAGGAGGAAGCTGGTCAGGTCGTCTTCCGGTTTGGCCCGTCTGCTGGCCGCGTATTCGAGGACCTCTTCCATCATCTTCGGGACTTTGCCGATGGCGTCCAGGTACTCCGGGCTGTCCTGCGGGACGGCCATGACGGAGTGAAAGAGATGGGCGTACAGGTGCCAGTTGTCGAGGGGCAGACCCATCAGCTTCATGGTGAGGATGGCGGGGACCGGGCTGGCGTAATCGAGGACGAGGTCCATGCGGCCGTCTTCGATTTTCTGGTCGAGGAACTCATGCGCCTTGTGTTCCATGAAGGGCTTGAGTTTCTGGACGGCGCCGGGGGAGAAGAACGGCGCCAGCGCGTGGCGTAGGGCCTGGTGGTAGGGGCCGTCGACCTCGCCGATGCCCAGGGCCGGCTGGCCTTCGGGACGCGGGACGCCCATCTCGCCCTGGTAGTCGACGCCGTCTTCGGAGTTGGGTTCGTACTTGTGGGCGAAGGTGTCGCCGTCTCTGGCCGTGCGGCTCACCGCGTCGTAGCTGCTGAGGAACCAGAAGCCGCCGTAGTTCTCGTTCCAAGCGACGGGGCACTTGCTTCTCAGATCTTTGTTGATGGCCAGTTCATTGAGGTTGAACGCGTCGGAGTGATGGTCGAAGTCGACGATGGCGTCTTCGGCGACGTCGGGACGGGTTGTCATTTGGTTTGTCCTCCACCGCGACCTGGCTGCTTTTTACACTATCTTTGCATTATTACGCGCCGGGTTCCGCCGAGAAAGGCCACGATGAGTAGTCACCGGACGACCTTCAACCACGTCGGATTGTGCGTCTCCGATCGCGAGCGGTCGCGGCGGTTCTACGAGAATGTGCTCGGCTTTCAGTTCTGGTGGGAGCTCGATCCGCCCGACGGCCCTACGTCCAAGCTGGTGCAGCTTCCCGAGCCGCTCGGGGTGCACGCGACCTATCTGGTGCGCGACGGTTTTGTGCTCGAACTCATGGACTACTCAAGGCGTCAGGTTCACGCCGGGTCGGAACGCGTCATGGATCAGGTTGGGCTGACGCATATCTCGTTTTCGGTGTCCGATCTCAGCAGTGCGTTGGAGAAGGTCGAGGAGTTCGGGGGAACGGTGGTCGAGGGGACGGTCAACGGCGCGATGGCGATGATCCGCGATCCGGATGGGCAACTGCTTGAGCTGCTTTCGGATGGGTGGTTGTCGGCATTGCCGCCTCGGCCTTAGAGCGGTTCCTTTCAAGGCGGTGGCAGTCATGCCGCTGGCCAAGGACACATCCTCCGTTGATCGCGGATTCTGGCCCCGCCCGTCTCCGCCTAACAAGTGATGCCGCTCAAGAGCTCAAGAGCTCAAGAGCTCAATAGCCGCTAGCCGCACCCGGCCGCGCGGCAACGCTTCGGCATAGCAACTCACAGCTTGAAAGCCGTGTCGAAATCCCGATACTTGTCGCACTATCAACATAGGCTTCTATCTGCGCTGTTCCGCCAAAGCTCCTAATCGCTTTGACCTGCGAGAATAGTGTCTGCTCCAGCCATAATTGAAAACGATTAGCAATAACGCGGTCCTACGGCAAGGGGATTCACTTGAACATGAGAGAACCGACGACCGCCTCCCCCGCCAACCTCAGCACGAGGGTCGTGTGATGGTAGCGGCTCCTGCAACAAAGGAGGCTCAGCGCGCCGAGCTCCACAAGACGATATGGCGCATCGCTAACGAGCTCCGCGGCAGCGTGGACGGCTGGGACTTCAAGAGCTACGTGCTCGGCATGCTCTTCTACCGCTTTATCTCCGAGAACCTCACCGCGTACCTCAACGAGCAGGAGCGTGCAGCCGGACAACCCGACTTCGACTATGCCGCGCTCGGCGACGCAGACGCGGAGTTCGGCCGCGAAGAGACAGTCAAGGAAAAGGGCTTCTACATCCTGCCATCCGAGCTGTTCGCCAACGTCCGCAAGCGCGCCGGCAAGGACGAGAACCTGAACGAGACGCTTCAGAAGGTCTTCAAGAATATCGAAGGTTCGGCCGTCGGTGCCGACAGCGAGGACGATCTCAAGGGCCTCTTCGACGACCTCGACGTCAACAGCGCGAAGCTCGGCAGCACCGTTGCCAGGCGCAACGAGAGGCTCGTGAAGCTGCTCGACGCTATTGGCGATCTGAACCTCGGTGACTTCAGTGACCACGCCATCGACTCGTTCGGCGACGCCTACGAGTACCTCATGACCATGTACGCGTCGAGCGCCGGCAAGTCCGGTGGTGAGTTCTTTACACCGCAGGAGGTTTCGGAGCTGCTGGCTCGCATCACGGTAGTTGGTAAGAAGTCGGTCAACAAGGTGTACGACCCAGCCTGTGGATCGGGCTCGTTGCTGCTGAAATTCGCCAAGGTGCTTGGTAAAGACAACGTGCGCCGAGGCTTTTTCGGCCAGGAGATCAACCTGACCACCTACAACCTGGCACGCATCAACATGTTTTTGCACGACGTCAACTTCGAAAAATTCGACATCGCGCACGCCGACACGTTGACCGACCCGCAGCACTGGGATGATGAGCCCTTCGAGGCGATCGTGTCCAATCCTCCTTACTCGATTAGATGGGCCGGGGACAGCAACCCGCTACTCATCAACGACCAGCGCTTCGCGCCCGCTGGCATACTCGCCCCAAAAAGCAAGGCCGACTTGGCGTTCACCATGCACATGCTTAGCTGGTTAGCCGTGAACGGAACGGCGGCGATAGTTCAGTTCCCGGGAGCACTCTTCCGTGGCGGTGCGGAGCAGAAGATCCGCAAGTACCTCGTCGACAACAACTACGTCGACACGGTAGTTCAGCTCCCTCCAGATCTGTTCTTCGGCACAACGATCCAGACCTGCATCTTGGTGCTCAAGAAGTCGAAGAAGGACACTGCTGTGCTTTTCATCGACGGATCGCATGACTGTAAACGCTTCGGCAACAAGAACAAGCTCCTGCCAGACCACCAACAGCACGTCATTGATGCTTTCACGATGCGTGAGGATGTAGACCACTTCGCTCGGCTCGTACCAAGCAACGAAATCGCCGATAACGATTACAAGCTCACACCAACGTCCTATGTCGAGAAGGAGAACTCTGGCGAAGCTATCGACATCACCGTGCTAAACGCCGAAATAGCCGAGATCGTCGCGCGCCAAGCCGAGATTAGGGAGCGGCTCGACGCAACCGTTGCAGAGCTGGAGAGTGCATCTTGAGCCGCATCGGCGACCTAAGCGAGCAACTGTGCCCCGACGGCGTTCCATACAAGGTGGTTGGGGACATCGCAACTGTAGTTCGAGGTGCGTCGCCGCGACCGATCCAGAAGTTCATCACAGATGACGAAAACGGTGTTCCCTGGATCAAAATTGGCGATGTTCCAGCTGGTGGCAAGTACATCACCAGGACCGCGCAACGGATAACCGGCGACGGTGCTGTGAAGTCGCGTCGTGTGTATCCCGGCGACTTCGTGCTATCCAATTCGATGAGTTTCGGACGTCCCTACATCTCGAAGATTGAGGGCTGCATTCACGACGGTTGGCTCGCGATCAGTGACTTCAGTGAGTCGTTCCTGCCCGACTTCTTGTATCACTTGCTGGGATCGCCGCGGATACAGAAGGAGTTCGGCCGTCGGGCGGGCTTAGGTACGGTTCAGAACCTTAATGCTGACATCGTCAAGGCTGTTGCTCTTCCAGTACCGCCTCTTGAGGTGCAGGGAGCGATTAGCGATGTGCTAGACCTCTTCGGTTCTCTAGGTGTGAAACTAGAGGCTGAACTACAGGCACGCCGACGCCAATACGTCTATTACCGCGATTCTCTTTTTCGCTTCTCGAACGCGACCGGCGTTGAGCGGCACCCGCTAGGTGATGTTGGTCAGTTCATCAGAGGGCGGCGATTTACTAAAGATGACGTCGTCAACGTCGGCATCCCGAGCATCCACTACGGCGAGATTTATACGCACTACGGGGTTGCCACCGACTCGGTCATCTCGCACGTGCGGAATGAACTCGCCGACCAACTTCGCTACGCCCAGTCTGGCGATGTTGTGTTTGCGGCTGTCGGCGAGACCGTCGAAGATGTTGCAAAGGCTGTTGCCTGGCTTGGCGACGCGCTTGTGGCAATTCACGACGATACGTTCTTGTTCCGGAGTGAGCTGAACCCGAAGTACGTCTCTTACTTCGCACAGACAGCTGATTTTCATGGGCAGAAGAACAAGTATGTCGCGCGGGCTAAGGTGAATCGGCTTTCCGGCGAAAGCCTTGCGAAGATCGAGATACCCGTGCCGTCACTCGAAGAGCAGAAAAGGGTTGTCGACATCCTCGACAAGTTCGATGCTCTCGTAAGCGACTCGTCGGGTGGCCTGGGCGCTGAGATAAATGCTCGTCGTAAGCAGTACGAGTACTACCGCGACCGTCTGCTCACATTCGAGGAGCTGCTGACATGAGTGACGTAAAGCATTATGAGCCAGTTGCTTTCAGTGACCAAAGCACGGTCGTCGCCGAGTACGTACCGGATGGCAAGGCCGCGACGGAGTACCAGTCCGAAACCCAGCTCGAAAATGAGTTCATCAAGATCTTGCGGTCGCAAGAGTACGAGTACCTTCCGATCAAAACCGAGCTGGATCTCATCGCGAACCTGCGCAGCCAGCTTGAGGCGTTGAACGGCATCACGTTCAGTGACTCCGAGTGGAAACGCTTTTTCACGGAGAAGATCGCCGGTGCCAACGAAGGTATCGAGGACAAGACCGTTCGTGTCCAGGAGGACTACGTCCAGCTCCTCACGCGCGACGACGGCTCGATTAAGAACGTCAAGCTCATCGATAAGACGAACATTCACGACAACAAGCTCCAGATCATCAACCAATACGAAGTCGGCCAGAGTGAGGGTGCCAAGCACGCCAATCGCTATGACGTGACGGTTTTGGTCAATGGCCTTCCGATGGTGCACATCGAGCTCAAGCGCCGCGGCGTCGACATTCGCGAGGCCTTCAACCAGATAAACCGCTACCAGCGCGACAGTTTCTGGGCCGGATCCGGCCTATTCGACTATGTGCAGCTCTTCGTCATCAGCAACGGCACTCTGACGAAGTACTACAGCAACACCACCCGTCGCCAGCACATCAGCGAGGCGGCCGGCTCGAAGAAGGCAAAGAAGACCAGCAACTCGTACGAGTTCACGTCATCGTGGGCGGATGCCACCAACAAGCCGATTCAAGACTTAACTGCCTTTGCGACGACGTTTTTCGCGCGGCACACGCTCCTCAGCATCCTGACGGAGTACTGTGTGCTGACCGCCGACCGGATGCTCCTGGTGATGCGTCCGTATCAGATCGTTGCCACCGAACGCATCCTGCAACGGATCGACATCTCGACCAACTACAAGCAACTCGGAACTTTGTCCGCCGGTGGCTACATCTGGCACACCACCGGTTCGGGCAAGACCCTGACGTCATTCAAGACAGCCCAGCTCGCCTCGAAACTCACCAGCATCGAAAAGGTGCTCTTTGTGGTCGACCGAAAGGATCTCGACTACCAGACTATGCGCGAGTACGACCGCTTCGAGAAGGGCGCGGCGAACTCCAACACATCGACCCGCGTGCTGAAAAAACAACTCGAAGATCCGAGCGCCAAGATCATCATCACAACCATCCAGAAGCTCGCGACCTTCATCAACGCGCCTGCGAACAAGAACCATGCGATCTTTAACGGGCACGTCGTGATCATCTTCGACGAGTGCCACCGCTCGCAGTTTGGCGACATGCACACGGCGATCACCAAGGCGTTCAAGCGGTACAACCTCTTCGGTTTCACCGGCACGCCGATCTTCGCCGTGAATGCAAGAACTGGAGGCAACGCGCAGCTACGGACAACGCCTCAAGCGTTCGGGTGCTACTGGCACGGTGATCCGCGTAACTGTCCGCCTGAGCCGCATCCAACGGCGGCACACACCTACACCATCGTCGACGCCATTAACGACAAAAACGTCCTGCCGTTCCGCATTGACTACGTCAATACCGTAAAGATGTCGGAGGACGTAGCCGACGAAAAGGTCTCGGCCATCGACACCGAGCGGGCGCTCCTGGCGCCAGAGCGCATCCGCCAGGTCGTCGAGTACACGCTGGAGCACTTCGACCAGAAGACGAGACGCCAAGAGAGCTATTCGCTCGGTGAGCGACGCGTGCGTGGCTTCAATGCCCTCTTCGCGACCGCCTCGATTGAGGCCGCGCGCATGCACTACAACCAGTTCGCCATCCAACAGGAAGAGTTGTCGCCGGATAAGCGCCTCAAGGTCGGGTTGATCTACTCCTACGCCTCCAACGAAGCGGTCGAGGACGGCGCACTTGATGAGGAAGAGTTCGAAACCGACCAGCTCAGTTCGTCCGCCCGTGACTTCCTCGAGGACGCGATTCAGGACTATAACGACCTCTACGGCACGAGCTTCGATACTTCCTCGGACAAGTTTCAGAACTACTACAAAGATCTGTCACTACGGCTGAAGAACCGCGAGATCGACGTAGTCATCGTGGTCAACATGTTTCTAACTGGTTTTGACGCCACGACGCTCAACACGCTGTGGGTCGACAAGAACCTGCGTGCCCACGGCCTCATCCAGGCGTACTCGCGCACCAACCGAATCCTGAACTCGGTCAAGACTTATGGCAACATCATCAGCTTCCGTGACCTTGAGGAAGAGACCAACGACGCCATCGCGCTGTTCGGCAACAAAGACGCCGGCGGCATCGTGTTGCTCAAGCCGTACGCGGACTATTACACCGAGTACACCGAGAAGGTCACTGAACTGCTGCAGCAGTTCCCGCTGGGTACGCAAATTGTTGGTCAGAGCGCACAGAAGGAGTTCATCGCGCTGTTCGGCCAAATCCTGAGGCTGCAGAACATCCTCGTTTCGTTCGATGAATTCGTTGGCAACGAAATCCTGACCGATCGCCAGGCGCAGGACTACCGCAGTGTCTACCTCGACCTCTACGCGGAGTTCCGGAAGGACAAGGATGCCGACAAAGAGTCGATCATCGACGATGTCGTCTTCGAGATCGAGCTCATCAAGCAAGTCGAAATCAACGTCGATTACATCCTGATGCTCGTGCAGAAGTACCGCGACGCGCACGGTGACGGCGAAGACAAGGAGATCCGTGCCGAGATCAGCCGGGCTGTCGACGCCAGCCCGAGCCTCCGCAACAAGAAAGACCTCATCGAGGACTTCGTCGACTCAATCTCAGCCACTGGCGAAATTGACGAAGAGTGGCGCGAATACGTCGCTTCCAAGAAGGCCGAGGAGCTCAATCGAATCATTGATGAAGAGGGTCTCAAGCCAGAGGAAACGCGCAAGTTTGTCGAGACTGCCTTCCGCGATGGCGCTATTCAGTCGACTGGCACGGCCATCACCAAAGTGCTTCCGCCCGTTAGTCGCTTCGCTGCCGGAGGTGGCCATGGCGAGAAGAAGCAGCGCGTCCTAACCAAGCTCGGCGCATTCTTCGAGCGCTTCTTTGGACTGAGCTCAAGCGAAGCGCAGGCTGATGACTAGCCGCAACGGCGCCGCCGCCGTTCTGGAGATGGACGACGTTGCCCGTGCAGAGGCCGCGTGCGAACTGGTCACCACTGTCCGCGCAATAGCGACCATCGACTGGAACCTCAGGGACAGCGGGGAGGCTGCCATGCCTTCCAAAATCCGGCGCATCTCGCAAACGACGACTACCTGCCGGCCTGGGGGGAGAAAGCGATCCAACTTGTGCTGCAACAGGCCAAGCTAGTTCCAGCCGAGTTTGAGGCGCAGGAAGACTGGGGGGAGCGTCTACTAATATGACGGTCCGGCGAATGCCTCGTGGATCGGAGTGGCGGAAGTGGGACCTACATCTCCACTCTCCAGGAACCAAGCTCGGGGACGGTTACGGCGCACCACCTGATCTCGACCGGTTCTGCCGAATGCTTGAGGAGTCTGATGTCCAAGTATTTGGCATTACTGATTATTTCAGCGCAGACGGGTTCCTTGCAGTGGCCAAGCATTACGGCGAACTATTCCCGCAGTCCGAGAAGGTGCTGCTGCCCAACATCGAGTTGCGCTTGAATGAGACCGTCAACGGAGAAAATCAGGACGTCCACATTCACCTCCTCCTGCGACCAGACGTTTCTGAGGAAATGGTGACGAAGCTTCTCTCGGAGCTGAAGACGACTACAACCGATGCCGGCGGACGTCACCTGAGGTGCACTGAACTCCAACACCGGGCGCAGTTTGAGCGCGCAACGGTGACTCGCAAGGACATTCACGATGCGATTACGGAGACATTTGGTAGCAAGGCGGTGCGAGACGACAACGTGCTGGTGCTCGTGCCTTCTAACAACGACGGCATACGCGCACGCAGCGGCCAGCGCCGAAGAGAAAACCTAGCGGATGAGATTGACAAGTTCGCGGACGCCATCTATGGAAACAGTCGGAACGTCGCCTACTTCTTGCGTAACGACCGTTATGGGAACGGGGCGCAAGAGTCCAAACCCAAGCCAGTCTTCGCATGCTGTGACGCGCACTCATTCGAACAGCTTGAGCTATGGTTGGGCAAGACGGTGGAAACCCAGGACACGCGCAAGGAAACCACCTGGATCAAGGCCGACCCGACTTTCGAAGGGTTACAGCAGACGCTCGTAGAGCCGGAGCATCGTGTCCGAATCCAGACATCAAAACCGGATGCGAAAGAGCCCTATAAAGTCATCTCAGCTGTGCACTTCGATGGCGGAGGATTTCCGGCGACCATCGTCCTAAACCCGAACCTCGTATCGATCATCGGCAGTCGATCATCAGGCAAGTCGGCCCTGATGGCCTACATCGCCCATGCAGTAGATCCCGGGTACACGGTAGGACAACAGATTGCAAGTGGGTTGATGCAGGATGGAAAGGCTGGACCCGCCGCGGCATTGACTTGGGAAGACGTCTCCGACATCGCTTGCACTGTTGAGTGGGCAGATCCGGCCGTGAAAGAAGGCAAGATCATCTACATTCCTCAGAATTCGCTGTTTGCGGTGAGTGAGCGGCCCGATGAAATCACTGCGAAGATTCAGCCAGCGCTCTACCGGATGGATTCTAATCTGAAGACGGCACACCAGCGCATGCAGGCCGACACAGAATCGAGCCAATTGATCATCAGCGATGCAGTTGATGAATGGTTTCGGCTGGCCGATCGAATCGCTGACGCGCGAAGTGAGCTTCGTGACCTTGGTGATCCTGCCGCGATCGCGTCAACTCGTGACGACCTAGCCGCACGTGTTGCGAATCTCCGCGCAGCTTCCGCGTTATCTCCGGATGATGTTGAAAATTACCAACGCTTGGTAGATCAGTTAGCAGCCAACTCCTCTCGACGCGCAGCCATCCGCCAAGAGACTGCCGCGATTGCACCGTACCTGTCGGCGACTGATAGCGACTACGTGACGACAGGGGTCTCGGCTGAGGTTCGGCTAACTCCGTTACCTGACGTCTTTCCGCAAAACCTCGAGAGTCAGCTCACTCGAATTGTGGCGGAAGCTGTGGCGCCGCTGAGACAGTCAATCGACGGCGCAATCATTGGCTACCAGCGCGCGTTGGGCCAGGAAGCGAGTCAGCTAGAAGAGGAAGAACGGTCGTTGCGAGAAGCCAACGCCGACTTAATCGCCCGAAACCAGTCGAACGTGGAGCTTGAAGAGGTAGTCAAAGCGCACAAGCGCCAGGAGGAACTACTTAACAAGGTTACTTCAAAGCAGAAGAACCTCAAGGAATTATTGGCTACACAGGACGCTCAGGTCGAAGCGATACGGACAGAGCGCGCGGTGCTCAGCAAGCACATTGAGGAATTTGCGATGCGGTTCCGTTCAAGCGACCGCACCCTTGATGGGATGGAGTTCGGCATCGAGTATGAGGTGACAACAGAGGCGTTGCAAGCGGTGTCACAGGGATTTAATCGACAAGAGAACACTCCGTACTTCGAGCGATCCTCTGAACTTCTCAAAATCGAATCGGTGTTGGCCGACCCTGCTGCGTTCTTGAAGAGCCTGCGGGACGGAACCCAAAAGGTGCGCATTGGTAGCAGTCTCCCTCATCTTGCGGCGAGAGCCCTGATGATCGCCCCTGACGTGAGATTCATCGCGACGCTGGAAGGGGACCGCATCGGTGGGTTCGAGCGATCCTCGATGACTCCGGGTAAACAGGCTCTGTTCGCGCTCAGCCTCATGCTTAATGAGTCTGATGAGGCATGGCCTCTCTTGATCGACCAACCCGAAGACGATCTAGATAGTCGATCGATCTTTGACACGATCGTGCCCTACCTCGTCCAGCGCAAGCGTGACCGTCAAATCTTGATGGTCAGCCACGATGCAAACCTGGTTGTGGGTGCTGACTCCGAGCAAGTCGTGGTCGCAAACCGCCACGGGAACGATCGCCGGAATCGTGATGACAAAGCATTCGCCTACATGACCGGGTCACTAGAACATACCGCCCCTGAGGTTGCGAGCGACTATGTCCTGGAGTCCTGCGGAATAAGAGAACACGCCTGCAAGATCCTCGACGGGGGCGAGACGGCATTCCAGAAACGACGCGACAAATACAAAATCTAGGATGCATCCGGTGGAGAATGCACGCGCGCCGATCATTACTGTGGATGATCACTCGCCGATCGTGCAGCGCCTTCTAGAGTCTGTCTTCCCTGTTGCCGAGTGTCGCGGCGACGGCGCGGATGGAAAGTCGGTCATAGACGTAGAGTCGCGCGGTTGGATTTTGTTCTGCCGTCGGTCGCGGCAAGTCGTGGTGCTTTGTCGATTCGCTTGACGAGCCGTCTCAATCCCTGTGTGTCGTAGTTGAATAACCTCTTCGCAGGCCGGACCCAGGGCAGACATAATTTCGTTGCCTCGGTGGCGGCCAGATCGGCTACCTAAGCAAGGCAGTCAAACTAGCTTTCGATGCGTGAGTGCGAGCAAAGCGAGGGGAGACCGTCGCGTATCAGCTGGTGGGGTAGGTGAGCGGGGTTCTTGCACTAATAGAACACGCGCCAGACGGGGTCGACGGCTGCGGCCGTCCTTCGGTGGGCGGCGGCGAGTGCAATTAAGCTGAACGGGTCGCTGAACCAGATGGGGGTTTCGTGAAGGCTGTTGACTCGCACTTGCTGACGCTGCTCAAGAAGAGCAGTCAGTTTGTGGTTCCGATCTACCAGAGGGTCTATTCATGGCAGAGGTCGGAGTGCGAGCAGCTCTGGTCGGACATCTTCAGGGCCGGCAGCTATGAGAAACTTGGCGCTCATTTCACAGGCTCGATTGTGTATGTGGCCAAGGATCAATCCACCCTCACCTCGTCCCAACCCGACCTCATCATCGATGGGCAGCAGCGCATTACTACGGTCACGTTGCTTCTTGCAGCTCTGGCTGACCGGCTCGACAAGCTGCCTGAGGCGGAGCGCCAGCCATGGGAAGGTTTCTCTCCGAAGAAGATTCGCAACCGCTACCTGCTCAACGACGATGAAGAGGGAGAGCGGCAATATAAGCTCATCTTGTCGCAGAGTGACAAGGATGCGCTGCTGGCTGTGATTCAAGGCGTGGAGCCAAACGGCGATGCACCCACACGTGTGATTGATAATTACCGCTTCTTCCGCGAGAAGCTCGCCGATCCGAAGCTCGACCTTGCCGTGGTATGTCGCGGTCTCGACAAACTTGTCGTTGTCGATGTGACGCTGACGAGGAACGTCGACAATCCGCAACTGGTCTTCGAAGCGATGAACTCGACCGGTAGAAAGCTCTCGCAGGTAGATCTAATTCGAAATTACGTCCTTATGGATCTGCCGCCGAAGGAGCAGGAGAAGCTCTACGCGAACTACTGGCGGCCGATGGAACTCGACTTCACTGATTCGGTTGAGAGCCGGTTCGACGAATTTGTACGCCATTACTTGACTGTAAAGACAGGTGAAATCCCTCGGCTAGGCGATATCTACGAGGCTTTCAAGGATTATGCGATTACATTGAGCGCCGAAGGCGGAACAATCGAAACCTTGGTCATCGAACTTCGTCAATACGCCCGACGCTACTGCGCGATGGCGCTCGGTGTTGAAAAAGACGAAAAGCTACATCGTGCATTCAAAGACCTCGATCAGATCAAGGCCGAGGTGGTATACCCGTTCCTGCTTGAGGTGTACAGCGACTACGAACTCAGGACTATCTCCTGCGACGACTTCCTCGAGATCGTACAGATGGTCTCGTCCTACGTCTTCCGCCGCGCCGTGTGTCGTGTGCCGACAAATTCGCTCAACAAGACATTTGCTGCGTTTCACTTGTCGATTCGCAAAGGCCAGTATCTCGAAAGCGTGAAGGCGCACTTCCTTGGCTTGAAGAGTTACAGAGCGTTTCCTAGTGATGGAGAGTTCCGGACGGCCCTTGTGACCACAGACCTCTACAACTTCCGGCGACGCTCCTACTTCTTACGCATGCTCGAGAATCATGGCCGCAAGGAGCACGTGACGATCGAGGACTACACCATCGAGCACATCCTTCCGCAGAACGAAAAGCTTTCAAAGGAGTGGCAAGCAGCCCTCGGGGATGATTGGCAAGCGATACAGCAGAAGTACGTTCATAGCTTGGGCAACTTGACGTTGACGGGATATAACTCAGAGTACTCCGACCATCCGTTCGTGACTAAGCGCGACATGAAGGGCGGGTTTAAGGAAAGCCCACTCCGACTCAATAAAGGCTTAGGTCAGTTAGAGACTTGGAACGTAACTGAAATCGAGGCGCGCGCTGAACGTCTCGCGAAAGATGCCCTCGTGATCTGGCCGCGACCCGAACTACCCGAGGAGATAATCGCGCAGTATCGCCAACCGAGAACTGAATCGGGCTTCACGATTGAAGATCATCCCTACCTCTTATCGCCTGATCGACGCGATTTATTTGAGCGCTTGAGTAACGAGGCGCTATCGCTTGACCCAGCGATCACCAGGCAGTTCCTCAAGCTGTATGTGGCTTTCAAAGCCGAGACGAACTTCTTGGATGTGGTCCCCCAAAAGGCAAGACTCCGCCTGAGCCTCAACATCCCGATCGATTCGCTGCATGACGAACGTGGAATGGCCGAAGACGTCAGCCGAAAAGGCCACTGGGGCAACGGGCCTACAGAGGTCGCCTTAGACGAGAAAGCCGACTTCGGCTACGTCATGGGACTGGTCCGACAGGCTTACGAGTACCAGATGGGCGGAGACTAGCTCCGAACGGCATTTGGCTGCACAAGTCCACGAAGGGCATCGATGAGCGGAACTGACGAGACCACCATCGCGGTGACCGGATTGCACCCCGTCGGGCGCGGCGTGCAACGCCCGGAACATGTTGTGGTGGCCGGCGATGGCCGGGTGTTCGCCTCCGATAAGGCTTCAGCCGTGGCAGAACTCGTTGATGAGCACACAGTCCGGCATATCGGACGGGCGGGCGGCGAGCCAAACGGGATCGCGCTCGACGGCAACGGCCACTTTCTGATCGCCAATTGGGGCCTGGGTGTGCTGCAGGATCTCGACGCGGCGACTGGCGAGATTACGGCGGTGTTAGGCGACCAACTCGACGGACGCCCGCTGCGGTGGCTGAACTTCGTTCTGGTGGATTCCGTTGACGCGCTGTGGTGTTCGGTGAGCACGATGGCGGACGACCTTTTGGATACCATTGCGCGCGGCACCGCGGGCGGGTTCATCTTTCGCGTCGCACCGGATCGCCAGTCGGCACGAGTGGTCGCCGACGCGGTGAGCTTCCCGAACTGCATGGCGCTGGATCGCAACGAGGACTACCTGTATGTTGTCCGCACGCTGGCCGCCGACGTGGTGCGGTTTCCGATCGCAGGCGAAACGCTCGGCCCCCAAGAGCCATTCGGTCCGGCGCTGGGGGAGCGGCGCCCCGACGAGTATGGCCCCGACGCCGGCCGGCACCTGGGCGATCCGGAGGTCGGCAAAAGATGGGGGATGGCAGACGGGTGCGCGTTCGACGCCGAGGGAAACCTCTGGGTGACACTGGTTCTCGCCAACAGGATCGTCGCGATCAGCCCGGATGGCCGGGCGACAACCGTGATCGAAGACCCCGAAGGTGCACTATTAAACGGCCCGACCAGCATCGCCTGGGGCGGGCACGACATGCGCGACATCTACATCGGCTCGATCACGGTGCCCTACGTGCTCAAGGGCAGAAGCTCGGTGCCGGGCCTGCCGCTGATCCATCAGCGTTAACCGCCCGACGGCCCGGGCCTCATGAAGTCCGGCAACGCCGCCTCAGGGTCCAAAGGGATCATCGACTCGCCCAGCCCCCACAGCTGCCGAATGGTGGCGCCGCCGTCCACGACGAGCGTCTGACCGGTGATGCGGGCGGCCAGCTCGGAGGACAGGAACAACGCGGCGTTGGCGATGTCATGCGCGCGGGGCGCCGCCAGCGGGTTGATCCCGTTGACGGCAAACTCACCGGGCGGCTGGTCCTCGTTGCCGGACCCAACGTTGCCCGGTGCCACCGCATTGGCGCGAATCCCGTACCGGCCCAACTCATCCGCGAAGGTCTTCACCAGCGAGATGACGCCGGCCTTGGCGGCGCCGTAGGCGGCGTGGTAGGTCGCTGACGCAATCCCGTCGACCGACGCGATCGCCACCAACGAGCCGCCGCTGCCCTGGGCGATCATGTACCGCGCCGCGGCCTGAAACAGGTAGAACACCTGAGTCAGGTTGTAATGGATTGCCGTATCCCACAATTGGGGCGTGAAGTCCTCGACCTTCGACCAGGTCGCGCCACCGATGATGTCGACGCACACGTCGACACCGCCCAGCGCCGCCTCGACATCGTCGATCGCCCGACCGACCTGCTCGGGGTCGGTCATGTCGGCGACGATCGGGACGGCGTGACCGCCGTGGCCGACGATCTCCCCGGCAATCTGCTCCGCGCGGCCTTCGTCGATGTCGACGCAGGCCACCGAGGCGCCCGCGTCGGCCAGGGCCAGCGACGTGAACCAGCCGTGGCCCGCGCGCTCGGGGATGTAGCCCGCGCCCGACACCACCGCCCGCTTGCCCGAGAGCCCCAAATCGATCACGCCGACCTCCTGTGCGGGCCGAACGCCGTTGATGGTCGACGGCCGTACTGGTGGAGTATCGAGGCGGCCTCGAGCACAGTCAACGACGACGCGCTGCGCGGAGTCAGCACGCCGGCTGGTGTTCCTCGAGTTCGGTCGCCGCAGAATGTTCCCCGCCACGTCCGCCCCGGAACGGCTCGACCGCATGCGCGCCCAACCACACGAGCCCTCGGCCCACGCCCACAAGTGCGTGCCCGGTTACGCCCCCGACGGCCCCGAGCGTGGCTAACGCGGCATCCAAAACGCTTGGGATGTGGAAGTCCTCCCACGTCTCGACCTGGTGCTGGCGGGCCTTCGCGAAGCGGTCGAGCTCGTCGCGCACGGCGCCGCCCTGCTTGGCCAGCTCCCGCACCGCCCAGAACCGGAAACCGTCAACCGCCTTGGACTTCCCGAACCGGTCGAGGATCTCCTTGGCGCTGCGGTAGATGTCGAGGTCCTCGCGCAGATGATGGTCGACCAGCCCGCGAGCCTCGTCGATCGCCCGCAGCAGCTGATCGGGCTCCGTGGCCTCGATGCGCGCGAGGTTCAGCCGCTGCCACTTGTGCAACGCCTCCTCGGCGATCACCAGCAGGCTCAGGGTGTCGCCAAGCAGGTTGTCGTCGATGGCATTTCGCAGCTTCCCGGCGCGCTGTTGCACACCCAGCGTGTGGTCGAAGGACGCCAGGATGCGGCTGACATGGTTGCGCAGCTGCTCGACGGCGACGTTGAGCGCCGGCCCCAGGGCGGCCACCGAATCCCAGTACGCATCGGGCAGCGACCCGTACTTCTCCAGCGAGTCGACCATCCGCGAAACGGTCACGCTGTTGCCCAGGACGTCGCCGGCGCGCTGCGCCCGGGCGACCTCGAGCACCGCCTCGACCTTGTCCTCCACCCGCCGGACGGCGTCCTCCACCTCGGTCACCGCGGACTTCAACGCCATCTGCACGGCCAGCATCTGCGCCGAGAGCATCACCTCCGGCCCGAGCAGTTCGGGCCGCCAGTGCAGCTGCGCCAGGAGCTCGCCGGCGTCGGCGCCCGTCGTCAACCGGAAGAAGCCGTCGGCGACGGGAACCAGGTTGCCTTCCCTGAGCGCGTCCACGGTGTCGCGGTGCAGCTGCACGTACTTGCCGGAGTCGGCCAGCAGCGAGGCGAGCCCGGCGATCGCCGCGTTCGCGAGCGAGGCGCTGTCGATGCCGGCGACCCGCATGGCCTGGCCGGCCGTCGCGCGCAGCCGGGTCAGATAGGACTCGACGGCGGCAGGGTCACCGCCCAGCAGGAGGGACTCGTCGTGCAACGACACCACAACCTCGTCGGCATCGATCGCCGCCGGCCGCTCGGACACTTCGGTCACGGCACCCCCTGATCCTTCGGCCGAGCAAAACGGCCAAGAGTTAACAGGAATTTCTCGGCTAGCAAATCCGGACATTACACGCATGCGTTAGCCATGCCCACCGGTTCGCCGCGTGTTCGGAAGGAATTCACCGGGGAACACGGCGCCGGGCGCGGGACGCACCTCACCCGGCCGGACCGGGCCCACCCGTAACCTTGCAGCTTGTGACCCCGCGCAAGCCCCCTCGCCTGACGGTCGAGGACTGGCTGCAGGCGGGTTACGCGCTGCTCGCCGAGCAGGGGGTGCGCGCCCTGAAGATCGAGCGCCTCTGCCAGCAGGCGGGCGTCACCCGCGGCAGCTTCTACTGGCACTTCCAAGACATGGACAGCTATCGGGCCGCGCTGGTCGACTCGTGGAACACCTTCCTGGAAAAGGACCGCCAGTCGCTGGCCGAACTCGACGCGCTGCCACCCCGCGAACGCCTGTCCGCGATGATGACCTCGCTGACCAGCCCGGGGCACTGGACGCTGGAACGCGCGATGCGCGAATGGGCGCGCACCGACCCGGCCGCGGCCGCCAACATCCGCGCCGCCGACCGGCGCCTGCTGCGCGCCGTCACCAAGGCCTACAGCGATTACGGCTTCAGCCTCGAGGACGCCAAGCTGCGCGGGCAGCTGACCTTCGCCGCCGGCATCGGGCTGCTGCACCTGGCCGGCTCGGCCCAGCAGGCGCAAAAAGCCTCGCAGCGAGAAGGATTCCTCGAGCTGATGCTCAAGGACTAAACCATCGCGATCGGGGAAATCTTGGCGCCAATCGCCAACGCGCCGGCCAACTCTCGGCTGGTGTCGTAGTCGAACACCACATGCCCGGCCGCGATGTCCACGTCGCGCTTGAAGCGCTGCAGCGGGTTGGACAGGAACTGCGCGCTCGCGCCGGAGGCATCCAGCAGATCGGCGATGACGGCCCGGCTCTCGTGCACCGTATGGGCGGCGGCCAGCCGGGCGTGGGCCCGCACCGAGCGGGTCACCCGCTCGCCACGCGCGACGAGGTCTTCGATGCCCTCGGCGGTCTCGTCGACCATCGCCCTCAACGCCCGTAGCCGCACCCGCGCGCTCGCGAGCCGGATCTGGGCGGTGGGCTGATCCTTCTGCGCCACACCGCTATACGCCAGCACGCGCATGCCCAGCCGCTCGGCGAACAGCTCGGTCACCCGCTCGGCGGCGCCGAGCACCGGCATCGACGCCACCAACGCGAGCGCGGGCACCATCGGCCACCGGTAGGTCGGCGCGTCATGGGCCCGCGCGCCCGGCGCCGTCCCGGCATAGATGTCGGCCACCGAGACCATGCGGTGCTCGGGCACGAGGACGTCGGTGACGACGACGTCGTGGGAGCCGGTGCCCCGCATCCCGGCGGTGTGCCAGGTGTCGGCGACCTCGACCTGGTCGGCGGGCACCAGCACCAGCGCCGGATCGATGCGGTCCGGCCGCTCGACGAGTGCCCCGACTATCACCCAGTCCGCGTCCATCGCGCCGGTGGCCCACGCCCACCGGCCGGTCAGGCGCACCCCGCCGTCGGCCGGGGCGCCGCGGCCGGTGGGGGCCAGGGGAGCGGGCGCCAGCACCGGTCCGGAGGCGAACACCTCCTCCTGCACCCGCATGTCGAACAGTGACAGCAGCCAGTTGTGCAGGGCGTAGAACCCGAGCGTCCAGGCGCTGGACGCGCACCCGTGCGCCATCCGCCGAATCGGTTGCAGCAGTTCGGGAAACGGCGCCTCGACGCCGCCGAAGCGCGCCGGCAGCAACAGTCGGAACAGGTCGGTCTCCTTGAACTCGCTGACCGTCGCCGCGGGCAGCCGACGCAGCCGCTCGGCCTCGTCGGCGCGCTCGGCCAGCCGCGCGACGAACCCATCGGTGATCCCGTACGCCGGGCGTGCGTCGACCGCGGACATGGCGCGACGGTACCATACTATTTTGTACGGTCGCGTAAGGGGTTCGAGCACAACGACTCTCAGCCGAGGTCGTAGGAGTCGCGCGACACGCGGAAGTAGTGCCCGGTGCTGCTGTCGGTGCACGTCATGCCCGACGGCTCGCTGTCGCAGGTGAGGGTGCCCGCGGAGAGGGTCTGGCCGTAGTCGAGCGTCTGCTCGCCAGGGACCCGCAGGGTGTCGCCGTGGCAATGGATGGCGGCCGGCTGACCCTGGTCGAGGACGAAGCGGTTGCCCCAGGCGAGATGCTTACCGCACTCCGGTGGCGGCGGTGGCTGGTAGTCGAAATCGCTGATGTCGCACGCGACTCCCGGGCTGCCCAGAACGCAGTAGATGTTGCCCGACGGGGACTGGAAGTTCAGGGAGTCGGCGCGTGCGATAGCGGGCGTCGCGGTGGCGGCCACGACCGCCGCGATGACGAGCGCATGCCTGATCATTTGCTGAGCGTAAGCTCGGACCTCGTGGGCCGGGAGTGGTAAGCCGGAAATAAGTTTGCGAGACGACCTTCACCCGGCCGCCCGAGAGGGCTACAACTGCATCATGGGCGCGAAAATGATCGCCGCGGTCCCGGTTCTGGCGGCCGCGACCGTGGCGGGCCGGGCGCACGCGGACCCGTTCTTCCACTTCCAGTCGCCCTCGGGCGACGTCACCTGCGTGATGGCGCAGTTCGAGGGCATCGCGCCGCGCGCGTCCTGCGGCGTCACCGACCCCGCCTACGTGATGCCACCGCGCCCGCAGTCCTGCATGGGGGCATTCGGCGATCAGGTCGACATCGTCCAGGGCAGCTGGCCGGCTATGGTCTGCCACACGGACACCACCCGCGACACCGGATTGCCGACGCTGCAAGTCGGCGACACCCGATCGGTGGCTTCACTCACCTGCAAGAGCGAACCCGCCGCCGTCACCTGCACCGACTCCAGCACCGGTCATTTCTTCCGCCTCTCGCGCGAGGCCTTCAACTTGAAGTAGCTAGTTCGACCGCGCTCGCAGTTGCTCCCGGGTGTGCTTCTCCACGAACAGCGGAACGAATTCGCGGACGCGGCTGTACGTGAACCGCGCGCGTTCTTCGCGGATGACGGCGTCGACGACCTCCGAAGGGATATGCGGGAACTCCTCGACGAGTTGCCGCTCGATATCCGCCAACAGCGCCTCTTCGTTGACCTGCGTGACCTTACCCATGAGCACCGGGTTCCCGACGGCCCCGCGTCGTCAAACGGGTCCTCGCCGCTATCGCGTTAAGTGGTTGCTGCGATCACGTAAACCTATAACAGAGCGGACGCTCTGTTACTATGACCGAATGCCGCGCCCCCGCGTTCACGACCAGGACCAGATCCTGGACGCCGTCGAACGGCTCGCGGTGCGGTCAGGGCCGGCATCGGTCACAATCCGAGCCGTCAGCGACGCGACCGGCGTCTCCAACGGTGCGCTGTACCACACCTTCGGCTCGCGGGCGGGACTCGTCGGGCGCGCTTGGCTGCGTGCAGGACACCGATTCCTCTGTGCGCAAAGCGAATCGATCGACGCCGCCCCCGAGGGGGACGGCGTCGCCGCCGTGGTCGCGGCGGCCGAGGCGCCGGCCGTCTTCGCCGAAACCCACACCGAGTCGTCGCAACTCCTGTTGACGGTGCGCCGCGACGAGCTGCTGGGGCCGGACATGCCGCCCGACATCGCGACGCAGCTGCGTGACCTGGACCGGTCGCTGGTGGAGACGATGATCCTGCTGGCCCGCCGCCTGTGGGACCGCACGGATGCCGCGGCCGTCGACGTCGTCACCACCTGCATCGTCGACCTACCGACCGCGATCCTGTTGCGCCGCAACCGGATCCACGAACCCGACGCGCGCGAACGGCTGCGCGCCGCGGTCACAGCCGTGCTCGACGTCGGGGAGCCCCGACGCAGGACCAGAGAAAGGGCAACGACATGACACCGACATTCAGCTGGGACGACAAGATCGCGATTCTGCACCTCGGCGACGACGAGAACCGGTTCTCGCCAGAGTTTCTCGACGCGATCAACGGGCAGCTCGACGAAATCCAACAGGCGGGCGCGCAGGGCTTGGTCACCACCGGGGGCGGCAAGTTCTACACCAACGGGCTGGATCTGGACTGGCTGGGCGCGCACGCCGACCAGACCCAGGCCTACGTCGGGCGGGTGCAGGCCCTGCTGGCCCGCGTCCTCACCCTCCCGATGCCGACCGCCGCCGCGGTGACTGGGCACGCGTTCGGCGCCGGTGCCATGCTCGCCATGGCCCACGACGTGCGGGTGATGCGTGCCGACCGGGGATTCTTCTGCTTCCCCGAGGTCGACATCCGCATCCCCTTCACCGACGGCATGGCCGCGCTGATCCAGGCCAAGCTCACGCCCCGCGCCGCGGTCGCCTCGATGACGACCGGGCGGCGGTTCGGTGGGCAAGAGGCCGCCGAATTCGGCATCGTCGACGCGACCGCCGCCGAGGCCGACGTGACCGCCGCGGCGACCGACCTGCTGCGCCCCCTGGGCGGCAAGGACGCCGGCACACTCGGCGCGATCAAGAAGACCATGTTCCGCGAGCCGGCCCGGGCGCTGACCGACGTCTGAGCCCGCGTGACATTTGCGTTAACGCCCAACTGATTTCGCTCACCGTCGTGAACCAAACGCCTTCGGCGGCCGTCTGCATTGTGTCGCAGTTCCCCAAAGACGCTTGGAGACTTGGTGATCGCAACACAGTTGATTCGGCCCATTGGGGGAACGTCCCCGGGTGTGGTGTAAGTAGCGGCGTGTCGGTGCCGATGTAGAGGGGCCATCGCGTGAGTCTCTGTGGTGAAACGACCAAGGATCACTACCGAGAGGAACATCGCGATGGCCCTGGAT
>NZ_MPNT01000025.1 GCF_001907675.1 Mycobacterium paraffinicum
TCCCGGCAGGGTGCGGCTCGCACCGTAACCGGGTTGATCGGCTAGCTTGCGGGAGCGCCGTGCCGGCCCGCGCCCGCGGCGAACCGCCCCGCCCCTTCGTTCGCCTCGGCGGCAACGCGGGAGATGCTGGCGAATTCGAAGTCGATCGCCTCGGATTCCGTTGTGCCCCATTGATGCAGCGCCGAGAGCCGGTCGGAGCGCAGGCACTGCTGCGGCAGCGCGGCCAGTTGCGCCGCCAGTTCCTCCGCCGCCCGCCGCGCCTGACCTTTCGGCACGACGCGGTTGGCCAGCCCCATCGCGAGTGCTTCGTCGGCCTTGACTCCGCGGCCGGTGAGGATCATGTCCATCGCGCGGCTGTGTCCGATCAGCCGCGGCAACCGCACCGTGCCCCCGTCGATCAGCGGCACGCCCCAGCGGCGGCAGTAGACCCCGAACACGGCGTCCTCCTCGGCCACCCGAAGATCGCACCAGACGGCCAATTCCAGACCCCCGGCGACCGCGAAGCCGCTGACGGCGGCGATTACCGGCTTGGACAGCACCATTCGCGTCGGCCCCATCGGGCCCGGGCCCGTCCGGTGCACGGCGTTGGCGTCCGGGGTGCCGAAGGCCTTCAAATCGGCGCCGGCGCAGAAGGTTCCACCATCCCCCCACAGCACCGCGACCGAGGCGGAGTCGTCGCGGTCGAATTCCTCGAACGCCGCGTACAGCGCGGCGGCCGTGGGTCCGTTGACCGCGTTGCGAGCGGCCGGCCGGTTCAGGATCACCGTCGTCACCGGGCCGTTGCGTTCGATGCGCACTGGGTCGCTCATGGTGCCTCCGCGAATAGTGGTTCCCGCCGCTGCAGCAGCTCAGTGGCGAAGTCATGGTAGGCCGCCCGCAGTCGCGCGCCCGGCCAGTCGGCGGGCAGCAGCTCGTCGGGCAATACCGGGTCGGTGAGCAGGTGCCGCACCGTCGCGGCGGCAACCACGAAACGGGCGGGAACGTCGGGCGCGGCGGCCATCTCGTCGAGCAGCCGGTTACCTGCCCGGGCCCACGCGGGCAGGTCCCACAGTTGGGCGGCGAGCTCGGCGGCGTCGTCGACGCGCGCCCGCAAGACCCTTACCCGGGCGTCGATCTCGGGGTCGAGGTCCAGCTCCAGGTTGTCGGGGCGCATCCATACGCCCTCGCGCAGTTCACCGAAGCGCTTGCCGTGCATGGTGTTTCGCAGCGCGGCTCGGGTACGCGCGTCGCCGCCCACGCTGGTCACGATCAGCGTGACCCACTCGCCGTCCCATGGGCGGACCCGCGGGTCGATGGCGTCGTCCTGGCGTCGCTGCCGGGCCAGCAGGCGATCGGAGAGTCGATAGCCGTCGGCGGAGCGGATCAGGTCGCCGGCACCGACCATGCGGGTCAGCGCCACCCGCAGGGTTGTCTCTTTGATGCCGAAATCCGAAGTCAGTCGCACCAATTCGCTGGCCCGCGCGTGCGCCGGGTGGGCCCCCAGCAGCACGCTCAGCACCACGGACCGGGCCGTCATGGTGGCCATCGGCTAGACCTGTGACGCGCGGCGGCCGTAGTCGCCGAAGGGCTCGTCGCGATGCCGCACCGCTTCGCGGAAGCCGTGCTCGGTGGCGTCGGCGACGAAGGCGTGGCCTTCCGGGGTGTGCCGGGCGACACCGTCGAACACGGTGCTGACCATCCTGCTGGTGGCCACACCCTGTTGCAGCAGAGCCGAATTCAGCGCGAGCTTGACCATGATCAGCTGGTTGACCGGCACCGCGGCGATCCGCTGCACCAGCCGCTCGGTGCGCTCGTCAAGGTCGCCTGGCTCCGGCGCCTCGACCGCCAGGCCCCATTCGGCGGCCTGCGCCCCGGTGATGCAGTCCCCGGTGAACAGCAGGCGCTTGGCGCGCTGGTCGCCGAGCCGGTGCGCCCACAGGCCCGCCGCCGGGACACCCCACACCCGCGTCGGCGGGTAGCCGATCTTGGCGTCGGCGGCGGCGATCACCTGGTCGGCGTGCAGCGCGATGTCGGTGCCGCCGGCCACGCAGTAGCCGTGGATCTTGACCACCGTCGGCTTGTCGGCGTGCATCAGGCTGGAGAAGCCGCGCACGAACCGGCTCATCATCTGGTAGTCGATCATCGGGTCCCACGGCCGATCGGGTAAGTGGTTGACCGCCTGGGTTTTTCCGCTGAGCACGGTGCCGGCGTACCCGCCGGTCCCACCGGCCGAGCCGGTGCGGTCGGCGTATGCGCTCAGGTCGAAGCCTGCGCAGAAGCCCTCACCGCGGCCCGAAACCAGGATCACGTGCACATCGGGATCCAGGTCGGCGCGCTCCACCAGCGCCGCGAGCTCCAGCGGGGTGTCCGCGACGATCGCGTTGCCCTTCTCCGGCCGGTTGAAGGTGATCCGGGCGACCCGATCGGTGACCTCATAGGTCATCGTCTTCAGGTTGTCGAAGTCGACCGGCCTGATCGCGTGCGTCATCCCTTTACTAGAGCACGCTCGAGAATCGGAGCCAGGTCCAGGCCGGTGGGCATCGTGCCGTACGCGCCGCCCCACTGGCGGTCGAGTCGGGTGGTCAGGAAGGCCTCGGCGACCGCGGGGTGGCCGTGGCGCACCAGCAGCGAGCCCTGCAGCGCCAGGCAGATGTCCTCGGCGACCTTGCGGGCCCGGTGCGCGATGGTGTCCAGATCGGCCAGGTCCGACCGCAGCCGGTCGACGTGGGCGCCAAGTCGCGGGTCAGCAGCGGCGCTCTCGGACAGCTCGGTGAACAGCACCTCGACGCATTCGGGACGAGTTGCCATGGCGCGCAACGTGTCCAGGGCGCTGACATTGCCCGAGCCCTCCCAGATGCCCATCAGCGGCGCCTCCCGGAACAGTCGCGGCATGCCCGAGTCCTCGACGTACCCGTTGCCGCCCAGGCATTCCAGCGCCTCGGCGGCGTGCGGGGTCGCGCGCTTGCACACCCAGTACTTGCTGGCCGCCAGGCCAATGCGGCGCAGCAGCGCCTCCTGGTCGTCGCCGCGCAACGCCCGGTCGGTGGCGCCGGCCATCCGCATCGCGACGATGGTGGCGGCCTCGGCCTCGACGGCCAGGTCGGCCAGCACGTTGCGCATCAGCGGCTGGTCGATCAGGTAGGCGCCGAACGCCTTTCGGTGCTGCGCGTGGTGGATCGCGCGGGTCAGGCCGGTGCGCATGCTGGTGGCGCTGCCCAGCGTGCAGTCCAGCCGGGTGAGGTTGACCATCTCGATGATGGTGGGCACGCCGCGGCCCTCCTCGCCCACCAGCCACGCGGTGGCACCGTCGTACTCGACCTCGCTGGACGCGTTGGCGTGGTTGCCGAGCTTGTCCTTGAGCCGCTGCAGGAACATGCGGTTGCGACTGCCGTCGGGCAGCACCCGCGGCAGCAGGAAGCAGGACAGCCCGCCCGGGGCTTGGGCGAGGACCAGGAAGATGTCGCACATCGGGGCCGAGGTGAACCACTTGTGACCGGTCAGGCTGTAGCTGCCGTCACCGTTCGGGGTCGCCTGCGTGGTCCCGGCGCGCACGTCGGAGCCGCCCTGCTTCTCGGTCATCGACATGCCGGCGGTGATGCCGCGTTTGGTACTGGCCGGCTTGAGCTCGGGATCGTATTCGCGGCTGGTGAGCAGGGGCTCGTAGACCGCCGCGAGCTCGGCGTTGTAGCGCAGCGCGGGGACGACGGCGTAGGTCATCGAGATCGGGCAAGTGTGGCCGGGCTCGACGTTCCAGACCGACATCTTCGCCGCGCGCACCACGTGCGCCCCCGGACGTCCGTCGGCCCACGGCGCCGCGTGGATGCCGCTGGCGATCGCCGTGCGCATCAGCTCGTGGTAGGCCGGGTCGTACTCGACCTCGTCGACCCGGTGGCCGTACTTGTCGTGCGTGTGCAGGATGGGCCGGTTGCGGTCGGCGAGCTCACCCCACCGCTGGGCTTGGCGGCCACCGGCGATCGCGCCCACCTCGGTCACCTCTTCGGAGCCCCATTGCCCGCCCTCGCGGATCAGGGCCTCGACGAGCACCGCGGACGTCGCGGGGTTGTAGTTCTCCAGCGGGGGAACCTGGTTGGTGACGACATGCGTATCCGACATGCCCCTCATGTTACATTTTTTCGACAGTCGCACAAGAGGTGTAATGACTCACCGGGGGTGTGCGGAGAAGAAGTCCCACAGGGTGCGCGCGGCGAACGGGGGCCACTCGTGGCCACCCTGATCGATCGTGACGAGGCTGACACCGCGGTTGCCGGCACATCCCGCCGTCGACGTGGTGACCGGGCCATTGGCGTTGGTGGTCGGATTCGCGCACTGATCGACGTTGCGCCAGAACGCATCCACGTCGGGCACCGACGGGCCGTTGATGACGCTGAAACCCTGCCCACCGCCGTAGGGCACCAGCCGGTCCGCCGTGCCGTGGATCTGCATGATCGACGTCGGACGCGGGTTGGGGCACCGGTTCAGCTGGGTGCCGGCGACCGGCCCGATCGCGGCGAAGATGTCGGTGGCACAGGCCAGGGTGAAGGACATGATGGCGCCGTTGCTCATCCCGGAGACATAGATCCGGGCGGGGTCGGTGCCGACATGCTTGGCGATGTCGGCGACGACCGCGCTGATGAACGCGACGTCGTCGACACCCTCCCGTCCCGGCCTGCCGCAGCAGGTTTCCCCGTCCACGTTCCAGGCCCGGTCCAGCCCGTCCGGGTAGGCGACGACGAACTTGGCCGAATCGGCCAATTCGTCCCAGCCGTAAGCCCTTTCGACCTGGCGAGCGCTCCCGGAATAACCGTGTAGCGCGACGACCAGCGGCGACGACGCGGGTTTGCCCGCCGGCTCGTAGAGCCGGTAGGTGCGGTCGAGCCCGCCGACTTTGATGTGGTGCAGGCTGGTGCCGGTCACGAAGCCCGAGGGTGGGTCGGACCACGCCGAGCAACCCGCGACCAGCAGGACCACCCCGAAAAGCGTTGCCAGCCGACCGAACACGGGCCGGGTCTTAGCCGCTGGTCTTTTCCCGGAGGAACGCGATGTCGTCCTTGCGTCCCTCGTCGGCGGTCTCGCAGATGACCGGAGCATCGGCGGCCGTGACCACCGCGACCAGCAGCTCGGGATCGATCTGGCCGGTGCCGAAGTTGGCGTGCCGGTCGGCGCCCGAGCCCGCCGCGTCCCTCGAGTCGTTGCAGTGCACCAGGTCGATGCGCCCGGTCAATGCCCTGATCCGGTCGACCGCGTCGACCAGCGCCTCACCCGCGGCCCAGGCGTGACAGGTGTCCAGGCAGAAGCCGATTCCCTTGTCGCCGATGTGATCCCAGAGTTTGCCGATGGTGTCGAAGTGGCGGGCCATCGCGTGGTCGCCGCCTGCGGTGTTCTCCAGGTACACGGGCACGTCGGTTTCCAGATAGTCCAGCGCCTTGACCCACCGCTGGAAGCCGGCCTCCATGTCGTCGTCGTCGGCATGGCCGCCGTGCACGATCACGGCCGTCGCGCCGATCTGTGCGGCCGCGTCGCAGGTGTCCTGCAGGATCTTGCGCGACGGGATGCGGATGCGGTTGTTCGCCGATGCCACGTTGATGAGGTAGGGCGCGTGCACGTAAAGCGGCACGGCCGACGCCTTGAGCGCGGGGGCGTCATCGCGCGGTTTCGGCTTCTTCCAGCTCTGCGGGTTGCCGAGGAAGAACTGCACCACGTCGGCCCCGTCCGCTTGGGCGGCGGCCAGCGGGTCGTCGTTGTGAACGTGTGAACCGATGAGCACCCGGCCAGTCTAGTGCGGCGAGTGGACACGCCTCGCCGAATGTGCGGCTGGCCGCACACTCGGGCTCGAACGTGCGGCTGGCCGCACACTCGCGGGGCAGCGCGCGGCGGGCAACGAGAAAGCCCCGGGCCTCTTTGGGCCCGGGGCTTTCTCGTTTGACGCGACTAGCGGTAGTCGCTGTAGCCGTAGTCGTCCAGCGGAACCGCGGCTCCGGTCGCCTGGCCGAAGTCCGGGCTGTAGTACTGATCCTCGTAGGACGGGATCGTGTACGCCGCGGCGCGGGCCTCCTCGGTCGGCTGCACCTGGATGTTGCGGTACCGGTTGATACCGGTACCGGCCGGGATCAGCTTTCCGATGATCACGTTCTCCTTCAGACCGTTGAGCTTGTCGCTGCGGCAGTTGATGGCCGCATCGGTCAGCACTCGCGTGGTCTCCTGGAACGACGCCGCACTCAGCCACGAGTCGGTGGCCAGCGACGCCTTCGTGATACCCATCAGCACCGGGCGCCCGGCGGCGGGCTCGCCGCCCTCGGCCACCACCCGACGGTTCTCCGCCTCGAACTCCGCCCGGTCGATCAGCGAGCCGGGCAGGAACTCCGTGGAGCCCGAGTCGATGATGGTGACGCGGCGCAGCATCTGGCGGACGATCACTTCGATGTGCTTGTCGTGGATCGACACACCCTGGGCGCGGTAGACCTCCTGGACCTCGCGGACCAGGTGGATCTGCACCTCGCGGGGGCCCTGCACGCGCAGCACCTCGTGCGGGTCGGCCGAACCCTCCATCAGCTGCTGGCCCACCTCGACGTGGTCGCCGTCGGACAGTACCCGCTCGGAACCGTCGTCGTGCTTGAACACGCGCAGCCGCTGCCGCTTGGAGAGCTTGTCGTACACGACCTCCTCGCTCCCGTCGTCGGGAATGATGGTGATCTTGTAGAAGCGCTCGCCCTCCTCGAGTTGCACCCGCCCGGTGACGTCGGCGATCGGCGCCTTGCCGCGCGGGACGCGGGCCTCGAACAGCTCCTGGACCCGGGGCAGACCGCCGGTGATGTCCTCACCGACACCACCCTGGTGGAAGGTGCGCATGGTCAGCTGCGTGCCGGGCTCGCCGATGGACTGGGCCGCGACGATGCCGACGGCCTCGCCGATGTCGACCAGCTTGCCGGTCGCCATCGAGCGGCCGTAGCAGGTCGCGCACACGCCGGTGCCCGTGGTGCAGGTCAGCACCGAGCGCACCTTGACCTGCGTGATGCCGGCCGCCAGCAGGGCGTCGATCTCCGGGTCACCCAGGTCCTCGCCGCGGGCGACGACGACGTTACCGGCCTCGTCGACCGCGTCGGTGCCCAAAGTCCGCGCGTACGCCGAGGTTTCGATGTACGGGTCACGGATCAGGGTGCCGTCGGGCTGACGCTCGGCGAGCTCGACGATGATGCCGCGCTCGGTCTCGCAGTCGTGCTCGCGCACGATGACGTCCTGGCTCACGTCCACCAGACGACGGGTCAGGTAACCCGAGTCGGCGGTACGCAACGCGGTGTCCGCCAGGCCCTTTCGGGCGCCGTGCGTGTTGATGAAGTACTCCAGCACGGTCAGGCCCTCGCGGAACGACGACTTGACCGGACGCGGGATGAACTCACCCTTCGGGTTGGTCACCAGACCCTTCATGCCGGCCAGCGTTCGGGTCTGGGTGAAGTTACCCGTGGCACCCGAGTCGACGATCGTGATGATCGGGTTGTCGCTGGGGTAGTGCTCGCGGAGCGCCTGACCGACCTCGTCGGTGGCTTCCTTCCAGATCTCCACCAGCGCCTCGTTGCGCTCGTCGTGGTTCAAAGCGCCGCGCTGGAACTGCTTTTCGACCTTCTCGGCCCGCTCCTCGTACTGGTCGAGGATCTCCTTCTTGCGCGGCGGGACCAGCACGTCGGCCATCGACACGGTGACACCACTGCGGGTCGCCCAGTAGAAGCCGGCGTCCTTGAGCTTGTCGACGGTCTGCGCCACCACGATCATCGGGTAGCGCTCGGCGAGGTCGTTGATGATCGCGGCCTGCACCTTCTTGTGCATCTGCTTATTCACGAACGGGTAGCCCACCGGCAGCAGCTCGTTGAACAGCACCCGGCCCAGCGTGGTCTCGGCCATCCAGGCGTCGCCCGGCTGCCAACCGTTGGCGCCGAACACCTCCGCCTCGACCTCGGCCGGCGGACGCAACTGCGTCAGCCGCACCTTGATCTTGGCCCGCACCGAGAGGACGCCGCGGTCGGCGGCCATGATCGCCTCGGCCGGCGAGGAGTACACGCCGACCTCCGGCTGATCCTTTGCGGCGGGCTGGAATTCGCCCTTGTCGCCGTCGACCTCGGTGGTCAGGAAGTACAGCCCGGTCACCATGTCCAGTCGCGGCATGGCCAGCGGGCGGCCGGATGCGGGCGACAGGATGTTGTTGCTCGACAGCATCAGGATGCGCGCCTCGGCCTGCGCCTCGGCACTCAGCGGCAGGTGCACCGCCATCTGGTCACCGTCGAAGTCGGCGTTGAACGCCTCACACACCAACGGGTGCAGCTGAATGGCCTTGCCCTCCACCAGCATCGGCTCGAAGGCCTGGATGCCCAGCCGGTGCAGCGTGGGCGCGCGGTTCAGCAGCACGGGGTGCTCGGCGATGACCTCTTCCAGGACGTCCCACACCTGGGGACGCTGGCGCTCCACCATGCGCTTGGCGCTCTTGATGTTCTGCGCGTGGTTGAGGTCGACGAGCCGCTTCATCACGAACGGCTTGAACAGCTCGAGCGCCATCAGCTTGGGCAGGCCGCACTGGTGCAGCTTGAGCTGCGGGCCGACCACGATGACCGAACGGCCCGAGTAGTCGACGCGCTTACCGAGCAGGTTCTGGCGGAACCGGCCCTGCTTGCCCTTCAACAGATCCGACAGCGACTTGAGCGGACGGTTGCCCGGCCCGGTGACCGGGCGGCCGCGGCGGCCGTTGTCGAACAGGGCGTCGACGGACTCCTGCAGCATCCGCTTCTCGTTGTTGACGATGATCTCGGGCGCGCCGAGGTCGATCAGCCTCTTGAGGCGGTTGTTGCGGTTGATGACCCGGCGGTACAGGTCGTTCAGGTCGCTGGTCGCGAAGCGGCCACCGTCCAGCTGCACCATCGGGCGCAGCTCCGGCGGGATCACCGGCACGGCGTCGAGCACCATGCCCATCGGCGAGTTGCCGGACTGCTGGAAGGCGGCGACCACCTTCAGCCGCTTGAGGGCGCGAAGCTTCTTCTGCCCCTTGCCGTTTCGGATGACGTCGCGCAGCGAGTCGGCCTCGGCGTCGATGTCGAAGTTCTCGATGAGCTTCTGGATCGACTCCGCGCCCATGGCGCCGGTGAAGTACTCGCCGTAGCGGTCGACGAGCTCGCGGTAGAGGTTCTCGTCGACGATCAGCTGCTTGGGGGCCAGCTTGGTGAACGTGTTCCAGATGTCCTCCAGCCGGTCCAGCTCGCGCTGGGCGCGGTCGCGGAGCTGCCGCATCTCCCGCTCCCCGCCGTCGCGCACCTTGCGGCGGGCGTCGGCCTTGGCACCCTCGGCCTCCAGCTCGGCCAGATCGGCCTCGAGCTTCTGCGCGCGGGCCTCCAGGTCGGCGTCGCGCTGGTCCTCAACGGCCTTGCGCTCCACCATCATTTCGGCCTCGAGCGTGGACAGCTCGTTGTGCCGCATCTCGTCGTCGACCGACGTGATCACGTACGCCGCGAAGTAGATGATCTTCTCGAGATCCTTCGGGGCGAGGTCGAGCAGGTATCCGAGCCGGCTCGGCACACCCTTGAAATACCAGATGTGCGTGACGGGCGCGGCAAGCTCGATGTGGCCCATCCGCTCGCGGCGCACCTTGGCGCGGGTCACCTCGACGCCGCAGCGCTCACAGATGATGCCCTTGAAGCGGACGCGCTTGTACTTGCCGCAGTAGCACTCCCAGTCGCGAGTCGGTCCGAAGATCTTCTCGCAGAACAGGCCGTCCTTTTCCGGCTTCAGCGTGCGGTAGTTGATTGTCTCCGGCTTCTTGACCTCGCCGTAAGACCATTGCCTGATGTCCTCCGCTGTGGCCAAGCCGATACGGAGTTCATCGAAGAAGTTGACGTCGAGCACGTAACTCCCTTTCCCCTTGCGGGTTTAGTAACTAAAAGTGGTTAAGCCAGGTCCTCAACCGAGGCGGATTCGTTGCGCGACAAGTTGATTCCCAGGTTGGCCGCAGCGCGCTCCAGGTCCTCGTCCTCGCCTTCGCGCAATTCGATCGCCGCGCCGTCCGACGAGAGCACCTCCACGTTCAGGCACAGCGACTGCAGCTCCTTGAGCAGCACCTTGAACGACTCGGGGATGCCCGGCTCGGGGATGTTCTCGCCCTTGACGATCGCCTCGTACACCTTGACCCGGCCGACCGTGTCGTCGGACTTGATGGTCAACAGCTCCTGCAGCGTGTACGCCGCGCCGTAGGCCTGCATGGCCCAGCACTCCATCTCACCGAACCGCTGGCCACCGAACTGCGCCTTACCGCCCAGCGGCTGCTGGGTGATCATCGAGTACGGACCGGTCGAGCGGGCGTGGATCTTGTCGTCCACCAAGTGGTGCAGCTTCATGATGTACATGAAGCCAACCGTCACCGGATACGGGAACGGCTCACCGCTGCGGCCGTCGAAGAGCACCGCCTTGCCGTCGCCGTTCACCATCACCTCGTTGTCCCGGTTGGGCAGCGTGCAGGACAGCAGGCCCTGCAACTCCGCCTCCCGGGCGCCGTCGAACACCGGCGTCGACACGATGGCGTTCGGCTCCGCGCTCTGCAGCTCCTTGGGCAGGTTGGCGGCCCACTCGGGCGAACCCTCGATGTTCCAGCCGGACTTGGCCACCCACCCGAGGTGGGTCTCCAGGATCTGGCCGATGTTCATCCGTCGCGGCACACCGTGGGTGTTCAGGATGATGTCCACCGGGGTGCCGTCGGGCAGGAACGGCATGTCCTCGACGGGCAGGATCTTGCCGATCACGCCCTTGTTGCCGTGCCGGCCCGCCAGCTTGTCACCGTCGGAGATCTTGCGCTTCTGGGCCACGTAGACGCGGACCAGCTCGTTGACACCGGCCGGCAGCTCGTCGTCGTCCTCGCGGGAGAACACCCGGATGCCGATGACCTTGCCGGACTCGCCGTGCGGCACCTTGAGCGAGGTGTCGCGGACCTCCCGCGCCTTCTCGCCGAAGATCGCCCGCAGCAACCGCTCCTCCGGCGTCAGCTCGGTCTCACCCTTCGGGGTGACCTTGCCGACCAGGATGTCGCCGTCGCGGACCTCGGCGCCGATGCGGACGATGCCGCGCTCGTCGAGGTCGGCCAGCACCTCGTCGGAGACGTTCGGGATGTCCCGGGTGATCTCCTCGGCGCCCAGCTTGGTGTCGCGGGCGTCGATCTCGTGCTCCTCGATGTGGATCGAGGTGAGCACGTCCTCCTCAACCAGGCGGTTGGAGAGGATGATCGCGTCCTCGTAGTTGTGACCCTCCCACGGCATGATCGCCACCAGCAGGTTCTTGCCCAGCGCCATCTCACCGTTCTCGGTGCACGGTCCGTCGGCGATGACCTGGCCGGCCTCGACCCGGTCCCCGGCGTCCACGATCGGCGACTGGTTGGCGCAGGTGCCGTGGTTGGACCGCTCGAACTTGCGCATCCGGTAGGTGTGCCGGGTGCCGTCGTCGGCCATCACGGTGATGTAGTCGGCGGAGACCTCCTCGATCACCCCGGCCTTGTCCGCGACGACGACGTCGCCGGCGTCGATCGCGGCGCGCAGCTCCATGCCGGTGCCCACCAGCGGCGCCTCGCTGCGCACCAGCGGAACCGCCTGGCGCTGCATGTTGGCGCCCATCAGGGCACGGTTGGCGTCGTCGTGCTCGAGGAACGGGATCATGGCGGTGGCCACCGACACCATCTGGCGCGGCGACACGTCCATGTAGTCCACCTCGGACGACGGCACGTACTCGACCTCACCCGCCTTGCGGCGGACCAGGACGCGCGACTCCTCGAACCGGCCGTTGGCGTCGATCGGCGAGTTGGCCTGCGCCACGACGTGGCGGTCCTCCTCGTCGGCGGTCAGGTAGTGGATCTCGTCGGTGACCACACCGTCGACCACCTTGCGGTACGGCGTCTCGATGAAGCCGAACGGGTTGACCCGCGCGTACACCGACAGCGAGCCGATCAGACCGATGTTGGGACCCTCCGGGGTCTCGATCGGGCACATCCGGCCGTAGTGCGACGGGTGCACGTCACGGACCTCCAGCCCGGCCCGCTCACGGGACAGACCGCCGGGGCCCAGCGCCGACAGGCGGCGCTTGTGGGTCAGACCCGACAGGGGGTTGTTCTGGTCCATGAACTGGGAGAGCTGGCTGGTGCCGAAGAACTCCTTGATCGCGGCGACGACCGGCCGGATGTTGATCAGCGTCTGCGGCGTGATGGCCTCGACGTCCTGGGTGGTCATCCGCTCGCGGACGACGCGCTCCATCCGGGACATGCCGACCCGGATCTGGTTCTGGATCAACTCGCCGACGGTGCGCAGGCGCCGGTTGCCGAAGTGGTCGATGTCGTCGGTCTCCACCGGCACCTCGATGCCGCCGGGCACGGTCATCGTGGCCTGGCCCTCGTGCAGGCGGACCAGGTACTCGATGGTCGCGACGACGTCTTCCTCGGTCAGCGTGGACGAGGTGATCGGCTCGCCGGCGTGCAGGCCCAGCTTCTTGTTGACCTTGTAGCGGCCGACGCGGGCCAGGTCGTAGCGCTTCTCCTTGAAGAACAGGTTCTCCAGCAGGGTCTGCGCGGACTCCTTGGTCGGCGGCTCGCCCGGGCGCAGCTTGCGGTAGATGTCCAGCAGCGCCTCGTCGGTGCCGGCGGTGTTGTCCTTCTCCAGCGTCGACATCATGATCTCGGAGAAGCCGAACCGCTCGTGAATCTGCTCGTTGGTCCAGCCCAGCGCCTTGAGCAGCACGGTGACGGGCTGGCGACGCTTGCGGTCGATGCGCACACCCACGGTGTCGCGCTTGTCGACGTCGAACTCCAGCCACGCGCCGCGGCTCGGAATCACCTTGACGCTGTGCAGCAGCTTCTCGGTCGACTTGTCGATCGACTCGTCGAAGTACACGCCGGGCGAGCGGACCAGCTGGCTGACGACCACGCGCTCGGTCCCGTTGATGATGAAGGTGCCCTTCTCGGTCATCATCGGGAAGTCACCCATGAACACCGTCTGGCTCTTGATCTCGCCGGTGTTGTTGTTGATGAACTCGGCCGTGACGAACAGCGGGGCCGCGTACGTCATGTCCTTGTCTTTGCACTCGTCGACCGGCGCCTTGACCTCGTCGAAACGGGGGTCGGAGAACGACAGCGACATCGAGCCGGAGAAGTCCTCGATCGGCGAGAGCTCGTACAGCACCTCTTCGAGGCCGCCCACCGGGCTGGGCTCGCCGCGATCGATGGCGGCCTCGCGCCAGCGCGGTGAGCCGATCAACCACTCGAAGGAGTCGATCTGCACGTCGAGCAGGCCGGGAACCTCGAGCGGTTCGCGGAGCTTGGCGAAGGAAACTCGGTTGGGCGCTCCGGGGACGGAGCCGTTTAGGGAACTTCCGTTAGAGGAACTTTGTGGGCGATCCGTTTTGCTCTGGCGAGAATCAGCCAAGATGCATCCTTCCAGCACCTCGTGCGACTCACGAAGACCGGAACCACCGGTTGCGTTCGCCGCGAATTGTGTCGGTTAGGCCGGCGAACAAACTGTCCGGATCTCACGCGCACGATGAAAGAACTAAGCCGCTTACAGGGGGCTCAGGCTTAGACCACGGTGTCAGGTGGCGGGTGAGGTGGGCAGGAGGTAGCCAGCGCAACGTCCAACAATAGCGTAGGGCGGCGCATTCCTCAACTGTCCAGCACAGGACATCCAGGGACATCGGCGCTGGCTGGCATCTCGACTCTCCGCTGGATACATGCTGCCCAACAGACTGGCGCGTTTACGGCCCGTCGTCAAGAGGGCGGGCCGGGAGAGTTACGCGAAGTTATCGCGAAAACTCAGGCCGAGCGCGCTAGTCGCCGACCTCGTGCGCCCGGTACTTGTGGGTGCCCTCCATGTCGTCGAGGATCGCGGCTTGCGCCTTCTGCGGCAGGGTGTGCAGGATCTCGCGCACCCGGGCCTGGCGCCGGCCGACGGCCTTGCGCTCGGGCATGCCGGGGGACGCGACGATCTGCGGCGGCACGCCCTCGATCTCCTCCACACCGCCGGCGTGCTGGCCGGCCTCGAGGGCGGCCTGCTCCTCGGCCATCGTCGCCTCGTCCTTCTCCTCGGACATGCCGATCGGGCCGATGCGGCGGCCGTTGAGGAACTGCCGCACGACCGGCTCGTCGCTGGTCAGCAGCACCTCGCGGGGGCCGAACATGACCAGCTTGCGCCGGAAGAGCATGCCCATGTTGTCCGGGACGGTGCGGGCGATGTTGATGTTGTGCGTGACGATCAGGACGGTGGCGTCGATCTGGGCGTTGATGTCGAGGATCAGCTGACTCAGGTAGGCGGTGCGAACCGGGTCCAGACCGGAGTCGGGCTCGTCGCACAGGATGATCTGCGGGTCCATCACCAGGGCGCGGGCCAGGCTGGCGCGCTTGCGCATACCGCCGGAGATCTCGCCGGGGAACTTCTTCTCGTCGCCGCCAAGACCCACCATCTCCAGCTTCTCCATGACGATGTCACGGATCTCGCTTTCCTTCTTCTTGGTGTGCTCGCGCAGCGGGAAGGCGGCGTTGTCGAACAGGTTCATCGAACCGAACAGGGCACCGTCCTGGAACATGACGCCGAACAGCGTGCGGATCTCGTAGAGCTCCTTGGCCGAGCACTGCAGGATGTCGGTGCCGTCGATGACCACCGAGCCGCGCTCGGGACGCAGCAGGCCGATCAGGGACTTCAGGAACACCGATTTGCCGGTACCCGAGGGGCCCAGCAGAACGCTCACCTCCCCGGCGGGGATCTCCAGGGTGACGTCCTCCCAAATTCTCGACGACCCGAAGGACTTCGTGAGGCCGTTCACCTCAATAGCGACACCCATGGGAGATCCTTCCGTCGACGCTCATGCCCGCCACCTGCCCTTTTGTGTGGCATGAGTCACTGTAGCGCACGCTTGCTGCACGGCATCAGGGTTGCGTGGTACAGCCGGCGAAAATTGGCTGACCTGAGATCCCGCCGTCGCCGGCGGCCGCCATCTTATTCGACGCGCGTTAGCCAGTGGGCGCCCAATTGCCGTGAAAGCCCATCGGCACCCGCTGCGGCAAATGCACGGTGGCCACGGGCTCGAGCGTCCCCGCGTCCAGCAACACCAACTGGCCCTCGTCGCGGCCCCGGTGATAGCCGTAGCCCATCAGAACGCCGTCGTCCTCGGCTCCGCCTTTTTGGGAGGCGCCGGGGTTGGGCACAAAGGACATCTCGCCGAGCAAAAGGTCGGGATCGAGCGGCGCGACCATGCGGGCACCGGTGGCGTAGTCGTGCTTGTACACGGTCGCCTCGGCGCCCTGGAACGCCGCACCGACCGTGTAGCCGAAGCGGTGCTGCCGGCCGAGCAGATCCTCGTTGATCCGGGGGAATTCCTGCGGCCGATCGTCGCGGCATTCGGCGCTCACCGCGCCGGTCGCCAGGTTGATGGTCCAGCGGTCCAGCGTCGGCGGGGCCTCGCCGGGCCCGCGCCGGTCGCGGTCGAACATCCGCGAGTACCGCACCACGTCGAGCACCAAAACCTCTGCGCCGCCCCGCATCTCCGAGTAGGCGTTGAGGGGGTGGTAGACGTAGCAGGGTTCGATCTCGAACCAGCGAACGTCCTTATTGCCGCCCTCGCGGGGCATCACCCCGATGCGCGCCGGGTAGTTCGGGTTCCAGGCGTAGGGCATGCGATCGGAGTGCTTCGGGCTGCGGTTCATCAGGGCGCTGATCGGGCTCGGCACCCGCACGCGCCCGATCAGCGACTGCATCGCCAGCCGGGCCGGCGCAGAGAGCCAACCGGGCATGGTCTGCGGCAGCGCCTGCACCGGGTCGAACGTCACCGGCAGGTCGTAGACGACGACGTACTTTTCGGTTAGCGAGAAGTCGTGCATCATCGGCGACCCCGACACCTCGATGTCGACCGTGCGGCGCGCCCGCCCCTTGCTGTCGATCACCGAGTACTGCACGGTCCGCCCGCGGGCGAACGAATAGGAGATGGCGTGCAGTTCGCCGGTGCGCGGATCCCGGTGCGGGTGGGCGGCGTAGCCGCCGGCCAGGGTGCCGTCGAAGTCGCACGTCCCGATGGTGTCCAGCTCGTCGGTCAGCTCATAGTTGGCCACCCCGCCCTCGACCAGGGCCAGGGTGCGCCCGGCGTGGGTCAAGACGTTGGTGTTGGCGCCGAGCGAGAGCATGCCCGCGCGCGGGTCGAGCCGGCCCGGGGTTGGCTCGCCCAAGGCCGCGCACACCGACAGGCTGCGCACCCAGCGGTTGCGGTACCAACGGGCCCTGCCCTCGCTCAGCGCGACGCCGTGCACCATTCCGTCGCCGCTGAACCAGTGATAGGTGGCCGGGTCGACCTGTTCGGCGGGGTTGGGACCGTTGCGCAGGTAGCGACCGGCGAGGTGCTCGGGAATGTGTCCGGTGACCGGCAGGTCGGTCGCGGTCACCTCGGCGCGCACCGGCGCCAGCAGACCCTCGAGATACGGGTTACGGGTTTCGGCGGTATGTGTGACCGTCATCGCTGAGCTCCTATAACATTGATATGATGCTGTTATATGGACGCTACGCCGCGGATGCGAGGATGGCAACGATGACTTCGGAATTGACGCGAGGGCAGCACAGCGTCCGCGACGAAATGCTGCGCGCCGCCGTGGACCTGCTGCACGAGCACGGCCCGGACGCGCTGCAGACCCGCAAGGTCGCCGGCGCGGCCGGAACGTCGACGATGGCCGTCTACACCCACTTCGGCGGGATGCGCGGCCTGATCGCCGAGGTGGCCGAGGAGGGGTTGCGCCAGTTCGACGCCGCGCTGTCGGTGCCGCAGACCGCCGACCCGGTCGCGGACCTGTTCGCGACCGGTGCGGCCTACCGGCGCTACGCGATCGAGCATCCGCACATGTACCGGCTGATGTTCGGCAGCACCAGCGCGCACGGCATCAACGCGCCGGTGGGCAACGTGCTGGCGCTGACGGTCGGCGAGATCGAGCAGAGCATTCCCAGCTTCGCCCACGTGGTGCGGGCCGTACAGCGATCGATGCGGGCGGGCCGGATCACGGTGGGCGACGCCGACGACGACCACGCCGTGGTCAGCACAGCGGCCCAGTTCTGGGCGCTGGTGCACGGGTTCGTGATGCTCGAGCTCGCCGGTTTCTACGGCGACGACGGCGCGGCGGTCGAATCGGTGCTCGGCTCGATGAAGTCGAATCTGGTTATCGCGCTGGGTGATTCACCCGAGCGCGCGAAACGGTCGCTGCACTCACGCTGAGCGCACGAAACCCCCGGAAGGTCGCTTCCGGGGGTTTCGTGACGTGCAGCTACTTGACGGTGACGGTGGCGCCGGCGGCCTCGAGCTTGGCCTTGGCCTCGTCGGCGGCCTCCTTGGCGACCTTCTCCAGCAGCGGCTTGGGTGCGCTGTCGACCAGGTCCTTGGCCTCCTTGAGGCCCAGGCCGGAGACGATCTCGCGGACCACCTTGATGACGCCGATCTTCTTGTCGCCGGCGGCTTCGAGGATGACGTCGAACTCCGACTGCTCCTCGGCGGCCTCGGCGGGGGCGCCACCGGCGGCCGGGCCGGCCGCGGCGACGGCGACCGGGGCGGCCGCGGTGACCTCGAAGGTCTCCTCGAACTTCTTGACGAAGTCGGAGAGCTCCAACAGGGTCATTTCCTTGAAGGCGTCGAGCAGGTCGTCGGTAGACATTTTCGCCATGGTGTGGGTCCTTCCTTGTTTTCCCAGGTTTGCGGGTTTGGTGTTATTCGGCTTCGGCCGGTGCCTCGGCCGTCTCGGCCGGTGCCTCGGGGGTTTCCTCGGCGGGGGCCGCCGGTGCTGCTGCGACCGGAGCCGCGGGCTCCGGCTCGGCGGGCTTCTTCTCCTGCAGTGCGGCCAGTAGGCGGGCCATCTGCGAGGTCGGGGCGGCGAACAGGCCGGCCGCCTTGGCGAGGTTGCCCTTCATGGCGCCGGCCAGCCTGGCCAGCAGCACCTCGCGCGACTCCAGGTCGGCGATGCGCTCGACCTCGGCGACGGTCAGCGCGCGACCGTCCATGTAGCCGCCCTTGATGACCAGCGCCTTGTGGTCCTTGGCGAAGGTCTTGATGGCCTTGGCGGCGTCGACCGGCTCGCCGGTGACGAACGCGATCGCGGTCGGCCCGGCGAACAGCTCGTCGAGGCCTTCGACGCCCGCCTCGGACGCCGCCCGCTTGATCAGCGTGTTCTTGGCCACCGAGTAGGTGGCCGAGCCGCTCAGCGACCGGCGCAGCTCGGCCAGGTTCGCCACGGTCAACCCGCGGTACTCGGTGATCAGGGTCGCGGTCGCGTCCCTGAACTGCTCGGCGATGTCTGCAACGGCGGTGGCCTTGTCAGCCCTGGCCATGCGTACCTCCTGAAGTGAAAACCATGCGACGTGTCGTCTGTGATCACCCGTGGAACGACGAACGCCCCGGCGCAGGATGCGGCCGGGGCGTGAATGCGCGCCGGCGGGGCCGGCGCTGCTGCCTCGTCCTCCTGCGTGGGCCGCCGGGATACTCCCGGACCTTCAACCGATTGCTCGGTGACCGACGGTCTTCGGTGGATCGGGCACCAGGATAGCCTGACCCGTCGCCGTCAGCCAAAACGGCGGCCGTCCGGCGGTCAGCTGAGGCCGGCCAGCCGCGCCGCGCCGACCAGGCCCGCCTCGCCGCCGAGTTCGGCGCGAACCACCCGAAGACCGGCCAGGAAGTCCAGCCGCGCGTACTCGGCCAGCGTCTCCCGTAGCGGATCGAAGAGCAGGCCGCCGGAGTTGGCGACGCCTCCCCCGATGACGACGAGGTCCAGGTCGCAGACCGCGCCGACCGAGGCGATCATCGCCGCGAGCGCGGTGGCCCCCCGGTGGAATGCCCGGCCCGCCAACGGATCCCCGGCCGCCGCGGCGGCGGCCAGGTCGCGGGCGCCGGCCGTGGGCGGGGCGGACCACCCGTTGGCCCGCGCCCAGCGCACCATGGACGGCCCGGAGGCGATGGCCTCGACGCAGCCGCGCCCGCCGCACACGCAGGGCGGGCCGCCGTCCTCCACCACCACGTGCCCGACGTGGCCGGCGTTGCCGGTGCGGCCGGTGTACGGAACGCCGCCCAGCACCAGCCCGCCGCCCACCCCGGTGGACACCACCATGCCCAGCAGGAAGTCCGCGCCGCGGCCCGCACCGCGCCAGTGCTCGCCCAGCGCCATGCACAGGCCGTCGCCGCCGAGCCGTACGGGGACGCCGGGCACCGCGGTCGCGACGCGGTCGCGCAGCGGGAAGCGTTGCCAGCCTTTGATGTTGACGGGGCTGACGGTTCCGGCGCGCAGGTCGATGGGCCCGGCCGACCCGATACCAACGGCGGCGACCGCACCGTCGGCCGCACGCAGCGCGTCGGCGATCGTCGCGTCGGCCGCGGCCCACACCTCCTCGGCCGCGCCTTTCGGCGTGGGCCGCACGACGGTGTGCACCAGTGTGCCGTCGGGATCGGCGAGGCCGGCGGCGATCTTGGTGCCGCCGATGTCCAGGCAGAGGGTGAGCATCGCGATCAGTGCCGGTGGGTGTTGTCGGGTTGGCGGGGGTCGCCCGGATGCTCGTAGCCGGGGGCGAGCCGCACCAGCGCCGCCCGCCGCGCGTCCAGCCACACCCGAAAGGCGCGGCGCCGGGCGGCACCGAGCAGATGGCCGGCGATCGCCGCTCGCACGTCGTCCAGCGGCGGCCCGGCCGGCGGCCGGACCCGCCAGCCGTGCGAATCGCGACGCGGCACGGCGAACCGCAGCGGGTTGCGGGCGTGGTAGGCGGCCACCTCTTCGTCGGACACGCGCACGGCGGCGGTGACGTGCGCGAACAGCGCCCGGGCGCGGGGGTCGGCCAGCACGGCCGCCGCGACGCTGCCGATCTCCAGCCGCGCCGTCGCGTCGGGCAGCAGCTCCCGCTCCGCCGGCGCGCCCCGCCCGCTCAGGCCGCGGGCCTCGGCCTCGGCGGCGACGACCCGTTCGGTCACGATCAGCTGCGTCAGCCAGCGCCGCAGTTGGCGTCCCTCGGCGGTGCCGGCGGCCGGCAGCGTGGCCGCTCCGCGCCGGCCGCGCAGCCGCGTTTCGGCCGCGTCGACCGCCTCAACCGGAACCGCAACGCCGGCGACCGTCGCCGCCACGCTCATGTCACGCTCACCTTGACCGCCGGGGTGTAGAGCAGCCGGCCGCCGCACCCGATCCGGACCAGGGCCCACCACTGGCCCGGCTCCAGCCAGGCCGGAGGGGTCACCGAGAAACGAAGGTCGGCGGTGTCGCGGGCGGGCAAGACCGCGCCCGCCGCGGCGGGGCCCAGCCACTCCCAGGTGCCCCACGGGCTGATCAGGTGCGCCTCGAGCGCGAGGTCCGCCCCGGCGCGGCTGCCCACCGTGACGGTCAGCGCCGCCGCGGCGCCGGCGGCCACCTCGACGTCAGCCGGCCCCTCGGCGAGGTAGACCAGCTCCCCGTCGCCGGTAGCGCCGACCTCGACGATGCACACGTCCTCGACCGTCTGTCGCCAGGCGGCCGGGGCCTCGTCGCCGGTGATCCGGAGCTGGGCCCTGATCGGGTACCGCCCGGGGCTGGCGTGGGCGGGCACCGACACCGCCACCTCGGCCTCGCGGAAGTCGCCGCTGTGCAGCGCGAAGGGCAGCCCGTCGGGCTTGGCCGACCAGCCCCGCGGGCACACCAGGGTGATGGTGCCCGTCAGGGTGGCATCGCTGCAGTCGCTGGCCGCGGTGAGGCGCAGCACGACCTCGCCGCCCGGCTCGGCGGGCACTCGCACGGGGTGTAGGTGCGCGACGGCCGGCAGCCCGCCCAGCGGCGCGGGGCCCCGGTTGTGCAGCCAGTACCGCGCGTACAACGGCTGGGCGGTTTCGGCGTGCGGGGCCAGCGCGACGGACGGCGCTCGCTCGTGCGGCGTGCTCTCGAACCGGGCCAGCACGGTGGCCACCTGGTAGCCGTGCAGCTCGAGCGGGCGACGGCCGGCGCGCGCGGTTTCGAGCAGGTCGGCCGGGCGGACGTCGCCGAGCTCGCCGATGTCCGAGCCGATGACCACGCTGGCCCGCGCCCCCGTCGTCTCCACCAGGCGCAGCGCCACCTCGCGCGGATCGACCGGCCGCGCGCTGCCCGCCGTGAGCGGGTTGCCGGCCGCCTTCAGGGCGGCCAGCTGCACCCGGGGCGCGGGTTCGACGCGCAGCAGGGATCCGGCCCCCGGCGCCGCGCCGCGCGCCCCGCCGGCGGTGACGGCGAGCAGCGGGTGGGCGAACTGCGCGCTGCGGCTGGGGATTTCGGCGCGCCGCCAGTCGCCGTCACCGCAAACCAGCGCGTAGTCGAAGGCGTGCGTCCAGTGCTGGAGCTGGAAGTTCGAGCCGTCCGGGGCGGTGCGGCGCGGCTCGTCGATCCAGGTGCCCGACGGCCAGCCGGTGCAGGACCGCATCAGCGCGGTGTGCAGCGTGCCCTCGACGTCGACGGCGAAGCCGGGGACACCGCGGTTGAGCAGGGCGACGGTGCGGTCCTGGAAGTCGTCGGTGCCCGCAGGCGCCCGCTGGGTGACGACGATTTCGGCGTCGCCGAGGTCGTCGGTCACCGCCGCGATCGCGGCGGCCAGGCCCGCTTCGTCGCGGCCGGCGATCACCAGCACCGGCAGCGCCGCCGGCGCGCGCAGGTCGGCGCCGGGCACCCACACCGCCGCCAACGGGGCGGCGGCCGGCACCCAGACCGTGGCCCGGCCGGTCGCCGCCAGCTGGCGGTCGAGCTCGTCGGTGTACGCCGGATCGGCCTGCGCCAGCACCGCCTTCGTGAAGGTGTTGCGGGCCGGCCCGCCCAGGGCGATCCGCACGTCGGGCAGGTTCGAATCGACCTCGAGGTCGCCGTAGCGGGACTTGTCCGCCCCGCTGCAGGTGGCCGTCACCCCGGCGCGCACCAGCGCGACCATCAGCTCGCGCGCCAGCGGCCCCGACTCCGCCTCGTCCGGGGTCACCACCTCGGCCACCGAGATCGCACGCACGGCTTGGCCGTGCGCCGGGCCCACACGGACGCGCGCCGGCGAGGACAGGCCGAACCAGCCGTAGGCCGGGTTGTCCAGGGTCCAGAGGTGCTGCGCGGTGTCCACCGAGCGCGCCCCGTCATGCAACAGGGCGAAGCCCCGCCCCACGACGGCGTCGCCGACCTCGCTGACCGGCATGGCGCCCGGCACCGGGCAGGGCCAGCGCAGCCGGACCAGCCGGTCGGCCCCGGTGAACTCGTCGATGGTGGTGCGGCAGTCCACCCGCGGCACGCCGTCCCACAGGGTGATGGTCTGGGTGTAGCGCAGCAGCGCGCCGATCCGGCCGGTGACGACCACCCGCTGCCCCAGCGGCCCGCGGTAGGCCCGCACCAGGGCCGCTGACTCCGACGAGCACACCACCGGCCCCCTCGGCAGTAGGTGCCACGGGCCCTCGCCCTGCGTCGGGTGCGACGGGTACTCCTCGTAGACGGCCAGCTCGTTGCCCACCCGGCCGTCGGCGATCAGCTCCCGGCCGTCGCAGACCAGGGACAGCACTCCCCCGCCGCGCGCCGGGTCCACCTCGAGGCGGCAGCGCTCGTTGGCGATGGCGGTGCCGGGCACCGCCTCCCAGCCGGCCGGGCCGCCGCCGGGAACGAGCCGGTAGGTCCGCCAGCCCAGCGACGGGACGTCGCGCGCCAGCCAGCTGACCGACCGGCCGCCGTCCTCGACGTGTGCGGGCAGCTCGCTGCCATCGGTGTCCAGCACCCGCACCCCGGCCGCCAGTGGCGCGTCGAGCCGCGCGGTGACGACGTCGGTGCGCCGCTGCGCCAGCGGGTTCCACACCACGACGTCCCCGCCGAGCTCGCGGGACAGCAGCGCCAGCGCGGCGTCGCGGGTCGCGCGGCCCAGCTCCCACGCGTCGCGCCAGCCGGTCAGCAGGTCGAGGTAGACCTGGTCGGACTCCGAGCCGGTGATGGCGTCGTGGTGCGCGCCGTAGGCCAGCTGGACCCAGGCCTTGGCCAGGGCGGCCTGCGGGTACTCGGCGCCGGCCGTCAGCCCGGCGAACACCGCGAACCGCTCGGCCTGCAGGACGGCGTTCTCCGCGGCCCGGTTGGCTTGCTTGGTGTCGATGTAGGACACGTCCTTGCCGGTGTAGATCGGGTTCATGTCGCGGGTCTGCGGTGACGGCACGCTCGCGCGCTCGCCCAGCTCGGCGCGTACGGCCGCGAAGAACTCCCGCGGCAGCGCGCACACGAAGCGCGGCCAGGCGTAGCGCGCGGCCCAGTCGCGGTGGATGGCGGTGACCCATTTGTTCGGCGGCGTGTAGTCGGTGCCGACGGGCAGCAGCACGTTGCGCGTCAGCGCGACCCGCTTGAGCCGACGAAACAGCGCATAGGTGGCGTCCTCCGCCTCCGCGAGCGAGGCCGACTCGTCCATCCCCCAGCCCGCCCCGTAGTGCGCGGGCATGTAGTGGGTCAGCAGGCCGCGGCCGGACGGCGCGATCCACTCGAATTCGCTGCAGAACTGCATGCGGTCGACGTCACCGCCCGGGCCCCACTGGTGGTGCGGACCCCGGGCCCACGAGCTCGACGTCAGCCCGGCGTCGGCGGCCATCCCGGGGAATTGGGGGTCGTGGCCGAACACGTCGAGCTGCCAGGCCGTGGCCGGGTCGGCGCCCAGAACGTGGCGCTGAAACCCTATGCCGTGCACCAGGTTTCGGATCGTGGTCTCCGGGCTGGTGAGGTTGGTGTTGGGCTCGTTGTAGGTGCCGCCCATCACCTCCACGCGGCCCTGCGCCAGGAAGCGGCGCAGGTCGGCGCGGTCCTCGGGGTGGGTGTCCCAGTACGGCTTGAGGTAGTCGACCTCGGCCAGCACGAACTTGTACTCCGGCTCTCGGCGGGCCATCTCGAGGTGCGCGTGGACGAGCTCGAAGCTGTTGGTCTGCCGGACCGGCGGGTCCGCGACCCACTCGCTGGTGTAGGCGCCCTGGGTGTTCCACCACACCGGGTCGTAGTGGAAGTGACTGACCATGAACATGGTCCAGCCGGGCTCGGCCACGACGAACTCGAACGGCTGCGCGGCGCCGGCCGCCACCGCCCGCGCCGCCCGCGCCTGCCCTACCACCGGGCGGTCCACGCCGACGGGGACCTCGACCACCTCGTCGCCGGCCCCGGCCACCGCCTCACCGCTCACGCCGTCCCCGTCGACGCGGATCGGCGTCGGCTCGGCCACCCCGGAAACGGCGACCCGCACCAGCTGTACCGGCGCGTCCGGCGGCCCGACGAACAGCTCGGTCGACTCGGCCGCAACCACGCGCATGCTCGCACTCTACGGCGAGCCCACGGCGGCGATGAGGCCATTTCGCCGCAAGAAACCAGAAGACGCCTGTCGGCGGTGGATGGAAAGCTATGGGCCATGGCGGATCTGACCACGCAACTCGCCGACCAACTCGACTGGCACTGGCGCGCGCAGCTGCGCCCACGCCTGGACGGCCTGTCCGACGACGAGTACTTCTGGCAGCCGGTGCCCAACTGCTGGACCGTGCATCCGGACGGGTCGGTGGACTTCGAATTCCCCCCACCCAGCCCGGCGCCCTTCACCACGATCGCCTGGCGGATGGCCCACGTAATCGTCGGCGTGTTCGCCATGCGCAGCCACCACCACTTCGGCGGACCCGCGGCCAGCTTCCAGAGTTGGGAATTCGCGACCGACGCCGGCACCGCCCTGCGGCAACTCGACCAGACGTACGCCACGTGGATCCACGGCGTGCGGTCGCTGTCGGCCGCGGACCTGACCCGCCGCTGCGGACCGGCGGAAGGGCCGTACGCCGACCACGCGCTGAGCGAGCTGGTCTTGCACATCAACCGGGAAGCGATCCACCACGGTGCCGAAATCTCTTGCCTGCGTGACCTTTACGTCCACAACAGGAAGGATTGACCATGCCCGCCCTCGCCCCGCCCGTGTCCGACGAACGCAGCGCCCTGCGCGAGTACCTGGCATTTCACCAGAGCGCCTACTTCGCGGTCAGCTACGGCCTCACCGACGACCAGGCCCGGTCCACCGCCTCCGTCAGCGCGCTGTCGATCGGCGGGCTGGTCAAGCACGCCACCGGGATGCAACGCAGCTGGATGCGACGCGTCGCCGCCGCGCCGGACGCGCCGCCGAAGGACACGCGCCCGTTCGAGCAGATCGCGCAGGAATTCGCGGATCAGCACGTGATGCGGCCCGATGAGACGCTGGACGGGTTGCTGCGGGCCTTCGAAAAACAGAACGCGGAGTCGCTGCGGTTGGTGGAGACCGCGGACCTCGACGCCGCGGTGCCCGTGCCGAAGGACATCCCCTGGTTCCCCAAGAACCAGGAGGCCTGGTCGGTGCGCTGGGTGATCCTGCACGTCATCAACGAGCTGGCCCGGCACGCCGGGCACGCCGACATCATCCGCGAATCCATCGACGGCGCCACGATGTACGAGCTGATCGCGGCGCTGGAGGGGTGGGCGATCCAGGGCTGGGTGCAACCCTGGGCGAGACCCTGAGCACCGAGCCCTGCACCAGAACCTGTACTCAGGGCGAAATTCGGGCCGCCGGTTTTACGCCATGAATGCACGCTCGCCGCTCCGCGATCTCCGGTGAGCGCGGTCACAGCGAATTGGGCCTCGACACCGCCGATTTGGCAGACTGCTGGAATGAGCTCTACCAAGCATCGAGACGTGGCCAGGCTTGACCGGGTGCCGCTGCCGATCGAGGCGGCCCGGGTGGCCGTCACCGGTTGGCAGGTCACCCGCACCGCCGCCCGCGTCATCAGCAAGCTGCCGGGCAGGGGCCCGTGGCAACAGAAGGTGATCAAGCAGCTCCCGCAGACCTTCGCCGACCTCGGCCCGACCTACGTGAAATTCGGGCAGATCATCGCGTCCAGCCCCGGGGCGTTCGGCGAATCGCTGTCCCGCGAGTTCCGCGGCCTGCTCGACCGGGTGCCGCCCGCCGACACCGACGAGGTGCACAAGCTGCTGGTCGAGGAGCTGGGCGGTGACCCCGCGGAGCTGTTCGCCAAGTGGGAGGAGACGCCGTTCGCGTCGGCGTCCATCGCCCAGGTGCACTACGCGACGCTGCACACCGGGGAGGAGGTCGTCGTCAAGATCCAGCGTCCGGGCATCCGCCGCCGGGTCGCGGCCGACCTGCAGATCCTCAAGCGCTTCGCCCAGGCCGTCGAGCTGGCCAAGCTGGGCCGCCGGCTTTCGGCGCAGGACGTGGTCGCCGACTTCTCGGACAACCTGGCCGAGGAGCTCGACTTCCGCCTCGAGGCGCAGTCGATGGACGCGTGGGTCTCGCACCTGCACGCCTCACCCTTGGGCAAGAACATCCGGGTGCCGCAGGTGCACTGGGACTTCACCTCCGAGCGGGTGCTGACGATGGAGCGGGTGCACGGCATCCGCATCGACGACGTCGCCGCCATCCGCAAGGCCGGCTTCGACGGGACCGAACTGGTGAAGGCGCTGTTGTTCTCGCTGTTCGAGGGCGGCCTGCGGCACGGGCTGTTCCACGGCGACCTGCACGCGGGCAACCTCTACGTCGACGACCAAGGCCGCATCGTGTTCTTCGACTTCGGGATCATGGGCCGCATCGATCCCCGCACCCGCTGGCTGCTGCGCGAGCTGGTGTACGCGCTGCTGGTCAAGAAGGACCACGCCGCGGCGGGCAAAATCGTGGTGCTGATGGGCGCCGTCGGCACCATGAAGCCCGAGGCCCAGGCCGCCAAGGACCTGGAGCGCTTCGCCACCCCGCTGACCATGTCGACGCTGGGCGACATGTCCTACGCCGACATCGGGCGGCAGCTGTCGGCCCTGGCCGACGCCTACGACGTCAAGCTCCCCCGCGAGCTGGTGCTGATCGGCAAGCAGTTCCTCTACGTCGAGCGGTACATGAAGCTGCTGGCCCCCAAGTGGCAGATGATGTCCGACCCACAGCTGACCGGCTACTTCGCGAACTTCATGGTCGAGGTCAGCCGCGAGCACCAAGCCGAAGAGGTCTGATGGAGGTCCGCACCGGGCACGCCACTGTCTTCGATCCCCACGGCGACCTGAAGCTGTACTACGAGGACATGGGCGACATCGACGACCCGCCCGTGCTGCTGATCATGGGCCTGGGCGCCCAGCTGGTGCTGTGGCGGACCGCCTTCTGCGAGCGGCTGGTTGGCCACGGACTGCGCGTGATCCGCTACGACAACCGGGACGTCGGCCTGTCGAGTAAGACGCAGCACCGCGGCTCCGGCCAGCCGCTGGTGGCGCGGTTGGCCCGCTCCTGGCTGGGGCTGCCGAGCGACGCGCCGTACAAGCTCGAGGACATGGCCGACGACGCCGCGGCCGTGCTGGATCACCTCGGGATCGAGCACGCGCACGTCGTGGGCGCGTCGATGGGCGGCATGATCGCCCAGATCTTCGCCGCGCGATTCCGCGAGCGAACCAAGACCCTCGGAGTCATCTTCTCCAGCAACAACTCGGCGTGCCTGCCGCCGCCGGGACCCCGCCAGTTGCTGGCGCTCATCAAGGGCCCCGCGCCGGACTCGCCGCGCGACGTGATCGTCGACAACGCGATCCGGGTGAGCAAGATCATCGGCAGCCGGCGCTTCCTGGCGCCCGAGGAGCAGCTCCGGGCCGAGGCCATCGAAAGCTACGAACGCAGCTATTACCCGTGGGGCGTCGCCCGGCACTTCGACGCCGTGCTGGGCAGCGGCAGCCTCAAGCACTACAACCGGCGCACCGCCGCCCCGACCGTTGTGATCCACGGCCGGGCCGACAAGCTGATGCGGCCCTTCGGCGGCCGCGCGGTGGCCAGGGCCATCGACGGCGCTCGATTGGTGTTATTCGACGGGATGGGCCATGATCTGCCACAACAGTTGTGGGATCAGGTGATCGGCGTGCTGGCGAGCAACTTCGCCAAGGCCGGCTAAGCCGAAAACACCCGAACGAAACGCTTCCCCTGCGATCTCAGTCCAAGTCGCCGGGTTGTACGGTTGTTCAAGGAGGTGGGTTCACCAATGGCCAAGCTGAAGCCGTATTACGAAGAGTCGCAGGCAACCTACGACATTTCAGACGACTTCTTCGCGCTGTTCCTCGACCCCAACATGGTGTACACCTGCGCCTACTACAAGAACGACGACATGACGCTGGAAGAGGCGCAGCTGGCCAAGCTCGATCTGGGGCTGGACAAGCTGAAGCTCGAGCCGGGCATGACGGTGCTCGACGTCGGGTGCGGCTGGGGCGGCGCGGTGGTCCGCGCGGTGGAGAAATACGACGTCAACGTCATCGGCATCACGCTCAGCCGCAATCACTACGCGCGCACCAAGGAAAGGCTGGCCGCGATCGAAACGACGCGGCGGGCCGAGGCGCGGCTGCAGGGCTGGGAAGAATTCGACGAGCAGGTCGACCGGATCATCAGCTTCGAGGCGTTCGACGCCTTCAAAAAGGAACGCTGGCCCGCGTTCTGGGATTGGGCGTACAAGGCCCTGCCGGAGAACAGCCGGATGATGATGCACAGCATTTTCACCTATCCGCAGTCGTCGTGGAAGGATCGCGGCATTCAGATCACGATGTCGGATCTGCGTTTCTTCCATTTTCTGGGCAAGGAGATCTTTCCCGGCGGGCAGATGTGCGGGGAGACCGATATCGTCGACCTCGCGCAAGCCAGCGGTTTCTCGATCGATCAGATCCAGTATTTGCCGGAGCATTACGCGCGGACGCTGGACACCTGGGCGGCAAATCTGGAGGCCAACCGCGAACAGGCCATCGCCATCCAGTCCGTCGAGGTCTACGACCGCTTCATGCGCTACCTGACCGGCTGCGCGGACCTGTTCCGCAAGGGCATCTCGAACGTCGCCCAGTACACGCTCACCAAGTAGCGGCCCCCGCGCGGAAAAACTCCGGCGCACGCGCCGCCGAATGCGCGGTTTTGGGTCCCCGGGCGAGTAGCGTGCCCCCGAAGGACGGCCACCTCTCTGTGGTGATCGTCCCCTCGGGAGGACCTATGTCTGACAACCCGGCCGGCGCTGTTGGTACTCGCTCCAATTTCGACGATGTGCAGGCGCACTACGATCTCTCCAACGAATTCTTCGCCCTGTTCCAGGACCCGAGCCGCACCTACAGCTGCGCGTACTTCCCCCGCGAGGGCATGACCTTGGAGGAAGCCCAGCTCGCCAAGCTCGACCTCACGCTGGACAAGCTCGGTCTCCAGCCGGGGATGACCCTGCTGGACGTCGGCTGCGGTTGGGGTTCGGTGCTGAAACGCGCCGTGGAGCGCTACGACGTCAACGTCGTCGGGCTGACGTTGTCCAGGAATCAGCATGCCTACTGCCAGGAGGTCCTCGACGGCATCGACACCGGCCGGTCGCGGCGGGCACTGCTGTGCGACTGGTCGGAATTCAGCGAACCGGTGGACCGCATCGTCATCATCGAGGCGTTGGAGCACTTCGGCTTTCACCGGTACGACGACTTCTTCAAGTTCGCCTACGCCTCGTTGCCCGACGACGGCGTGATGCTGCTGCACTCGATCACGGGATTGCACGGAAAGCAGGTGATCGAGCGGGGGCTGCCTTTGACGATGGAGGTGGCCAAGTTCATCCGGTTCATCGTGACCGAGATCTTCCCGGGCGGCCGGCTGCCGATGATCGAGACCGTCGAGGAGCACTCGGCGAATGCCGGCTTCCGGGTCACCCGCGTGCAGTCGCTCCGGGCGGATTTTTCCAGGACCCTGGACCTGTGGGCCGAGGCCCTGCAGGCACGCAGGGACGAGGCCATCGATCTCCAGTCCGAAGAGATGTACGAGCGCTACATGAGGTACCTGACCGGCTGCGCCCGGGCGTTCCGGGCGGGCTACATCGACTGCAACCAATTCACGCTGGAAAAGTAGAGTTCGGTATGGTTGCACGTCACACCCGAGGCAAGTGCGCGGGGATGCGCAGTGAACTTCATCCAGGAGAACGAGACGAAAATGGCTGATCAGCCGGCTAGCCCGACCAAGATCCGGACGGCTCCCGAGGACATTCAGGCGCACTACGACGTTTCGGACGACTTCTTCGCCCTGTTCCAGGACCCGACCAGGATCTACAGCTGCGCCTACTTCGAGCGTGACGACATGACGCTGGAAGAGGCGCAGTACGCCAAGATCGACCTGAACCTGGACAAACTGGACCTCAAGCCGGGCATGACGCTGCTGGACATCGGCTGCGGCTGGGGCACCACCATGAAGCGGGCGGTCGAGCGGTTCGACGTCAACGTCATCGGCCTGACGCTGTCCAAGAACCAACACGCCCGCTGCGAGGAGGTGCTGGCGTCGGTCGACAGCGACCGCTCGCGCGAGGTGCGGCTGCAGAACTGGGAGGACTTCAACGAGCCCGTCGACCGCATCGTGTCGATCGAGGCCTTCGAGCACTTCGGGCACGAGAACTACGACGACTTCTTCAAGCGGACGTTCGACATCATGCCCGACGACGGCCGGATGACCGTCCAGAGCAGCGTGAGCTACCACCCGTACGAGATGGCGGCCCGCGGCAAGAAGCTGACGTTCGAGACGGCCCGGTTCATCAAGTTCATCGTCACCGAGATCTTTCCCGGCGGCCGGCTGCCATCCACCCAGATGATGGTCGACCACGGCGAGAAGGCGGGATTTGTTGTGCCCGAACCGCTTTCGCTGCGGCCGCACTACATCAAGACGCTGCACATCTGGGGCGACAACCTCGATGCGAACAAGGACAAGGCCATCGAGGTCACCTCCGAAGAGGTCTACAACCGCTACATCAAGTATCTGCGCGGTTGCGAGCACTACTTCACCGACGAAATGCTCGACGTCAGCCTGGTGACCTACCTCAAGCCGGGAGCCGTCGGCTGATTTCTCCGCCGCTGTCGGATTAGGGCTGCGTCGTTCGTCGAATAGGTAGAGAGTGGAGCACGGGGCTTCGCTCGCTATCTGGAGGTGACGAGACATGCAGTACTTCGCCTTGTTGATCAGCAGGGAACAGGACCGCGCGCCCGAAAGCCCGGACGCAATGGCCGCCTGGGGGAAGTTCCACGCCAAGGCCGGCCCGGCGATCAAGTCCGGGGACGCCCTGGCGCCCGCCGGCGCCGCGGCGGTCATCACCGGCGGCCCGGATGCGCCGGTGGTCACCGACGGCCCCTTCGCCGAATCCGCCGAGGTGGCCTGCGGCTTCTACCTGTTCGAAGCCGAAAACCTCGACGAGGCGCTCGCGTTGGCGCGCGACGTCCCGCTCGCCACGTTCGGCGCGGTGGAGGTCTGGCCGACGGTTCACTCGGTCGAGCTGTCCCGCGGGCTCACCGGCAACGACTGGCTCGCGCTGCTGCTGGAGCCGGCCGAATCCGCGCATACTCCGGGCACACCGGAGTGGGAGGCGGTGGCCGCCAAGCACGCCGACCTGCACGCGGCCGCGGGTGATCACATCATCGGCGGCGCCGCGTTGCACGATCGGTCCACGGCGACGACCGTGCGAGTGCGCGACGGCGAGGTGCTGATCACCGATGGGCCCTATGTGGAAGGCGCCGAAATCGCCACCGGGATCTACCTGTTGAGTGCCGCGGACCGCGAAGAGGCCGTCAAGCTGGCGTCGATGATCCCCGCCTCGACGGTGCAGGTGCGGCAGCTGGCTGGGCTCTCGGAGCTCTGAGCGTCGCCGGTGTCCGACCTGGACGGCGTCTTTCGTCGGGAATGGGGGCCCGCCGTCGCCGCGCTCGCGCGGTGGTCGGGTGACCTGACCATCGCGGAGGACGCCGTCCAGGAAGCCTGCGCCGAGGCGCTTGGAAGCTGGGGCCGTGACGGCCCGCCGGCCAATCCCGGCGCCTGGCTGGTGACCGTCGCCCGCAATCGGGCGCGCGATCGCCTGCGTCGCGAAACCGCCCGCCCCGGAAAGGAATTGGCGGCCGTGATCGACGAAATCCGGGCGCGCACCGATCACACCGACCCGTCTCCGGTGCGCGACGACGAACTGCGGATGATGTTCACCTGCGCGCATCCCGCCCTGGACCGCCAGTCGCAGCTGGCGCTCACCCTGCGGCTGGTGTCGGGGTTGACCGTCACCGAGATCGCCCGCGCGCTGCTGCAGACCGACGCGGCGATCGGCCAGCGGATCACGCGCGCCAAGAGCAAGATTCGGCACGCCAACATCCCGCTGCGGGTGCCACCCGCCGAGCTGCTGCCCGAACGCACCCCGCACGTGCTGGGTTGTGTGTATTCGGTGTTCACCGAGGGGTATTGGTCGACGGCCGGCCCGTCCGCGATCCGCGACGAACTGTGCGACGAGGGGATCCGGCTGGCCGGTGAGCTGTGCGCGCTGATGCCGCAGGAGCCCGAGGCCCACGCGCTGGCCGCCCTGATGCTGCTGCACGATTCGCGGCGGGTGACCCGGGTCGACGACACCGGCATGCTGGTGCCCCTAGAGGAGCAGGACCGCCGCCGGTGGGACCGCGGCTGCATCGCCCGCGGACTCGACCGACTGCGCCTGGCGGAGGGGTCGGCGGGCCCCTACCTGCCGCAGGCGGTGATCGCCGCGGTGCACGCGACGGCGCCGTCCTGGGAGCAGACGGACTGGGTCACCATCTGCGCGGCCTACGACCGGTTGGTGCGGCTGACCGATTCGCCGGTCGTGCGGGCCAACCGCGCCCTGGCGGTCGGCTTCCGCGACGGCCCCGACGCCGGCCTGAGCGCCCTGGACGAGGTGGCACACGACGCCCGGTTACGCCGCTCCAACCTGGTCGCCACGGTGCGCGCCGACCTGCTCCGGCGCGCGGGCAGGCCGGCCGATGCCGTCGTCTGGTATCGAGAAGCGTTGGCAGTCAACGGTTCCGAGCCGGGCCGCGAGTTTCTGCGGCGCCGAATCGCCGAGTGCGGCGGGTAGGCCCCGGCGACCTAGGCCTCGGCGAAGTTCCGGGTGACGGACGGGTCCACCGGGATGCCCGGGCCCGTGGTCGTCGACACGGTGATCTTCTTCAGGTAACGGCCCTTGGAGGCGGACGGCTTGAGCCGCAGCACCTCGTCGAGGGCGGCGCCGTAGTTCTCCGCGAGGGCCTTCTCGTCGAAGGACGCCTTGCCGATGACGAAGTGCAGGTTGGCCTGCTTGTCGATGCGGAAGTTGATCTTGCCGCCCTTGATGTCGGCCACGGCCTTGGCGACGTCCGGGGTGACGGTGCCCGTCTTGGGGTTGGGCATCAGGCCGCGCGGACCGAGCACGCGGGCGATGCGCCCGACCTTGGCCATCTGGTCGGGCGTCGCGATCGCGGCGTCGAAGTCCAGGAAGCCGCCCTGGATCTTCTCGATCAGGTCGTCGCTGCCGACGATGTCGGCGCCCGCGGCCTGCGCCTGCTCGGCCTTGTCACCGACCGCGAACACCGCGACGCGGGCGGTCTTACCGGTGCCGTGCGGCAGGTTGACCGTGCCGCGGACCATCTGGTCCGCCTTGCGCGGGTCGACGCCGAGCCGGATCGCCACCTCGACCGTCGCGTCCTGCTTGGCCGACGCGGTCTCCTTGGCGAGCTTGGCCGCCTCCAGCGGGCTGTACAGGTTGTCGCGGTCCACCTTCTCGGCGGCGGCGCGGTATGCCTTGCTGTTCTTGCTCATTGATTCATCCAATCTGGTGTTGGGTCGTGGTTAAGCAGCGGGCCGAAGCTGGCCCTCCCACGGTTGGGGTCGAACGATGTCCGCCTATTCGACGGTGATCCCCATCGACCGGGCGGTGCCGGCGATGATCTTGGCGGCGGCGTCGATGTCGTTGGCGTTGAGGTCGGTCTTCTTGGTCTCGGCGATCTCGCGAACCTGGTCCCAGGTGACCTTGGCGACCTTGGTCTTGTGCGGCTCGGCCGAGCCCTTGCCCACGCCCGCGGCCTTGAGCAGCAGCTTGGCGGCCGGCGGCGTCTTGAGCGCGAAGGTGAAGCTGCGGTCCTCGTAGACCGTGATCTCCACCGGGATGACCTGGCCGCGCTGGTTCTCCGTGGCGGCGTTGTAGGCCTTGCAGAACTCCATGATGTTGACGCCGTGCTGGCCGAGCGCGGGTCCCACCGGCGGGGCGGGGTTGGCCTGCCCGGCCACGATCTGCAGCTTGATCAGCCCAACGACTTTCTTCTTCGGGGCCATGGGTGTTGGTGTTCCTTCCTAACTGACGTGCTAAATCTTCGACACTTGGCTGAAGGTCAATTCGACCGGCGTCTCACGGCCGAAGATCGACACCAGCACCTTGAGCTTCTGCTGTTCGCCGTTGACCTCGCTGATGGTCGCGGGCAACGTCGCGAACGGGCCGTCCATGACGGTCACCGACTCGCCGACCTCGTAGTCGACCTCGACGGCCGGCCGCTCCAGCCCACCCGCCTCGGCGGCGGCGGCGGTGGTGGCCGCGCCCTTGGCGGCCTTCTTGGTCGCGCCGCGCGGCAGCAGGAACTTGACGACATCGTCCAGGGTCAGGGCCGACGGCCGCGACGTCGCGCCGACGAAGCCGGTGACGCCGGGGGTGTTGCGCACCGCGGCCCACGAGTCGTCGGTCAGGTCCATGCGCACCAGGATGTAGCCGGGCAGCACCTTGCGGTTGACCTGCTTGCGCTGGCCGTTCTTGATCTCGGTGACCTCTTCGGTGGGCACCTCGACCTGGAAGATGTAGTCGCCGACGTCCAGGTTCTGCACGCGTGTCTCGAGATTGGCTTTGACCTTGTTCTCGTATCCCGCGTAGGAGTGGATCACGTACCAGTCACCCGGCTTGCTGCGCAGCTCCGCCTTGAGCGCGGCGGCCGGGTCGGTCTCTTCGGTCGACTCCTCGGGGGCTTCGGCCGCCGAGGTCTCGGTGGTCTCGGCGTCCTCGGTGCGCTCTTCTACGTCGACCGCTTCACCCGCGGACGTGTCACCGTCGAAGGTAGTCACGGTTTTCAGTCCTCTCTATCTATCGCTCAGCCGAACACCAGCAGCACGAGCTTGGTGAGGCCAAAATCCGCGAGGCCGACCAGCGCCACCATGAAGGCCAGGAACGCCAGCACCACCGACGTGTAGGTGATCATCTGCTTGCGGTTGGGCCAGATGACCTTCCGCATCTCCGCAACCACCTGCTTGAGGTAGTTGAAGACGAAGACGAACGGGTTGGCCGAACGGTCTCCGGGCTTCTTCGGCTTCTTGCCCTTCTTGGCCTTCTTGGCTTTGGCGCCCTTGTCCTTGGCGGCCTCGGCCTCGTCCGCCGACTCTACGTCGACGTCCTCGCCCGCGTCGGCCACTCGCTGCCGGGATCGTTTGCCGGTCGGGCGCTGCGGGCGCGTCACCACAGCGGTCCGACCGCCACTCGCGCGGTCGTCCTCCCTGTCGGCGCCGTCGCTTGTGGCGTCGTTGGCAGCGTCGCCTTCGTCGCTCACCGCATGCTCCTTAAGTTTGCCAATATCCCGCGGGCCGTCCCGTGGTGGACGGCCACTATTCCAGTGTCCACCATGGCACGCCTTTGCGGTTGTCCGGCTCCTTCTCGGGCCCGTTCGGGGCCCGCATCGTCACCGGACGTCGCGTTCAGCAGGGGCGACAGGACTTGAACCTGCAACCTGCGGTTTTGGAGACCGCTGCTCTGCCAGTTGAGCTACGCCCCTTCGCGGTTGGCAGGCCAACCTGCGCTTACCTACCGGGGCTTACATGACACGCGCGCCTTCCGATTGCTCGAATCCCGGAAAGCGCGCTAATGCTGGGAAAACCCCGAGGTCCGAGTGTACATCGACGCGCGAGCCAGATACTAATTACGCCGTTCTGACGACCTGGCCGGACTCCGGGTCCCATCTGAGGTTCTCCGACTCGGCGTATTGGCTCATCAGCGTCGTGTAGGACTGCAGGACCACCTCGCCCTGATCGTCGGTGCAGGTGTTCCTGGTGACGACGATGTCGGCGCCGAAGCGCTCGTCGACCGAGTGGATGTCCATCCGGGCCCACAGCTTGTCGCCGGCCTTGATCGGCCGGGAGAACACGAACCGCTGGTCCACCTGCACGATCACCAGGGTTTCCATGCCGATGTCGACGTGCCGGAAGAAATCCAGCTGGACGAGCTTGGCGAAGATGGTCGCAAACGTCAGCGGCGCCAGGATCGCGTCGTGGCCGAGCTCGGCGGCCGCGTCCTCGCTGTAATGGGCGGGGTGGCGGTCCTTGACGGACAGGGCGAATTGGCGGAGTTGTTCGCGGCCGACGACGAAGTAGTCCGGGTACCGCCAGATCATTCCGCGGATATCGGTCTTGAGCGCCATTAACCAGGCCCGCCTAGGCGAGGGTCGCGGACGCGATGGCCCTACCGAAGATCTTCTTGCCGCCGGTGGTGGCCGTCAACGCGATGGTCACGGACTTGGTCTCCGGGTCGGCCGACTTCACCCGGCCGTTGAACACCAACTCGGCGCCCTTGCCGTCGTTGGGCACCGGCACCACCGCGGTGAACCGCACGTTGTACTCGGTGACCGCGCCCGGGTCGCCGATCCACGCGGTGACATAGCCGCCACCGATGCCCATGGTGAGCATGCCGTGCGCGATCGCGGTGTCCAGGCCGACGACCTTGGCCATCTCGTCGTCCCAGTGGATCGGGTTCAGGTCACCCGAGACGCCCGCGTAATTCACCAGATCCTGGCGGGTCAGCGGGTAGGTCCGCTCGGGGAGCTGGTCACCCACCTTCACCGAGCTGAACTCACGCAGTGGCATCAGAAAATCCCTCTTCTCCATCCTCACCGGCACGACCCGCCAGGGTCGTGTAGGTCTCCTGCACAACATCACCCGCCTCGTTGGTGATGATGTTCTTGGTCACGATGATCTGGGTGCCGTGCGAAACCCGCATCGAGTCCACGTAGACGTCGCAGTACAGGGTGTCGCCCGCCACGATCGGCGCCATGAACTTCAGCACCTGGTCGACCTGCACGATCTGCGCGTCCTGGACGGCAACGTTCGCGTGCTTGAAGAACGCCGTCTGCGCCTTGTAGCCGAACACGCAGATGAACGTCAGCGGCGCGGGCAGGTCGTCATAGCCCAGCTCCGCGGCCGCCTTCTCCTCGAGAAACATGGCGTCGTCGTTCTGCACGGCGACGGCGTACTCACGGATCTTCTCCCGCTCCACGACGTAATGGTCGGGATAGCGGTAATGCATCCCGACGATGCTCTCGCTTAACGGCACGGCTCTAAAATCTACCTAGTCAGGGGCGAATAAACGGTCGCGGGTCGCCGCTAGCGCGTTTCCCGGTGGGCCTGGTGCTTGCCGCAATTCGGGCAGAACTTCTTGAGCTCCATGCGGTCCGGGTCGTTCCGGCGGTTCTTCTTGGTGATGTAGTTGCGGTGCTTGCACACCTCGCAGGCCAGGGTGATCTTCGGCCGCACGTCGGTACTGGAAGCCATGACGGTTCTCTCTCAACTCTCTAAAAAAGTGCGCGTTGTTGTGTTGTAGCGATGGCCGGACTCGAACCGGCGACCTAACGATTATGAGTCGTTCGCTCTAACCGACTGAGCTACATCGCCTCTGGCCACCCCTTTTGGGGTAGGGCCGCCCACGCCTGCTCGGCGTCCGCCGAGCCCCCTAACGGAATCGAACCGTTGACCTTTTCCTTACCATGGAAACGCTCTACCGACTGAGCTAAGGGGGCCGTTCACCCGAATCGGACGTGGTGCCTCGGGCCTAAAAGAGGGTACAGCCTGGCCCGCAACCGGACCAAACTACGGCCGTTACGGGGCGGCGCCGCCGCTGGGGCGGGGCTGCCAGGCGCTGAGGTCGCTGAACTCGTCGTACTCCTCGGCCGGTTCGTTGGCGTCGGCCTCGGTGAGCAGGGTGCGCAGTGCCAGGTTGACGGCCTCGCGGGCGTCGGCCAGATGGAAGCGGCGGATCGCCTCGTCGATCAGATCAACGTCGATCTCAATTTCGACCTTCTTCCTCATGGGCCAACAATACCCAGCGGACGGGCGCCCAATCGCTGCTCGCGGGCGGGGTCCGGCAAAGTTCGCGGCGGCGCTGCGGGCGCCGGGCGAGCACGCCCTAGTCTGGTCACGTGTCAACGGACCGGCTGTACTTTCGCCAACTGCTCTCCGGCCGCGACTTCGCCGCCGGCGACATGATCGCGACCCAGATGCGCAACTTCGCCTACCTGATCGGCGACCGCGAAACGGGCGACTGCGTGGTGGTCGACCCCGCATACGCGGCCGGTGATCTTCTCGACACGCTCGAGGCCGACGGCATGCGGCTGTCCGGCGTGCTGGTGACCCATCATCATCCCGACCACGTCGGTGGATCGATGATGGGCTTTTCGCTACAGGGCCTGGCCGAGCTGCTCGAACGCAGAGCCGTGCCGGTACACGTCAATACCCATGAGGCGCAATGGGTTTCGCGGGTGACCGGAATCAGCCTCGGGGACCTCACCGCGCACGAGAACCACGACAAGGTCAGCATCGGCGACATCGAGATCGAATTGCTGCACACTCCCGGCCACACGCCCGGCAGCCAGTGCTTCTTGCTCGACGGCCGCCTGGTCGCCGGTGACACGTTGTTTTTGGAGGGCTGCGGGCGCACCGACTTTCCCGGCGGCGACTCCGACGAGATGTATCGCAGCCTGCGGCAACTCGCGACGTTGCCCGGTGACCCGACGGTCTTCCCCGGGCACTGGTATTCGGCGGAGTCGAGCGCTTCGCTGTCGGAAGTCAAGCGTTCCAACTACGTGTATCGGGCCGCGGACCTCGCCCAATGGCGAATGTTGATGGGCGGCTGAGGGTCGCTCGACCACAACGGGCCGGCAACCGGCCTGTGATATAAGCGGAGGGTGGATGCCATGGGGTGGATCCAGGACAGCTGGCACGGGATCACACACGTCGGGTCCAGCACCTGGATCGCGTGGGCGGCGTGGGCGGCGATTGCGCTCGCCGCCATCACCCTGGTCTTCACCAACAGGCAGATCGCCCGCAACCGCCGGCTGGCCGCGGAGCAGACGCGCCCGCAGGTCTCGATGTTCATGGAGCCGCATCCCGCCGACTGGCACGTGATCGAGCTGGTGGTCAGGAACTTCGGTCAGACCGCGGCGTACGACATCACGTTCTCGTTCGTGAACCCGCCGACGGTGGCCGAGTACGAGAACGCGACCGACGGATACGCCGACGTCGTCGAACTGCGGCTCCCGCGCGAGTTGCCGTACCTGGCCCCCGGCCAGGAATGGCGGATGGTGTGGGACTCGGCGCTGGACCGCGCCGAGATCGGCAGCGGCATCGAGTCCCGCTTCGCCGGCACGATCAGCTATTTCGACCAGCCCGAGCGCCCGCGCGGGTGGCGGTTCTGGGAACGTGACCGCCTTCCGCTGGAAACCCAGGTGGTGCTCGACTGGGATTCCTTGCCGCCCGTCCAGCGCATCGAGCTGATGACGACCCACGACCTGGCGAAGCGGGAGAAGCAGAAGCTGGAGCTGCTGCGCGGCCTGCTCACCTACTTCCACTACGCCAGCAAGGAAACCCGGCCCGAGGTGTTCCGCAGCGAGATCGAACGGATCAACGGCGCCGTGCGGGAAACGCAGGACAGGTGGCGCACCCGCCAGCTCGACGACCCCACCGATGTCAGCCTGCGCTGGAGTGAGGCCCCGGACGACCTGGGCAAACACCACAGCCAGCCGGCGTGACGGCAAGGAGCCAGCAACCATGAGCGGCCCGGTTCACTACAGCCTCAAGGATTCCATCGCGGTCATCCGGATGGACGACGGCAAGGTCAACGCCCTGGGCCCGACGATGCAGCAGGCCCTGGGCGAGGCGATCGACCGGGCCGAGGCGGACAACGCCGGGGCGCTGGTGATCACCGGCAACGAGCGGGTGTTCAGCGGCGGGTTCGACTTGAAGATCCTGACCTCCGGCGAGGCGCAGCCGGCGATCGACATGCTGCGCGGCGGCTTCGAGCTGTCCTACCGGCTGTTGTCGCATCCCAAGCCGGTGGTGATGGCGTGCACCGGTCACGCCATCGCGATGGGGGCGTTCCTGCTGGCGTCGGGCGACCACCGGGTGGCCGCGCACGCCTACAACATCCAGGCCAACGAGGTGGCGATCGGCATGGTCATCCCGTACGCCGCCCTGGAGATCATGAAGCTGCGGTTGACACGGTCGGCGTACCAGCAGGCCGCCGGGCTGGCCAAGACGTTCTTCGGCGAGACCGCGCTGGCCGCCGGCTTCGTCGACGAGATCGTGCTGCCGGAGATGGTGGTGAGCCGCGCCGAGGAGGCCGCGCGCGAATTCGCCGGTCTGCGCCAGCACGCCCACGCCGCGACCAAGCTCCGCGCCCGCGCCGACGCGCTCAAGGCCATCCGCGCGGGGATCGACGGCATCGAGGCCGAGTTCGGCCTCTAGGCGGCCAGCTGCGCTGGGCCAGCGCGATGCTGAACGAGCTTTCACCGCAGGTGTCGATGAGCTGAACGGCGAACGCGGTGGCCGCCGCTGGCCGCCACCGCGTTCCCTTCGCCTCCTCGATGCCAGTGTGACACGCGCGCGAAGGGTCGTCACTTCACCGGTTCGGCGGAACCGGTGAAGGGCGCACCCGGCCTACCGGCTTCGCCGCGAGCGTCATTTCAGGTATCCGTCGAAACCCATTGATAGGGAAGGAATTTTCCGTCCAGGGTCACCACGACGCGGTCGCCCGACGAGTGTGGCTTCTTCTGCAGGTCGACGCTGAAGTTGATCGCGCTCATGATGCCGTCACCGAACTGTTCGTGGATCAGCTCCTTGATGGCGCCGCCGTAGACCTGCAGGGCCTCGTAGAGGCGGTAGATGGTCGGGTCGGTCGGCACCGCGGTGGGCAGCCCGCCGCGCATCGGCGGCGCCGCCAGCACCGGCACCACCGACTCGTCCAGGCCGAGCTTCTCCACCAGAGCCGTTGCCAGTTCGGGGGGAATGGGGTGTTGGCCCAGCAGCGCCGCGGTGGTCCATACCACCGGCCTGTCGATGGCCTCGGCCAGCTGCTGCCAGGTCAGGCCTAGCCTCAGGCGAGCCAGGACGATCTGCTCGGTGATCTCATGTCTGTTCATAGCCCCCAAGCATGCCCGCACCGCGCGGCGCCGTCGCGGGACCATAAGGCGCTACCAGCGTCCGCGGTGGACCACCTCGGCGAAAGGGCGCCGGTTCGGCTTGCGGATCGGGCGGAGCGGACGGTCGGCGGGATATCCGACGCCGAGCAGGAAGGCCACCAGCCGGTCCTCGGGGACACCCAGGACGGCGCGGGCCTTCTTCTGGTCCCCCACCGACGAGTGGCCCGTCCCGATCCCCAGGTCCGTGGCCGCGATCATCATCGCCATCGTGGCCTGGCCGACGTCGTAGTTGTCGGTGATCACGCGGCGCTCGTCGGGCGGCACGGGCACGACGATCGCGATCGCGGCCGCGGCGGCGGCGATGTGACCGGCCCCCTGCCAGACGGTCGACAGCTCCTGCAGCTGCGCCCGGTCGGTGACGATCACGAAGTCCCAGGGCTGCCGGTTTTTTGCCGACGGCGCGCGCCATCCGGCCTCGGTGATGCGGTTCAAGTCCTCGTCGGAAACCGGCTCCGGCGTGTACTGCCGGACGTTGCGCCGGGCGCATATCGCGTCCCAAGCCTCCATGTGCCCTCCTCGTTTTCCGCTTGACCCCGGGGTAAACGGGCGTAACGTCGTCGGAATTCCCCGCGTACGGGCCCGCCGAGTCTCATTCCGGCCCATCCGGGAAGCCACGGTGAACCAGCTGCGCCCTGCGCTCGTGTACAGCTGATGGCCCCGGATTCAGAAAGGCGCGTAGCCGGCATGACTCAGAACCTGACGCCGCACTTCGAAGACGTCCAGGCGCACTACGACCTGTCCGACGACTTCTTCCGGCTCTTCCTCGACCCCACGATGACCTACAGCTGCGCCTACTTCGACCGGATGCGCGATATCCCGCTGGAAGAGGCGCAGCTGCGCAAGATGGACCTGGCCCTGGGCAAGCTCGGGCTGCGGCCCGGGATGACGCTGCTGGACGTCGGCTGTGGCTGGGGCGGGACGATGCGCCGCGCTATCGAGAAATACGACGTGGACGTCGTCGGTCTGACCCTCTCCGAGCACCAGGCCGCCCACGTGCAGAAGCTGTTCGACGCGATGGACACCACGCACAGCAGGCGGGTGCTGCTGCAGGGCTGGGAACAGTTCGACGAGCCCGTCGACCGGATCGTCTCCATCGGCGCGTTCGAGCACTTCGGCTACGACCGCTACGACGACTTCTTCCAGAAGGCCTACCGCGTCCTGCCCGACGACGGGGTGATGCTGCTGCACACGATCACCATGCTGACGCCGGAGCAGATCGTCGAGCACGGCCTGCCGATGACCGAAGAGCAGACCAGCTTCAACAACTTCATCGCCACCGAGATCTTCCCGGGCGGCCAGCTGCCGCCGATCGAGATGGTGGAGTTCCACGCGTCGAAGATGGGATTCAACCTGGCCCGCAGGCAGTCGCTGCAGCTGCACTACGCCCGCACCCTCGACCTGTGGGCCGCGGCGCTGGAAGCCCACCACAGCGAGGCCGTCGCGATCCAGTCCGAAGAGGTCTACCAGCGATACATGAGGTATCTGACCGGTTGCGCCAAAGCGTTCCGGGACGGCTACATCGACATCAACCAGTTCACGCTGGCCAAGTAGCCCCACTCCCGTCGGTGTCCGGGGCTATGGTGGCACCGCGATGTCGCTTCATCTCCACCGGGCCGAACGCACCGACCTCCTTGCCGACGGCCTCGGCGCCCTGCTGACCAACCCGCCGACCGACCCCTTCACCGAGGAACTCGTGCTGGTGCCGGCGCGCGGCGTCGAACGCTGGCTCAGCCAGCGGTTGTCGCACGTGCTCGGCCGCGGCCGCGGCGGCGACGGGGTGTGTGCCGGGGTGGCGTTCCGCAGCCCGGCTTCCCTGATCGCCGAGCTCACCGGCACGGCCGACGAGGACCCGTGGTCGCCGGACGCGATGACGTGGCCGCTGTTAGCGGTGATCGACTGCTCGCTCGACGAGCCGTGGTGCCGCACGCTGGCAACGCATCTGGGGCACTTCGCGTCGACGGAGGCGGAGGCCGAGCTGCGCCGCGGCCGCCGCTACTCGGTGGCGCGCCGGCTGGCCGGTCTGTTCGCCTCGTACGCCAGGCAGCGTCCGGGGCTGCTCGCCGGTTGGCTGGCCGGCGAGGAGCGCGGCCTCGATCCCGACCTGGCCTGGCAGCCCCAGCTCTGGCGGGCGCTGGTGGCCGCGGTACCCGCCGATCCCCCGCACGTCCGCCATCAGCGAACCGTGACCCTGCTCCGCGGGGGCCCGGCCGACCTGCCGGAGCGGCTGTCGCTGTTCGGGCACACCCGGTTGGCGAACACCGACGTGGAGCTGCTGGATGCGTTGTCCACCCACCACGACCTGCACTTGTGGCTGCCGCATCCCAGCGACGAACTGTGGCGCGCGCTGGCCGGCGCCCGCGGGGCGATCCCGCGCCGCACCGACACCGGCCACCGCGCCGTGAACCATCCGCTGCTGGCGACGCTCGGGCGTGACCTGCGCGAGCTGCAACGTTCCCTGCCCCCCGACCCGCGCATCGACGAGTACCTGCCCGCGCCGGCGCGGCCCGACACGCTGCTCGGCTGGCTGCAGTCCGACATCGCCGCGAATGCCGTTCGGCCACAAGGGCGTACGCTCGCCGACGACGACCTCTCGGTGCAGGTGCACAACTGTCACGGCCCGGCGCGCCAGGTCGACGTGCTGCGCGAGGTGCTGCTGGGCCTGCTGCAGGACGACCCGACGCTTCAGCCGCGCGACATCCTGGTGATGTGTCCGGACATCGAGACCTACGCGCCGCTGATCGTCGCCGACTTCGGGCTGGGTGACGTGGTGCGCGGCGCGCATCCCGCGCACCGGTTGCGGGTGCGGCTCGCGGATCGCTCACCGCTGCAAACCAATCCGCTGCTGGGGGTCGCCTCGCAGCTGCTGGCGCTGGCGGGCAGCCGGGTGACCGCCAGCGAGGTGCTCGACTTCGCCGAGGCCGCGCCGGTGCGTGCCCGCTTCGGTTTCACCGACGACGACCTGGAGGCCATCACCCGCTGGGTTCGCCAGGCGAACATCCGCTGGGGGTTCGACCAGGAGCACCGGCGTCCGTACCACGTCGACTTCGTGCACAACACGTGGCGTTTCGGCATCGACCGGGTGCTGGCCGGCGTCGCGATGTCCGACGACTCGCACGCCTGGATCGACGCGACACTGCCCCTCGACGATGTCAGCAGCAACCGCGTCCAGCTGGCCGGCCAGCTCGCCGAATTCGTGTCGCGCCTGCAGCGCGTGGTCGACTCGCTCACGGGCACAAGGCCGTTGCGCGACTGGCTGGGCGCGCTGGCCGCCGGGATCGAGTTGTTGACCCGGGTCGACGACGCGGACCTGTGGCAGACCGGCCAGATGCAACGGGAATTCGCGTCGACGCTGGCCGACGCCGGGCCCCGGGCCGACACGCCGCTGCGCCTGCCGGACATCCGCGCGCTGCTGCAGGGTCGCCTCGCGGGACGCCCGACGCGGGCCAACTTTCGCACCGGCACCCTGACGGTGTGCACCATGGTCCCGATGCGCTCGGTGCCGCACCGGGTGGTGTGCTTGGTCGGCCTCGACGACGGGGTGTTCCCTCGGCTCGGCGTCGTCGACGGCGACGACGCGCTGGCGCGCGACCCGATGACCGGCGAACGCGACATCCGTTCCGAGGACCGGCAATTGCTGCTCGATGCCATCGGCGCGGCCACCGAGAAGCTGGTGATCACCTACACCGGCGCCAATGAGTACTCGGGCCAGCCGCGCCCGCCGGCGGTGCCGTTGGCCGAACTCTTGGACACGCTCGACATGACCGTGTCGGGCGAAAGGATACGCAGGCGCATCGTGGTCGAGCATCCGTTGCAGCCCTTCGACGTTCGCAACGTCATCCCGGGCAGGCTGGTGCCCAAGGTGCCCTTCAGCTTCGACCCCACCGTGCTGCGGGCGGCCCGGGTCGCCGCGGGCGAGCGGGGCCAGGCGCCCCGGTTCATCTCGGGACCGCTGCCGCCACCTCCCGCCGATGACGTCATCCTGGCCGACCTCATCGGCTTCTTCAAGGATCCGGTCAAGGGCTTCTTCCGCGCGCTGGACTTCACGCTGCCGCGCGATGTCGACGGCGTGCAAGACGCCATGCCCGTCGACCTCGATGCCCTCGAGGAGTGGACGGTCGGCGACCGGATGCTGGGCGACATCCTGCGCGGGTGGACGCCCGACGATGCCCGGCAGGCCGAGTGGCGGCGCGGCACGTTGCCGCCCGGACAACTGGGCTGGCGCACCGCGACGGAGGTCCGCGACCAGGTCGCGCTGCTGGCGTCCGCGGCGCAGCAGTACCGCCGGGCCGGCGCCCGGGCGTACGACGTCGACATCGACCTGGGCTCCGGGCGGCGGCTCACGGGCACGGTGTCGCCGGTGTACGGCGAGCGGCTGGTGTCGGTGACGTACTCCAAGCTGGACGGCAAGCACCTGCTCGAGTCGTGGATTCCGTTGCTGGCGTTGATCGCTCACGAGCCGGGCCGAGACTGGTCGGCGGTGTGCGTCGGCCGCCTGAAACGGGGCACCACGCCGCGGGTGGAGGGGCTGGGGCGGCCGCACGAGGACGCCCTGGCGCTGCTGCGCGAGCTGGTGGCGGTCTACGACGCGGGCCGGCGGGAGCCGATTCCGTTGCCCGTCAAGACGTCCTACGCGTGGGCGGCCGCGCGGCACTGCGGCGACGATCCGCTGCGCGAGGCGCAATACCGGTGGAAGTACGAGCAGGAGGAGCCGGCCCACGTGCGGGCCTGGGGCAAGAACACCCGGGTGGCCGACCTTATGCGGCCCGTGCGGCCGGGTGAGGAGTTCGACGGCGAAGACACCCGGTTGGGCGCCTACGCCGCGCGGGTCTGGCTGCCGATGCTGCGGGCCGAGAGGAAGCCCTGAGATGGGGCAGGTAACAGAGCGCTTCGACCTGCTCGGCCCGCTGCCCGCCGATCGGTCGACCACGGTGCTGCAGGCCAGCGCGGGCACCGGCAAGACGTTCGCGCTGGCCGGCCTGGTGACCCGTTACCTCGCCGAGGGCACCGCGACGCTGGACCAGATGCTGCTGATCACGTTCGGCCGGGCCGCCAGCCAGGAGCTGCGCGAACGGGTCCGCGGCCAACTGGTCGACGCGGTGGCGGCTTTCGGCGATCCGTCGGCCGCCGGTGACAACGAGTTGGTGGCCTACCTGCTCGACGGCACCGACGACGAGCGCGCGGCGCGCAGGCAGCGGCTGCGCGACGGCCTGGCGGGCTTCGATGCGGCGACCATCGCCACCACCCACCAGTTCTGTCAGCTGGTGTTGAAGTCTCTGGGCGTGGCCGGCGACACCGCCGCGAACGTCACACTGCTGGAAAGCCTCGACGAGTTGGTGGTCGAGATCGTCGACGATCTGTACCTGGCCCATTTCGGGCGCGAGCGCGACGATCCGGCGCTGGCCTATCGCGAGGCGCTGCGCCTGGCGCGCGAAGTCGTCAGAAACCCGTCGACGCAGCTGCGCCCGCTGGACCCCGAGCCCGGTTCGCGCGCCGCCGTCTGCGTGGCGTTCGCGAAAGACGTTCTCGCGGAACTGGACACCCGCAAGCGCCGGCTGGGCGTGCTCGACTACGACGACCTGCTGAGCCGGCTCGCCGACGCGCTGGCCGCCGTGGATTCCCCCGCGCGGGTGCGCATGCATCACCGCTGGCCCATCGTCATGGTCGACGAGTTCCAGGACACCGACCCGGTGCAGTGGCAGGTGATCGACCGCGCGTTCAGCGGCCGCTCCACCCTGATCCTGATCGGCGATCCCAAGCAGGCCATCTACGCGTTTCGCGGCGGCGACATCGTAACGTACCTGCGGGCGGCCGAAACGGCGGGCGAGCGCAAGACGCTGGCCACCAATTGGCGCAGCGATTCGGCGCTCATCGAGCGCCTGCAGGTGGTGCTGCGCGGCGCCCAGCTCGGCGATCCCGCGATCGTGGTGGACGACGTCGACGCCCACCATCGGGGCCACCGGCTCGCCAGCGCCCCGCACAACGAACCGTTCCGGTTGCGGGTGGTCCAACGAGCGACCTTGGGGCGCAGCGGTATTCAGAACCTGCCCATCGACGAGCTGCGGGCCCACATCGGCGCCGACCTCGCCGCCGACATCCGCGCCCTGCTGGCCGCCGGTGCGACGTTCGCCGGCCGGCCGCTGCAGGCCCGCGACATCGCCGTGATCGTGGAGAAGCACAAGGACGCCGCGGCCTGCTTCAAGGCGTTGTGCGACGCGGGCGTGCCGGCGGTGTACACCGGCGACTCCGACGTGTTCGGCTCGGACGCGGCCGAAGACTGGCTCTGCCTGCTGGAGGCGTTCGACCAACCGCACCGGCCCGGCATGGTGCGCGCCGCGGCGGCCACCATGTTCTTCGGCGAGACCGCCGAATCGCTGGCGGCCGGCGGTGACGCGCTGACCGACCGCGTCGCGGAAACCCTGCGGGAGTGGGCGGGCCACGCGCGCGAGCGCGGCGTCGCCGCCATCTTCGAAGCCGCGCAGCTTTCCGGCATGGCCGACCGGGTGCTGTCCGCCCACGGCGGCGAACGCCACATGACCGACCTGGCGCACATCGCGCAGTTGCTGCAGGACGTCGCCCACCGCGAGCGCTCCAGCCTGCCGGCGCTGCGCGACTGGCTGCGCAGGCAGCGCGAGGAACGCGCCGGCGCGCCCGAACGCAATCGGCGCCTGGACAGTGACGCCGCGGCCGTGCAGATCATGACGGTGTTCGTCAGCAAGGGTCTGCAATACCCGATCGTGTACCTGCCGTTCGCGTTCAACCGCAACACCCAGGACCGCGACGTGGTGTTGTTCCACGACGAGGGCGTGCGCTGCCTGCACATCGGGGGCAAGGACAGCCCGGACTTCAAGGCCGTCGAGGTGCTGGGCCGCAAGGAGGACGCCAGCGACGACAGCCGGTTGACCTATGTGGCCCTGACCCGGGCCCAGTCGCAAGTCGTCGCGTGGTGGTCGCCGGCGTTCGACGAACCCAACGGCGGGCTGTCGCGGCTGCTGCGCGGCCGACGGCCGGGAGAGCCGTGCGTGCCGGACCGATGCGAGCCGGCGAAGATCCCCGACGACGACGCCCTCGACCGCTTGCGGGAATGGGAGGCGGCGGGCGGCCCGGTGATCGAACGGTCGGTGGTGGCGGCCGCGCCGTCCGTGCCGCCGCAGCCGGTGCCGGCCGACCTCGACAGCCGGCATTTTCACCGCGCCATCGACACCGGGTGGCGGCGCACCTCCTACTCCGGCCTCATCCGGGTCACGGAAAACTCCGCGGCCGCCGGGGTCGGCAGCGAGCCGGAGGTCACCGAGCTGGACGACGAGGTCGGCGAAATACCGTTGGTGCAGGCCGCATCCGGGCCGGAGCTGCCGTCGCCGATGGCCGACGTGCCGATGGGCGCGAAGTTCGGCACGCTGGTGCACGCCGTGCTCGAGACCACCGACCCGCTGGCCAGCGATCTGGCCGCCGAGCTCGAGGCGCACATCCGCACCCACTCGGTGTGGTGGCCGGTCGACGTGCCCCCCGGCGCGCTCGCGGCGGCGATGGTGCCGATGCACGACACGCCGCTGGGACCGCTGGCCGGCGACCTGACCTTGCGGCGCATCGGGCTCTCGGACCGACTGCGCGAGCTGGACTTCGAATTTCCCCTCGCGGGTGGTGATCTGAATTCCGCGGCGCCCGAGATCCGGCTGGCGGACATGGGCGCGTTGCTGCGCGCGCACCTGCCGGCCGATGACGCGCTGGCGTCCTATGCCGACCGCCTGACGAGCCGCCCGCTCGGCGACCAGCCGCTGCGCGGCTACCTGACCGGCTCGGTCGACGCCGTGCTGCGCGTGCCCGACGGCGTGGGGCATCGCTATCTGGTGGTCGACTACAAGACCAACTGGCTCGGTGACCCGGACCGGCCGTTGACGTCCGCCGATTACGACCGGGGGCGCCTGGTCGAGGCGATGCTGCATTCGGATTATCCACTGCAGGCACTGCTGTACAGCGTTGTGCTGCACCGGTTTCTGCGGTGGCGCGTGCCGGGCTACGACCCCGGCGCGCATCTCGGCGGCGTCCTGTACCTGTTCGTGCGCGGCATGTGCGGCCCGGACACCCCCGTGGTCGACGGTCACCCGTCGGGAGTGTTCAGCTGGCGGCCGCCCGCGTCGTTGATAGCCGAGCTGTCGGACCTGCTCGATGGGAGGGCCGCCGCGTGACGCTGGAGGCGATCACCGCCGCGGGCCTGCTGCGGACGTACAGCGATGCCGGCGTGTTCGAGGCCGCCGATGTCCATGTGGCCCAACGGCTTACGGCACTCGCCGACGAGCCCGACGAGCGGGTGGCGCTAGCGGTCGCCCTGCTGGTGCGGGCGCTGCGGAGCGGTTCGGTGTGCATGGACCTGCGGGCGGTGGCGGCGCAAGTCGGCGTCGCCGACCTGCCCTGGCCCGAGCCCGCCGACTGGTTGGCCGCCGTGCGCGCCAGCCCGCTGCTGGGGTCCCCGCCGGTGCTGCGGATGTTCGGCGAACTGGTGTACCTGGACCGGTACTGGCTCGAGGAACAGCAGGTGTGCGCCGACCTACTCGCGCTCTCCGCGCCGGGGGCGCGAGGCGACGCGCCGGACTTGGATCGACTCTTCCCGCCGGGTTACGAGGAGCAGCGGGCGGCCGCGGAAATCGCCGTCGCGCAAGCGGTCACCGTGCTGACGGGTGGTCCCGGAACGGGCAAGACCACCACGGTGGCGCGGTTGCTGGCGTTGCTGGCCGGGCAGGCCGAGAGCGCCGGGTTGCCGCGGCCCCGGATGGCGCTGGCCGCACCCACCGGCAAGGCCGCGGCGCGGCTCGCCGAGGCGGTGGCCGCCGAGGTGCACAGGCTCGACGCGGCGGACCGGGCCCGGCTGGCGGACCTGCCGGCGACGACGCTGCACCGGCTGCTCGGTTCGAGGCCGGATACGTCGGTGCGGTTCAAGCACAATCGCGGCAACCGGCTCCCCCACGACGTGATCGTCGTGGACGAGACGTCGATGGTGTCGCTGACCATGATGGCGCGGCTACTCGAGGCGGTGCGGCCCGACACACGGTTGATCCTGGTGGGCGACCCCGACCAGCTGGCCTCGGTGGAGGCCGGTGCGGTCCTGGCCGACCTGGTAGACGGGCTGACGGCGCGACCCGACGTGCGGGTGGCGGCGCTGCGCACACCGCATCGATTCGGCGAGTCGATCGGCGCGCTGGCCGAGGCGATCCGGGTCGGCGACGGCGACCGCGCGATGGGGCTGCTGCGGACCGGCGGTGAGCACATCGAGTGGCTCGATTCCGACGGGCCGACCGACCGGCTGCACGCGGTGCTGGTCCCGCACGCGCTGCGGGTGCGGGAGGCCGCGATCCTCGGCGCCGCCGGGGCGGCGTTGGCGTCGCTCGACGAGCACCGGCTGTTGTGTGCGCACCGGCACGGCCCCTACGGGGTCTCGCACTGGAACCGGCAGGTGGAGCGCTGGCTCGCGGAGGAGACGGGTCAGCAGCCAGCGTCGGCGTGGTACGCGGGCCGGCCATTGTTGGTGACGGCCAACGACTATGGGCTCAAGGTCTACAACGGCGACACCGGGGTGGTGGTGGCGGGTGACGGCGGGTTGCGGGCCGTCATCGCCGGCGCCACCGGGACGTTGAGCTTCGCGACCAGCCGGCTCACGGACATCGAGACTATGCACGCGATGACGATCCACAAGAGTCAGGGCAGCCAGGCCGACGAGGTGACGGTGCTGATGCCGCCGGAGGATTCGCGGCTGCTGACCCGGGAGTTGTTCTACACGGCCGTGACCCGGGCGAAGGCCAAGGTCCGGGTGGCCGGAACCGAGGCGTCGGTGCGGGCGGCCATCGAGCGACGGGCGGTGCGCGCGACCGGGCTGGCCCAGCGGCTGCAGTCGTTCTAAGGGGGCGTCGCCCTAGTGCGGGCCGCCGGATTGCGCCTTGGCGGCCATCTGCTTGAGCATGACGTCGTGGATGATGTCGATCCGTGACCGGGCCTCCGCGCACACGTACGGGTCCCGGATCACGGTGAGTTGGTTGTCCTGCTTGGATTCTCCGCCGGTGGACCAGTTGGTCGAGCCGGTGATGACGTCGACGCCGTCGATGATCACCATCTTCAAATGCATGATCGCCGACTTCTCACTGTGCCCGATCGCGATGCTGTTGCCGATCTTGTCGTTGAGCCACGGCGCCAACAGAGCCCGCTCGGACTTCCCGGCGGCCTGGGTGGAGTCGAGACTCATTTGCACGTACATCTTTTCGTCCTTCAGCGCCGACTGCAGCACCGAATTCAGTTCGGCGTCGTCGTAGCCGTACATCGCCACCACGATGCTTTTGTCGGCGGATGTCAACAAGGCCTTCAGCGCCTCGTGCACCCGGTCGACCGGACTGTAAAACGTTCGCGTGTCATCGGGGTAGCCCGGCGGGAACGGCGCGGCTTTGTATTGGTCCAACTCGGTGAGCGAACGCAGTGCCATGGCGGTTGCTCCTTCACAACGCGGGAGAGGTCCAGTCGGTCGGGTCGGCGCTGAGCCGTTGCGCCTCTTCGGTCAGATTGGGCAAGTAGCCGGGGTTGTCGCGACGGCGCACCAGCACGCTGGGATGCACCAGCGCGTCGGGACCCATCGGCCGGCGCCGGCAGCCGACCAGGTACCACAGCTTGCCGTTGTGATGGATCGGCGCGTCCGCGAAGTCTTCGGTTACCGCGCACTGCTGGCGGTAGGCCGCCGCGTCGATCGCCAGTTCACCGACGACGCCGTCGGTGACCCACTTCAACGCGATGGTGGCGAGCCGGTGATCGGGCATGAACGTGCCGCCGACGTCGGCGTGCACGCCGGCGAACCAGCGTTCCTCCAGCCCCAGCGGGTGGCGTTCGACGAGATATTCGCGGTAGGGACGGCGACGTTCGTCGATCGAGACGGCGTGGCGGATGCGCGCGACGTTGGGCAGCGACCGGGTGTAGGGCCAGCGCAGGTTGCCGAACCGCAGAAATCCGGCCGCCTTGACCGTGTCCCACAGGCCGAGATAGGCCACCGGCACCGCATGGTGCCAAACCTGATTCGGGCTGTTCTGCCGCACAGTCGAAAACAGCGGCTCGCCCTCGGTGCGCCAGCAGAACGCTCTGGCGAACTCGGCCCAGTGGGCGTACTCGTCCTGGGTGAAATGCCGGTTGATGGCGTACTTTTCGACCGCGTACGGCAGCAGGTTCTCCGAGCCGGGCCGCAGCAATCCGGGCCGCAGCAACATGCCGGTCAACGCGCGCGCGGTGTAGGCGCCGCGGCTGAAGCCGAAGATATAGAGCGAGTCGCCCGGGCGCCAATGTTGCATCACGTACCAGTAGGCCTGCGCCACATTGCTTTTCAGGCCCAGCCCGAACGCCTTCTCGATCAGCAGGTCGACCGTGCGCGACAGCGACGAGCGCACCGATGCGGGCACCAGTGTGCCGACGCCGGGGTCGTAATAGGCGAGCTGGCCGGCCGGATCGTCCTTGTCCAACATCTCGAACAGCTTGGCGACGTTGGTGAGGTTGCCGGCCCCGATCTGGTTGGCGGTGCCGTCGAGGCAGACGACGATCCGCTTGCCCCGGGGTTGCTCAGGGTGCTCGGACATCTCGACGAACGCCTCTCACAGGTATGCGACTCCCTGTGTGTGGCACTTTACGACGCCCACGCAGGGTGCGGAAGAATCGCGGTCAGCATGGACCACAACGACGACGACGCGCCGGCACCGGGACCCGCATCCCGGCGCGGCCACATCGTGCGGCTCGGCGTGTTCGTCGCCTTCCTGCTGCTGATGTTCTATCTGGTGGCCATCGCGCGCGTCGTCCACGTGGAGGAGCTGCGGCGCGTGGTCTCGGCGACGGGGCCGGCGGCGCCGCTGACCTACGTGGTGGCGTCGGCCGTGCTTGGCGCCGTGTTCGTGCCGGGCTCGATCCTGGCCGCGGCCAGCGGGCTGCTGTTCGGTCCCCTGCTCGGCATTTTCGTGACGCTGGGCGCGACGGTCGGCACCGCGATCGTCGCGAGCCTGATCGGCCGGCGGGCCGGGCGCGACAGCGCCCGGGCGCTGCTGGGTGCGAAACGCACCGACCGCATCGACGCGCTGATCGAGCGCCGCGGGCTGTGGGCGGTCGTCGGCCAGCGATTCGTCCCGGGCGTCTCCGACGCCCTGGCGTCCTACGCCTTCGGGGCGTTCGGGGTGCCCTTGTGGCAGATGGTCATCGGCTCGTTCGTCGGTTCGGTGCCGCGCGCGTTCGTGTACACCGCGCTGGGCGCGTCGATCGGCAACCGGTCGTCGCCGTTGGCGTACGCGGCGATCGCGGTGTGGTGCGTGACCGCCATCGTCGGCGCGTTCGCCGCGCGGCGCGGATTCCAACGGTGGCGCGCCAGCCGGAAGGCCGGGGACGGCTAAGCGGGGCGCTCCGCGGCCACGAACAGGTTGCCCGGCACCGCGTCCTCGACCTCCTTGGGCACCGTGCGCCCGTAGCCGGCCATCAGCTCGTCGGCCGGCGTGACCGTCACGCTCCAGCCGTGGCGGCGGAACCAGTCGCCGACGTCCTCGCGCTCCTCGAAGTACCACAGCTCGTCGGTCCTCGGCACCTGCCGGCCCGGGTCCACGCGCGCCATCAGCGCGCGGACCCGGTCCATCCGCTCGCGGCGCTTCGCGCGGAGCGCGGGGTCGAGGAACTTCGGTCCCAGCGCCTCCACGGCCACCCGGCTGCCGGGGACGGTCAGCGCGTGCACGCGGTCGAACAACAGCTCCTGGGCGGCGGCCGGCAGGTAGGGCATCAACCCCTCGGCGGACCACACGCTGGGCGCCGACGGGTCAAAACCCGCCTCGCGCAAGGCCGTCGGCCAATCGTGGCGCAGGTCCACCGGGACGGCGACCCGGTTGCACGCGGGCTCCGCCCCGTGTTCGGTCAGCGTCGACAGTTTGAAGTCCAGCACCCGGGGCTGATCCAGCTCGTAAACCGTGGTGCCGTCCGGCCAGGACAACCGCCACGCCCGCGCGTCCAGGCCCGCGGCCAGGATCACCGCCTGGCGGATTCCGGCGCGCGTCGCGGTGAGGAAGAACTCGTCGAAAAACGCTGTCCGCGAGGCCATGTAGCCGACCATCGCCTGCATCTGCAGCGGCAACTCGGGTTCGGCCTCGAGGAGTTCGTCCGGCAGCTGCGGGGCCGAATGCCAGTTCCACACCCCGTCGCCGGCGGCGTCGAGGAAGACCTGCGCGAACGGGTCTGAGATCAACGGGTTCTCGCTTCGCGTCTCCGCGGCGCGCGCCGACGCCACGCCCAGTGCGGTGGCCCCGACGCTCTCGGTGATCTCCCAGCTGTCGTCTTCGCTTCTGACTGTGCTCATCTTGAGGTTTCAGTTCCTTTCCGTCCGCTCGGCCGACACGAACAGTGTCTGGGGTGTGGCGCCTTCGATGTCGTGTGGGGGCCTGCGGTCGTAGCTGGCCATCAGTTCCTCGGCCGGGTTCACCGTCACGTCCCAGCCGTGGCGGGACAGCCATTCGCCGACGTCCTCGCGCTCCTCGAAATACCACAGGTCCGCCACGTCGGGGATGTCGCGCTCCGGCTCGAGTTCGGCCATCAGGTCGCGAACCCGCTGCATCGTCTGCCGCTGCCGCTCACGGGCCGCCTCGTCGAGGAAGTCGGGGCCCGGCGCCTCCACCGCGATTCGGCTGCCCGGGGTGGCCAGCGCCTGGACCCGCTCGAACAGCAGCTCCTGGGCGGCCGCCGGCAGGAACGGCAACAACCCCTCGGCCGACCAGACGCTCGGCGCGGAGGCGTCAAACCCGGCCTGCCGCAGGGCCGCCGGCCAGTCGTGGCGCAGGTCGACCGGCACGGGAACCAGGCGGCAGGTCGGCTCGGCGCCGTTGTCCTGCAAGGTAGACAGCTTCCACTCCAGCACCCGGGGCTGATCCAGTTCGTAGACCGTGGTGCCGTCGGGCCACGACAACCGCCAGGCCCGCGAGTCCAGGCCGGCGGCCAGGATCACCACCTGCCGCGCGCCGGCCCGGGTGGCGTCGGTGAAGAACGTGTCGAAGAAGGCCGTCCGCGCGGCCATGTAGTCGACCATCCCCTGCATCCGCGGCTTGAGGTCGGGTTCGGCCTGGGCGATCTGGTCGGGCAGGTTGGGAGCGGCGAACCAGTTCCATACGCCCTCACCGGCGGCGTGCAGGAACACCCGCGCGAACTCGTCGGAGATCAGTGGATTCTCGCTGTCGGTCTCCGCGGCGCGCGCCGCCGCCACGCCCAGCGCCGTCGCCCCCACGCTCTCGGTGATCTCCCAGCTGTCGTTCTCGGTCCTGGCCACGCCCGTCCCCCCGAATCGATAGTTCGCCTACATACTCGACCGTACGCGCGCCGGATGGGTGGGAGCTGTCGCGGAACCGGCCATCCGGTTAAGTTGTCGGCGAGCCGGCAAGCGGCAATTGTTTGCGGCGCCGAACGGATCCGAAGGATCACCATGCGAGTCGACGGGCGCGAGGTCAGCGTTTCCGGCAGCTTGCTGCAGCCGCTGACCCGGCGCACCAACGACATCCTGCGGCTCGCGGCGAGCGCGACGTTCCTCGCCGTGGTGATCACGAGTTCGCTGATCACCCGGCCGCAGTGGGACGCGCTGGAGAAGTCCATCTCGCAGATCGTCGGCGTGCTCTCCCCGCGGCAGTCCGACCTGGTGTACCTCGCGTACGGCGTGGCGATCCTGGCCCTGCCGTTCATGATCCTGATCGGCCTGGTCGTCGGCCGACAGTGGAAGCTGCTGGCGGCGTACGCGGCCGCCGCGGTGCTCGCGGCCCTGCCGCTGTCGATTGGCGGCAATGGGTTTTCGGCGCCGCGCTGGCACTTCGACCTGTCCGAACGGCTGCAGACCGTGCTGGGCCAGTTCCTCGACGACCCGCGTTGGATCGGCATGCTGGCGGCGGTGCTGACGGTCTCGGGACCGTGGCTGCCCGCGCGCTGGCGGCGTTGGTGGTGGGCGCTGCTGCTGGCTTTCGTGCCGATTCACCTGGTGGTCAGCGCCATCGTGCCGGCGCGCGCCCTGTTGGGCCTGGCGGTCGGGTGGCTCGTCGGCTCGCTGGTGGTGCTCGTGGTCGGGACCCCCGCGCTCGAGGTGCCGCTGGAGGCCGCGGTGCGCGCGATGGCCAGGCGCGGATTCGTCGTCACCCGGCTCACCGTAGTCCGGCCGGCCGGCCGCGGCCCGCTCGTTCTCTCGGCCGGATGTGCGCAGCCCGACGGCGCCGCGGTCGTCGAGTTGTACGGACCGCATCAGCGCAGCGGCGGCACGCTGCGGCAACTCTGGATAAAGCTGCGGCTGCGCGATACCGAGACCGCGCCCCTGGTGACCTCGATGCGCCGCGCCGTCGAGCACCGCGCACTGATGACGATCGCCGTCGGGCAGGTGGACCTGGCCAACACCGCGACGATCGCCGTCGCCACCCTCGACCGTGGCTGGATTCTCTACTCGCACAAGCCGCCCCACGGTGTGGCGCTCACGCGCTGCGCGCAATCGACGTCCGTGCACCGGGTGTGGGAAGCGCTGCGCAGCCTCAACGACCAGCAGATCGCGCACGGCGACCTGCGCGGTAACGAAATCACCGTCGACGACGGCGGAGTGCGCTTCGGTGGGTTCCACAACGCCGAATACGGCGCCACCGAAGCCCAACTGCAATCCGACATCGCGCAGCTGCTGGTGACCACCTCCGCCCTGTACGACCCCAAATCGGCGGTGGCGGCGGCGATCGACGCGTTCGACAGGGACACCATCCTCAACGCGTCGCGTCGATTGACGAAAGTGGCTGTGCCGCGGTTCATTCGGAGGTCCGTCTCGGATGCGGGCGCCGTCATCTCGGCCGCCCGCGCGGAGGTGAAGCGTCAGACCGGGGCCGACCAGATCAAGACCGAAACCATCACCCGGTTCACTCGCGGCCAGCTGGTCCAGCTCGTGCTCTTCGGGGCGCTGGTGTACGTCGCCTACCCCTTCGTCAGCACCGCGCCCACGTTCTTCTCCCAGCTGAGGTCCGCCAACTGGTGGTATGCGCTGCTCGGGCTGGCGGTGTCGGCCCTGACGTACCTGGGCGCCGCCGCGGCATTGTGGGCCTGCACCGACGGGACGGTCAACTATTGGCGGCTGTCATTCGTCCAGGTGGCCAACACCTTTGCCGCGACCACCACGCCCGCCGGCGTCGGCGGGCTCGCGCTGTCCACCCGGTACCTGCAAAAGAGCGGCCTGTCGGCGATGCGCGCCACCGCGGCGGTCGCGCTGCAGCAGGCCGTGCAGGTGATCGTGCACCTGTTGCTGTTGATCTTTTTCAGCGTGGTCGCGGGCGCGTCGATGCACCTGTCGCACTTCGTGCCGAGCGCCACGATGCTCTACCTGATCGGGGGCGTCGCGCTGGGCATCCTCGGCACCTTGCTGTTCGTGCCGAAGTCGCGGCGCTGGCTGGCCACGGAGGTGCGCCCGAAGCTGACCGAGGTGACCGGCGACCTGGTCAAGCTGGCCCGCGAGCCCCGGCGACTGGCGCTGATCCTGCTCGGTTGCGCGGGAACGACTCTCGGCGCCGCACTGGCGCTGTGGGCCAGCGTCGAAGCCTTCGGCGGCGGAACCACATTCGTCACCGTCACCGTGGTCACGATGGTCGGCGGGACCCTGGCCTCCGCGGCGCCGACTCCCGGCGGCGTCGGCGCCGTCGAAGCGGCGCTGATCGGTGGCCTGGCCGCCTTCGGCGTACCGGCGGCCGTCGGGGTGCCGTCGGTGCTGCTGTACCGGGTGCTCACCTGCTGGCTGCCCGTGTTCGTCGGCTGGCCGGTCATGCGGTGGTTGACCAAGAACGACATGATCTGACGGCCCGAGCGCACTCACTCGCTTCCGGCCTGCACGACCACGAGAACCGTTGACGTGCGAGCGCTTTCACCGACCTTGGAGGTCAGGTCCACCAGGTAGTACTCCTCGGGCACCGACGGTGCGACCGCGATCCGAACGTCGGCGGTCGCCGACCCGCCGGCGGAGAACTGGCCCGCCGTGAGCGTCACGGTGATCCCGGGGTTCGAGGCGGTGCCGGTGATCGTGTAACCCCCGTCGCCGAACATGCGTTGCGCGTCGAGTCTCACCGTGCCCGTTTTTCCCGGCGCGATCGTGACGACCGGGTTGGGGACGTTGACGGTCACCGCCGAACCACCCGCACCGAAGGACGGTGGCGCGGACGATTCGCTTGTGCCCCAACGCCTATCCGGGTAGGCGGCCAGCGAGAAGGCCAGGTCGCCGCCGGTGCGGATGAACGACTCGGGCAGCCATGTGTCATCGGTGGCGCGGCCGTCGACGCGCAGGCCGCCGATGTACTTGAGGTGGTACGCGCCGGGCGCCGAGATCCGGATGGCTTTGCCGCCCGGAAGCGCGATCACCGCGCGGTCGAAAAGCGGTGCGCCGACCGTGAGAATCGCCGTTCCGGGCGTGCTGGGATAGAGGCCCAGTGCCGCCCAGACATACCAGCTGGCCATCGCGCCCAGGTCGTCGTTGCCGGGCTCGCCGTCGGGCGTCGGGCCGAACAGGCCCCGCACCCGGTCGACCGTGCGCTGGGTCTTCCACGGCTGACCGATGTAGTTGTACAGCCACGGCACCCCGAAGCCCGGTTCATTGCCGGCCCACAGATAGGGCTCGTTGGGCCCGACGTTGAGTTTCTCGGTGAAAGCATCAAGGCGCTCGGCCACCGCGTCGCGGCCGCCGAGCGCGGTCACCAGGCCGGCCACGTTGTGCGGCACCCACCAGACGTATTGCGCGGCGTTGCCCTCGTCGTAGCCGACCTGGCCAAAACTCGACTGCGGCTCGACGAAACCCGGTCCGTCGCGGAAGAATCCGGTCCAGGTGCGCGGTGAGACATAACCGGTGCTCGGGTTGAACAGGTTCTGCCAATACTGCGACCGGGCCTGGAACTCGGCGGCCGTGGCGTCCTCGCCGAGCGAGCCGGCGAATCGCGAGATCGCGAAGTCGTCGACCGACCATTCCAGCGTGATGGACGCGTCGGCGATCCACCCGTCGAGACCGAATTCCAGCGTGAACGGCGCATAGCCCCGCTCCAGGTAGGTGGCGATGCCCGGCCGCTCGACGTACTTGTTGAGCCCGATCCCGCCCTTCGTGGCCGCATTCACCATGTAGCGCAGCGCAGTTCGGGTGTCGAAGTTCTCGGCCCCGAACGCGTGGAAGTTCACCATGAGCGGCACGACGTTGTCCCCGCTCATCTCGGCGGTCGCGGCGTTGGCGAACGCCCAGCGCGGCAGCGCTCCGCTCTGCTCGGCGTCGTTCACCAGCGATTGGGCCATGTCGCCGGCCCGGTCCGGGAAGAGGAGCGCCTGCAACGCCGCCAGGCAGCGGTAGGTGTCCCAGTCGGAGAAGTTCGCGTACTGCGTGCGCCCCGCGGCCACGGTGTGCACGGCGTTGTCGAACCCGAGGTATCGGCCGTCCGCGTCGTTGAAAGTGTTGGGGTGCAGGAGGGATCGGTACAGCGACGTGTAGAAGGTGTTCACGTCATCGACGTTGCGGCCGGCGACGGCGATGCGTGACAGGCTGGCGTTCCATTCCCTCGACGCGGCGGCGCGCACGTCGTCGAAGCCGGCGCCGCCCTCGGCCGCCAAATTCGCCCGCGCCCCGTCGATGCCGACATAGGAGATCGCGGTCCGCACCTCGAGCACCGCGCCGGGCGGGAATTGCACGTATCCGCCGCTGTACGGCGAATTCGCGCTGCGCGCGCCGGGATAAACCGCGAAGCCATCCCATGCGCCGAAGGCGGTGAACGGCTGGCTGAACTTCATCGCGAAATACACCGTGTACGTGTTGTTCTTGCCGCAGAATCCGCCGCTGCTGGCCCAGCCCGTGATCGTCGTGTTGTCCTCGCCGATCTGGATGGTCGCGCGGGAGTTGCCCGCCAGTGACGCGCCGGACCGCACCTGGAGCAGGGCGGGGCGGCCGTTGCGCGGGTAGCTGAACCGGCCGACACCGGTGCGCGTCGTGGCGGTGAGTTCGGCCTTCACCCCGGTTTCCGGGAACCGCACCGTGTAATAGCCCGGCACGCCCTGTTCGGTGTCGTCGTGGGCGATCCGCTCCCAGGACTTCCAGGGTTGCACGCCAATTCCGTTAGCAGTCGGCAACATCGAGATGTCGCCGAACGCCGCGCAGCCGACCGAGGCGTGGGTCATGCTGAACCCGCTTGCGCGCGGGTTGTCGTAGTTGTAGCCGGCGTAATTGCCCACGGTGTCGGGTGAGTACTGCACCATTCCGAACGGCACGGTGGCGCCCGGGAAGTTGTTGATCTCCCCCACCGTCCGGCCGTCCGTCCCGGTGCCGATGAGCGTGGCGACGTGGTCGACGGGGTTGGTCACCAGTGCGGGCTCGCCGTCGTAGGCCATCGGCGGCGCCGCGGCGATGAACGCCATGAAGACGACCGACGCCGCGAGAATCGCGACGATGGTCCTTCGTGCCCGCATACCTGTCTCTTACTGGACAACGGTGTATTCAGTGAGCGTTTTCCGACCGAATTGGATAACGATTTGCGGGACGAGCACGCGCCGCCGAAAGTTCAAAAAGATATCGGCAAACTCGCGAGCCAATTCGGCTACTGTCATCTCGGCGTGGCCGGCGCTGGTACCGGCCCCAATTTTCGGGAGATTGGATCGATGAAACATTTGACGACAGCAACCATTTCCGTTGCGCTGAGTTTAGCGTTGGTCGGTTGCGGCGGCGACCACAAATCCGGCAACGGATCGACGACATCGACGACCACATCCACCTCGACGTCCACCACGTCGTCCGCGACCAGCACGGCGCCGGCCGCGAAGGCCAAATACACCATCGCCGACTACGTGAAGGACAACCACATCACAGAAACCCCCGTCCATCATGGCGATCCCGGTCCCAACGTCGACCTGCCGGTGCCGAACGGTTGGCAGCTGAACCAGAACGCGGGCACGTCGTATGGCGGCATCGTCATGACCCAGCCCAGCAACCCCGCCGACCCGCCCACCGTTTCGGCGCTGTTCTCCCGGTTCTCCGGCAACGTCGATCCGGCGAAGATCATCCAGTACGCGCCGGGCGAGGTGCAGAACCTGCCCGGGTTCGACGGCAGCGGCGACGGCAGCGCGTCGACGCTCGGCGGATTCCAAGCGTGGCAGATCGGGGGCACCTATCAGAAGGATGGCGCCACCCGTGTCATCGCGCAGAAGACGGTGGTGATCCCCAGCCAGGGAGCGGTCTACGTGCTCCAGCTCAACGCCGAGGGCCCGCAGGCCGATCAGGGCCCGCTGATGGACGTCACGAAGATCATCGACGACCAGACCACCATCACGGCCTGACCGGGGACCGTGCTGCGCCTCGACCCTAGGCCAGGGACCCGATTGGCTTTACGGTAGGCACATGGCCGAGCAGCCGTATCAGATAGACGCCGGGCATCCGCCGTCGGCGCTGCTGCGCATCGTCAACCCGGTATTGGGTTTCCTGCTGCGTACCCCGCTCGCCGGGCCCGCCCGCAAGCAGCTGATGGTGGTGAGCTTCACCGGGCGAAAGACCGGTCGACCGTTCTCACTTCCGGTGAGCGCCCACGTGATTGACGGTGAACTCTATGCGCTGACCGGCGCGCCCTGGAAGCAGAACTTCCGCGGCGGCGCCCCGGCTCAGGTTCTCTACGACGGCAAGACGACCGCGATGCGCGGCGAACTCATCCGCGACCGCGAGATCGTCTCGGACCTCTACCTGCGCTGCTCCGAGTCCTACGGCGTCCAGCGCGCGCAACGGATGATCGGGCTGAAGTTCCGCGACCAACGCATCCCGACGCGTGATGAGTTCGGCGAGGCGGTCGACCGGATGCACTTGGGCGCGGTGCGCCTGACCCCCACCGGATAGCCGCTACTCGGTACCGGAGGCCCGCTCGTGCGCGGTGAGCAGGCGCTGGTCGAACCGTGAGCGCGACGCGATGACCTCGCTACCCAACTCGGAAAAGTCCTTCGCGATTTGCTCGGCGAGCGCAGCCAGCTTCATGTTGCGCACCTGCGACAGGGATTTGAGCAGATTGAACGCCGCCAACTCGTCGACGCCGTAAACCAGCATCAGCATGCCCTTGGTCCGCTCGATGGCGCCGCGACGCTCGGCGATTTCGGCCACCTGCTCGCTGATGCGCTCCTCGCGCTTGCGGCTGCGTGTCGGGGTGACGTCCACGTAGAAGCCGTGGGTGCCGATGACCTCGCCGTCGCTGTCGGAGAACTGATCGCCCACCACGACCACCTCGTGGGTGTTGCCGCGGGTGTCCACGATGCGGTGCCTGGTGCTGAACGCCTGCCGGCGTTCGACCATCTCGTTGATGGTGGCGGCGACCTGGCTGCGGTCGGCCGGATGCTTGTGTTCGATCACCAACTCCGTCGTGGGACTCACCGCACCGGGCTCGTAGCCATGCATCCGGTAGACCTCATCGGACCATTCCCAACGCTGGTCCTCGAAATAGAAGCGAAACCAGCCGGCCCGTTGCGGGGTGCCGCCGGCGAGGGCCTGCTCAACCGCCGCCGTCTGGCCGTCTAGTTCCCACGCCATCGGGCACGCTCCGTGTCTGGGTACACCGCCGACCTCGCCGACCGCCCCGCGAGCGACGCCTGCCGGATGGCGTCGCTTTCTCTTAGCCGCAGCTCGGACACGCGACACAGTTCGCGGGATCGTTCGAGCTGCTGCCGCGAGCGCTGCATGGAAGTGGCGACCGAACGCCGCAGCGACCGCGCGGCATCGGAGTACATACCCCGACGCACCGCGGAACCATGACGGGGCGTCTCCCGCAGCGCGGCCGTGCGGCGCGCCGCTCGAACGCGGTGGGCCTTCTGCCGGCAGGCCGACGAGCAATAGACGGCGTCGGACCGGGCCGAGAAGCCCGCCCCGCAGACCGCGCACATCATCCCTGGCATAGCCGTTACGTTACAGCTATCCGCGACGCGTTACAGCTACAACCGCGGGATCCGGCACTGCTGGCTCCGTCACTCACCCGGTCCGGCCCCGGCGGCGGCGCGGGTCCGGGTGATGACCGGCGGCTCGAATCCGGCGTCCCCCAGCGCGCGCCGCACCGTCTCGTCGACCGCGCCGACGCGGGCGGCCGGCACCAGCGCGATCACGCAGCCGCCGAACCCGCCGCCGGTCATCCGCGCGCCCAGCGCGCCGGCCCGCACCGCGGTATCGGCGATCAGGTCGATGTGGTCGGTGGTGATCTCGAAGTCGTCCCGCATCGACGCGTGCGAGGCGGAAAAGATCCGGCCGGCTTCGGCGAAGTCCGAATCACCCAGCGCCGCAACGCAATCGAGCACTCGTTGATTCTCGCTCAGCACGTGGCGGGCCCGGCGGGCGTCGACCGGGTCGCGCACCGCTTCAATGACGGACGGGCCGCGGTCCTGAGCCTCCCGCAACGACGACGCCCCGAGGTCCGCGGCCGCCCGCTCGCACGACGCGCGGCGCGCGGCGTAGTCGCCGCCCGCGTGACTGTGTCGGGCACGGGAGTCGATCAGCAGCAGCGAAACGCCGGCGGCGTCCGGGTCGAATGCCACCGGCTTCACCGTAAGGTCGCGGAAATCGATCAGCAGCGCCGTCGCCGGCCGGCCGAACAGCGAGGCCAGCTGGTCGAGCAGCCCCGTCGGGGCGCCGACGTACTCGTTCTCGGCGCGCTGGGCCAGCCGCGCCTGTTCGATGCGGTCGATGCGCACACCGGCGGCCGCCGCGATCGCGCCCAGCGCCGCGCACTCCAGCGCCGCCGACGAAGACAGGCCCGACCCGATTTCCACGTCGCTGATGATGCGCATCGCGCCGCCGGGCGCCGGGTGGCCCGCCTGCCGCAGCGCCCACACCACCCCGGCCACGTAGGCGGCCCAGCCGGTCACGTCGCCGGGGGCGGTGTCCAGCGCGATGCGCACCGACCCGTCCACGCGGTCGCTGCCCACGGTGATGGCATCACCGCCGTCGGGAGTGAACGTCACCAAGGTGCGCTGCGGCAACGCGATCGGCAGCGCGAACCCCAGGTTGTAGTCGGTGTGCTCCCCGATCAGGTTGACCCGACCCGGCGCGGCGTAGCGGACCGTCATCCGAGCTCGCGCAGCCGCCGGGCCACGCTTTCGGGCGTGACGTCGCTGATGAACGCGTCCATCGCCGACTCGGAGGCCGCCAGGTACTTGAGCTTGGTGGCGCTGCGCCGGATCGACATCAACTCGACGTGGAAGTAACCGTCGGCCTGGGCCTCGGTGTCGGCGTACTGGTGCAACGCCGAAATATAGGGCAGCGGTGACGAATACATCCGGTCGAACCGCCTCAGCACGTCCAAGTAGACCCGCGCGAAGCCGTCCCGTTCGTCCTCGTCGAGTTCGGTGATGTTGCGCACAAACCTGTTCGGGTAGATGTGCACCTCGACCGGCCAGCGCGCGGCGAACGGCACGAAAGCGGTGAACCGGTCGTCGCGCGCGACGATTCGGCTGCCGTCGGCGATTTCGCCGGCGAGAAGGTCGCCGAAGAGGTTGGTGCCGTGACGCATTCGGTGCTCGTGGGCCCGCCCCAGCATGGCGGCGGTGCGCGGCGTCAGGTACGGGTAGCCGTAGATCTGGCCGTGCGGGTGGGTCAACGTCACCCCGATTTCCTCGCCGCGGTTCTCGAAGCAGAACACCTGCTCGATGCCCGGCGCGGCCAACAGGTCGCCGGTGCGGTGCCGCCACGCCTCGATGACCAGCCGGGCGTGGGCCGGCTCCAGCCCCGCGAACGAGCCGGTGTGGTCGCTGGAGAAGCAGATCACCTCGCAGCGGCCGTGTCCGGGGGCCGACACGAAGCCGTCACCGGCGGGCGCGAGCGCCGGGCCGGCGCCGGACAGGCTGGGGAAGCGGTTCTCGAACACCACCACGTCGTAGTCCGGCGCGGGCACCTCGCTGGTCAGCCCGGTCGGGCCGGGGCACAGCGGGCACTGGTCGGGCGGCGGCTTGTAGGTGCGGTCCTGGCGCAGGGCCGCGACGATCACCCATTGGCCCGTGGTCTGGTCGAACCGCAACTCGGACTGCTGACCGTCGCGCGCGGGCAGCGGCCTGCGGTCTTCGACCGGCGCCGGACAGTGCCCGGGCAGCGAAAAGAACAGCAGGTCACGGCCGTCGGCCAGCCTGGCCCGCGTCGGCGCTGTCACGATGTCGAAGACTAGCTGGTGCCCAAGTTCGGGTAACCATGATGCGTTCAGCAGGCCAGGAAGGGGCGCGGCGATCACCGACTTCTACGAACAGGCCCGCAACTGGGTGATCGGCTCCGACCCCGGTCTGCTGCGGCTGCGCATGGCGACGCGGACGACGGCCGCGCTCGGCTGTTCCCTGCTGGCCCTGTACGCCCTGACCCGGGCGACCGGACAACCGCTGACGGTCGCGTTGCTGGGCGTCGTCATCACCATGGTCGCGTCGCGATCGGTCAACGAGCCGGACCCGCGGCAGCAGCGGATCACCATGGCGCTGCTGCCCGTGCCGGCCGCCGTGTCGATCACGGCCGCGGCCGTGCTGGCGCCCCACCAAGTGATCAGCGACGCGGTGTTCGTGCTCGTGGTGTTCACCGCCGCCTACATCCGCCGCTTCGGGGCGCGCGGCCGGGCGCTGGGCATGGTCGCGTTCATGTCCTACTTCTTCACGCTGTATCTGCGCGCACGCATCTCGGAGCTGCCCTGGATGATCGGGGCGGTCGCGGTGGGCACGGTGTGCACGTTCGTGATGACCAGCTACGTGATGCCCGATCGGCCGGAGCGCGTGCTGTCGGCGACCATCCGGGCGTTGCGGGCGCGGATGGCGATCGTCGTCGACACCACCGCCGACGCCGTGCGCACCGGGCGCCTCGACGAACGGCGGCGGCGCCGCATGCGGGCGCGCACCACTCGGCTCAACGAAACCGCCCTGATGGTGCAGAGCCAGATCGAAGACAAGGCCGATCCCGCCATGCTGTGGCCGGGCGTCACCGCCGAACAATTGGCCCCCTGGTTGCTGGACGCCGAACTGGCCATCGAATGGGTGGCGACGGCCGGCCGGCGGGCCGCGGCGCTGATGACGGAAGACCCGAGCGCGATACCCGCCCCGACGCGGGTGGCGCTCGTCGACGCGCTCTCGCGGCTGGCGCGGGCCATTCGCCTGCCCGAGCCCGACGGCCTCCGGCAAGCCGCCGCCCGAGCGCAACGGCTGCTCGACGAGCAATGCGGCGCCGCCGATGATGACCCGGGCAGCGCCGCCGTGCGCCGCCTCGCCCTGGCGATCATCAACGCCGCCACGGCGACTTCCGACGTGCGGGCGATCGTCGACCGAGCCGCCGCCGGCGGGGCGGTCGCCCTGGAGAGCACGGACAGCGAGCGGCCGCCGGCTTCCGAGGGCGCACCGTCGGACACGCCCGCCGGGGCCGCCGACGAAGCGCCGTCGCAGGGCCTCCGGCCGACCACCCGGCAAGCCATCCAGGTCGCCGTCGCCGCATCGTTCGCCATCGTCGCGGGCGAGCTGGTGTCGCCCGCTCGCTGGTACTGGGCGGTGATCGCCGCGTTCGTCATCTTCGCGGGCACCAACTCGTGGGGCGAAACCCTGACCAAAGGCTGGCAGCGACTGCTCGGCACCCTGCTCGGCGTGCCGTGCGGCGTGCTGGTGGCCACGCTGCTGGCCGGCGACAAGACGGCCGCGCTCGCCGGCATCTTCGTCTGCCTGTTCTGCGCCTTCTATTTCATGACGGTCACCTACAGCCTGATGACCTTCTGGATCACCACGATGCTGGCGTTGCTGTACGGCTTGCTCGGCCAATTCTCGTTCGGCGTGCTGATGTTGCGGATCGAAGAGACCGCCCTCGGCGCGGTCATCGGGGCGACGGTGGCCGTCGTCGTGCTGCCGACGCACACCAGGGCCGCGATCCGCGACGACACCCGCACGTTCCTGGCCAGCCTGTCGGGACTGATCGAGGCGTCCAGCGCGACGATGTTCGGCGCGGACACGAGCGCGAGCCCGTCCGAGCAGGCACGCCAGCTGGACCGGGACCTGCAGCAGTTCCGGGTTACCGCCAAGCCGCTGCTGGCGGGCGTCGCAGGCCTTGCCGGCCGGCGCAGCATTCGCCGCGCGCTGCGCATCTTCGCGGCGTGCGACCGGTACGGCCGCAGCCTGGCGCGCAGCAGCGAGCGATACCAGGACCCGGCAGCCGCGGGGCCCCTCACCTTTGAACTGGCGCAAGCCTTTTCGGCCGCCGCGGCCCAGACCCGGCGCAACATCGACGCGCTGGCCGCCGCCATCGGCAGTGGCCGCGCGCCGACCATGGTGTCGGCGGCCGACGACCTCGACGCCGCCGAAACGCTGGCCCGGCAGCGGGACAGCGAGGCCGGATCACCTGCGCCCGATACCCGGCGACTCCTGACCGCGGTGCACGCGCTGCGCCAGATCGAGCGGGCCGTCGTGACCGCGGCCACCAACCTCGGCGGCCGCGAAACCGCCGGCGCCGAATTTCGCGGGTTTCAGAGGCCGGGCAGGCACGCGGGGAAATAACACGGCTGGTTGGGCCCCTGGGCTTTTCGCACCAGGTCGAACAGCGCGAGCGTGGTTTGCAACAGCTGCAGTTCGACGCCGGGCCGTTGCGCGGGGGGCAGATTCTGCACGTCGTTGGACACCGTGGTGGACTGCTGCTGCAGCTGCGTCAGCCGCTGCTGGCGTTCCGCCGGGGTGAGGTTGTCCCAGTTGTCGTGCAGGTCGTTCACCTGCCGCTGCAGTTCCGCGACCTCCGCCTCGGGATCGGGCTGCGGGGCGGGGGCCGACGCGTAGAACCGGCTCGGCACGGGCGCCCAGCCGATCTCGGCCTGCGCGCTACCGGCCGTCGCAAGCGCGCCGGCGACGAGGCCGGTCGCCACGATCGCAATGATTTTCATGGAGGCTTCTTTTCTTCCGGTTTCGGCTTTGTGGTCCTGGCAGTAGGACACGTCGGATTTGCTACCGATCCCAAAATCCAATGGCCGTACCGAACCTGCGGCCGGGGTTCGAATTCAGTGAGCCGGACGACGCCCACCGACTCCCGCGACGGGCACGCAGCTAGCGGATCGGCGCCTCGGTACCCTGATGAGCATGGCTGACCAGCTCGAGGTTCCCTCCGACATCAAACCCCGCGACGGCCGCTTCGGATGCGGCCCTTCCAAGGTGCGGCCCGAACAACTGCAGGCGCTGACGACCACCGCAGCGCCGCTGTTCGGCACATCGCACCGGCAGTCGCCCGTCAAGAATCTGGTGGGGCGGGTCCGGTCGGGGCTGGCCGAGCTGTTCTCCGTGCCAGACGGTTATGAGGTCATCCTCGGCAACGGCGGCGCGACGGCGTTCTGGGACGCGGCGGCGTTCGGGCTGATCGACAAGCGCTCGCTGCACCTGTCCTTCGGCGAGTTCAGCTCGAAATTCGCATCGGCGGTCGCCAACAATCCCTTCGTCGGGGACCCCATCGTCATCAAGGCGGATGCCGGCAGCGCACCCGAGCCGCAGAGCGACCCCTCGGTCGACGTGATCGCCTGGGCGCACAACGAAACGTCGACCGGGGTGGCGGTGCCGATCCGCCGTCCCGCCGGCTCGGGTGACGCCCTGGTCGCCATCGACGCGACCTCCGGCGCGGGCGGGCTGCCGGTGGACATCGCCGAGACCGATGCCTACTACTTCTCGCCGCAAAAGAATTTCGCCAGCGACGGGGGACTGTGGCTGGCCATCATGAGCCCCGCCGCCTTGGCGCGGGTGGAGTCCATTGCCGGATCCGGTCGCTGGGTCCCCGACTTCCTGTCGCTGCCGATCGCGGTGGACAACAGCCTGAAGAACCAGACGTACAACACCCCGGCGATCGGGACCCTGGCGCTGATGGCCGAGCAGATCGACTGGATGCTGGGCAACGGCGGGCTGGACTGGGCCGTCAAGCGCACGGCCGACTCGTCCGAGCGGTTGTACTCCTGGGCGCAGGAGCGGCCGTACACCACGCCGTTCGTCGCCGACCCCGCCCTACGGTCCCAGGTGGTGGGCACCATCGATTTCGCCGACGAGGTCGACGCCGCGGCGGTCGCGAAGATTTTGCGGGCGAACGGCATCGTCGATGTCGAGCCGTACCGCAAACTCGGCCGCAACCAGCTGCGCGTGGGGATGTTCCCGGCGGTCGATCCCGACGACGTCAGCGCCCTGACCCAGTGCATCGACTGGGTGGTCGAGAAGCTGTAACCACCTCGCAATCAGCCCGCAACCGCCCAGCGTGTCAGCCCGGTTATGGGCATTAGCTGAACTAGAGTGCGCACGAGACGGGTCCGTCGACCTGCACGGAGCCTGCGAGGAGAAACCATGCGGGAACTCAGAATGGTTGGGCTCGATGCCGACGGCAAACACATCATCTGTGAATCCGGCGATCCGGGGGAACCGTTCAAGCTCTTGGTCGACGATCAGGTGAAAGCCGCCGTGCGCGGCGAGGCCGTGTCGCCAGAGCAACCTCACCTCGACATACAGGTCACAAACATGCTGAGCCCCAAGGAGATTCAGGCCCGGATCCGGGCCGGTGCGTCGGTCGAGCAGGTGGCTGCGGCCTCGGGTTCCGACATCTCACGCGTCCGCCGGTTCGCGCATCCGGTGTTGCTGGAACGCGCGCGCGCCGCGGAGCTGGCAACGGCCGCTCATCCGGTGCTCGCCGACGGCCCGGCGGTGCTCAGCCTGCTGGAGACGGTGAGCTCCGCCCTGGTGACGCGCGGCCTGGAGCCAGACAGGCTCAGCTGGGACGCCTGGCGCAACGAGGACGGCCGCTGGACCGTGCAGCTTGCCTGGAAGGCCGGCCGGTCCGACAACATCGCGCACTTCTCCTATACCCCCGGCGCGCACGGCGGAACCGTCACGGCCATCGACGACGCGGCGAAGGAGCTGATCGACCCGAACTTCGACCGTCCGCTGCGGCCGCTGGCGCGGGTGTCCCACGTCGACTTCGAGGAGCCGGCGAAGCCATCCGCCCCCGCTGCCCGGGAAGAGCAGCCCGCTCCCCCGGAGCAGCCGGTGCACACGCGCCGGGGCAAGCCGGTCATCCCGGCCTGGGAGGACGTGCTGCTCGGCGTGCGTTCGGGGGGACAGCGCTAGACAGATGGTCGCTACCGCGCGACCGTCAGCGCGAGCAGCGTCAGCCAGGCTCCCGCGACCCCGATCCCCGAGCCCAGCAGGAACCAGCGCAGCACCAGCTTGTGCCGCCAACCCCATAGCGTGGGCGCCAGCCCCCCGGCCGCGACGACGTTGAGCCCGACCGCCAACAGTGGATGCACCCGGATCAGTCCCAGGCTCAGCACCACGATGGCGGCCCCGGTGACTGCCGCCACGAATCCGGCAACCGTCAAACCCGTCGCCCAGGGCACGGAATCGTCGGTCACGGCCCGAGCCTAGCCCGCTCGTAGAACGCCAAAGCGGCCGCAGTGGCGACGTTGAGGGAGTCGGTGCCGCGCGCCATCGGGATGCGCACGCGCACGTCGCTCGAGCGCAGGGCGGCCGGCGTGAGTCCCGGCCCCTCGGCGCCCACCAGCACGGCGACGCGTTGGCCACGGACGGCCGCCATGGCCTCGGGCAGGGGGCAGGCCTTGCCGTGCGGGGTCATCGCCAGTAGTCGAAATCCGTTCTCTTTCAGCATCGCCAGGTCCGCGGGCCAGTCGGGCGCCCGCGCGTAGGGCACCAGCAAGGCGTGGCCCATGGAGACCCGCACGGCCCGGCGGTAGAGCGGGTCGGCGCAGCCGCTGCCGAACACCACCGCGTCGACGCCCAGCCCGGCCGCGTTGCGGAAGATCGAACCGAGGTTCTCGTGGTCGTTGACACCCTCGAGCACCGCGACGGTCTGGGCGCTCTCGACCAGTTCGGCGAGGCCGGGCTCCGGCACCCTGCGCGCGGCCGCCAGCACGCCGCGATTCAGGTGAAAGCCCACCACCCGGGCCATGACGTCGGCGGAGGTTCGGTAGAACGGCGCGGCGCTGCCCGCGAGGTCATCGGCGAGCTCGCCCAGCCGGCGGTCGGTTCCGAGCAGGGCGTGCGGGGTGAACCGGGAGGCCAGCATGCGCTGAACGACAAGCACGCCCTCGGCGATCACCAGACCCTTGCCGGACGGCAGGTCGGGACGGCGGTCGACGCTGTTCAGGTCGCGGAAATCGTCGAGACGCGGGTCGTCGGGATCGGCGACGTCCTGAACGTTCAGGCCATCGGTTCCGTCGCTCACGGGCCTTCGTCGACCAAGGCCAACATCAGGTCGGCCGCGTTGCGCAGGGTGTCGCGCTGTTCGCTGTCCAGCGTCGCCAGCCGTTTGGCCAACCACTCCTGGCGGGCCCGCCGGGTCACCTTGACCAGCTCGGCGCCGGATTGGGAGACCGAGACCAGCACCTGCCGCCCGTCGATCGGATGCGGGGCGCGGTCCACCAGGCCCATGTCGGCCAGCGAAGCGATCACACGGGTCATCGACGGCGGCCGGACGCGTTCGCGAATCGCCAGTGCACCCGGCGTCATCGGGCCCTCGTTGGCCAGCGTCGCCAGCGCCGACAGCTGGGACAACGACACTGGCGACGACGGGTTTCGGAACCGGAGTTGGCGGGCGAGCCGCATGACCGCCAGCGACAGGTCGCTGGCCAGCCGCGCATCGCTGTCAGGCATGGCGCGAGGTTACACGGAACCTCAAGAAATCGGGATACGAAACGGCCAACGATGGGCCCTGATCGCCGCCGCCGGGCGCGCCGACTAGCGCCGAACCGCTTGGGCGGGCGCTTAACCCGCGCTGCACAGGCGTTTTGGGTTCGCCCCGCCGCGCACGTGGGTGTTTTGGCGCGGCGCAGCGGCGGCTATGTTGATCGCGATGCCTGTTGAACCCGGCCCGAACCGCGAGCCTCCGCCTCTGCCGCCTGCGCTGCTCAACGCGTGGTCGTTCCTCGCCGTCGGCGCACTCGGTTGGGTGGTCGCGGCGGCCGCCGCCTTCCTCGTGCCGTCCCTGCAGGGCTGGCGTCCGCTGACGCTGGCCGGGCTCGGGGTGACAGTGCTTGGCACGACCATCTTCGTGCTACAACTCGCGGAAGCCCGTCGAGGCGCACGTGGTGCACAGGACGGACTCGAGAACTATTTCGACCACGGCTAGTTTTCGCAATCGAGGACTCGGGAGGGATCGATGGTAGCCCCGCTGTTGCAAGCCCAAATCGACATCGACGCGCCGGTTGCCACGGTGTGGGGGCTGATATCCGATCTCCGGCGGATGCCGGAGTGGAGCCCGCAGTGCCGTTGGGTGAAGACGTTCGGTCCACTGCGGCAGGGCGCGCGCACGCTCAACATCAATCGCCGTAACGGAATGTTCTGGCCGACTACTTCCACCGTCGTCGAAATCATCCCCGACACCAAACTCGCGTTCCGCGTCAACACCAACAACACGATCTGGAGCTACGAACTCCAGCCCGCCGGCACGGGCACCCGGGTGATCGAGAGCCGCCACGCCGAGAACGGCGTGACCGCCTTTTCCAACCTGTCGGTGAACGCGCTGTTCGGCGGGACCACCAACTTCGAACGCGAATTGCTCGACGGCATGAACGCCTCGCTGGCCAAGATCAAGGCCGCCGCCGAGAAGGCCTAGTCCGCCCCGGGTTCCGGCGTTTCGGGCGCCTCTGCTTCGGGTTCCGGCGTTTCGGGCTGGGACTCCGGCGCTTCGGCCCCTGGTTCCGGCGTCTCCGAAGTTGTTGTCGCCGACTCCGGTTCCGCCTGCGGGCCATCGTGGGGCTCGACGTCCCCGGGCCCGGATTGCGCTTCCTCGGTCGGCGCGTCCGCCGCCTCCGGCTCGGGAACCTCGCCCGGCTCTGCCCGCGCAGGCGGCTCCACAACGTCGAGCACGCCGTCGTCGTACGGCTCGTACATCGGCGAACCGGTGCCCGCCGGAGCCGGGGTGTCCGAGTGGGCGCCGCAACCGTAGTGCATGTCGACGATCTGCCCGTCGGCCGACAGCTCGTTGCCGCACACGCCGAACATCGAACCGAGCGACCCCGCCAACGGCAGGTAGAAACCGCAGTCCCGGCACACCCGTTTGGTGGAGCGGGCCATCGGCGCGTCGGGACCGTGCTCTCCGGTGTGCCATCGTTCGGCCGCCTCCGCGCGGCCGAGTGCACTCATGACCCAGCGCCGGCCCAGCCCGATCTCGGCGGCGGTCTCGTCGACCTGTGGATCGCCGCTGTCGGTGTAGCCGGGCACCAACCGCGGATCGTCGGCCGCGGGTGCCAGCAGGTCCCCAGGGCTCAAGTCTCCGGGCCGCACCCGCTGATCCCACGGGACCCACTCGGGTGCCAGCAACGCCGTCGGGCCCGGAATCAGCACCACCTCGCTCACGGTGGCGTGGTCGGCCCCGGGATGGGCGGCGACGACGACGGCCCACTGCCAGCCCTGATAGCCGGGCAGATGAGCCAGGAACCGGTGGGTGGCGGCGGCCGGATCCTCATAGCTGACGCCCAGGTAGTCGCCCACGGTCTCCGCACCGCTGAACTCGACGACGGCGGCCCTCGCCTGGTCCACCGCACCCGTCAGCACCGCGGCCAGCCCTTCGGGCCAGTCGGCCACGGTCGCCGCGGCGGATTGCTCGCTGGGTCCGGTCAAGGTGTCTTCTTTCTCCATTGCGGTTCCAATACTAGGTTGGCGAGCCACACCCCGTTACCTGCAGACGCTTGTCGTCGGCATAGGGGAGAATCTCCAACGTGTCTGGACGGCGTCGTGACGATCCGGGCCGCGTGGCCTCCACTCCGGGTCGCCGGCCCCGCAACGGAGCTGCCAATCAACATCCCGGCATGGCCAATTACCCCGCCGACGATGCCGCCAACCGCCGTCCCCGCCGGCCGCCGCCGATGCCGAGCGCGAACCGCTATCTGCCGCCGATCGGCCAACATTCCGAGCCGGATCAACACGACACCCCACCCTCACGCCCTGCCGCCGCCGGTGAACGGATCACCGTCACTCGCGCCGCGGCGCTGCGGAGCCGCGAGATGGGGTCGCGCATGTACTGGATGGTGCAGCGTGCCGCCACCGCCGACGGCGCCGACAAGTCCGGCCTGACCGCGCTGACGTGGCCGGTGGTGGCCAACTTCGCGGTCGACGCCGCGATGGCCGTGGCGCTGGCCAACACCCTGTTCTTCGCGGCAGCCACCGGGGAGAGCAAGGGCCGGGTCGCGTTGTATCTGCTGATCACCATCGCGCCGTTCGCGGTCATCGCGCCGCTCATCGGCCCGGCGCTGGACCGATTGCAGCACGGCCGGCGGGTCGCGCTCGCCGGGTCGTTCGTCATGCGGACGGCACTGGCGTTGGTGCTGATCATGAATTACGACGGCCCCACCGGGAGCTACCCGTCATGGGTGCTCTATCCGTGCGCGCTGGCCATGATGGTGTTCTCCAAGTCGTTCAGCGTGCTGCGCAGCGCCGTGACGCCGCGGGTCATGCCCCCGAGCATCGACCTGGTGCGGGTGAACTCGCGGCTGACGGTGTTCGGTCTGCTGGGCGGCACCATCGCCGGCGGGGCGATCGCCGCGGGCGTGGAGTTCGTCTGCACCCACCTGTTCAAGTTGCCCGGCGCGTTGTTCGTCGTCATCGCGGTCACGGTCGTCGGCGCGTCGCTGTCGATGCGGATCCCGCGCTGGGTCGAGGTGACGGCCGGCGAGGTGCCCGCCACGTTGAGCTATCGCCAGGACAGCGAGCCGCAGCGGCGCAGCTGGCACAAAGAAGTCAAGAAGGTCGGCGGAACGCTGCGACAACCGCTGGGCCGCAACATCATTACTTCGTTGTGGGGAAACTGCACCATCAAGGTCATGGTGGGTTTCCTGTTCCTGTACCCGGCTTTCGTCGCCAAGGCGCATCAAGCCAACGGCTGGGTTCAGCTGGGCATGCTCGGGATGATCGGCGCGGCGGCCGGCATCGGCAACTTCGCCGGCAACTTCGCCGCCGCGCGCCTGCAGTTGGGCCGCCCTGCCGTGCTGGTGGTGCGCTGCACGCTGGCGGTCTCGGCGGTCGCGTTGGCAGCGGCGGTGGCGGGCACGCTCGTGGCGGCCGTGATCGCCACCCTGGTCACGTCGGGCTGTAGCGCCATCGCGAAGGCCTCGCTGGACGCCTCCCTGCAAAACGATCTGCCCGAGGAATCGAGGGCCTCGGGATTCGGGCGTTCGGAGTCGACTCTGCAGCTGGCGTGGGTGCTCGGTGGCGCCGTGGGCGTCCTGGTGTACACCGAGTTGTGGGTGGGCTTCACCGCCGTCACCGCCCTGCTGATCCTCGGATTGGCGCAGACGCTCGTTAGCTATCAAGGGAACTCGCTGATCCCCGGACTCGGAGGTAACCGGCCCGTCATGGTGGAGCAGGAAGGCGTCCGTCCCGGGCCCCCGGCGGTGGTGCCCGAGTGAAACGCGGGGTGGCCGTGCTGCTGGCCGGCCTGATGACTCTGGCGTGCGTGGCCGTCGGTGTGGGCACCTGGCTGCTGGTCCGCCCGTCAGGTCCCCCACGCCCCGAGATCAGCGCGTATTCGCACGGTCACCTCGCGAGGGTGGGTCCGTACCTCTACTGCAGCGTGCTCAACCTGGAAGACTGCGACGCGCCCCAGGCGCAGGGCGAGCTGAAGGTCAGCGAGCGCTACCCGGTGCAACTCTCGGTGCCCGACGCGATCTACCGGGCACCGTGGCGGCTGCTGCAGGTCTATGAGGATCCGACCAACACCACCAGCACCATCTTTCGGCCGGGCACCCGGTTCGCGGTCACCATCCCGCCGGTCGACCCGCACCGCGGGCGGGTGGTCGGGATAGTGGTGCAGTTGCTGACGCTCGTCATGGATCCCGCGGGCGAGCTGCGGGATGTCCCGCACGCGGAATGGTCAGTGCGCCTTACGTATTGAGCGCCAACTTAGGCTCCGTGCCCGGCCGGGACCCGCTCCCCTTCGACGGGTGGACCCGGAGGGGTACCGTCGCCGAAAGGCTTGCCGCCCAAAACTTCCCGGCCATGTGGTGACAGCCAGCTGGACAGGTCCGGGCCCTTGGGCACGATCCCGGTAGGATTGATGTCGGCGTGCACGATGTAGTAGTGCTGCTTGATCTGCACGAAGTCGACGGTGTCGCCGAACCCGGGTGTCTGGAACAGGTCGCGTGCGTACGCCCACAGCACCGGCATCTCGCTCAGTTTGCTTCGGTTGCACTTGAAATGGCCGTGATAGACCGGGTCGAAGCGGGCCAGTGTGGTGAACAACCGCACGTCGGCTTCGGTTATGGTGTCGCCCACCAGGTATCGCTGATCGGCCAGGCGATCGCCGACCGAGTCCAACGCGGCGAAGAGCCGGTCGTAGGCCGAGTCGTAGGCCTGCTGCGAGCCGGCGAAGCCGCACCGGTACACCCCGTTGTTGATCTCGGTGTAGACCCGCTTGTTCACCTCGTCGATCTCCGCGCGCAGGCGCTCGGGATAGAGCTCCGGTGCACCGTCGCGATGGTAGGCGGTCCATTCCGTGGAGAAGTCCAGGGTCATCTGCGCGAAGTCATTGGTGACGACCGCACCGGTGGGGACGTCGACGATCGCGGGCACGGTGATGCCCTTGGGGTAGTCGGGGAAGCGCTTGAAGTAGGCGTCCTGCAGGCGAGGGATCTTCAACACGGGGTCCACACCCCCGGGGTCGAGATCGAACGTCCAGCTGCGCTCGTCGTGCGTGGGCCCGCAAAACCCAATGGAGAGAACGCCTTCCAGGCCCAGCAGCCGACGGACGATGATGGCGCGGTTGGCCCACGGGCACGCGCGGGCGACGACCAGCCGATACCTGCCGGGCTCCACGGGGTAGCCGTCGCGCCCGTCGGCGGTGACCCGGGTGGTGATGTAGTTGGTGTCTCGGTTGAAGTCGCCTTTTCCGGCGACGTAGGCGGCCATGGCTTCAATTCTGCCCCAGCCCCACGCCGTCGAGCGGCGGCGGCGGGCTAGGCGTCGAGCTCGCGGGCGACCGCGCGAACCACCTCGGAGACCCGGCGAGCCGTCTTGCGGTCGGGGTAGCGGCCCTTGCGCAGCTCGGGCTGCACGGCGCCCTCCAGCAACGTGATCATGTCCTCGACCATGCCGTGCAATTCGTCGGGGCTGTGCTTGTGCTCGGCGGGCGTCTCGCGGCGGCCCTGAGCCTTGGTGAGGCTGGGCGGCGGCTCAATCAGCTTGAGGCTCAGCGCCTGAGGCCCACGCCGCCCGGAGGCGATGCCGAACTCCACGCGCTGGCCCGCTTTGAGCCCCTCGACCCCAGCGGGCAACGCCGACGAGCGGACATACACGTCCTCGCCGTCCTCTTGCGACAGGAAGCCAAACCCCTTGTCGGCGTCGTACCACTTAACCTTGCCGGTCGGCACTGGTCTCACCTGCTTGTCTAACGGATCAATAGAATGGCCAACACAATAAGCGTCCCGCCTGCGCAGGACGCCGTTTGGCCCTTGATCCTACTCGGATGCTCGCCTTACGAGCACCCCCGTTATTGCCCACTAGGTACGCTGGGCGGTACCGGTGGAGGAGACATGCGCCTAATCCTGAACATCATCTGGCTCGTGTTCGGCGGCCTGTGGATGGCCGCCGGATACCTGCTCGCGGCGCTCGTCAGCTTCCTGCTGATCATCACCATCCCCTTCGGCTTTGCGTCGCTGCGCATCGCCTCGTACGCGTTGTGGCCGTTCGGCCGCACCATCGTCGACAAGCCGACCGCCGGCACGGGCGCGCTGATCGGAAACGTCATCTGGGTGCTGCTGTTCGGATTGTGGCTGGCGATCGGCCACGTGGTCAGCGCGCTGGCGATGGCCGCCACCATCGTCGGCATTCCGCTGGCGCTGGCCAACCTCAAACTGATCCCCGTGTCGTTGATGCCGCTGGGCAAGCAGATCGTTCCGGTCAGTTCGCCCGCCCAGGTGATGGCCGCATGACGCTGACCGGGCTGGGTGTGCCGACGGTGCCGGGCCGCGCCGCCGCCGCAGCCGCGCGGAACGCCCCGACCGCGGGTCCGTTGGTGGACACCTACGGCCGGGTCGCTACCGACCTGCGGGTGTCGCTGACCGACCGCTGCAATCTGCGGTGCAATTACTGCATGCCGGCCGAGGGCCTGGATTGGCTGCCCGGCGAGCAACTGCTGCGGCCCGACGAGCTGGCCCGCCTGATGCGCATCGCGGTCACCCGGTTGGGCATCACCAGCGTGCGATTCACCGGTGGCGAGCCCCTGTTGGCGCGGCACCTCGAAGAGGTGGTCGCGGCGGTGGCCGGGCTGCGGCCACGCCCCGAGATCTCGTTGACCACCAATGGCGTCGGCCTGGCGCGGCGGGCCGCCGGGCTCGCCCGGGCGGGCCTGGACCGTGTCAACGTGTCGATGGACAGCGTGGATCGCGACCACTTCGCGGCGATCACTCGCCGGGACCGGCTCGGCGACGTGCTTGACGGCCTGGCCGCGGCCCATGACGCCGGCCTGAAGCCGGTCAAGGTGAACGCCGTGCTCGACCCCGTCACCGGGCGCCAGGACGTCGTCGAGCTGCTCCGGTTCTGTCTCGAGCGCGGCCACCAACTGCGGGTCATCGAGCAGATGCCGCTGGACGCGGGGCACCAATGGCGCCGGGGCGCCGCGTTGAGCGCCGACGACGTGCTCGACACGCTGCGCCCCCACTTCCGGCTCCGTCCCGACCCGGCGCCGCGCGGTTCGGCGCCCGCGGAGCTCTGGTTGGTCGACACGGGCCCGGGCACGCCGAGCGGAAAGTTCGGCGTCATCGCATCGGTTTCCCATGCCTTCTGTTCGGCCTGCGATCGCAGCCGCCTGACCGCCGACGGTCAAGTGCGCAGCTGCCTGTTTTCGACCGAGGAGACCGACCTTCGGACCCTGCTGCGCACCGGCGCGTCCGACGACGCGATCGAGGCGGCGTGGCGGGTCGCGATGTGGGGCAAGCCCGCCGGGCACGGCATCAACGACCCGAGCTTTATCCAGCCCGACCGTCCGATGAGCGCGATCGGTGGCTAGCCCCATGGGTCAAGCCGTCGAACAAGACGGGATCGAGGTGACGGTGCGTTACTTCGCGGCCGCGCGGGCGGCGGCGGGAGCCGACTCGGAAACGGTGGTGCTGCGCCCCGGCACCACGGTGGCCGAGCTGGTGGAGCGCCTCGCCGTGCGTGGCTCCCAACTCGCCGGGGTGTTGGGCAGGTGTTCCTACCTGTGCGACGGGGTCGCCGTTCGCGACGAGACCACACCGTTACGCGCCGGAAACACGATCGACGTTCTACCCCCGTTCGCCGGCGGATGAAACTGTGAAATATCTCACGTAACGGAACGATAACGGCGTAATCACGCTCCGATATCGGGTGCTATGACCTGCGTGGATACCGCGTGTCCCGAGCGTTTTCCCAGATGGCCGAGAGGGAAACGCCGGGTTTCGCACAACGTGACGGGACCAACAGAACCCGCTACCTTTCTCCGAAGGCTCGCCAAGACAACCGAATTGGCGGACCTCCCCTCCTATCGCGCCGAGCTCCATCCAATAGGCGGGGCCCACTGACCAACGTGGATGGAGACGGGGGACCCACCGGTCCACCGTGATCGGATTGGGGCCGCTCGCGGCCCCTAGGGGTGAAGCCGACGTCGTTCCCCAGCGGATGCGGCACCGGCCGGGTGGCCTCTCCAACCCGAACCCGACAGCTGACCTCGCAGGCGCGTGACGAGAGAGGATTTTTTTCGGCCTATGAGCGGACGTCACCGTAAGCCCAGCACGTCAAACATCAGCGTCGCCAAGATCGCCGTCACCGGCGCGGTCCTCGGTGGCGGCAGCATCGCTTTGGCCGGCCAGGCGGCCGCGGCCACCGACGGTGAATGGGATCAGGTAGCCCGTTGCGAATCCGGCGGCAACTGGGCGATCAACACCGGCAACGGCTACCACGGTGGCGTGCAGTTCAGCTCGAGCACTTGGGCTTCGCACGGCGGCGGTCAGTACGCGCCGTCGGCCGAACTGGCCACCAAGGAACAGCAGATCGCCGTCGCCGAGCGCGTGCTGGCCACCCAGGGCCGCGGTGCGTGGCCCGTGTGTGGCGGCCCGCTGTCCGGCCCGACCCCGCGCGAGGTCCCCGCGCCGACCGGCCTGGACGCCCCGCTGGATGCGCCCGGGATCAACGGGCAGCCGGCACCGCTGGCTCCCCCGCCCGCCGACGCGCCCCCCCCCGCAATGAAGTCAATCCCTTCCCCGCGTCCACAGAATCCGAGCGCCTCGAGCGACATCGGGATGAGTGGACTGAAGGAGTCGTAGATGATCGCGGCGT
>NZ_MPNT01000026.1 GCF_001907675.1 Mycobacterium paraffinicum
CCTTTTCGACGTTGATGATCTTGCCGCGCAACGGCAGGATCGCCTGGAACATCGAGTCGCGGCCGCTCTTCGCCGAGCCGCCGGCCGAATCACCCTCCACCACATAGAGTTCCGATTTCCGGGGGTCGGTGGAGCGGCAGTCGGCCAGCTTGCCCGGCAGGCCGCCGAGGTCGGTGGCGCTCTTGCGGCGCACCAGTTCCCGCGCCTTGCGCGCCGCAATGCGTGCCCGAGCGGAGGACGCGGTCTTGGTGACGATGATCTTCGCTTCGGCCGGGTTGGCCTCGAACCAGTGGGCGAGCTGCTCGTGGCATATCTTCTGGACGAAGGAGCGGACGTCGGCGTTGCCCAACCGCGTCTTGGTTTGGCCCTCGAATTGCGGCTCCGCGAGTTTGACGGAGATCACCGCGGCGAGGCCCTCGCGGATGTCTTCCCCGGTGAGGTTGGCGTCCTTCTCTTTGAGCAACTTCTTGTCTTTGGCGTACTTGTTGACCACCGAGGTCAGCGCGCTGCGGAAGCCCTCTTCGTGGGTGCCGCCCTCGTGGGTGTTGATGGTGTTGGCGAAGGTGTGCACCGACTCCGAGTAGCCCTCGTTCCACTGCATCGCGATCTCGACCTCATGTCCCGGTTCGCTGCCCGAGATTTCGATGATGCTGGGCTGGATCGGCGACTTCGCGCGGTTGAGGTGGGTGACGTAGTCGACCAGGCCGCCTGGGTAGTGAAACGTACGCTGCTGTGGGGGATCGGCGGCATTGGAGCGTCGATCGGTCAGCGTCAGCAGTAGCCCCTTATTCAGGAAGGCCATTTCTCGCAATCTTCGGGACACGGTCTCGGCGCTATACAGCGTGGTCTCGAAAATGTCGGGGTCGGCCCAGAACCGCACCGTCGTGCCGGTCCGTGTCGTGCGCGCCCCGCGGGTCAAGGCGCCGGGGTTGGCGTGGTCATAGTGCTGCGACCATCGGAATCCGTCGCGACAGATGTCCACCTCGAGTCGCGTGGACAAGGCGTTGACGACGGAAACCCCGACTCCGTGCAATCCGCCGGAGACGCTGTAGGACTCCGCGTCGAACTTGCCCCCGGCGTGCAGCTGCGTCATCACGACGTCCACGGTGGGGATTCCGGTCGCGTGCATCGCGACCGGAATCCCACGCCCGTCGTCAGTCACCTCGACCCCGCCGTCGGCCAACAGCGTCACGTCCACGCGGCGGGCGTGGCCGGCCATGGCTTCGTCGACGCCGTTGTCGACGACCTCCCAAATCAAATGGTGTAGGCCGCGTTCCCCGGTGGACCCGATGTACATGCCCGGTCGCTTGCGGACAACATCGAGGCCTTCCAGAATGGTGATCGATTGTGCGCCATAACCGTTGGGAGTAACACCGTCGGCCATCGGCCATACCTCCTAGGCGGTGCGGGCCGGAACGAAGTCCAGCGGCGCCCCCGCTGGGATCAGCTCCTCGGTTTTCACGCTCTCGTCGAACGCCTGGATGAACCGGTAGGCGTGTTGCATCACCCACCACCGCACCCAGGTCTGGTTGACCGCCTCGCGTTCCTTCGGGTCCTCCAGCAGGTTGGTGATGCGGGCGAAGCCAAGCGGGATCTCCGGGTCATGGAAGTGCTGCTGCCGCTTGAAGTTGATCTTGAACTGTGACCACTTCACCGCGTGTAGTTCCTCGTTGAGCCATACCATGCAGCCCTCGCGGTTGGATTCGTTGGCGCCGGCGAAGAACTCGCGCTGGTCGATGCCGTCGATGATGCGGTCGTCGGGGACGTCGCAGCCGGCCCAGCGCAGCAGCGTCGGGAACATGTCGGTGACGTGCACCATCTCGTTGCTCTCGCGAGGGTTGACCTTGCCCGGCCAGCGGATCAGGCACGGGGTGCGGATCCCGCCCTCGGCGGAACTGAAGTAGGAGCCGTCGAAGAAGCCCGCGGTGCCGCGACCGGCCAGGTGGTCCTCGGCGCCGTTGTCGCCGGCGAACACCACGATCGTGTTCTCCTCGATGCCCAGCTCGGCCAGATAATCGAGAATGCTGCCGAAGTCGTGGTCGAGCATCAGCAGCGAATCACCCCAAGCGCCGTTGGTGCTCTTGCCCTTGAACTCCTCGCGCACCTCCATCGGGAAGTGCATCAACGAGTGGTTGTGGTACAGGTAGAACGGTTTGCCTGCCTCGACGCTGCGTTTCATGAACGCCTTGGCACGACGGTCGTATTCGCCGTCCATCTCACCCTTGAGCTTGACCGTCAGCTGCTGGTCGGTGGCGGTGACCCCGTCAGCCTTGGTGCCCTCGTACATATACGAGTAGCCGTCGCGCTCAGCGTCGTACCACGGGTCGTCGGGCCACAGGCACTCGTCGTAGGTGCGGGCCGGGCCGTACCACTCGTCGAAGCCATGGTCGGTGGGCCAACGGCCGTCCTCGGCGCCGATGTGCCATTTTCCGAAACACGCAGTGGCGTAACCGGCCTCGGACAAGATGTCGCCCATGGTGCGTTCCCAGGCGACGATCCCACCACCGTTTCCGCCCAATGCGATGGTGTGATTGCCCGACCGGATGGGATAGCGCCCGGTCATCAGTGCCGACCGGGTTGGGGTGCACTGTGGTTCGACCACGAAGTGCGACAGCTTCAGCGACTCGGCGGCGAAGGCGTCGGCGCGGGCGGTGTCGGCGCCGCGCAGGATCCCTCCGCCGTAGCAGCCGAGCTCCCCCATGCCGAGGTTGTCCACATGGAAGTACACGATGTTGGGTTGTGCGGGCATGACGGTGCCACCTCTCAATTAGTGCGGGATGAATCGTTTTTGCGGTGTGGATCGGCCGACTACGGCGGCGGCGGTGCGTCCTCCCGCGTGGCGGTCGTGACCAGTGAGCATCGGTCACCGCGATAGCGCACCGTCTCCAGATCGAACGGTGTGCCGTCGCGCAAATGGGTCAGGCGGTGCAACAACAGCAGCGGCGCACCGGTGCGGATCTGCAGCAGTGTGGCGGTGTTAGGGTCCGCCACGACGGATTCGACGGTGATCTCGGCCCAACCCAGGCGCTCGCCCAGTTCCTGCTCGATGAGGGCGAATACGTCCTGCTTGTCGAGTTGGGCGTCCATCGGAATGGCCCCGATGCGCAGCGACGTGGTGTCCAGCGACAGCGGCAGCCCTCCGACCGAACGAAGGCGCTCGATGAACAGGATGGGGGCGTTCTCGGGCAGCTGCAGTTTTGCCGCCACGAACGGGGTGGCGGTGGATTCACGTACGGACAAGACCCTGTTGTCCACTGGAAGCCGGTGCCCCGCAAGGGATTCCGCAAGACCTTCGAGCCGGTCGAGGTGCTGGCGCAACTTTGCGCCCGTGACGAACGTGCCGGAGCCCTGCACGCGAGTGATCAGACCTTCCCCCCGCAGCAGTTCCAGCGCTTCGCGGATGGCGTTGCGGCTCACTCCCAGTTCGGCGGCCAGAGCGGATTCCGACGGCAGCGCCGGGCGGGCGGCGGCCAGTCCGCCATAGGCGCCCTCGAGGATCTGGCTGCGTAACACGTCGCGGACCCACCGCGCCGCGTCTGCCCGCGTACCGGCGTACTCCCGAGTGACAGGACGGGGAAAGTCCTTAGGAGGAATGTGCGGGCGCCGGGGCATGGCCTCACTGTGCCACCAATGACCGGGGGTGGCGGTTAGCGCAATGTTACGCCACCTGGCCGGTGCGTTACGCCGTAGGCCAGGGCATATGCCACGGCGTTATCGACAATGTTTCGCCACTTTTGTCAGGAGGCGATGCAGCGGAATCCGATGTGGGTGGTCGCGCTGTCCTGAGACTGCGACGACCGCGCGGCAGGACGGTATCGATGGCAATACTCCGGTGCACACAGGTGTGAGCCGCCCTTGAGCGTCTGCATCACGGAGGGGTCGCCGGTCGCCGGCGTCGGGCAACAGCTGGGCGTCGTGTGGTGACCGGCGCTGTAGCGGGTGGTGGTCCACTCCCAGACGTTGCCGATCATGTCGACCAGTCCAAAGTCGTTGGGCGCGAACGTGCCTACCGGGGAGGTACCCACCCATCCGAGAGCGCCGTCATTGCGATAAGGGAATTTGCCCTGCCAGGTATTGGCCATGATCTGACCGCCGGGAGCGACGTCGTCGCCCCACGCATAGGTCGACGACATGCCGGCGCCCGCGGCGTACTCCCACTGCGCTTCGCTGGGCAACCTCCGTCCGGCCCAGCTCGCGTACGCGGCGGCGTCCGGATAGGCCACCTGCACCACCGGATGGTCGAGCCGATCTTCGATCGAGGACCCCGGCCCGAAGGGCTGCCGCCAGCAGGCGCCCGGCATCCAGGTCCACCACTGCCGCCAGGCGCGCAGATCGACCGGCCCGGAGGTCGGTGTGAACACGAGCGCACCGGGTACCAGGTCCTCGGGCGGCACCCCGGGGAATGCGGTCGCGTCCAATGCGTTCTCCGCGACGGTGACGTAGCCCGTCTGGTCGACGAATTCGGCAAACTGGGCGTTGGTCACCGGATGACGCTCGATCGAAAACGGCCGCACGGTCACTTCGCGCACGGGTGCTTCCTCGGCGTAGAAAGTGTCGGACCCCATGAGGAAGTCGCCGCCGGGAAGGTCGATCAACTCGGTGAGCATGCCGCCAGGCTATGCGGTGCGCCGCTCGCCCGCCGGCTGCCGGGTAGGCCCCGCGTGCGTCCACCGCGCCCATGAGGGCGCGCCGCGACCCACCGACGGGCGGCCCAAACCCGTCGATACTGTAATAGCGACGGTAGCGCCGCCCGGGGGCCGCCGCGGCGAGAGGAGTCCCGTGACACGGCAGCCAACGACACCACACGACACCCACCGCCCGCCGGAGGGGGATTGGCTGGGCACGCCCTACCTCACCTTCGAGCGCCAGGGGTCGATCGCGGTGTGCACCATCGACCGTCCCGAGGCGCGTAACGCCCTGACCCCCGCGATGTACTTCGGGATCCGTTACGCCGTCGGACGTGTCGCCGAGGACCCCGACCTGGCCGGGCTGCTGATCACCGGGACCGGGGACGTGTTCGCGCCCGGAGGTGACATGGGCGGCGGGGGAGCCACGGACAACTGGATCACCTTCGGCGGCACGCTCGGCATGGACGTCACGCCGTTCGACACGGTGCGCACGTCGGCCAAACCCGTCGTCTCGGCGGTCAACGGCCTGTGCCAGGGCGGCGGGTTTCAGATCGCGCTGTGCAGCGATCTGTCGGTGGTCAGCGAGCGGGCCACCTTCCGCGTGCCCGAGCTGTTCCGCGGCTACGCCGACACCTACTGCAGCCAGATGCTCACCCGCGTCATCGGGCCGGTGCGCACCCGCGACCTGATGTTCACCGGACGGGTGCTGACCGCCGCGGAGGCCCTGGACTGGGGCCTGGTCACCCGCGTCGTGCCGCACGACGACTTGCTGGACACCGCGAAAGAGCTACTCGCGCAATGTTGTCGGACCGCGCCGCGCGCCCGCGGTGTCATCAAGTCCAGCATCGACAGCTACCTGGGCCTCTATGACCGCATCGGCATGACGAGCAGCCTGAGCGACGCGGAGGCGCGCGAGGGCTACCGCGCGTTCAAGGAGCGCCGCTCACCCGACTGGGTGCACCCCGACCTGCGGGTCGAGGGACGGCTATAAGTCGATCCATTCCCCATGGGGAGCGACCCGCAACCGGTCGCCGATCCCGGCCTGGTCGAAGGCCGCGGCGAACTCGTCCACGCCCTCGCCGAAGTGGGCCCAGCCGTCGACGTGGGCCGGTATGACGACGCGGGCGCCCAGAATCTCGGCGGCGGCGGCCGCGCGCGCCGAGGTCAGGGTCAGCGGCCGCCCGCGCTCCTTGGCCGGCACGCTGGCCGCGCCCGCGAACAGCACCGCGACGTCGACGACACCCACCCTGTCGGCCACGTCCTTGACCGCCGCCATCGAGGCGTTGTCGCCGCTGAGGTACACGGTGGGCAGGTCCGGTCCGGACAGCACGAAGCCGGTCACCTCGCAGTTGACATGGCCGCTCGCGTCACGCTGGCCGTCGGCCGGCCCGTGCACCGCCGGAACCGCCTGCACCGCAAGCGATCCGGACAGGTCATAGGTGTCCCAGGGCGCGACCCCAACAGCGGGTGGCCCCAGCCGGGCGGCGCCACCGGGGTGGGTGAGCACCAGCGGCGCGGCCAGGGCCATCCGGCGGCCGTCGTCGTCGAGGTTGTCGGGGTGCTGGTCGTGGCTGATCAGCACCGCATCCACTGGGCCGAGCGCCTCGGCACTCACCGCCGGGCCGGTCAGCTTGGTCAGATACGCATGGGCACCCGGCGGATCGAACGTCGGATCCATCACGATCCGCCGGCCAGCGATGTCGACCACCGTGGTCGGACCGCCGAGCACACTGATCGCACACTCGCGCCGCCACGCATCGACGGCGCTCATATGCCCCGTCCGTGGCCGCGCCAATACGGTTCGCGCAGATCGGCTTTCAGAATCTTTCCGCTCGCGTTGCGGGGGAGTGATGCCACGAAGTCCACCGTCCGCGGGCACTTGTAGCCGGCGAGGTGCTGACGGCAGAAATCGATCACCTCCTGCGCATCGACCTCGCCGTCAGCCACCACGATCGCCTTGACCGATTCGCCCCAGAAGTCGTCGGGCACGCCGATCACCGCGGCGTCGGTGATCGCGGGATGCTCGACGAGGACGCTTTCCACCTCCGGCCCGTACACGTTCTCGCCGCCGGTGATGATCATGTCCTTGAGGCGGTCCTCGATGTAGACGTAGCCGTCGGCGTCCAGGCGCCCCACGTCGCCCGTGCGCACCCAGTCCTCGTCGGTGATCGTCTCGGCGGTCGCCTGCGGCAGGTTCAGGTAGCCGGTCATGTTCTGGTTGCTCCGCACCCAGATCTCGCCGGCTTCCCCGGCGGCCACGGGGGCGCCCGTCTCGGGATCCACCACCCGAATCTCGGTGCCCAGCACCGCCTTTCCGGCCGCGAGCTGTAGGTGCGGGCGGGTGGAATCGCGGTGGTCGTCGTCGCTGAGCGCGGTGACCGCGCCGCACAGTTCGGTCTGCCCGTACACCTGCACGAAACGCGTGTCGGGCCAGGTCGTCAGCGCCCGGTGCAGCAGCGGCAGCGGCATGGGCGCGGCCCCGTAGACGATGTAGCGCAGGCCCGCGATCGTGCCGTGGGCCGACTCGCCGGCATCGAGGAACCGGGCGATCACCGGCGGGACGAAGAAGGCGTGGGTGGCGCCGGCCCGCACGGCCGCTGTCAGGGCCGCGGCGTCGGGCTCGCGGGTCATGATCGTCGGCACCCCGGCCCGAATCCCGAAGAGCGCGTACCCGATTCCGCCGACGTGAAAGAGCGGCATGGCGACGAGGTTGGCGTCACCGTCGTCGAACGGGAAGGCCGGCGCCAGGTTCGCCGCGTGGTTGACCAGCGCCCGCTGGCTCAGCAACACGCCCTTCGGTCGGCCGGTGGTGCCCGAGCTGTAGATCACCAGCGCGGTTTCGCTCTCGTGGACCTCGGTGTCGCGCTCGATGGGCGGGGCGGCGGCCAGCAGGGATTCGTACTCGTCGTCCACCACGACGATGCGCTCCACGCCCGGCGCCCGCGCGGCGGCCGCCTCGGCCGCGGCCCGCAGTTCGGCGCCGACGAAGAGCAGCCGCGCCCCGCTGTCGTCGAGCACATGCACGAGTTCGTCGCCCATCACGCGCCAGTTGACGACGGTGGTGACGGCCCCGATCGACGCGGCGGCGAAAAGGACCTCGAGGCAGGCGGGGTGGTTCTTGTCCAGGAATGCGACGCTCTGCCCGCGCCGCACTCCGGCCGCGCGCAGGGCACCCGCGATGCGACGAATCCGCGCGGCCCAGTCCGCCCAGGACCACTGCCGCTCGCCGAAGCGGATCGCGATGGCGTCGGGCCGCTGCGTTGCGTGTCGCTCGACGAACCCGGCGAGCGTCTCCGTGGTGTTGGCCGAGATGTCGGCTGGTGGCATGAACCCCTCCGAGGTCGGTGTGCTCCAGTCTGTGCTACGCGATCATGCCAGGGCGCGCCGGACGGCCTGCCCGTTGCTCTGGGAGGTTCCGCCTACCACTGGTCACCAACAAGTCCTGGCACAACTGTGGCCGCCGTCGCAGGATCGAGCCATGCCAGCAAGGACGCGTCTAGCACCGCTGCCACCGGCCACGTTGAGCGCTGATCAACGGGAGCTCTATGACGACATGGCGGCGATGATCGAGGACCACTTCGGGGAACTCATCGCCCGCCGCGACGATGGTGCCCTGATCGGCCCCTTCAACGGCTGGCTGCATTTCCCGAATTTCGGGAAGCCGGCCTGGGCGTTCAACAAGGCGCTCTGGGAGCACAGCGTGCTGCCCGCGACGGTCCATCAGCTGGTGATCCTGGTGACCGCCGCCAAGTTCGGTGCCCGCTACGAGATGTACGGCCACGAGTACTTCGCGCGCCGCGCGGGGCTGCCCGACCGGACAATCGCGACCATCGCCGCCGGCGAGCGGCCCAGCGACCTCAGCGGTGACCAGGCGGTCGCCTACGACATGGCGGCGGCGCTGAACCGTGGCGGGGTGCTTCCTGAGACGACGTACCAGGCGGTGAGACGCACGTTCGGTGAGCGGGGCCTGGCCGAAATCGTTTTTCTTGTCGGCTGCTTCTCCATGGTGGCCGTCACCCTCAACGCGTTCGATGCGTCGGTTCCGGGACGAGAGGGGGACGGCGAATAGCCGTGCACGCCTTGCTAACTCGCCTGCGCCAGTCCGCCGCCGTCACTCCATGGAGCGGATCATCATCCCGCCGTCGTCCACGGCCTGCGGGGTCGCGTTGTTGTTCTGCCGGAAGTCGATGAAGGCCGACCGCTGATTAGACGTGTTCAGCAGCTCGGTGAACGTGCCCAGGACGGGGATGGGGCCGCCCGGGGCCGGGACGTTGGCCGTGTAGTCGATGGACGCTTGAAGCTGAAAGTTCGCGCTCTGCAGCGGCTGCGTGTTGGGGGCGGTCAGATTCTTCATGTCGCCCAGGCCGGACGACGACGCGTACTCGTCGATGTCGGCCTGCAACACCGCGCCGACATCCGTCGCGCCGGCCGGCTTGACCGCGACCCGCAGCTGCGCGCTGCCGTCGGCGTTGTTGAATGCCACCCAATTCGGGCCGCGGTGCCCGAGCGTCCAACCGGGAGCGGGGACGATCGAGACGCCCTGGGCAACCTCGACCGGCTCGGTCGAGGCGAGCCGCACCGGCGCCGAAGGAGCGGTGGGGAAGAGGACGATCGCCGCCGTCACGGCGGTGGCGACGGCCAGGGTGGCGGCTGCCCGCCGCGGACGTATGGGTGTCGACGAGAACATGCGCTGGCTCCTGCTCGGGGTCTGGGCAAACTGGGGATTCGCCGCTGCTTCTAACACTCTCCCCGCACGCGAGCCCTGTCCAAGACCGCGCGGCGATTTGATAATAGTTCTCCTCTATCGAAACCGGCTGTGTCAACATGTCTGCGGCCCAACCGACCTTCGACCGAGGGGACCAGACGTGGCGATCCCAGAGCGTGACCGCTCTCGCACCTTCATAGTGACGGGCGCCGCGTCCGGAATCGGCCTGGCGACCGCTCGGCGCCTGATCGCCGAGGGCGGCACGGTGATCGGCGCCGACCTGGCCGACGCGCCCGACCTGGGCCCGGCGTTCACGTTCGTGACCGCCGACGTCACCGACGAAGCCGCGATCGCCGCGGTGTTGGCCGCCGTGCCCGACCGCCTCGACGGCGTGCTGCACGCGGCCGGCGTCGCCGGCGGCGGCCCGGCCCATCTACTCGACCGAGCCGAGTGGGACCGGGTGATCGGGATCAACCTCACCGGAACGTTCCTGGTCGCCAAGGCGGCGCTGGCCCGGATGATCGAGCAGCCCCGGGTCGACGGCGAACGGGGTTCGCTGGTGACCGTCGCCAGCGTCGAGGGCCTGGAAGGCACGGCGGGCGGCAGCTCGTACAACGCGGCCAAGGGCGGCGTTGTCCTGCTCACCAAGAACATCGCGCTCGACTACGGTCCGAGCGGCATCCGGGCCAACGCCATCTGCCCCGGCTTCATCGAAACGCCAATGGCGCAAAGCGTCTTCGGCCTGCCCGGCATGGAGGGCCCGCTGCGTTCTATCACCGAAGAACACGCCCTGCAACGGCTGGGCCAGCCGGAGGAGGTCGCGGCCATGGCGGCGTTCCTGCTGTCGCCCGACGCCTCCTTCGTCAGCGGCCAGGCCATCGCCGTCGACGGCGGCTACACCGCCGGCCGCGATCACGGTGTCGTCAAACTCTTCGGCTTTCCCGAATAGCGCCTTAAGATTCGCCCATGGTCACACCTGATGAGGCGATCGAGGCGATTCGAGGCACCGGCGGCGCGCAGCCGGGTTGTCGCGCGCTGCACGCCAAAGGCACGCTCTACCGCGGCACCTTCACCGCGACCCCCGACGCGGTCATGCTTTCGCGCGCAAAGCATCTCGACGGCTCGACGGTCCCGGCGCTGATCCGCTTCTCCAACGGCGCCGGCAATCCCAAGCAGCGCGACAACGTGCCGGGGATCCGCGGCATGGCGGTGAAATTCACCCTGCCCGACGGCTCCACCACCGACGTGTCGACGCAGACCGCCCGGCTGTTCGTCTCGAGCACACCCGACGGATTCGTCGATCTGCTCAAGGCGATGCGGCCCGGCCTGACCACGCCGCTGCGCATGGCCAAATACTTCCTCACCCATCCCCGGCTGCTCGGCGCGCTGCCGGTGGTGCGCGACGCCAACAAGATCCCGGCCAGCTACGCCACCACCGAATACCACGGCCTGCACGCCTTCCGCTGGGTCGCCGCCGACGGCAGCGCCAGATTCGTTCGCTACCACCTGGTTCCGGCCGCCGCGCAGACTTACCTGTCCGCGTCGGCTGCCCAGGGCGAGGGCGCGGACTTCCTCACCGACGAGCTGAACGCCCGCCTGGACGGCGGGCCGGTGCGGTTCGAATATCGGGTGCAGATCGCCGGGCCCGCCGACTCCACGGTGGACCCATCCGCGGCATGGCAGAGCACTCAGATCGCGACCGTCGGCACCATCGAGATCACCGGCCTGGAGACGGAGCGTGAGCACGGCGGCGACATCGTCGTGTTCGACCCGATGCGCGTGACCGACGGCATCGAGCCCTCCGACGATCCGGTCCTGCACTTCCGGACGCTCGCGTATTCGGCGTCGGTCAAGCTGCGCACCGGCGTCGACCGCGGCGCCGAGGCGCCGTCCGCCTGACGCAGAGCGGCATCCGGCGGTCGCCCGCGGGCCGAAACGGGTGGCGGGCTAGGGTTTTTCTTCAGTGTCGCCTTCCCACATGCTCTTGATCTGTTTGGCCGGGCTCGGCGCGGGCGCCATCAACGCGCTCGTGGGGTCCGGCACCTTGATCACGTTCCCGACGTTGGTCGCCCTCGGCTTCCCGCCGGTCACCGCCACCATGTCGAACGCGGCCGGCCTGGTCGCCGGGAGCGTGTCGGGCACCTGGGGCTACCGCGCGGAGTTGCGCGGTCAATGGAACCGCCTGCGCTGGCAGCTGCCCGCCTCGCTGGCCGGCGCGGTGCTGGGCGCCTACCTGCTGCTGCATCTGCCGGAGAAGGTCTTCGCCGAGGTGGTGCCGGTCCTGCTGGTCCTGGCGCTCGTGCTCGTGGTCGTCGGCCCACGGATCCAGGCGTGGACCGGCCGGCGCGCCGAGGTGGCCGGCCGCTCACCCGAGCACATCACCCCCGCCCGCATGGCCGTGCTGGTGCTCGGCACGTTCGCCGTCGGCGTCTACGGCGGCTATTTCACCGCCGCCCAGGGCATCCTGTTGGTCGGACTGATGGGTACGCTGCTGCCGGAGTCGGTGCAGCGGATGAATGCCGCCAAGAACCTGCTGACCCTGGTGGTGAATGTGGTTGCCGCCGTGGCCTATACGTTGGTGGCGTTCGACCGGATCAGCTGGCCGGCCGCCGGGCTGATCGCGGCGGGCTCGCTGGTCGGCGGAGTGATCGGGGCGCGTTACGGGCGGCGGCTCTCGGGCAACGCGCTGCGCGCCACGATCGTGGTGGTCGGCCTGATCGGCCTGTACCGACTGGTCGCAGTGGCGTGACCGGCAGCGCAGCGGTGGCCGCATCCAGCGTGCGTTCACGGCTTTGACTGTGCGCCCCGGCAGGGCCCGCCACGGCGTGTCGCCGCCCTGGACGCACGCGCGAGTGAACACAAGCGCAGCAACGGGTTTCAGTCCAGCGTGGCGGCGGCCGCCTCGTCGATGACGTCCCTCACTTCACCGCGCTTGCGCCACGCCCGTAGCTGGCGCATCGCGCCGTTGCCCTGGGCGGCGACGCGGTCGAGTTCGCCCACGACGCGTTCATATTCGCCGAGGGATTGCAGGGCCGGCCCGACGCGCTGCACGAGCGTGCCCAGCTGCTCACGCGCCGGCACGGCTCCGCCGCCGTGCATCAGGTCGAGCGTGCGCCCGGCCAGGCCGTCGTGAGCGGCCTTCCAGTAGGCCGCGCGCAGGGCCGCCGGTGGAAGCCGCCGCCCGGGCTGGTCGTCCTCGAGCGCCGTCATCACCGCGGCCCGGACCAGCGTGGCGAGCAACACCGTCTCGGCCACGGTCGCCGGCACGTCGGCCACCCGCACCTCGATCGTCGGGAAGTTCTCCGACGGGCGCACGTCCCAATAGATCATCTTGTGATCGAGGATGACCTCGCTGTCGATCAGCATCCGCACCGTGCTGTCGTAGTCCTCGGGTGAGGGGAAGAAGGGCGGGGGCCCGGCCACCGGCCAGCGTCGCCACAGGACGCTGCGCCAGCTGGCGTAGCCGCTGTCGGCGCCGCGATAGATCGCCGAATTCGCCGACAGCGCAAGCAATGACGGCAGCCACGGCCGCAGCCAATTGCTGACATGGATGGCGGCCGCGCGGTCCGGCACCTGCACGTGCACATGGCAGCCGCAGATTCCCTGCTCGTGCGCGACCATTCCGTATTCGGCGCCGATCCGCCGATAGCGCGGGGTGTCGGTGACGGGAAACTCGTGCGGCGTGGCCGGCGGGAGCCCGGCCGCGAGCAACTGCAGCCCCACGGCCTGGGCCGCCTGCGCGGCCGTGCGCCGCAACCGGGACAGTTCCTCGCCGAGTTCCGGGCTGGTCGCCACGACGCTGGACGTGGTCTCCACCTGGCAGCTGCTCAGTTCCAGCTGCAGGTCGACACCCCGGCGCTCGGCTGCCGCGGCCACCTCGCTGTTTCGGGGAGCCGGTTCGCCGGTTCGCGGGTCGACGAGGAGGAATTCTTCCTCCGCGCCGAAGGTGGGAGGTTCGCTCATCCCGACGGGGGCGGGCCGATCAGTGCGGGTGCGGCCCCGTCACCAACGCGCCGCGGCCGCCAGCGCCGAGTCGGCGGTCGGGTAGATGGGCAGCAGCATGGACAGGCCGCACGCGTCGACGATGCGCGTGACGATCGGTTCCCGGCTGACCAGGCGAAGCTCGACGCCGCGGTCCTTGCAGCGCTTCGCCTCGTCGGCCAGCACCGCGAAGGCGCAGCAGCCCATGAATTCCAGGCCCGTGACGTCGACCACCAGGGGGCCCGGCGCGACGACGATGCCGGCGACTTCACTGAGCAACTGGCGCCAGGTGTGCTCGTTGCAAGCGTCGATCTCCCCGCCCGCATAGACGAGCACCGCCGGTCCGCTGCGATCGGCCGTCGCGCGCAGCGTGCTGTTCGGATCGCCCAACTCATACACCAGCTTGGTGCTCAACATGAGGTGGGTCGTTGTCATAGGTTCTGCAATGGCCGAGCTCATCGGTGGCCTCCTAATCGACTCGCGTCTACGACGCTGCGATGGATGCCCGTCCTGCCCTCTGAAGACAGACTCTTCGCGGAGTGCGAATCTCATTTCTATAACAAGACAGGTCGGTCTGTCTACACGTCGCGGCTAAGAGTATGTTGTGCGTTGTTATGACAACTTGCGATGTCGGAACGCCTCCCGCGTCGGCTCGTGAACGCATCTTGACCGCCGCATATGACCTGTTCAGCCGGCGTGGAATCCGTGCTGTCGGCACCGAAGAGGTGATCGAGAGGGCCGGCGTCGCCAAGGCCACGCTGTACCGCCACTTCGCCACCAAGAACGACCTCGTGCTGGCCGTGCTGCAACGGCGCGAGGAAGTCTGGACGCACGGCCTGATCGAGGAGCAGTCCCGTCAGCGCGGCGAGACGCCCGAGGAGCAGCTGCTCGCGATCTTCGACGTCATGCACGACTGGATCCAGCTGCGCGACGGCTACGAGGGCTGCTCGTTCATCAACGTGCTGCTCGAGCTCGGCCCCGATTCCCCGGCCGGGCAGGCCTGCATCGTCCACATCGACCACGTCCGCGATATCGTGCGCCAGCGCGCCGTCGCCGCGGGGTTGATCGACGTCGAGGACTTCGCCTCGTGCTGGCACATCCTGATGAAGGGGGCCATCGTGCTGGCCGGCGTGGGCGACACCGAGGCGGCGTTGCGGGCCCGCCGGATGGCGGTCGGCCTCATCGAAGAGCACCGGCCCATGGCGCCGGAGGACCTCGGCGAGGCGGCCAGCTGAGCCGCTGAGAGTCAGGCCGCGGTGTTCTCGGCCTTGCGGTAGTGCTCGGCCTCGAGTTCGGCGATGGCCCGGGAGGTCCGTTCCCGCAGCGCGAAGGCGGCGATCAGACCGCACACGACGGCGATGACGAGCGCGATCCAGGAAAACCGCTCCAGCCAGCGCTCGGCGGCCATCCCGGCGAAATACACCAGCGCGGTGGTGCCGCCGGCCCAGCAGATAGCGCCCGAGACGTTGGCCGCCAGGAAGCGCGGATAGTGCATCTTCAGGGCCCCGGCCAGTGGCCCGGCGAAAATCCGCAACAACGCGATGAAGCGGCCGAAGAAGACGGCCCGAACTCCCCAGCGGTTGAACAACTTTTCGGCCAACGCCACGTGTCCGGGACCGAAATGTTTGGGGAACCGCCGGCCCAGGCGGTCGAAGAGCGGCATGCCGAACTTGCGCCCGACGGTGTAACCGATCGAATCGCCCACCACGGCGCCGATCACCGCGGCGGCGCCGACGCCGATCGGGTTGACGGGCAGGTCGTCGTGTGAGGACATCAGGGCCGCGCTGACCAGGATGATCTCGCCGGGCAGCGGAATCCCCAGGCTCTCGAGGCCGACCACACCGCCGACCACCAGGTAGACGGCGAGCGGCGGAATCGCATGCAGCAAAGCCTCCACGTCCATGCGTCCAGGATGCCTGACCGCCCGCCGATGTGCGCCCTAAACCCGCCGGTTCGCATCGGCCGGCGTGCCCAGGCTCTCCAACTGCGGGCGTTTGGGTTCGCGCCCGTCGGCCGACGACATGCCGCGCAGCCGCCGCCAGATCCACGGGAAGAAGCTGTCCTGCGTCCAGCGCAGCTGCTCGTACGCGCCGGCGGTGCGCGAGCGCCGCCGGGCGTCCGGAGTCGCGTGGGCCCAATCATGGTTGCTGCCAGGAAGGTTCAGTGCCTCGGCGGCCGCGGCGGCGAACAGCATGTGCCCCTTGGTGGAGGCGTGCACCCGGTCGATGGCCCAGGTGTCCAGCTCGCGCATCGACGGGGCGTTGTACAGGTCGACGAGCCCGAACCCGTAGCGTTCGGCGGCCGCGGTGATCGCCGCGTTGATGCGTGCGAGACGCCCGGACACCAGCCGCCCGAGCGGGAGGAACTGCGCGACGTTGGGGAACGTGGTCGTCACCACGGTCGCGCCGGACCCGGCCAGCGCGGCGTAGACGTGCTCGAGGTCGACCAGGGCGGGCCCGAACGACCGGCCCGGCTGGATCACGTCGTTCATCCCGGCGCACACGGTGATCAGGTCCGGCCGCATCGCCAGGGCCCGCGGCACCTGCTCGTGCAGGACGTCGGCGATGCGTTTGCCGCGGATCGCGAGGTTGGCGTAGTGCAGGCCCGGGTGCAGCGAATCGATCATGACGGCGAGCCGGTCGGCGAATCCGAGGAGGCCGACGACGTCGTCGCCGTCCCACAAGCCCTCGGTCTGGCTGTCCCCGATGGCGACGTAACGGCGATATCCAGAGGGAAATGCCCCGCGCACGAAGCCGAGAATAATCGCGATCGCGGTCCCGGTTGGTCAGGCGTGGCCACCCCCGCGCCCGAGGAGGATCGCGGTTCGTCGACTAGCGTCGGTGGGCATGGCGATGCCTTTGAAGGGCAATGCAATTCACGCCGATCCTCGGGGGAACGTCGCGATCGGCGTTTTCATCGCGCTCACCCTGTTCGTGGCGGGGCTGCTGTGGGCGAAGTGGCTGCCTTACGCCGGCAAGGCCGCCGGCGCCCATCGCACCCACCACTGGTCGGGATCGAGCGTTCTGACCGTGGGCGGCGTGCACACCGGCGATCGGCCGACCTGGCACGCCGCGGCGACCTTCTTCCACGCATACGTGTCGTCGATCTGGCCGGCGTTGGTGGTCGCGCTGCTGATCAGCGCCTCGGTGCAGGCGCTGATCCCGCGCCCGTGGCTGCCGCGCGTCTTGAACCGCCACGGTCGGTTGTCCAGCGCGCTGGCCGGCGGAGTCGCCGGCATGCCATCGATGATGTGCACATGTTGCGCCGCACCGGTCGCGGTCACCCTGCGGCGCAACGGCGTCACGCCTGCGGCCGCCATCGCCTACTGGTTGGGAAACCCGCTGCTCAACCCGGCGGTGCTCGTTTTTCTGCTCTTCGTCGCTCCCTGGCAATGGAGCCTGACCAGGTTGGTCGTCGGAACCGCGACGGTGCTGAGTGTCGGGGCCGCGGTGGGATGGCTCTCCCGACCGTCCGGCCGGGGCCCGACGCCGCCTCGCGCGATGGCGCCTCCGGCCGACGACGAGAGCGCGGGCAGGCCGCGCAGGTTCGTGCGGGCATTGCTGTGGTTGATGCTGTTCCTGCTGCCCGAGTACGCGGTGTTGGTGCTCACGGTCGGGGCGTTCCGCGGTTTCCTGCTCACCTTGGGACAACCGGCGCACCGCGGGCTGCTGCTGGGCCTGCTGCTGGTCGCGGTCGTCGCGATCGCCGGCACGCTGATGGTCATCCCGACGGCGGGGGAGATCCCGATCCTGCAGGGTTTGGCCCTGCTGGGCGCATCGTCGGGGACGATCGGCGCGCTGCTGATCACCCTTCCGGCGGTGAGCGTTCCGGGTGCCGCGATGGTCGCCCGCAGCTTCGGGTGGAAGGCGACCGCGGCCGCGACCGGCGTCGTGGTCGTGGCGGGACTCCTCGGCGCGGCCGTGCTCAGCTTGCTGTGAGTCGCAATCGGCGCGAGTACCTTCACTGTCATGGCGAGAAAGCGCGAGCGGGCCGCCGGCGCCCCGGCCGCCGATTCGCTTGCGCCGCAGTATCCGATCGAGTCGGTCGACAACGCGCTCAAACTCCTGCTGCTGTTGGGTGAGCAACCGCAGATCCGGTTGAGCGAGGCCACCCGATACCTGGGCGTGGCGTCGTCCACCGCGCACCGGTTGCTCGCGATGCTGGCCTACCGCGGGTTCGTCCGGCAGGACCCGGTGTCCAAGGCCTACCTGCCCGGTCCGTCGCTGACTGGTGTCGCGTTCGCGATCTTCGGCCGCATCGACATCCAGCGAACGGCCACCCCGATCATGCGAAGCCTCGGCGAACAGCTGCGCGAAACGATTCACGTCGGGATGTTGGACGGTGCCAGCGTCCGGTTCGTCGCCGCCGTCGAGGGACCGGCCGCGGTCCGGGTGGCGTCCCGGCTGGGCCGCAGCATGCCGGCGCATTGCACCTCGACGGGCAAGGTGATGCTGGCCCAGCTGCCCGAGCCGGAGCTGCGTCAGCTGCTGCCGCGAGAACGGTTGGAACGCATCACTTCATCGTCGATCGGCAGCCGCACCGAATTGCAGGCCGAGCTTGCCGCCATCCGCGAGCGCGGCTACGCGATCAACCGCGAGGAGAGCGAGGAGGGTGTCGCTTCCGTCGCGGTGCCGATACCCACGCGGGCGCCGGGGCTGCGGCTGGCGCTGAACGCCGCCGCACCCCAGAATCGGCTCGACGCCGCCCGCTATGCGACGGTGGCCGCCGCGCTTGTCAAGGCCGCCAAGGAGATTGGCGATCAGCTGGGCTGAGACAACGCGCGTGTGACCCAAGCCCAGCCAACCGGCAACCGCGAATCTGAGTATTCTTACGGATCCGGCGAGCGGGGCGCCGCCGCAGGCTGTTTGGCATGACAACTCCCAACACCATGTCCAAGACCACCACCGCGTTTTTCGTCCAGGCCGCTGTCGCGTTCGCGATCAGCTTCGTGACCGCGCTGGGCGGTATCTACCTGCTTCCGCTCGACGCGTGGCAGCGGGGCTTCCTCGGCATCACCTTCCTGTTCTTGGTGTCGAGCGCGTTCACCCTGGCCAAGGTGATTCGCGACCAGCAGGAGGCCGCGACGGTGCGGGTGCGGCTGGATGAAGCGCGCATCGAGAAGCTGCTGGCCGACTACGACCCGCTCAACACCGCCGCGAACTGAGTAGTACTACTCAGGCCCGACGCGTAGAACTGCGCGGGCGCAGGCCCCCCACGACCGGCAATGCTTGATGCGTTCTCGCCCAATGGTTTTCCCGAAAGGTTCGGCACATCCCCATGGCAGCTCTCACCAGATTCCCCGACGTCGCCGAGGTGGCGGCGGCCACTCCGGCCGACCGCGACCGCGTTCTGGACGTCATCCGCATCACGTCGCTGATCGGCGTGGTGCTCGGCCACACCGTGATGGCCATCAGCATCATCGAAAACCACGTCTTGATCTGGGACAACCTGCTGACCACCTCGGTGCTGTTTCAGGCGGCGACCTGGCTCCTGCAGATCATGCCGCTGTTCTTCTTCGCCGGCGCCGCGGCCTGCCTATCGTCGTGGTCCGCAGGCACGAACTGGGGTGACTGGCTGATGAAACGCTGCACCAGGCTGTTCCGGCCGGTGTTCTACTACCTGGCGTTTTGGGCTGTGGTGCTGACGGTTCTGTATCGGGCTCTGCCGCAACACGTCTACGAGCCGGTGGCCGGTGTCAGCACGCAGCTGCTGTGGTTCTTGGGGGCCTACGTGCTTGTGCTGGCCGCCATGCCGGTGCTGTACCGCATCACCACCGCGGGGCGTCTCGCCGCCGCCGTGGCCGGCGTCTACGGGACCATCGCGGCGATCGACGCCATCCGGCTGCACTGGCCGGCCATGATGCCCCTGGGCTACCTCAACCTGGCCGTCTGGCTTATCCCTGCCATGTTCGGCATCGCCTACCGCCGCCGGTTGCTCACCCGACGCGTCGCGCTGGCCGTCGCGGCGATCGCGTTCGCCGTCGACGTCGCGCTGGTGGCCTGGGGTCCGTATCAGGTCAGCATGGTCGGCACCGGCGATCACCAGCTGTCCAACACCAGCCCGCCCTCACTGCTGTTGGCGGGCCACGCAATCATCCTGAGCGCGTTGGCGATTGCCGCCGCGCCGGCGATCGCGCGCTGGGCCCGGCGGCCACGGGTGTGGTGGTGGACGGCGATCGGTAACTCCGGGGCCATGACCCTGTACTTGTGGCACATGCCCGTGCTGCTGGGCGTGCATCTGGCGTTCGACTACCTCGGCTGCCCTCGCTACCCGGGCGCGCCGGACTTCCTCGTCGTGAGCGTCGCGCAGCTGCTCGTCGTGATCGTCGCCGTGGCGGTGCTTTTCGTGGCGCTGCGCCCGCTGGAGAACAACCCGCTGTCCGGCTGGGACGGCGCCCCGACCGTGCGGGGGCGCGGGCGGGGAGCGGCCGTCGGTGGCCTGCTGTGCGTCGCGGGTGTGGCGATCCTCGCCGCCATCAGGTGGGGGCTCAAGGACGACGGCCTGGTGTGCATGGCGGTGATGCTGACCGCGTTGGTCGGCGCCCGCGTGGTGGCCGCGGCACCGGCGAAGCGCCTCACCACCATTCGCGGCTAGCCGCAGGATTCGTTGACTGCAGGGTGGTCACCTGGCTGCTCTGCGGGTCGGCTGTCGCCGCGATCTTCGGTCGAACTGACGTGACGCCGACAATGCGATGCCGCAATGGCTTACGATATCCAGTCGTCGACCAGGTCCGCCAAGCGGCGCGAGATCGCCTTTTCCATCTCGTCGCGTCGGCGTCGGGTGTTGACGTCGTCAGGGGCGATCGCGCCGACGGCCAACCGGGCGACCTCGTCGACCTGATCCGGGTCGAGCCCGAAATGCAGGAGGGTGTCCAGGTCCTTTTCCGTGTCGATTTCGTCGGCCACCGTCGAACGGGCAAGTAGGACGGCGGCGTTCTCCTCTCCGACTTCCAGCAGCATCGCGACCAGCGAGCCCTTGTCGACCTTCACGGGGTCGCGTCAGACGGGCCGGCGGGTCGCCAACTCGAGGCCGTTGTCGCGCATGACGGTTCGGCATTGGGCCGGGGTGTAGTCGAAGTTTTCTAGGTCCTTGATGTAAGAGGCTGGGTTGGCGAGGCCTTCGACGTGAGGGAAGTCCGAACCCATGATGATGCGGTCGGCGCCGACGAGCTTGAGCAGGCTGGCCAGTTCGTCCTCGTAGAAGGGGGACACCCAGACGTGGCGCTTGAACGTCTCGCGCGGGTCTTCCTGGTAGATGAAGGGGATCTGGCCGTAGGACTTCGTCAGCTTCTCGAAGAGATGGAACACCCACGCCGATCCGCTTTCGATGGACGCCATGCGCAGGTTGGGGAATCGCAGGAACAGACCTTTGTGCAAATGGTTGGCGAAAGTGTCTTGGATCGGGTCGCCGGAGAACAGCGACCGAAAGCCGAGCAGCGCTTGAAAGGACATCATGTAGTCGGATTCACCCCAGGCCGTCATGAACTTCGAGTAATAGTTCTCGCCCGAGTGGTAGCAGACGGTAATACCCGAATCGTTTGCCAGCCGCCAAAAGTCGTCGAACATCGGGTCACCGGGTGCGCGCGTGCCGATGGCGGTGGTGATCGGTCCGGGGACCATCACGATGAACCGGGCGTCACGTTCCAAAGCCCATTCGAGCTCGCGCACAGCAGCATCCGGTTGGCAGAGCGTGAAGTAGGGCGCGGCGAAAATACGCTCGCGGTAGGCGAATCCCCAGTCCTCGTCCATCCACCGGTTGAACGCGCGGAATGTCGCGACGGTGGCATCGAAGTCGGGCAGCAGCGCCTGTTCCATCCCGACCCCGAGGGTCGGTAGCAGGATGCAGCCCTGCATGCCCTGCTCGTCCATCAGCGCCAGTCGGGCGTCACGATCCCGATACGCGGCGGGGATGGGCTCCAATTCGCCGAACAATGCGTTCATGTCGGCCCCCTTGGGGTTGCGACCGCGAAAGTACTCATCGAGGGCGCCGGGCTTGCCGACAGGATCGAACGTGGGGTTGGGGATGAATCTGTTGACGCGGCCGCCGACCACCAGACGCTGCTTGCCGTCGATCTGCGCCCACTGGATGGCGCGCTTCTTGAACGCCGGCTCGATGTGGCGGGTGAAGGCATCCAGTGCCTCGTAATAGTGGTTGTCGCAGTCGAAGAACGTGAATTCGAGATTTTCTTTCATCGTCATGCCCTCTCTGGTGATGGCGGGGAGTGCTTGCGTTGTTATTTGCGTGGTAGGCCGAGGATCATGGAGGCGATCACGGTCAGCTGTATTTCGGGGGTCCCTCCGCCGATGAGTTCGGACGGTATGTCGAAATACGGTCCGATCACGGCGGGTTCGGAATCTTCGTGCAGCGCGGCGACCCCGGTGTGTCGCAGCGTGGCGGTCGACGCGCGACGGAGCAGCATGACCAGGGCATATTTGGCGATGCTCGATGTGGGCCCGGCCGCCCAGCCCTGCACCTGGCGCAGGGTTTCGCGAAGCACCATGGCCTTGATGGCAGACGTGTGGGCCTCGATGTCGCCGAGTGCTTCCAGGACGGCGCCGCGGTCGGGGCCGTCACCGCGCGCGACGTGGCGCAGTGCGGCTGATCGGTCGATGTTGACGTTGTTGGCGATCGCGGTGCGTTCGACCGCCATGGTGGCCACCGCGAGATCCCAACCGGCGCCGGGTGTCCCGACCAGCATGTGGTCGGGGACGAAGACGTCGGTGAAGAAAACCTCGTTGAAGTCATAGCCACCGCTGGCCTGCCTGATGGGCTCGACGGTGATGCCTTGCGAGGCCATGTCGATGAGAAAGTAGCTGATGCCGCGGTGCTTGGGCGCATCCGGATCGGCGCGCGCAAGCAGGGCACCGAACTGCGCTCGGTCTGCCTGCGAGGTCCAGACCTTGTGCCCGTTGATCAGCCACCCACCGTCGACCTTCTCGGCGCGCGTTTTCAGGGAGGCCAGATCGGACCCGGCCTCCGGCTCGCTGAACAGCTGACACCAGCGCTGCGCTCCGCGCAGCATCGGCCAGGCGAATTGTTCTCGCTGCCAGTCGTTTCCGTAGGTGAGGATCGTCGGTAGGATCCACTCCGCGATGCCGAGATAGGGCCTTGGCAGATCGGGGCGTTTGTCGAACTCCTCGCCGATAATCACCTGCTGTAACGCCGTGGCGCCGAGGCCCCACGGAGCGGGCAGGTGCGGGGCCATCAGCCCGCCTTCGGCGAGAAGGTCGCGCTGTTGACCCCAGGCTTGGCCCGGTGTCCGGGCGTCGTCGGCCGGGTGCTCGTTGGGCAGCCCGCGGGCTTGCTCGAGCCTGGCCGCCACCGAGGCGCGGAATTCGGCTTCTACGTCGCCGAGATCTAGCGCTGTGCTGCGCCTCTCCCGCAACGCAAGTTCGCCCGTTTCGCGGGCCCACCGCGTGAGCGATCCGACCGAGGCGGCGAGGGCGATCGCCCGTCGCCAGTACAGGTGCGTGTCGTGTTCCCAGGTGTAGCCGATGGCGCCGAACATGAGCATGGCGTCGAGGACGAGGTCGGGTGCTGTCGCGATCGACACCTGCGCAGCCGCCCCGGCGGCAAGCCGCTGTTGGGCGACAGAATCCCCGCCCGCGCGCACGGCGTCCCATGCTGCGGCCGAGGCCAATTCGCAATTGACCAGCAACATTGCGGCCTTGTGCTGCAGGGCCTGGAAGGCGCCGACGGGCCGGCCGAACTGCTCACGGGTGCGGATGTACTCGGTCGCCGCTGCCTGGCATCTGCGCACGGTGCCCGCCGCGGCACACGCGGTCAAGGCCACCGCGATGCAACGGGCAGGCGCGCAGGCGATTCCGAACAGTTCGGCACTTGCGGGCACGACGTGACCGGTCAGTGTCAGGACACCGACGTCGATGCCCAAGTCGGTGCCGCGCCGCGGCTCAACCGACACCCCCGGCCACGTCTGCGTGACGTCGAGGCTGAACCAGCGCACGTCGGCCTCAGCGTCGGTGTCGGTGTGTACGGCGAGCAGGATGCGTTGTGCCGAAACCATTCCCGCCGTCGGTGCGCTGGAACCGTCGAGCTGCCAGCCATCGAGGTGACGTGTCATGCGGACCATGGAGTGCTCGGGCAGCACCGCCGCGGCAGGTGCGCCGGCAGTGAGTTCGGCGAGTAGGTCGGCGCCGGAGTCGTCCGCGAGTTGGGCGACGGCGCTGGTAATCGTGGTGCTCAGCAGCGGGCCGGGCAGCAGTGCCGCCGCGGCGGCTTCGACGACGCAGCCGAGGTCGGCGAGGGAGCCGCCCTGGCCTCCCGAGGCTTCTGGCAGGTGCACCGCGTGAAAGCCGGAGGCGGTGAGTTCCTCCCACCAGGGCGGTAATTCGCCGGCGGCGATGGAGTCGAACGAAGCCCTGGTCTTGTCGATCGGTGCGTGGCGCGCCGCGAAGTCGCCGACTGCAGCGGCCAGTTGCTCCTGCTCGGCGGTGATTCCGAACGCCATTGATTAGTCCTCGAGACCGAGGATGCGTGCGGCATTGCCGTACAGGAACTTTGGCCACACTTCGTCTTTGAACGGCACGCCGGGCAGCTCGCTGAAGATTCGCTCGAGCGACAGGCCCATGGGGAAGTAGCCGGCGTAGAGGACTTTATCGGCGCCGCGCGTGTTCGCGTAGTCGATGATGGCCTTCGGGTAGTACTTGGGCGCGAAGGCCGAGGTGGAGTAGTAGAGGTTGGGCCACTTGAGCATCAGCTTGACCGCGAGATCCTCCCAGGGTTCGCACCCGTGGCGGGTGACGAACACCAGGTCGGGGAAGTCGAACATCACCACGTCGATCCGCGAGACCTCCTGCGCGGCGAACGGCACACGCGGGCCCGGCACTCCGGCGCACACAAAGATTGGCAGACCCAGTTCCGCACAGGTCGCATAGATCGGATACATCTTCGGGTCGTCGATCGCGACCTGGGGAAAAGTCCCCGCCGGAAACACCGACGTGGCCCGTATTCCGTACTGCTCGTAGTCGCGGCGGATGGCGTTGACCGAACCCATTACGTCGTTGGGATCCGCCACGGCGCCCGACGGCACGAACCGATCCGGAAAGGCCTTCAGCGCTTTGGCGGCGCAGTCCTCGGTCACGCCGATCATGGCCTTCTCAATGCCAAATCGATCCATCTGCTGAAGCACCAGCGACACCGGGTCGTCTGTCGGTAGACCCTTCGGAACGTCCTTGAACATGTACTCGACGGGAAACTCGAAGCCCTCCTTCGACTCGCGGTCCTTCGTCTGCCTGCGGATGAAGTCGTACTGGGCCGACCCCTCGTGCGGGAAGCCAATCATCGTGTCAATCACTGGCAGACCGACGGGTCCGGGCATCAATACCTCCGATCTAACCGGCGCGCTGAGAGCGCCGAGCCATGGTTACATATTGAAACGCGGTTCTACTTTAGTCAACCGTGAATCAGGCCGTCGCACGAAATAGCATGCTCTTAACTGTGAATAGCGCTAGGATTGCGAATCACAGCGAGAACATGGTTATCATCCAGTAAGGGGCTGTGGTGTCACAGGAAAGGCGCACCGTCATCGTCAGAACTGCTGAGCGCCCTCACACCCAGGCCCTGCAGGCGGCGGACATGACCAGCGGGCAGCTGGCCCGCCGAGCGAAGATCGTCGAAGCGGTGATCGCGCTGATCACCGAAGCCGGTGCCGATGCGGTTCAGATGCGGACCGTGGCTCAGCGGTCAGGGGTCGCGCTGGGCACCGTCTACCGATACTTCAGCTCTAAGGAGCATCTGCTGGCCGCGGCCCTTGAGGACTGGCAGAAGCGATTGACCCGTCGTGTCACGCCAGTTGGCGATCCAGGCGAAGGCACGCCGCTACCGGGAATTCTGGATTACCTGGAGCGGGCGCAGCGCGCCTTCCACCGCAATCCGAAGATGACGGCACTGATGCTCCAAGCGATGACCTCAACTGACCCGGTGACCAAGGCCGGCATCGATCACATGGCTCGCACCAACAGCGAAATGCTCTCCCGGCTACTCAAAGGTGTTGATCCCCTACTTATTCCGAGTGTCAGCTTCGGCCTCGACGCTGCTCTGTCCAGCGCAGTGACGGCAGTGCTCGTCAAGGCTCGGTCTTTGGATGAGGCGCTCGAACGCGTGGAGTGGGTTGCACGAACACTTGTCGACGCCGCGGTAGCGACCACGACGTAGGACTGTCGGGCGTCAGTGGCGATGCAGGTTGGGCGGCTCAAGGGTCGGAGTCGCACGGCGACGCCGGCGCGTTCAGTCGTCGCGCCGATCCCACGGAATTTCGAATCACAGCGCCCGGGCGAGCGGCATGGAGGTACTGGCCGGTGCTGTCGGAGAGCACCCCTTCCAGGGCCTGTTGCATACCGGCATGGAAAGGAGTGAGCTGGGATATTTTGTGGCGAACTGGACACGTTCGTCCCCAGCCGGGGCATCTCCGATGGGGACGGTCGATATCCGCCTTATCTCCTGCGGATCACCGCTACTCGTCGAGGCCGTGTTCGATGGCGTAGCGCGCCAACTCCACCCGGTTGGCGACCTGAAGTTTGCGAAACGTTGCCTGCACGTGATTCTCGACGGTGCGGTGGCTCAGTGACAGCTTCTGGGCGATCTGCTTGGCGGACAGGCCCTTTGCCACGTAGCGCAACACCTCGGTTTCGCGTTCGGTGAGGCTCGGCCGGGCCGGACCGTCGTCCTTGCTCTGCGCCATGCGCCGGTATTCGCCCAGCACCAGCCCGGCCAGACTCGGGGTGAACACGGCGCGGCCCTCGGCGGTGGCTGTCACGGCCTGCGCCAGTTCCGATTTGGATGCGCTCTTGACCAGATAGCCGATCGCGCCGGCCTTGACGGCTTCCAACACGTCGTCTCGCTCGTCGGACGCCGAGAGCACCAGCACCCGAGACGAGGGGGAGACTGTGAGCACTCCCGCGGTCGCTTGTGCCCCGTCGCCGTCGGGCAGTTGCATATCCATCACCACCACATCGGGCTTGACCACGGCCGCCCGGCGCCGCGCCGCAGCGACGCTGTCGGCGGTGGCGACCACGGTGAAACCGGCGTCGGCCAGGTCGCGGGCGACCGCGTCGCGCCAGATGGGATGGTCGTCGACGACCATCACCGTCGTGGGGGTCTCATCGGTCATGGAGCGCCCGCCCCGCGCGGCACGCACAACTCCCACTCGGCGCCCTCTCCGGGTTCGCTTCGCAGGTGGGCGCTGCCGCCCAGCGCCGCCAACCGTCCGACGATCGATTGCGAGATGCCCAGGCGCCCCTGGCCGGCCGCCTCCTCGAGCCGGCCGGCGGCGATTCCGACACCGTCGTCGCGGATGCTCACCACAACGGAATCGCCGAGGTCCTCGACGAGCACGAACGCGTGCGCATCGGGGCCGGCATGGGCGCCCACGTTGTCCAGGGCGTTGCCCACCGCGGCGTCGAGCTCGGTGCCCGCCCGGCGGCCCAAGGGCACCGGTGTTGGGGGCAGGCTCAGCGACACTCGGTCGGATTCCCGGCGCCGCAGCAGGGTGCACAGGTCGACGGTGGCGCCGTCCGTGTCGTGGTCGTCCTCCGCGCTGGCCAGCCATCGCCGCAGCGCGCGTTCCTGCTCGCTGGCCAGGTCGGCGAGTTCCGCTGTGGGGCCGCCGATTTCGTGGCCTTTCTTGGCCACCAGCGCCAGCACCTGGATGGCTCCGTCGTGGACTTGGCGGGACAGGCGTTCCCGTTCTTGCACCGCGGCCGTCAATCGGGCCGCCTCTTGAAGCTCGTCGTGGGCGCGGCGCGCGGTTTGGGCGGCCATGCCGATTGCCATGCCGATCGCCAGCTCGATGATCGCGGTGGCGTTATGCCCCAGGTTGAGGGCGAAGTAGTTCTTGACGGTGAAATTGGTGGCCATCACCGCCAGGCCGGTGAGCATGCCGCCGGCGGGGCCGAACTGGATAGCCGCCGAGATCGTGGGGTTGCTGGCCCACAAGGTCGTCGGCCATGTCTGGTTGTCCGCCGCCCATTGTGGGGTGGTGACGAGTGGGTTCGACGACATGAGCAGCACGACGATCACGATCTCGGCGAGCACCCATGCCGGTCTGCGGCCGAACCCGCGCAGGTACGCCAGCGCGCAGGCCGCGCTGAAGCCGATGAGCACCGCGAACAGCACCCAGCCCAGGGCGGGCCGACGCAGATCCGGGTTGATGGCGATTTGGAATCCGGTCGCGTAGACGCAGCTCAGCAGCCGGAACACCTGCGCTGCACGCCATAACGGCGTGGTGGGGTCGGGGCCGTTTTTCGCCATCGTGGTCAGCATAAGTGCGGCGGCTCATGGCGGTCGGCAGGATCGGCGCGGCACTCGTCAGTCGGCCGGTAGCCGGGCCACTTCGTGACGCCAGGCGGCCTGCGCGGTGAACGACGGCCCCAGGTCCGGCAGGTCGTCCCAATCCGCGTCGTCGACGTCACGCAGGGTCCCGCCGGCGGCTTTCACCCGCAACGACATTCGGGCCAGCGCGTCGAGGCTGATCGCCTGCAGCACCGCCTCTTGCACCGTGGCGGCGGCGCTGGTGATCCCGTGTCCGCGGCAGATCACCACCGGCCGGCCGCGCATGGCGGCCACCATCTCCTTGCCCAGTGCCGAGGTGCGGATGAGCACGGCACGCTCGTAGACGGGCACGCCACCGCGCGCCAGCCACGCCCCGGGAATGTCGAAGGCCCCGTAGATCGGTCGGATCGCGATGCCGGCCAGGTCGGCGGCGACCACGGCGGGCGGGTGCAGATGCGCGACGGCGCGGTGCCCCGGATCGGCCAGCAGGGTCTCCACGTGGATCGGCAGCTCGTTGGGCACGCGGTAGCCGTCGAGTTCCCCGTCGGCGCCGGCGTCGCCGTCGAAGGTGATCAGCCGAATGTCACCGGGCCGGGTGAACGCCACCCCGGTGTCGCCGTCGCTGCGGCAGCGGATGAGCATGCGCTCGTCGTCCACCCGCAGGCTCAGGTGCCCGAGGATGCCGTCGACCAGGCCGCGGGCCGCGGCCACCCGGCAGCCCTGCGCTACCAGCGCGCGTTGCTCGTTGAGGGAAGTCATCGCGGTGCACCGAGCCCGAATCCGCCGTCGGGGTGGACCGTTTCGCCGGTGATCCCGCGGGCACGGTCGGAGGCCAGGAACACGAAGCTCCACGCGTGGTCTTCCCCGGACAGGGCGACGTTGAGCGGCGTGCGCGCGGCGACCTCCCGCGCCCGGTTCGGCGTGTCGTCCAAGCGGACGCCGTCCAGCCCCAGGCTGGCGAGCCCGCGCAGATCGGTGCCCAGCGTGCCGCCCGGCGCCACCCCGTTGACCCGGACCTGCGGCGCCAGCTCGTGCGCCAGGGCCGCCACCAAGCCGCGGACGGCGAACTTCGACGCCACGTACAGCGCACCGCCGCGCCCGGGATAGAACGACGACGCCGACTCGGTCAGGACGATCGAGGGCCCCGCCGCGGCCCGCAGCCGGGGCAGCGCGGCCTTGACGGACTGCAGGTGGCTCAGCACGTTGGTGCGGAACATCTCGTCGAACGCGTCGGGAAGGGCCTCGGCGTCGATGTCGGCGATGCCGCGGTAGAAGTCGAAGATGCCGACGCAGTTGACCAGCGTGTCCAGACCGCCATAGGCGGCCACCGCGGCATCGACCGCTCGTACGTTGGCGTCGCGGGTGATCGCGTCGCCCTCGACGACCGGAACGCCGGGCAGCTCCCCGCTCAGGGCCGCGCACTTGTGCGGATCACGTTCCAGCGCGGCGACTTTCGCGCCCTCGGCGACAAACGCGTCGAGCACGGCCCGGCCGATGCCCGATCCCGCGCCGACGACCAGTGCGCGCTTGCCCTCAAGCCAGCCGGCCATCGCCCTCCTCGGCCTCATCGGGCAGCAGCGGTGCGTGGGAATTGCCAACCATCGCAGCCAGTGTGCGACCGTTCTGCCAAGTCAGCGCCTCGACCTCGAGCGCGTCCAGGGTGATCCATTGCCCGGACCGCGGCGCGCTGATCAACAACCTGGAGCCGTTTCGGGTGTCCACCCGGCGCACCACCACTTCGGTGAATTCGTTTGCCACCACGAGGGGTTCGCCGACAGCACCGGCCAGCAGCCGCTGCAGTTCGTCATTCACAGGAACACCGCCAGGTTCTGCATCCGTAACACCGACTCGTCGGCGATGATATTGCGCCGGGCCAGCTTGAGGGTCTTTTCGGGGCCGCCGCACCAGCGCAGCAGGTCCTGGCGCCCGCACGACAGCAGCGCGCTTTCGTTCACGTCGCCGCGGCTGCGGAACAACAGCTCGGCCGATTCGACCCACAGGTGCGCCGGGTCGTCGGCCTCGAACGTCCGCACGTTGGTGATGAAATGCCGCAGCCGCGACGGCGGATCCTCGGCCCAGGCATGCTCGGTGCCCATCCGCGCGACCCGCTGGGTCAGCGAGTATTTGTCCTCGTCGAAGTGCGCCATCCCGGGAGAGGTGTCGAACCCCGCGCCGCGCGCGGTGGTGACCCGGACGGGCATCACGTAGCGGACGTCGTCGGTCAGTGTCTCGAGCCACCCCTCGTACCGCTGGGCGTCGAGCAGGTAGGCCTCGTCCACCAGGAACTGGTGCGCCTGCAGGTGCCGAACATCGTTGAAGGGCAACGGCTTTCTCATACGGCGCCCTGTAGGTAGTCGGCCCACAGGTTCAGCAGGGCGCGCTGGTTGTGCTCGTTGTAGCCGACCTGCGCGCGACCCGGCCCGTGGAACGCCTCGGCGGGCAGCGGCGCGACGACGGGGCTGCCATCGGAGCGCAGGCCCATCCGGCTGTTCAGCAGCAACCGACGGGCCATCGAACCGCCGGCCGTGGTGGTCAGCGACACCCAATTCTCCACGTCGTCCTGCTCGAACATGCCGGTCGAACCGAAGCACATCAGATACGCCTTGTACGAATCCCGTTTGTACTGCGGGGGAGCGGCGGCGTCCACGGCGAACCACGAACACACCTCGGTTTCGTTCTCGCTGATCGGCTGCCACAGCCGGATCGAGATGAAGGGCAGCGTCTCGTCGTCGCGGCCGTCCCGCACCTTGGGCCAGTTGTGCACGAAGCTCAGGTTCGGGAAACAGGTGGCGGCCGAGATCATGAACCCGTCCTCGCCGACCATTCGTTGCTGTTGCGGCGTCCACACGCCTTTGATCCGGCCGATCATGTCGTCGGGATAGCCGACGTAGCGCATCCGTTCCTCGAAGCCGCCCGGCGGCAGTTTGTAGGTGGTGCCGCCGCCCCGGTGCGCCCAGTAGGTGGCGCCGTCCTTGCGTTTCTGCGCCTTCGGCTCGCGGAACAGGCCGATGTCGACGATCGACGCGTGGGTGTGCGGGGTGTGGTACATGTCGCCGGCGAAGTTCTCGGCGCCGATCTTCCAGTTCGCCTTGATGCGCCAGCGCTGAGGGCCGCGCACTTCGATGCCGCCCGCGCTCTGCTTGGTGTAGAAGTCCAGATAGAACGCGAAGTCGCCGAGGAAGTCCTCGAGCGGTTCGGCGTTTGGGTCCAGGCTGATGAACAGCAGGCCGTTGTAACTCGCGAAGTTCGGTGCGGGCAGCAAGGTTTGGGAGCTTCTGGCGAACCCGTCCTCGCCGCCGTAGGCCTCCCGGTGGAACGGCAGGCCGGTGAGCTGGCCGTCGTTGCGGTAGGTCCAGCCGTGGTACGGGCAGCGGAAGTTGGAGGCGTTGCCCATCTCCGCGCGGCACACCTGCATGCCGCGATGCAGGCACATGTTGAACAGGGCGCGCACCTCGCCGGTCGAATCGCGGGTGATGATGAAGGAGTCGTCGAGGACCCGGCGCACCACGTAGTCACCGTCCTGCGGGATCTCGGACTCGTGCGCCACGAACGTCCACGCCCGCCCGAACAGCCGCTCCTTCTCCAGCGCGAACACGTCGGCGTCGTTATATATGTGGGCCGGGATCATTCCGCCGCGGACGCTGGCGAGCACGCCGTCGAGACCGTTGCCGGCGTCGCGAAGGACTGTCACGGTGATCCCCGCCTCCCGCTTCGGTTATCTGCTAAGCAGAGAAATATTCCGCTATCAAGAATCCCGCATCTACCCGCCACCGGTCAATCACCCGCTTCCCGCGCTCGACAAGGGGCGGGCAGCGCTGGTGCGCTCGCTGTAACGCCGGCGCCGCCGCCGATTTCCGCGGTGCGCGGGGCCTTGGAGAGTAGCGTCACGGCTCATGAAGCCCGAGTGTCTCGCGTCTCAGGGTGACATCACGGCCGAGATCGCCGCCATCGCAGCCGAATACCGCGGGCCCCAGCCCCAGCCCCGACTCGATTACCCGCCCTACCGCGGCACCACACTGCGGCATCCCAAACAAGCCTTGGTGCCGGTCGACCCCGAGGGGATCGAGCTGTGGGCGCCGTGCTTCGGCCACCAGGACGTCGACCCGCTCGACGCCGACCTGACGGCGGGGCATCCGGGTGAACCCCTGGGCGAACGCGTCATCGTGGCCGGGCGCGTGGTCGACGGGTCCGGCAAACCGGTCGCCGGCCAGCTGATCGAGATCTGGCAGGCCAACGCCGGCGGCCGTTACCGCCATCAGCGCGACCAGCACCCGGCCCCGCTCGACCCCAACTTCACCGGCGCCGGCCGGTGCCTGACCGGGCCGGACGGCTCCTACCGATTCCTGACCATCAAGCCCGGCCCATATCCGTGGCGCAACCACCACAACGCGTGGCGCCCGGCGCACATCCACTTCTCGGTGTTCGGGACCGCGTTCCCGCAGCGCCTGGTCACCCAGATGTACTTCCCTGGCGACCCCATGTTCGACTTGGACCCGATCGTCCAGTCGGTCCTCGACCCGGCCGCGCGGCGGCGGCTGATCGCCCGCTACGACCACGACCTCACCGAGCCCGAATATGCGACCGGGTACCGGTGGGACATCGTGCTGACGGGCGTCGGCCGCACTCCTGTCGAGGGCGACGATGACTGAATGTGCTTGCACCCCAGGGCAAACGGTGGGCCCCTTCCTGGACCTCGGGTTGCCCTACCCCGGTGGCGGCGCGCTGGTCGGCGACCGGCATCCGCACGCGGTGCGGCTGCACGGCGCGGTGTACGACGGCGCCGGTGACGGCGTGCCCGACGCCCTGGTCGAGCTGTGGCAGGCCGACGACGCCGGCCACGTCGCGCGGCAGGCCGGTTCGCTGCGCCGCGATACTCCGGCGTTCACCGGCTGGGGCCGGTGCGCGACCGACGCCGACGGCCGTTACGCCTTCACCACCGTGGCGCCCGGCCCGACGGCCGCCGGGCGGCCACCGTTCTTCGCCCTCACCGTGTTCGCGCGGGGCCTGCTGGACCGCCTGTTCACCCGCGCCTACCTGCCCGGCGGCGACCTCGGCGCCGACCCGCTGCTGGCGGCCCTCGACGCCGAGCGTCGCGCCACCCTGCTGTGCGTCCCCGAAAGCGACTGCTCCGATTACCGTTTCGACATTCGCCTGCAGGGCCGGTTCGAAACGGTGTTCCTGGCGTACCGGGACGGTGGGCGATGACCAACCTGTTGTGGCCCGGCGACCACCGCGCCCGAGACCACATGACGGATCGGGCCCTGCTGGAATCGATGGCCGCGGTGGAAACCGCCTGGCTGGACGCCCTCGTCGCCGAAAGCATGGCCCCACCGGAGTGCGCCGGGGCGGACCTGCCAATGCTGTTGACGGCCAACGATTCTGAGTCCCTGGCGGCCGCCGCCGAGGACGGCGGCAACCCGGTCATCGGCCTCGTCGGCCTGCTGCGGCAGCGCGCCGCGCCCGACGTCGCGCCGTGGATCCACCGGGGTCTCACCAGCCAGGATGTCCTGGACACCGCACTGATGCTCGGCGTGCGCGAGGTCGTGGGGGAGCTCGCCGCACAGCTCAGGGGTCAGGTCGCGACGCTGACCGAACTCGCCAGCCTGCACCGGGTGACGCCCATGGTGGCGCGCACCCTCACCCAGCACGCGGCGCCCACCACGTTCGGGGCGAAGGTGGCCGGCTGGCTCAACGGCGTCGTCGATGCCTTCAGGACGCTGTCCGCGTTGGTCGTCCCCATCCAGATCGGTGGGGCGGCCGGGACGTTGGCCGCCAGCACGGAGCTGGCGGCGCTGCTCACCGGCTCCGCCGACCCCGCCGCGGTGTCCGCCAGCCTAGTGCAAAGCGCCGCAACGGCTTTGGGATTGGCCATCCGATCGCCGTGGCACACGACGCGCGCGCCGGTAACCGCGGCCGCCGATGCCTTCGTCGGCTGCACCGACTCCTGGGGGCGGATCGCGTCGGACGTCGTCACCCTGTCCCGCCCGGAAATCGGCGAACTGAGCGAGCCCGGCGGCGAGCACCGCGGGGGCTCGTCGTCGATGCCCCACAAACGCAACCCGGTGTTGTCCATCCTGATCCGCCGGGCCGCCCTGTCCGCACCGCCGCTGGCCTCAACCCTGCACACCGCGGCGGCGCTGGCCAACGACGAGCGACCCGACGGCGCCTGGCACGCCGAATGGGACGCGCTGCGCACGTTGGCCAGGCGCGCCGTCGTCGCCGGATCCCAGTGCGGCGAGTTGCTGGCGGGGCTGACCGTGCACGCCGACCGGATGTCCGAAACCCTGGATCGCGCGGACGTTTTCGGGGAGCAAGAGGCGATCGCCGGGCTGGCGGGGAGGCCCCCGTCGCCGACCTACCTCGGCGCGGTGGACCGGCTCATCGACGAGAGCCTGGACCGGGCCCGGCGGGCGCTCGGTCAGCGCTGATAGATGCTGGCCAGCCAGATGTGCAGCAGCGTGTCGACCGCCCGGTCCTCGGGCATCGCCTCGTCCTCGGCGGTGAACGTGGCGGCCATCACCCGCTCGCTCAACATGTTGAGGGCGAGCGAAAGCTGCTCGGCCGGGACGGTGTCGGGGGCGGCGCCACGGCCGCGCTCCGCCTTGATGGCCGCCGTGGTCAGCGAGATCCACCGCTGCATGAGCGTGGACCACAACTGCCGCACCTCGGGGTTGGTGGCCTTCGCCGAGGCGCCGGCCACCGCGACCGCTGGGTGGGAGCCGGACACCTCGAAGAACGCCTCGATGCGCGCCCGCCACAGCTCCGCGGGGTCACCCGACGAGATTCCCCCGAGCGACCGCAGGGCCGCCTGCGCCTTGCCGTTCATCTGGTCCAGCAGCGACAGCAACACCGCGTTCTTCGATCGGAAATAGAAGTAGAACGTGGGACGCGAAATCCCGGCGCCTTTTGCTAGGTCGTCCACCGAGAAATCCGCGAGCGGGCGTTCCCGCAGCAGGCGCTCCGCGGTCGCCAGTATCGCCTGTTCGCGGTCGTCGCCGGAGTGCGGCGACGACCGGCGGCCCCGCGAGGCATGCAGGTACTTGGTCTGTGTCGGGAGGTTGGACACGCCCGCTACTGTTGGGCACCCCGATATACGCGAACGAAACTGTTGATTAAGCCCAGCAATAATGTCGATTAAGTTCGACGCTTTCTTCGCGGGCTTCCGCGAATTTGCTGGCCGTTTCACCGCGTGGGGCGCACCCGGGCCCGGGCCGACGAACTGCCCCGGGATTCGGGACTTCCGCCCCTACTGCGGCCCCGCCGCGCAATGGTCGCATCTGGTGATGACGAAGAACGACGACGCCACCAAGGCCTGCCACATCGACGTGCTGGTCGAGGAGCGCGACGAAAAGACGCGGGCGAAGGCGCGACTGTCCTGGCAAGGCAAGACGCTCGTCGGCGTCGGCCTGGCACGACTCGACCCCGCCGACGAGCCCGTGACCGCGATCGGGGACGAGCTCGCCGTCGCCCGTGCGCTGTCCGACCTGGCCAACCAGCTGTTGGCTGCGACATCGGTAGATATTCAAGCCAGCACGCACGAGCCCGTCACGGGCCTGCACCACTGACCGGGGGACACGATGAGACAACGACCCGATCTTCCGGCCGCCTTCGACGTCGAGGTGACGACGCGCGGCCAGTTGCCCGGGGCCGACGAATACGCGCGGACGAAGATCGGCGAGCTCGGCCACCTCTCCCACGAGCCGGTGCTGTACGCCCACGTCAAGTTGAGCGAGCACGGTGACCCGGCGGTCGCCCGCCGGGTGATCGCGCAGGCCAACCTCGACGTCAACGGCCGGCTGGTGCGTGCGCAGGTCGAAGGCGTCACGGCGCGGGAGGCGATCGACCGACTCGAGGCGCGGCTGCGCCGTCAACTGGAACGCGCCGGCGAACATTGGGAAGCCAAGCGCGGTGGCATGCCACGGCGCGGCCCGCACGAGTGGCGGCACGAAAGCGAGCCGACGCACCGGCCGAACTATTTTCCGCGACCGGACAGCGAACGCCGAGTCATGCGGCACAAGTCATACAGCCTGCTCACCTGCACGGTGGAAGAGGCCGCGCTGGAGATGGAGCAGCTCGATTACGATTTCCACCTGTTCACCGAGAGGAACACAGGGCAGGACAGCGTGCTATATCGCGAAGGGCCGGCCGAATACCGCCTGGCACAGGTCAATCCGGTGGCCGCGCAGGAACTGGCGCCGTTCGAATTGCCGTTGACCCTCAGCCCGCAGCCGGCCCCGCGCCTCGACATCGATCAGGCCATCGAGCGGATGAGATTGCTCGGCCTGCCGTTCCTGTTCTTCGTCGACACCGCCCGCGACCGCGGCAACGTGTTGTATCACCGCTACGACGGACACTACGGGCTCATCACACCGGCGACGTGAAACGCCGATAGGCCAACCGAATCCGCGGCGGTCCCGGCATCCCCCCGTCCGGGACCGCCGCCCCAAACTTCGCTCTCCTGCAACGCGAACAGGCCGGTATCGGGGCGTCAGGATTCGTAGAGAGCCTGGAGGCGGTCGGCGAATTTGTCGATGACCACCTTGCGCTTGAGCTTCATGCTCGGCGTCAGATCGCCGGATTCGACAGTGAATTCGCGATCGGCGATCGTGAACTTCTTGATCTGCTCCCAGCGGTTCAGTTCGGTGTTCAGGGCGTCGATGTAGCCGGCGATCAGCTGCTGTGTCTTGTCGTCGCGCGCGATCTCGGCGAACGACTTGCCCGCCAGACCGTTCTTGTTGGCCCAATCGGTAATCGCCTCGCTGTCGAGGCTCACCAGGGCGACACAGTACGGCTTGCCCTCCCCGTAGACCACGATCTCGCTCACGTACGGGCAGCAGCCCTTGAATCGCGCATCGATCGCCGACGGCGCCACGTATTTGCCCTGCGAGGTCTTGAACATGTCCTTCTTGCGGTCGGTTATCCGCAGGAATCCGTCGGCATCCAATTCGCCGATGTCGCCGGTGTGGAACCATCCGTCCCCGTCGAGCGCCTCGGCGGTGGCGTCGGGCAGGTCGTGGTAGGCGGTCATCAGACCCGGTCCCTTGAGCAAGATCTCGCCGTCGCCGGCGATCTTCACGTCGGTGGCGGGGAACGGCCGGCCGACCGTCCCGAATCGATAGGCGTTGGGGCGGTTGATAAATGAAGCGGCCGCGGTCTCCGTCAGGCCGTAGCCCTCCAGCACGATGATGCCGACGGCGTCGAACCACTGCGCGACGTCGCGGTCCAGCGCGGCCGCCGCGGAAACGAAGAACCGCAGGCGTCCACCGAACCGTTCCCGGATGGTGGTGAACACCAGCCGGTCGGCGACCTTGTAGGCCAGCAACGACGCCCGCGAAGGCTCCTTCCCGGACTGCCGCGCCTCCGACACCTTCTTGCCGACCCCGATCGCCCAATCGAAGATCATTTTCCTGAGCCTGCCGCGCTCGGCTGCCATGTCCTGGATGCGGGCGTGTGCCTTCTCGAAGATGCGCGGCGCCGCGCCCATGATGGTGGGTCGCAGGACGGCGAGGTTGTCGATGATCCGCTCCACGCGGCCGTCGATGGCGGTGGGGAAGCCGATCTGCAACGGCAGTGCCAACATCACCTTGCCGAACGCGTGGGCCAGCGGCAGCCAGAGGAAGTTCAGGTCGTCGGGGCCCAGGATGCCCAGCGAATCGATCGCCGCGGCGGTGTACGTCCATGCCCCGTGCGTCAGCCGCACGCCCTTGGGCCGGCCGGTGGTGCCGGAGGTGTAGATGAGGCTGGCCAGGTGATCGGGACCGACGGCCGCGACCCTGTCGTTGACGGCATCGGGCGTGTCCGCGAGCAGTTGCTTGCCCAACAGGTCGAGTTCGGCGAGGGAGATCGCCCAGTCGCCGTCGCCGTTGCCGTCGATCATGACGACCTTGCGGACGTCGGGCAGTTCGGCCCGGTGCTCGATCAGCTTGTCGAGCTGCGTCTGGTTTTCGGCGATGACCACCCGGCTCCCGGAATTGGCGACGATGTAGGCGACGTCGGTCGCGTTCGTCGTGGGGTACACGGTGGTGGTCGCGGCGCCCGCACACACGATCGCGAAGTCGGCGAGGACCCACTCGTAGCGCGTCGCGGAGGCGAGCGCGACCCGGTCCTCGGGCGCGATTCCCAGCGCGATCAGCCCCGCGGCCAGGTTGTTGACTCGGTCGCCGACCTGCTGCCAGGTCACGCTGGCCCAGGTGTGGTCCTGCGGATAGCGGAAGGCCTCCGCGTTGGGTGTGGCGGCGACGCGATTGACGAACATCTGTGCCACCGAGGGCGCGCGGTTCTCGATCTTGCCGAGGTCGGGCCTCTCCATTGAGGCCAGTGGTGCATTCATAACGGGAATCCATTGCTGCCGAAACGGATACCGATGACGTGGTGCACCGGTATACCGTCGATCCTGCGGAACGCGGGGGCTATGCGGTAGTGACGAAAGTCACGGGGGGCGCGGGCAAACGTCCCCGGGCGCGCCGGTCAGTCGGCCAGGGCGATCTCGATGGACAGGCACTCACCGAGGGCGTGCGCCGCGGACCAGTCTCCTCCCAGAACCGCGCGCTCGAGGTCGTCAACCAGCGGGCTGTGCGCGCCGAGTTCCTCCAACCAGGCGGACACGGTGGCGGGTATCTGGTGGGCGGGCACTCGGGCAACATGTCCCTCGTGGAGGCGATCGGTCAGCTGGTAGATCCGGGCCGCGGGCCGGCGCTGTGGCCAATGCTGCCGCCACTTCGCTGTGTTCATGTTCCCCTCCCCGTTTGCCTTCTCGATCCATCCGACCAGCCCCGGGGGCCCGGCCGTAGAGGCCAAGAGCACGTTCACCGAAAGGCTTTGGTCTCGCTTCCGGTCTGCCGAAGTCCCAGTCCGACAGGGTCTTTTGTCACAGCGGTCGCCTACTTCGTTCTCCCGCGACGGTGGTGCGGCTCGCGTACCGTACATCGCGAAGGACGCATCGCCACGTTACCCGTCGCGGGGCCGCTGAATTACGAAATTGGCGAGATGACCGCTTTAGCAATGGATTCGCAATCGAGGTGTGATCCGGGCCGGGGACTCGAGCTGACAGGTGGGCCGACGTGAGGGCTGTCCGCGCCGAAGAACTCGTGGCGCTGCCCATGTTCGCCGAGATCCCGGCCGAGGACCTCAAGACGTTGGCCGCCCTTCTCGAGCCCCTGCACGCGGTCGCCAGCGAGGTCCTGATGCGGCAGGGGGAACGAGCGGAGTCTTTCGCGATCATCGCGTCCGGCCGCATCGGGGTGCGGCACGTCGGACCCAAGGGCAGGGTCACGGTCACCGAGCTGTCGTCCGCGACGATCGTCGGTGAGATCGCATTGCTGCGGCGCGCCACCAGGACGGCAACCGTGACGGCCGTGGAGGACGTGCGCGGGTACATCGGATACGGCGCCGCCTTCGACCGCATGCTGACCGTGCCGGTCATCGCCGACCGGATGCTGCGCACCGCGCGGCAGCGGCTGGCCGCATACGTCGCCCCGATCCCGGTGACGATCAAGGACGGCGCCGTGCTCTCGCTGCGCCCCGTCCTGCCCGGTGACGCCGAGCGGTTCAAGAGCAGCGGTTCGTTCTCCCGGGAGACCCTGTACCGGCGCTATCAAGGGGGCACTCCCACCGATGCGCGCCTGACCTATCTCTTCGAGGTCGACTACGTCGACCACTTCGTGTGGGTGGTCACCGACGGCGTCGCAGGCCCGGTCGTCGCGGACGCCCGCTTCGTTCGGGACCAGGACGATCCCGCGTCGGCAGAGGTCGCGCTCACCGTGGCGGACGGCTACCAGGGCCGCGGCATAGGCACGCTGCTGCTCGGCGCGCTCGCGGTCGCGGCGCGCGTCGACGGCATCAAGCGATTCCACGCCCGCGTGCTGTCCGACAATCCACCCGCGCGCGCGTTGGGCGACAAGGTGCACGCGCAGTGGGCGCACGAGGAGCCGGGTGTGGTCACCACGACGGGGGAGATCCCGCGCTATCGGGATCTACCCCTCGATCGCGTTGTGTATCAACAGATCCGGCAGGTGGCCCGTCAGGTGATCCACGCGTTCGACTAGCGGCGCCCGCCGGGTTGGGCGCGTCTACTCGCCGTGCTTGCTCACGGCGTGTCCGGCGCTGCGGACCACGCTGCGGAAGAACTCCATGCGTGCGGTGACCAACTCGTCGGCCAGGTCCAGGGCGGCGTCGACGACGATCTTGCGTCGTGACTGCTCGGGAAGCACGGGGCTGATCTGGTCGACGAACTTGCGGACCGCATCGATGGCTTGCTTGCGGCCGGTTTCGACGGATTCCAGCACGTCATCGGACAGTTCGGCCCATCGCGGTTCGGTCTTTTGCGGTGCCTCGGTCATGATCGGACTCCTCGGGAGCGTCTGAGGTGCTTGTGGCGGCCCCGACGTTACGACCGCCCGGCGGCTGGCGCGAGTGACGAAAGACCCTTCGCGCCTGGTCATAGGGCCCGGGCCGGTTGCGTATCATCGGCTTGTCGGGCAAGGACTTTCGTGAACGCGACCGGGCCGTAAGTCCCTAACGCGCCGTTTCGAGCGCCTGCTAGTTTGCCACCATGGCCGTACCGACCGACGACGACGGTGTTTCCCGACGCCCTGGCGGCGATTTGCCGTTGAGTCCACCCGCGGGTGTCGGCTTGAGCGGCGCCGTCAAACCGTTCACGAGCACCGGTCGCTACCTGGCCGAATCGTGGCGCGACTACCTCGGTCAAGCGCCCGACGAGCTTCCGATCGCGCGACCCACCCTGGCCCTGGCGGCGCAGGCGTTTCGCGACGAAGTCGTCCTGATGGGACTCAAGGCGCGACGCCCGGTCAGTCGCCCCGAGGAGTTCGCGCGCATCACGGACGAGGTGGTCGCCGGGCTGACGTTCTACGGCGACCGCGGATGGCTCGACCATCCGAAGAGATTCTTCGGCGCACCCCCGCCGCTGTCGGACGTCACCGTGCACGGGGTCAAAAAGGGGAGGCGATCCTTTTACCGCATGTCTTTCGATAGCGGGTACCTGCCGCGGCCGGGCGAACCCGGCGCGGATCGGTGGATGAGTTACACCGCAAATAACCGCGAGTACGCCCTGTTGTTGCGCCATCCGCAACCCCGGCCCTGGCTGGTCTGTATACACGGAACCGAAATGGGCCGGGCCGCATTGGATCTCGCGCTGTTCCGGGCCTGGCGGTTACACGCGGACCTCGGACTGAACGTCGTCATGCCCGTCCTGCCGATGCACGGGCCACGGGCCCGGGGCCTGCCGAAGGGTGCGGTGTTTCCGGGGGAGGACATCTTCGACGACGTGCACGCGACGGCGCACGCGGTGTGGGACATCCGGCGGTTGCTTTCCTGGATACGCCGCCAAGAGCCGGAATCCCAGATCGGCTTGAACGGCCTGTCGCTTGGCGGCTATATCACCGCGTTGGTCGCCAGCCTCGAAGCCGGGCTGACCTGCGCGATCCTCGGTGTACCGGTCGCGGACCTGGTCGGGCTGCTGAGCCGGCACTCCGGGCTTGCCCCCGAAGATCCCCGCCGCCAGACGATCGAACTCGCGGCGCCCATCGGGCGGATGACCTCGCCCCTATCGCTTGCCCCGCTCGTCCCCATGCAGGGTCGCTTCATCTACGCCGGACTCGCCGACCAAGTGGTGCATCCCCGCGAGCAGGTGATCCGCCTCTGGGAGCACTGGGGCAAACCCGAAATCGTCTGGTATCGCGGCGGTCACACGGGATTCTTCCGCGCGCGACCGGTACAGCGGTTCGTCGAGGCGGCGCTGCAACAGTCGGGCCTGCTGAATGGGGCCGTGGCTCGGCGCGACCGGCCCGCTTAGTCGCGGAGGCCGAAATGAATCCCCTGGACCCACTGGACGCGGCGATGATGACCGCGGAGTGGGTGTCCAGCCCGATGCACGTCGGTGCCGTGCTGATCTTGTCGCCGCCCGACGACGCCGGGCCCGACTACGTCGACGACCTGTATCGGAGGACGCTCGCGGGGAACGATCCGATCGACCCCAGGCTGCGGAAATACCCACACCGCGGTGTGGACACCGGCGGCATGTGGGTCTGGCGGCACATGAATCCCGTTGACGTGAGCCAACATTGCCAGCGCCGCACGGTGTCCGGTGACGGGTTCTGGCGGCTGATCGGGGAGCTGGACGCCCTGCGGCTGGACTCGAGCCGGCCGATGTGGATGTCGTATCTGATCGACGGCCTCGACGACGGCCGCTTCGCCTTCTACATCAAGGTGCACCACACCGTGACAGACGGCGTGGCGGGTTTCCAGATGATCACCGACGCGCTGAGCGACGATCCCAGCCGCCGGTCCATGCCACCGTTTTACGCCGACCGTCGTCCCGAGCCCGCGCCGTCGCCTTCGGCCGGGCTGGTGTCCCGCCTGGTCGCGCCGCTGCGGTCGCTGACGGACGCGGCGGCGTCGGGTGCGGGGCTGATCGGCAAGGTGGCCACCGGTGAAATCGCCACCGTGTTCGACGCCCTGGTGGGGCACACCACCGCGTTGCCGCTCGGGGCGCCCTTCACGCGGTTCAACGGGCGCCCCGGCCCCGAACGCGCGGTCGCCGCCGGCAGCTGGGCCAAGGAGCGCATCCACGCCGTGCGAGAGGCGGCCGGCGTGACGGGCAACGACGTGCTCACCGCGATGGCGGCCGGGGTGGTGCGGCGGTGGTTGGGCGATCGCAGGGAATTGCCCGAGCGGCCTTTGGTGGCCGCCTGCCCCATCACGGTCCGCGATCACGAACATGATTCGCCAGATGACCAGCATGGCAACAAGTTCGGGCTGTGGATGTGCCCGTTGGCCACCGACCTGGACGACCCGCTGGCCCGGCTGGACGCGATCCATCGATCGATGTCCGAGGGGAAGCGCTGGGTGGGCAAGCGCGGAGCGGCGGCGTCGCTGCTCACGAACGCGGGGAGCATCGCCGCGACGGCGATCGGTCCGCTGCTGCCGTTCACGCCGAAAGTTCGAACCGGGTACAACCTGCCGATCTCGCATGTCCGCGGTCCAGCGGCCGAAATGTATTGGAACGGAGCGCGAGTCGAGGAGATGTACCCGGTGTCGACGGTCTACGACGGTCATGCGCTCAACATCACGACGTGCTTGTACGCCGACCGGGTCGGGTTTGGTTACGCCGCGGGCCTCGACGTGGTGCCCGACATCGAGAAGTTCATACCGCTGACAGAGGAGTGCCTCGCCGAGCTGGAGGACGCTCTCGAGGTGGGCTGACGGCGGGAGCAACGGTCTGGCCGTCGTGGTGGGAACCGGCGGAATCGCCGGTGTGGCCGAGCCTGTAAATTTGCAGACCCGCACTCGCAGTTTGTCTGCGGATTTACAGGCTCGGTGCGGTCCGAAACGCCAGCCGCGAGGCGCGGCCCGCGTGGCCCATGATGCGCTCCAAGACGGTGTTGGACAGGTCGCCGTCGTCGGCGACGCGAGCCAGGCCGCGGCGCCGCAGGAAGGTGTCCAGGCGTCGATCGGGAGACCAGTCGGCATAGATGGGGCCGAGATACCGCGACTCCAGGAACTCGCAAGCCAGGGCGTCCACGTCAGAGTCGGTCAACATCAACGGTGGGATACCACCCATAACCGCCATGCTCCTTTGTTCAACCGGAACCGCATGCCAAATTACGTGAGAAGGCCCCGGTATTCCGTCACGCGGAGATTGCGGATCGGGCCCAAAGTCATCACCGCCGACCGGCCGCGGCGATTGCCGCACGCCGGGGTCAAACGACCCTAGTAGCAACCGAAGCGTCGCACTACCTTCGGACACGAGGCGGCGGGCGGACCGCCTGCCCGCAACGACTTTGGGAGGTTCGAGGTGCGCGATGCGATCCCGATTGGGCGGATCGCCGGCTTCCCGGTGAAGGTCCACTGGAGCGTGCTGGTGATCCTGTGGTTGTTCACCTGGAGCCTGGCCAGCATGCTGCCCGGCAGCGTCAAGGGGTATTCACCCGCCGCCTACTGGGTGGCCGGGGCGTGCGGCGCGCTGGTGCTGTTGGCGTCGCTGGTGGCGCACGAACTCGCGCACGCCGTCGTCGCCCGCCGCGCCGGGGTGCCCGTGGGCAGCGTGACGCTCTGGTTGTTCGGTGGAGTCACGACGCTCGGCGGCGAAGCGAAGACGCCGACGGCGGCCTTCCGGATCGCGATCGCCGGCCCGGCCACCAGCCTTGCGTTGGCGGCCGTCTTCGGCGGCCTGGTCGCTGTCCTGCCGGTGGTGGGTGTATCACCGATCGCGATCGGGGTCGCGTCGTGGTTGGCCGGCATCAACATGCTGCTGGGCCTGTTCAACCTGCTGCCCGGCGCACCGTTGGACGGTGGGCGGGTGCTGCGGGCATTCCTGTGGCGCCGCCACGGCGACAGCGTGCGCGCCAGCATCGGCGCCGCGCACGCCGGGCGGGTGGTCGCCTTCGTCCTGATTGGCTTGGGGCTGGCCGAGTTTCTGCTCGGCGGTCTGGTGGGTGGGGTCTGGTTGGCGTTCATCGGTTGGTTCATCTTCGCCGCCAGTCGCGAAGAGGAGACGAGGATTTCGACCCAGCAGATGTTTTCCGGGGTGCGCGTGGCCGACGCGATGACCGCCCGCCCGCACACCGCGCCCGGATGGATCACCGTCGACGATTTCGTCCAGCGCTATGTGCTCGGCGATCGCCACTCCGCGTACCCGGTCGTCGACCAGAGCGGGGCGATTTCGGGTCTGATCACGTTGCGCCAGTTGCGTGACGTCGCGCCCGATCGCCGCGCCACCGCCACCGTGGGGGAGATCGCGCAGCCGCTGCCGGAGGTGCCGTCCGGCGCACCGCAGGAGCCGCTCACCACCCTGCTGGAGCGGATGGCCCCCGCCGGTCCGCGCAGCCGCGCCCTGGTGTTCGACGGCGGCCAGGTGGTCGGCATCGTGACGCCGACCGATGTGGCCCGGCTGATCGAGGTCTACCGGCTCGCTCACCCCGAGGGCGCGAATTCGGCTCCGGCTCAAAGCATTTAGATCGAGACCTCGCCGTCAGGGTTTACCGGTCACGGTTGCTTGCGATGCCGGCGGAACCGTGTTGTTACAACCAACCTTGTGTAAACTCTCTCGCATGACGTGCGTGATCGGGAACGCGTGCATCGACGTGATGGGACGAGACGCCCCCCTCGGGTCACCGGGCGGCGCGGCCAAGTTGGATCCGATAGGTGTAGACACTCCTTTGCTGGCCGTTCACCCGGGGGCCGGCCAAGCGGAAGGAGTGTGAGGGTCGCGTGAATGTGCCGCCCACGTCGGTCGGAGAGTCCGCCGGCCGCCGCCGCGAGGTGTTGCGGGTGCTGCGGTCGTCGCCCGACGCCATGAGCATCGCCGCGATCGCCGACGTGCTGGGCGTGCATCCCAACACCGTCCGATTCCACCTGGAAACCCTGGTCGGCGACGGGCAGGTCGAGCACGTCGAGCTGGACCGCAAGGGGCCGGGCCGCCCGCCGCTGATGTTTCGCGCGGTCCGGCAGATGGACCGCGGCGGGACGCGACACTATCGCCTGCTCGCCGAGGTGCTGGCCACGGCGTTCGCCGGTGAGCCGGACGCCAGCGCCAAGGCGGTGGCCGCGGGCCGGGCCTGGGGCAGAAGACTGGACGCCGGCCTGCAGCGGGTCCCGACGAATGTCGCCGCCAGCGCCGACGACGCCATCGACCACCTGGTCAACATGCTCGATGAACTCGGCTTCGCGCCCGAACGCCGGACGGCCGACGGAGAGCAGCAGGTCGGGCTGCGGCACTGCCCCTTCCTGGAACTGGCCGAGAACCGGACGACCGTCGTCTGCCCCGTGCACCTCGGCCTCATGCAGGGCGCCATGGAGACCTGGGGCGCGCCCGTCTCGGTCGACCGGCTCGAGGCGTTCGTCGAGCCCGATCTGTGCCTGGCGCACCTGAAGCTGCGGAAGGCCGCCAAGTGAGCACGGGTCCGGCGATCGCCGTCGCGGTCACCTTCGTGTGGCTCGGCATGGTGCTGGCCATCTCGTTCCTGGAAGCCCCGCTGAAGTTCCGTGCGCCGAACGTGACGTTGCAGATCGGGCTCGGGATCGGGCGGCTGGTGTTTCGGGCCCTCAATACCGCCGAGGTGTGCTTCGCGCTGGTGATCGTGGCGATCGTGGTCGCGGGCCCGACGCCCGCGGGCGTCGCCGCGGCGGCGTGCGTCGCCGTGGGAGCGCTCGCCGTCCAGTTGATCGCCATTCGCCCCCGATTGACGCGCCGATCCGACAGCGTGCTCGCCGGGGCGGACGGGCCGCGCTCCCGGGCGCACTACGGTTACGTCGGCTTCGAGGTGGTCAAGGTAGCCGCGCTTGTCGCGGCGGGGATACTGCTACTGACGGGGTGATCGCATCCGCTCAACCGCAAAGGACACAGCAATGGAATCGATCTCGCTGACCAGCCTCGCGTCCGAAAAGTTGGCGGAGGCCAAGGAGACGCACAGCGGCCGCGCCGCCCACACCATCCACGGGGGCCACACCCACGAACTACGGCAGACCGTGCTGGCTTTGCTTGGCGGACATGAGCTTTCCGAACACGACAGCCCCGGCGAGGCGACGCTGCAGGTGCTGCAGGGCCACGTTCGCCTGACCACCGGTGGTGACGCTTGGGAGGGCAAAGCGGGCGACTACGTCGCGATTCCGGCGGCCCGGCACGCCCTGCGTGCGGTCGAGGATTCGGTGGTGATGCTGACGGTGCTCAAGACCCTGCCCTCGGCCCACTAGCCGCATGCTTTCGACGTCCTGGTCGAGGGAATTCGGGCTGCGGGTACCGATCGTCAACGCGCCGATGGGCGGGGTTGCCGGCGGCCGGCTGGCGGCGGCGGTCACCGCGGCCGGCGGCCTGGGCATGGTGGGCATGGGCAGCGCGGCGACGAGGGAACTGCTGAGAACCCAGCTGCAGCACGTGCGGGGGACGTTCGGCATCGGCTTGGTCGATTGGGTGATGCGCACCGAGGCGGGCCTGTTCGAGGACGCCCTGGCGGCGCGTCCGGCCCTGCTGTCGGTCAGTTTCGGGACCGACTGGTCGTGGGTCGCGAAGGCCCACGACGCCGGAATCCCCACCGCCACCCAGGTATACGACGGCCCCGGGGCTCGCCAGGCGGCCGATGCCGGCGTCGACATCCTGGTGGCCCGCGGCTCGGAGGGCGGCGGGCACGGTGAGACGACGCTGGCGACGCTCCCGTTGCTGGACACCGTGTTGGACGCCGTCTCGGTGCCGGTCCTCGCCGGTGGCGGCGTGGCGTCGGCGCGCAGCCTGGCCGCCGTGCTGGCCGCCGGGGCGAGCGGAGCGTGGGTGGGCACCCGCTTGGCCGCGTGCCCGGAGGCGCTCTCCGGTGACGGCAGCCGCCGCGCGCTGATCGCGGCCCGGGCCACCGACACCGCGGTCACCCGGGCCTTCGACGTCGCCCAGGCCCGGCCGTGGCCGGCGCGATTCCCGTCGCGGGTGCTGACCAACGATTTCGTCGAGCGCTGGACCGGCAAGGAGGACGCGCTCAACCCGCAGGCCTGCGACGAACTCGAGGCCTCCATCGCCGCCGACGACCGCCGGGTCGCGCCGGTGGATGCCGGTCAGGGCGTCGGGATGATCCGGGACGACGCGTCGGTGGCCGAGGTCATCGACGAAATGTGTTCGGGCGCAGAACGTTTGCTGAAGGCCTGGGGCTCGTAGCGCCCCGGGCCGTCACGCTGGCGTGACACTCGGCGGCCATCGTCACGCTGGCGTGACACTCGGCGACGAACTGCACAACGGCGGCGTCGGGCGCCACTAACCCCGCCGGGCTCAGACCCCGCGCAGATAGCGTTTGGCGATGACGCGCTGAGCCACCGACACCACGGGCCGGGCGGCCTTGCTCCACCAGGTCGCGGGCCGCGAGAACGCCGTCACCTCAGCGAACACCGCGTCAGAAGCGGGGTCACGCCGGACGACGAAACGTTCCTCACCGGACTCGGGATGTCCAGGCAACGTGCCGTAGGCGAATCCGCGGATGTCGGGCTCGTCGATGACATACACCACCCGGCACGGCGCGGGCAGAAAACCCATGCGCACCAACACAACTGTGCCGACCTCGGCAACCTCGGAGCTGGCCCGCACCCGCAGGCGGGCCCCGTGCTGCATGCCCCAGCGCATGACGGCGTCGGCGGCGCGCTCGAAGCGCTGCTGCCCGGTGCCGATCTGTTTCTCCGTGTGCAGGTGGCCGTATCCCGCGGGCAACGCGCCGGACGCCGTCGCCCCCACCTCGGGGTAGGTCAACGGCAGTTCCTCGAGCGCCCCTAAGTCCACCCGCCCAGCTTGCCACGCCGAGATGCGGGCCAGATGTCCGGCGTACGGTCGTAAAAGTGACCGCACAAAACTCCGAAACCGTTGCACAAGCGTCCGGAACCTTCACGCTCGGCGGCGACCTGACCATCAACCGATTGGGCTTCGGCGCGATGCGCCTGACCGGCAAAGGCGTGTGGGGCCCGCCCGCGGACCGCGACGAAGCGGTCCGCGTGTTGCGGCGCGCCGTCGAACTCGGCGTGAACTTCATCGACACTGCGGACTCCTACGGGCCCTACATCGCCGAGGAAATCATCCGCGAGGCGCTGCACCCCTACGACGGGTTGGTCATCGCCACCAAGGCGGGGCTGCTACGCACCGGACCCGACATCTGGATCCCGCTGGGCAACCCGAGCTATCTGCGGCAGGAATGCGAGATGAGCCTGCGCCGCCTCGGCGTCGACACGATCGACCTGTTCCAGCTGCACCGCATCGACCGCGACTTCCCGCTGGCCGACCAGGTGGGCGAGCTGCAGGCGCTGAAGAACGAGGGCAAGATCCGCCACATCGGCCTGTCCGAGGTCAACGTCGATCAGCTCACGGAGGCCCAGCGGATCACCGAGATCGTTTCGGTGCAGAACATGTACAACCTCTCGGCCCGAGGGGCCGAGCCGCTGGTGGAGGCCGCGACCAGCCAGGGCATCGGCTTCATCCCGTGGTTCCCGCTGGCGGCCGGGCCGCTGGCCGCTCCCGACGGCCCGCTGCAGCGCATCGCCGCCGAGCACCATGCGAGCGCGTCCCAACTGGCGCTGGCCTGGCTGCTGAAACGGTCGCCGGTGATGCTGCCGATCCCGGGCACGTCCAAGGTGGCGCACCTGGAGGAGAACGTCGCCGCGGCCCGGATCGAGCTGAGCGACGACGAGTTCGAGGCGCTGTCGACCGCCGGAGGTCAGAAGACCGTCTGACCACCGGATACGGTGTCCCGGTGATCAGCGGACACGACCGGCACCCCGGCGGCGGGTTCAACCCGCCCGAACCGACGACCAAGGGCGGCCCCGACTACGGCCGGTTCATCGACGCCGTGCGCAAGCTGCAGGACCATGCCCGGGCCGTGGACGCCCCCGACGAGGTCATCAGCGAGGCGGCGAATCAGCTGGAGAAGCTGTCGGCGCTGCTCGCCCCGTACGACGCCGACGAGTGGGCGGCACCCTCGGGCCGCCGCATGGACCTGCCGATGCGCGGCAACGTCCTGACGGTTCCGATGTCTGCCCGCAAGGGTGACGACGGCCGCGTGCACGGCTGGGCGCGTTTCGCCCGGTTCCATCTGGGGCGCAACGGCGCGGTGCACGGCGGCTCACTCGGCATGCTGTTCGACACCGTGCTCGGCCTGACGGCGGTCCTTCTCACCGGGAGTCGGCGGCAGCGCACCGCCTACCTCAAGATCGATTACCGCAACATCGTGCCCATCGAAAAGGAATTGCAGTTCGACGCCGGGGTGGACAGGGTGGATGGGCGCAAGATCTTCGTCTCCGGCCGGCTGACCGACGGCGACACGCTGCTCACTGAAGCCGACGCCCTGTTCGTGCGGCTCAAGCCCGGCCAGCCCTGAGTCGAGTCAGAGCCGGCTGGTCGGCAGCGTCACCTCTTCGTGGTCGAGTTCGCGTTCGAGCACCCGAAGGCTCCGATCGGGCAGCATGCCGGCGTCACGCCAGCGCACCAGTTCGTCGCGCTCGGCATCGATGGCCGCCCGCCGGATCGCCACGGCCGCCTCGTATTCGGGGTGCTCGGGTAAGTCGTCGGAATCCGACAGGAGATCGAGCCGGCGTTGGTACCGCTCAAGCCGGGCGCACAACTGCCTCCGCACTGCGTCGATCGCCCTTGCGTCGGCTTCGCTGCCATGACCCAGCTCGTTGAGGGCGTCGAGGGCCGCGCGAACGGCGGCCGTGCGCGCCCGATTACGGAGGCGCACTTCGTCGACGGCCTTCGCGTGAACGCCCAGAGCGCGCACGACCGGGCCGAACGTGCTGCCCTGCCCGATCAGCGTCACCAGGACGACCACCAGGGTGCAGAACAGCAAGAGATCCCGGACGGGAAACCGTGCGCCGCTGTCGGTCGTGAAGGGCACGGCGAAGATGGCGGCGAGGCTGACGACGCCGCGGGTGCCGGCCCAACTCAGCACGAAAATCTCACGGCCACTGAGCCTCTCCGCGTTGCGGTCGCGCCCGGGATTGGGTTGGGCCGGATCATCATCATCATCGTCGTCGTCATCGCCGGTCCCCGTGACGTTGCCGAGCCGGGTATGCAGAGACCGCGGCAGCGACTGGGTGAGCAGCAGCCACAGCGGCCGCACCAACAGCACCGCCGCGGTGGTCACGGTGGTCGCCACGACGATGGTCGACACCGGGTAGCCGCGCAGGCCGTCGAGGATGACCGGAAACTGCTGACCGATCAACAGGAAGACGAGGCCCTCGAGAAGGAAGTTGGCCAGCCGCCACACGGCCCGGGTCTGCAACCGGCTCGCGCCCGACTCCGAGCGGGGTGAGTCGTGTCCGACGACCAATCCGCACACGACGACCGCCAGCACACCCGACGCGTGCACCTGTTCGGCCGCGAGATAGGCCAGGAACGGCGTGGCCAGCGAGATCGCGTTGGCCGTCATCACGTCGTGCGGGAACCGCCGCAACAGGCGCCGACACCAAGCGAAGGCCAGCCCGATGACCAGACCGCCCACCGCGGCCAGGGCGAACTCCCGGACCGCAAACGGGAACGAGAAGTCCGCGCCCCTGGCCACCGTGATGGCCACCGACAACGTGGTGAGCGCAGTCGCGTCGTTGAGCAGCCCCTCGCCTTCGATGAGCGTGACGATGTTGAGCGGCAGACCGACCTTACGGGCGACCGCGAGCGCGGCCACGGGATCGGTGGGTGCCACCGCCGCGCCGAGCACCGCACCCGCCGCGAGCGTCGCACCGGTGACGAGCAGGGCGAAGGCGGCGCCGACCGAAGCCGCGGTCAGTAGAACGAGGATGACCGACAGGCTGATGACCGTGCGCAGGTTGCGGCGGATCCCGACCAGCGACGACTCCAGGGCCGCGTTGTACAGCAGAGGCGGCAATATGCAGGTCATCACGATGTCGGGCCGCAGGCCGACGTTCGGCCCCGGCAGCAGCCCGTAACCGATACCGACGAGGGTGAGCAGCCCCGCGCTGGGGAGTCCGGTGCGGTCGCTGACCCAGTTCGTCACCACGATGGCGCCGACAGCGGCGAGCAGCAATGCCAAAGCCATCTGCGCCCCCACCGTCCCATTCTGCCGACAATTCGCTGCGGGCGCCGTCGCTGCGCTGCCGGGCCGGGCGGACCTCGACCCGACGGCGGGGCGCTGGAAGTCGGTCGGCCTAGGCGTTCTGCCCGATCGAGATTCGCTCGGCCAACTTGTCGAGCTCCCCGGTGACTTGTGAATCGTCACCGTCCGGCAGCAGGAACAGGCACCGGTCGATCCCGGCGGACGCGTACTTTTCGGCCATGCCCTGGTCCGGCGATGCGGCGAAGAGGCTGATCGGAATCCGGGCTCGCCCCGCATCGGCGGCGCGCTGCTGCAATCGGGCCGCGCGCTCGGCGAACTCGTCCAGATTTTCCGGCGTGACGTCCTGCGCCAGCCAACCGTCGCCGAACGAAATGATGCGGTCCTCCACGGTGGGGCCCATCCCGCCGACCAGCACCGGCAGGGGGGATTGGACCGGCTTGGGGTAGGACCAGATCGGGTCGAAATTGACGAACTCGCCGTGGTATTCCGCCTCGTCGTTGGTCCAGATCTGCCGCATCGCCTCGACCCGTTCGCGCATCACGGACATCCGGACGCGAGGGTCGGTGCCGTGGTTGGCCATCTCTTCGCGGTTCCATCCCGCTCCCACCCCGAAGAGGAAACGACCGAGGGAAAGGCGGTCAACACTGGCCACCTCCTTGGCCGTCGTGATGGGGTCTCGCTCCACCACCAGACACACCCCGGTGCCGATCTTCAAGCGGCTCGTCGCCGCCGCCGCGGCGGTGCACGCGACGAACGGGTCGTACGTGTGCACGTACATCCTGGGCAATTCGCCACCCCCGGGGTAGGGCGACTTCCTGCTGGTCGGGATGTGGGTGTGCTCGCAGAACAACAGCGACTCGAAACCGCGTTCTTCGCCCGCTGCTGCGAGTTCGTCCGGCCGCATACCGTAGTCCGTCGGGAAATAGCACAAACCGAATTGCATAGGGTGGCCTCCCTGCCTCACGCGGTACCAAGCGACGACTTCGCTCGATCGAGCGGTCACCGTGGGCTACCCGGAGGGCGTGACGAAAAACGGGAAGCCAAGACCGGATCCGGAGAACCGTTCGCACGTCGGCGCAAGCGCGCTACTCGACGGCCCTGCTCGGCCGTGAGACGCCCCGATAGCATGGTCGTCGACCCACCGACCTAGGAGAACCCACGCGATGAGCGCCCCCGCAAACCCGTCCCCAGCAGGCCCTATCCGGGTGCCCGCCGGGACCACCGCCGCGGCCGCGGTGCGGGAGGCGGGGCTGCCGGGCCGCGGGGCACCCGACGCGGTCGTCGTGGTGCGCGACGCCGACGGCAAGCTGCGCGACCTGAGCTGGACGCCCGGAGTCGATACCGAGGTCGTCCCGGTCGCGGCCAACACCGACGAGGGGCGCAGCGTCATCCGGCATTCGGCCGCGCACGTGCTGGCTCAGGCCGTCCAGGGCATGTTTCCGCAAGCGAAGCTGGGAATCGGGCCGCCCATCACCGACGGCTTCTACTACGACTTCGACGTGGCGGAGCCGTTCACCCCCGAGGACCTGGCCGCGCTGGAAAAGCGGATGCGCCAGATCGTCAAGGAGGGGCAGCTGTTCGAGCGGCGCGTCTACGAATCCAAGGACCAGGCGCGCTCGGAGTTGGCCGACGAGCCCTACAAGCTGGAACTCGTCGACGACAAGTCCGGCGACCCCGACATCATGGAGGTCGGCGGTGACGAGCTCACCGCCTACGACAACCTCAACCCCCGCAGCCGGGAACGTGTTTGGGGCGACCTGTGTCGCGGCCCGCACATCCCGACCACCAGGCACATCCCGGCGTTCAAGCTGACCCGCAGCTCCGCCGCGTATTGGCGCGGGGATCAGAAGAACGCGAGCCTGCAACGCATCTACGGCACCGCGTGGGAATCGCAGGACGCGCTGGACCGCCACCTCGAGCTGCTCGCCGAAGCGCAGCGGCGCGACCACCGCAAGCTGGGCGCCGAGCTGGACCTGTTCAGCTTCCCCGACGAAATCGGTTCGGGGCTGGCGGTTTTCCACCCCAAGGGCGGCGTGGTGCGCAGGGAGCTGGAGGAGTACTCGCGGCGCAAGCACATCGAGGCCGGGTACGAGTTTGTCAACACCCCGCACATCACCAAGGCGCAGCTGTTCCACACCTCCGGCCACCTGGACTGGTACGCCGACGGAATGTTCCCGCCGATGCACCTCGACGCCGAACTGGGCGACGACGGAGCGGTGCGCAAGCCGGGGCAGGACTACTACCTCAAGCCGATGAATTGCCCGATGCACACGTTGATCTTCCGGTCGCGGGGGCGGTCGTATCGCGAACTTCCGTTGCGGCTCTTCGAATTCGGCACCGTCTACCGCTACGAGAAGTCCGGTGTGGTGCACGGGCTGACGCGGGCGCGCGGATTCACCATGGACGACTCACACATCTTCTGCACGCGCGACCAGCTGCACGGCGAACTGGCGTCGCTGCTGCGGTTCGTGCTCGAGCTGCTGGGCGACTACGGCCTGGAGGACTTCTATCTGGAGCTGTCCACCAAGGACCCGGAGAAGTTCGTCGGCACCGACGAGATGTGGGAGCAGGCCACCAACTCCCTGGCCGAGGTGGCGGCCGAGTCGGGCCTGGAACTGGTTCCCGACCCCGGCGGCGCGGCGTTCTACGGCCCGAAGATTTCCGTGCAGGCCCGCGACGCCCTGGGCCGCAGCTGGCAGATGTCGACCATCCAGGTGGACTTCAACTTCCCGGAGCGCTTCGAGCTGGAGTACACCGCCCCGGACGGAACCCGGCAGCGGCCGGTGATGATCCACCGTGCCCTGTTCGGGTCGATCGAGCGGTTCTTCGGCATCCTCACCGAGCACTACGCGGGGGCGTTCCCGGCGTGGCTGGCGCCCGTGCAGGTGGTCGGGATACCCGTCGCCGACGAACACGTTTCCTATCTGGAAAGCGTTGCGGCGCAGCTGAAATCGCGCGGCGTGCGGGTGGAGGTGGACGGCAGCGACGACCGGATGGCCAAGAAGATCGTCCATCACACGGCGCAAAAGGTGCCGTTCATGTTGCTGGCGGGGGACCGCGACGTCCAGTCAAAGGCGGTGAGCTTCCGTTTCGGGGACCGCACGCAGATCAACGGTGTGCCCCGCGACAGCGCCGTCGACGCCATCGTGGCGTGGATCGCCGAACGCGAGAACGCCGCCCCCACAGCCGAACTGGTGAAGGTGACCGGCGGTGAGTGAACCCACGGAACGCACGGAGGACACCATCCTGGACACCGGTGTCGGCGAGAGTGACCACCTGCAACGGCTGTGGACGCCGTACCGGATGACCTATCTGGCCGAAGCGCCGATGAAGCGCGACCCCAACTCGTCGGGCAAGACCGAGCAGCCGTTCACCGACATCCCGCGACTGTCGGACGAGGAAGGCCTGGTGGTCGCCCGCGGCGAACTCGTCTACGCCGTCCTCAACCTCTACCCGTACAACCCGGGGCACCTGATGGTGGTGCCGTATCGGCGGGTCTCCGAACTCGAGGACCTCACCGACCAGGAGAGCGCGGAGCTGATGGCCTTCATACAGAAGGCCATTCGCGTCATCAAGAACGTGTCGCGACCGCACGGCTTCAACGTCGGCCTCAACCTCGGCACGTCGGCGGGCGGCTCGCTGGCCGAGCACCTGCACGTGCACGTCGTGCCGCGTTGGGGCGGCGACGCGAACTTCATCACCATCATCGGTGGCTCGAAGGTGATCCCGCAGTTGCTGCGCGAAACCCGCCGGCTGCTGGCGGCGGAGTGGGCTAAACAGTCATGAGCAAGGTGCCGTTCCTCTCGCGGGCGGCGTTCGCGCGGCTCACCACGCCGACCGCCAAAGCGTGCCTGCGGATGGGCTTGACGCCGGACGTGGTCACCGTGTTGGGCACCACCGGATCGGTGGCGGGGGCGCTCACGCTGTTCCCGATGGGCAAGTTGTTCGCCGGTGCCTGCGTGGTGTGGTTCTTCGTGCTGTTCGACATGCTCGACGGCGCCATGGCCCGCGAGCGCGGGGGCGGCACCCGGTTCGGCGCCGTGCTGGACGCCACCTGCGACCGCGTCAGCGACGGCGCGGTGTTCTGCGGCCTGCTGTGGTGGGTGTCCTTCGGCATGCACGACAAGCTGCTCGCGGTGGCGACCATGGTCTGCCTGGTCACCTCGCAGGTCATCTCCTACATCAAGGCGCGGGCCGAGGCCAGCGGCCTGCGCGGTGACGGCGGCATCATCGAACGCCCGGAACGGCTGATCATCGTGTTGGTCGGCGCCGGCGTGGCGGACTTCCCGTTCGTCGCCTGGCCGCCCGCGCTGCCGGTGGCCATGTGGCTGCTGGCGGCGGCCAGCGTGATCACCTGCGTGCAACGCGTGCGCACGGTGTGGGCCTCACCCGGCGCGACGGAGCACATGCCGTGATCCCGGGGCTGGGTTTGATCACCGCGCCGCGGCGCCTGGTGTCCGGGACCGTGAGCGACTGGACGTACGCGGCCGGCTGGATGGCCGTGCGGGCGATGCCCGAATTCGCGGCGCGCTCGGCGTTCGAGACCGGGGCGCGCTACGCGGCGCGGCGCGGCGGCCCCGAACAGCTGCGCAAGAACCTGGCCCGGGTGATCGGCGTCACGCCGGCCGAGGTGCCCGGCCACCTGATGCGGGCGTCGCTGGCCTCCTACGGCCGCTACTGGCGGGAGACCTTTCGCCTGCCGTCGATGGATCTGCGCGCGCTGGCCGGCGAACTCGACGCCGCGTTCCAGGGCGCCGGCAACCTGGACGCAGCGCTGACCACGGGCCGCGGCGCGATCTGCGCGTTGCCCCACAGCGGCAACTGGGACATGGCCGGGGTGTGGTTCACCCAGACGCGCGGCACCTTCACCACCGTCGCGGAGAGGCTGGAGCCGGACTCGTTGTACCGGCGCTTCCTCCGCTATCGCGAGAGTCTCGGCTTCGAGGTGCTGGCGCTGTCCGGAGGCGAACGGCCGCCATTCGATGTACTGTGCGATCGACTGCGGGCGAACCAACTGGTGTGCCTGATGGCCGATCGCGACCTCACCCGCACCGGTGTGCAGGTCGACTTCTTCGGCGAGGCCACCCGGATGCCGGCCGGACCGGCGAAGCTGGCGGTCGCGACCGGGGCGGCGTTGCTTCCGGTGCACTGCTGGTTCGACGGCGACGGCTGGGGGTTTCACGTGTTCCCGCCACTGGATTGCAGCAGCGGCGACGTCGGCGCCATCACCCAGGCGCTGGCCGACCGGTTCGCGCAGAACATCGCCGCGCACCCCGAAGACTGGCACATGCTGCAACCGCAGTGGCTGGCCGACCTGTCTGAAGCCAGGCAGGCGCGGCTCAGGGAGACCTGATGCGCATCGGGATGGTCTGCCCCTACTCGTTCGACGTCCCGGGCGGGGTGCAGTCGCACGTCTTGCAGCTCGCCGCGGTGATGCGCCAGCGCGGGCAGCAGGTGAGCGTCCTCGCGCCGGCCTCGCCGCATGCGGCCCTGCCGGACTACGTCGTCTCCGCGGGCAAGGCCGTCCCGATTCCCTACAACGGCTCGGTGGCCCGGCTGCGGTTCGGCCCGGCCACCCACCGCAAGGTCAAAAAGTGGCTCGCCGAAGGCGATTTCGACGTGCTGCACCTGCACGAGCCCAACGCGCCGAGCCTGTCGATGCTGGCCCTGAACATCGCCGAGGGGCCGATCGTCGCGACGTTTCACACCTCGACCACCAAATCGCTGACCCTGACGGTCTTTCAGGGCATCCTGCGGCCGATGCACGAAAAGATCGTCGGCCGGATCGCGGTGTCGGACCTGGCCCGTCGCTGGCAGATGGAGGCGCTGGGCACCGACGCGGTCGAGATACCCAACGGCGTCGACGTCGACTCGTTCGCCTCGGCGCCCCCGCTGGACGGCTATCCGCGGCCGGGCAAGACGGTGCTGTTCCTGGGCCGCTACGACGAGTCCCGCAAGGGCATGTCGGTCCTGCTCGAAGCGCTGCCCGGGGTGGTCCAGCACTTCCCGGACGTTCAGCTGCTCATCGTCGGCCGCGGCGACGAGGCCGAATTACGCGGCGAGGCAGGCGATTTGGTCAAGCACATGCGGTTTTTGGGCCAGGTCGACGACGCCGGGAAGGCGTCGGCGATGCGTAGCGCCGACGTGTACTGCGCGCCTCATGTGGGGGGCGAGAGCTTCGGCATCGTCCTGGTCGAGGCGATGGCCGCGGGCACCGCGGTGGTGGCCAGCGACCTGGACGCCTTCCGCCGAGTGCTGCGCGACGGCGAAGTGGGGTGCCTGGTGCCGGTCGGCGACGGCGCTGCGCTCGCCGACGCCCTTATCTCGGTGCTAGAAAACGACGTGCTGCGCGAACGCTGTGTGGCGGCCGGTTCGGCCGCCGTCCAGCGCTACGACTGGTCGGTGGTGGCCAGCCAGATCATGCGCGTCTACGAGACGGTCGCCGCGACGGGCGCCAAAGTTCAGGTGGCCAGCTGATGGCCTGGCTCGCCGTCGCCGTCGCGGTATTGGTCGGGTTGCTGGCGATCCTGGGCGCCTGGGCCTATCAGACGGCCAACCGGCTGGACCGGCTGCACGTCCGCTACGACCTGTCGTGGCAGGCGCTCGACGGGGCGCTGGCGCGGCGCGCGGTGGTCGCCCGTGCGGTCGCCATCGACGCCTACGGCGGCGCCCCGGGGGGCAGGCGGTTGGCCGCGCTGGCCGACGCCGCCGAGGCGGCGCCGCGGCAGGAGCGCGAGTCGCGCGAGAATGAGCTGTCGGCCGCGCTGGCGATCGTCGACCCGGCTGCGCTGCCGGCCGGGCTGATCGCCGAGCTGGCCGATGCCGAGGCCCGGGTGGTGCTGGCCCGGCGCTTCCACAACGACGCGGTCCGGGACACCCTTGCGCTGCGCGAGCGATTCCTGGTGCGGACCCTTCGTCTCGGCGGAACCGCGGCGCTGCCAAGCTATTTCGAGATCGTCGAGCGCCCGCACGCGCTGGCCCACGGCGACGTCGGGTCCTTCAACGGGGTGCTCAGCCACCGCACGTCGGCGCGCGTGGTGCTGCTCGACGAGAGGGGCGCGGTGCTGTTGCTGCGCGGTTCCGATCCGGCGATCGGCCGCGGCGGCGCGCCGAAGTGGTGGATCACCGTCGGCGGGGAGGTGCAGAAGGGGGAGCGGTTGGCCGAGGCCGCCACCCGCGAGCTTGCCGAAGAGACGGGACTTCAAGTGGCGCCGGGGCAGATGGTGGGTCCGGTCTGGCGGCGCGACGAGGTCTTCGAGTTCAACGGCTCGCTGATCGACAGCGAAGAGTTCTACTTCGTCTACCGCACCCAGCGGTTCGAGCCGTCCGGTGCGGGCCGAACCGACTTGGAGCGCAGCTACATTCACGGCCACCGCTGGTGCGACGCCGCCGACATCGCCGCGCTGGCCGCCACCGGGGAGACGGTGTACCCCACCCAGCTGGCCGAGCTGCTGCCCGACGCGGCCGCGCTGGCCGGCGGCCGCGCGCCGGGCCCGCTGATGTCGATCCGGTGAGCTAGAACCCGCTCGCGAGACCGTTGGAGACCAGCGGCGGCGCTGCCGCCACGAGCGGGTTGCTGATGCCGGACGCGACGCCGGGGCCGAGATAGCCGGCGCCGCTGAGCGCGCTCGGGAAAAGGCCTGGCGCATAGCCCAAATCGACGATCGGCTTGAGGAACGGTTGGAGCAGGTCGGCCAGCGGATTTCCGATGATCGGCAGCATCCGCAGCGGGTCGAGCAGCGGTAATTGCGTGGTGGGCATGAAGTAAAAGCTCAGGTTGCCGATCTGCTGATGCAGGGCGCTGGCGACCTGTGCGGGGGCGAGGAAGGGCATCGTGTGGTGCAGTTCGAGGAACCCGAACAGCGCGTTGAGGTCCGAAGGCAGCCACAACGGGTGCAGCGGGAAGTCGGCGATCGCGTCGTATTGCAGCGTGAAAATCGACGTCGCGTAGGACGTGGTCAGCGGCGTCGCGAAATGGAATGCACCGAAGCCCGGAATGAAGTGCGTCAGGATGCCGCCCATCGGGTTGTTGGGATCGGCGAGCAACACGAAGTTGAGTAGGTCTTGACTTGGCCGTAGGGCGGCCGGCAGGGCTTGCAGATACCGCATTTCCAGGCTGGCGATGGTCGCGCTTTGCGAATAGCCCACGACCACAACGTGATTCCCCGCAGCGGTTTGCGTCAGGATCGCGCTGTTCAGCGTCGCCACGCCCTGGTAGACGGACTTGCCGAAGGTTTCGCTGCCGAGCCCGGTGACCGGCCAGAACTGTTCTGGCGTGCGCAAACTCACCAACGTGTAGCCGGAGTAATTCTGGGCGAGATACGTCTGTTCGATCGACGTCAGGTACTTCAGGTCCGGCGACGGGTTGCCGGTGCCGCCCATGATCAGTGCGATCTTGTCCGACGCGGTGGACGACTGCATGGCGGCCGCGTTGGAGGCCTCGGTTTCGGCGTACGCGTTCCGCGCGGTGATCAGCGTCTGCACGAACTGGTTGTGGAACAGCTCCGCCTGCGCACTGACGGCCTGATACTGCTGGGCGTGCGCGTCGAGCAGGGCCGCCGCGCGCGCCGACACCGAATCCGTGGCCGGCGGCAGCACTCCCGTCGTCGGGGCCGCCGCGGCCGCGTTCGTCGCCTCCAGGTCCGAACCGATCGCCTGCAACTCGTCGGCGGCCGCCGCCATCGCGTCAGGGTCGGTGATCACGAACGACATCGGTGGTCCCCCTGGCTAACTCGGCACCAGCCGTGGAGAAAGGCCCTCGCGCGCGGTCGCCGATGTGGCGGCGGCCGCTCGCGCGGGAATGCCCGTGGAGGACAGGTGCGGCGTCGCGGGCAGACTCGCCGAGACCGGGCTCGCCGCCGCACTGGGCGTCGCCGCGGCAGCCGAGGTTGCGCCCTGCGCGGCGGTCGGCCAGCTCGCCGGCACCGACAGCGCCCCAATCGAACCGGCCCGGCCGGTGCTCGCGGCGACCACACGCCCGGCGAGTTGCGCGCTGATCGGGCCGCCCGTGCCCGGACTGACCGCGGACGCCAGCGCCGGGTCCATCGCGGGACCACTGCCGGCGCTGGTCAGCACGGGATTGGCGCCGGACATGAGCTGGCCCACCATCATGTTCATGGGCTCCATCGCGAACTGGGCGGGCGTCGAGAGCATCTGCAGTTGCGACATCGGGTTCATCAGCGACTGCGTCATCGACTGGATCAGCGAATCGAGCAGCTGCTGACCGAACGAGGTGAAGGACGCGGTGGGCAGGCTCGTCAGGGTCAGCGGCGGGTCGCCGAACGGCGTCCAGGTGGCCTCGGCCGCCCGCGTGCTGGCGTCGTATCCGGTCATCGCCGCCACATCCTGGGCCCACATCTCGCCGTACTCGGCTTCGGTCGCCGCGATCGCCGCGGTGTTCTGGCCCAGGATGTTGGTCGCGATCAGCGTCATCAGCAGGGCGCGGTTGGCCGCGACGACCGCCGGGGGCACGGTCGCGACGAAGGCCGCCTCGAACGCGCCGGCGGTCAACCGGGCCTGGTTGGCCACCAGCTCCGCCTGCGCCGAGGTCGTGGTCATCCATTGCACGTACGGGGCGGCCGCGGAAGCCATCGTCATCGATGCCGGCCCCTGCCACGCCCCACCCGTCAGCGCCGACACCGTCGACTGGAAAGCACTTGCCGCCGACTCCAATTGGGCGGCCACTCCGTCCCAGGCCGCGGCCGCGGCCCACATCGACGCGGAGCGCGGGCCGGCATACATGCGCGCCGAATTGATTTCCGGGGGCAACAGCACGAAATCCGGCAACATCCGGGACCCCTTTTCGGCCAACCGCCACGGCCGGTGTGACCAGGGTTGCCATCCACGGATCCGCACCAGCAGCAACGGTCTGCGCAAACAGTCGAGGCAATTGTTAGCACAATGTGACGCTCGTCGCATCCCCTTGGAGCGACTCCCGGAAGCGCACGGAGAACTCGTTTGTTCCCCCCACTAGAGTGGAGGCGCGAGTGGTTCAAGGAGAGCAGGAGCTAGTGGAGAGCGGCGCACGGCCGAGTCAGGCCAATCAGACGGGAACGGCGCGAGTCAAACGCGGCATGGCCGAGATGCTCAAGGGCGGCGTCATCATGGACGTCGTCACTCCGGAGCAGGCCCGCATCGCGGAGGCTGCCGGCGCCGTCGCCGTGATGGCGCTCGAACGGGTGCCCGCCGACATCCGCGCCCAGGGCGGGGTGTCGCGGATGAGCGACCCCGACATGATCGAGGGCATCATCGCCGCGGTGACCATCCCGGTGATGGCCAAGGCGCGCATCGGCCATTTCGTCGAGGCGCAGATCCTGCAGAGCCTCGGCGTGGATTACGTCGACGAGTCCGAGGTGCTCACTCCCGCGGATTACACCCACCACATCGACAAGTGGAAGTTCACCGTGCCGTTCGTGTGCGGGGCGACCAACCTGGGCGAGGCGTTGCGGCGCATCAGCGAGGGCGCGGCCATGATCCGGTCGAAGGGCGAGGCCGGCACCGGAGACGTCTCCAACGCCACCACGCACATGCGTGCGATCAGCGGCGAGATCCGCCGGCTGACCTCGATGTCGGAAGACGAATTGTTCGTCGCCGCAAAGGAATTGCGGGCGCCGTACGACCTCGTGGCCGAGGTGGCCCGGGCCGGCAAGCTGCCCGTCACCCTGTTCACCGCCGGCGGCATCGCGACGCCGGCCGACGCGGCGATGATGATGCAGCTCGGGGCCGAGGGCGTTTTCGTCGGCTCGGGGATCTTCAAGTCCGGGGATCCCGCGCAGCGCGCCGCCGCCATCGTCAAGGCGACCACCTTCTACGACGACCCGGACGTGTTGGCGAAGGTGTCGCGCGGGCTGGGCGAGGCCATGGTGGGCATCAACGTCGAGCAGATCGCGCAGCCCCACCGACTGGCCGAACGCGGCTGGTAAGAACAGTCCGTGGCGATCGAAGAGATCCTTGATCTGGAGCAACTCGAGGTCAACATCTACCGCGGTCGGGTGTTCAGCCCGGAGTCGGGATACTTGCAGCGCACGTTCGGCGGCCACGTCGCCGGGCAGTCGCTCGTCTCGGCGGTGCGCACCGTAGACCCGCGCTACCAGGTGCATTCCCTGCACGGCTATTTCCTGCGGCCCGGGGACGCCAACAAGCCCACGGTCTTCATCGTGGAACGCACCCGCGACGGCGGTTCGTTCGCCACCCGGCGTGTCAACGCCATTCAGCACGGCGAAATCATCTTCAGCATGGGGGCGTCCTTCCAGACCGACCAGGAGGGCGTCCACCACCAGGACGTCATGCCGGCCGCGCCGCCGCCCGACGGCCTGCCGGGGCTGAACTCGATCAGAGTCTTCGACGACGCGGGGTTCCGGCAGTTCGCGGAGTGGGACGTGCGCATCGTGCCGCGCGATCGCCTGCAGCCGTTGCCGGGCAAGGCTTCTCAACAGCAGGTGTGGTTCCGCCACCGCGACCCGTTGCCCGACGACCCGGTCCTGCACATCTGCGCGCTCGCCTACATGAGCGACCTCACGCTGCTGGGCTCGGCGCAGGTCACCCACCTCGACGTCCGCGAGCATCTGCAGGTGGCGTCGCTGGACCACGCGATGTGGTTCATGCGGGCTTTCCGGGCCGACGAGTGGCTGCTCTACGACCAGTCGTCGCCGTCGGCGAGCGGCGGACGCGCGCTGTGCCAGGGCAAGATCTTTACCCAGACCGGCGAGATGGTGGCGGCGGTAATGCAGGAGGGGCTGACGCGCTTCCCGCGCGGATTTCAGCCGACCGCGCAGTGAACGCGCCGCGCATCGGCGTGCTGGCGCTGCAGGGTGACACCCGCGAGCACCTGGCCGCGCTGGGCGAGGCCGGGGCCGATTCGATGCCGGTGCGCCGACGCGGCGAGCTGGAGAAGGTCGACGGGCTGGTCATACCCGGCGGGGAATCCACCACGATGAGCCACCTGCTGTTGGACCTCGACCTGCTGGAGCCGCTGCGCGGGCTGCTCGCCGACGGGCTGCCCGCCTATGGCGCGTGTGCGGGCATGATCCTGCTGGCCAGCGAGATCCTCGACGCCGGCGCGGGCGGGCGCGCGGCGCTGCCGCTGCGGGCGATCGATATGACCGTGCGGCGCAACGCTTTTGGGCGCCAGGTCGATTCGTTCGAGGGTGACATAGCGTTCGCCGGGCTGGAGGGTCCGGTGCGGGCGGTGTTCATCCGCGCCCCGTGGGTAGAGCGGGCCGGCGACGGCGTGCAGGTGCTGGCCGAAGCGTCGGGGCACGCCGTCGCCGTGCGGCAGGGGAGGAGTCTGGCGACGGCGTTTCACCCCGAGATGACCGGGGACCGCCGCGTCCACCAGCTCTTCGTGGACATCGTCAACGGGCTCGCCTGACACATAAGCCGTCGAGTGTGGGGCCTATGGACGAATTCGGGGCGGATCACGTGCCTAGGGCCCACACTCGGCGCCCACGTAGACTCGTCTGGCGAACTTTCGAAGACAGAAGAGGTAAGAGACACCGATGAGCGGCCATTCCAAGTGGGCCACCACCAAGCACCAGAAGGCCGTCAAGGACGCGCGGCGGGGCAAGGAGTTCGCCCGGCTGATCAAGAACATCGAGGTCGCCGCCCGCACCGGCGGCGGGGACCCGGCGGGCAACCCGACGCTGTATGACGCCATTCAGAAGGCGAAGAAGACGTCGGTGCCCAACGACAACATCGAGCGCGCCCGCAAGCGCGGGGCCGGCGAGGAAGCCGGCGGCGCCGACTACCAGACGATCATGTACGAGGGCTACGGGCCCAACGGCGTGGCGGTGCTGATCGAATGTCTGACCGACAACCGCAACCGCGCGGCCGGCGAGGTCCGGGTGGCGGTGACCCGCAACGGCGGCACGATGGCCGATCCGGGCTCGGTGTCCTATCTGTTCACCCGCAAGGGCGTGGTCACGCTGGAGAAGAACGGGCTCACTGAAGACGACGTGCTGACGGCGGTCCTCGACGCCGGCGCCGAGGACGTCAACGACCTGGGCGACAGCTTCGAGGTCATCTCGGAGCCCACCGATCTGGTCGCCGTGCGGACCGCCCTGCAGGACGCCGGCATCGACTACGAGTCGGCCGAGGCCAGCTTCCAGCCCTCGGTCAGCGTGCCGGTGGACGTCGACAGCGCCCGGAAGGTGTTCAAGCTTGTCGACGCCCTCGAGGAGAGCGACGACGTGCAGAACGTCTGGACCAACGTCGACCTATCCGACGAGGTTCTGGCCGCCCTCGACGAGGACTAGTCGATCGCAAGCGCGCCGCGAGGCGGCGGGCGCGGCGGGTCGGCGCCATTGAAACTAGTCGTATCCGTGCCGCATGTCCTCGACGATGCGCGGATTGTCCAGCGTTGACGGGTCCAAAGCGCGTGGGCGGGTGTCGTCGGGGAACACCGTCGCGGCGTCGAGCACGTGCTGATTGAGGAAGCGCAGCGGGGGCGCGTTGGGCGGCACGGTGGGTGCCGGCGGTGCGGACCCGCGGCGCGCCAGCGTGAAACCCCAGTCGCCGAACGTCGGCACATAGACGTGGTACGGCGTCACCGCATAGCCGGCCGCGCGGATCGACGAGGTGGTGCGCCAGAACGCCGTCTGCGTCGAGAACGGGCTGCCGGCCTGCACGACCAGGAGCCCGTCGGCGGTGAGCGCGTGCCCGACCAGCGCATAGAACTCGGTCGAATAGAGCCGGCCCAGGACCGGGGTGTCGGGGTCGGGAAGGTCGACGATGATCGCGTCGAAGCCCCCCGGCGGGATGACGTCCGGGTGCGGCGAGCGCAACCAGCGCATGGCGTCGTCGATCACCACCTTGACGCGCGGGCTGTCCAGCGAACCGCCGTTGGCCCCGCGCATCGTGGTGCGGGCCAGCTGGATCACCGCGGGATCGAGCTCGACCTGCACGATCTTGGTGATGCCCGGCTGGCGCAGCAGTTCGCGGGCCACCAACCCGTCGCCGCCGCCGAGCACGAGGACCGATCGGGCGCTGGACCCCAGCGCGGGATAGACCAGGCTTTCGGTGTAGCGGTACTCGTCCCGGGTGGAGAACTGCAGGCCGCCGTCCAGGTAGAGCCGCATGTCGTTACCGCGCTGGGTGACCACGATCTCCTGGTAGGCCGAATGCTGGTAGGCGATGATCGGGTCGGCGTAGAGCCGTTGCCTGCTGGTCGTCTCGATGGCGGCCGAACGCGCCAGCAGCGTGGCCAGCAGCGCGAGCGCCGCGGCGAGCGCGCACAGCGCCATCGCGAGCTGCCGGCCCGAAACCACCCGGCGCAGCACGAAGATTGCCACGACGGCCGCGGCCAGCAGGTTGACGATGCCGGTCGCCGCCGCGCCGCGGATCATGCCCAGCTGCGGCAGCAGCAGGAACGGCCACACCAGGCCGCCGGCCAGCGCACCGAGGTAGTCGGCCGCGTTGAGGTTGGCCAGCGTCCGGCCGGTGTCGGGCGCCTCGCCGCTGCGGCCGCGTTGCAGCATGGTCATCAACAGCGGCACCTCGGCGCCGACCAGCCCACCGATCAGCGCGGTGCCCAGCGCCAGCATCCACATCGACTCGTCGTCGATGAAGGCGAACACCGTGTAGAGCGCCGCGGCGGACAGGCCGCCGACGATGCTCAGCAGCACCTCCACCGCGACGAACGCGATGGCCGCGTGCGCCAGCAGGGGCTTGACCACCAGGGCGCCCACCCCGAGCGCGGCGATGTAGCCCGCGACGATCAGCGAGGTGGCGACGATGCCGCCGCCGTTCAGGCTCGCCGCCAGCGTCAGGAGCGCGAGTTCGTAGATGATGCCGGACGCCGCGCAGGCCGCGACGGCGGCCAGCAGGACGGCCCGCCACCGCCCGGGCAGCGCCGTTGAGGCGACCGACGGCTGTGGGCGGCTTTCCGTCGAGGTCATGAGATGGCGGCGGCGATCACTCCTCCCACGGCCACCAGCATGGTGGCGGTGGCAAAAGCCGCCGGGTGCAGTTCCGGTTCGTCGACGTGCTCGCGGAACTTGCCCGGCACCGCGATCTGCAGGATCAGCAGCGCCCCGCCCTGCAGCACGACACCCACCAGCCCGTATACCGCCACACCGACGAGTCCCTGCCCCAGCTGGCTGTAACTGCTCGCGATCGCGCTGATGATGACGATGGCGAGCGCGATGTACATGGCCGACGCGAGGACGACGGCGTTCGGGCGCTTGTCGATGAACACCAGTTGGCGCAGGTTACCGGGGGTGAGGACGTCCACCATCAGAAAGCCGGCGATCAGCACGACGACGCCGACCGCGAAATACAGCACGACGGCGACCACGCCCTGGGTGATCGTGCCGAGGTTGGTGGATCCGAAATCGATCGCGAGGTACATGGTTTGTCTCCTTTGCGTTTCCGGCTAGAGGTCACTTGGTTCCGCCCGGGCCGCCCGGGCTGCCGCCGGCGCCACCCGAGGGGGAGCCGGGCGTGAAGCCGGGGCCGAGAAAGATGAAGGCGCCGTGGCTATATCCGGCGTTCAGGCTTTCCAGGCGGATGCTGCACGGGTGATTGCCGTCGGGGCCGACCGTCACGATGTTGCTGCGGTAGCGCAGGTACTCGTTGTCGCCGTTGGCGGCACGCGCCTCCGGGGCCTGATACTCGGCGAGCGTGTCGGCCACGTCGTCGGCGGAGCCGCTGCACTCGTAGCGGGTCCCGTTCGCGTCGTGGGCGTACTCGTGATAGTGGCTGGCGATGTAGGAAGCAATGTTCTTCTGCGACAGGATGATTCCGAAGATCAGGCAGACGGTGGCGGCGACGGCCAGCACACCGGCGATGACGAACAGGCGGTTACGGCTCACGGACGCCACCTGCTGGTCGTGTGGACCACCTGCCCGCCGGACCCCACCGGGCCGCGCGGGTAGAGGTGCCAGGTCCGCCAACGCCAGCCCGCCGCGTCGGGTTCGGCGGCCAACGCGGTCAGCGCGGCGTCGTCACCGGGGAAAGATCCGCCGAGCCAACCCTTTTCGCGGGCACAGCGATCACGAAGGTCATGCGCCAGGCGGCGGAAGGTGCCCTCGTCGTAGGTGTCGATGCGGGACTCCAGGGAGTAGCCGGGCGCGGCCGTGCGCTCCGGCAGGTCGACGCCGAGGCCGCGCGCCGTGCACGAAACCTCTTCGGAGAACGGGCCCGCGGCGTGCTCGACCGTGACGATGTGCGACGCGCCGAGGACCCCGAGCAACAAGGCACCGCCGCCGGGGTGGTGCAGCAGGCAGGTCGCCAGCGGTGGCGGTGCGGGCGCGTTGAGCGCAAGTCCGAGCCTTTGCCCCGAAACGTCGCAAGGGGTTACTGCGAGCTGATGAAGCGGCACCGGCGCGTTCCTAGGAGGACGACGGCGGGGGCGCGGGATACACGGTCAGCTCGCCGGCCAGCACCGGCTTGCCGGTCGAAACCTCCCACGGCATGCCCGGCGCCCAGCGCTCGAACGAAAGCAGCAGCGATTCATCGGAGTTGGCGCAGTCGACGAACTCCATCTCGCCGCCCGCGGGCAGGCCCGTGGTGCCCTCGGTGGTGAACGAGGCGCGACCGCGTTCGGACTCGTGAAACGTCACCCCGTCGACGACGTACTGGCCGCCCGGCTGCAGCGCGAGGTCCTTGCGGCTGACCCACATCGCCAGCTCGAGCCGCCCGTCGTCCTCCTCGACGCTGAACCAGATCGGCTGGTCGCCGCCCTCCAACAGGTGCTCCCACCACACGAACGGGCCCTCGCGGTAGGTCACCGATCCGCGCACCACGTAATCGACGCCGCCGTAGCTCACGATCGCGCCGGGGCCGAGTTGCCGCGGACCGAACTCCGGCATCGCGTTGAACGAGAGGGGATCCTGGCGACCGCGTGGGGGACTCGGTTGCTTGGGGCGCCGCAAAGCGATGACGAGTACGACGATGGACGCGATGAACAGCACGATCGCGATAACGACCAGCAATGATCCCACGCGAAACCTTCCGTTGCCACCTGTCTTGAGCGAACGTGGGGTAAAGCTAACAGCTTTTCGTTGAGTTCGGCGCTGTAACGTCGCGCGGCGGAATTGGCAGTACCGCCGCGTGTCCTGCGCGGAGCCGTCGGTGCCGGCCGCTAGGGTATCGAACAGCTGTTCTACAGGTGGGAGCGGGCAATGCGCGTGATGGGCGTCGACCCCGGACTGACCCGATGCGGACTGTCGGTCGTGGAAACTGGGCGCGGGCGAAACGTGGTCGCGCTGGACGTGGACGTGGTGCGGACGCCGTCGGACGCGCCGCTGGCCGAGCGGCTGCTGGCCATCAGCGATGCCGTCGAGCACTGGCTGGCCACGCACCAACCGGACGTCGTCGCCGTCGAGCGGGTGTTCTCCCAGCTGAACGTGTCGACGGTGATGGGCACCGCGCAGGCCGGCGGCGTGGTCGCGCTGGCGGCGGCCAAGCGCGGCATCGACGTGCACTTCCACACCCCGAGCGAGGTCAAGGCCGCCGTCACGGGCAACGGCGCGGCGGACAAGGCTCAGGTGACCGCGATGGTCACGAAAATCCTTGCGTTACAAGCAAAGCCGACTCCCGCGGACGCCGCGGACGCGCTGGCGTTGGCGATCTGCCATTGCTGGCGGGCGCCGATGCTGGCCCGGATGGCGGCGGCCGAGGCGCTGGCCGCGCAACAGCGGCACGCGTACCTCGCCAAGCTGAAGGCCGCGCGATGATCGCCTCGGTGCGCGGTGAGGTGCTCGAGGTGGCGCTCGACCACGCCGTCATCGAGGCGGCCGGTGTCGGCTACCGGGTGAACGCGACGCCGTCGACGCTGGCGACGTTGCGCACCGGGACCGAGGCGCGGCTGATCACCGCGATGGTGGTGCGCGAGGACTCGATGACGCTGTACGGGTTCGGCGACGCCGAGACCCGCGACCTGTTCCTGACCCTGCTGACCGTGTCGGGGGTTGGCCCGCGGCTGGCGATGGCGACGCTGGCGGTTCACGACGCCGTGGCGCTGCGGCAGGTGCTGCACGACAGCGACGTGGTTGCGCTGACCCGGGTCCCCGGCATCGGCAAGCGCGGCGCCGAACGGATGGTGCTCGAGCTGCGCGACAAGGTGGGCGCGGCGGTGTCGGCGGGCGCACCCGCGTCCGCGGTGAACGGGCACGCGGTGCGCGGGCCGGTGGTCGAGGCCCTGGTCGGCCTCGGCTTCGCCGTCAAGCAGGCCGAGGAGGCCACCGACAAGGTGTTGGCCACCGAACAGGACGCGACGACGTCCGGCGCCCTGCGCGCCGCTTTATCGCTGCTGGGTAAGTCGCGATGACCGACGACTTCGCCGACCGCGAGCTGTCCCCGGCGCTGGCCGTCGGGGAGGGCGACGTCGACGTCAGCCTGCGGCCGCGGTCGCTGGGGGAATTCATCGGCCAGCCGCGGGTGCGCGAACAGCTCCAGCTGGTCATCGAGGGGGCCAAGAACCGCGGCGGCACGCCGGATCACATCCTGCTGTCGGGGCCGCCGGGGCTGGGCAAGACGTCGCTGGCCATGATCATCGCCGCCGAGCTCGGGTCGTCGTTGCGGGTGACGTCGGGTCCCGCCCTGGAGCGCGCCGGTGACCTGGCCGCGATGCTGTCCAACCTGGTCGAGCACGACGTGCTGTTCATCGACGAGATTCACCGCATCGCCCGGCCCGCCGAGGAAATGCTGTACCTGGCGATGGAGGACTTCCGCGTCGACGTGGTGGTCGGCAAAGGCCCCGGGGCGACGTCCATACCCCTGGAGGTGGCGCCCTTCACCCTGGTCGGCGCCACCACCCGGTCCGGCGCGCTGACCGGTCCGCTGCGCGACCGGTTCGGGTTCACCGCCCACATGGACTTCTACGAACCCGTCGAGCTGGAGCTGGTGCTGGCCCGCTCCGCCGGCATCCTCGGCATCGAGCTGGGCGCCGAGGCGGCCGAGGAGATCGCCCGGCGCTCGCGGGGGACGCCGCGCATCGCCAACCGGCTGCTGCGCCGGGTCCGCGACTTCGCCGAGGTGCGCGCCGACGGGGTGATCACCCGCGACGTCGCCAAGGCCGCGCTGGCGGTCTACGACGTCGACGAACTCGGTCTGGACCGGCTGGACCGGGCGGTGTTATCGGCCCTGACCCGCAGCTTCGGCGGCGGCCCGGTCGGGGTCTCCACGCTGGCGGTGGCCGTGGGGGAAGAGGCCGCCACCGTCGAGGAGGTGTGCGAGCCGTTCCTGGTCCGCGCTGGGATGGTCGCCCGCACGCCGCGGGGCCGGGTGGCCACCGCGCAGGCATGGACACACCTGGGCTTGAACCCGCCGGCGGGCGTCACCGGGTTGGGCCAACCCGGTCTGTTCGATTAGTGGCCAGGCCCCATTTGCGGCCAAATCGTGACCTTTGCGGCTGAGCCGGCGAGCGACCGTTCCCGGCTCCGCTTTTCTGCCTGCTCAGAAGGCCGCTGCGGCGGCGATCGCGCTCCCGCTCACCGGCCATAGCCACCACCTGCGCGGGTTACCCGCCGGCATCGCCGGGTAACCAGGCTCACAGCAGTAATACCTGTTAAAGGAGATTCCGATGAGGACCACGCGCTATGACAATGAACGCCCTCGCGCGCTGTACATGCCACGTACCCGCGGCGCGCTAACCGGGCTGCTCCTGATTCTGTTGGGTGCTTGGGGCGCACTGGTGCCGTTCTTCGGGCCCAACGTCGACTGGGCCTACCTGACCGACCCCGCATGGACGTGGACCGCGACCAAGGGATGGCTCGAGGTACTCCCCGGTGCCGCCACGGCACTGGGTGGCCTGCTGGTGCTCCTGTCCGGCAATCGCGCCAGCGCCGTGTTCGGCGGTTGGTTGGCCGTCCTCGGCGGCGCCTGGTTCGTGGTCGGCCGCGCGTTCGCCTCGACCCTTGGCCTCGGGGACCTCGGTCAGCCGGCAGCGGCGACGGACCTGAAGCGCGCATTGCTCGAGATCAGCTACTTCACCGGCCTGGGCGCCCTGATCGTGTTCCTGGGCGGGGCGGCCGTGGCGCGCACGGCGGTTCGGCACGCGCGCGACGTCGTGGTGACGGAACCCGCCCCGGTGGCGGCCGGCGCCGTGCCGGCGGGTGAGCCGGCCGTCTACGACGAGACGCGCGGTGTGACCGCGGCGCGGACAGACCGGGTGGAAGCCGAACCCCGCGGGCGTGGCTTCTTCGGTCGGCGCGCCGGTGGCGGCCTGTTCCACCGGCACCACCACGCCGGCGTGTAACTACCCACGCGGGAGGCGCCGGTAGCCCTTGGCTACCGGCGCTCTTTCGCGTCTGGGCCCGCCGGACGACCGCGTGTCGGTAGAGTTCAGCGTGCCCACGGCGCAGGCCTCGACCCCCGAGGAGGAGCGATGATCACCGCCGGGTTGGTATTCGCCGGGCTGGCGGCTTTATTGCACGTCTACATCTTCGTGATGGAATCGTTGACCTGGACCTCGCCGCGCACCCGCGCCACGTTCGGCACGACGGCCGAGGAGGCCGAGACCACCAAGCTGCTGGCTTTCAACCAAGGCTTCTACAACCTGTTCCTGGCCGTGCTCACCGGCCTTGGCATCGCGTCGATTGTCTTGCGACACAACGCCGTTGGTGCGACGCTCATCTTCGCCGGCGTCGGGTCCATGGCCGCGGCCGCGGTGGTCCTGCTGCTGTCCGCGCCGGAGAAGGCGCGGGCCGCGGCGACCCAGGGCGCCTTTCCGGCCATCGCTATCGTGCTGTTGCTACTCGGCCTCACCCGTTAACAACTGTCTCACCAGCCCCAATCGTCACGGGGGCGGGCTCGCCTGCGCCCATCCGATGGGTTACGAGTGGAAATGGTCGGGTACCCATGTCGCGCCGGAAATAGGCCCGGTATTCAACGAGGGGATGTCATGAAATACGCAGAAGACGACCAAACCCGCGGGCTGAGCATGCCGCGTTCGCGTGGCGCGGTCAGCGGACTGCTTCTGGTCATTCTGGGAGCTTGGGGGGCGTTAATACCGTTTGTCGGACCGCGCTTTAATTTCGCCTACACGCCCGATCGGGAGTGGGCATGGAGCACGGCTCGAGGGTGGCTCGAGGTTCTGCCTGGTGCCGCGACCGTCCTGGGCGGTCTCTTGCTGATCGTCGCCGGAAACCGCGTCGCCGCGATGCTGGGCGGCTGGCTGGCGGTCCTGGCCGGCGCCTGGTTCGTCGTCGGTGGTCAGCTGGCGCCGCTGCTGGGAATCGGCTCCGCCGGTGACCCGATCGCCGCGACCGAGCGCAAGCGCGCGGTCCTCGAGGTCAGCTATTTCTCCGGACTGGGTGCGCTGATCGTCTTCGTGGGCGGTGTGGTGCTGGCGCGCACGGCCGTGCGGCTGGCGCGTGACGTGCAGCCCGTCGCACCGGCGGCCGCGGCAACGCCGGGCGTCGAACCGTACCGGGAGTCGACGTATGAGCCGGCCGAGGTGTCCTCCGGCGCGCTGACCAAGCCACGGACGGCTGCCGACCCGGAACCGAAGCGCGGGTGGCGCCGCCAGCGCCCGGGCGCGGCGTCGGGCGCCAATGCCGCGTACCTGCGCTGGCCGCACCCTTCCCAGTAACGCGCACGCAGAAAGACCGATCGCCAGCCTGAAGCCAGGCTGGCGATCGGTCTTGGGTGCCTTACAGCAGTCCGAGCAACTGCAGGTCGGTGATGTACTTGACGATGATCGGCGCCGAGACATGCGGAATGTCTTTGTCGGGGCCGATTTTCGCCTCCTGCACCGCGGCGCGGAAGCGGTCGGTCGGTGCCATCGAACCGTTGATCGGCTTCTCGGGCTTCTGATAATTGTGCAGCAGCGGCAGCAGCGAGTACTGGCGCTGCCGCTCCGGCAGGCCCCGCATCGTCTGCTCGAACCGCCGCAGCCATTCGCCGTAGTCGGCGATGCGCTGGATCCCGTAGCCCGCCTCGATCAGCCAGTCGACGTACTCGTCGAGGCCGATGCCGTCGTCGTACGGGTTCATCACGTGGTACGTCTGGAACCCAGTCCCACGGGAGCCCTCGTCCAGCACCTGCGTCCCCAGTGTGGAGATCGCCGCGGCGATGAACTCGACGGGCAGGCCGTCGTAGTGCGAACGCTGGCGGTTGCCCTCGGCGTCCAGCTCGTAGAACGAACCGGGCGCGACACCGGTAGCGACCAGGCTCAGCATCAGCCGGGTGAACATGTCCGGCAGGTTGAGCTGGCCGGCGTAGGTGATGTCGGCCAGGATCATGTCGCACCGGAACACCGCCACGGGCAGGCCGCACAGGTCGTGCGCCTCGCGGAGCAGCACCTCGCCGGCCCACTTGCTGTTGCCGTAGCCGTTGGCGTAGTCGTCGTTGATCGCGCGGGTGGGGCTGATCTGCCGGATGTCGGCGTCCTCGACGAACTGTCCGGGCTTGATCTGGTCACCGACGCCGATCGTCGACACGTAGGTGTACGGCTTCAGCTTGGTGGTGAGCGCGATCCGGATGAGCTCGGCGGTGCCGAGCGCATTGGGGCCGAACAGCTCGCTGTACGGCAGCACGTGGTTGACCAGCGCGGCCGGGTCGACGATCAAGTCGACCGTGTCGGCGAGCCGCTGCCAGGTCTGCTGGTCCAGGCCGAGGTTGGCCTCGCCCTTGTCGCCGGCGACGACCTCCAGGTGGTCGGCGGCAAGCTCCCGGTAGTGCGCCAGAAGCTTGGGGTCTCCACTGTCGAAGGTCTTGTCCAGCCGGGCGCGCGCCTCCGCGTCGGACTTGGCCCGAACCAGGGCGATCACCTTGCCGTCGACCATGTCCATCCGCTCGAGCCATTCCAGCGCCAGGTAGCGGCCCAGGAAGCCGGTCGCTCCGGTCAGCAGCACGGTGCGGACCTCGGCGGTCGCCTTCGGCAGGCTGGGCGCGGCGGCCAGCGTCTCGGCCTCGAGGAACTTGTCCAGGGTCAGGTCGCGGGCGTGCACCTCGGTCGCGTCACGGCCGTGGACGGCGGCGAAGGTGGGCCGCTTGGTGCCCTGCCGCTCGCCCTCGATGTAGTGGGCGATGGCCTGCAGGTCACTGGCCGGACTCACGATCACGCCGACGGGGACGTCGATGTCGAAGATCTCGCGCAGCAGGTTCCCGAACGTCAACGCCGACAACGAGTCTCCGCCGAGGTCGGTGAAGTGCGCGTCGGGCGTCAGCTCGCTGCTCGCCGTGCCCAGCATGGCCGCGGCGGCCCGGCTCACGGTCTGCAGCACGGGCGCGTTCGCGCCGTTGCGCCGCAGTTCGGCCAGCTCGTTGGCCTGCCCCTCGGCCAGCTCGGCGTAGAGCTGCTCGAGCCGCTCGCCGTAATGCTGCTTCAACTTCGGCCACGCCAGCTTGCGGATCCCGGTCAGCAGACCGTTCTCCAGGCTGAACGGGGTGGTCTCGATGATGAAGTCGCGCGGCACCTCGTAGGACTGCAGGCCGGCCTGGCGCGCGACGTTCTGCAGCGAGTCGGCGATCCTGGGCTTGAGTGTCTCCAGGTCGCCCGAGGCCAGTGCCTCCTCGGTGGGGACCACGACGGCAAGCAGGTAGGGCTGCGAACTGTTGCCGTAGACGTAGATCTGGCGCACCAGCGGGCTGTTGCCGAACTCGGCCTCCAGCTTGGCCAGGGTGACGAACTCGCCCTGCGCCAGCTTCAGCACGTTGTTGCGGCGGTCGACGTACACCAGCTTGTCGGGCGCGACCTCGGCGAAGACGTCGCCGGTCCGGTAGTAGCCCTCCTCGTCGAACACGTTGGCGGTGGTCTCGGCCCGCTTGTAGTAGCCGGGGAACATGTTCTCGGTCCGCAGCAACAACTCGCCCCTTGGGTGGGGCCGGTCGGTGCGGAAGTAGCCCAGGTCCGGCACGTCGACGAGCTTGTAGTCGATCACCGGCGGGCGCTGAACCTCGCCGTCGAACAGCACCATGCCGGCCTCGGTGGAGCCGTAGCCGTCCATCAGGTGCATTTCGAGCAGCGATTCGACCCAGGCGCGCAGCTCCGGCGAGGTGGGCGCCGAGCCCGTCATCGCGAAGATGTACCGCCCGCCCAACAGGTACTGGCGCTGCTCGGCCAGCACCTCGGCCTCGATCGCGGCACGGTCGCCGCCGTCGGCCAGCCGCCGTTCGACGACGCGCTGGAATTCGCCGAACAGCGTCTCCCAGATGCGCGGCACGAAGTTCAGCTCGGTGGGCCGCACCAGCTCGAGGTCCTCGAGCAGGGTCGACAGGTCGCTCTTGGCCGCGAAGTAGGCCGTGCCGCCGTTGCCCAGCGTGCCGTAGAGGACGCCGCGGCCCATGACGTGGCTCATCGGCATGAAGTTCAGGGTGATCGACGCGGCGCTCTCGCCGAACCAGTTCCTGCTGCCCCGGCGCCAGATCTTGCCGACGTTGCTCTGCGGGTACATCGCGCCCTTGGGCGCGCCGGTGCTGCCGGAGGTGTAGATCAGCAGGGCCAGCGGGTCGGGCTCGTCGGTGGCCGGGATCGGCGCGTCCGGCAACGCCTTGCCGCGATCGAGCACCTCGGCGAGCGTTTCCACCGTGACGCCGGCGTCCGCGAGCCGCATGCGGGCGGTCTCCACCGCCTCGCGCTCGTCGTCGACCTCGGGGTGGTAATCGAACACCACCAGCTTGGCGGGCCGGTGGCCGCTCAGGATCAGCTCCACGGCGTCGGGCAGCTGGTTCGCACTCGCCGCGATCACGGTGGGCTCGGTCTCGGCGACGATCGGCTGCAGCGACGTCAGCGACGCGCTGGTCTGCAGCGGGACCGACACCGCGCTGATCGTCGCCAGGGCCACGTCGATGGTGGTGTAGTCGACGCTGTTGAAGCCCAGCACGCACACCCGGTCACCGGGGTGCACCTCGTCGTGGGCCCAAGCGCGGCCGAGCGCTGAAACCCGTTGGCTGAGCTCGCGGTAGGTCAGCGTCTGGTAGCGGGAAAGCAACTCCAGCCTGGTGCGTCCGCTCGCTGAGTCCTTGACGAACTCCACCGCGCGGTGCGCCAACGCGGGGCGGTCCGCGTACCCCTCGAGCACCGTCCGGATCACCTGCGGGAGGCGCAGCCCGGGCTGCTCGAGCGCCGCTTCGATCGCCTTGTCGGGGCGGGCGGCGGCGAACTGGGGGTCGTTGGCGGTCAGGTCCTCGATGCGGCGCTCGAGCCGCTCGTCGTGATTGATGGTCGACATAAACAATTCCCTTGTAATGAAAGATATTGAGTCTTCTCGCGCTGATGCGCTGATGATTAGAACGTTAGCTAAAGTAACGGTATTCCACCATGGCCGCGCCGCGGCTCACCTTGTGAGGTTGCCCACGCGGCTCGCTCGAGTCCGCCGGTGTTACAGGTCGGCCAGCAGTCCCGCCAGGACTTCGAGGCCCTCGTTCAGCAGCTCGTCGCTGATGGTCAGCGGCGGCAGCAGCCGGATGATGTTGCCGAACATGCCGCAGGTCAAGACGACGACCCCGGCGGCATGGGCCGCGGTGGAGAGTTTCTGAGTCAGCTCCGCATCGGGCTCGGCGGTTCCTGACTTCACCAGCTCGATGGCGATCATGGCGCCGCGACCGCGCACCTCGCCGATCCGGTCATCGCCGGCCTGCAGGCGCAACAACGGTTCGGTGATCAGCCGTTCCAGTTGCCGGGCCCGCTCGATCAGCCCGTCACTTTCGATCGTGGTAATGGTGGCCAGTGCTGCAGCACAAGCGATGGGGTTTCCGCCGAATGTGCCGCCCAAACCGCCAACGTGCGACGCGTCCATGATTTCCGCGCGGCCGGTGACGGCCGAGAGCGGCAGTCCGTCGGCGATGCCCTTGGCGGTGCAGATCAGGTCGGGTTCCAGACCTCCCGGGCCCTCGTGCTCGCACGCGAACATCGCGCCCGTGCGCGCGAAACCGCTCTGCACCTCGTCGGCGATGAACACCACGTCGTTGTTACGGCACCAGCTGAGCAGGGTGGGCAGGAATCCCTCGGCGGGCACGATGAAGCCGCCTTCGCCGGCGATCGGTTCGATGACGACCGCGGCGAGGCTGTCGGCGCCGACTTGGTTCTCGATCACGTCGATCGCCCGGGCGGCGGCCTTCTCTCCGTCGGTGGCCAGCTCCTTGTCGAGCAGGCCGTCCCGGTACGGGTAGGACATCGGAGCCCGGTAGACCTCCGGGGCGAACGGCCCGAAGCCGCTCTTGTACGGCTTGGACTTGGCGGTGAGCGCCATCGCCAGGTTGGTGCGGCCGTGGTACGCGTGGTTGAACGCCACGACGGCGGGCTTGCGGGTGTACGCGCGGGCGACCTTGACGGCGTTCTCGACGGCCTCGGCGCCCGAGTTGAACAGCACCGAGCGCTTCTCGCCGGAGCCCGGCGTGATCCGGTTGAGCTCCTCGGCGACAGCGACGTACTGCTCGTAGGGCGCAACCATGAAGCAGGTGTGGGTGAACTCGGCGACCTGGGCGCGCACCGCCTCCACCACCCGGGGCGAGGAGTTGCCGATGGTGGTCACCGCGATGCCCGAGGCCAAGTCGATGAGCCGGTTGCCGTCGACGTCCTCGATGATGCCGCCAAAGGCCCGCGCCACGAACACCGGTAACGAGACGTTGACCCCATGAGACACCGCCGCCGCGCGCCGTTTGGTCAGCTCCAGCGAAGCGGGACCGGGGATTTCGGTGACCAGCTGGCGAGTCTGCTCGAGGCCGGCCACGATTTTCTCCTCACCGCGGCGCGCCTGTCACGTCGCTACTCCAGCCTATCCGGCAGGGCCCCGCCCGGCCTCGCGTGCACCGCGGCGCTCGGGAGCTACCTGCGGCAATGGCACACTGGCCGGTATGAGGTGGGCGGCCCGCGGGTCGTCCCGGCCACCAATGGCATTGAAGTGCCACGACGAAGCCACTACGAAAAGACAGGCCCCTTGATGGATAGTTTGATCCTGTTCCTGCCCTTCCTGCTCATCATGGGCGGGTTCATGTACTTCGCGTCGCGGCGCCAGAAGCGCGCGATGCAGGCCACCATCGACCTGCACGAGTCGTTGCAGCCGGGCGACCGCGTGCACACCACGTCCGGGCTTCAGGCCACGGTCGTCGAGATCACGGACGACACCGTCGACCTCGAGATCGCGCCCGGCGTGGTCACCACCTGGATGAAGCTGGCGATCCGCGACCGGATCCTGCCCGACGAGGACGATCTCGCCGAGGACGACGATGCCGACGACTTGGAAGAATTCGGCGACAACCGGGCGACCAAGGATTCCTGACGGCAATTGCGGCCCAAACGCACCAGCGGCGCGATCGCCGAGTCGGAGCCACGTAGTCTTTTCTAGGCTCTGTCCGGGGTAAGAAACCGATTCGCGAGGAGATAGAAGGAACGTGGCATCGTCTTCTTCGGCGCCGGTGCACCCTGCCCGCTACCTGTCCGTCTTCCTGTTGCTGCTCGTCGGGGTGTACCTGCTGGTGTTCCTGACCGGGGACAAGCGTGCCGCCCCCAAGCTCGGGATCGACCTACAGGGCGGCACCCGCGTCACGTTGACCGCGCGCACGCCGGACGGGTCGCGTCCGAGCCGCGACGCGCTGGCGCAGGCGCAGCAGATCATCAGCGCGCGGGTCAACGGGCTGGGCGTCTCCGGTTCGGAGGTCGTGGTCGACGGCGACAACCTGGTCATCACCGTGCCCGGAAACGACGGCAACGAGGCCCGCAACCTGGGGCAGACCGCCCGGCTCTACATCCGCCCCGTGCTCAACTCGATGCCCGCGCAGGAGCTCCAGCCCAAGCCCGCGCCGCAGGCGCCGCCGCCGGGTCAAGCGCCGGCCCCGGGACAGCCGGCGCCGGGCCAGGCACCGCCCCCGGCCGAGGCGTGGGTGCGCCCGGGGCTGTCCGATCCCCGCATCGCCA
>NZ_MPNT01000027.1 GCF_001907675.1 Mycobacterium paraffinicum
CGCCCCCGCCGTCTGGACCGCCCCCACCGCTGCCGGCGGCACCGCTGGAGGAGTCCGATTCTGGTTGGATGCGACCGGGCTCGCGGTTGTTGCTCGAGCCGCCGCGGCCGCCGGGCGTCAGGTTGCCCTTCAGCGCAGCCAGATCAGCGGACTTGGAGAGCCAGCCTCGACCGGACCCGCCGCCGTTGGCTGCGCCGCCGAGTTTGGCGGCCATCGTGTCGCGGCTGCGGTCGAACATGCGCCGCAGCGGCCCGAAGAACGCGAACCCGAACGCCAGCACCAGCGTGGTCAGAAAGATCGACTGGATGGCGTTGTTCGATTCCTTGAAGACCTGGTCGAGGATCACGTTGTAGCCGCCGAAGGCCGCGGTGTAGATGACCATCGCCGCGAACGCCATCGCGCAGTCCAGCAGGGTTTTCCACGCGAACATCTGCGGCCCGCCCGGTATCACGCCGATGGCGAATGCCGGCGGTGCCAGCGCGGCATACAGCATGGCTTGGACCGCCGCGCGCACCACGTGCCACACGAAGTAGCAGGCGAAGGCGACAAGCATGGCGGCCAGAAAACCGCAGATGGACAGCGGCACCAGGAAGGCGGCGGGGTTACCCATAGACCGGTCGTGCATTTGGTCGCCTTTTTTGGAGTCACACCCTTGAATGTCGTCTTTGAGTTTGTCTCCGTGCTGGTCTTTGATTCCTTTCGACCAGGCCTCTTTGCACTTACGCGAAATTGAGTCGCTGACTTGCCCGAAATTGATCATCTGGGTGGGTGAACGCAGAAACCTATCGGCCAGACGCGACACCATGTCGTCGACGTTGGCCTTGCCGCCTTGGTCGCTCATGTGTCCGTCAGACACCGACGAAGCGATCTGCAAACCGGTGTCACGCCCTTTGGCCAACAGCCCATCCGGGCCGACGAGTTCGGCCAGCGGGTTCGCGAAAATCGTTGCGGCAATACCGATCATCACCATCGCCATGGCGATGTTGGACACGGCTTTGGCGGTCCGCCCGGCCAGCACCGTACAGACCGCGATGATCGCCAGGACCGCCAGGGCTGTGGCGGCCAACCCAAACCGGTCCATCGCCGTATCCACGCCGTGACCGATCGTCTGAAACGGCCCGGTGAACAATTTCAGCCACGAAAAGTCGAGCACGAATTTGATCAGCCACAACGCGGTCGTTGTGACGCACAGATACACCTCGTAGACGACAGAATCGACGTAGGAAAAGATCTTGGCTGTGGGATCGTCCCAGCCGCCCTGATTGAGGGTGAGTGTGTATTTGGCGACCGGCACATTGTCGGAGTCTTTAATTCCCATCCAGGAAATCAGCACGTCCCCACTGCCGGTGTCGGCGCCGGTACCGGGATCCGCGCCGGCTCGGGCGGCCCCGATGACGAGCAGTGTGAATCCGATCAGCACCGCCGTGGTCGCGACGCGGTGGCGCCCACACCACCGCAGCACGACCGCGGGAGTCCAGGCACGAATCCAGTGAGCCCAGCGCGCCAGACGATCGGCGTCGACGAGCACCAGGCCGCCGTTGTTGGGCCGATGGTCCCTCACATGAACCTCCCTGGTTAGGCGACTTGGCTGTGGTCGGGGGGAGTGGTGCTCATCGCTTCGCGCCGCAGCTGCGAGGAGGGGCCGAGCACCTTGATGCGACCGATCGCGCCGCGGGCGTCGCGCATGTAGCCCTCGCCCTCGCGGCCGCGCACCACCTTGCCGTCGGCGCCCTTCGGTGAGGTGTTGGTCGTCAAGTCACGCACGATGTGCGGGTTCTTGTCCGGGTCGATCCCGAGCCATTTCAGTGAACGCCTGGCCAAAGTCTCGTCACGGTGGCGCATGACGATCCGCATCGGTATCAGGTCCAATGCGGTGCCCGCGGGATAGTCGTTGACCGGGTCGTGGCTGCCCAGAATCAACGAGATGTTGTCCTTGCGGCCGTCGCGCGCCAGCCGCGCGGTACGGGCCAAACCGGTGGAGGTGGACGTCACGTGGTAGGCCTCATCCAGGGCCACCGCCGCCGGTCGCGCTTTGTTGAGCTGGAACGCTTGGCGACCCAACTCCATCGACAGCCCATAGATGGCGCGGCCGAACACCTTGCTCGGGCTCAGCGCCTCGCGGCCGGCCACTTCCTCACCGGTGGGCACCTCGACCCTGTTGGTGCGGATCACGATGCCTTCGGTGTTGAGATCCAGCGAGGGCAGATTCGGGTCAAACAGCGCTGCGGCATACCGCCGGCCTGACCAGTAGGCCAGGTGGCGGTGCAGCTCATCCCATCCCGAGGGCAGCGGCTTGCCGTCGGCCAACTTGCCCATGTCAGCCCCGCGCTGCAGCACCGCGAGCAGGTCTGGGATCGAGCGCACACCCCATTCCGGGCGCAGCACCTCACCCAGTGTCATTCCCATCGGGGAGTTCGCTTCGCACTCGAACAGCGGCGTGAGCAGTTCGACGGCGGAGTCGACGCCGATCTCGGCCTGGAAGGTGCGCAGCGGATCCATCGACCATTGCGGCCGCATCAGGTCGATGATCGCGTGGCTACCCAGGGTGGCTGCCGGGCGCGCGTACTCCCCGGAGTCCGTGCGGTCGATCGCCAAGAATTGGCCGCCGATGTCGACCAGATGGAACAGCATGTACATGATCAGCCAGGTCTTGCCCGCACCCAGCTCACCCGCGATCGCGATCGCCGAGGACGCGTCTTTGAGCGGCTCGCGCCACCACTCCAGGTGCACCGGCTGATTGCGCCGGCCCGACAAATTCAGCGCGATGATCGGCCCCTGCGCATCACCGACGGCGTTGGTCGCGAACGGCACGCTGGCGGCCTGGTACTCACTGATGGTGACGTGGGAAAAGTCGGCAACGACACGTAGGTTGGCACCGCCGGGGTTCATTGCCGACCACAGCTCGCGTTGCCCGCCCAGCGGGGCGACCACCTTGATGCGGTTGCGTTCGAAGGCCTGCACCAGTTTGAGCGCCCCGTCTTCACACTGGGCGCGCGAGTTGCCGGCGATGGCGAAGATCGGGCACATCGACACCTCGATCTCGTCGTCGTTGGTTTCCAACAGCGCGTTGTATTCGCCGAGATCGAGCGCCTGCTGGGACAGCATGTCTTGGGCGAAGGACACCTCGGAGTCGCGCTCACCGACTTGCTCGTTGAGCCGGCGCAGGTTCTTGGTGTTGCGCGAGATCGCCTGCTCGCGGCTGGTCTTGCTGATCCGCGCTGCCCAGTCGACGTCGAATCCATCGATGCGGTCGGCGATGGTGAAAAACTCTGAGCCCGGAAACTGCAGCCCCTCCAGGGGCAGCGATTCGATCGCCAGCAGCGTCTGCCACGACGGGGCCGCGCCGATCCGCCCGGGCTGAGTGATCTTCACCAGCGGCGCAAAGCTGTCCGGGCGCCACCGCTTGCGGTCGTTGCGCCGTTCACCTTCGTCGAATTCCGCCGCGGCGAACGCTCCTGCGGGGGAGGACACATTCGACGAAATCGAGGGCGGAAACACCTCGCGGCGCGTCCCACGTGCCAACGCATGGTTCCACAGCCACACCATCTGCGCTGCTGTCAGTGGCTCGAATGCAAACACCGAGGGAAGGCGCGCCACGATCGCGGCCGCTAACGCTGCCGCCTTTGCCATCTCGACGCGGTCGCGTTCAGCCGAGCGGCGCGCCATGCCGCCCCAGCCGGTGAGATCGGATACGACGTCGGCATCGGTCACCGGAAACGACAGCACGAAAATCCGCTCGGCGGCGTGCACCGTGGAGGAAAAGTACTCGTGCTTGCCCTCGCATTCTTCGCGCCACATCGGACGCGCGCTGAGGTCTGTTCCGGCGATCGCGCGCGCCAGGATTTCGTCTGGGTTCATCGCCGCGATGACGCCTGCGATGACCGCATTGTTCGGGAGTGCTCGGATCAGGTTTTTGTGGTGGATCAAGGTGTCGTATTTGCGTTCGTCGCTGGTGTATCCATACGCCAGTCCGGTGAGCCGGTAGTCGGCCCAAATCGCGCCGTCGCGCATGCGGCGCAGGTTGCCCATCACCGACATGGTGGGTTGCAGGTTCTGGTCGAGCTGGTGAGCCATCAGAAGCGTCCTTTGGGAGGGTGTTTCGGGCGGTGGTCAGGTGAACAGTTCTGCTGCGGTGCTGTGCGGCTGGTCGAACAGGTCGTCCCACCCGGACTCGGCGGCTGTTTGGGCGGGCGCAAGCGGGCGCGCCTCGACGCGATGCGAGTTGGTCGCCGCGTCGATTTCGTCGAGAATGGTGATGGTCGGGCGCACGGTAGACACCGCGTCGACGCGCCGCTGTTCGCCGCGGCTGCTGCTGGCCGGGCTGGTGTACAGCCGGTAGATGCGGTGCACCCGAGTGCTGAATTTGACCGGGGAGTACGGCATGCGCCGCATCACCCCGACCGCGGCCACGGTGACGATCACTCCCACCGCACCGGTCAACAGCGGCTCATCGAACCGGGGCAGCGCGAACAGCGTGATCATCAACCCACCGACAAGCGCAATCAGCTCGGGGATCGGGAAGGGCCCGCCGGGGATCTTCCAGCGCCCGTCGAACTTGGCGATGACGATGCGCACCCGCGACGCTCGCGTGTACCACTTGGCGACAAACATCGGCGCTGTCCCGGCTCAGCGAGTTCCGCTATTGGTGAGGCCGTGGACGGTGTCTTTGGACACCACACCCAGCGAAGGCAGCGCCCCGATAATGCCGATGAGAATGACACCGACCGCGACGGTTTTCAGTGCAGCGGTCTTGTTCTTGACGACGAAGTACTCAAACACCGCCAAGACCGCCGTGCCGCCCATCAACAGGAACACCGCGAAGCTGATGCCCTGGTTCTTGATGTTGGCGCCGATATCCCAGATCGGGGCTGCCACTGTTCGGACATGGGCGGCCGCTGCTGAGGCAGACCCGTCAGCGATGAAAGACGCGAAATTGTGAATCATTTCTTAGCTCCCTCCGGGGCTGTTGGTCGCGTAAACGCGCGGTGACTTGCTGGGCGTCGTCGTGGTGGTCGGCGGCGTCAACGACGGTCCGGATGGCCCTGCCTGGTTGGGCGGGATGATGCTGGGCGCATCGTTGATCCGGTCGACTTGCCAGTGGCCTGCTGCCACCGACATCACCAGGGGGAAATCCATCGGCATCAGCACGCCGCTGGCGGTCTGCATCACAGCCCGCACGGTGACCTCAATGCCGTCAGCTTTGGCGGGCACATCTTGGGCGGTGGCAGCCTCGGAATTCGTTTGCACCCGCTCGATCGCCATCGTGGTAAACCGCGGTGGTTGTTCGGCGGTGATCTTGGCGGCCGCCGAGATGTAGGGCGTCAGGTCTCCCTGCCCGGTCAGCATCGCGGCGAGGAACCCGGCGACGGTCTTGTACACCGGCCGGTCTTCGGACACCAACGTTTGCGTGGCCAGCTGCACCGGCAGCCCCGGTTGGCGATCCGGACGCGCATGCGGAAGCGTGAACGCCCGGTACAAGTTGTGGCTGTCGGCTGAGATATCGACCTGGAGCTTGACCGGCACCATGGAGGCGGCGTTGGCGGCTTTCGGAATCTCGGCGTCAACGACGACCGAATAGGTTTGAAAACCACCGTTGAAAACACCGGGAAGGCACGACGCTGCGCGTAACGCCCGCCCGCCGGCAGGCAGCGCCGACGGGGGAATGTCTCCGTCGTAGAACTGCTTGATCGCCGTCGTGTTCGACGGGTCTTTCAAATACGCGTCCACGTAGCGCGCGGCGTAGGACTTCACCGCGGTGAACTGGTCTTGTTCGGCCGCTTCGTCGGGCAGCTGGGGGCGGTTCAAGACGAGCAGCACAACCCCGGCTAGAAGCGGGATGTAACTGACCATGATGAACGCCAGAAACGACGCACTCGCTCGCGCGCGAAGCTCGTCGGCGCGGATGGCGTCCCCGCCACTGACACGCAGAAAGATCGAGTCCAGCGCACCGGCGATGGGGCGGGTCAACATACGGACCCCATCGCCTGGTTTTCCAGCACGTCAAGCAGCTGCAGTGCCGTGCTGCGGTTGTTGATGATGTGCGCGACGAGGGCCACGGACTTGGACTCGTTGAGGGGGTCGGCCCGCAGCTGGTCCATGAGCTCGCGCAGCTGGTCGCAGTAGGAGCGGACCGCAGCGTGGGTGCGGCGAATCGGCTGCGGCATGGGTAAGGCCTCCAAGAGGGGTAGATGCTCGGACACCCTCTAATGCGGGGCAAAACACCGATTTGGCGACAACCGCATACATAACGAATTGGTAACGCATACGCGCGTATGTCATCGCGATGTTCGCTTGATGCTTGACAGGGGGATTACGCTCGGCTCGGCTGTAGCCGCGAGGCGGAAGCCATGGACGAGCGCTTCCCCCTCCTGCATTAGCTCGTCAACGTATGCGCCGAGCGCATCACCGCATATGCGCTGACGACGGCCTGGCCGAATCTCCGCCGCACCCCTCTCGACGGCCTCCACACATCGCTATGCCGAGGTGCCGCCGCGCGGTACGACCGCCAGCCCCCGGACATGACGTGCCCAGCAACTCCCGACAGCGGCGCACACCCATTCCTCGACAACCGAGCTGACAACCGCGAAACGCCACGTCACCACCCCAGAATGTGATGTGCATCACCCCTATAAAGGCGAGCTGTCAACCTCGTTGAACACCGCTTCGCAAACCCCCACAACAACGTCCACGGATTCCATAAGCGCGTCACCTCCCCGCGACGCCAAGGAATCCAATGACCATCTGGGACCAACTCGCCGACCAGGCCCACCGCCTGCTCACCCAGCCCCGCCGCGGCGACCTCACGCCCGCGGTGACCCTCATCCAATCCCTGCACCCGCGTGCCCCGCACACCCCCAACGCCATCTGCGCGCACCTGCCCACCGCATCAACCGTGCTGCCCACCCTCGCCGGCTACGCCCGCAGCGGCGACCGCCACGCCCTGCTCATGGCAGCCGTCCTGATGCGCCACGCCCTGCGTCGCATCGCTGAACTCGCCGACCCCGACGGCTATTTGTCCACCGACCGCGACGCCCGCGACAACGACACCCTGACCATCTTTTTCACCCTCATCCGCACCGCTGCAGAACCACAGATCTTGACGTCGCGCTACCTCTACAACGCGACCCTGCGCAAAGTCATGGCCACCCGGCCACGCGCCGGCACCCCCACCGTGGCGGTGCGCGTCGACCCCCATTCCGCGATCCTCGACCGCACCGACAACGGCGCCGAAGACGACCACACCGCGCACCTGCTCTCCCAGGCCCGCGACCACCGCATCATCACCGCACTGGAATACGAGACCCTCAAAGCGCTCTACCTCAACACCGACATCTACAGCCCCAGAAGCGCAGCACGCAGCCTCGGCGCAAATGTCGGCGCCATCGAACGTCGCGCCCAACGCGCCATCCGCAAAATCAGCAGCCACTTCCAGAGCGCGGCAGCAGCATGACCATCCGCCACCGCTGCACCTCACTGGCGGTGTCGCTACCCCTCACCGCCACCCTGCTGCTGTCCACCGCTGCGCCTGCCCATGCCGCACCGGCCACGTGCCCAGCTGTCGAAGCGATCGCGATCCCGGGCACCACGCAGACCACCCCGCAGGCCGACCCCACCAGACCCGTCGGCATCCTCGGCGACATCCTCGAACCGATCAAACGGATCGTTCACCTCGCCGTCGACACCTTCTACACGCCCTACCCGGCCACCATCTTCGGCGGCACCGACGGCGGCGGGTACCTGGCCTCCAAACAAGCCGGCATCGACAGCGCAGACGCGCGCATGAGAGCGGTCGCCAACCGTTGCCCACACACCAATTTCCTCCTCACCGGCTACAGCCAAGGCGCGGACGCTGCCGGTGACATCGCGGCCGCAATCGGCCACAACAGGGGCGCCATCCCCGCCAGCCGGCTCCTCGGCGTCGCCCTCGTCGCTGACCCCTCACAGTCCCCGGTCGGCCAGCCCACCATCGGGCTCAACCAGCCCGGCGTGGGCTTCGCCGGTGTACGCGCCGGCGGCTTCGGCGCGCTCACGCAGCGCAACGGCATCCTGTCGATCTGCGCCCCGCTGGACTACTTCTGCAATCTGCCCCAAGCCGACCTTGTCATGCGGTTTATCGGCCACCTCGGATCTCACCTGGACGCCTCGGATCCGGCTGGCTCTGCTCAAAAGCTCGCCACCATGTTCATGGCCGGCCTCATCGCCCCCGCCACCGCCGCCGTCAACCAAATCCTGCAGCTCGTCAAAGACCCCAATCTCATCCCCGACCTCGTCCACCGCGGCGTCGCTTTCGGCGTCGCACTCGCCCAGCAGCTGTTCTGGCTCGCCGGACCACAGGTCGCGGCCACCGCATCCGAGCTGTTCAACGCCGCCGGCCAAATCATCAATCTCATCCAGGCACGCGCCTGGACAGCGCTGCCCGCGCTCATCACTGCCATCGCAACCAAAGCCGCCAACGTCGCCAACGCACTGTCGAAAATGCAGGAGCAGACCAACACCATCAACGTCAGCGCCTTCGGCCCTGTCGGGGCCGGCCTCGCCCACCCCGGACCCGGCTTCGGCGATCTGGTCACCGCAGTCATCAACGCCATCAGCGTGGCCACCGGCGGCATCGGAACCCAGGCCACCGGCATCTTCGGACCCACCTTCGCCCAGTTCAGCGCCGCTACCGTCGCCACCGCGCTCAAACACTTCGCCGAGTTCATCAAGGGCGACTACCACAACGACTACGGCACCGCCCGCCTCGATCCCGCCGGCCACACCGGCACGCAGCTCGTCCAACGCTATTTCGTCAACCAACTGAACAGAATCGTCTGAAAGGCACCCCAGTCACCCATGACCTCAGACACCCCTGCCCAGGGCTCGTAATGACCGTCTACCAGGAGACCACCCACATGGATTACGGGCTTTGGCTGCTGCGCGAACCGACCGGCGCAATCACCCTCACCGGCTGGTCGGAAACCCCCGGCACCGCCACCGATTCCGCGGCCGCGGGCAAGACCGAACACTGGCCCACCTATACGGTGTGCCGCGAACCCAGCCAGCTCTCCGCGCGCCTGGCCGAGCTCGGCCTCGACCTGGCCGCCGGCCACGACCTCAGCGATCTCGACAAGGACTGGGATGTCTATGTTCGCCACCCTGACATCGCCGCGTTACGTGCCGCACTCGACACTGAACGAGCACGCGACCGACGGTAACTGACCCAGCGCTGCCGGCCAGGCCAGACCACCTCAAAACACCCACCGGCGAGCCCCCGCCGCCGACGATCCACGAGCAGACGCACCCCCGCCAGAAACGTCTCGGCCGAGCCGTCCTGGCCGCCGCTCCACAGCGCGCCACAACGCACCAATCACGAGCGGCAAAGGCCCCACATCGGTCATTAACATCCTCCCCCCAAGCCGCGCCCGCGCCTCGGCCAAGGTTGTGCGGACGCGCCTCCCAATGCCCGCGCCACCACCCCGCGACGGCGCCGCAGACATGCATGCAGCGCGGTTGATCCCAACGCATTCACCGCCCCTAAACGCCCTTCGATCACCCGCGCGCTCCCGCCCGCGCCAATGTGCGCCGCAGCGCGCCAAACCGCCCACGACCGGTGCCGCGACAAGGACCTCACACCGGCCGTGGGCCCCCGGGGGCCGGCAGAACGAGGGTCTGGACCGCCAGCCAAGCGTGTGCCCGCGCCGTGCGGTGGCCGCCGGCAAGGTTCTCTGAGGGGGCCACGCCCGAAGGAGGCCGCAATGGCAGACGACCCGGATTTGAGCCCGCCGACCGAAGAGCTGAGATTGGTCGGCCGGCCCGATCCGCTGCCCGGACACGGCGGCGCGCAGCGGTACCCGGTGCGAGTTGCATTATCCCGGAAACTGTCCGCCGGCGAGGAGGATGCCGCAGGCCCTGGCGCCAAGTTTCCGACCGAGATCGGCACGGTCGTCGTCGACGACGATCTGCAACATCTGATCGTCTTGAACACGACCATCGAGTACGTGATCGAGCACCACCTGATCCTGCGAAATCTCGTGGAGAAGATCGCCGGCGACGGGGAGCGATAGCGTCAGCGAGCGCTCGCTGCGCGCGAACAAACCGCCAAAGATGATGCGGCACAGGAGTCAGAAGAGACCCCGCGCCGAAAGCTCGCAGACGGGTTCTCCTTCGACTAGCGGTTCGCGACCGACTCGTTCCGTAGATGGTCCACGGCGCCTCCCGCGGTGCTGGCTGCTGCTCAATGGCTGGGCATGAGGGTCTGTTTCAGAGAGGCCATTTCTCGACGAGCCCCCAAACGGTTCCCGCTGCACCGAGGCTAAGGACGACGAAGCCCATCGCCTTATCGATGAGATGCGGGTGATCCCACGTGATCCATAGACCGAGCGCCGCCAAGACGATGGCCACGATCGGCCACCGCAGTTTCGCATTGTGGTTCACACGTTTCTCCGATCCCCGACAATTGCCTTATTCCGGACCGCTTGGGCTGGTGTAGGCGAGACGAGTTGCGGGCTGTCCGGTTATCGCGGTGATGGTGTCGAAGTCCTTGTCGACATGCAGGATGGTCAATCCCGATAGCTCGGCGGTGGCAGCGATGATGAGATCGGGGATCGACGGCCCGCGGTGTTGTCCGCGATCGGCCAACAGTAGCTGCACTTCCAGTGCGCGGTCTTCAATTTTTGGTGTCAGGTACTCGACGGGCATTGCGGCCAAAGGAGGTTCACGGAACTCGCGCCGAGCGACGTCTCCGGATTGAGCCGAATACCCGACTTCCAGGCGCGTCAGATTGCTGATATGGACCAGGCCGCGCTCGATTCGGTTGCTCCAAGTCTCTGGCTCGAGGCTATGGGCGAGGCGCGCCAGGGCTGATTTGTCGATCAGCCACGTCGGTTCTGTCATTGCCATGCCTGGCGCATCAGGTCGTCGTCGGCGAGGCCCGCGACGGCCCGTGCCATCCGATGTAGGTCATCGGGGGTGACCGCTATTCGCGGCGCGCGAGCGTCCTGGGCAAGGCGACGGCGAATGTATTCAACGCGCGATAAGCCCAACTCGGCAGCTCGGGTATCGAGCCCAGCGAGAACGTCATCTGGAATGTCGCGGATCAGCACGTCGCTCATCGTTCGATGATATCGCACGATATCTGCCGCTCTCCGCTGAAAGCGAGATAATCGCCGCAATTGTGTACCTTGAGTAGCACATTGAGTTACTATGTGCTACATGAAACGGGTTGGTGTCCGCGAACTGCGCCAGAATGCGAGTGTGCTTCTGCGTGCAGTGGCCGACGGCCACACCATTGAGATCACCCACCACGGGCACCCAGTCGCGCAATTGATTCCGGCCACCAACGACACCTGGTCGGCACTCATCGCCAGCAAGGAAGTCACGCCCGCCCGCCTCACCCCGGCCGAAATCCTTGACCTCCCGCACCGCCCATACCGGCCCCAACCCCCGCCGCCGTGATCTACCTGGATCCCACCGCCATCATGAAACTCATCTCCACGACGCCTGAGTCCCCGGCCCTTACCGACTACCTGCGCTCCCGCACCGACACCATCTGGTTCACGTGCGCCCTTAGCCGCGCCGACGTCATGCGCACCGTGGCCACTCTTCACCCCGACGCGGCCGAGCACGCCGACCACGTTCTTGCCGGCCTGGACGTGGTCGCGGTCACCGACCGGCTTCTCGACGCCGCGATCGAGCTTGCCCCTGCCCCGGGCCGCACCACCGACGCGCTGCACATCGCTGCCGCCCTGTCCGCCGGCCCCCAACTCCACACCTTGATCACCTACAGCCCGGAGCTGACCCGCGACGCCGCGGCCCACCACATCCACACCACTTCGCCCGGAGGTTCACCGTGATACGCGCCTTGATCGCCGCGGTGCTGCTCACCGGCGCCGCCGTCCACTTCTTCGGCGCCCCTGAAGACGCCGCGCTCGGTTACAGCCTTCTTCTGTGCGGGACCCTCTGGTTCACCTGGCCAGCAGCCCGTGTGGCCGCTGGCCTGTTCCGCCGTACTCGCCGTCGGCGCCACCCTCGCCGCATTCCCGCCGGCCCCGGGCCCCACCTGACTCAGATCAACCACCATCACCACTACTACGGCGGCCCGCCCATGGCGACACCGGCGACAGCGCTGCGCCCTGACTACAGCCTGCCGGCACTACCTGAGCGCAGCAGCCAGCAGCTCGCCCATGACGCCATTTACAACACCATCGACGTCGACACCCTGTAGCCCATGAGCAGCACAGACCAAGACCTCCACACCGACCACGGCTGGGAAAACGGGCGCCTCATCTTGGCCTCGCTGGCACCGCGCACGACCACCCGGCCGGCCCGTCGCGGCCTGCCTCCGCCAACCGACGACGCTCCCAGCGACAGTCAACCGTCGGACAAGCCAGGCCTGCTCGCCCGCACCCTCCACGCGTCAGGGCGCGCGGCGCGCGCCGGCGGGCGCGCGTTCAACAAGCGGGTGCCACCAGATCGCAGAATGCACACCGCATTCATCACCGCGGCCGCCGTCGTGATCCTGCTGGTGGCCCTGGCCGCCGTCAACTACCTCACCTCTGACATCAACCCGCAACCACACATCGCCACCCCGACCGCAACCGCCCCGCCACCACCGCCGCAGGCGCCGCTACGGCAAGACACCATTCTCAAGGGGGTTACCGCCAGCGACTTGTGCCCGCGCGATGCCAACTACTCCGACGCCAACCGGGCCTTCGACGGCGACTTCAACACCGCATGGGTGTGCACCCGGGTCAAGAACCAGGACGGGCAGGCCCTTCAAGTCGATTTCGGCCGCCAAGTCACCCTGACGCAACTGCGGGTCATCGGCGGCTTCGACGCCACCGCTCCCGACGGCTCCGATCAATGGTCCAAGCACCGCATCGTCACTCAACTCGAGGTGTGGTTTCCCAAGGACCTCAAACGCGACCCCGTCATCATCGACACCGCGGGAGCTAGGGATTGGCGCTTCATCACCTTCAATCCGCCCGCCACTGTGAGCAAACTACTCATCCGCGTCAAAGCGACTTCTGATCCACCTCAAGCAGCCACAGCCCCAAGCCCAACCGCCTCCGGCACTCCCGATGAGGTGACCACCGTAGCTATCAGCGAGATTCAATTCATCGGCACCGAAGGCAGCCATCCGACGTGAAATATGACGTGCAGATCCGCCGCGACGGCGAAGTGGTGTGGAAAAGCACCACCGGCGGCGACCACGACGGCGAATCCGCCGCGCGGGCCGTCTTCCATATCTTGCACACCACCTTCGGCGTTCCCGACGGCATCATCCGCCGAGCCACAGCCGAGCTCGATCTCGACGACCTCAAGCCCGGCAGCACTGTGAGCGGCACCGTTACCGACGAAGTCGCCCTAGAGTTCACAGTCCACGCGCACTGAGTCGTCGCGTGATGCAGCCTGCATCACGCGGTAGAACAGCCCACGGCTCTGTGCAGGGCGCGTAGCGTCGATCCAGTGGCCACCAAGACGCCTGTGCGAGACCCAGCATGGGCGCCGATGCTGGCGACCCTTGGAGCCCCGCCGCGAGGCGCGGACGGCTGGGCCGTTGAGTGGAAATTCGACGGCCAGAGAGCAACCGTCCGCATCCAGGACGGCGACGTCACGGTCTTCACCCGCAATGGCGCCGACGTGTCGCGGACCTTCCCCGAGCTCGCCAGCGTCGCCACCGCGATCGGCGATCGCCAGGCCGTCCTCGACGGGGAGATCGTCGCCGTCGATCCGACCGGCCGACCATCCTTCACTCGACTGCAGCGCCGCTGGCCACAGCAGCGCCGACCACACCCCCAGCTGCTGCGCGAAGTGCCCGTCCGCCTGCTGGCGTTCGACCTGCTAGCACTCGACAACCGCGACATCACATCCCACGCCTATAACCAACGTCGCGAACTGCTCGACGCACTCATGATCGTCGACACGTCGCCCACACTGACCATTCCGGCCGCCCTGACCGCGGTGACCCCGGCAGACATGCTCGAGGTCGCGGCCCACCACCAGATGGAGGGAATTGTCACCAAGCGCCTCGACGCGCCCTACCGGCCCGGCCGCACCACCCAGTGGATCAAGTCGCTCGTCCGCCCAACCTGCGAGCTGATCATCGTGGGCTACTGTCCCGCCGCCGGCCCAGACGGACGCACCAGTATCGGCTCGATGCTGCTGGCCGGCCACACCGACGCCGGCGACCTCATCATCGTCGGACAAGTCGGAACCGGATTCAGCAGCACCACCCGCAGCCACCTCTACGCCATGCTCCAACCAATCACACGCGCCACCACGCCCGCCGCCAATCCCGTGGAGGCCAACGGGGTGTGCTGGGTCGAGCCCCAACTGGTATGCGAAGTCGCCTACCGCGAGTATGTCCCCGGCCGCTGGCTTCGCCACACCAGCTTCAAAGGATTACGAGACACCGATCCTGCAAACATTCGTGTCCCAGGGTGATTCTTGAGCGACAGCTCGCCGAATCCCGGCCGGCGGACCACATTCTCACACACGCAGCGACAGCAGCTGTCGCTATCACCTGGCGAGCCCACAACCGGTGGATGCAAGCACATTCCGGATGCGAGGGCGTTCAGCGAGGCATGGGCCGATCGCAACCTCGAGGAATTGACCAAGCGGTGACACCTCCGAGGCGACATTTCGGCCAGGGGTAGGGGAGTCGATGCGCTTGTCATCTTCTCGACCGTCTACAGCGACCAGCCGCCACACCGCGGTCAGTGACCCGGCTCCGGGAATGGCCACCTCTGTCCGTTCTCACCGAATCTGGGGCATTCTCGTTGAAACTGGGGCAGATTGCAGTCACCCGAGGTGAACCTGAGGCCCCACGCTGCCAGGGTCGTTTTACTAACCTCAACGCAGCGGCCAGCCCACTGGTGGGCCATCGCGGATGCGTTGGATTGCGCCAGTTCTGATATCATCAGCGTGATATCGGAGGTGACTATGGAGCAAATCCTGATCCGCAACCTACCTGCGGGCACCAAGGCCGCGTTGCAGGCGCGTGCCAAACGGCACCACCACTCCGTCGAGGCCGAAGCCCGCGCGATCCTTACCTCAGGGGTGTCAGGAGAAGAGGTCACGATCGTCGACCTGCTTGCCGACGACAGCCCCGACAGCGACTTCGACTTCGAGCCGGAGCGTCTCCCCCTGACCGCCCGCACCCCGGAGCTGTGACTTACCTCCTCGACACCAACGTGGTGTCGGCCCTGCGGAAACCCGATCGCAACCCTGAGGTACGCGCGTGGGCGGTGTCGGTCCCACCAGCCGAGCTGTTCGTCGCAGCGAACACCATCGCTGAGATCGAGCGCGGCGTCATCGCCAAGGAACGGACGAACCCCACTCAAGGCGAGGTGCTGCGCAGATGGTTCGAGGACCGCCTACTGTCCGCCTTCGACGGCCGAGTGCTGTCCTTCGACCTGCCAGCCGCTCGCATTTTGGCCACCTATCGGGTACCCGAACATGCCCCGTACGCCGACGCCGTCATCGCCGCGGTCGCAGAATCCGCCGACAAGGTGGTTGTGACCCGCAATATCCGGCACTTCCAGCCTCTCGGCGTGCGATGCCTGGATCCGTGGGACCGGTGACGCCGAACTTCGCAATCGAAGCGAGGTCAGTGTGGGGCCTCAGGGTCACCTCGGGTGACTGCAAATCTGAGCCAGTTTCAATGAGAATGCCCCAGATTCGGGGACAACGGACAACCACCCGTCCGACGACAACCAGGGCCGTCACGTGACGAAATACTCGGGAGGCCTCCGGGTGGGGGAAATCGGCGCCGTCGAAGTTCAGTTGTTGCCGCACCAAGGGGCTGCCGCTGGAGGTCAATGTCGGCGCCGCCACCGAGCGTGCCGGGCGTCAGAATGGGCTCGACGAGCGGGAGATGCGCCAGAATCCAGGATTGAGCTCTTCAGCCAGGGCCGCTAGCTCGTCGACGAACTGCGCGGCACAGGGGCCTTCGATCACCAGCGTCACATAGTCGCTGCCGCCACGGGAGGCTGTCATGTGTGCGCCGTCTCGGCCGGCCCATGCCGTAGCGGTGAGCTGCTCGACCCGCGCGACGTCGTCACTGGTCTCCAAATCTCCTGTAACGACGGACAAGTGGCGCTTCCCGTGCGCCGCGTCCTCTGCTTCGGCGACCAGCTCAGCCTGCCGAAGCTGTTCAAGATATGCCTCAACCACGTTGCTCAGCCGCCCTCCATCCAACTCCCGCATTACTGGATTATGCGGTCCACCGCTGACATGTGATGCAGCCAGCCGATCGTAAGTACAGCCACCGGTTTATCCGCTGCTGTCGCTCCGCGGACTTACAGTCCCACCAACGCAACAGACAAAGGCGGAAGACACATGACTCATCTCGCGAGCGCGTCACACCACACCGGTCACGGATTTCCCAACACGCTGGTACACGGATTCGCTTGGCGCACTGGCAGTGACGCGGCCGGAGCACTCTTCCACCTAGCGCCAGGACTCATCGTCCTCACGGTGGTCGCGGTGGTGATTTTCATCGGGGCGCGTTGGCTGCGTCGCCGCAACCTTTGACCGACTGAAGGTCGGTGCGAGCGCCTTGCCCTGGCCGCTGCCAGTTGTCGACGGTTTCTGGGAGCCAGCCTGGGTGGCGGATGTCGGCGCCGTCGGTCAGTTCTCCGTCGGGCTGCGGTAGTCGGCCTTCGACGTGGTAGCGGCGCACGGTCCCGTGTGCGAGGCCGCGGCGGTTGGCGAAGCCACGCAGGGACAGCAGCTGGATCACACGCACGACTTTACAACACAATTGACCTTACAGCGGTATCGCTGTAATGTCCGTGTTATGCCCACTCACACAGTGTTTTTCAAGGCCGGCGACTACCTCAGCGCCGGTCAAGCATGCCAGGACGTCGCCAGCCGGCTCGATGCCTTCGACGACGTCGCAAAGATTGTGGCTAGAAACGCGGTCGTCGAGCTCATCAACCTCCAAAACGGCACCATCAACTGCCACCAGGTGGCGGTCATCGCCAGCGCCATCGCCAACGTCCTCCAAGGCAACACCTACGGGGAGGCCCTCTGATGTCCGCCCAACCCGCGGCCGCCCGGACCACCGTCGCTTACTGGCACACCAGCTACCGCGAGCCCTGCGAACACGGCCCAAAGACACCACACGACGCCATCTGTGCCGCGCACGGCCTCCTCACCGCCCCCGCCGGCCCGAACGGTTGGCCCACCGACCTCAACGACCTCGGCGCCCTGCGCCTGCGCGCCTACACAGCGACAAACTGGTTCGACGTCCTCGAAGTACTCGACTGGCACACCAAGAACGGGCCGGCAGGCCGGGGCGTTGACTACACCCTCGTCATCGACAACGGCGGCCAGCCCGTCACCATCACGACCGACACGATCGCGTTCCTCGGCGATGCGTAACCCCACACCCCGCCAGATCGAAGCGTTGAGCGCGGTCGACGCGGGCCGCATTCAATGGGGCAACGCCTACCCGGACATGGCGCGCAGAGGTCACACCGGCCCGCTGGTGTTCCTGATCGACGGGCACAGCGTCTACGGGGGCCAACACGCAACCTACTCGCGGCTCGCCGAGCTGGGCTGGATCGTCGAACGCACCGACCTGCTCCCACTGAAAACTGTTCCGGCCCGAACTCGCATCTCCCACACCATCACTGGCAGCGAAAAGGTCATCGAGCTCCCGGAGCACTCCGCCCCCGCCGACGCCGGGTGGCGCGCCACAGTCGAACTCACCGACGCCGGCCGAGCCGCACTACACCGAGCCACTGGCCAGACAACCACCCGCACAACCCACGAGATCGAGCGCCCATGACCCAGCGAAACGGCCCTACTGTCGCACTCGCGGCGCACCATCAAGCGATGACGCCGAAAGGAGAGCCCGTGCGCCACGCTCCCTATGCCCTGCTCGGCGATTTCGTGCTCGTCTACGGAAAGACGACAAAATCCGCGTGCGGCAAACGGATTCGCACCACTGAGCTGGTCAGCCGCAACGACACAACATGCCCAGATTGCCGCCGCGCCATCGCAAGTGATCGCACCGAGGCCGCCGCCATGCGCGCCCTAGCCGAGGACCTCCTACGCGCTGAAGGCTGCCCACATTGCGGCGCACCCTTTGACGACATCTCTGCCTGGAATCAGCACCGACGCCAAGCACATTCACACTGACCCACACGGAAGGCGCAACTCGATGGCCACCGCCGACCTCGATGGCCACCGCCGACCTCGATGACTCGATGACGTTCGACGACATCGCCCTCGTCGACAGCTCACGCGCACGCCGGTTGCTGCAGTCCGCGCTTCGCCACGGCCTCGAGGTGTACCCGACGGCAAGCACGCAGCGCTGCTGGACGATTCGCAAGCCCAACCAGCGCTATGGCGGCGAATCTCTCACTGTCTACGGCGAAGCCAACAACTCCGCCCATGTTCTCTACGACCCGTCCACCGGGTCGACCTGGGAGGAGATCACCCAGGTGCGCGCCTTCACGATCATCCAGGCGATGAGCGGTCTGCAATGAGGCCCGCCCGCCGTAACAGGCCGCCCACCAACGTGGTCCAGTACGACCTCTTCGGCGAGGTAGAAGCCGCCGAAAAGACTGCTCAGACCGCGGCGCTGGCCGCATCCGCGGCGGCACGCTCGTTCCTCACCGAGACTCCATGGCCGGACCTGCTCGGCTGGTGGCTCCACGGCGACGCGATCGAAGCGAACCTTGACCGCGGTGAAGCCAAGGCCAGCTACCGGCGCGGCCCCGACGGCACCCCCGGCTGGGCGTGGGCGATCTGGCGAGACGGGCTCCGCTTCGAGGCCGGCGATACCTGGCAGGGCTGGAGTCATCGCCCACGCTGGTGCATCTCGTGGCCCGAGCTACGTCGCCTGCGCGCCGCGCATCCCGAAGTCACCGCACAATTGCACGCCCTCGCTGTCGGCCGCGGACACCCCAACGGGCTGGGGTGGCGCTGGTGGAGCGACCCCTTCTCGCTGCATCCCGATGGCTGGCATTCGAGTTACCTTGACGACGAGCAACAGCCGGCCTGGTACGACGGTTGCGACCACCCTGAGACTGCCTACGCCGACCGCATCGAAGCGTGGCGCCTGGTGATAGGCATCGTGGGGGAGGCCAGGCTCTCCGTCAACGATCAAAGGGCAACGCGCTGACCGTGATGCAGCCTGCATCACGCCCGGGTTACTGCGCCGCTTGATGGTTCTTAGTCGGAGCGGTGAGTTGTGTTTGGTGCGGGCGCGTTAGATCCCGGGCGGCGTCGCACCGGCCCGCTCTTATCGCAACCACATCGTTCTCTTATGTTTCTTAATATTGGGGTAGGCTTTCGCCGAGTGCCGGGCCCCCGGCAGAAACGGGTATCGAACGCCAGGCAAGAGGAACCATGAACAGTCAGCCGACGGGCCGGCATGTCATCTTGATCACCGGAGGGTCACGGGGCGTCGGGGCCGCGACAGCACGACATCTCGCGTCCCCGAGCACGCACGTCATCCTCACCTACCGCGAAAAATCCAGGCGCGCCCACCAGGTTGTCGACGGCATCGCCGCAGCGGGAGGATCTGCGTCGGCGGTCCGTCTCGACATCTGCGACCCGGCCGCATGCGGCGACGTAATCCGTGCTGTACGAGATGAATTCGGTCGTCTAGATGCGCTGATCCTCAACGCCTCCGGCGGCCTGGAGCGCGGCGCCTCCGCCGACTATCCGATGCGCATCAACCGTGACGCCCCAATGCATCTGCTCAACCGCGCCTTGCCGCTGATGCCCGCCGGCGGCCGCGTCGTGTTCGTCACCAGCCACCAAGCCCACTTCCACGGCCTCAAACCGGTGCCCGCCGACTACCTTCCGATCGCGGAAAGCAAACGTGCCGGCGAAGACGCCCTCCGCGCCATGCGCCCCGAGCTGTCCGCCAGACACGTGTCCCTGACCGTCGTCTCAGGCGACATGATCGACGGAACGATCATCGTCCGACTGCTTCAACGGCGTGACCCAGACGCTGTCGAAGCTCGGCGTGCCCACGGCCCGCTGCCCACCCTCGACGAATTCGCCGCAGCCATCGCCGCGGCCGCGCTCAACGCGGAATCCGCCGACGACACCATCTACGTCGGAGGCCGCGACTACTTGCGCCTCACCAACAACGTGCCGACCACCCAACAAGTCCGATAGTGCTCCGCGCCGAACGCAGGCGGGGAGCGATCCCACCAAACACTTTGCCCCACACCCCCTAAGAATGGGAGCGCAGATGCCTTTCGCAGAGCCCACGCACTTCATGCAAGCCGCTTTGGCCGTCGACAACGTCCTGGCTCACGTCGCCGATGACCAGTGGAGCGCACCCACCCCGTGCACCCAGTGGACCGTCGCCGATGTGACCGACCACCTCATCGAAGTCAACCACTCATTCACCGCGCAGCTTCAGCCCGAGAATTGCATTGCGTCGACCACTCACGGCGGATCACCGTCCGGCGAACTGCTTGCCCGGTACCGCTGCTCCACCGAGGAATTGCGCCGCGCGCTCGACTGCGCGGCGCAACCCGATGGGCAGCTGCCCACATCGCTGCGCGTTCGGCTTGCGCTCCGCGTAGCCGATCTGGTCATCCACGCCTGGGACATCGCGACCTCGACCGGCGACTGCCTACAGATTGATGACCGCCTGGTCGACGAGGTGCTCGCATTCGCTGACAGCCGCCGCGCGGCCCTGCAACGCGGCGGCCAATTCGCCGCGGCCCAACCGATCAGCAGCAACGCACCAGCGATCGACCGTCTCGCTGCGCTGTCTGGCCGCACCCCGACGCACGCGGCAGCGCACGGGGAGTAAAGCCGTCATGAAGTGTGGCGCCTGCAGTGCAGCACGTGAGTGGTGCCAAGCTTTCGATTAACGACAACTCGGCCTTCGTCGAGAGAGCGGCCTTATTTCCGATTCCTTTGCCGTCCGCCAGTACTCGGCCACAAATGTCGCTCGCCAGCGATACCGTCACTCGCATGAGCAACCACGTCACAACGTATCGTTTCACCACCATTGCGGTAGGCGACCTGCCCTACCCTGAGGGACTGGGCAAAGCGGAGTACCCAGAGCTCGAATTTGGTATGAAGCGACTCCTTGGCCACCGCTGGGACGATCCGGTCGCCAACGAGCGGTCTTTCTGGACACCGACCTACCAGAATCTCATTCATACCCACCTCAAGCCCCATTTCGATCGACATGGCGACATCGTCGAGATCGCCACGCAGGCCGTCAACGGTGCACACGCTAGCCACGCCCTCAACCGAGATATCACCGGCACCTATGCCGAGGCGTTTACCGAATACCGCTGCGGCATTCCGTCGCTCGACGACCTACAAGCCGCCCACGGGCCTGTAATCGCATGGTGGATCCTCGACCCGCCGCGCATTTTTTGCGACGGACGGGCAATGTGGTTCGTCGATGGGCGCCACCGCCTCAGCTACCTCAGATCATTGCTGCAGCCGAGCGACCCTGGCTTCCCCATCCTCGTCGAGCTCAGCCGCTCTGCCATAGATGCCGCCGTCTGACCGAGCCGCCGACGAGTACCGAAGGGTGGCTGTCGGTGTAACTCTGCGCCGGTTAGTGCACCCATGAACGGTGTAAGTTCTGCACCATGAGCAAGCGGGTCAGCCTGATCCTCAAAGATGCTGATGAAGCAGCTCTTGCCCCGTATCTGAACGAGGGCACGGCCGAGTTCGAGGCACTACGCCAGTGGGCCGGCCAACGTGGCGAAGGCGACATCAAATCAGAAGCCGGCGCGCTTCGCGCATTGCTCCAAGCCGGCGCGGACGCGGTCGGGGAGGGCGTGCTCGAAGCCGGATACGCCGAGCTGGCGGCCGAGTTCACGCGTGAACCCGCCGCCGCCGAGCGGCGAACTGCGCGCGACCGACGCACTCGTAGGAGTAAGGCCGACCGATGATTCGCGGGATGCGCAGCAACGTATACCGCGTCGATCTCGGACACGGCCCTAAGCCCTGGGTAGTTGTTAGCAATGACTCCCGCAACAGGAACCTCGACACCGTTTTGGCGGCGCGGATCGCCACAACGACCAAGAACGGGCACTTGCCGACAGTCGTGCCGCTGAACGCCGCCGACCCGCTCGACGGCGTTGTGCTTGTCGACGACATCGTGCAGCTCTGCCACGCCGAACTCACCGCGCCACTCGGCGGCCTTTCGCTACCGACGATGCGGGAGATCAGTGCAGCGCTACGGATAGCAGTGCCTTGAGCGCTGGGGTTGGCGATAGAGGGGGACTGAAATGCTCACTGTGTCACTTGACCGGGATACCGCCGTGGTTTTGATCGCCCAAGCGCGGCAGCTCCCGGTCGCGGATGTGGAAGCCCTCGACGACCGTGAGTTGGAGGCTCAATTGCACAGCGTTGATATCCGCCGAATGCTGGCCCGATTGACAGACGCACCGGCAAAGGAGCCTGCTCCACATGCCATGCCCCCCAACGGAAACGGGCTAGATGTGCAACTCAGCCCCCTTGAAGCACGGGTGGTCGCCGATGAGTTACTACTGGCTGGAGACACCCTGGTCCGCAAAGCACTCGACCAGCTCGACCGAGGCGCAGTGTTCGATGAACTGATGGACGCGGCGAACCGCCTACTGCAGCGCGGAAATAGGCTCAGTCTTGCGGCGGCCCAGGCCGAGAACGGCTAGACGAGCGAACAGATCCCCAGTAGGCGGTCAGTCGACGGATTTGGACGCCCAGTATTCCCGCAAGCTAGCGATGCGATCTCCGTCGAGTTCGAGGATGGCTACCTCACGCATCAGTTTGCGGTGGCCTTTGACGAGGTCGTCGAAACGGGCTTCCCATTCAGCGATCGCGGTGGATCCGTCGACGTACAGGCTGATGAGCCGTGCGTCGATGTTGGCCTGCTCGCGCGCAACTTTGGTTTCCCAGTACCGTCGAATCTCTGCGGTGGTGCGCATCGGCTCGTCGAGGACGCGCTCGTGATATGTCGCATCGGGCGTAAAGATCGTGACGATCAGGTCTGGGTCTTGCGTCGTCCACGCGCGCAGATAGGTGTCGACGAGTTGGCGCACGTGCTCGTGCCGTGTGGGTGCGTTCAAGAATGCTCCGTTACCTGGGCGAGCGGGATTGACCCGTCGAAACGGGTTCGGTCTCTGAGCATTTCGAAAATCATCTTGGGTTCTGCCAGCTTCACGGTCGTTAAATCCACACCTGCGGCGGATCCAGACTCCACTCGGGCCCATCGCCATCGCTCCGAAGCGACCTCGGTGTCGGTCAGGACTGCGGTGTAGTAGCCCTCCATTGACGTTTCGCCAGGTAGGACGGCGAGATGGATTGAGCCGTAGAAGTAGCGGTCGTTGACGTTGCGCCACTTGCCGATGATGTGGCGGCCGAAGACTTCGGCTTCGATGTCGTTGGCATAGCCGCGCTCGCGCTCTTCGAGGCGGGGGCTCGGTGGGTAGTTGGTAGCTGTGACGCCGCCTTTGGTCACGTCGACCTGTGATAGATCGGCGTGATGCAGCCCGTCGACCACGTAGCTGGTCACCCATAGACCGGCGAGGTCGGTCGGTTCAATGCCGGCCGGACACCCGTTAGCAAATCACCCCGGTGCGGGGTGTCGGGGTGTCCAAACAGCTCTTTGGCGGACCAGCCGGGGAACATCCGCTCTAACACGGCGCAATGGTAGCCGCGTGGCAGGTTCTGGATTTCGCCTCCGAGCCAGCGGTAGTACTGCGCCTTCGTGGGGGGTGCTGCTTGGCGGGAGACTCCCAATTCCTTTGCGGTCCGGTTGTATTCGGCGACAAACTCCGAATAGGCGTGCAGGTGGCGTTCCTCGAGGAGGGACTTCAGAGCTATCACACGCACGTGGATCAGCCTACCTATCAACGAGACTGAACGAGACGCAGAGAGACTTACCGCGCACTCAATACGCCCCCTCGGGGGATCGCGCGGCGCCCTAGGGCTTAGGTCGGCTTTAGCTTGACTATATGTCCATATTATATTGACCGTCAGGTTTATCTTGACATATGATCGGTTTATGCGTACTGCGGCTCCGGCGTTACTTCCCGTCTTCCGGTCCCAGCACCAGGGTCAACTCTTGGCCCAGCTGCTACTTGACCCCGGTCGGGAGTACACGGTCACCGACCTTGCGCGCACGCTCGGCGTCTCGAAGCAGACCGCCCAGCAAGAGGTCGAACGCCTCGTCACCGCCCACGTGTTGCGCGACCGCCGGCAGGGCCGCAACCGGCTGATCAGCGCCAATCCCGACCATCCCGCCTACACGCCGCTGACTCAGCTCACACTGCTGACCTTCGGTCCCCACACAGTCATTGCCGAGGAATTCGGCGCCATCCCCGCAGTGGAGCAGGTACTGATCTTCGGGTCCTGGGCTGCCCGCTACACCGGGCAGCCCGGCCCGCCGGCCAACGACATCGACGTCCTGGCGATCGGCGAGCCCACGCGCAGCGATTTGTTCGATGCGGCCGACCGCGCCCAAAAGCGCCTCCAGATCCCGGTCAATCCCGAGAAGGCCACACCGGCCCAATGGGCCAACCCCGGCCAGTGGGCTCTGCTCACCGAGATCCAGCAGCGCCCCTACGTCCAAGTCTTTCCGCCGCAGGACGCGATATGAGCGGCTGGAAGACGGGCCAAGCGCAGATCGCCGCGCTGGTTGAGCGCCGCCACCTCGAGCAGGTCAGCGGTGACGCCGCCAACGGCGCATACCTGCTTCAACAGGCACGACAGCGGCTGGCCGGCGCACGCGCCGCCCGCTCCGCTGACCACATCGGGGCTTTCGAGCTCGCCTACGACGCCACCCGCCAGGCGCTCACCGCACTCCTGGCGCAGCAAGGCCTGCGCCCGACGACTGCAGGGGGCCACATCGCCGTCGCCGACGCCGCAGAAGCACAGTTCGGCGCATCGTTTCGGGTGTTCAACCGCATGCGCCGAATCCGTAACCAGCTCGAATATCCGCGCAGCACAGCTGATCTGGATCTGTCTGCCGCAGATACCGACCAGGCCCTCGCCGACGCCGAGCGGATCATCGACGCCGCGGACAGGCTTCTCCCCGAACTCGGGATGTGGCCATGATCTTGACCCTGCGCAGCTCAGCGTTCAAAGCGGTTTCCATTGTCGGCAGATGCTGGGACAATGCACCTATGGGGAGCAAATCCAAGCTGCAGATCGACACCCAAGAGTTGGCGTCAGCGGGCGCTAAAGCAACGCAGACGCTGACCGGTAGCGCCGCGCCGACGTTCGCCCCGCCACCGCCTGCCGCCGAATCGAAACTCGACGCAGCACTGGTTGGCGCGATCGCGAAAACCGAAGCTGTACGCACGAACGTGGACACCACGGACTCGCTCTGGGCCACCAAACAGCAAGCCGCACTGACCCAGTCGCCGCCGGTCCTCGCGCAACAGGATCAGCACGCCGCGCAGGACTACAACCAGGTCCAGTTCCCGACGCCGGTCGTGAAACCAGGCGGCGGATCCAACCTGCCACGAACCATCTAGCCAGGAGTTCCCTCATGTCGATCGCCCCACCGGCCCAACCCGCGTGGCCGCCGCCCCCGCCGCTGCAGCGGCGGCGCCGCTGGCCGGCGATCGCCGCGGCCGCAGGCGCCGGCGCAGTCATCGCCGGCGTCATCACCACCCTCGTCACCATCGCCGCCACGCCCGGCCCCTCCAACAACAGCACACCAGCCGCGCCGGCGACGGTCATCGTGACCGCCGCACCTCCAGCGCCACCAGCCCCGCTGCCGGCCGCTGAGGCGGACAAGAAGACCTGCCAAGGCTGGACGATCGCCGACGACCTGGTCACCACCGCGGCCTCGGGCCTCAACGTCATCCCGCAGAACATGCCGTTCACCGACCCCGCCGTACAGGCCAACCCCACGTGGAAGGCCGCAGTAGACCGCGCCAGCCAGCTCTACGGCCAGGCCGCCGAAACCCTGGCAGGCCAGCTCGCGCCCGGCACCAGCCCGATGCTGGCTGGGTTCGCTGACAGCACCGTCAGCGCACTGCGCACCCTCGCGGTGGCCTACAAGACCTTTGACCCCACCTCAGGAAAAGTTGTGGACATGTTCACCGCCGGCCGTGACTCCCTCGATTGGGTGTGCGGGCGATGACTCAGCACCACACCGTTGACATCGCGTTCCCGCCGCCGCTGCCTCCGCCGCCGGATCCAGGGAAGTGGCCGCCCCCGCCCGGGCCGCCGCCTCCTCCTCGCGGGTCCCGGCGGAGCTGGCCCGCACTCGCTACCGCCGCCACGGCCGGCGCGGTCGTAGCCGCGATCATCGCCGCGGTGATCACCATGCAGGTCCGCGACACCACGCCGGCCGCCGCGCCGACGCACGCGCCTGTGACGAAGACAGTTCAGCCACCCGCGCCACAATCTCCGGCGCCCCTTCCGACTGCGCAAGCAGACCACCAGACCTGCTACCAAGGCTGGGACTCCGCCGACCACTACGCCAACATGGCGCACGATGCACTGCCGGTATTGCCTAAGGACGTCAAGATCGGTGATCCGGCGATCCAGTCGAATCCGGATTGGACAGCAGCTTTACAGAAGTCTGGCAGCCTTTACCAGCAGGCTAGCGATGCCTTGCGCTCACAGATTGCGCCGGGCACCACGCCGGTCCTGCTTGAAGCGTCAAACACCGCAGTCAAAGCACTGCATACGTTAGGAACCGCTATCGCCACCGCCTCGCCTGCCAATGGCAACGCGTTCGGCATCGCCGATGCCGCCGCCAAGGCAGTTGGGACTCTGTGCAATCGCTTGGCGCCTTAGGGCGAAAGGACTGTTAATGGCTTCTGGCGCTGGCGATCCCGCAAAGCCTGCTACCGAGCATTCACAGGCGATCTTGGGAACCTCCTGGCCGTTACAGACGGCCTCCGCGTGGTCGGCTTATTCGGAGAGCTTCGCGGGAGCGGCGAATAAGTTATTCCCTGAGCTCCACACGCAGCACGACATTCGCAGCATCGTGGCGCCCATGGAAGGTGCCTTCATCGATGCGGCCCGCAGACTCGTCGACGGGCGTCAGACGACGCTGGAGAATCGCATCGAGGGCTACCGTTACCTCGCGAAGAAGGCGTTGTGGGCGTCTAGCGAGATCCATGCCACGAAGGCCGATTTGGTCGAAATCGTCAACAAGGCCGAAGAAGACATCAAAGCAGCACGCGAGGCCGCCGAGAAGGCCAAACAGGCAGCCGCGGCCGTCCCGGGCGCTGCTGCAGCCATCGACGCTCAGCTCAAGTCGGACATCGCCTCAATCGTTGCCGGCGCCGCGGGTCTGGCCCAGGCCCGCGATGCCGAGGGCGCAGGGAAAGTCGCAACATTGGCCGCCGATGTCGGCAAATGGGCAGTGCCGTACGGCAACCCAACACTGCCCGAATCCGGCGGCGTCCCCGGCGCCGGAGCTCCGGCGCCTGCCGCACCAGCTCTACCTGCGCCTCAAGGCGGTGGCCCAAAGATCGAGTCCGTTCATAACGGCAACGGCCTAGCAGATAGCCCGGATACAACCCAGTTCAACAAGGGTGACACTCCTCAGTCACAGCAGCAGAATCAGGTGCAGCAGACCGGGTTTCGTAAGCCGGATGGCACTGATCAGAACGGGACTAACCCGAAGCAGGCGCCGGCTGCTCCGCAGATGGGATCGGGTAGCAATCCGAGTTCGGTGATCGGGCAGATGATGAAGCCGATCTCGTCCGGCAGCGGGGGAGGCGGGTCGCCCGCGTCGATGGGGTCGATGCTGTCGCCGGGATCGGCTGGCGCTGGCAACGGTATGGGTAACCCGGGTGGGATGAATCCTGCTGGGACACAAGCTGGGCAGTTCCCCAACGCTACCGGCCCTGGGACCGGCGTCGGGACCGGCGCCGGCGCCGGCGCAGGCGCGGGGGCCGGTCGTGCGCCGGGGTTGGCGGGTTTGGGGTCCGGTATCGCTGAGACGTCGGCGCGGATGGCGACTGGAGCGGTCAGCGGTGTCGCGAATGGTCTTGGCGCGGCGGCCAATGTGGGTCACCAGGTCGCGCAGAATGTTGCCGCGGCGGCGGCGCCGGCTGCTACCACTGTGGGTTCGTCCGCGGTTACTACTCCTGCGGCTGCCGCGCCGGGTGTTGGTGGTGCTCCGATGGCGATGATGCCGTCAGCCGCCGCGGGTGCGACACCGGTGACTCCGGTGAGTAGCACGGGGCCGGCCGGTCCTGTTACGCCGTCGACGCCGGCGGGCGGTCCGCCTGGGGGTAGTGGACCGGCGCCGGTGGCGGCGGGCACACCGAATGGTGCGCAGGTGGCGCCCTTGGCGATGCCGCAGCAGCATGCCCGTATTCAGGCGATCGGTGCTGACGGTGCCAGCGGTGAGCTGTTGTTTCAGCAGGCCATGGACGCCGGTCATGACGTGATCGGGGCGATGCTGGCGCAGACCCTGGCCCAGGGCTATATCCAGACCCACTATGCGGTCTCGCTGATTTACGAACGCACCGGGGGAGTGACGGCGTGGTTGGCGACCAGCGAGGGCCCCTCGAGCATTCCGCTGGGAGTGCGGGTGCCGCAGGACGTGCGGCTAGCGGTCACTGATCCCGTTGCGGGTCGCGAACTGTGGGAGGCGAGCGCGGCCGCAGGAGGGATCAATCCCCTTGATGTGGTGGTGCGTCACGCCCAGGCCCGTGAGATGGCTGCCCCGGGTGCACGCGTGTTGGCGATCGCCTCATCGCTGCCGAAGGAGCAGATGACCGACTGGACCTCTCAAGTCAATGCGCGGGCTGTGGAGGTTGACCCTCGTAAGGTCTCGCCGACCACCAACGTCGGTGCGCATATGGTGCACCGCTGCGAAGTCGCTATGCCGTGGGAGTGGCGGCAGGCCAACGCTTTTGATGAGCAGCAGCGGTTGCAGATCGCGGCCCGGCACATGCATATGGCTGCCCTTTCTGGTCACCTGCACGGGGCTGCGAGCGAGAAGGTTATGCGGCTGTTCGAGGAGCGCAAACCGATCGGGGAGGAGTTATGGGCGCAGGTTCGTCACGAGCGGTTCGTTGCGCTGGTCGAATACGAGCAGGCGATTCTTGGCCAAGGTCATGGCGGATCAGAGCCAGCGTTGTCTTTGGCGACGGTGCGTGCGGCCGAAGTCATTGAGTCGCTGCGTCATTACGACACCGCGGAGGGGTGTGCGGACTTGTTGTATGCGACGCGGCTGGCCGGCGCCCCGCTGAGTCCCGCCGCTGCCGTCGCCTAAAGCAGGGACACGGCGCGTGGAGTACGGCAGCGAGTGTTGGCAGAAGACGGCGGCCGTCACCTACGTCGAGCGTCGCCACAGGTGCGCAGCATCAATTCTCGACGAGTCGCGGCGCGGCACGTTGAAGGGGAATTGGCGTGACGAACTAGTAGACGCCGCCTTGCTGCTGGTCCCAGCAGTCCCGATTATGCAGACCTACGTCGATATCGATGTGGTAGTGGCAATGGAGGTGGCCGGGTGGCCACGTCGGCCGTGGGAGCCGTATGCGGCCAACGGCGACTGGCGGCTCGCACTCGAGGCCTGGCACGAGGATCGGTTGGCCGTCGAGAATGCCTACGAGGAGGCCGGGCGGGCCGGGTTGATCCGCCTTGCCTATGCCAGCGAAAGCAGCTGGTGGCGGGATCAGCAACGGGGGCGGGAGTTCATCGCGGCGTGGTATCGCGCCGGGCTTGCCGCCGGCGGCGAGCCGTGCGATTGGAAGAGCTGGTTCAAGCAGCGGATCAGATTGCGTGAGGAGACCGATCCGCTACGGATTCGCGGCCGCGAGCGCAGCTTAGCGGCGGTCGACTCGGAGAGCTGGATGGAGGTTCTTCCCGAATGCTGGACCCACACCCGGCCTTGATGTCGCTCGAACCTGCTGCGGCAGTGTCTAATTCGCTGAGGAGGTGGTTAAGTGCCGCCCACTGCATTGCTTGACGCGGCACTGCCGAACACTCCGGTAGTCCCCGCTGTTGATGAGCGCTGGGTGCCACCGCCGGCTCGCAGCGTGCGCCGCAAGAAGACGGTGTCGGCGGCGGTGCCCACGCCCATGATGGCGGGCGCCCGGCATGTGTTTTGGCTCAACCCTGATGATCGCCAGATTCGTCAAGCGCGATTCCGTGTCCGGCGACCCGATAACACCGCGGGCCCGAGCGCGGTGTTCTCGGTCACCGTTGAAAGCACGAAAACCGTTGTCACTCAGCGTGGATCTGATGAGTCCGGTTTCTTGTCGTTCGTCTTACAGACCGACACCACGACGATGACGGGAACGTTTACGTTCACACGGGTACGCATCGTCGGGACCAAGGTTGTTGACGCACTACCGAGCATCGAGCTGCTTCAGGACTTTCGGGCGCCGAATGTTTTGCAGGTGTCTTGGGCGTCGGGTGAGTTCGTTGACTTTCAGGAGCTTCCTCCTTCAGATGAGGTGTTCCCGGAATCGGTAATGGAGTACTTGCGCGCGTTGACGCGCTTGCAGGCGTATGCGGCTGCACCGGTGGTGATTCCTGACCTGACGAGGGTGAGCGCCGGGGATGCGCGGGCGGTCAAAGACGCTGCCCGCCTGGTCGCGGGTGAAACGGTGGATGGTGAGTGGGAAGCCTTCCGCATGCCAGCGGGGGCGGCCGTCGACCTCAAGGCGTACTACGAACTGATCATCGTTGAGCCGCTGATCGTGACCGTCGGTGCGCACACCTACACGTTAGGCGCGATGCACACGCGTTTGCCGTCGGTGCGGTTCGTCGTCGAAGACGGGCGCCTGCGGGCCGAACCCTTTCTCAACGACACGATGCGACGGGTTTTCGCTCCTGAGGAACCGGTTCCGGAGCGCTCCCATCGTCCGGTGAAAGGCCGACCGATCGGCCTCATCGACAACCCTGAGGCGCCCGCGGGACCTGAGACATTGCCCGAGCGCGACAGCGCCGCGGTGCTCGAGGCGTTGCGTGCGCGAGTGTTAGTTGATGCACTGACCGAACCGGTGTCGCTGCGGCTGGTGTTGTGGCATGCCGTTGACGAAAGCCCTTTCGCGACAAGGGAGCAGGCGTGGGCCGATGCCGCCGCGGCGGTGCGGTCGCTGGCCGCCGACGGCTTGGTCACGCTCACTGAACAGACCTCAGGCGACTCGCCTGCGCCGGCCGTCGACGCGGAACGGCCGGAAGCCGTGTTAGACGCAGTCACCGAGCAGATTGCGCGCGGCGAGCGGCCGGCGTGGACGACGGGCCCCTGGCTCATTTTGACCTCCGATGGTCAACAGGTGGCGGCGCAGTTAGCGCCCCGTCCTGAGCGGCCCCCCGCGCGGCGTCGGCGGCGATTGCATGCCGCGGCGGCCGGACGCAGCGGCCACCGCGATAGCTCCGAGCGCGTCGACGAGATTCTGGCCAACGAGGTGTGGAACTGAACGCTGTCATCGTCGACGCCGGGCCGCTGATCGCCTACGGCATCGCCAACGACGAACATCACGAGACGTTCCTCGATTTCCTTGAAAACCATCCGGGCCCTTTCATCGTGCCCGTGCTGGTCATCGCGCAAGTCGCTCATATGCTGTGCCACCGTGCGGGTGTGGTCGCCGAACAGAAATTTCTCAACGACCTCGACGAGGACGACTTTCAGGTAGAGCCCGTCGCCGATGAGGATTGGCCGCGGATCCGCGCACTGGTCGCCCAGTACCGAGGCCTTAAACTCGGCACGGTCGACGCATCGGTCATCGCGGCCGCTGAACACCTCGAGATCACGCAGGTTGCGACGGTGGATCAGAGAGACTTTCGGGCCGTGAAACCTCGCCACTGCCAAGCGTTCACGCTTCTGCCCTACGACGCCTAACGTCGACGGCGGGGGAGACGTCGACGAGTGAGCTCATTCGGCGAAATCGGGAAGTCGTGCCGCGATTTTTTCCCAGGTCAGTTCGTTGGCGGCGATCGCCATGACGAAGGTTTCGGCGGCATCGACGTCGAGGGCTGCCGAGATCCGGTGCCCGTTGAGGCCGAGCAGCAGCCAGCACGCTGCCCAGCCTGTGCGTTTGTTGCCGTCGGCAAGTGCTTGCGTTGTGACCAACGAGTGCAGCAACGCGGCGGCCTTATCCCAGATGCCCGGGTAGGCGTCGTGTCCGAATACCGTTGCGGCGGGCCGCATGAGGCTCGACTCAAGTAGCCCTGCATCTCTGACGATGGGGCGGAAGCCGCATGCGTACTCTGCTGCGATGAGGACCTCGTCGGTAGTGGCGTGGTCGGTCACGCGAGGCGCTGGTTCAACTCGGCTGAGCGTTCGGCGATTTGCTGGGCCAATGCGCGCACGCGGCCTTCGCGGTCGCTGGCTTTGTCGAGGATGGCTTGCTTGGCGAAGGCGCGCATGGATGCGCCCGAATCACTGGCCGCAGACCGGACGAGGGTGAGTTCTTCCTCGGTGAAGTCGATATTCAGTGCCGGCATCTCACCCTCCTAGCCTTTCAAGTACCACCATGGTACCAGTGACGGTACCATGGTGGTACTGGCATGGCGGGGATCATCCCGTGGGCACCGGCCTGCGTAGGCGTTCAGGGCCGCGTGTCGCTGTCGTCGGCGACAATCATGCAGTCGCAACAACAGGTAGGAGGGCGGGCGCGTGGGGACACTCGATGTCAACCCGGCTGACCTGTTGCGGTTCGCAGACGCCTATTCCGAGCTGGCCACGCGTGCAGCACAAATTTCCCCGCAGGCAGCCCAGGAGGTCCAGCGCATCGCCGACACTCACGGCCCGATGGGTTATCCCACCGCGGTCGGTATCGCCGCGGGGCTCGCGAAGGCGGAGGGTCCGCTGCAGACGAAGGTCGACGACTTCGACGCGTACGCGCAGCGGCTGACCGAGCATGCCGCCACCTACACCAGTGCTGACGGCGGTGGGGCCGCGAAGCTGGACGGTCTTGACTTCGATCCCAGCGATCCTCCGCCCGACGGGCGCGCCGGCGATGTCCATGAAGCCGGCTTCGGTGAGCGCGGGCCCGGCACCGACGGAGGGCCGCTTCCCTTGGACACCGGCGGTGGCATCGAGTTCCACCGGCGCTGGACCGATAAGGATCTGTTCCCTCACCCGCCCACAGCAGCTGACATCAAGCAGGACTCCGTTGGTGACTGCTACTTCGACGCCACGATCGGGGCGATCGCGGAGGCCAACCCTCAGTGGATAAAAGACCGGATCCAATTCGACGAGGACAACAACTCTTTTGATGTGACGCTATGGAATGGTCATGCGTGGCAACATATTACGGTCACCCAGGATGATATCCAGACCGATATCGACCATCACGGGGCCAGTTGGTTGGATAACGGGCAGCCCAATGCTCCGTTGTGGCCCAGCGTGATGGAGTCGGCGTACGCGAAGCTGCAATGCCCTGGCGATGATCTCGGGCACGCACTCGATTACGGGATCGGGCGTGGCGGCTCGGCACCAGATGCGCTGCAGGCGTTGACCGGTAACCGCGGGGTGAGCATCGATCCCCGCGACGTGTGGCTGACTAATCAGCACATTGATCAGTCGATCTCGGGGGCGCTGGCAAGCCATCAACCGGTGACGATCTCGACCACACCCACCGGTGGCCCACTGTTGAACACGCACGTCTACATCGTCGAAGGCATCAGCGGCAGCGGCAGCGACGCGCAGCTGACCCTGCGCAACCCCTGGGGCGGCAACCCCAATGATCCGGGGAACCCACTGATCCAGGTCCGGTTGGGCGATGTCATCGGCTCCGGACCGACCGGCAAGCTCGGCGGGCTTGGGACTCACCCGACATTCAATGTCAACATCGGAGAACTCGGGAAATGAACCGGTCAATAAAGCTATGGGCTTCGGTGGCAACAGCGTTGGTCATCGTTGCGGCTGCAGTCTATTTCGGCGCGCAGTACACGTTCGCGCGCAAGCCCGCCTCACTGGCCAGCCTGCCCGAATATCCGTTCGTCGGCTCCGCCTACCCGATCGATGCCGTGCCCGGGCCCGACCGTGCCCGTGCCGAAGCGGCGTTGCGCCAGTTCGCGGCCGGGGTCGAGCCGGGATATCATCCGACCGCGGAACGGTTCTTGGCGAGCAAGGGCAAATTCATTTGGGACGCAGTGCGTAACAGCGTTGGCGGCTACCTGTCCGCACCGACATTCCGTGTTGACAATGCTGGGCAAACAAAGCCCAACGGTGAGGACCTCGCGTTCGCGGTGTGGTCGCGCACCAACCGGGTGCAGCAGTGGTTTAACCCCACACACATCCTCGCCGTGGGCATGCAAGACGCCCTCCAACCCGCAGCGGCCGGCGACCAAGTACATGTCTATGCCTACTTCGAACTCACACCAGCGGGAGGATCAGCATGAGCCAGGATCGAATCGACCAGGACGACGCCTACTGGCTGCGGATGATGGGCACCCGGTGGTCACAACCCACGCTCTCCGCCGGCGACGTCGCCACGCTACTCAATATCGGCAACCCGGCAGACCTGCCGCGGCGCGCACCCCTGCTGCCGGGCCCTGAGCGTGATCCTGGCGGTGCTCAACGGTGTTCGCGCGCAACGATTTACAACTACATTCTGCTGCACCAACCAGAACTCCAAGACCAGGTTCCCCGGCTGTATCCGTTCACCGCGGCGCTGGCCCCGGCCACGTTCCTGTTCGGTCAGGTTGTCGACGGGATGGCCGTGCACGCGTGGCAGCCCGGCGATGGGCGGGGCCCGGTCGCGGTGGCCTATGCCGGACACGAGCAGCACGAAAACGAACTTTATCGGCTCGCCGAACCGTTGTTGGCGCGCCTGCCGTGGGCCACAGCGGTGTGCCTGCCGGAAATGTCGACCCACAGGGCCAACGACGGCGCTTCAGCGCCCTACGTCGCCGTAGCAGAACGCCACCATAAGAGAACCAGCTACGGGTGGTTCGAGGTAGCCGGGCTCCTGCGGGTCGATCTTCCGTGGTGGCCGCCCGCGTTGCGGAATGTCGACGCGATCGCGGCCTGGCAGCCGGGTGCCCCGGTGCAGCGGATCCGAGCTCGGCTGGGGGAGTGGCCAGATCCGCGCCGGCTAGCCGCTCTGGTCACCAAGGACACGTCGGAATACGTCACCTCTCTGGTGGGCCGTGCGATCGAGTTTCTCAACCGCGAGGCGGCATCTGGCTGCATCGGTGATCAGAATCGCGAACAGCTACCCGCCCGGCGTGGTCTGCTGCATGCTGCGGTAGCCGATGTCGACCTCAGCCGCCCGGCGGTGCAGATCACCGAGGCTGAGGTGGCGGTGCTGCTGCACCAGAATTGCGACGAAGAGGCGGTCGCCGCCGACGTCCTCAGGCTGCTGGTTGGTCATAGCCCGATCTCCGGTGTTCTTCCGATCCCCATCACGTCGAATCCCTTGGCTAAGGAATGGATGACTCGCCTAGAGCCTGCTGATGGCTCCGAGCTCGGGTTCTGGAAGGCCCGTGGCCACGGTGAGGCCGCGGCGGCCGCGGCGGCTTACCGGGACCCGCTCAATCCGCACTGCTGGGTTGTGGCGACCGCTGACACCATCTATTCAACGGTGGGCCGATCGGTGCCGGCAACTGGCCAACTGACCGAGCTGTTCTACGAGCGCAACGGCGGCATGTTCCGCGACTCGCGGGGCACCGTGTGGCCGTTGCCCGCAACAGGTTTCGGAGTGACCGATACCGGCCCCAGCGGCGGCAGGGCAGGCAAGGAGACGTTGGTGCAAATCCTGACGAACTTGATCCTGGATGCCAGCGGCGACATCACGCGCCGCGAGGTGTCCTACAGCCCCGACTCGCCCTTAGCGCAGCTGGTCGCCCGCACGGAGCCGCCGTTGGTGATCAAGCCGGGCGACCCGGTCCTGGCGATCGGAGAGCGCTGATGGATCTCGCGGCGCTGCCTGACCCGCCGCAAACCTGGGAGGAAGCCAGGCCGTTGTTGCGGTCGATCTTGCGGCCGGCCACCTACGCCAGCTTGCGCCGAGATGGTGAGGCAGTCGCGTGGCGGCAGCCGGTGTCAGCGTTCGCCAATGAGTTGGTGGCGGTGGATTTCCCGCAGGCCCGGCTCATTGTCACGGTCGAGAACACCGCGCAGTGGGGGGTGGGCTGGCGCGAGGTGTTCGCCGCGGGCCGAGAAAATGTTGCGGCCCTTCACCCTGTGAGCACGGACGTGTCGTGCACCGAGGCGCCGGCCTTCTACGACGTCGAGCAGGCGACCTACATCAGCTCGGCCATCCTGACACACGGATGGCTGGCAGGGTTCGGCCAGCCTGAGGGGCCCCGCCCGGTGGCGTTTGTGCCCAGCGAAGACGTCTTGCTCATCGGTAGCGACGACCCTGAGGAGGGGGCGAAGTTCTTCGAGGTCGCCGAGAAGATGTATTGCGAGGCCGAAAGACCAGTCTCGCCAGAGGGATTCACGGTCCGCGGTGGGCGGCTGGTGCCCTTCGACAAGGCTGGTCAGCATCCGCTGCGGAGCCTGGCGGTGCGGGCTCGCACGTGCGCGGCGTTTCGCCAATACGAGGAGCAGACGGAATTTTTGAAGCGGACCTACGAGGAGGACCTGGTCGCGGTGTATGTGGCGGCCGCGCAGGTCATCGAGACCGGACATGGTCTGGCCTCGGCCACGGTCTGGGGCGAAGGCGTGACCTACGACTTACCCGAGGTCGACTACATCCTATTCATCAGCAACAACGATGAGCGGTTCGTGGTGCCCTTTTCGGTGGTCGTCGACATAGTCGGGATCGTTCCCACCGCGGCGGTGTTCCCGCGGCGCTATCGCGTTTCCGGGTGGCCCGAGCCAGCGCTGATGGAGTACCTGCGCCTCCACGCCGTGCCGCTGAATTCGTCCTGAGCGCCGCGGCGGCCGACGACGGTTCTACCGGCCACGGTCACCGGTAGGTGATGCGGGGCGCCCGGGCGGCTCGGCGGCCTGCAGTAACCGATAGGGCGCTCACCCGACGCACGCGGAGGGCACGTGACCGGGCAGCGGGCTAGGTGGGCGCCCGTGGCGCCGGTAGCATCGACGCTGGTCGAGTCGTCAAGGAGGTGAGTCCCGTGGAACGTAGAACGCCGAAGAAGGTCGTGGTCTTGAAGGCTGCGGTGAAACGCTCTGCGATGCGCGCTGTGAAGACGTCGGCCAAGTTGGAGGAGCGAGTCGTTCCGCCCGGCCACCAACGATCGGCCGCAGCGAAGGCCAAAGCAGCAGTCGCCCCCACCGCGACCGGTGTGGCGCTGAGCCTGCTGCGCGAGGCCTTCGGGCCGTCGCGGTGAGCGCGGACTCCTGCCTAGTGTCCCGCGTGCGTGCCACACTTATGCCATGCCCCGCAATCGCACCAGGGTGAGCACAACGGTCGACGCCGATCTGCTCGCCAGCGCGCGCAGTCTGCGGGCCGGCGCCAAGGACCACGCCTTGTTCGACGAGGCCTTGGGCGCGCTGCTGGCCGCCAACCGGGCCGCAGAGGTCGACGCGAGCTACGCCGCCTACGACGAGCACCCGGCCGATGAGCCCGACCAGTGGGGCGAGGTCGCCGACTGGCGCCGGTCTGCGAGGCATCGATGACCCTGCCGGCGCGCGGTGAGCTGTGGTGGTGCGAGATCCCCGGCTCGGGCGCGCGGCCGGTGGTGGTGCTGTCCCGTGATGCGGCGATTCCGAAGTTGCGGCGCGTGCTCGTGGCGCCGTGCACGACGACGGTGCGGGGGCTGGCCAGCGAGGTGGTGCTCGACCCGAGTGACGATCCGGTGCCTCAGCGTGCGGCGGTGAATCTGGATTTGGTGGAAAGTGTGCCGGTGGCGGCGCTGGGGACGCGGTTGGGTCGGCTGGCGGATTCGAGGATGGCGGCTGTGTGCGCCGCGTTGGCGGTGGCGGTGGGTGGCCGCTGAGTCAGTACGCCGTACGAGGCCCTGGTTGCCGTTGGAACAGCTGCAGGGCCGAGATGTGCTCGATGTGGGGTGGCGATGACTGGTTGTGCGAGTGGTGGTTGTTCGGGTTCGATCTGGACGATCCGCCGCGCAACGGCACGTTCACGGTGGTCCTGCCCAACGAGCCAGACTAGGGGCTGGCGCTGATGTCCCAGGAGCCGTCCTCGCCGTAGTCGGTGTCGTCGAGATCCCATGACTGGCCGTTCGGGTCCAGGACGTGGTCGTGTTCGCAGGTTGGGCAGCGGAAAGCGGTGACCAGACCGACGAGGTGCTTGCCGCCACGGATGCGGGCCCGTCCGATTGCCGTTGGCGCACTGCGCTTGTCGGTCCAAATCCGGCCGATGTTGATCAGCGCGGACGCGGCACTACCGCAGTGTGCACAGCGGTCGGGCTGCTTGGGTGGCGGGCAGATCATCATGCCGCGGGTGTCGCCCCAGGCGCCCCATTCGACGGGCAGGCCGTCCCAGCGAGGTGGGAGGTCGTGGTCGCGCGGCCACAGCTCCAGGGCCTGCTGGCGCGGATCAGTGAGCGGCATCGTCGATCGGCTCAGAGAGGTCGGCCATGCCGGCGCACGTGGCCGCGGGCTGCGGGATGAGGTGCCCATTGGGGCCGACGGTGTAGCCGTTCGGCGGTGGAAGCGGCAGGGGGACAACGGCTCCGCCGGCGGCGGCCGCGTACTGGTGAGCTTCGGCGTCCTCAGGGGCGGTGAAGACGCGGCCCGCCTCGGGGCGGCGCGGCACTTTCACCATCAGGGTGAAGTCCGAGACCGTCGCGTCGGTGCGCTTGCGCGGCTTCTGCGTGACGTGGTGGGGGGATGGCTCTCCGGGTTCGTTCACCTGGCCATTGTCCGGCCGGGCACCGACACGGCGTCCCATTGATCAGTAGGAGCGTGGTGCCGGGTCCTGATCGCATACGCGGGCCGTCGAGCACTGCGGCGGCCGCCGCTGCTCGCCGCTCCCCGGAGGTGATTCGGCAGCCGCGATGCCCGCACGGCGCCGGCGTGGTGTCGCCCTCTGCTGCACCCATCTCAGCCGCGCATGTTGGCGAACGGCAGACGCCCGTAGTGGGCGCGGAACTGGGCGATCATCACCGTCTCAGTGGTGGCGGCGGCGCCGTCGTCGGTGGCGCGCCATCCCACCAGCAGGTCGTCGTGGTCGGCGAGCTGCCAGATGCGGCGGCCGCCGGTGTGGCCGACGGGTTCACCGGCGCCGGATCGGCGGAACTCGTCGAGGCGCTTGCGCAGGCCACGGCGTCCGCTGGAGCCTGCGCTGGCCTTCCCGATGTAGACGATGCGGGTGCCGGGCACCCACAGCGTCTGCAGCTCGGCGACGGGCACCGTCGGGTCCTTGCCCTTGAAGTGTCCGGCCGGCGAGGTATCCAGGAAGGTCGGCGGTTCGTCGGTGGGCCGCACAATCACGTAAACGCCGGGGCCGGTGGGCACGGCGGCGGTGGGCAGGGCGGTGAACGGGACCCAGCCGGTGAAGCCGCTCAGGTCGATCGGCTCGGACGTCATGGGGTTCATGGTGTCAAGCGGCGCCGGCGGCGTTCGGTGTCGAGGTCGACGACGTCGACGTCCTGGTGCTCGACGCCCCCAGCTGCGGCGGTGGCGGTCTGGTGTTCGGCGACGGCGGCGGCGATGCGGTCGGCCATCTTGCTGATCGTGTCGTCGGTGATGTAGACCTTGGCGGCCTGGCGGCCGATGCGCGCGAGGCGGGCGACGTGGTCGAGGTCGTCAGAGATGTCCTGGCGGGCGGTGTCCTCGCTGACGGTGAGTCCGTGCCGGTCGGCGAGCAGGGAGACCAGCAGTGCGGCGCGGTCGTCGAGCCAGGGGGAGCGGCGTGCTTTCATCGTGGCTGAACCGTACCGGCCGAGGGCGGCGCCGCAGCACCGGATGCAGGCGGTGTCCGCGACGCTGGCTGTCGCCGTGGACTGGCGGGCCTGAAAAAGGGCGCTGCAATTGGCGGGCAAGTGTCGCCTGGTGTCGCATCTATCGGGGAGAATCATGGATAACTGATGAATTGGTGCAGGTAGGAGACGTGTGTGGCTGAGTTAGACGTCAACCCGGCTGATTTGGTGCGCTTCGCGGACGCCTACTCGGAATTGGCGCAGCGTGCGGCGCAGATTTCGCCGCAGGCCGCCGACGAGGTGCAGAAGGTGATCGACACCCACGGACCGATGGGCTATCCCACCGCGGTCGGGATCGCGGCCGGTCTGGCCAAGGCCGAGGCCCCGGTGCAGGCCAAGGTGGCTGATTTCAACGCCTACGCGCAGCGGCTCACTGAGCACGCGGACACCTATACCCGGGTCGACGGCCAGGACGCGCAGCGGGTGAAGGCGCTGGATTTCTCTACTGATCTGCCCGGCACGGGGCAAGGCAAAGACTCGCCGGCCACGCCGTTGGACTCCAAGACGTGGAAGCCCGGCGACAAACGGCATATGCCCTACATCGCCGGGAAAGGTGGAAAGGGACCGCCGAATTCGTGGGAGGGGCCACCGTGGGTCGACGTCTACGACAGGACTAAAGATCCGGATCAAGTTCCGCACAGTTTTGTTCGGTCTGATGAGATCCCGGGCGTGAAAGTCTTGCCGCCCAACCAATTAGGCCCGGCGCCGTTCTATGACGAACACGGCAACGAGATTCCCTACGTTGAGTTGAGCCCGAAGTCGGGGGTGTGGGTGCCGCAATCGGATTTCCCTGGCGCCAAGATGTATTCGCCGGGTGTTACGCCGAACCCTTTGCCGCCGTATGGGTATGACGAGTGGCTGCCGGGCTCAGGGATTTATCTGTGGCATGGAGATATGGTTCCCGAGCCGTATAACCCCCATAGCATGCTGCCTGGGCAGACCACGCCGCAATAAACCGGCCATCCGAGCTGTCAGCGACGGCCTGGGTGCGTTCGCCCGAAAGCGCGCGCTAGTAGCGATTTTCGGGCGGCGGCCTCGGCGGCGGCACGGGTACGGCGTTGCGCGCGAAGGTCTCGGTCGAAGCGGCGGTACAGGATGCGTTCTTCGCGCCGGCTGGGTTCGCTGTTGATCAGCCGGCTTATCTGGGTGTCGGTGAGACTGGCCGGTTGACCAGCGCTGTCGTGGGCGGCGATGACGATGTCGCCGCGCAGCAGGGGCACCTCGTGGGCGGTGAACCGGGTGATGGCCAGCAGCAGCCCTGTCGCGTGACGGTTCACCCGCAGCCACGGGTGGTGGGTGAACCAGAAGTCGAGTGTGCCGTCGGTGCTGGTCAGCACTTGCAGTTGGTGGGCGCGGACGAGGTCGGCGATGTCGGCCACACATCGAGGCTCCACCTTGTACAGCTCTTCGTTGTGGCTGGCCAGAAGCGTAATCATGGTTCCCGGTGCTCCTCAGCTACTATCCTTTGGGGGTCGAACCTCAGGCGGGGAGCGGATACGGTCGGCCCGAAAAGAATTGCCGCACAGACTAATCGCATTCGTCTCGTTCAACGCTCGAATGGTAACAACCGGAGCGGACACCGTAGATCAGTTGGTCATGGTGGCCGTTCGAGGGCGCGTTTGAGCGCCGCCTTAGCCGTAGCCGCGGTCCTTGTCGACGATTGCCTGCAGTGCAGAGTGATAGCGAACAATCTGCATGCGCACCAGGTCGAGTTGTTGCAGCGTGGCCGCCAACGTTGTGGTGGTGTTCCCGTACGTTGCGTAGCTCGTGGCGCCGAGGAGATCAACGCCAAGGGGCTCGGCGGGGTGTTCGCGTGCTTCGGTGATGTCGTTGCGTACCGCCTCGAGCTCGACCTCAACCCTTCCGATCAGATCCGCGGCCCGTTGCAGGTGTCGGTCGCGTTGTCGCACCACGAGCTGGCGGCAGTGCTCCCAGGTGGGCACGTTGGCCGCGGGCAGGTAGGAGTGTCCGCGGGCGGATCTCACCGCTTGCGGCAGCAGCTCATCAGCAATGAGCAGCTGTAGCGTTTCGGCGCTGATACCGCAGAGTTTCGCGGCGTCGGAGAGCTTGAGGCTTTGCGGCGGTTCAGGATTGGTCAACTGCTTAGCGGCCTTTGCGTAGTACGTGCACCCGGGGTTTGGGAGCGATCAGCGGGGCGCCCTTGGGGCCTTTGATGTAGTCGCCGATGTATTTGGGCTTGCGCCAGCTGTGGTTGGGGCCGTAGGCCTGCTGGCGCCAGTGGCCCGTGACGGGGAAGCGGTGGTTGTAGGTGCGGCCGGGCTCGGCGCCGGGTTCAGAGGTGGTGGCTCGGGCACGTAGATCGACGATCGTCACCGTTGAGGGCTCTCGCGGTGGCAGTTCTGCGGGTGGGTGGTGGTCGTCGGTGTCGGCTGGTGGGGGCTCTGGCGGTCGAGGCGGTCCGATGGTGCGGGTTTCGGCGACGTTGGCTTGGGCCATGAGTAGCCAGGCCGCCCAGACGGCGCTGACGAAGGGGTGCGCGCTTTCGGTGTTGTGGACTTCCTCGGTACGAGGGATGTCGGGGTTGACCATGATCGTTTGCGCTCCCCAGACCGGGGAGGTGGTGTCGGCGAGCCGTAACACCTCAGGGTTTTGGTCTTCGCGGGAGAACGGCACCATTTGGAGCAGGCCATCTGGTCTGCTCCACCACCACACGCCGTCCCAGGCGATGTCGATGATGGTGGCTACGTCTGGGGTGAGGCCTTGGGCCAGGTAGGCCGGGTTATTCAGTCCGGCTTCCACGGCTTCGGGTTTCAGCAGTCCAGACGGGACGGTGCCCGCGGATTTCGCCCAGCACAGCATGCCCGTTGGCGCTGGTAACGCGGCTGCCGGCGTCCACTCAGGTAGGGATTGCGTGGCATCCAAAACGACGTCGACCATGTCGCGGGCGACCCAGTACAGCTCGGCGGTGCGCAGGGCCTGGGCTTCGGCCCTGATGATGGGGGCGGTGTCGGCGAATCTCTTGATCAGGCGTTGGATTCTCTTCGCCGTGGCGATGTCTTGTGCTGAGGCATTCGGCGGAGGTGGGACCTTGTATTGGTCGAACGAGATCTCCGCCGTGGCGTCGAGCGCGCTACACCATTGCCGGCGGATGATCGGAACGCTCGTTGCCGCCCACGGGGCACCACGCCGCCGGCTCATGGAAGCTCGCGTTCTGACTCGATGCGCCTGTTTTCCTCGGCGCTGACGATTGGGCACTTGATGTGGGCGACGAGCCGCATGCAAGTATTCTGCGCCACCATCCTTCGAGCAGCGATCGGCACTTATCGGGTGAGGGCTCGGCGGTGGACGGTTTCGATGCTCTTGGTGGTGTTGGCGGTGAGGCGTTCAGGGATGATGGCGCCGGCGTCGTCGAGCAGGTTCAGAGCTTTGGTGAGGGCGTTGTGCGCGTTCTCCTCGGTGACCGCGGGGTCGCGGGCTTGGCGCATGAGCTTTTGGGCCTGATCGATCTTGTGGCGCTCGTCGGGGGTGAGCCGGCGGCCGCCATGGCTGATGCCCAATCGCGCTTTGCGGCGGGCGTTTTCGTCTGCCGCGCCGAATGCGCGGCGGGCCGCGGCGGCCGCGTCGACGAAGGCGATGACCATGTCGGTGTCGGCTGGGACGGTTTCGGTGCACAGGGCCTGCGCGGTACCGAAGGCGGTGTAGAACGCCGCGGTGGCTGGTTCGGTGATGTCGCCGAGGAGACGGCGGGTGAAGTACACCGATTCGGGGTCGTTTTCGAAGGCCATCAGGGCCTCGCTGGTGTCGGCCAGCGTCGTGACGCCTTGCTGCCAGAGTTGGATCTGTGCGGCTCGGCGCTCTTGTTGTGCGCGTTTGTCGACGCGGCGGCTAGTCAGGTATCGCGACGTGCCCAGGATCAGTAGGGCGGCGATGAGGATCCCCAGGCCGATGGTGGCCGGGGTGACCCAGTCGATGGGCGGGTCGGGCGTCGCGGCTGGCGGTGGGGTGCTGACGGGGTGGTGGGCGGCAGGTTGGGTGAGTAGTCCTGACATGTCCGAGGCGGTTCGGACCATCTGGGGAAGGATGCCGACCAGGGCAAGCAGGATGGTGCTGCTCAGAATAAGTTTGAGGATTGCTCTGGATTCGGGCATGGGCGTTGGCCTTTCGGGATATCCGGGGGGCGGCTCAGTCGGTCTGGCAGGCCGCGGTTGCGGCCGCGCGGTCTTTGATGGTGATCGGCAGGTGGTACTTGACGGTGACGGTGAGATAGCGGATGACGTAGGGGCATTTGCCGATCGCGGGTAGCCATTCCGAGGGGGTGGATTCGCCCTTGCTGCTGTTGGCTGAGCTGGATACCGCTACGAGCTCTGCCATGTCGTTGGCGAAGATCCGGCGCTGCTGCAGATCCCATTGGGCCGCACCAGCGTCCCAGGCCGCCTTCAGCGGCACTATATGGTCGACGGCAACATGTTTGAGGTCGACGGCCTGCCCGGTGTAGGGGTCTGGCACCAGCCGTCCTGCGATGACCTTGCAGTCCCGGGTTCCCGGCTTGTACTCGATGTCTTGTAACGCTGTGTGTAGCAGCCGGTTTCGTGTGTCGCATCCGCTGTGATCTAGGGGGTCATTCCACGCGGCGCCAAACACGCAGCCGTGCCCTTTGCCGCATCCGCGGTCATACCCGGGTACGGGGTTGATCTGGTCGACGATGCGTACCTGTGCGAGCAGGCCGGCCAGGGAACCGGTAGCCGGCGCCGGCGCCGCTGGGTTGGATTGGCTGACGCCGAGGTGGGCGCACCCCGCGGTGATGGCCGCGGCCGCAACCACAGCCCACCGGCTGCCGCGGCGCCGTCGGGTTGTGGTCGCGGTGGCGTGCATGTTGCTGACCGTAACGCGGACCAGCGACACAGTGGACGCTTCGTCGATTGGCACTGGCGTTTGTTTCGCTTGGTGCGTTGTCGTTGCGTCGGTGATGTCGGTTCTGTGGCTGATAATGAGTGGATGTCTGAGCCTGTGGGTAGCAGTCGGCAGTCACCCAAACTGCCGCCCGCGCGAATCCAGGACCTGACGATGCTGGTTCGGTTCCTGGCAGGCCCGCGGCGATCCGCGCTCTCACTGATGCCGGGCGTGCGCTCGCTGAGCAATACTCCTTTGAAGAGGGCGGTGTCATCACCGCGCTCGGGAGCGACTGACCCGCCGGTGCACGGCATGCGCGAGCATGAAACTGGTGGGCAGTGGAGCGATTTCAGCCGCACCGTGTTCGAGTTCGCCTGCGTTCTGGCTGCCACCCAGTCCCACGGCTGGCCAGAGGATCCGTGGGAATTCTGGGCGCAACCGTGGCAATGGGACAGAGCGCATGCATTGTGGGCCAGGCTCGGCAAACCGCAACAGCCGCACCCGATGTGGCGCCGTTTCGGGTATGCCGTCGACACCCACAGCGAAGATGCAGCACTTGCTGAACTGGAAGAATCTGGCACGCTCACGCCGCTGTGGTGGGAAGACGACCGTGAATGGTCGCCCTTCGCGGCTGCCCTTGCAGCAGCGGGCCACCGCTACCTCGCCGACTACGGTGCGCCGCTACTCGGTGACGGCGAAAAGGGCCTGGTGTTTCGCTGGGTCTTGGACGAAGCTCATACGGCCTGGGTGGAACTTGGCCGGCCCAGCCACATAGGCGTGGCTGGGCCGAATTTCTGATCCGGTGGAGGATCGTCTCCGCCTCGCGATGACTCGGTAGGAAAGGCCCCGCGAGCTTCTGAGTTCTCTGGCCGCCTATCTGGTTAAGGCTGCGGCGCGAGGGCCGGGCCCGTAAGATCTGCGCATCCTGGGCGATGAAGCCCCCGCGTGCTTGGCGATAGCCTTCTTTCTCTGCCCGCCGCCTAGACATTGCCCACTACACCAACATTCGTGAGGATTTGCCGTGCGCGATGAGTTATTCTCCGGCTTCAGCGAAAGCGGGTGGGACGAGGCGCCGTGGGACGCTGAGCCCACATTCACTGCTGAGGAATTGCAGATCCTGCTCAATCCGACACTGTCGGCCGCGGAAGCCGCTGAACGCGTCGGCTGCGTCGTACACGATGTTCTGCGGTTGCGTCGAACATCCTGAGCGCGATGGTCGTCGACGCGAAATGCCGCTACCGCGGCTCCGCAGGGAACGAGTCCCCACTCGGAGGTTGTGGTACCCGTCAGCATTATTGTGGTACCATCTACCTATGGCGCTGAACATCAAAGACCCCGAGGTCGACCTGCTCGCCGAAGAACTCGCCGCCCGGATGGGCCACCGCAACAAGACACAGGCCATCCGCGACGCCCTCCGAGCCCAGCTCGCCCTCCTCGAAGCCCAAGCAGGCGATCGCGTCACCCATCTGCTCGACGTCATGCGGACCGAAATCTGGCCCCTGTTACCCGACCACACACCGATCACCAAACAGGAACGCGAGCAGATCCTCGGCTATGACCCCGAGACGGGAGTCTGACCGTTGATCGTCGACACCTCAGCACTCATCGCGCTGATCCAAAACGAGCCCGCCGCCGAACAGGTCGCCGCCGCCCTTGCCGGCACCCGCCATCCCGTCATCGGCGCACCCACGCTGACTGAAACACTTATCGTGCTAACAGCCCGCCAGGGCCCAGTCGCGCGAACCGTATTCGACCGCCTCCGAAGCGAAATCAACCTCAGCGTGGCTGAATTCACCACCGACCACGCTTACGCAGCCCAACGCGCATACGTCCAATACGGCCGCGGCAACCACCCCGCCGCTCTCAACTTTGGCGACTGCATGAGCTATGCCACCGCCCAACTCGCGCACGAGCCACTTCTAGCCATCGGCAATGACTTCCCACAGACCGACCTTGAATTCGGCGCAGGCATCATCGGTTACTGGCCCACACCGCTCAGAACAGCACGCCTGCCGACATGACCGAACGCCACAGCGGGAACAGAGCCGGACCGATATGCATGCCCTTGTCGGACCACAGATTCGAACGTGGCACAACGTAGCGGAACACCACACCGAGAAACCGGCTGTTTTTCTGCTACGGCTGACGGCGTCGGTCGTCGCTCTGGCGCGTTGCTCCGTGCATGAGCACCTCGGTGGCGCTGACGAGCTCATCGTGTTGTTCGATGAGGCCGTTGCGGCGCAGCTGGCCGAGGTAGGTCGAGAAGGTGCCGCCGCTGACGCTGACGCCGGCCACGTCGGCGATCTGGGTTCTAGTCAGCCCGTTCGGGTAGGCGTCGATGGCTGCTTGCAGCATTCGTGCCGCGCCGGCGCGCAGGACGCCGAGGTAATGCTGCTGGAGTTCTTGGGCGGTCATCGGTTCCGGACGGTGGCCAAGGTAATTCCAGCCGGTCTCGGTCAAGGTAAATCCAGTGGCGTTTTCGTCGATGAGTCCTGCGCGGCGCAGTTGGCCGAGGTAGGTAGACCAGGTGCCTCCGGTGTGCTTCATGCGGGCGACGGTGGCCCACTGGGCTTTGGTGAGTCGCAGCGGGGCCATCCGGGCCAGCGCCGTGATCATGCGTTGCGCTCCGGATCGAAAGCGCAGCGGTGCGTCGGGATTTGGTTCGGACGCCGGGGAAAGGTCGGTGGCTGAAGAGGTTTCACCGTTGGTCTGTGTGGTCACCGCGTGGGTGGGTTGAGGTTCGGCCTGGTGTTGGGGTTTGGCGGGTGCTGCCGGAGGTGGGGTCTCCTGCCTTGTTGCGATAGGCGATGCCGGCGCGGTGGTAAGGGCATGCAGCGCCGAGCTGATCAGATCAGCCGCTGAGCGCAGGGACTTGACGACATCGGGATCTACGTGACGTCGTGTCTGAAGGTCGGCGAGTTGTGCACGTAGTGCTGCGATTTCATTCGCGCGGTCCTCGAGGAGCTGAGCGGAGCCAGACGCCTGCCGAGTCGTATGCTCCGCGCGCGCAGTGGCCGCGGCGAGTTGGCTACGCAGGGATTGTATTTCGGTGTGCAACACGTGAGGGTCGTTGTGGCGTACGCGTTCTCGTGTGGCAGCGATCTCCGCGCCGAGCTTTTCCAGATCGATGTCAGCTCGCTTTTTCGGGATCACCCGTGTCTGTCCTGGCTTGGGTGTGGCGTGCGAATCGAAGGTGCTGAACATGGGAAACGTTGTGCGTTCGAGGATTCGGAGAAATCCGGGGCTCCACACCCACCCTTGGCCGGTGGGTAGCGACGGCAGCGATGTGATGACCTCGCGGGCGGTGGTGTCATCATGGTCGGCGTTGACACTGATCCAGTCTTGGACGGCCTTGATCGAGCGGGGCCCGGTCATTCGGAGCAAGATCACCGTCTCCATCAGCTCCAAGACGGATTTCGCAGTTTCCTGGGGTCGCTGGCTGACGACGGTCATGCCCAGGCCGCGGTGGCGGCCGCGTTTGGCGAGGTCCTCCATCGCTCCCAGGAGCCGTGCGGTGTCCGCGGCGGCGCGCTGGGGGATGAGGACGTCGGCCTCTTCGATCACCACGTGGAGCGGGTCGCGGTTGCGGTGGTAGAGCCGTTCGGCGAATGCGGTGGCAAACGTGCGTGCCTGGGACTTGCTCATGTGTGACAGGTCCAGCACCGCGGGGAGCCGGTCGTCGACGATGAGGTCTGCGAGGAGATGGCCGGCGGAGGGTTCGAGAGGGACGTCGTGGTGGTCCCCGCCGAAGATCACGAAGGGCAGGCCTGCGCCCTTGCCGTCGGCGCTGGAGCGGATGCCCCACCAGTCGCCTTTGACATCGAGCACGACCACGGGCAGTCCGGCTGTGTGCATCAGTTCGACGAGTCGGTGTGTGACGGCGGACTTTCCGCCGCCACGGTTCGCGAGCACCGCGACTGTTGCGGTCACTATTTCGGGTGGCAGGCGGACAGCGGGGGCGAGGTCGATCGCTGGGATCGTGGTCGTCACGGCCTGGGCGTTTCTGCTGGCCACGCGGTTCATAAGGCGACGATAGCGCCGTAGCGCGACGCGGCGGCGTTTAGCTGATGGGGCTGGAGGTGGCGGCGGTGACGAAGGCGGTGCAGGCGGTGGGGTCTTTGCGGCCGGTCGCGGATTTGAGGCGGCTGTTGGCGTCGACGCCGTACGGGCGGACAGCGTGGATGGCGTGGCCGACGTTGTCGGCGGCCAGGCCGCCGGCGAGGATGACTGGGAGGGGGTGGAGGCGTTCGACGATGCGGCGGCTGGTGGTCCAGTCGTGTGTGAGTCCGGTGCCGCCCAAGCGTGTTTCGGTGCGGCTATCGAGCAGTAGCGCGTGGGCGGTGGTGGCTGCTTCGTCGGCTTCGTCGAGGCTGTGCGGGCCGGTGATGTGCACGGTGCGGATGATGCGGCGGTTGGCGCGGCGGCCCCAGAGTTCGCGTGCAGCGTCGGGGGTCAGGGCACCGTGGGCTTGGATGGTGTCGACGCCGAGGAGGTCGGCCACTTCGCAGATGCGCGAGGCGTCGGTGAGGTGGGTGACTAGCACCGTCGAAACGAAGACCGGAGTGGCCGCTGCGAGGTGTTGGGCTTGTTCGATGTCGAGTTGGTCCTCGCTGAGGTGGGTGGTGCCGACGATCAGCCCTATTGCGTCGGCGCCGGCGGTGACCGCGGCCGCCAGGTCGTCTCGCGTTCCGATGCCGCAAATCTTCACGCGCACAGCAGAATTCATCGCCGGGCCAGTTAGTCGCGTTGGGCGCGTATGTAGAGGAAGAACGGTTGGGTGTTCAATGCGTGGAGCAGCTCGGCGTCGATGTCAGCGCTGGGCTGGATCTGTGGTTCTTCGACGGTGTCGATGCTGAAGCCGGCGCGGCGCAGTTCACCGAAGATGCTCGATAAGGGCCGGCGGTATGACTGGGCTGTGACCTCGAGGCCGCCCCAGTTCCACTCCTCGCTGACCAGCTGAGTGCGGTGGTAGTCCGTGCGATCTGACAACAGCCATCCGGTGATGGGGTGATGCAGGGAGAAGACCAGCGTTCCGCCGGGCTTGAGGCAGCGGTGAAGTTCTCGCATCAGCGGGGCCCAGTCTTGGATGTAGTGCAGGACTAGCGAGGCCACGACGACGTCCACGCTGGCGCTTGGGGCGATGTCACTGGGCTGGTCGAGGTCGACCAGTTTGAACTGCGCCGCAGTGCCCACCCGTTGACGGGCCAGCTCAATCATCTGTGGCTCGGCGTCCACGGAGAGCACCTCGGCGGCTCGTTGCACCAGGTGGGTGGTCAGGCCGCCGGCTGCGCACCCGAGTTCGAGAATGCGTTTTCCGCTCAAATCGCCGGCGAGTTCAAGGATGGTGGGCCGGTCGTATTGGGTGTTGACCGGATTCTTCACTGACCAGGCGGCGTAGGCGCTGGCGTGGTCTTTGAACAGCGAGGTGGCGGTCATCGCTTTCATCGTAGGGTCACTCGGCGCCCAGTTTGCGGAGCGCGATGTCTCTTCCGGGCCTCTTCTCGTCTTCCGGAGTCGCGTCGAGTCGCGTGGTGAAGTCGCATAGAGTCGCTTTTGGCTTCTAGGCTGGCTGTGTGGCGAATTTGTTGAAGGCGCTTCTCGACGAACGTCACATGCACGCGTACTCCGAATTCATCGCTGAATATAAGCGCGCGGCCCGGGAATTAGACCTGCCCCGTAATGCCGTCCCCCCGACCAAATCGCAGTATTACCGCTGGGTCGGAGGTCAGGTGCGGACCCTTCCTCAAGGGCATCACTGTGTGGTGCTCGAGCGGATGTTTTCGGGCTGGACGGCCAAAGAGCTGTTCGGCCATGAGCAGCCTCGCGAGCCGTCTGTTGCGGGTGATGACGATGTGCTGGTCGGGATCGGTCCGGGCCTAGACCCTGCGCTGTTGGCGGGGGTGTGGGCGACGGGATATCTCATCAGCGGCGGGTACCGGCACGTCGATTTGTCGACGGTCGATGTGCGGGGGGCGGGGATGGTGTCGCGTAACTATCCGCCGGCGCCGCGGTTTGAAGGTCATTCGGCTGGGCACGAAACCGATGTCACCGCGCGGCTGTTCGGCCGGCACTTGATGGGGCATTTCCGTAATCACAACGACCGCTACTTCTTTGGCTCGTTGCATCTTGTGATGCTGCCCGGTGAAACGATTCTCGACGGCTACTACACCGGTTTTCTCAATGATGCTGCGGTGGTGGCCCATCCGTGGCGGTGGGTGCGGGTGGATCCACGGACGGTTGAGGGAGTCGACCTCAATGCGGTCACCTTGGGCGATCCCGCCGTTGTCTATGACGCCCTCGCCGGGCGTAACCAGTTCGACGGGCCGCTCGCGCTCTCAGACATCGTCGGCGCTGCCTGAACGGCGGCCCGCGCGACGCGGTAGCCGAGTCGCGTCGAGTCGCGCGGTGTGGCGGGACGAAATACGACTCGGTACGCGACTAAACGGGTCTGCAAGCCGTCGCGGAACGACCGCCCGATCGCGCATTGTGTCGCTATGTCACCGATGTGGAGTAGTGGTGCGGTAGGGGCGGGGGCCTGTCCGAGCCCAGGGTTGAAGCCCTCGGGCGCTGCCGTGCTGCCCTGCCCGCTTTGGGCTAGACCACAGCGCAAAACATAGCGCGGTGTTTACAGCCATTGCACCGCTGTGTTTTTGTTGGTAGCGTCTGCACCCATACCCAGCAGGCCAAGGCAAGGAGACCGGCCCTAATGAGTGGCTTAACACCACCCGCAGAGACCCCAGAAAACAGCGCGCCAAAACACAGCACCCGCAGATCGCGGCGTGCCGCCACAGTCCGCTGGGCCCCCCTCGGCGCCACCGCCTTTTGCCTGCCGCTCACCGGCTTTCCCCATTCGCGGGCCCGACTCCACTCACGGCGATTGTTATCGAATCGTTATTGGCGAGTTGTCGTTTTTTCCTTTGCTCACTTTCGTGACTTTCCGCTTTTGACCTGTTGGAATTTTTCTGTACCCAGCCTCGATGCCGGGGCAAAGGCATAGGGCGTTCGGAGGACCGATGGGAATGGAAAGGCTCACCAGCAGGCCCGTTGTGGCCGTGGCTGCTGGTTGCGCGCCGGCCTTTCCCCGCGCGCAGCGTGGTTGCGTGGCGCGCGCCGATGCAGGCTGCGTCGGCGGCAAGGGTTTGCTGGGGATGTCGGCGTCGTTATACCGGGGCGCCGGGCGGGCGGTGGCGGGCGCGCTGATAGGCCGCTTGGTATTCCTCGACGCTGATTCCGAGACGCCTCGCGAGATTGACCGCGTTCGCGTCGGTCAGTGCAAGGTCGGCGCGTTCAATGCCTCGCAGGGTAGTCGTGGCAATTTTCGCGGCCGCCGCCAACTCGGGTTGCGTCAATCCTCTGATAACTCGCCAGTCTCCCGGGTAGCGCTCGTCGGCCGGGACGGTGACGACCTCTTCAATCGGGGTATCAAGAATGCGCATCACTCGCGTCAGCAAGTCGACCTGCGGAGTACCACGGCCGGCTTCCCAAGCATGCACAGTCGACCGGCCGACGTCGGCGAGGCGGCCCAAGTCGGCGACGCTGATACCCCGTTGTCGGCGGGCCGCGGCGAAGGCCAGCGGATTAAATCCGCGCAGTACTCGCCGCGTCATAGGGGGCAGCCTGCGGCGAGGTTCATAGTCAAGAAGATTCACCGAGGTATCCCGCTTCCTGTTAATGCCGGTGTCATACTCCGCTGTCTTAGTCTAGACTACGGTGGAACGGTATCCGCGATGGAAAGCAGGCGACAGGTGGCTGACTTGTTAGGCATCTGCATTCAGAACCGAGGCTGGGCCCCCACACCGAGACCTGCCGGTTCCACGGCGGCAAATTCCAGACCACTGGGGGGTTGAGATGAAGGTCACCCGTATCGCCTACAGCCGCGACCTCAACAACGGCAAGTACAAGCAGCTGGTGCAACAGGCGAAACTGCTGGGCCGAGTGCGGTCGCTGGTGTGGCAGCAGTACGGCTCTGTCAGTGGGGTAGGAGTACGGGATCGGGAGATCCGGGATACCTGGATGGCTGACGGCACGGCTGCATCGTTTGGGGTGCTGGCGAACTCGTGGAAGGAGACGCTGCGCGACGCGGTCGGCGACATTCGTGCGCGCCGGGAATCAAGCAAGGTCAAGGTGCGGAGCGCCGTGTACAAGCACTGCCTGGACCCAGGTGAACGCCGCCGCTACTACACGCTGCTCAAGGCGGACCAATGGGCCGAGGACACCTATTTGTCACGCCTGATGCGCCAGCACTACACCCGAGGCCGTAACCACACCCACAATCAGATCGTGGTGCGTGCTGACCAATACCGCACCTTCACTCGCACCGATGGTGGAAATGTGTGGCTGGCCGTGCCGGGCTTGGTGCGGCGACAGATGGTGCGTATTCCCCTCGACACGACAGTGGCGCCGACTGGCACATTACGAATTATCCTGCGCAACAACCGTGTCGAGGTGCATTACCAGATTGACAGCGGCTCGATGCGGTCGTCATTGCGGCCCTCCGGAGATCGAGTCATCGGAGTGGACAAGGGCTATACAGAGGCGTTCACCGATGCCGACGGTGACCATCACGGCGATGGCCTAGGCGAACGGCTCGCCGCTGAGTCTGACCATCGCAGGATTAAGAACGAACGTCGCGCCAAGATCCGAGCAATCGCCGAGAAGGCCTTCGCTGCAGGGGACTTGGCGAAATCAGCCCGCATCGTGAACAACAACCTCGGCCTAACCAAACGCACGCGAAGGAACGAGCGCTTTGAAGTCACGATGCGCAGCCTGGTGTTCAGCGCCGCTCATGCTGTCGTGAATAAGGCCCGTGAAGTGGTGGCCGAGGACCTGACTCGGCCTATACCCAAGCAAAAGAAGCGCGGCAAGACGATAAACCGGCGCCTATCAGCCTGGATAAAAGGCGTTGAGGCTGAGGCGCTGGCCAATGTGTCGGAGCGCAGAGGTTCTGCGCTCACCCTGGTCAACGCGGCCTACACCTCACAAGTCGCGCCCTGCTGCGATGTGCTCGCGCATCGACACGGGGATCGGCTTCACTGCACCCGTTGCGGGGTGGTGTGGCAAGCAGACCACGCGGCAGCGATCAACATCGAACGCAGGAAGTCCGACCCCGACATCGGCCTGTATACCCCGCACCTTCGGGTCAAACAGATTCTGCTCGAGCGTGATCGCCGACGGCTCAGCACTGCCGAGCCAGGACTCCAGCCCTCACAGAGGCGGAGAGCGAACAATCATCCATTCGACGGTCACCAACGCACCAACAGTGACCAAGGAATAGGAAGCAGGATTCGGTGAAATTGCCTCACGCTCTTGGGCATCGCCCGACGCCTCAGATGCCCTCACTCGCGGGGTTCGAGCCATGCTTCGCACCGGTTCCCAGCTCGCGGGTCAAGCAGCCCGCCCAGGTCGTGCGTCCGGTGTACTGGTGGACCACTGCACTGCGCCGGCGCGGCGATCTGCTGCTCGGCGTGCACTTCGATGCCAACCACCTGACCGCGCGCGTGAGCGTGCGTCTGGCCTCGTATCGCATCGTCGAGGCGGTGCGCAGCAACGACCGCAATCCTGCGCTGCCCGATGACGTGCCCACCCTGCTCGCCGAAGCGGTGTGGCGCCTGGGTGCCCTCGGCTGGAGTGAGCAGCTCGACGAGCTCCTGGACCTGCTGCGCGCGGTCGGCTTGATGAGCGCGCCGGGGCCGATCCGTAAGTGCGTGGCGCCGATTCCCGGGCGGGTGTGCCAACCCGACCGCGGGGTGCGGATCGTGTACTGGTGGGCGCTGGGGTTGCTGCGTCAGGGGTGGCAGCTGCACGCCTGCGGCGAAGATGTTGCTCGATTCGGGTTCGTTGCGGAGATTCCGGGCCCGGACGGCGAGCCGCGGTTGGTCGTCTACCCGGGGGATATGGCGCCGGACGGCACCGAGGCCGCGGCGTTGGCCAACCACCTTGTCCGGCTTAGCACCCGCCAACGCCGGCTTGTGCGCCAGGTCCTCGCCGACAGCGGGGTCGGGAAGGGCCGGGTGCTGTGATGTTGCTTGGGCCACAGGGCTTTTCGAAGGTGGTGGTACGGCTTCTGAGCTAGCTGCGCCCCGCTGCTGGCGCGGCGCTTTTCGCACATGTCAATAGCGATGACCCTGTCCTAGAAACAGAGAAGCCCCCCGAAGGGGGCCAACTCTGGGATTTGGACGACGAAGGTACCAGCTTCGCGCCCAAGGGTCTTCCCCCCGAAGGAGGAGATGACTTTGCTGAGTCACTCTCAGGGTAGAGGCTACCCATCAGCGGAATCAAGCCTTTCTGCTCTCAATGCCCGTTCGACGGTGCTGACGTGCGCCGACGCACCTCTGGTCGCGGCTGCCGCGGCCGTAACCGCCACCCGTAGCCGCGCTGGGCACCCGTCCGCGGTCTTCGCCGACTGCCCGCTGTGCGGCAAGGAGCCGCTCGAGCCGGTCCGGGTGGAAGGCCAGTGGGCCTGCCGTAGTTGCACCAGCGCCTGCCTGCTGTGTGGCTGGCCGTGTGTACCGGGCGACGAGGCGTGCGATGAGTGCGTCCGGCACCTGGGCCTGGACCGGCAGGCGGTGCTGATATGAGTACCCCGGCGCTGCTCGTCGAGGCGAGCACCATCGGCGACCTCTCGACACCGGCCGAGTTGTTGGCGGCCGCGGCTGGCCCCTACCAGTGCGCGGAGTTGGCGATTTGGGCGGAGTTGACCCGAAGCCTGATCGAGTACCCGCGCATCTGGGGGTCAGTCGAAGAGGGCGCCATGCTGCTGGGTGAGGAGGTCGACGAGCTCTGGGAAGACGTGCGCGCCAACCGCATCGACCATGCCCGCCTAGAGGCTACGCAGGCCGGCGCGATGGCTGTCCGATTCATCGCCGACCTCTACGACCCTGTTGGGCCCGCCGGCGACCGGTGTCGCGCCGCGATGGCCGAACAGCGCGCCGTGCGCGCGGCGGTGGGCCCCAGGCGCGCCTTGTCTTCGAGTCACGAGGGATTTGGCTTCCTGCGACGCGAATACGACGCGCTGTGGTCAGCGATCCGTTTTGATGACCCCGCCCGCCCCGCCGCCGCGCGAGTAGCGGGCATGGCGGTGCGGTTCATCGCTGAAATCACCAGCACGCCAACGTCAGTGGGGCGTGCGTCATGATCATGACGCTTCGTGAGCAGCAGTGGCGCAAGCAAGCCGTGTGCTATCTGGAGACCTCGGATGCCCCGGAGCTGTGGACTCCTGAGCATCGGCCCAAGCAGGATGTGCGGGTCCACCTCGAGCAGATGTGCCGGCGCTGCCCGGTGCGGCAGGAATGCGCGGCCGACGCAGTGTCATCTGAAGCCGAGGGCGGGCTGTATGCCGGCGTCTGGGTGCCCGAGCGCCGCAAGAAGGCCCAGTGGGCTATGGCTATGGCCAGGTTGGGTGAGATCGCCGGCCGGGATGCGGTTTCAGATGAGCTCACCACGCTGGGGGTCTCGGCATGACCGCCACCAGGTGTGCACCCCCACGGCGGCCACGGCCGCGGTCGGAGGATTTCGCGGCTGTCGCGTCTGCGGCCCGGCTGCATCTGTGCGCTGTGCGTGAGGATTCCGAGACGCGCAGGCGCCACGTCGCGGCGGTGTTGGCGTTCACGTCCACCGAGCGTGTCGGTCAACGGATGCGGATCCGCTTTGATGACGGGCCCACCGCCTTATGGATGGCCCAGGCGCTGGCGCACAAGGACGTCGAGTTGGTCGACGTCGGCGCCGATGGCGGCACGATCGTCATCGCGAACCCACAAACGGTGTTGGGCCGCTATGGGTTTCGGGATGGCCGGTGGCTGTTCGGGCAAGGCATGCCCGCAGCGGTGGGGGTCAGCCGCGGGGCGGTGCATGCCGCGGCGCATTTCAATCGGCAAGGGATGAAGGTGGCGTGCCCGAGCGCGTCGATGATGCTGACACTCACCGCGGTGATGTCGCGGTTAGGGATCCACGCCAAGCCCACCGATGGGCACCCGCGCGCCGCGGTCGGCCCGGGCCGCGTTGCTGAGGCGTTGGCGCGGCTAGGTATCGCCGAAGTCGGCGCCCAGTATCGGCGGCTGCGTGAGAACACGGTGGGGGACTGACCATGAATGATGTTGAAAGCAGGCCGAATTCGCGGTGGCTCAACCACCGAATCACCGCGCACCGGATGCGCGCTCGTAATCAGCCGGTGGATGTGATCGCCGACTACTTGCGGGTCACTACGCGCTCGGTGCAGCGGTATTTGGAGTTGCCGTGCCCAGAACCACTGCCGGATGACAAGGAAGTGGAATTAGCCAGCTTCGTCTATGAAGGGGCCTGTGCTGCCTTTCCCGAGGTGGACTGGCTGAGCCGCAGTTCGTTGGTCCAGGCCGAGGCCAAGGCGATCTGCCAGTACTGCCCGGTGTTGGACAAGTGCCGCAGCTACGGGCTGAACAAGGGGCGTGACCAGCGCGGCGTTCTGGGAGGCATGACTATGGCCGAACGTGCCCGTGAGGTCCGCCGCCAACGGCAGCGCGAGCAGCAGCCCCGGCGGCCAGGAGTCGTCGCCCGAAACCAGGGGGCGGCATGAGGACGGAGGGCGGCGGCACGCCGAGACGAGCGCCGGCGGCGGTGGGCACCGGCGCGCCGGCCGACGGACATGACGCGTACCGGCGTGGGTTGTGCGTGGACTGCAAAGCCACCTGGCACTCACCGGGCCGGACCCGCTGCGATGCCTGCCACGACATCTACGCCGGTGGCGGGGTCGGGCAGCGCACACCCAGTGAACGGCAAGGAAGGACCAGAGCAGCATGACGATGAGCGTGAGTGTCACCCCGGCGGCAGCCAATGCCGGCGGAGGCTACATCGACGCGGTGCGGGTCGATGAGTTGTTCGTCGACCCGTCCTATCAGCGCGCGGTCGATATGGGCCGGGCCCGCAAGCTGGCCGCCGGCTGGGATCGTCGGCTGGCCGGGGTGATCGAGATCAGCGATCGCGGCGACGGCCACAGCCCGCGCTACGCGGTAGTGGATGGCCAACACCGTTGGGAGGCTGCGCGACTGCGCGATCCTCAGGCCTCGATGGTGGCCCGCGTCCACGAGGGGCTGACGGTGGCTGACGAGGCTCGGTTGTTTGATCGGCTCAACCGGGAACGGCGGCGTCCCTCGACCTGGGATCACTGGCAGGCCCGCAAGGCCAGCGGTGATCCTGACGTGCTGGCCATCGAACATGTCGTGACCAGTTTGGAGCTGCAGATTCATCACGCACCCAAGGCCGGAAACGTGCGCTGCACCGCGACGTTGGAGAAGCTCTTTGCCCTCGGCGGCGCCGATCTCATCCGCGACACCCTGGAACTGATTGTTCAGGTGTGGGACCTGCGCATGGATGCCTACGATGCGCCGCTTGTCCATGGCATTGGGTTGATTCAACACCATCTGGGCGACCGTATCGATCCGGAGCGGCTGGCCGACACCTTGCTCGGTGTGCTTCCGACGGCGTTGCGCACCCACGCTGCTGCGTTGGGGGAGACCCTGACCGGCACCGCGGGTGTCCGGATGGCGATCACCATCATGGTGCTCTACAACAGGAACCGCCGCGTACCAGGGCAGCGTGTCTTGGTCTGCGCGCGCACTTTCGGCGGCGGGGCGCGCAACGCGCGCTCGCGTCCTTTATCTGCCAAAAGCGCCTGACTCACAGGGTCTTTCAACCTTTAAGAGGTGTGTTGTGACGTTGATGTTAGATCTTCACCTGCCCCACTGGCATCGCCCCGAGCGCTGCGCGCACTTCTCGCCTGATCGGCGCTACCGGTACTGGCTGAGCTGCCGGCGCGGGCCCGGGCCGGCGCTGATGTTCATCTCGTTGAACCCCTCCACTGCCGACGAGCATCGCGACGACGCCACGTCACGTCGTGACATCGGGTTTGCCGACGGCTTCGGCTATAGCGCGGTCACCTTGACCAACCTGTACGCCGCGCGGGCCACCAGCCCCAAAGACCTTGCCGGGATAGCTGATCCGATCGGAGTCAGCAGCGATCCTCGCTATGACAATGACGCTCAGCTCGACGCCCAGGCCGCCGCGCATGACGTGATCGTTTTGGCCTGGGGTGCTGATGCCGACGCGGCGCGGGCCCGGACGGTCGCCAGCCGCATGTGGCGTATCTGCCGGGTCACCGGTGGCAGTTTAGCCGTGCTCGGCTGGACCTCGAGTGGGCAGCCGCGCCACCCCCTCTATTTACGCAAGGACACCCCGCTGCAGTGCCTGACTGCACGAGCGCACCTTGACATGCTCGATGTCGACCCGCGGTGGTCGGCACTGTTGACCGACAGCGATGTGCTCGCCGATCTCGACGGCGTGGTGGCACCGTGAGCGCGCCGTACTACGCCACGCACGACGCGTCAGCGGATGCGGTGGCCGTCGCTGACCACGTTGTGGCGGTCCTGGGGCGGCGGATCTACCGGGCAGCGCGCGAGACCGCGCTGCAGGACGGTATCGAGCAGGTGTTGCGGGAGCACGCATTTCGGGTTGAGCGGGAATTTCGGCTCACCAGCTGCGACCGGCCTGACTTCCTCATTGATGGCTGCGTGGTCGTCGAGGTGAAGATGCGGGCCAGCGGTTCGTCGGTGCTGGCGCAGTTGGCGCGGTATGCCGCGCATGAGCGCGTCAAGGCGCTGGTGGTCGCGACGCCGCGGCTGTCGTCGCTGTCGGGGATGCCGGCGGAAATCTTCGGGGTGCCGGTGCGGGTGGTCGCGCTGCCGGGGCCGGGGTTGGCGTTGTGACGGCGCGCGTCGTTGGCCAGTACCGGTGGGCCCCGGAAGGCGTGTGGGAGATCGAGGCCGAGCCCGATGTCATGATCCGAATCAAGCGGATCTTTCCGCGGGTGGCCGCGACAACGCGTGGCACCGTCACGCTGACGGGCACTCTCGAGGTCGCGCGGGACCTGGAATGGCTGACTGATCGGTGGCCGATGAAGGCCTCTGTGCAGGATCGGCAGCGGCTGCGGGCGATGGCCGGCGAGCATCGGCGCGCTGAAAGCGCTGTGCAGCATGTTCTTTCCGGCGGCGCGCTGTCAGTCGACGCGGGTCCGGGATGGGTGTCGCCGGCAGTGCCGCTGCGGGGTTATCAGCGCACCGCGCGGGATCTGGTGTGGGCGACCGGTGGGGTGCTGGTTGCCGACGAGCTCGGCATGGGCAAGACGTTCACCAGTCTGGCGCTGTTGGAGCAGCCGCAGGCGCGGCCGGCGATCGCGGTCACGTTGACCGGCACGATGCCCAAGCAGTGGCGGCGGCAGCTGGCCACATTCTATCCAGAGCTCACCTCGGTCGAGGTCAAGACCGGGCCGATTCATTCGCTGCGGCGCCGCGGGCGCACCGCGGATCTGATCGTGATGAGTTACTCGAAGCTGGCCAAGTGGCAGCACCATCTCAAAGGTGTTGCGAACACGGTGATTTTCGATGAGGTGCAGGAACTGCGCCGCGACCAATCCGATCGGTACAAGGCCGCGATGACCGTTGCTCGCGAGGCCACCTACCGCGTTGGTCTGTCCGCAACCCCGATCTACAACTACGGCGGGGAGATCTACAACGTCATCGACGTCCTGCGGCCCGGCGCGTTGGGCGACCGGCATGAGTTCGCGCGGGAATGGTGTCACACCTCGGGGTTGGACGCCAAAACGCAGGTGTATGACCCGACGGCGCTGAGATCATATTTGACCTCGCAGGGCCTGTTGCTGCGGCGCACCCTCGACGAGGTCGGTATCGAGGTTCCGCCGATCATTCCGATCGAGCAGTCGGTGCCCTCGGATCCCAAGGTGCTCAGCGAGATCGAGGGCAACGCGGTTGCGCTGGCTCGGCTGATCTTGGACCAGTCTGCCAACCCTCGCGAACGCTGGACTGCAGCAGGGCAATTTGACTGGATGATGCGCCAGCACACCGGTATAGCCAAAGCTCCGTTTGTTGCCGACTTCGTTGAGCTGCTGTTGCAAAGCGAACAGCGGGTGATCCTGTTGGGCTGGCATCACGCCGTGCATGACATCTGGGCCGAACGGCTGCGCCCGCACCGGCCGGCGATGTACACCGGGCGCGAGACCACTACGCAAAAAGAGCGGTCCTTAGACGATTTCATGGCGGGCCGCTCCCGAGTGCTGATCATGTCGCTGCGGTCGGGGGCGGGTATCGACGGGCTGCAAGAGGTGGTGAACACGCTGGTATTCGGGGAGCTGGATTGGTCCCCGGGGGTGCATAAGCAGGCCATGGGGCGGCCCGGCCGGCCCGGGCAGACCAAGCCGGTGCGTGCCTATTTCGCGACCACCGATTTCGGCTCTGATCCGGTGATGCTCGAGACGCTCGACATCAAGACCTTGCAGGCCGATGCGCTCATCACCGGTTCTGGTGATGGCGTGGGCAAGCCGGCGCCGGATCGGATGACCCCGGAGCGTTACGCGCAAATCAGGCGATTGGCGGCCCACGTGGTGGAACAGGCCGATCAGTCGCCAGCAGTGAGGAGGACGGCGTGAGACCACAGAGTCAGGTTCCGGTGAATACAGCTGCGGCGCAGCGCCTTCAGCAATGGCGTCTTGCGCGAGCTCACCGCGGCATGGTTGCGGTCCGCCCGCGGTGGGTGTCGCCGCTTACCGACGCCCACATAGTTGACGCGCACGGCGCCGCCGACACTGCGCCGGTGACTCGATGAGCAGCCATGGGGAGTCGCGATTCGCCATCGCGGCGGCGGGCGATGGATTGCGGTGGCGTTTGCACGCAGTTGATTTCGCCGTATTTGGTCCTCGATTGGCGGCGGCGGGCGCCGACGAATGCTACCGCACCGAAATCTATTCAGTGTGTGGGCAACGCTGCAACCACGTCGCCACCCGGCTGGGCCCTTTCACCTACGGCAGCCGTTGGCTGACTTCTCGGCGCTGTGAACGGTGCGGATGGGTGGTGGCACTCAGCCGAGGAACAGTGGAGCAAGAAATCGCTCAATACCTCCCTGATGACGCGCATCGCGATGTGATCGAGGCCGCCGGTACTGACCCAGATCTGATGCGGCGCATCTTCGTGGCGATTCTGGCTGACGCCCCGCCGGGGCGAGCTGGCGAGCCCGGGCATCGTTCGGACCTGCTCGCGCACGCGGCCCGGCACCGCCCGGCGGTCATGGTGTGCCAAGGCTGCAGCGAGAGCTCGAGCGCTGCTGCAGTCCATGGCGAGGACATCCTGTCTTGCCCCCACTCTGCCGTGGTTTGCGCCGACTGCACCTTTAGCGCCGGGCCCTGGGCGGGGGAGCGCGAGGGCATGACGACCGGTGAATGCGTCGTCGGTGCCCCCTGCTCGGTCCTCATCGCCCTGGCCCACCACTACGCCGTCGCCATTGCCGAGGGCAGCGATGCCGGCCCACCGGGGCGCATTGTCGATGCCCCGTCGGCTCTGCGGTTCCCGCACCCGCCAGTGGTGCACCTGAAATCGGAAAGGAGTTCTCATGTCATCAGCCAAGAGCGCTGACGGCGCGGCGGCCGCAGCCCGCCCGCCCGGCCATCGCGGCTGGGTCGTCTGTGATCCTGCTGGCTACCCGTACGCCTGGTACGGCATCGACCTGGCTGCCGAGGCCGCGGCGGCCATGGCCCTGCTCGAGCCCGACCCCGTTCAGCGGCAGCAGATGACCGACGCCGGGTGGTCGGTACGGGTCGGCAGCGGCGTGGAACTGGCGCTCGGTGCCGGGCTGACGAAGGCCACGGCGTGATCCGCGGCCGCCCCGACAGCGGGTGCTTGCAATTGTTAGCGCGGTGGAGTGGCGGTGGCGGTTGTCCAGCCCGAGAAACGGTGCCGACCTGGTCTTTTCGCCATGTCCGCCGAGGGGCTAACGCGTCAGCAAACACGGTCCTGCGGGGGTGCAACCCCTTCGCGTCACCGGCCGGCGGCCAGCAAACAATTGCCGGAAATGCCGCTTCACCAGCCGTTTTACCCGTCGCGTCGCCCGTGAGCGTGGCTCAGCAAACACGGTTTGAACCCGTCCGAGCGGGCCTATGACGCGGGGCTAGCGCCAGCAAACAAGGTAATTCCGTGTCGGTCCGCCTTCATCGGTCAAAGGCATGGTCGGATGAAGCCGACGACTCGGAATTAGGAAGCCCAGTCGGAAAGGAGGCAATAGCCGCTCACCATCCCCGAACACCAGGGGAGACCCCACAAAAAAATAGCGGGACCAGAATGCAGAACCCCCTCGAAAGGGGGATCTGGGAATCGATCAGAAGGTCGAATTCGGAGCGCCAACTCCGAATTTCGTGAGGTCCGAAGCGCCAACTTCGAATCTCGGTCCCCGTGCTGAACAGGGAGAACTGCGTGACAAGTAGTTCCCAGGGTAGCTCCTACCCCGGACACAATTCAACGTTTCCGCGCGAAGTGTCGCAGAAACATCGGCTGAACTGCGCAAAGACACAGCGCTTCAGGGCGTGCCCGCGCGGTGGGCAACGCTCGGGCGAAGTTTGCCGGCCTCGACAGCGGGTGACCTTCGCCGACGCCGAGATGGTGCGCGGCCGCGTCGAAACACACGCTGCCCAGCTTGGCCTGCGGGGCGCCCGACGCCACGTACTGGCCGCGGTACTCAAGCTGCTGTGCGGCTGGAGCCGGATCACCGACGACCGGGTTGCGCTCGGGCAGCTCGTCGAACTCATCGCCGCCGGCGGCGGCCGACGCTACGACCTCAAAACCGTCGGGCGGGCACTGGCGGCGTTGGCGGCCGACGGGTTGATCGTCTATCGGGCAGCCCAAGGCCGCAACACACGCGCGCTCGTGGCGATCAACGAGCAATTCACCGCTGATATTGCCGTGCTCGGCCGAGATCGCGACGGCCGGGTCATTACCTCCCACACCCACTCCGACGCCGATTCGGTCACCTTTTCGCGGCGTCTTCCTTATAAGAACCAATCTCTCTACCCCCCTACCCCCCGGAACGACGAGCTGCCCAACAGCTCCCGGCCGGTTGAGGTCGAGGTATCCACCGACGAGCTACGCCAGGTGCTGGCCGGCCTGCCCGAGGTGCTGGCGCGGCTGCCCAAACACCTGCGGTTCATGCTGGGCGCGCAGATCCAAAACCGGCTGGCCGCAGGGTGGTTACCCGAGCAGATCCTCGACAGACTGTGCCAGCCCATGCCCGCGGATCTGCAGCGGCCCTGGCGCCTAGCGCTGTGGCGGTTGCACCACAACGTGCCAGGTGCCGGACCGCGGTTGCGGCCCTTGCAGCGCGCCTGGGAACAGCGCGCGCGCTGCGAGGCTCGCGAGGCGCAGGACCGCACCACTGCGCACTGGTATGCCCAAGTCGCGGCGGTCACCAGCCCGGCCGCACGCGCCGAGCTCCTGCAAGCACACGAGGTGAAATTCGGCCGCGCGGTAGACCCAATGGCGGCATTGGCCGCGGCGGGACGGCGGGTCAATCGGCTGTTCCCGCAGATGCCTCTGGCGGCGGCTTTGACCCACTGGGCGGACGAAATCCTGGCCCGCTCCGAGGCGGACCCCGTTGCGGTCGACGGTGTTTCGACTGCGGCCACGATCGGCACCGACCTGCTGATGGACCTGGCGATCAGCGGGGGCTGCCAATGCATGCTGTGCGGTTCGCACCGGGCCACCATGCGCCCCGAGCTGCCGCTGAAATCGATGGTGTGTGATCAGTGCTGGCCCGTGATCGCTGCCGAGCTCGCCGGCGACGGCGACCACGGCCACGACGAGTGGGTGGCCGCATGACCGATCTCGAGATGCCCATGCAGAGCCGCGGCCGACAGCGCGTGCAGGCCTACACCGAGCTCGACGATCGGCGCCAGCCCCCGCAGGATCTCGACGCGGAGCAGTCGGTGCTGGGCGGGATGCTGTTGAGCAAGGACGCCATCGCCGACGTGTTGGAAAAGCTGCGGCCGGGTGACTTCTACCGGCCAGCCCACCAGAGCATCTACGACGTGATCTTGGACCTGTACGGCCGCGGTGAACCCGCCGACGCCGTGACGGTGGCCGCCGAACTTGACCGGCGCGCTGTGCTGGCCCGGGTTGGTGGTGCGCCGTATCTGCACACGCTGATCTCCACGGTGCCCACCGCCGCGAACGCTGGCTACTACGCCGGGATTGTCGCCGAAAAGGCCGTGTTGCGCCGCCTGGTGCAGGCCGGGACCCGGGTGGTGCAGTACGGCTACGCCGGCGCGGACGGCGCCGACATCGCCGAGGTAGTCGATCGAGCCCAAGCCGAGGTCTATGACGTCACCGAGGACCGCACCTCCCAGGACTACGCGCCGCTGGGCGACCTCATCCAAGACACCATGGACGAGATCGACGCTATCCAGTCCCGTGGCGGACTGACCCGCGGTGTTCCCACCGGGTTCGCTGAACTTGATGAACTCACCACCGGCTTACACGGTGGACAGATGGTCATCGTGGCGGGCAGGCCCGGCCAGGGAAAGTCAACTCTGGCACTAGATTTCATGAGATCCTGCTCCATCCGCCACAACAGGGCCAGCGTCATCTTCAGCCTGGAGATGAGCAAGTCAGAGATCGTAATGCGGCTGCTGTCAGCAGAAGCACGGATCAAGTTGGCCGACATGCGCTCTGGGCGCCTCAGCGACGACGACTGGACCAAAATGGCGCGACGCATGGGGGAAATCAACGATGCACCACTGTATATCGATGATTCGCCGAATTTGACCATGATGGAGATCCGCGCCAAGGCCCGCCGGCTCAAACAGAAGACCGATCTCGAGCTGATCGTGGTGGACTATCTGCAGCTGATGACCTCAGGCAAGCGAGTCGAATCCCGCCAGACTGAAGTGGCCGAATTTTCCCGCAGCCTCAAGCTGATGGCCAAAGAACTCGATGTCCCGGTGGTCGCCGTCAGCCAGCTCAACCGCGGGCCCGAACAACGTACCGACAAAATCCCGCAGCTATCAGACCTCCGCGAAACCGGTCAATTGGAACAGGACGCCGACATGGTCATCCTTATTCACAGACCCGACGCCTACGATCGGGACAGCCCTCGAGGTGGCGAAGCGGACCTGATCGTCGCCAAACAGCGAAATGGTCCTGCCCCAAGAACTTTGACAGTGGCGAGCACCCTGCACATGTCAAGTTTTCGCGACCTGCCGCGCTGCTGAATGTCGTCGATGATCGCAAGGTCTGAAAGCTCATTGAATGTGGCCACCTTGCCCGCAGCGCGGCCCCTTCACTGCCGCAGCGGCAAAAACCTGACAGCCGTCATCCCCATGCAGTGCGGTAACTATCGACGGTGTCCGTTCAGGCTGTTACGATCCGGCCAGATCAGGCCACGATCGGCTAATAGATTGTGCTACAGCTGATTCGGAGCACGGATAATGTCGACGGCAGCGCTATCAGCCCCAGATGACACCCGAGAGACGGAATACGAGAACTGAGAAACCCGTGACACTCCTTGATGACGAAACCCCAACCCGTATCGGGGCTGGCACCGCCGAGCACCCGCGGCCCATTTCTTCTTGGCCCGGCCCAGCGCGCGCAGAGCCCACGCTGAATGCCAAGACTTCACGGACTGTCACCGACAGCGAGGTCGTCAAGCCCGATGACACGCGGAGCCACGCAGTCTGGTTCTTCTGGATGTGGCTGCTGTTCGCCACCGTGGTTTCCATCGGCGGCAACGTGATTCATGCATGGATGACTGCACCGGCTCCCCACCTGAAGCTGCTCGCCGCCACCGCGGCCGCCGTCCCGCCCGCGATCCTGCTTGGCTCGACACACTCGGTAGCTCTGTTGATCAAGAACCGTCGACACGGCTACCGCCGCGTCGACGCGGCCGTCCTAGGCGCGGCCCTGTTGTTGATGGCGGGCGTCGCCGGCTGTGCATTCGCGATGTCGTTCGTTTCTCTGCGGGACCTCATGATTCTGGTCGGTATGAGCGCACGTACAGCGTGGCTGTGGCCGATCGGGGTCGACATGTCGCTGATCTGCTCCACTTTGGCGCTCCTCACTCTGGCCTCGCCACCTAACGGCCGTGAGGGCGTCGATGTGCCGGCAGGTGTGACGGTGCCGCGCTCGCCGGGCCCTGCCCCTGTCAGTAGCGGCCCGCAGACACAGGCCGAGCGGCGCCTTTGGTGGGAATCCATCGCCTCCGTCGTACGGGAGCAGAACAACGACGTGCGCAAGATCAGTGAGATCCCCGCACCGCAACTCGCCGAGATCCTGCACCGCCTCTACGACAAGAAAGATTCCAAACGAGCGGTGTGCGCTGAATATGACCTGCACCACCGCGACGTGCGTACCATCACACACACAGCTGAAGAGGTGTTCGCCCGGCTCGCCGTCATCTCGGTGACCGATGGGCGCAACCAAAATCAGCACGCAAACGCGATGTGAGGCGGACGCGCTCGCCGGAAGTCGGACAACGGCACCGGGCGGCCAGATGGGCGCGACGCTGGAAGCGGCGAGCCTAAGGACCAGCGATCATGCTCGGCATGATCGGCCCTAAACCAGAGTTTCCGCCTGTGGCAACGCCATTGAGGAAGCTGAACTGAAAGCCGCAGTCGTCGGGCATGTAGAAATGGACGCTAGGATTCGCCGCAGACAGTGTCGCTATTTGTGGCAGGGTCATCGGCTCCCATGGGCCCCGGTACGGTGGCGGGCTGATGCCGGCAAGAGACCCTGTGTTGACGCCACCGAGCTCGCCGGTGATCTCGTTGGGAGCCTTCGGGCCCCAGACGTTCAAATTGACCGGGGTCCGAGTCCACTTCTCGCCTTCGTAGGTGTACTGCACCCACTGTTGCTTGTTACCGGTGGCGGGATCGATGCGCGTGTAGTTGGTCCAGTCCTCACCAGAAATACGGAACTTGTACTGATTCTCCAGGTGCGCGGCCGGTGCGGAGCTGGCGTCGGCCCACGTATTGCCGCCGGGGGAGTAAAAGCCTGAGGGTCCGCCCTCGAGGTAGGGATTCGGAAATTTGCGGTGTCCAGTCCAAGGCGGCGGCGGCTCTTTGCCGACGTATGGAGGCGGAACGACATCCTCCCATCGACCAAACCGCTGGTCGCCGACAAACGGGTTCCTTGGGTCGATGGCAGGCTTCGGCAAGTCCGGATTGTCGCTTTGGTCCTTCGAATCCACCGGAACAAACTTATTGTCCAGGGCGTCAGCACCGTCTTTGTCGGTCTTGGTGTAGGTGGCTGTGTGTTCGGTGAAGCGCTGCGAGTAGGTGGTGAAGTCAGCGACCTTGGCTTGCAGTGGTCCGTCGGCTTTTGCCAGGCCGGCAGCAATGCCGACGGCAGTGGGATATCCCATTGGCCCATGAGTTGCAGCGATACGCTGCACCTCGGCAGCCGCCTGCGGTGAAATCTGGCCCGCGCGAGTCGCCAACTCAGAATAGGCGTCAGCGAAGCGCAGCAAATCACCTGGATTCACATTCAACTCAGCCATGTCACCCCCGTGTTACTCGGCTGCCAGCAAGACACCTACCAGCGAATCCTCTGAGCGTACCGCTATGGGCGGATATAGGGTACACAACAGGTGGCCGCGCCCGCGCAGCTAACTCTCGATGCGCGGCCCTTGCGGCACCGGCTGCACCGAGTGATAGTTGCGCGCCAGCAGTCGAACGTACTCTGCTTGAACGGCATCCGATGTGTCGAACGGCGGGTTAGGTGTGGGTGCCTTGGCTCTGTGCCGGCGGGTTGATCCATGGATAGGTGACTGCGAGGTATTCGTCGCGCGAAACAACGAGAGTGGGCGCAGGCGTCGACATATCGACATAGTTATGGCCCGCGCGACCCTTCTCACTCAAAACCGCTAAGTCAAGCGAGATCTCGTCCGCTTTCGCAGGATCGAGTCGCCATGTTACGTGCGTTGGGGTAAGGCTGATATCAGCTTCGCCGGCACAGATGACGAAATCGTGCGTTACGCCGTCATGCTCGAGGCGCGACGACTTTCGTTGCATAGCGTCGTTGAGTGTGGCGCGGAAAGTGTCGAGGCCAGGTCCATCCAGAGTCAGCAGCACCGCATCATGCCCGTAATCGAATCGGGGCAGATAGTTCACGCGAATTACGTTCATGGACATCACGGACCTTTGGGGGCTGTCGTCATTGAATGATATCGAGATGCGAAGACAAGGCCGGTGATGCCTGAGTTCTTCATAGGGGAGTGCGGCTCACAGTCTCGGATCGTGTGGGCGGTCGATGCTGGCGAGAAGCGATCGAAACAGGTTTTCAGTCAGTGCGGCGCACTCCTCGGCTAAGGAAGGCTGGGCGTCGGCGCCGACGACGACGGCCTGTTCGATGAGCGCTCCGCCTGCGGCGCTGTTGACGACGTAGTTGTTGAATTGACCGAGCACCTGGCGGTTACCGGTGGTGAGGTTGCCCGAGGCTCGGGTGCCGATGATTCCGTATTGCGGCGGTATGTCGAGAGGCTGTGCGCTGATGTCGGTTGCTTGACTGTCTCGCAAGATGCGGTCGGCGTTGCGTAGGACAAGCGCTGCTGGCACCGCGCCCGGTACCCGGTACAGGTTGAGGACTTCGCAGCTATCCCAGTGGTTGGTGCTGTTCAGGCGGCGAAGCAGCACTCGAGTCACCGCGGCACCGTCAGCGTCGGCGATGGTCCACGCGCAGGGGACGGTGAGTGCTGGCAACCAGAGGTGCAGGTGTGCTGTGGTCACGCGTTGCAAGGGCCCGATGTATTGGGCAATTTCTTGTGCCAGCGACGACACGGCGGTGGGGTCAAACGCCGTCGGCATGGCGGCATCGCCGGTCATGCGATGGCCACCGCGCCCAGGAGGAGCAACAGGAGTAGTCCGCCGCCGGCTGCCTCGGTTTCGGCGGGACTAGGCGGTGGCACGTTGATGTGTGGCGGGCTGATGTGGGGGATCAGGCTGGGCCCTGGCGGCGAGGCGGATGCCGGGGGCGGCGCCGGCATGGTGGCGCCGGGGAACGGTGCCAGCAACGGGTTCTGTGGTGGTCCGATCACGCCCGGTGGCGCGGGTGCATTCGGATTGAGTAGCCACGGCGGCAGTTCGGAGATGATTGAGGGGCCGCGGACCGGAGGTTGGCCATCAATGGGGATGTTTTCCCAGTCAGAGCCTGGCCCGGGGCGGGGTTTGTAATCCCAGTGGGGGCTGTGCTGCCATTCGTCGCCCGGGTAGTAGCGCCACTCTCCGCCATTTTGGTCGTAGAGGCTTCGTCCTCCTCGTGCCACCGCGCTAGGACGGCTCGCAGGCCCTTCTGTTAGCGGGCCCTCGACGGGCGGCCGCATGCCCTCAGGGGGGAGGCCTTCGACTGGCGGCTTAGGCGGGGGAGGTGGCGACGGATCTTGCTTGAACGTGTGGTCGACCGCCTGCACACGCGGTGTCGATCCTTGTTCCCCCGCGGCGGCTGCGCGTGCGCCTAACGCTTGCTCGGCCTCCGCGGCTTGTTCCACAATAGAGGCAGCCTTGGCTTGGTGATCGTTGATGCGGCCCAGGATCTCTGCTTGACCTGCCGGCGAATTCGGGTCGGGGATAGCGCCGACCTCGGAAGCCTCGAGCCGGGCGTTTGCATCGATAGCCCTGGCACCTTCCACGTTGATCCGACGGCTCTCGTCGGTGATAGAGGCCCAGGTAGCGTGAGAACGCGCGGCGCCGTCCAGGACGAGGTGATCGGCTTTTGTGGCGGTGGTGTAGGAAGCGGCTACGGCGGTTGAGAACCGCAACCCGATCACCTGGGCGCGCGTGTCTTGGGTCCCGTGGCTGAGCGTGCGCGCGTAGCTACTCAGGTCGCCAAATCCGCCGCCGTCGACGGGAGTGGAACCGAACAATTCGAAATAGCGACGATGCTGTTCTTGTGACAGCATCTCCAGCTGCTCGATGGCATCCACGAGAGAGCGCCCTCCTCCGCCGCGCCTGCGGTGCGTGGAGTAAACCTACCAACTGCGCGAGCTTGCTGAGCTGCAGTTCTGCAACAGTGGCGGGCGGCGGCCCGGCGCGGCGGTCAGGGGCGGGTGCTGGGGCCATTACGCGCCTGTAGCTGGCGGCTCGAGATCTAGAACGGTTGACAGTGTCTGGGTCCACCAGCGCAGTTGGCGGCGGTGGCTTGCGTCGGGTTCCTTGATGCCTGCGGTGCGTCGAAAGTCAGCACCGTAGACGGGTTCGGTGGCCAGCGCCTGGTGCAGGGCGGCGACGGCGAGACGGGTGTCCTCGCGGGCGGGGCGCCGGCCCCCGGCCTTGCGACGGGCGGCGTGGAGCGCATCAACGACCGGTTCCAGGATGCCGCCGCTGTGATCGCGCCATCCTGCGCCGTGAAGGGCCATCGCGAGCTCGCCGTAGCCGGCGGCGTAGACCGCGGCAATACGGTCCACCAGCTGAGGTATCTGCGCGCCGGCGCGCAACCAATCCTGGGTGGCGTCCTCGACGGCAGCGCGGACCCGGTCGCTGCTGTGACGTAGCAGAGCGTCAAGAAGGCCTTCGCGGCTACCGAAGTGATGGTTGACGCCTGCGTCGGTTATGCCAACGCGGTCGGCGACGGCGCGTACTTCGATCGCCCGCGGACCGGCCGCGATCAGCAACTCCTCAGCGGCATCGAGGATTAACGCCTTAGTCTCCTCGGGGTGGCGGCGTTTTCGAGGTGATGACATGCAACAGATCATACCTTGACGCATCAAGGACTAGACGCTACACTTTGATGTGTCAAGGTAAAAAAGTACGAATGCCTCCGTAGCTCAGTTGGTAGAGCAGCTGACTTTTAATCTGCGGGTCCGGAGTTCGAGTCTCCGCGGGGGCACAGGGGGGCGCGAAGGTGGCAGCCGCTGATGATGATGGGGGTGTGGGCACCCCGAGCGGCTGGTGCCTTACCACCCACATCCGTAAGGGCGCATTGGGACCGCGTCCGTATTGCTGAACGCGAGGCGTCCAGCCAAGTCGTCGGCAACCTGCGGGGCGCGCAGGGGACGACTGGCACTACGAATAGCATTGGTATTCGCCGACGCCGGTCAAACGCCAGGCACGGCCTGAACCCCACAGTCCGCGATCTTTAGCATCGGGGCGCGACGGGGCATCGCTGTCGAATCAGCCCTTCGCCCATCTGTCCTGAATCGCACGGGTTCCGGCGAGAGCGTCTTTGAGTGTGGGGGCGGTCTGGAGTTGGTCGAGCAGTACCCAGAGTCGTGACGACGGGTAAATCCCCGCACCGTTGGGGATGGGTTCGAGCGGGGGGATTCGGGGGCCGAGGTCATACACGGCGTGCGGTCGGTCGCTGGCGTCGTTCTCGGGCAGGTAGGGGAATCGTTCGCGGATTGTGGGGACGACATCGGCGCGCATGATCCGGTGGATGCGCTGCACGGCTCCGCCCCACCGGAACGCCATAAAGTTCGGCGGGTCGGTGGGCCATCCTCCGGCGCCGTAGGGATGGAAGTAGCAGAGCTGATCGGTGACGAACTCGCGGAAGGTCGGGGTGCCCTCGCCGCCCGGGCGGTCCTCGTTGAGCACCACACTGTAGACCATGCTGTCGGCTACTGTGCGCATGCGTATCACTTCCATCAGGTAGATGTGCAACTCTTCGAGCCAGATGCGTTCTCGCCCACGGCATACCGTGCGGGCGGCTGTAATGTCAGCGAGGACGTCGAGCCACGGCAGGTGCACCACTGGGACGCCCTGGATTTCCCGTGGCAGTTGCGTCTCGGCGAGCGCGGTAGAGGCTTGAGATAGAGACACCATTGCGCCCGACCCGGATCGGTGGATGCGCGAGACATATTGCGCCAGCTGCGTCGTCGTGGGAAGCAGCCAGTCCCGCTTGGCCTCGAAGATCACCAGCGCCGAGCTGGCCGGCAACCGCACCTCGAGATCTGTGCGGCCGATCTCGGCACGGACTTCCAAAGCGAAGCTGACGTCTTCAACCTCACCGAGGGCCGGCCAGACTCGTCGCAGTATTGCGTCGCTGAGTGCCGTGCAGCGCGCCATGGTGAAGCCGAGTGCTGCGGTCAAATCGTTCTCGTTCTGACCAAGCAAGCTGAACGCTGATTCCACCTCGGCTCCGTATCGCGTCAGCGAAGCCACGCCGCCCCTTTCCAAATCCCTCCGCGGCCGCTACGTGCCGCCGCGGTAGCGGCAGGCTCGGGACCTGATATCAACATGCTCGCAGAGCCGACCTGCCACGGCGAAGTCGCTGTCTTCGCCGTCGACACGGACCGCGACCGGCCACACCCACGGCCGGGCGCGTTCTTCCTTTCTGGGCGCTGATGGATGAGAACACTGGTCAGGCGGCTATGGCGGAGGCAGGTGAGGCGAAAACCCGACCCTGTTGCATGCAACGGTGGGGTGGTGGGGCACCACCTACCACCGTGCAATGACTGGTAGCGCGGGCGTGGGGGCTCGGCAAACAAATCTCTCGTTCACACTGGTGTGCGGAGGCATTAGGTTTGGCCCGTGGCGTCGTTGGATGCGTTTGTTGCAGCCTCCCAGGAGCAGCACCGCCGCTACTTTGAGATGTTCGGGGTTAACCCCGAAGGTGGTGACGGCCTGCGTGCCTTGAGCTGGGCTATCCACGCCAGCACCGTCCCCCGGGTTCAAGACATCCGCCATGAAGTGATCGGGCTGGGGTTTTCCACTGCTGTGCTGCGGTCGTATATCGCTGCGACCAGTGCTGATCACATACCGCTTGAGCGGGCTGCGACGATGCTCGATGCGGGCGCTGAGGCCGGCGATACTAGCCGGCGGATCAACATAGATGGCGCTGCCAAGATCTTGGCGAATTCGCGGATGGAGGCCGCCGAAGTTGCGGCGGTGCCGGATCCGGATTCACCGGCCGGTCAAGCAGCGATCGTCGGGATCGTCTCGAAATACCAAGCCAGCTCAGCCGCAGTGATGGAGGAATCCGCGGCCGCCGAGCAAGCGGCTGGGCGGAAAGCGATGAATGCCGGCAGCGGCGGTGAAGACGGGCTACCGCCGGACCATGGCGGCATCGAGGCCGTCGACTACACCACGCAGCCACTAGCCCCGCCGCAGCCCCTTCCAGAGTCGCCGTGGCAATACAACATCGACTTCACCAGCGAGGTTGAAGCGTTCAAAGACGGCATGCCGCCGGTGAGCGCAGGATCGATCGCATCGATCGACGACGTATGGAACGAGCTGCACCGCTGTTTCAATTGCAACTTCCCGATGGGGGGAGCGCCGAAAGCTTTTCCTAATGTCGGCGACGAACTTCCTCTCGAAATCCGTACCGCCGGGCAAAAACTGTTGAACTTCCCTGTTCGCGTCACTGAAATCCAAAGGACCGCCTCGGCTATTGACATCGAATTCGTCACCCTCCCGGGCCACGTCGATGGGCCCGACAGCACCATTCACTTCCGATTCTTTGAACAAGGCGGTCAACTCCATCTCGCCACCCACGGTCTGATAACGCAGGGGCCGGGATCAGAAGACGTACCCATCCTCAGCCCAGGACTAAGGTCGGCGTATACGGGGGTCGCTCACGCCGTGTGGCAACCGTACATAAACAACTTGACCCGAAACATCGCCAATTCCAAGGGATACGTCACATACGGGCCCGGCCAATAAACTCGCATCCCAACTTCGCGACTTATCGTGAGGCGCAACGAGATCCGCACCACTAACCCGAATAAAATCTCAGCAGGGGCGGTAGAATGAGCCTATGACCAAGAACCGCGTCCAATGGGTAGCCTTCCTCGGGATGGGCCTCGCCGCCGGAATCGGATTCTGGTTCCTCGTGACTTTTACCCTCGCCGCTGCCGGATTTTACTTCTACGCCCTGCACATCGCCTCTTACGTCGCAGTCGCCCTCTGGTTGATCGCATCGCCGGTGATCTACATCAACACCAACAAGAGTCACCCGCACGCGGCCGCCTACAGGATCGCTCCACTGCTTATCGGGATGGGCCTAATGGTCAGCTACTTCGCCGTCGCCTGGACTTTCGCTCACGGCTAACCGGCCGCATCTGTCAGGCCGCTATGTGCCGTCGCACGATCAAAGCGGGGCAGCGCAATCACCAGGATCGGGCGGTGCTCACCGGCGGCGGCGCGGTTATGCCTCCACGGTGAATGCGTGCACATACTCCGTCGCACCAAGGTGCTCGTACACCTTGGTCGTGGTGATGCGATTCCAGTGATGACCAAGCAAAACAGCGAGACCGAGCGGGCCGATGAGAAACAGATGCAACGTCCCCGCGCCGGCATGACGGCGGGCTAGATCTCGGATCGCGACAGCGAGGCTGTTTGCGGCGACTGGGGTTCCGACTGCTGTCGGACCCGCCCCCGTCGAAGGGGAGGCAGTCACGATCGTGGCGATGGGTAAGCCGGCCAGGTGAATCCATTCGGCGGCCTGGTCGGCGAAGTTGGCTGCGACGTTGACGATGAGCGCTGTGTCGGTGCCGAGCTCAACAGGGTGCTCGGTCACTTCGAGATCGAAGGCCTCGATCGATTCCTGGCTGCGCCACAGCTGGTCGTTTTGGCGGATGCCGACTTCATAGCCTAAGACACGCCGCAACTCGGCACCGACGAGGAAACCGGTCGCCTGCCGCATGTGACCGCTGACTAGGATACGATGAGCGCCGCCGAGTTGTGCAGGGACACTTGCTATCTCGCTGGCCAGGTCGGCCCATGTGTGCGGGGGAGCTGGGGCCACCCGATGCCAGTGCTTCTCGCCAGCGATTCGATCGACCCAGTCGATGCTGACTGCGGCCTGATCGGCGACCTCGTCGTGCTTGATCGTCGCCACCGACACGGTGGTCCATGGGGACCCCGCCTGCAGTTGCAACGTGGTTACGGCCTGTTTGATGTCGGTGAGGGTGAGTCGGCGATGCCCTGCAATGACCTGCTTGGCGACCCAGCTCGTGCCCTGGTCGATGGCGTTGTCGTCGCAGCGCAGACCATTCGCGGTCAGTAACAGGCTGATTTCGTCGCGCAGCCGGCCACGGTCGTAGGCGATGTCGAGGCGGAAGTCATTCAGAAAGGCCATCAATGTGGGCTCGTCGGTGTCTGCGGCCCGCGCCCACGCGGCCCGCGCCTTACCCCGTTGCGAGTTCGGGCCGCCTTGAGCGGCACGCGGGACAAGGTGGCCGTCGCGCCCATCGCGATCGCACATCAGCACATCGGTCGGATCGTGCGTGCGGTTGGTCACCAGTCGCATCTCGACGGGGTCGCCGTCGACGGTCAAGGCTATGTGTGCATTGACCATTTTCTGAAGGATGCCTTCGTCTTTCAGGTAGGTCAGCCCCACCGAAGTGCGGTTGTCGACGGCGTACTTGACTTGTGCGTACACGTGCGGGGGTCGCTGGCGGTACCGGACGACGTCGTCTCCGTTGCCGACACCAGGTTCTTCGACACCGACGGCAATCGTGGGATTGTCGGTGTTCCTCGTCAGGTCCTGATGCAGGGCTTCCATGCAGGCGCGCCAGACGTGAAGCCACTGGTAGTCATCGCCGGCGATCCGGACGCCGCTCGCGCTGGGCATGATGTTGTCAGTCATTGTAGGGCCCCAAGGGGATTGGTCATGGGTGGTCGGTTTCGTGGGTTGGCACCGCGCCGCGGTCGGCGCCCTCATGAGCCTGCGGTGGTGTGCTGGGGAGCCCGCCGGTCAACGTGATGGTGCAGACGTGAGGGAAGAGGGCGACGATGCGTCGGGCGTCCAAGGCGTATCCGTAATCGCTTCTGCGGACTACGATTTGGGTTGGGTTGGGCAGCCGTGGATTCTTCACCGAGACCATGGCCAGCGATGCCAAATCGGTGGGGCTGGGACCCACGTCGCGGGGGTGGCTGTGCCAGTCGCCGAGGTATCCGAGTCGGGGATCGGCTGCTCGCGCGGTCAGAACGGCGGCATGGGTGGTACCGGCGGGGATCCGATAGTGGGATCGGCCGCGGAGCGTGGTAGGGATCTCGATGGCTGTGATAATCCACGGGTGCCCATCGAGGTAGACGCCAGTCAGGACTCCGCCGGTTTCGTCGGGGTGCGCTCGTGCCGCTGCGGTTGTCATCGCGGTTCGCGCGGCCTCGGTGATCCACAATTGGGTGCTGGTGTTCACGGGGTCCCCAGAGAAGCGGGGTCGCGTGGGTCCAGTGTGCCTGTGCGCTCGAAGGGTGCACTCATCGGGCGAAGTACGGTGATGCGTTCGTCAGGGCGTTCTCTTCGTCCGGTCAGCAGATCGATTGCGGCTACGGCGATATCGGACGCGGCTGTGAGGACCGCGACCGGTGGGGCGTTGTTAACCGGGGCGGTGCAGCCGAGTTCGAGAAAACCTGCGGTGGCTGCCTGATCGTGGGGCGGCAGCGGGTGATAGTGCGGGTCGGTCGGGCGCGCCGCGATTGGGGTGTCGCCTTCGGCTTGCCGTTGCACACGGGCTAGCGCGCCGTGGTGGAATAAGGCGCCGGTGATGAGCGCTACGCCACGTCGGCGGCAGGTGTCGGCGATCGCGGCGGTCAGCGGCATGACCCCTGTGCAGTCGAGGACCAGATCAACGCCCTCGATTGTTCGGATCAACTCAACCGGGTCATAGGGCAGGTCGTTGTGCGGAATCACGTTGGTCCATGGTGCATGTTGATCGATGATGGCCGCTACCGCATCGGCCTTTTGACGGCCGACGAAGCGGCGGGTGCCGACGTGGCGGACGAGGTTAGTGCTGGTCAGCACGTCACTGTCGTGCAGGTGGATCGTACCTACGCCGCGGGACGTCATTGCTGCTTCGTCATGGCCGCCCACCGAACCGGCGCCGGCGATCAGCACGGTCTTGCTGGCGAGTAGGTCGGCGTCGGTTCCGGCGCGCCGCCGCAACGCCTGCTCGTCGTTCGATGTCGGTGGCAGCGCTGCCGCGGCCAACGTCTCGGCGGCCCCGCTCATGCCGAGGACGATAGCGTCGTAGTCGTCGCCGTGGCGTGGCCAGGCCAGCACGATGAAATCGAGCCCGCCGCTGGGTGCGGGGAACGCCGTGTCGGATCGCGCAGCGAGTCCGTGTGTGAGCTTCCTGCGTTGGCGGCGGGTCAGTGAGGCGCGAATTTCGTCCAGGGTGCGAGGCGGCTCGGGGAGGGCTCCGCGCAGGTAGAACGCGCCGGCGAGCGCGGGTTTGCCGATGGTCCGCGGATCTGGGGGATTGCCGTGTTCGATGAGCAGTGTCTTGCCTTGGATGATGGCGAACATCTGGCCGGCGTAACCATTGCTGCCACGGATGATCAAGTCCTGCAACGGTAGTTCAGCTCGATACGAGCTCTGGACGTCATAGAGGCGGTAAGCGTCGAGAGCCCGGTCCGCGGCATGGAATCCGTTGCGAGCCGCCGCGGCCCACTGGTCGAGGCGGTCCCAAAGGCCTTGCAACTCACGACCATCGATCTGGGCTGGATCATCTTCGGCCCACAAACAGATGGTGCCTTGTGGCGCGGCATGCTCGCTGCGCAAGCCCGCGACCGAGACGTGTGCATAGCGCAGCGGCCATCCCGGATAGATATCGATCTGCATGCGGGTGGCGTCGGTGAGGCCCTCCAGGCTGGCCCGAATCGGCCCTGTCCAGCAACGATATTCGGCGTCACCGCCGGGTGAGAAGCCGGCGTTGATCAGCTCCGAGCGAAATCGATCGAACGCGGCGTCGTCGTAGGTGTCCAACAGCCTGTTCAGCGCTGAGTGTCGCGATGCGGCGCGGGCATTGCGAAGCTGCGCGGCTGATTGCTGCCCAGTGCCCCAACGGCGGTGACAGCTCCAACCGGAAACCCGCCAGCATCGCAACCGTCAGGCAACGGGAGGATCGGTCCGCGGTCGTTGTCGCCGAGAATGTCGCGCCACAGCTTGGCAGCCCGGCATCGCTCAGCGTCGAGCGCCTCGCGGGCCTCTCGGGCCAGACGCTCAAACGTCTGCCCGGCCGAGGTCCACTGCCAGTATTCGAGGTCGGGTTTGAGTGCGGTCCCCAACACCGGATCGGGCAATCCATCGTTGGCGCTGTCGATCAACCGTGTACCTATGTGCTCGAAGCTCGAGGCCAGCAGCTCGGCGTAGGTGCTCCCGCTGACGAGGCGTTCGTTC
>NZ_MPNT01000028.1 GCF_001907675.1 Mycobacterium paraffinicum
GTAACCAACCCGCGTATATCAGACTGACACGCGTCGATACGACACGCTCGACATCCCCCAACTGACCCATCTGGTCAACGAAGCGGCGGCCACGACGACGGTTGCGGCCGCCGCTTCACCCTGCCCCTTGACAAGATGTCTCCCATATCAGCGGCGATCGCGAGCGCGGCGCTGGAGGTACCCCGCGAAGCTGGGGGACCGGGCGAACGCGGGTCGCCGCCATCGCTACTAAGTCAGCCGGCGACCGACGCGTCGTAGATGGACTGGATCGCCTTGTCCAGCGTGGCGTTGAACTGCTCGTCGGACTGGTCGACCGAAAGCCCCTCGGTGAGCGCGCGGCTGAAGCTCGCGATCAGCCCGGTGTTCTTCGCCAGCAGCTCGTTGGCTTCCTCGCGGGAGTAGCCGCCGGAGAGGGCGACCACCCGCATCACCTTCGGGTGCTCGATCAAGGGGCGGTAGAAGTTGACCTCGGTGGGCAGGCTCAGCTTCAGCATCACGCGCTGACCCTCCGGCACGTTCTCAAGCTGCTTGGTGATCTCGTCGCGCAGGATGCCTTCGGCCTCGGCCTTGTCCGAGATCGAGATGGTGACCTCAGGTTCGATGATGGGCACCAGACCGTGCGAGAGCACCTGGTGGGCCAGCTCGAACTGCTGGGCGACCACGGCGGCGATGCCGTTGGCGTTGGCGCCGCCGATCACCGACCGTTCCTTGGTCCCGAACACGCCCTTGCTCACCGCGCGCTCCAGCAGCTCGTCCAGTCCCGGGATCGGCTTCATCAGCTGCACGTCATCCGACGCCTCCGCCAGCCCCTTGTCGATCTTCAGGATGGGCACCACGCCCTTGGTCTCCCACAGGTAGGTGGTCGACGGCTTGCCCTCGATCTCGCGGTCCATGGTCTGCTCGAACAGGATCGCGGCCAGCACGCGGTCACCGTCGAAGACGGGGGACGTGATGATCCGCGACCGCATCTGGTGGATGAGGTCGAACATCTCCTCCTCGGAGGAGTACGCGTCGTCCTCGATGCCGTAGAGGCGCAGCGCCTTGGGCGTCGAACCGCCGCTCTGGTCGAGCGCCGCGATGAATCCCTTCCCCGACGCCATCCGGTCCGCTTGCTTCTCGTTTGGCATGGAAGTTCTCCACTCCTTCGTGGTCTTCGTGGTCCCGCACGGTCACGGCGCCTGCGGCGCTTCGCACCCGTGAAATGATCGTGCCGATCATATTCGGCCGATCACCTCCCCAGGAGGCAGGCCGTTACCGCTCGGCTTGGCCCGGCTCCGGGGCGGCCGGTCTGACCCGCCACAGCGCCATGCGATCAAGGAGCCGGTCGCGCAGGACGAGCGTGTGAAAGAGTACCGCGCACATGTGGGCGGTAAACGTCGCGAACAGCAGGAACGCGAACGCGCCATGGCACTCGCGGAGCACCGCGAAGGCATCGATGCTGTGCGGCGCGATGCCGGGCAGCCGCAGCGGACCCACCAGCGTGACGGGAAACCGCGCCGCCGACAGCATCGCCCACCCGGTCAGTGGCTGCACCAGCAGCAGGGCGTAGAGCAGGTATTCCGACCAGGTCGCGATGCGCCGTTCCGCGCCGCTCATCGTGGATAGGAACGGTGGGGGCCGGTGCCTGAGCCGATTCGCCAGCCGCAGCACCGCGAAGATGAGGATCAGCACTCCCAGCGGCCGGTGGATGGCCAGCAGCAGCGGGTAGTAACTCAGTGCCGCGACCATGGTCACACCGATCAGCAGTTGCGCGATGACCATCGGCGCCATCAGCCAGTGCAACAGGCGGGACGGCAGCGCGAAGCGAGCCGGGGCGGCGCCGGCGGTCACCGCAGCACCCGGGAGACGTCGACTTCGCTTGGCCTCTTGGGTTCCTCGGCGCGACGCGTGAACGAGCGGGCGTAGACGGCAGACCGTGCGGCCAGCAGCGGGTCGTCGGAGGCGGTAATGCCGTCCGGCAGGACCAGTGGGTCGAAGTTGACGTCGCGGGCGTTGCCCGGCGCTTCGGTCTGCACTCCCGTGACGGTGATGGTGCCGGCCTCGATGGTGCGGCGCGGCGACGGCCAGGGCTGCGTGGCGTCGTGGGTCGGATCGCTCGGCTCGCCGATCGTGAGCAGGAGCCGCCAACTCAGCGGTCGCTGCGCGATCGCGTGAATGAGGTCGTCGAACAGGTAGTCCTTGCCGGCCTGTGCAGCCGGCGCGGCCGCCGCTTCCTGAGGAACGGCGGCCCAGCGCACGGGCACGGTCGCTCCGGCGGCGTTGGTGAATCGAAACGCGTTCAACCCGTAGAACGTGCTGTCGGCGAACCCCGCGCTCGGCGACGCTCCCTTGATGACCTTCATGGCCGCGACGGTCTCCGGATGGCGGTCGAGGAACGCGGCCATCTTCGCGGGGTCCGGCTTACCCGTCTCCGGCAGTGGCTTGGACGCGAGCAACCGGTCGTAGAACCCCTGCGGAGTGCTGTCCGGGAAGACGGGGATGTTGATCATCGCCGTGCGCCATTGCTCGCCGCCGGGACCCTGGAAGAGCAGGCCCAGCCCCCGGACGGTGGTGGGCATGTCGGGCTGATCCGGCAGACCGCCCGACAGGGAAAACCGGCCGATCACCGGCACGCTGCCCGGTCGGAAGACGCCGGCCCGGCAGACCGCCGCTCCCGCCCCGGTGCTGGCAAAAGTGCCGACCGCGCTGAGCCCCTTCGCGTGATTTCGCCGAAAACCCTCGTGACGTCCGTAGACCTGCTCGAAGCGGTCGGTGAACCGGGGCGGAGTCAGGGCGCCGGGCCGCAGCCAGCCGCCGGCGTAGGCGAACCCACCGACATCGACCGCGGCGATGCCGGCTACCGCCCCCATACCCAGCAAGGCGCCCCGCCGGGTCAGGGCTTCGGCAAGCGACCGGGTGGGCTTACCATCGCCGGGCTGACCGTGCTGCTCACCGTTGTGATCGCCGGAGTTCACGGCCACCGCCCTTCCGCGTTCGTGCAGGCCACACGGCCAGGCAATTCACGCACGGGCCGACCCCCGGCGCAACTGTTGCGGTGACCGTCGCACACACTCACCGGACGGCGCAGGGGTGCGATTCGTTCACTCGCTTTGGGGGTGGTTCGCGAAGTGTCATACCATCTACTGAGAACTTGCGGCTGCATCTGTGGCTAGCAGCGCAGATCGATGGAGTGTGCCTCCTCTGACGGGCAAGCGCTTTCCGTAGGGTTGAACAAGCAGCCCCCGGGCTTGGCAGTGGCTGTTTTTGTGAGCTAACGGGCCCCACACGGGCCGAATGTGAGTGATAGACCATGGGCGAACTAACCGGTGATCCAATCGATCCGACCGCTTTCTCAGTAGGAAAACAGCAGATAGACCAGGCGGTCGTGCTCACCGTCTCCGGCGAGGTGGACATGCTCAGCTCGCCGCACCTTTCCGAGGCGATCCAGACCGCGCTGGCGACCAAACCCGCCGCGCTGATCGTTGACCTGTCGAAAGTGGACTTCTTGGCGTCCGCCGGGATGACGGTCCTGGTCACGGCGCAGGCTGACGCCGAGCCGCCCACCAAATTCGCGGTCGTCGCGAACGGCTCGGCGACCAGCAGGCCGATCAAGTTGATGGGAATCGACAGCGTGCTCTCGCTCTACAGCTCGCTCGACGACGCGCTGAGCGGCATCGCCGGTGGGTGAACCTCGAGATGGGGGCACAGCTGGAAACGATGGGGCGCCCTGATCAGTCGCCTGACGTCTCACACACCGACGACCGGTCTCGCTTCGCGCGCAATCGCGTTGCCGCCGACCCGCGCAGCGCGGCTCGGGCCCGAGCCGAGTTCGGCGCCTGGCTCCAGACGCATTTCACCCTGAGTTCCAACCGGTTCAGCGACGTCCTGCTCGCGGTAAACGAAGCCATCGCCAACGCCGCCGAATTCGCCTATTGCGACGCCTCGCAGCCAGGCACGCTCGACGTGAGCGCGGCCTACGACCGCCGGTCCGACACCCTGGCCGTGACAGTTGCCGATCGCGGTCGATGGCGTCAGAAAGCCCCGGCCGTGTACCAGCGGCAGCGCCGGGGCCGCGGCATCCCGCTGATGGAGGTCCTCGCCGACCAAGTGAGCATCGACCGCACGCCCCGGGGGACCCGCGTCACGATGACGTGGACCCACCTGACACGTCGGCCCGACGCTTCATAACTACGTCGCGCGCGCCAGGACCCGCTGAATGCGGTCCTCGCGCGGCAGGACCGGACCGTCGTCGAGGGGTTCTTCGATGCCCAGCTCCGCGAGGCCGGCTCTGGTTAGCAGCGAGGTGCCGTATGCGGCCAGGACCAGCTTCTGATCTTCGCTGTGCCCCTCATCGACGAGCATTGCCCCGATGAGGCAGATGACGGCCATCTTGTACGCGTTGAAAGCGCGGTACCACTCGCGGTTCTGCAGCTTGATGCCGCTGGCCCGCTCGTAGTGGCCCAGCAGGGCGTCGACCGGAAGCGCCGCGGGATGGCTGTTGATGCCGACGGGTTGGGCCCACAGCATCTCGAGCCAGCCGATGTCGGTGAGGGGATCGCCGACCGTGCTCATCTCCCAGTCGAACACCGCGCTCACCTCGCCGTCGGTGAAGGCGAAGTTGCCCGGTTTGGCGTCGCCGTGCACCAGGGTGACCGTCGGGCATGGCGCCGGCCGGCATTGCCGCAGCCCGTGGTGGAGCCGTTCAAGGGCGGGCAGCGAACCGCGCTTGACCCGGTCCATTTCCGCGGCCCAGTGGTCGAGTTCGCGGTCGAGGTGGCCGGCGCCGTCGTCGAGCGCGTCGAGACCGGTCCGGGCGAGGTCGACGGCATGGATGGCCGCGAGTTGCTCGACCAGGCTCCGGCACATCCGCACCACCGTCTCATCCTCGACGTCTGGCGTCTGCATCTCGTAGACGTCGCCGGCGACGCGTTCCATCACGAAGAACGGGCGGCCCAGTACCTCGCCGGTCTCTTCCAGCCACAGCGCCCGTGGCACCCGGACCGCGGTGTCCTGCAGTGCGCGCAGGATGCGGAACTGGCGCGCGAGGTCGTAGGGCTCCAGCAGCGCCGGCGGCCTGGGCCGCAGCCGCAGCACCACGTCTTGGCGTGCCTGCCGATCGCCGCGCCCGGTGACCACGGTCAACATCAGCATCTCGGCCGAATGCCCGAAGCTCACCCGGTCCAGGCCCTCGACGCGGACGTCGTCGATGCCGGGCGTTCGGGTGCGCAGCCAGCCCGTCAGGCGCTCCTCGAACTCGGCGTCGATCGTCACTGCCGAGCACCTTCGGCCGGCAGGCGCTCGACCGGCGTCTTGTCCTGGGTGAACGCCGACATGTCCATCGCCGTCCAGTTCGGGTACCGGCGATAGCCTTCGCCGCCGAGCAGCAATTCGAAGACGCCCCAACCGGTGTGGCCGTCCCGCTGGAAGCGCATCAGCTGGTCGAGCGCCATCGATTTACCCTCCGCCTCAGCGAGCTGGTCGGAATTACTGCTGTCCCAATGGAAATGGATGAAGTACGCGCCGGCGCCGAGGTCTTCGTATGTGCAGTGGCCCATCGGCAGCCCGTAGTAGGCGTTGACGTGCTGGTGCGGTGCATCGGCGGTGACGCGATGAGCCCGGCCGTCCTCGTCGGTGAAGATCAGCACCGCGTGGGCGGGCCGCTTGCGCTCGCCGTCGAACTCGACGTCGTGTTCGATCTTGACGAACCGCTTCGAGAGAGTTCCGTCCGCATAAGTGATGCCGCCATCGACATATTGCACTGTGCCGTCGGCTGTTTCGATTACCCATGCCTCGATCGCGTGGTCGTCGAAGCCCGCGTCGAGCCACAGCCAGAAGTCGATTTTGTCGGACACTCGCACGCCGAAGGTGCGGTCACGGCCGCCGTGGAATCCCTCGACGCTGATGCGTTCACCGTCGATCTGCACCCATCCGCTCCACCGCCCGGGTTCCTTCATGTGATACATGTCGGCGAGTACCCGGCCGTCGTCGCCGACCACCTTCATCGGCGACAATTCCCACATCGGCGCGGTGGGTTCATAATAGAGCTCCCACGCGATGCCCGATCCGTTGGATTCCACGTCAAGGCGCCACTTCTTCAGCGGCTCAACGCAAGTCCAGCGCATCGGCCCGGCACGCAACTCGGCACGGTCACCGCCGGCGACCGGCCGTCCCGACAACAGATCCCAGTGCCGGCCGTCGGCGAGGCTCACCTTCACATAGCCCAGCCCGCTGGCGGTGTTCGGATTGTTGCCGTAGCCACTGGCCAACAACATGGTGCCGTCGGGCGAGGCCGCGAAGAAGTAGCAACGATCCGACCAGGTCGGGTCGTTGCTGTGCACCGCGTCGAACGTCGTCGGAAGCTGGTGCGTGAACGACTCGTCCGCAGCGGAGTACGCCATGGTTGTCCTCTCGGGCGATCTGCTTGATTCGCAATGGAATTCGTTGTCCTGCGCGGCGGATCCCGTAACATCTGGGCCATGGAACCGAGCCGCCGCTGGGGCGACGACCGCGCGATCCTCGATGACGAGGAGGCCCGCAGGCGCATTCTGGACGCGGCTGGCCGCTGCATCGTGCACCGCGGCAACACGCAGTTCCGGATGGGCGAGGTCGCCGACGAGGCCGGGGTGTCACGGTCCACGGTGTACCGGTACTTCCCGGGACGCGACGACGTCCTGCTGGGCCTGATCCTGAAGCGGGTCGACCACGCGCTCGGCGAGTTGGTGCGCTCGCTGGCCGCTCCGGACGATCCCGTGCGGTCGGTGCCCGAGATGGTGCTGGCCCGCGTCGAGTCGGTGGAAGGCGATCCGCTGAACGAGGCGCTGTTCGCCGCCGAGAGCACCGCCGTGGCGACTGCCCTCGAGAAGGGGTCGGAGCCCATCGTGGAGACATTGTTGCGCCACTACCAACCCTTGCTGGTTCGGTGGAAGTCCGCGGGCCGTCTGCACGCCGACCTCGATCCACGGTCGGTGGTGCAGTGGCTGCACGCCACCACGCTGTTTCTGCTGGCGCCCTCGTGGCGGTACCGCACGGCCGCTGACAAACGCCGGTTCGTCGAGCAGTTCGTGGTAAGAGCCCTGGTCCCACAGATCAGACAATAACCAACTATTGTCCGATGTCGAGACGTTCAGGTACTTTTGTCTGACCCCGTGCCGCGACGTCCCCTCGGCTCGCGGCGCGGGTGACACGTCCACCCCGAGAATCGAACACGATGAATAACCCTGTGACCCAGGCGCTTTCGGTAGCCGGCCTGACCGCCCACCTAGGGCGCGGCGTGGGCCGCGTGGCCGCCGACGCGGTGGTGGGCGGCCGGTTCGGGCTGCCTCGCCGGGTGCGGGACATCGACGCGGCGGTGCTCTCCAGGGTCATGGGCGCCACCGTCAGATCGGTCCGCGTCCTGAGCAGCGACGCGGGAACATCGGCGCGGGCGCGGCTGGTGCTGACCGGAAAGAACGTCCCCGACTCGGTGTTCGTCAAGCTCGCGGCGAACACCCCGGCCACCCGGTTGATGGGCGAGCTCGGCCGACTCGGGCACACGGAGGTGCGGTTCTACCGCCAGCTCGCCCCGCAGATCGTCGGGGCACCGTATTCCTACGGGGCGGCGTTCGATTCGTGGACAGGGCGCTACCTCGTGGTGCTGGAAGACCTCCCCGTCGAGTCGTACGAGTTCCCCGACACCTTGCACCCGCTTACGCCCGACCAGGCCAGCCTGATCGTCGAGCTGCTCGCCTACCTGCACGCCACCTTTTGGGACCGACTGTCTCGTGACGGACGCGGCCCGTTGGGCTGGCTCTACACGCCGTCCGGCGACGTCACCTCCTTGCTGACCGGCTCGCTGATGCACGCCTCGATCAAGCGCCTCGCCGAGCGCACCGAGATCCCGGTCGAGAACGGCCGATTCATCGCCGACAACTACCGCGCCGTCGCCGCTCTCATCGACACTCCCCCACACACCGTCATGCACGGCGACGCCCACCCCGGCAACATGTACTTTCACGGCGGTAAGGCCGGACTTCTGGACTGGCAGGCGGTGCGGCGAGGGCACCCGTCGCGCGAACTCGCCTACACACTGATCACCAGCCTCACCCCCGAGGACCGCCGAACCACCCAGCGCGACCTGCTCGACGACTACCGTCGCGCCCTCGCGGCGGCCGGCGGCCCCACACTGGACCGCGACGAACTGTGGCTGCGGTTCCGCCAGGCAGCGCTGTACGCCTACGTGGCCCCCCTGATCACCGCGGGAATGGGCGGCATGCAAGTCGAAAACATCGCCATGGAGGGGCTGCGGCGCGGTGTCGCCGCTCTGGACGATCTGCAGACGGTTTCGGCGCTGAAGAGTTCGCTCTGAAGGCAAAAGTTTGCGCCAACCCTATTGCGCTGCCCGCCCCACGAGTTACGCTACTTGCCGTAGCGTAATGCTGCGGGTCTCGTCGCGCCTTCGGCCCATGGCGGCAAGGAGAGTCACATGTTCGACCTGAAGATCATTGGTGGCACCGTCGTCGACGGCACCGGCGCGGAGCGCTATCGCGCCGACATCGGCATCAAAGACGGCAAGATCGTCGACGTCGTCCGCCGTGGCGCCGGGGACCCCGGGCTGGGCGGGGAGGCCGCCGAAACCATCGACGCCACAGGGCATGTGGTGGCCCCCGGCTTCGTCGACATCCACACCCACTACGACGGCCAGGTGAGCTGGGACGGCTTGCTCGAACCGTCCAGCGGTCACGGCGTCACCACCATCGTGACCGGCAACTGCGGCGTGGGCTTCGCCCCGGTTCGACCCGGCAGCGAGCAGTGGCTGATCGAGTTGATGGAAGGCGTCGAGGACATTCCGGGCACCGCGCTTACCGAGGGCATCACCTGGGGCTGGGAGACCTACCCCGAATACCTCGACGCGATCGGCAAGCAGAAGTTCTCCGTCGACGTGGGCAGCCAGGTCGCGCACGGTGCCATCCGCGCCTACGCGATGGGCGAGCGCGGGGCCCGCAACGAACCGGCGACGCCAGACGACATCGAGGCGATGGGCCGGCTGGTCCGGGAGGCGATCGAGGCCGGCGCCCTCGGGTTTTCGACGTCGCGCACTATGGGCCACCGCGCCATGGACGGCGAACCCGTGCCCGGCACGTTCGCCGCCGAGGATGAGCTCTTTGGGCTCGGGCGCGCCATGGCCGCCGGCGGTCAGGCCGTTTTCGAGTTGGCGCCGCAAGGATCGGCGGGCGAGGACATCGTCGCGCCCAAGAAGGAACTGGACTGGATGCGCCGGTTGAGCGCCGAGATCGACCGGCCGGTGTCCTTCGCGCTGATTCAGGTGGACGCCGACCCCAAGCTGTGGCGCGAGATGCTGGACCTGTCCGCCGACGCGCATGCCGAGGGCGCCCGCCTCTACCCACAGGTCGCGGCCCGGCCGTTCGGCATGATGATCGGGTTCCAGGGTCATCACGGCTTCAGCCACCGGCCCACCTACCGCCGGCTGGCGGCCGAGTGCAGCCGCGAAGAACTCGCGCAGCGCCTGGCCGACCCGGCGGTGAAGGCCGCCATCCTGGCCGACGAGGACCTGCCCGCCGACCCGACGCTGTTGTTCGACGGGATGTTCGCGCTGGTGCAGCATTCGCTCAAGCGGCTGTACGCGCTTGGCGACCCGCCCGATTACGAGCCGACCCCCGACCGCACCGTCGCCGCCATCGCCGCAGCCCGCGGCGAGGACCCGCTATCCACGCTCTACGACCTCATGCTCGAGCGGAACGCGACCGCCATGCTGATGCTGCCGCTGTTCAACTACGCCGACGGCAACTGCGACGCGATCCGGGAGATGCTCCTGCACCCGGCCGGCGTACTCGGGCTTTCCGACGGCGGCGCCCACTGCGGGATGATCTGCGACGCTTCGTATCCGACCTTCCTGCTGACGCACTGGGCGCGGGACCGCCGCCGGGGCGAGAAGCTGTCGCTGGAATATGTGATTCGCAAGCAATCCCGCGACACCGCCCATCTGTTCGGCCTCACCGACCGCGGCACCATCGAGAAGGGCAAGAAGGCCGACATCAACGTCATCGACATGGACGCCCTGACGCTGCACCCGGCGGCCATGGCCTTCGACCTGCCGGCGGGCGGCAACCGGATCCTGCAGGGAGCCAGCGGTTATGCCGCCACGATCGTCAGCGGGACCGTCACCCGCCGCAACGACGTCGACACCGGGGCGCGGCCCGGCCGTTTGGTGCGGGGAGCGCGTTAAGGCGGCGGGCATGAACGCGCCCGCCGGCAACCCGACCCGCAACCGCTCGCACGTCCAAGAGGACGCGATCGGCACTCCGCCGGACAGCCCCACCCTGGTGCCCGCGCAGCGGTATTACTCGCCGGAGTTCGCCGCGCTCGAGATCGAGCGAATGTGGCCGAAGGTATGGCAGCTCGCGTGCATGGTGGACCACGTCGCCGAGTCGGGTGACTACTTCGAGTACCGCTGCGGACCATACGGGGTGCTGATCGTTCGTGACGGCGACGGCGTGCTACGCGCGTTTCAGAACGCGTGCCGCCACCGCGGCAACTCGGTGTGTGTGGGCTCCGGCTCCGGGCTGCGCGAGCTCAAGTGCGGTTATCACGGGTGGACTTGGGACCTGGCCGGCGCGCTCAAGCGGGTGCCCAACCGCAAGGGCTTCGGGGCGCTCAAGATGTCGGACTTCCCGCTGGTGCCGGTGCGGGTGGACACCTGGGAGGGGCTGGTCTTCGTCAATCTCGACCTCGATGCGATGCCGCTGCTCGAGTATCTGGAGGCGGTGCCCGACGACATCGCCTGGTGCCGGCTGAACGATTTCCGTTGCTACGCCACGCTGACCGTCGACGTCGAGGCCAACTGGAAGACGATCGCCGACGGGTACAGCGAGACCTACCACATTCAGACGCTGCACCCGGAGTTGCTGCGCTGCGTCGACGACATTCATGCGCCCCAACAGATCTGGGGCCACACCGGCAAATCGGACCAACCGTACGGCGTGCCAAGCCCCCGCTTTGAGGGATCGCTGAGCGATGAAGAGGTCTGGGAGGCTTACGTTTACACGCAGGGCGCACTGATGGGCGCCGCCGAGGGCACGCCCTTTCCGGCCGGCGAGCGCCGGCCGGGGCAAACGGTTCGGGAGCTGATCGCCGAGCACACCCGGGCGTTTGCCGCCAGTCGCGGGGTGAACCTCGATTGGGCGGACACGGACCGCATCACCCGGCTGCATCAGTACAACGTCTTCCCGAACATGACGCTGCTGGCCAACGCCGACCACCTCACCGTCATGTGCTCCCGGCCCGGGCCCGACCCCGATCACGGCGAGTTGGTCATGTTCTTGATGACCCGAATGCCTCCGGGCTCTCCGCGCGCCAAGCCGACCGACGTCCGGGTGACCGCCGGTGAGGCCGAGCCCGGCGTTGTGCTCACCCAGGACATCCAGGTGCTCGCGAGCCTGCAGCGGGGCCTGCACCAACCCGGATTCACCCACTTGGTGCTGTCGAACGAGGAGCGGCGGGTGATCAACATGCATCGCAACCTGGAACGCTATCTGGACTTATCCCAATCCGAGCGGATGAGCGGCGGCGCGACGGCCGGATCGCGCTCAACATAGTTCGTGTAGACACGCCGTAATCGGCCCGATGCGATTTAGAATCCATTTCGTGATGACCCCGTCAAACCCGTGGGGGGACGACAGAGGGCAACTCGCGCATCAGCTGCAGATGCGATACGAACCACTCGCGCGAAGACGCGCGCGGCGAATGTGCCAGAACTTCGAACGCGTCGGTGTCCGAACGGCGCCCGACCGCGTCCGGCAGATGCTCGCCGGCGCGCCCCTAGCGGCTCATGAAGTGATGGACGTCAACTTTGCGCTGATCGCCCTGCGGTTCGACCGTGAATCCCGCGCCGCCCGGTTCAAGCGGCTGAAGCGACAAGGCACCCGCTCATTGATGTTCGCCGGCCTGGTCCTGGTTGTGTTGAACTTTCTCATGTGCATGGCTTACGTCTTGCTGAACCTCGCGGAGCAGGGCGCACCCCTGTAGGTCGCTGGGGTTCCTTAGCGTGGAATGACGATGCCGTTGTCGTAGGCGTACACGATCGCCGCGGCACGATCCCGCAGATCGAGTTTTCCGAAAATCCGGCCGATATGGCTCTTGACCGTCACCCCGGAAATGCAGAGCTCGTCCGCGATCTCGGCGTTGGAAAGACCCTTGCCGATCAATGTCAGCACGTCGAGCTCGCGAGTCGTCAGCTCGGCGATCGCGGCGCCGCGCGGGCCGGGGGCGGCTTTCCGGTAGGTGGTGAGCACGCGCGCGGTGACGGCGGGATCCAGGTAGCTGTCGCCCCGGGCGACCGCGCGCACGGCGCGGATCAGTTCCTCGGCGGACGAGTCCTTGAGCACAAACCCGGCCGCCCCGGCGCGCAACGCCTCGGACAGCAACTCGTCCTCGTTGAAAGTGGTCAGCGCCAGCACCGGCGGCGTCCCCCCGAGCCGGCGCGTCGCCTCGATGCCGTCGACTCGGCGCATGCGCAGATCCATCACGATCACGTCGGGTCGGCACTCGGCAACTGCCGCCGGCACCTCGTCTCCGTCGGCGCATTCCGCGACGACGACGAAGCCGTCCTTGCGGCGCAAGATCCGGCGCAGCCCCGATCGCACCAACTCCTGGTCGTCGACGAGCAGGACGGTGATCTCGGCGACTTCCGCGACATTCGGGATCACGCCTTACACCACCACGGGCGCCAGCCGGTGTCACCCTCGTGCAGCGGTATGTCGGCGCGCACCGACCACCCGTCCTCGGTCGGACCGGCGTCGATGGCTCCGCCCAGCAGCTCGACGCGCTGACGCATGCCGCGCAACCCGCGCCCTTCGGCGGATTGCGGGGCGGCTATCGCCACCGGTACTCGGTTGTCCACCGAGACGCTTGCCGATGCCGCCGAGATTCTCAGCACCACCGTCGATTTCGAGTCCGGCGCATGCTTGGCGATGTTGGCCAGGGATTCCTGGGTGATGCGGTACAACGCGAGGCCGACCGCCGGTGAGACGCGTTCGGTGGGTCCGTCGATGCGCAGCGCGGCGTCCAGGCCGGCGCGCTGAAAGTCCGCGACGAGGACGCCGACGTCGTCGATGCCGGGTTCGGGCGTCGTCTGCGCGGGCTTCGTGGGCGAGTTGTCGAGAAGTCCGACGGTGCGCCGAATGTCGGCCATCGCCTGCCGGCCCAGGCGCTCGGCTTGCTCGAGCGCCTCGACCGCGTCGTCGATGTCGCGGTCCTGCTGCAGTCCCCGACGCGCACCCGTCAGGTGCAGCAGCGTGATGCTCAGCGAGTGAGCGATGACGTCGTGCACTTCGCGGGCGATCCGACGCCGCTCGTCGGCCGCCGCGTGCTGGGCCAGCATCTTCTGCGCCTCGATCTGTTCGGCCAGCAGCAGCCGTTGGCTGCGCATGACGTAACCGAGGAGCCACGCCGCCCCGATGAAGGCCAGGTACAGCATCACCGCGTCCAGGCGGTGCAGTGCGGACGCGGCGAGCAGCAGAGCGGCCGAGGACCCGGCGGACAACAAGCCGCCCGCGATGGAACTCAGCGTCGCGGTGGACAGCACCATCAACACCAGCAGGGCGGGAGCGAAGTCGGCGCGAATGGGAGTCGAGGTACCGAACAGCATCATGGCGGTGGCCGTCGACCAGGTCGCCCACATCAGCAGCGGGCTGAGCTTTGTGTTCAGGAAAAAGAACACCAGCGTCGGTGCGATGGACACGGAGAATGCCGCGAGCCCGACGGGCACGTCGGCGGAGGGGCGCTGCAGGATCGCAACCACCGCGCCGCCGACGTGGCTGATGTCGACGGCGATGAGCGACGTCCAGGTGAGACCGACGGGAATCAGCTCACCTCGCCGGCGAAGCTGCTCGCGCAGGTAAGCCGTTGCGGCACGCAACATCGCCCAATCGTAGAAGGGCGCGCCACCTGCGCACATCATGCCGTGGGCGGCAATTGCCTCCGCCCGTGGTAGGAGCCAAAGACTGCACTTCGGCACGACGCGCGACGGTGTCCGTTTTCCTAGCGTCGAGTCATGACATGGACACAGCTGCACGACCGGATGGCCTTCATGGCCGAAGTGATCAAAGCCGCCGAGGCCGACCCCGAGGCGGCACTCGCGTCGGTCACGGACTCACCCGAAGTTCCCCGGCTGTTCGGTGACGAAGAGGGCCTGCTGCTGTCGCTGGGGCAGCGCTGGATCACCATGCTGGTGGCCAAGCTGGACCAGGCCGCGCACGAGGGCGTGGCGGCCGACCACGTGCGGGCCGAGCTCGAAACCGCCCAACCCGGCCTGCACGCGCTGGTGCGGATCGGCTCCCGGCGGTCGCTGCGGGTGCGCTCCCTGACGCGCGGTGAGCACGTGGCGGTGGGACTCTTCGGCGGACCGAGCGGCGATCGGCAGACCGTTGCATGACAGGCCGGGACTGATCTCGCGATTCACCGGTCGGTACGCGGTCCTGATCGTCGGGCTGTGGGTCCTCGCGGCCGGTGCCGCCAACCTGGCCGTCCCCCAACTGGAGCGAGTGGTCGACTCCCACGCCCGATCCTTCATGCCCACCGACGCGCCGAGCGCCGTCGCCGCCTCGCGGGCCGCCCAGCTGTTCGACCAGACGCCGAGCAACAACTTCGTTTACGTTGTGCTGGAACGCAATCAGAAGCTCACCCCACGCGACCGGCAGTTCTACGACGCGCTGACCGCGGAGTTGGGTTCTGATCGACGACACGTCTATGCGGTGACGGACCTGTGGTCGCAGCCCGCGACGGCCGCCGGGGCGCAGAGCTCCGACGGGCGAGCCGTCAGCGTCATGGTCCGGCTGGCGGGAATGCTGGGCACCGCGCAGGCGCGCGAATCGGTGAACGCAGTCCGCGCCACGGTCCGCACGCTCTCGCCGCCGGCCGGCCTCGACGTCCATGTCACCGGACCCGGCGCCACCATCGTCGACGAATTCTCCGCGATCGATCGACAGATGCTGGGAATCACCGCCGCCACCATCGGTCTCATCCTGGTTCTGCTGTTGGTGGTGTACCGATCCCCGATAGCCGCCGCGATTCCGCTGATATCGGTCGGCCTCGCCCTAGCCCTGGCCCGCGCCGTCGTCGCCGCGCTTGGCCAATCCAATGCGGTTGAAGTTTCGCTGTTTTCGGTCGCGCTCATGGCGGCCATGACGCTGGGCGCCGGCACCGACTACGCGATCTTCCTGGTTGGCCGCTACCACGAGGCCCGCCGCGGCGGCGCCGCTCCTACCGACGCTCTGACGCTGGCCTACCGCTCCATCGCCCCCGTGGTGATCGGATCGGCGCTGACCGTGTCGGTGGCGCTGGCGTGCCTGGTGTTCGCGAACGTGGGATCGTTCCGAAGCGCCGGATTACCCTGCGCCATAGGCATTCTGGCGACCATGGTCGCCGCGCTGACCCTGACGCCCGCACTCATGAGCCTGGCCATCAGGCGCGGGTATCTTGAACCGCGGCCGTCGAGAACGGCGCGGCGCTGGCGCCGTGTGGGGACGACGGTCGCGCGCTGGCCGGGCCCGATTCTGGTCACCGCGGGCGGCTTGACCCTGCTGGTGGCGCTGCCGCTGGCCGGCATGCGGATCGGCTTCAACGAGCCCGCCGCCACGCCGGCGTCCACCGACTCCAACCGTGGCTACGCCAGCGCCGACCGGCATTTCGCTGCCAACGCACTGTTGCCCGACGTCGTGGTGATCCAGGCCGACCACGACCTGCGAAACCCTGCCGGCCTGATCGCCATCGAGCGAATCACGCGCCACATCATGGCCGTACCCGGGGTGCGCGCCGTCCAGTCCGCCAGCCGCCCCGACGGCAAGGTGCCCGAGCAGGCGACGCTGAGCTACCAGGCCGGCGTGCTCGGCCGTCAGTTCGGGGACACCGTCGACTCGCTCACCCAACGGCTGCGACGGGTTTCCGAACTCGACTCCGCCCTGGCGCGGACGCAGCTCGCAGTCGACGGCCTCGGTAACGGATTGCGCGGTGGTAGTGCGGGATTGGCGGACATGTCCGGAGCCGCGGACGACATGCGCGCCGGGATGGATGGGTTGCAGCGCAACGTCACCACGGTGTCGGGTTACCTCGACCCGTTGCGGGATTTCGTCGGGCGCACCCCCGACTGCGCGACCAATCCCATCTGCTCGACGGTGGACCGAGTGCTTCAGCCGGTCGACAGCCTGGTGCAGACCTCGGCGCGCCTGGATGCGGGGGCCGCGAAACTGACCAGCGGCTCAACCACTGCCGCCACCGCGATGGCCGGCCTGCCCCAAAGCGTCGGCGCGATGAAAGACGCCCTGGCGCAGGCGCGTTCGGCCACCCATGACCTACTGAGCCTGTCCGACACCCTCGGACCCCAAATGCGCCAGTTGACCGACTACCTGGACGAGATCGCGACGCAGTTTCAGGGCAGTGCGGCGGCAGACTTCTACATGCCGCAGCGGGCGTTGACCGATTCCCGCTACACCGCCGCGCTGGGGCACCTGCTCTCCGGAAACGGCAGCGCCGCTTACCTGCTGGTCTACGGAGACGGCTCGGAGTGGGGCGGCGACGGCGCCAAGCGGGCAGACCTGATCCGCGCCGCCATCAAGGAAGCCACCAAGGAAGGCACTCTGACGCCGGTGGAGGTCGACCTTGCCGGCGTGGGCCCCGTGACTGCTGACCTGCAGCGCTTCGTCGCAGGCGACACCAAGCTGCTCGTCGGCGCCGCGTTGGCCCTCATCTTCTTGATCGTCACGGTGATGCTGGGCAGTCCGGTGGCGGGGCTGGTCGTCGTCGGGACCGTCGTCACCTCGTACGCGTCGGCAGTCGGTGCCAGCGTGCTGATTTGGCAACACCTGCTGCACCACGATCTGCACTGGGCTGTCGCCCCGATCGCATTCATCGCCCTGATCGCCGTGGGCGCGGACTATAACCTGCTGCTCGCGCTGCGCATCAAGCACGAAGCGTCGGCGGGCCTCAAGACCGGCATCATCCGCGCCTTCGGCGCCACCGGCGGGGTGGTCACCGTTGCCGGCATCGTCTTCGGGCTCACCATGCTGGCGTTGCTCAGCAGTAGCGTGCTCAGCATCGCTCAGATCGGCAGCACCATCGCGGCCGGGCTGTTGTTGGACACCTTGATCGTGCGGGCGTTCATCGTGCCGTCAATCGTGGCGCTGCTGGGCCGCTGGTTCTGGTGGCCACGCGCGCTACCCCGCCGCGTCAGCATTGCGGCGGTGAAACCGCCACTGCAGCACCCGGTTACGGCCGCTACTGCCGCAGCGCGGTAGCCGGCATCCCGACGAGCACCCCTTCGACGTCGCCGTCGGCGCTCACCAGCAGACCGCGCCCCGGCGGCAGCGACTGCGCACGCACCGAGCGGTTGATCCGGTTCTGCGGGTCGTTGTCCATATAGAGCTGCGCGACTTTCGCCGAGTTCTGGAATCTCATCCACGGATCCATCTGCAGCGTCGCCCAGTTCGCGCTGTTGCGGGTGGTGAACACGTGCAGGCCGATCTGCCGGGCGCGTTCCATCAGCTTCCACAGCGCCGCCCCCACCGGTGGCTTGGGTGGGTAGCTCTGGTCCGGCCGCAGGTCCTGGACGTCGTCGATGAGCACGAAATGCCGTGGCCCCTCCCACGGTTTGAGCGCGCGTAGCTCTTCCTGGCTCAGTCCCTTGGGGGGCAGCCTGGGCAGCAGGATCTGTTGCGCGAGTGAGGTGATCACCTCATCGATCTCATCCTGGTCATAGGCATACGCACGCACGTACCCCGGCCCACTCAAATCCCGCAGACCGTGCGGTGCGGTCTTCGGGTCGATCAGCGTCAGCTGCGCCTCCTCCGGGCTGAACCGGCTCATGATCGCCTCGCCGATGGACACCAGCGACAGGGTCTTGCCACAGCCCTGCCGCCCCAGGATCATCAAGCCGGGGCTGTCTTGGAGCTTCAGCGGAACGGGGCCCAGTTCGTGTCGCTCGCCGATTGCGAAAGCGATGGACAGGTCGTCGCCGCTCGGATGCGCGGCGGCGTACTCCAGTCGGGCCGCCCGCTCTCCCGCCCGGCCCGGCCCGCGACTTCATCGCGGCCGCCGCGGCCGTCCGCCACGACGGCCCCTAGGCCGGCGTTCCACTGCCATGTCGCTTTTCCGCCAGTTTTGTCACCGGGCGGGTGTAAGTCTGGAAGCGTGCACGACGATTTCGAACGCTGCTACCGCGCCGTCCAGTCCAAGGACGCCCGGTTCGACGGCTGGTTCGTCACCGCCGTTCTGACGACCCGCATCTATTGCCGGCCCAGTTGCCCGGTGCGGCCGCCGTTCGCCCGCAACGTGCGCTTCTACCCGACCGCCGCCGCCGCCCAGCGGGCCGGATTCCGGGCGTGTAAGCGGTGCCGGCCCGACGCCTCGCCCGGGTCGCCGGAATGGAATGTGCGGGGCGACGTCGTCGCTCGCACGATGCGCTTGATCGCCGACGGCACCGTGGATCGCGACGGCGTCGGCGGGCTGGCGGCGCACCTCGGTTACACCACCCGCCAGCTGGAACGGCTGTTGCAAACCGAGGTCGGCGCCGGGCCGCTCGCGCTGGCCCGCGCCCAGCGGGCGCAGACGGCCCGCCTGCTTGTCGAGACCACCGACCTGCCATTCGGGGACATCGCGTTCGCGTCGGGATTCTCCAGCATCCGGCAATTCAACGACACCGTGCGCTCGGTCTTCGAGAGCACACCGACGGAGCTGCGCCGGCGGGCGGCGGTCCGGGCCGGGACCGGGACCGCTTCGCCGGGGGCGGTGTACCTGCGATTGCCGGTCCGCACACCGTTCGCCTATGAGGGGGTCTTCGGTCATCTGGCCGCCGGCGCCGTGCCGGGCTGCGAGGAGATCCGCGACGGTGCGTATCGACGGAGCCTGCGTCTTCCGTTCGGTAGCGCCGTCGCCACCCTGACGCCGGCCGTGGATCACGTCCGCTGCGTGCTGGCGCTCGACGACTTTCGCGACCTGACCACCGCGATAGCCCGCTGCCGCCGACTGCTGGACCTCGACGCCGATCCCGAAGCGGTGGACGACGCCCTGTCCGGCGACGTCCACCTGCGTCCGGTCGTGGGAAAGGCTCCCGGACAACGGATTCCACGCACGGTCGACGAAGCCGAGCTCGCCGTGCGCGCAGTGCTGGGCCAGCAGGTGTCGACCAAGGCGGCCAGAACCCACGCCGCTCGCCTGGTCGCGGCCTACGGGCAGCCGATCGCCGACCCCGACGGCGGGCTGACCCACACGTTCCCGTCCGTGGAGCAGCTCGCGGAGATCGACCCCATCCACTTGGCGGTCCCCAAGGCGCGGCAACGAACCGTGAGCGCGTTGGTCGCCGCCCTCGCCGACGGCCGTGTCGTCCTCGACAGCGGGAGCGACTGGGAGGCCGCCCGCAGACAATTGCTGGACTTGCCCGGAGTGGGCCCATGGACCGCGGAGGTGATCGCGATGCGCGGCCTCGGCGACCCGGATGCCTTCCCCGCCACCGACCTTGGGCTCCGGTTGGCCGCCGACCAATTGGGCTTGCCGACGGACGAACGGGCGCTCGTCGCGCACGGCGCCCGGTGGCGCCCCTGGCGTTCGTACGCCACCCAGTACCTCTGGACCACCCTCGAGCATCCGGTTAACCAATGGCCACCACAGGAGCCCCAAAAGGAGACAGCATGATCGAGTACCGCACCATCGACAGCCCGATCGGGCCGCTGACCCTTGCCGGTCAGGACTCCGTTTTGACCATGCTTCGGATGGTCGACCAGACCTACGAGCCCAGCCGCACCGGTTGGGCACCGAATGCTACGGCGTTCGACGAGGCCACCGACCAACTGAACGCATATTTCGCCGGCGAGCTGACCGAATTCGATTTCGAATTCGAACTGCGCGGTTCCGAATTTCAGCGGCGGGTCTGGAAGGCGCTTCAAGCAATTCCTTACGGCGAGACCAGATCCTACGGAGAGATCGCGGAACAGATCGGCGCCCCCGGTTCCGCGCGCGCCGTGGGACTCGCTAACGGCCACAATCCCATCGCGATAGTAGTTCCGTGTCATCGCGTCATCGGTGCCAACGGAAGCCTTACCGGCTACGGCGGCGGCCTCGACCGCAAGCGAACCCTGCTCGCATTGGAGCAGAAACGCGTATCGGCGAATGCGACTTTGACATTGTTCGACTAGGAATGCGCCGTTTCCGCAAATGCAAAAACACCCCCGTTGCCGGGGGTGTTTTTGTGTATGTTCGGCGGTGTCCTACTTTTCCACCCGAAGGGGCAGTATCATCGGCGCTGACAGGCTTAGCTTCCGGGTTCGGAATGGGACCGGGCGTTTCCCTGTCGCTGTGGCCGCCGTAACTCTATTTAAATTTGGTTTCGGTGGGGGGTGTGGTGTTCAGAGCATCCCGCGACAAATTGTCGTGAGACTGAACAGTGGTTGCGATTGTGTGTTGGTAAGTTTTCGGCCGGTTAGTGCCAGTTCCCTGCACCCATTACTGGGCTTCCAGGTCTGGCCTATCGATCCCGTGGTCTGCGGGGGGCCTTATCCCTCTAAAAGGGTGAGAAACCTGATCTTGGAGAAGGTTTCCCGCTTAGATGCTTTCAGCGGTTATCCTGTCCGAACGTGGCTATCCAGCGGTGCCCCTGGTGGGACAACTGGTATACCAGAGGTTCGTCCGTCCCGGTCCTCTCGTACTAGGGACAGGTTTCCTCAAGTTTCTGACGCGCGCGGCGGATAGAGACCGAACTGTCTCACGACGTTCTAAACCCAGCTCGCGTGCCGCTTTAATGGGCGAACAGCCCAACCCTTGGGACCTGCTCCAGCCCCAGGATGCGACGAGCCGACATCGAGGTGCCAAACCATCCCGTCGATATGGACTCTTGGGGAAGATCAGCCTGTTATCCCCGGGGTACCTTTTATCCGTTGAGCGACACCCCTTCCACTCGGGGGTGCCGGATCACTAGTCCCGACTTTCGTCCCTGCTTGACTTGTAAGTCTCGCAGTCAAGCTCCCTTGTGCACTTACACTCAACACCTGATTGCCGTCCAGGTTGAGGGAACCTTTGGGCGCCTCCGTTACATTTTAGGAGGCAACCGCCCCAGTTAAACTACCCGCCAGGCACTGTCCGTGAACCCGATAAGGGTTCGACGTTAGGTGTCCAATACGATCAGAGTGGTATTTCAACAACGACTCCGCCCCAACTGGCGTTGGGGTTTCACAGTCTCCCACCTATCCTACACAAACCGTACCGAACACCAATACCAAGTTGTAGTGAAGGTCCCGGGGTCTGTTCGTCCTGCCGCGCGTAACGAGCATCTTTACTCGTAGTGCAATTTCGCCGAGTCTATGGTTGAGACAGTTGGGAAGTCGTTACGCCATTCGTGCAGGTCGGAACTTACCCGACAAGGAATTTCGCTACCTTAGGATGGTTATAGTTACCACCGCCGTTTACTGGGGCTTAAATTCTCCGCTTCACCTTACGGTTAACGGGTCCTCTTAACCTTCCAGCACCGGGCAGGCGTCAGTCCGTATACATCGTCTTGCGACTTCGCACGGACCTGTGTTTTTAGTAAACAGTCGCTACCCACTGGTTTCTGCGGCCGAATCCCGCTCCCACCGCAAGGGTGTTCACGGTATTCCGGCCCCCCTTCTCCCGAAGTTACGGGGGCATTTTGCCGAGTTCCTTAACCATAGTTATCTCGTACGCCTTGGTATGCTCTACCTGACCACCTGTGTCGGTTTGGGGTACGGGCCGTGTGTGTGCTCGCTAGAGGCTTTTCTTGGCAGCAGAGGATCACCGAATTCACCTCAATCGGCTATGCATCACCTCTCAGGATTAATGAGCGACGGATTTGCCTATCGCTCTCCCTACAGGCTTGCCCCAGTGTTACCACTGACTGGTACGGCTACCTTCCTGCGTCACCCCATTGCTTGACTACTACCAGCGAAGGTCCCACGCAGCCCCGAAACTCCATGCCCCCGAAGGGGAATGGTCGATCCGGTTTTGGGTGGTTAGTACCGCTGATTCATCAGGGACGCCCACACACGGGTACGGGAATATCAACCCGTTGTCCATCGACTACGCCTGTCGGCCTCGCCTTAGGTCCCGACTCACCCTGGGCGGACTGGCCTGGCCCAGGAACCCTTGGTCTTACGGCGGGCAAGGTTCTCACTTGCCTTATCGCTACTCATGCCTGCATTCTCACTCCCCCAAACTCCACCACACGGTTACCCGGTGGCTTCGCTGCATGGGGGACGCTCCCCTACCCAACCTTACGGTTGCCGCGGCTTCGGCGGTGTGCTTGAGCCCCGCTACATTATCGGCGCACAATCACTTGACCAGTGAGCTATTACGCACTCTTTCAAGGGTGGCTGCTTCTAAGCCAACCTCCTGGTTGTCTCTGCGACTGCACATCCTTTTCCACTTAGCACACGCTTAGGGGCCTTAGCCGGCGATCTGGGCTGTTTCCCTCTCGACGTACGGAGCTTATCCCCCGCCGTCTCACTGCCACGCTATACACCACGGCATTCGGAGTTTGGCTGACGTCAGTAACCTAGTAGGGCCCATCGGCCATCCAGTAGCTCTACCTCCGTGGTGAAACACGTAACGCTGCACCTAAATGCATTTCGGGGAGAACCAGCTATCACGGAGTTTGATTGGCCTTTCACCCCTACCCACAGCTCATCCCCTCAGTCTTCAACCTAAGTGGGTTCGGGCCTCCACGCGGTCTTACCCGCGCTTCACCCTGGCCATGGGTAGATCACTCCGCTTCGGGTCCAGAACACGCCACTACACCCCAAAGGGGATGCGCCCTATTCAGACTCGCTTTCGCTGCGGCTACCCCGCACGGGTTAACCTCGCGACGTGTCCCTGACTCGCAGGCTCATTCTTCAAAAGGCACGCCATCACCCCACAAGGAGGCTCTGACGGATTGTAGGCACACGGTTTCAGGTACTCTTTCACTCCCCTCCCGGGGTACTTTTCACCATTCCCTCACGGTACTAATCCGCTATCGGTCATCGAGAAGTATTTAGGCTTACCGGGTGGTCCCGGCAGATTCACAGCAGATTCCACGGGCCCGCTGCTACTCGGGTGTTGATATAAGGCAGGTGCCGGGTTTTCGCGTACCGGGCTTTCACCGTCTACGGCAGGCCGTCCCAGACCACTTCCGCTAACCACGACACTTTCTGACTACCCCTCAGCCAGGTAGAGCTGAGACATATCAATCCCACAACCCCGCACACACAACCCCTACCCGGTTATCCATGCATGCGGTTTAGCCTGTTCCGCGTTCGCTCGCCACTACTGACGGAATCACAATTGTTTTCTTCTCCTACGGGTACTGAGATGTTTCACTTCCCCGCGTTACCTCCCGCACCCTATATATTCAGATGCGGGTAACACGACATCACTCGTGCTGGGTTTCCCCATTCGGAAATCCTCGGATCAATGCTCGGTTGACAGCTCCCCGAGGCATATCGCAGCCTCCCACGTCCTTCATCGGCTCTCGATGCCAAGGCATCCACCATGCGCCCTTAGACACTTACTTACACACAAGAGTTATAAAAGAAATTACACATTTCAACGAACACGCGACCGTTGCCGGCAACGCATCCGTTTAGATGCTCGCAACCACTATCCAATACTCAAACACCACACCCCACCACCAAGATGGAGGGACACCACACGGACTGGCCGAGTGTTGTCTCAGGGCCCAATAGTGTGTCTGGCAATCATTTGCTGTTGTGCACCCGGCCCTCGCCCACTACAGGCGAGAACCCCTCACGGCTGGCACCCCACCAATTGGGATGCTTTTCGTGGTGCTCCTTAGAAAGGAGGTGATCCAGCCGCACCTTCCGGTACGGCTACCTTGTTACGACTTCGTCCCAATCGCCGATCCCACCTTCGACAGCTCCCTCCAAAAGGTTAGGCCACTGGCTTCGGGTGTTACCGACTTTCATGACGTGACGGGCGGTGTGTACAAGGCCCGGGAACGTATTCACCGCAGCGTTGCTGATCTGCGATTACTAGCGACTCCGACTTCACGGGGTCGAGTTGCAGACCCCGATCCGAACTGAGACCGGCTTTAAAAGGATTCGCTTAACCTTGCGGCATCGCAGCCCTTTGTACCGGCCATTGTAGCATGTGTGAAGCCCTGGACATAAGGGGCATGATGACTTGACGTCATCCCCACCTTCCTCCGAGTTGACCCCGGCAGTCTCTCACGAGTCCCCGGCATTACCCGCTGGCAACATGAGACAAGGGTTGCGCTCGTTGCGGGACTTAACCCAACATCTCACGACACGAGCTGACGACAGCCATGCACCACCTGCACACAGGCCACAAGGGAACGCCTATCTCTAGACGCGTCCTGTGCATGTCAAACCCAGGTAAGGTTCTTCGCGTTGCATCGAATTAATCCACATGCTCCGCCGCTTGTGCGGGCCCCCGTCAATTCCTTTGAGTTTTAGCCTTGCGGCCGTACTCCCCAGGCGGGGTACTTAATGCGTTAGCTACGGCACGGATCCCAAGGAAGGAAACCCACACCTAGTACCCACCGTTTACGGCGTGGACTACCAGGGTATCTAATCCTGTTCGCTCCCCACGCTTTCGCTCCTCAGCGTCAGTTACTGCCCAGAGACCCGCCTTCGCCACCGGTGTTCCTCCTGATATCTGCGCATTCCACCGCTACACCAGGAATTCCAGTCTCCCCTGCAGTACTCTAGTCTGCCCGTATCGCCCGCACGCTCACAGTTAAGCCGTGAGATTTCACGAACAACGCGACAAACCACCTACGAGCTCTTTACGCCCAGTAATTCCGGACAACGCTCGCACCCTACGTATTACCGCGGCTGCTGGCACGTAGTTGGCCGGTGCTTCTTCTCCACCTACCGTCAACTCACGAAGTGAGCCTTCGTCGATGGTGAAAGAGGTTTACAACCCGAAGGCCGTCATCCCCCACGCGGCGTCGCTGCATCAGGCTTGCGCCCATTGTGCAATATTCCCCACTGCTGCCTCCCGTAGGAGTCTGGGCCGTATCTCAGTCCCAGTGTGGCCGGACACCCTCTCAGGCCGGCTACCCGTCGTCGCCTTGGTAGGCCATCACCCCACCAACAAGCTGATAGGCCGCGGGCCCATCCCACACCGCAAAAGCTTTCCACCACAAGGCATGCGCCAAGTGGTCCTATCCGGTATTAGACCCAGTTTCCCAGGCTTATCCCGAAGTGCAGGGCAGATTGCCCACGTGTTACTCACCCGTTCGCCACTCGAGTACCCCCGAAGGGGCCTTTCCGTTCGACTTGCATGTGTTAAGCACGCCGCCAGCGTTCGTCCTGAGCCAGGATCAAACTCTCCAAACAAAATCTCCTCGCAGAACGAGGTGAATTCAAATCAGAGAAAATCTGACCTAACAAAAAGACACCAAATAACTGGCATCAAAAATTGCCATACCCACACACGGGGAGTGCTAGGTATGGCCAAAAAAACAACAACAAAATAAAAAGACCAAACACACTATTGAGTTCTCAAACAACACTTGTTTCGCCCGTTTTGGGGCAACCCTGCCAGCTTAATACAAGTCCGGCAGTGGAGTCAACTCCCAGTTTTGGTCTTCCAGAGACCGTTTCGGGAGCAGCCGTGCCAGGCTAGTACCAATCCAGCGAGGGAGTCAAGCGTCCGGGGTGTCGGTCGCCTGGTGTGGCGACCGCCCCTGCGGGGCACTGACTTTGGTTACTCTACCCGCTCGATCTCCGCTCCCAAAATCGCCAGGTTTTCGACGAACAACGGGTAGCCGCGATCGATGTGGAAGACGTCGTGGACCTCGGTGTCACCGTCGGCGACGAGGCCCGCCAAAACCAAGCCCGCGCCGGCCCGGATATCGGAACACCACACCGGGGCGCTGGACAATTGCGGCAGGCCTCGCACGACGGCATGGTGGCCGTCCGTGCGGGCGTCGGCACCCAGCCGGATCATTTCTTCGACGAAGCGGAAACGCGCCTCGAAGACGTTTTCCGTGATCATCGACGTCCCGTCGGCGATCGAGGCCAGCGCGATGGCCATCGGCTGCAGGTCCGTGGGAAACCCGGGGAACGGCAGGGTCGCGACGTTGACGGCCTTGGGGCGCTCGTACTGCGTGATCCGAAAGCTGTTGTCCGTTTGGGTGACCGTCGCGCCGGCGTCATGCAACTTGTGCAGCACCACCTGCAGATGGGCCGGGTCGACGCCCGTCACCGAGATGTCGCCCCGGGTCATCGCGGCGGCGATGCCCCACGTGGCGGCCACGATGCGGTCCCCGATCACGCGGTGCTCGGTGGGGTGCAGCCGCGGGACGCCGGTGATGGTCATCGTCGGCGAGCCGGCGCCCTCGACCTGTGCGCCCATCTGATTCAGCATGGTGCACAGGTCCACGACGTCGGGCTCGCGGGCCGCATTGTGGATCGTGGTGACGCCCTCGGCCAGCACGGCGGCCATCAGGATGTTTTCGGTGGCTCCCACCGAAGGGAACTCAAGCTGGATCTCCGCACCACGCAGCGTGTCGGCCTGGGCGACGACGCAACCGTGCTCGATGTTGCACTGCGCCCCCAGCTGGCGCAGGCCCGCCTGATGCATGTCGAGCGGCCGAGACCCGATCGCGTCACCGCCCGGGAGCGCGACCCGCGCGCGCTTGCACCGCCCGACCAGCGGCCCGAGCACACAGACCGACGCCCGGAACTGTCGCACCGCCGCAAAATCGGCGTCGTATTTCGGCTCGTCGGGCGAGGTGATCCGGGCGACGTCGCCGTCGAGCTCCACGGTGGCGCCCAGGCCACGCAACACCTCGGCCATCAGCGGGACGTCGAGGATGTCGGGGCAGTTGGTGATGGTGCTCGTGCCCTCGGCCAATAGCGCCGCGGCCATCAGCTTGAGCACGCTGTTCTTGGCGCCCCCCACCGCGACTTCGCCGGACAACCGGTTGCCGCCGGTCACCACGAATCGCTCTGCCACCCGCGTCAGTCTAGTGAAGCGGTATCGGGTTGTCAGTCAGCCCGCTCGACGACGATGCGCTCCGCACAGCGGAGTGAGGCGGGGACACATCCCCAGCCGCGATGGGGGCACCGCCCGCTTGCGGGGGACGGCGAGGGGCGAGTCAAGCAAGTCAAGCCGAGCCAAGGCGCCGCCCCATCGCGCGCCGCAGTAGCGTCTTGCGCATGGCGATACACCTGACCCGTATCTACACCCGGACCGGCGACGACGGCACGACGGGATTGAGCGACTTTTCGCGGGTCTCCAAGAACGATCCCCGCCTGGTCGCGTACGCGGATTGTGACGAGGCGAACTCGGCGATCGGCGTGGCGATCGCCTTGGGCCACCCCGACGCGGAAACCGCCGGCGTGCTGCGGCAGATCCAGAACGACCTGTTCGACGCCGGCGCGGACCTGTCAACCCCGGTGGTGGAAAACCCCGAGCATCCCCCGCTGCGGGTCACCCAGCCCTACATCGACCGGCTCGAGGGCTGGTGTGACAAATATAACGAGCACCTGCCGGCGCTGAATTCCTTTGTGCTGCCTGGTGGTTCGCCACTGTCGGCGCTGCTGCACGTCGCCCGCACGATCGTCCGTCGAGCGGAACGGTCGGCGTGGGCGGCGGTCGATGCCGCCCCGGAGCAGGTCAACATGCTGCCGGCGAAATACCTGAACCGCCTCTCGGATCTGCTGTTCATCCTGGCGCGCGCGGCCAACCCCGACGGCGACGTGTTGTGGAAACCCGGTGGCGGTGCGCCGAGCGCGAGTTAGTTCGCGCTCCAAAGCCTAGACGCTGCGACGACGAGCCCGCGGTGACGGGCGGGACTCCAGCCAGGACAGGAAGGCCGTCAATGCGCCTTTGTCCAGGGCGATCTCGTATCCGGTCCGGCGGTCCTGCGTCGTGTCGCGCAGTTCCACCACGACGATCTCGTCGGTCATGATGTCGAATTCGTCGCCGCGCGGTGCCCGCCGGGCGACGATCTCGACGCCCCTGCGGCTGAGTCGACGGTCCGGCCACAACCGCAGGCTGGAGAGCCGGTAGAACGCGGCCTCACCGCCGCGGTAACGAATCACGCCGTGCCGCCAGCCGTGGCCCCCGACCGCGGGAATGTCTCGCATGATCCCCGCGGTCCCGCCCTGGCGCAGCTTCCACAACCGATAGCTCAGCGCGACAACCGCCCCCGCCAGGACGACAACCAGCACGACCATGCCGACCATGGGCGCGCTCATCGTCTCGTCCGAGGCGGCTAGTCGATCGCGCCGACGGCGCGCAATCTGCCGCGCCCCCGCGCCGCGATGCGGGGGTCGTCGGACTCCGAATCCTCCCTGGCGGCGCTTTCGTCGATCTCGGACTCGAACGCGGCGGACTCGGCCAGTACGGTCACCGTCTCCTCGGTCACCGACAGGAACCCGCCTTCGATGGCGACCCGCAGATCGTCTTCGCCTTCGCGCTCGACGCGCACCATCGCGTCGTCGACCAACTGGGCGACGACCGGGATGTGCCGGGGCAGGATGCCGATCTCGCCGACAGTCGTGCGGGTGAACAAGAACGTTGCCTCACCCGACCAGATCTTCCGGTCGACGGCGACTATCTCGACGTTCAATTCGGCCATGCCACAGAGCCTTTCAGAGCCTTAGCGCTCAGTCCTCAGGAGTCCAACTTGGCGCCGAAGCTTTCGGCTTTCTTGGCCAGGTCGTCCAGGCCGCCGATCAGGAAGAAGGCCTGCTCGGGGATGTGGTCGAAGTCGCCCTTGGACAGGCGGTCGAACGCCTCGATGGTCTCCTTCAGCGGGACGGTGGAACCCGGCTGGCCGGTGAACTGCTCGGCCGCCATCATGTTCTGCGAGAGGAACCGCTCGATGCGACGTGCACGCTGAACCAGCTGCTTGTCTTCTTCGGACAACTCGTCGATACCGAGGATGGCGATGATGTCCTGAAGGTCCTTGTACCGCTGCAGGATCCGGATGACTTCCTGAGCGACGCGGTAGTGCTCGTCACCGACAACACCGGGGTCCAGGATGGTCGAGCTCGACGCCAGCGGGTCCACCGCGGGGAAGATGCCCTTGGAGAACACCGAACGCGACAACTCGGTGGTCGCGTCCAGGTGCGCGAACGTGGTTGCCGGCGCCGGGTCGGTGTAGTCGTCGGCGGGCACATAGACCGCCTGCATCGACGTGATCGAGCGACCCCGCGTCGAGGTGATGCGCTCCTGCAGCTCACCCATCTCATCGGCCAGCGTGGGCTGGTAACCCACCGCGGACGGCATCCGGCCGAGCAGCGTCGAGACCTCGGATCCGGCCTGGGTGAATCGGAAGATGTTGTCGATGAACAGCAGCACGTCCTGGCCGGCTTCGTCGCGGAACCACTCCGCCATCGTCAGCGCCGACAGGGCCACCCGCATGCGGGTGCCGGGCGGCTCGTCCATCTGACCGAACACCAGCGCGGTGTCCTTGAGCACGTCGGCCTCTTTCAGCTCGACCCACAGGTCGTTGCCCTCGCGGGTGCGCTCTCCCACACCGGCGAAAACCGAAGTGCCACCGAAGTTTCGGGCGATACGGTTGATCATCTCCTGGATCAGCACCGTCTTGCCCACGCCGGCACCGCCGAACAGCGCGATCTTGCCGCCACGCACGTACGGGGTGAGCAGGTCGACGACCTTCAACCCCGTCTCGAGCATCTCGGTGCGCGGCTCGAGCTCCTCGAAGGGCGGCGGCTTGCGGTGGATCGACCAGTGCTCGAAGTCCTCGCCGTATCCGGGCTTGTCCAGGCAGGCGCCCAGCGCGTTGAAGACATGGCCCTTGACGTCCTGGCCGACCGGCACCGAGATCGGCTTACCGCTGTCGGTCACCTCGACACCGCGGACCAGGCCGTCGGTGGGCTGCAACGAGATCGTGCGGACCAGGTTGTCGCCGAGGTGCTGGGCGACCTCCAACGTGAGGGTCTTCTTCAGTTCCTCGAACGTGATCTCGGCGTTGAGCGCGTTGAACAGTTCCGGTACGGATCCCCGCGGGAACTCGACGTCAACCACGGGGCCGGTGATCCGCACCACGCGGCCGCTGGTCTCGGAATTGGTGGACTTGTCGGTCTTCTCTGCGGTTCCAGTAGTAGCAGCCATAATCTTCTTCTCTTCCTCGTGTGCTACTGAGCGTCGGCGAGTGCGTTTGCACCACCGACGATTTCGCTGATCTCTTGGGTGATCTGAGCCTGCCGCTCGCGGTTCGCCATCAGCGTCAGTTCCTTGATCAGGTCATCTGCGTTGTCGGTGGCGGACTTCATCGCTCGCTGGCGCGACGCGAGCTCCGATGCCGCCGATTCAAGCAGTGCGGCGTAGACGCGGGTCGTCACGTACCGCGGCAGCAGCGACTCGAAAAGCGTTGTCGCATCCGGCTCGAACGAATACAACGTATGCAGTTCCTCGGTGTCCTCGACGTACTCGACGACCAGCGGAGCGATGCGGTGGGCCACCGCGGCCTGCGACATCATCGACTTGAACTCCGAGTAGACGATGTGCAGTTCGTCGACGCCCTGGTCGTCCTGCGACTCGTCGTCACCGGTGCCCTTCATGAACGTCTCGACCAGGGTCGAAGCGATCTCCGCGGCGTTTTCGTAGCTGGGTTGCTCGGAGAAGCCCGTCCACGAGTCGGTGATGTCCCAGTTACGGAACTTGAAGTAGTTCAGGGCCTTCCGGCCAACCGTGTACACAACCGGCGTCTTGCCTTCCTCCCTCAGCAGGGAGAACAGCTCCTCGGAGCGGCGGAAGATGCTCGAGTTGTAGGCGCCGCACAGGCCGCGATCGGAGGACACCACCAGGACGCCGGCCCGCTTGGGTTCCTCCCGTTCGACCAACAACGGGTGGTCCAGGGCGGCTTCGGACGACAGCGTGGTCAGCATCGCGGTGATCTGAAACGAGTAGGGCCTGGCCGCTTCGAGCCGAGCCTGCGCTTTACCGATGCGCGACGTCGCGATCATCTCCTGGGCCTTGGTGATCTTCTTGATCGACCCTGCCGAGCGAATCCGGCCGCGTAGTTCGCGAAGTGTGGCAGCCATTGTTAGCTACTTCTTGTCCTTACCGTTCTTGGAGTCCTTCTTGGGCTTCTCCTTCTTGACCTGGACCGACTCCTTTTCGAGATCCCCTTCGTCCAAGGGCTCGACGTGCTCGTCGGGCACCACCGAACCACCGCCCGTGGCCGCGAACCCCTTCTTGAAGTTGTTGATGATCTCGGTCAGCTGGTTCTCGCCCTCTTCGGAAAGCTTGCCGCTGTCCCGAATACCGGCCAGGAACTTCTCCTCCGACGCCCGCATGTGGTCCAGCAACTCGGTCTCGAAGCGCCTGACGTCCTCCACGGGCACGGAGTCCAGGTGACCGCCGGTGCCCAGGAAGATCGAAACCACCTGCTCCTCAACGGGCATGGGCTGGTACTGCGGTTGCTTGAGCAGTTCGACCAGCCGCTCACCGCGCTCCAGCTGCGCCTTCGACGTCGCATCCAGGTCCGAGGCGAAGGCCGCGAACGATTCCAGCTCGCGGTACTGCGACAGGTCCAGACGCAGCGAGCCGGCCACCTCTTTCATGGCCTTGATCTGCGCCGCACCACCCACGCGGGACACCGACACACCGACGTTGATGGCGGGACGCACACCCTGGTTGAACAGATCGGATTCCAGGAAGCACTGCCCGTCGGTGATCGAGATGACGTTGGTCGGGATGTAGGCGGAGATGTCGTTGGCCTTCGTCTCGATGATCGGCAGACCGGTCAGCGAGCCGCCCCCGAGGTCGTCGGAGAGCTTGGCGCAGCGCTCCAGTAGCCGCGAGTGTAGGTAGAACACGTCACCCGGGTAGGCCTCGCGGCCCGGCGGGCGGCGCAGCAGCAGCGAGATCGCGCGGTAGGCCTCGGCCTGCTTGCTCAGGTCGTCGAAGACGATCAGCACGTGCTTGCCGTCGTACATCCATTGCTGGGCGATCGCCGAACCGGTGTACGGCGCAAGCCATTTGAAGCCGGCGGAGTCGGAAGCCGGGGCCGCGACGATGGTGGTGTAGTCCATCGCGCCGCCCTCTTCGAGCGCCCGCCGGACCGAGGCGATCGTGGTGCCCTTCTGGCCGATCGCCACGTAGACGCAGCGGACCTGCTTCTTCTCGTCGCCGCTCTCCCAGTTCCCGCGCTGGTTGAGGATCGTGTCGACGCAGACGGCGGTCTTGCCGGTCTTGCGGTCACCGATGATCAGCTGCCGCTGGCCGCGGCCGATCGGCGTCATGGCGTCGATCGCCTTGATGCCGGTCTGCAGGGGCTCGCTCACGCTTTGCCGCTGCACCACGGACGGCGCCTGGATCTCCAGCGCGCGGCGAATGTCGGTGTCGATGTCTCCGCGACCGTCGATGGGGTGACCGAGCGGGTTGACGACGCGACCCAGGAAGGCGTCACCGACGGGGACCGACAGCACCTCGCCGGTGCGCTTGACCTGTTGCCCCTCTTCGATTTTCTCGAAGTCACCCAGGATCACCGCGCCGACGCTGTGCTCGTCGAGGTTCAGCGCGACGCCGAGGACCCCGCCCGGGAACTCGAGCAGTTCCTGGGTCATGACGGAGGGCAGGCCTTCGACGTGCGCGATGCCGTCCCCGGCGTCGACGACGGTGCCGACCTCTTCACGGGAGGTGTCGGAGGTGAAAGAGCCTACGTACTCCTCGATGGCGCTCTGGATGTCATCAGCGGAGATTGTCAACTCGGCCATGGCTTTTCGTCTTCCTACTTGGTCTCGGTATCGCGTGTGTCGGAAAGGGTTGGTGGGAGTGGTCGGGTCAGTCGGGCAATTGGGCCTGGGCAGCGGCGAGGCGCGAAGCGAGTGTCCCGTCAATCACTTCGTCCGCCACGGAGATGAGCAGGCCGCCGAGCAGCTCCTCGGAGGTTTGCAGCTGCACCGTCACCGGATGACCGTAGATGCGGCCGAGCACGTCGGTCAGGCGAGACCGCTGGGCGTCGCTGAGTTCGGCCGCCGCACTGACTTGCGCGACGATCTCGCCGCGGCGTGCCACCGCGACTTTCGCCAAGAACTGGATGGCCTCCTCGGCCGATTCACCCCTGAGCAGTTGGACGGTCTGGGTCAGCAGCGCCACGACGATCGGGTCGACCCTGCCGCTGGAGCTATCAAGTACCTTGCGCAGCAGGCTGATCCGGCCTTCCACCGGCACGCCGTAGTCACCCAACAGGATGGCGAGTCGCGGCTGCGCGTCCAGGATGCGGGCGAACCGGAAGAGCTGGTCTTCGACGTCGTCGACCTTGTTCTCCCGTTCTGCGACTTCGAGCAACGCCTGCCGCGAGATGTGCTCGATCGCGTCGCCCAAATCGGAGTTGGCCGACCAACGTTCCGACACCGCCAGCCGCAGGATGTCGAGCGTGGCGTCGGCGACCTTGCCCGAGACCAGCCGCTCGATCAGCCGGACGCGGGGCGCCGCGTCCTCGGCGGGCACGGTCAAGTACCGGGTGATGACGATCTCCCGGTCCAGCATTTCGGCTACCGAAACAAGCTCGGACGAGAGGCTGGTAAGCGCTTTGTTGTCAAGGCCTTTGGCGATGTCGCTGAACCGCTCCGTCAGGCTGGCCACCGCCACCCGACTGGCGGAGCGCATCTTGGTCAACAATGGATACTCGACCTCGGCCGGCGCCGGGGCCATCGCTTCCAGGTCGTCCAAAAACCGATCGACGGTGCCGGACTGCTGTTCCGGGTCGGCGACAAAGTTCCGCACCAACTCGCCCGCCTGGCGCACCGCCTCGTGGCCGAGTTCCAGGCGGAGCTGGCGGCTGAGTTGCGTGCGCAGCAGGTCGACCTGGCGGCCACCCTGCGTGGCGATGCGTTCGAATTCCGCGTCGGCCTGGATCCGGAACTGCTCGGCGATGCGGCCCGCGTCGGTCTGGGCTTCCTCGACGAGCCGTTCGGCCTCGGTCTTGGCGGACTCCACGGCGTTGCTGTGGGCCGTGGTCGACTCTTTCAACCGATCGGCCGCTGCCGCGGAGTCTTTCAGCTGCTGACGCACGGCCTCCTGACGAGCGGCCATCAGACGACGCACCGGCGGCACCACGTACCGCACGACCAGAAGCACGATGGCCGCGAATCCGATCAACTGCCCGATGAATGTCGACATGCGCGATTACCGTCCAGATTTCCCGGTTGCGGACGTGGCCGTGGTGGCCGGGGCCACCTCGACGCCGAGGATCCGGCTGGCCAGCTTCGCCGACATGCCCGCCACGTTGGCGCGCAGATCCAGTTCCACGGCGTCTCTCTCCCGCTTCAATTGCTCGGATGCCATTTGCAACGTCGACATCACCTGCTGCTCGGCACGGGCGCGCGCGTCTTCGACCAGCTTACGGCCTTCGGTGCGGGCATTGTCGCGCAACGACGACGCCTGAACCCGGGCCTCCGACAGGGCTTCCTCGTAGTCAGCCTTGGCGGCGTCGAACTGCTCAGTCGCCTTCTTGTTGTCGGCGGCCGTCTTGGCAACCATGTTGTCGCGCTCGCGCAACACCCGCATAACCGGCGGCACCACGAAGGTGCCGATCACGGCCAGCACGATCAGGAAGATGGCCAGCACAAAGAAGAACGTGCCGTTGGGAACGAGGAAGTTGTTGCCTCCCTCGGCCATCACCTGGCTGGATGCCAGAACGCTCAGACTCGCGTCACCCATCACAGCGAACTAGGTGCCGACGGGTGTGGCGAAGACGAACAGCGCCATGAAGGCCAGGTTGATGAAGTAGGCGGCCTCGACCAGACCGACGGTGATGAAGAACGGCGTGAACAGCCGACCTTGCGCCTCGGGCTGCCGGGCGATACCCGAGACCAGCGCGTTACCGGCGATACCGTCACCGATACCGGCGCCGATCGCGCCACCGCCCATGATGAGTCCACCGCCGATGAGCGCAGCGGCAGCGACTTGGGGGTCCAGAGCCATTCTTATCCTCCTTGATAGCTGGTAGTGGTCTACCAGGCCTCTGTAATGGTGTGTGGGTCAAAGCAATTCATGGTGACCTCAGTCATGGTGCTCCTCGATCTCCATGGCTTGACTGAAGTACAGGATCGTCAAGATCGAGAAGATGAACGCCTGGATCGCCCCGACGAAGAGGTCGAAGGCCTTCCAGATCGCGTTGGGCGCCCACATGATGTAGGGCGGGAAGAGCGCGATCAGCGCGACCAGGATGCCGCCGGCGAAGATGTTGCCGAAAAGTCGCAGCGACAACGAAATCGGCTTGGCGAGCTCCTCGACGAGGTTGATCGGCGCCAGGAACGCCACGTGGCCCTTGAGCACGGCCAGCGGGTGGCCGACGATGCCGCGGCGCCAGATGCCCGCCACGTGGTAGCAGACGAACACGAACAGGGCCAGGGCCAGAACGTAGTTGATGTCCGCGGCCGCCGATTTCAGCAGCTCGGTGGTGTGCCCGGACTTATCCGTGTATTGCAGCGGAAGCACCGACAGCCAGTTGGAGATCAGGATGAAGACGAAAATGGTTACCGCCAAAGGCAATACGAATGGCGCGATCCGCATCCCGACCGCGCTCTCGATCTGATCGCGCATCTGGACGGTGATGGCTTCCCAGAACAACTGCACGCCGCTGGGGACGCCGGTCGACGTGATCTTCGCGCGCAGGAAGAAGGCCAGCGCCAGGACGATCACCGCGGCGATCGCGGTCGACAGGATCGTGTCGGTGTTGACGGTGAGCCCCAGCCATTTGGCGTGGGTGTGCTCGCCAACCTCGATCGCGGCGGCCAGGAACGTCGTCTCAGTCATCGGTGCTGTTCTTTCCTTCCGTTCCTTCCGATCCGGCCGTCGCGCCGCCGGCGGAGTCGTCTGCCCAGTCGCCGGCGCGCAGCTTCTTCCACACCGGAAGAGCCGTCGATGCCACCAGCAAGATCTGAAACAGCGCCAAGCCGAACACGACGCCCAGGCCCGCGGGCCGGAAGATGTAGGCGATGATCAGCCCGATCACGGTGATGACGGCCAGCCGGGTGGCCGAATTCAGCGCCATCGTGCTTTTCATCGGATGCTCTTTGGCGGTGATCGACGCGACTGAGCGACGCACCAGAAGGGCGTTGAGCAAACCAAGCAGCAACCCGACCCCGAAGAACACCCCGACCATCAGGTGACCGGTCAGTCCGGCGGCGACGACGGCCACCGCGGTGACGGCGAAGCTGAGCACCAACAGGCGGACCGGCCGGAACGCAACAGAGGGGAACACCAACGGCGCGTCCTGCGCTGGTGTCGTCACTGCAGCACCTCAATCCCAAGTTGGTAGAGCGGGAGTCCCCCGACCGAACTGATCGGTGGCCCGCCGAGCGTATCGCACGTCACAGGGGATCCACCCAAGGGGTATCACCCGACGCGAGTCCTCAGCCGACCCGATCGGAACAGTGTCCGACGGACCGGCAATCTGTGCGGCTTTTTGGGCTTCTACCTGCACCGTACCATAAGGCGAACACCACTACTACTAGCTGTCGTAGTCCTCGTCTTCATACTCGTCTCGCCGCCGCATGAGTGGGATCGCGGTCGCGATGCCGGCGACCACGATGGCGCCCAGCATCACCGCGGCGGTGTCGCGCGGGTTGAAGAAAATCGTGCTGGCCGCACCGAACGCGACGATGCCCACCCAGAGGTAGATCAGCAACACCACCCGGCGGTGGGAATGTCCGATCTGCAGCAAGCGGTGGTGCAGGTGCATCTTGTCGGGGCTGAACGCGCTGCGGCCCGCGCGGGTGCGGCGCACGATCGCCAGCAGCAAATCCAGCATCGGCACGAACATCACGGCGACGACCAGCAGGAACGGTGACAACAGGGCGAACACATCGCGCGCACCGTAGGCGTTCTGCGAGACGGGCCCCGCGGCGGTGGTCGAGGCCGCGGCGAGCATCAGGCCGATCAGCATCGAGCCGGAATCACCCATGAAGATCTTGGCGCGGTGGAAGTTGTGCGGCAGGAAGCCCAGGCAGGCCCCCGCGAGCACCACGGAGATCACGGCGGGCGGATAGAAGAGCACGTCGCCGCCGTGGTCGCGCAGCAGGCCGACCGAGAACATGCAGATGGCCAGGGCGGTGATCAGCCCGAGCCCGGCGGCCAGTCCGTCCAGCCCGTCGACGAAGTTCATCGCGTTGACGATGGACACCGTCAGCGCGAGTGTGAGCAGGATCGACGAGGCCTGGTCCAGCACGATGGTGCCGACGCCGCCGATCGGGATGTAGAGGACGCTCCAGGCAACGCCCATGGTGACCAGCACGCTGGCCGCGGTGATCTGGCCGGCGAACTTCGTCAGGGCGTCCAGGCCCCACCGATCGTCGATGAGCCCGATGCCCATGATCACGGCGCCGGCCACCAGCACCGCGGGCATGCCCGTGGAATAGACGAACCCGCGGGTGAGCGCCGGAAGCTGCGAGGCCAGGAAGACGGCCGAGATGACACCGAGGAACATCGCCAGCCCGCCCATGCGCGGGGTCGGGGTCACGTGTACGTCGCGTTCTCGCGGATAGGCGACGGCGCCCAGCCGGGTGGCGAGCACCCGCACGGGACCGGTCGCGAAGTAGGTGATGATCGCGGCGGTCAGACCCACGAGGGCAAGCTCGCGCAGCGGGACACCGGCGCCGCGGTCAGCCAGGGCGAGCACGCCATCGGCGAGGTTGGCTAGCGTGGTGGCCGGGTCGCTGGACACGTCGAGACGGTACTGCACCAACCTGGCAAGGAGAGAACCGCTCCGGTCAGGTCTGGGCGGTCAGGCTTTCTGGATCCACCCCGAGCACTTCGGCGATCCGTGCGGCGCTCACTGGGCCCGGTCGCAGGATGCGCGGGGCGGCACCGGTCAGGTCGACGATCGTCGACGCCGCCTGCTGCTCGGCCGTGCCCGCGTCGAGATAGACGTCGACGAGGTCACCGAGCTGATTCCGCGCCTCGTTGGCGTCCACGGCGGGCGGCCGGCCTGAGACGTTCGCACTGGATACCGCCATGGGCCCCACCTCGCGCAACAGCTCGATGGCCACCGGATGCAGCGGCATCCGCAGCATCACGGTGCCGCGGGCGTCGCCGAGGTCCCATTGCAGCGACGGCGCCTGCGTCACCACCAGGCTCAGCGCTCCCGGCCAGAACGCGCGGATCAGGTCGCGCGCCCCGCCCGGCATGGTGTAGACGAGCCCCTCGATGGTGTGCCAGGAGCCGACCAGCACGCCGACCGGCATGTCCCGGCCACGCCCCTTCGCCGAGAGGAGGGCCGTCACCGCGGCGCTGTTGAAGGCATCGGCGCCGATGCCGTAGACGGTGTCCGTCGGCATAACGACGAGGCGGCCACCCTTGATCGCGCCCGCCGCCGAGGCGATTCCACGCGAACGCTGGTCGGGATCAGCGCAGTCGAAGACTTCAGTCAATGGCGCCGCCCTGTTTGCGGGCCGTCACGAATCTCGGCCGGCCGGCCAGATCTTGATGCTCCATGACGTCTTCGAAAAGCGTTGTCTTACGGACCAATTCGACGGTCTCCGCCGACGTGGTGTCGTCATGTTCGACGGCGAAGACGCCCCCCGGGCGCAGCCAGCGGCAGGCCAGCTCGACGATCGGGGCGATCACCGCCATCCCGTCCGGGCCGCCGAAGACCGCGTGGCGTGGATCATATTGAGCCACTTCGGGTTCCACGGGTGCGGCGTCGGGGACATAGGGCGGGTTGGCCACCACCACGTCGACGCCGCCGTCCAGGTCGGGCAGCAGGCCGGGCGTGGTGACGTCGGCCCGCACGAGTTCGACCGCGGTGCCCGCCGCGTTGCGGCGCGCGTACTCGAGGGCCGCCGCCGAATCGTCGACGGCAATGATCCGCGCCGCCGGGTGTTGATGGGCCAGCGCCACCGCCAGGGCGCCCGATCCGGTGCACAGGTCGACGATGACGGACCGGGCCGGGAGTCGCTGTTCGGTGACCCACGCCAAGAGGGCTTCGGTTTCCGGGCGCGGTATGAAGACGCCGGGACCGACCCGCAGCATCAGCGGCCCGAACGCGGCCGTGCCGGTGAGATGCTGCAACGGCACCCGCCGCGAGCGCGCGGCCACGACGTCGCGGTAGCGACCGAAGAAGTCGTCGCCGGGCGAGTCGAGCAGGGCCAGCCGACCGCGCTCGGTGCCCGTCAGGTGCGCGGCCAGCTCCTCGGCGTCCCAACGGGCGGAGGCGATCCCCGCTTCGGCGAGCGTCGCCGCAGCGGAATCGATCGCGCGCCGCACACTGTGCTGAACTGTCCCGCCCCTCCTCATCGCTTCGCTCTGCATCGTCGCCGGGCACTCATGCCTGTTGCAGCCGGGATTGCTTGTCGGCGGAGCTCAAGGCGTCGAACATCGCGTCGAGGTCGCCGTCGAGTACCTGATCGAGGTTGTGCGCCTTGTAACCGATCCGGTGGTCGGTGATCCGGTTCTCCGGGAAGTTATAGGTGCGAATCCGTTCGCTGCGGTCGACGGTCCGGATCTGGCTGGCCCGGTCGGCCGACGCGTCGGCCAGCGCCTGTTCTTCGGCCAACGCCTGCAGGCGAGCGGCCAGCACCTGCAGCGCGCGCGTCTTGTTCTGCAGCTGCGAGCGTTCGTTCTGACAGGTCACCACGATCCCGGTGGGCAGATGCGTGATCCGGACCGCGGAGTCGGTGGTGTTCACACCCTGGCCGCCCTTGCCGGATGAGCGGTACACGTCGATGCGCAGATCCGACTCGTCGATCTGCACTTCGCCCACTTCCTCGGGCTCGGGATAGACCAGCACGCCCGCCGCCGAAGTGTGCACGCGGCCTTGGGATTCCGTCACCGGTACGCGCTGCACCCGATGGACCCCGCCCTCGAACTTCATTCGCGACCACACCCCCTCAGCGGAGTCGCCCTTGCTGGCGATGGACAGCGTCGCGTCCTTATAGCCGCCGAGGTCCGACGTGGTCTCGTCCAGCACGGTCACGTTCCAGCCGTGCCGCTCGGCGTAGCGGATGTACATACGGGCCAGGTCCGCCGCGAACAATGCGGATTCCTCGCCGCCCTCACCGGATTTGACCTCGAGCACGATGTCGTCGGCGTCGTGCGGGTCGCGTGGCGCCAACATGTCGGTCAGTTGGGTGTCCAATTCGGCCACCCGCGACTCGAGTTCGGTCACCTCGTCGGCGAAAGACTGGTCGTCAGCGGCCAATTCGCGCGCGGTCTCCAAATCGCCGCGCGCCGACTCCAGCTTGCGATAGGTGGCGACGATCGGGGCCAACCGGGCGAACCGGCGACCGGCCTTGCGCGCCTCGGCGGGATTGCTGTGCAAGTCGGGATCCGCCAGCCGTTGCTCGAGCTCGGCGTGTTCGGCCAGCAGCACATCAATCGTCTGCACCGGCTGCGTCACATCTCACCTCCTGCCCGTTCCGCCCCGAGTCTCATTGCCGCAAACGCAAACCGACGCCCGGCCTGTGCTCTGGTGCACAGTTCGGGCGTCGGCAAAGCAACTATTTGTCGGTGTTGTCCGCCGCGGCACCCTTGCGCTTGCCGTACCGCTTCTCGAAGCGAGCCACCCGGCCACCGCTGTCCAGAATCTTCTGCTTGCCGGTGTAGAAGGGGTGGCACTGCGAGCACACTTCCACGACGATGTTGCCGCCGGGCTTGGTGCTGCGCGTGGTGAAGGTGTTTCCACACCCGCAGTGCACGGTGGTCTCCCCGTAAGCGGGGTGAATGTCAGATTTCATGCTGTCCTCTTCGATCTTGTCGAGCGTCGATTATGCCAGGTCAACCACTGCTCTCCCAAAACAATGGGGTACCCGTCCACATTCCCGGCGCTTCGCGCTGCCGGCCCGCCGAGGAACGTGGATCGGCTAGTCGTTGTCCATCGATCCCGGTGTGGTCTTGGAGACCTGCACCAGGAACTCGTAGTTGTTCTTCGTCTTGCGCAGCTGGGACATCAGCAGGTCGATGGCCTGGTGGGAATCCAGGCCCGACAGCACGCGGCGCAGCTTGTGCACGATCGCGAACTCGTCCGGCGAGAGCAGCAGCTCGTCCTTGCGGGTGCCGGAGGGGTTCACGTCGACCGCCGGGAAGACCCGTCGCTCGGAGATCTTGCGGTCCAGCTTGAGCTCGGCGTTACCGGTGCCCTTGAACTCCTCGAAGATGACCGTGTCACCGGTGGAGCCGGTCTCGACCATCGCGGTGGCGATGATCGTCAGCGATCCGCCTTCCTCGATGTTTCGTGCCGCACCCAGGAATCGCTTCGGCGGGTACAGCGCGGTGGAGTCGACACCACCGGACAGGATCCGGCCCGAGGCGGGTGACGCGTTGTTGTAGGCGCGGCCGAGGCGGGTGATCGAGTCGAGCAGCACCACGACGTCCTTGCCCTGCTCGACGAGCCGCTTGGCGCGTTCGATGGCCAGCTCGGCGACCGAGGTGTGGTCCGAGGGCGGCCGGTCGAAGGTGGAGGCGATGACCTCGCCCTTGACCGAGCGGGTCATGTCGGTGACCTCCTCGGGGCGCTCGTCGACGAGCACGACCATGAGGTGGCATTCCGGGTTGTTGCGGGTGATCGCGTTGGCGATGTCCTGCAGGATCGTCGTCTTACCCGCCTTGGGCGGCGACACGATCAGGGCGCGCTGGCCCTTGCCGATCGGCATGATCAGGTCGATGACCCGCGTGGTCAGCCGGTCGGGGGTGGTCTCCAGGCGAAGCCGCTGGTTGGGGTACAGGGGCGTCAGCTTGCTGAAGTCGGGGCGCTTTTTCGCGTCCTCGACGGGCCCGCCGTTGACGCTGTCCAGGCGGACGAGCGGGTTGAACTTCTGCCGCTGGTTGGGCTGTTCGCCGTCCTTGGGCACGCGGACCGCGCCGGTCACCGCGTCGCCGCGGCGCAGGCCGTTCTTGCGCACCATGTTCATCGAGACGTAGACGTCGTGCGGGCCGGCCAGGTAGCCGGAGGTGCGGACGAACGCGTAATTGTCGAGCACGTCAAGGATGCCGGCGACCGGCTGCACGACGTCGTCCTCGCGCAGTTCGGTGTCGCCGCCCTCGCCGGACCGCTCACCGCGCCGCCTGCGATCGCGGAAGCGGCGCCCGCGGCGGCCCTGACGGCCCTCGCCGTCGTCGTCTTGCTGGTTCGAGCCGCCGCGGCCTTGCTGGCCGCCCGAGCCCTGCTGATCACCGCTTTGGTCGCCACCGGAGTCCTGGCCGCGCTCCTCACCTTGGGAGTCGCGCTTGGCGCCCTGGCGGGTGTCCTCTTCGCCGGAGGCCTCGCCCTCGCGATTGCGTGAGCGCGCGCCGTCAGCGTCGTCGCCGCCGCGGGCCGCACCGGGCTCGCGGGAGGCGCCGCGCCGTTCGCGGCGGGGGGCCTCGGTGGTCGAACCGTTCGAGTGGTCCGCACCGGCCGGCGCTTCGGCACTGGCGGTGTCGGACTTGCCGCCCTCTTCAGGGGCCTTCGGGGCGGAAGTCCCGTTGGACTGTCCCCTGATTTCCTTTATGGCGGCGATGAGTTCGTTTTTGCGCATGCCCGACGTCCCCTTGACGCCGACTTCGTTAGCCAGCGCGCGCAGTTCGGGAAGCACCATGGTGGACAGAGAGCCAACAGGGGCATTGGTTTTGCCGTCGGATGTGTCCGGGGTCACGGCGTTCGACACCTCATTGCTGTCGGTGCTCGCGTCGGCCGTGAACAGGTCCGTATCGGTCACGGATTTCCTTTCTTCCCCCGCTGAACAGCTCATCCGGGGGGTTCGTTGCATTCAGCAAATCGCCGAGTGCGCCCAAATATCGACTCTGCAACGGTGATCGCCTTAATCGGCGGAGTAAGCGGCGAACCTCGTTCACGAGAAGAATTGGTGTGTCCTAGCGGCAAGGCAGTATGGATGCAGATGCAGATGCTGCGATTGCTGGACGGAACCGAGGATAGCCCGCATCTTTGTTGGAAGCAAGCAAACCCTCCGGCCACGCTGTGGATCAACCGGAGACTGTGACGCCCGGGCTCCAGCGAACTCCATCGCCGGCGGTCATCTCAGTGAGGGCAAATCCGTTGGCGGCCCCGTACTCCACCACTTCCTTAGGCAACTCCGGCGCTGTGCTGAGCGCAATCAGTGCTGGACCCGCCCCGGAAAGTGTCGCTGACACGTTATGACGCCGGAACAGCCGCAAATATTCCGCTGAGGCGGGCATCGCCGGGGCGCGCTGCGGTTGATGCAGCACATCCTCGGTGGCCGGCATCAGCAGGTCCGGGCGTTGGGTCAGCGCTACCACCAGCAAGGCGGCGCGGCTGACGCTGAACCGGGCGTCGTCGTGGCTCACTTGGGCCGGCAGCAGCCCCCGGGTCTCCGCGGTCAGGGAGCGCTCCTGCGGTATCGCGCAGTACAGGCGGATGTCGGGGTGCAGCCGCAGCGGCACCGCGGAATACCGCGGCCGGTCACCCGAGGCGTCGATCCACGACACCACCGCACCGCCCAGCACGGCGGCGGCGGCGTTGTCGGGATGCCCCTCGAACTCCGACGACAACTGAATCAGCCGCGCGTCGCTCAGGGGCTCCGAATCAGACTGTGCAACAAGGCCATTCGCCGCCGCCAGGCCGCCCACCACGGCCGCCGCGGAGGAGCCGAGACCGCGCGAGTGCGGGATGGCGTTGCGGCACCGGACCACCAGGCCCGCGGCGCGGACGCCCGCGGCCCGCAGCCCGCACTCGACGGCGCGCACCACCAGGTGTTCGGGACCCCGGGGCACCTGCTCGGCGCCCTCCCCTTCGACCAGCACCACCAATCCGGAATCCGTTGTCTCCACGACGATTTCGTCGCTGAGACTCAGTGCCAAGCCGATGCTGTCGAAACCGGGACCGAGGTTGGCGCTGGACGCCGACACGACGGAGCTTGCCACCAGCCCGGCGGGCAGCCTCTGGGACGTCATTTCTTACGCGAGCCCCAGCTTCTCGACGACGAGCACCGGATCGACGGGCAGCGGGGACACGGTTGGCATGTCCCGCAGTGCCGTGTCGGGGTCTTTGAGGCCATTGCCGGTCACCGTGCACACCACCGTCGAGCCACGCGCCACCCAACCGTCGTCGACGGCCTTGAGCAGACCCGCGATGCTGGCCGCCGACGCGGGCTCGACGAAGACGCCCTCGCTCTCGGCCACCAAGTGGTAGGCGGCCAGGATCTCCTCGTCGGTGGCCGCCAGGAACCGCCCGTTGGACTGCTGCTGCGCGTTGACCGCGGCCGCCCACGACGCGGGAGCGCCGATGCGTATCGCGGTCGCGATCGTCTCCGGGTGGCTGACCGGTGCGCCGTGCACCAGGGGCGCGGCGCCGGCCGCCTGGGTACCCAGCATGCGGGGCAGCTTGTCGATCACGCCGTCGTGGTGATATTCGGTGTAGCCCTTCCAGTACGCGGTGATGTTACCCGCGTTGCCGACCGGCAGGGCGTGCACGTCCGGCGCGGTGCCCAGCGCGTCGACGATCTCGAACGCCGCCGTCTTCTGGCCCTCGATGCGTACGGGGTTGACGGAGTTGACCAACGCGATCGTCGGGAAGTCGGCGGCCATCTTGCGGGCCAGTTCCAGGCAGTCGTCGAAGTTGCCGTCGATCTGAATGATCTTGGCGCCGTGCATGACCGCCTGTGCCAACTTGCCCATCGCGATCTTGCCCTGCGGGATCAGCACCGCGCAGGTGATGCCGGCGCGGGCGGCGTACGCCGCCGCCGACGCGGAGGTGTTGCCGGTCGACGCGCACAACACGGCCTGCTGGCCGCGCGCCAGTGCGTCGGTGACCGCCATGGTCATGCCCCGGTCCTTGAACGAGCCGGTCGGGTTGAGGCCCTCGACCTTGAGATGCACCGTGCAGCCGGTCTTCTCGGAAAGGCGCGTCGCCGCGATCAGCGGGGTGCCGCCCTCCAGCAGGGTGACCGGCGTCCAGTCGTCGCCGATCGGCAGGCGGTCGCGGTAGGCGGCGATCAACCCCGGCCACGGCTGGTGCACGGCGGTGCGCGGGACGCTCATCGGCCGGTCTCTTCCAGTCGCAGCACACTGGTGACGCCCTGCACGACGTCCAGATCCGCCAGCGCATCGACGGTTTCGGACAGCGCGGCATCGGTGGCGCTGTGGGTGACGACCACGACACGGGCCCCGACTCGCCGCCCGCCTTCGTCCACCACGCCCTCCTGGCGAACCTCGGCGATGCTCACCTCACGCTTGGCGAACTCCGCGGCCACCGTGGACAGCACGCCCGGCTTGTCGGCGACGTTCATGCTGACGTAGTAGCGGGTGGAGATGAAACCCATTGGCGCGACCGGAAGCTGGGCGTACTTGGATTCCTTCGGCCCGCGGCTGCCCAGTACCCGGTTGCGGGCGGCCATCACCAAGTCGCCGGTGACCGCGGATGCGGTGGGCGCGCCGCCGGCGCCCTGACCGTAGAACATCAGCCGGCCGGCGGCCTTGGCCTCGACCACCACGGCGTTGAACGCGCCGTTGACCGTGGCCAGCGGATGCGACAACGGCACCAGCGCCGGATAGACGCGGGCCGACACCCGCTCCTGACCGTCCTCGGTGCTGACGCGCTCGCAGATGGACAGCAGCTTGATGGTGCAGCCCAGCGACCGCGCGGAGACGAAGTCGGCCGGCGTGATCTTGGTGATGCCCTCGCGATAGACGTCGTCGGCGGTCACCCGGGTGTGGAAGGCGATCGACGCCAGGATCGCGGCCTTGGCCGCGGCGTCGTAGCCTTCGACGTCGGCGGTGGGGTCGGCCTCGGCGTAGCCGAGCGCGCTCGCCTCGGCCAGGGCGGTGTCATAGTCGGCGCCGGTGCTGTCCATCGCGGACAGGATGTAGTTGGTGGTGCCGTTGACGATGCCGGCTACCCGCAGCACCGTGTCCCCCGCCAGCGACTGGGTGAGCGGGCGGATGACCGGGATGGCGCCCGCGACCGCCGCTTCGAAATACAGGTCGACGTGGGCGTTTTCGGCGGCCTGCGCCAGCTCGCCGGTGGAGGTGGCCAGCAGCGCCTTGTTCGCCGTGACGACCGACTTGCCGTGCTCGAGCGCGCGCAGGATGGCCTTGCGCGCCGGTTCCACCGGCCCCATCAATTCCACGACGATGTCGACGTCCTCGCGGGAGACGAGTTCCTCGACGTTGTCGGTGAGCAACTCGACCGGGACGCCACGGTCGGCGGCGACCCGCCGCACTCCGACCCCACGCAACACCAGGGGCGCGCCGACACGAGCCGCGAGGTCGTCGGCGCTGCCCTCGATGATGCGGACAACTTCGCTTCCGACGTTGCCCAACCCGAGCACCGCTACGCCCACAGGCTTTTCGTCACGGGGCACCGTTCACCTCACTTCCAGACTCAGTAGATCGTCAACCGTCTCGCGGCGCAGGATCAGGCGGGACCGGCCCGCGCGCACCGCAACCACCGCCGGACGGCAGATCATGTTGTAGCGGCTCGACAGCGAATAGCAGTACGCGCCGGTCGCGGCGATCCCGAGCAGGTCACCGGGCCGCAAGTCGTCGGGCACCCACGCGTCGCGCACGACGATGTCACCGCTCTCGCAGTGCTTTCCGACGATGCGTGCCAGCGTCGCCGGTGCGTCGCTGGCCCTCGAGACCAGCCGGGCGTCGTACTGCGCGTCGTAGAGCGCGGTGCGGATGTTGTCGCTCATGCCGCCGTCGACGCTGACATAGCGGCGCTGGGCCGTGCTGCTCACGTCGACGTCCTTGACGGTGCCCACCTCATACAGCGTGATGGTGCCCGGCCCGGCGATGGCCCGTCCGGGCTCCACCACCAGCCGCGGGGTGGGCAGCCCCACGGCCGCCGACTCGTTGGCGACGATGGCCGTCAGCTTGGCCGCCAGCTCGGCCACCGGCGGCGGGTCGTCGGTGCCCAGATAGGAAATGCCCAGTCCGCCACCGAGATCGACGGTGGAGATCTGGCCCGTCTTGTCGACGCCGAATTCGTCGACGATGTTGTGCAGCAGCCCGATGACGCGGTGCGCGGCGACCTCGAAGCCGTCGACGTCGAAGATCTGCGAGCCGATGTGGCTGTGCAGCCCCACCAGGCGCAGGTGATCGGTGGCGAATACCCGGCGCACCGCGGCCATCGCCGCGCCGCTGGCCACCGACAACCCGAACTTCTGGTCTTCGTGTGCGGTGGAGATGAATTCGTGCGTGTGCGCCTCGACCCCGACGGTGAGCCGGACGTAGACGTCCTGGACGATGCCGGCCTCCCCCGCGACGGCGTCGAGGCGCTCGATCTCGGTCATCGAGTCCAGCACGATGTGTCCCACGCCGGCTTTGACCGCGGCGGTCAGCTCCGCGACGGATTTGTTGTTGCCGTGGAGGGTGATCCGCTCCGGCGGGAAGTCGGCGTGCAGGGCGACGGCGAGCTCGCCGCCGGTGGAGACGTCGAGCGACAGGCCCTCCTCGTCGACCCACCGGGCGATCTCGGTGCAAAGGAAGGCCTTGGCCGCGTAGCACACGTTGTGCCCGCCGCCGAACGCCGCCGCGAGTTCGCGGCAGCGGGACCGGAAGTCGTCCTCGTCGATGACGAACAGCGGGGTGCCGTACTCCTGGGCGAGCTGGGTGACCGGGATTCCGGCGAGGCTGGCGACCCCGGTGTCACCACGAAGCATGTTGCGCGGCCACACATTCGGCGCAAGTCGAAGCAGCTCGTCGGGCGACTGCGGCCGCGGCGTGCTATCGGGGTGCCGGATGTCTTCGGCGTGCCGAGGACCGGCGGGGTGCACGTTCACATTCGCTCCGGGGCGGTGACACCGAGGATCGTCAGCCCGTTGGCGATGACCTGGCGGGTGGCCTGGCACAGCGCCAGCCGCGCGGTGTGCAGGTCGGTGGGCTGCTCGTCACCCTGGGGCAGCACCCGGCACGAGTCGTAGAACCGGTGGTAGTCGCCGGCCAGGTCTTCCAGGTAACGGCACACCCGGTGCGGCTCCCGCAGGGACGCAGCGGTTTTCAGCACGCGGGGGAATTCCCCGATGCTGCGCAGCAGCGTCCCCTCCTTGTCGTGGCTGAGCAGCTCGAGGTGCCCGGTGTCGGGGACCAGGCCCAGTTCCGCGGCGTTGCGGGCCAGCGCCGACAGCCGCGCGTGCGCGTATTGCACGTAGTAGACCGGGTTTTCGTTCGACGCCGACGACCACAGCGCCAGGTCGATGTCGATCGGGGTGTCGACCGAGGAGCGGATCAGGCTGTAGCGCGCCGCGTCGACGCCTATCGCCTCGACCAGGTCGTCGAGCGTGATCACGGTTCCGGCCCGCTTGCTCATCCGGACCGGTTGCCCGTCGCGGACCAGGTTGACCATCTGCCCGATCAGCACCTCGACGTGCGCCGGGTCATCACCGAACGCGGCGGCCACGGCCTTGAGCCGGGCGATGTATCCGTGGTGGTCGGCGCCGAGCATGTAGATGCACAGGTCGAAGCCGCGCTGCCGCTTGTCCAGGTAGTAGGCGATGTCACCGGCGATGTAGGCCGGCTTGCCGTCGCTCTTGATCACGACGCGATCTTTGTCGTCGCCAAAAGCGCTGGTGCGCAACCAGGTTGCGCCGTCCTTTTCGTAGATGTTGCCGGTGTCGCGCAGCCGGGCGATCGCCTGGTCGACGCGGCCGCTGGTGTGCATCGAGTCTTCGTGGGTGTAGACGTCGAAGTCGGTGCCGAACTCGTGCAGCGACTCCTTGATGTGGGTGAACATCAGGTCGACACCGATTTCGCGGAACGTCTCGTGCATCTCGGTGTCGGGCAGGCTCAGCGCGTCGGGCGCCTTGCCCAGCACCTGCGCGGCGATGTCGTTGATGTAGGCGCCGGCGTAGCCGTCCTCCGGCGTCGGTTCACCCTTGGCGGCGGCGATCAGCGAGCTGGCGAACCGGTCGATCTGGGCGCCGTGGTCGTTGAAGTAGTACTCGCGCAGGACGTCGGCGCCCTGGGTGGTCAGCAGCCGGCCCAGCGCGTCGCCGACGGCGGCCCAGCGGGTGCCGCCGATGTGGATGGGCCCGGTGGGGTTGGCCGAGACGAATTCCAGGTTGATCTTGTGGCCGCCCAGCGCGTCGGAGTGACCGAAGACGTCGCCGGCGTCGATGACCGCGTTGACGATCTTGGCCTGCGCCGACGCCTCGAGGCGCAGGTTGATGAAGCCGGGCCCGGCCACCTCGGCCGAGGCGATGCCGTCGGCCTCCGACAGCGCCTCGGCCAGCCAGCCGGCCAGTTCACGGGGGTTGGCGCCGACCTTCTTGCCCAGCTGAAGCGCCAGGTTGCTGGCGTAGTCGCCGTGCTCGGGGTTGCGGGGCCGCTCCACGGTGACCGTCGCAGGCAAGGCGGCAGCGTCCAGCCCGCGCTCGGCCAGCACCGCGGAAGCGGTGGTCCTGAGCAGCTCAGCGAGGTCAGCGGGGGTCACGAGCGTCCATCCTATTGGCTGAGGTGCCCGCGCCCCGAATCCATTGCGGTGACGAAGCGGCTACCGACATGCGCTAGTCTGGCTGGGCCCAATGGCGCAACGCCAAAGCCGTAGCGCCCCCGTAGCTCAGGGGATAGAGCGTCTGCCTCCGGAGCAGAAGGCCGCAGGTTCGAATCCTGCCGGGGGCACTCATGTTCTTGCAGGTCAGACGGCGTCCGTTCGCCAGCTCGGCTAATGAGAACACCGTTTCGGGCCTCAGTGTCACGACCGGGCTCAGATGGTGCGTTTCAGCCCGACGTGGGCGGCGTGGTACCCGAGCCTGCTATAGAACGCCCGAGCCCTTTCGCGAGCCTCGTCCGTGGTCACCTGCGCCAGCTGTGCCCCGTGTGCTCTTCCGTAATTGTGTGCCCACTCGACGAGTGCAGTACCGAGACCCTGTGCGCGTTCGGCTTTGGCGACCCGTAGTCCCTCGATCTGCAGCCGGGTGGCGCCGCCGCGCGAAAGGCCGGGAATGATCGTCAATTGCACAGTCGCGACGACCTTATCGGAACCGTTCAGGACGACTCCGAGATAGTTGGATCGGTTGCGAACGACGATGTCGTAGGCCGCCTCGTAGCGTTCGAGTTCGGCGGCTTCGCGATCCTGACCGAATTCGTCGTCGGAGAGCAGCTGGGCGATCACCCCCACGTGTTCGCGCGTCGCGCGCTGCACACGATATGTGCGGCCCCCTACCCGCAGCAGTCCTCGAACCGAGGACTGGGCCAGTGCCTGTAGGCGCGCCACCAACAAGTCCAGCCACGCCCCCACGTTGGTTCGTGCCTCCACGGTGTCCGGGTAGCGGCATCGCAGATGTAGCCCGGACTCGTCCTGGATGAACCAGAGCATGACGCCGTCGGTGTCAACGCTCGCGCTGACATACTGGGCGTCGAGTCCGACCGAATCGATGCGCACCGGAAGTCGGCTTTGGTCCAGCCAGGAAATCGCGAACATGCCGGGCGCGACGGGCATTCCACCCCACGGAGCCAATACGTCGGCCAGTGGCCAGGAACCGAGCTGCACAGCCTCTTTGACGGCGGCGGCCGCGGCGTGCGGCTCGGCCACCGCCGACTCCAGGACCGAATTGGTGATGAACCAGCCCACCGAGTCGTGCCATTTGTCTTCAAATCGGCTGTGCACGGGGAAGACCGCGCGCAGCGGCGCCCCGGCCAACTCGCGGGTCACCGCGGTCATGGCGACCACAGCGAGTGCCAGCGTCGAGACACCGTCCTCGCGAGCCTGCGCGACGAACGCGGCGCCGTCATGGACATCGAACACGTCACGCACCTCAACGCGTTCCGGATGCGGCCCGGAGTCACCCAACGGCAGCGGAAACCGTGGCATCACCCCACCGCTGTCGCTGATGATTTGTGCCCATCGCGCGCGCACGCGGTCCGGTGCCGCGGGACGGTCCAACAGTGCTTGCGTGTGCACGACAAATGCCGGCGGTGGCTGCAGCGACGACGTGCGTCCGATCCGCGCGTCGGCGAGCATCGACAACAGGTCCCGCGCAATCACCAGCATCGACCACATGTCCACGTGGGCGTGGTCGGCAGCGATCACCACCGTCAATCCGGCGGCAGTCTCCAGCACACACAATCGATGTGAGGGCCGCTGATACGGCGAGCACGTCGCGTTGAGAACTATTCGCAGTGCGTCGTTGACCGCCTGGCCCGGAGCGATCTCATGCTCTACCCACTGGCCTGGGTGAATATCGATCTCATGCAGCTGCGGATCGCCGTCCGCCCCGGGCGTGAATGCCGTTCGGAGGGTGCCGTGGCGGGCGATCACAGCCAGCCACGCATCGGCCAACGATTGGCGGCTGACCCCCGCCGGCAACCGGATGGACAGAGCCATCCAGGAGCCGGGTCGTGCGCCCGCACCAACGTGTATGCGCTGGTCGAAAGACACCGGGAGCTGCCGGCCGAGGTCAGACACCGTCACGTCGTAGCCCCAGAGTCGTCCGAAGGGGAGCCGCAGGTGCGCCACGTTGGTCAGCCGCATGGCGGTACCCTAACGCCCCGGTTAGCCTGGATGCTCGGTCAGCACGGTCGGCTCCGGGGCGAGCCGTCCGGTCGTGAGAAGAGTTGCGTGATGTCCACTTTCGTGGTTCCCGGGGCAGAGCTCGCGGTTGAACTGAGCGACGAAGGCGGTCATCCGGTAGTTCAATTGCACGGGCTCACCTCCAGCCGCTCCCGTGACCGGGTGCTCAATCTCGACCTCGGCAGGGGGCTCAGCGGGACCCGATTGCTGCGGTATGACGCACGGGGCCATGGCAAGTCGACTGGGCGCAAGGTCCCGGAGGATTACCGATGGGAAAGCCTTGCCGAGGATCTTCTGCAGCTGCTCGACAAATGGTTTCCCGGCGAACGGGTGCACGGAGTCGGCCCATCCATGGGTACCGGCACGCTGCTGCACGCGGCTGCCCGCGAGCCGGACCGCTTCGCCGGCCTCACGCTCATGGTGCCGGCCACCGCGTGGGAAACCCGCTCCGCGCAGGCGGCGATCTACCAGTATGCGGCCGATTTCATCGAAACCGAGGGAGTCGGGGCATTCATCGCGTCGGCGCGCGGGGCGACGCCGCCGCCAGCCACGGTCGGCGCGCCCGAAACGGTTCCCGATGTGGCCGACGCGCTGCTGCCGTCACTGTTTCGCGGCGCGGCTCTGAGCGACCTCCCGGCTCGCGAAGCCGTCGCACGAATCGACGTGCCGACGACGATTCTGGCCTGGGTCGACGATCCGGCGCATCCGATGTCGACAGCGGAATCGCTTGCCGCACTGATGCCGCGGTCAACGCTCACCGTGGCGCACAGCCCGGCCGATGTCGAGACCTGGCCCAAGATCCTGAGCCAAGACGTCGCCCGCAGAGGCTGACTTGTACGCAGTCATTGTTCCCGCCGGGGGCACAAACATTCTCGCAGGTAGGTCGGCCTTACGACCGCCCGCGGCGGGTTAGATCGTCAGCATGGGCGAACGTGTGACGTTCCAAGGTTCCACGGGCGCGACTCTGGCAGGCGTCATCGAGGTGCCGGACGGGGCGGTGCGCGGCTGGGGCGTGTTCGCGCACGGCTTCACGCTCGGCAAGGATTCGCCCGCCGCGGCCCGGATCTGCAAGCAACTGGCCACCGACGGCATCGGCATGCTGCGTTTCGACGCGCTGGGGCTCGGCGGATCGGAGGGCGACTGGGGCGACGGGTCGTTCACCGTCAAGGTCGACGACATCGCCACGGCGTGCGAATTCATGGCAGGCCGCGGAACCCCGGCCGAGATCCTGATCGGGCACTCGTGGGGCGGCGCGGCGGTGCTCGCCGCGGCCCGGCACTCGCCCGGCGTGCGGTCGGTCGTCACCGTCGCCGCGCCCGTCGACCCCAGCCACGTCGAGAAGCATTACGACGCCGTCGTCGACCGCTGCCTGGCGGAGGGCAGCGCCGAGTGGATGGTCGGCGGTCGCACGCTGACGCTCAAGCGGGCGTTCGTCGAGGACGTGCGCCGGGCCCAACTGCGCGACAAGATCAAGAATTTGCGCCTGCCGCTGCTGATCCTGCACTCGCCCACCGACAACACGGTCGGCATCGCCAACGCCAGCGAGATCTTCCGCCTGGCCGGGCACCCGCGCAGCTTCGTCTCGCTCGAGGGCTCGGATCACTTCCTCACCGCTCGCGGGCAGGCCCACCGGGCGGGCCGCATCATCGGCGCCTGGGCCGACGCCTATCTCGGCGACGGCAACTAACCCCAGATCGACTGCGGGACGGCGAAACTCAACTCCTCGGCAGGACGAACGCCTCGATGTGGCGCTTGCCGGCCCGCACCTCGTACTGGCGCCAGCCGGGATACAGCTCGAGGCCCTTCGCCCAGATCTCGTCGCGCTCGCCCGGCGCGGCGAGCCGCGCCGTCGTATGCCAGGTGTCGCGGCCGATAGTCACCGTCGCTTCGGGGTGGGCCTTGAGGTTGTGATACCAGGCGGGGTGTTTGGCGCCCCCGAAGTTGGACGCGATGAGGGCCAGGCCATCCGGATGCGGGATCGCATACACGGCGACCGTGCGGGGCACACCGGATTTGGCGCCCGTGGTGGTGAGCATCACCACGGGAATGCCTGTTGCGACGGCGGCGAAGCTGCTCCTGCCGCCCGTGACCCTGGTGACGAACCGGTCCAGATGGTGCGCCGTGGGGCGCAGCAGCGCCACGCCCACCTTCGAGGAGGCGAAGCGGCGCATCACCCGGTGGAAGGCGTTGGCATCGGCGAAGGTCTGGCCGCGCATGGTGTCATTGTGACCGGATGGGCCATGGCGCGGGGGCGATTCGCCCGACCCGAATAACCCGTCGAAAACGCCCCACGGGCGTCGCCGACGACATTAAGCTGCTGGTCGTGGGCGTGAACGTGTTAGCCAACGGCCGGAGTCGGTGGCTGGTGATCGTGGCGTCGTTCGCGCTGTCGGCCGGCATGGTGTACGCCCAGGGCGCGAAGCCCCGATGCTGCGCCGCGATCCCGCCGCCGGCGCCCCCCGCCAGCGCGGCCGTCGCCGCAAGCCCGGACGCGGCGCCGGCCAACACCCCACACACCGCCACGCCCGCGGAAGTGGAGATGCTGACCGCAAACGCGCCGCCCGCCGCCGGCCAGCAGTTCCAGGTCGCGTTGCCCCGGGGCATCGCGTCGGAGGATCGACTTCAGGTCAAGACGATCTGGGCGGAACGCGCCATCAGCGTGCTGTTTCCGCAGATCACGACCATCTACGGCTATCGGGAGGATCCCCTGCCCTGGCACCCCAACGGGTTGGCGATCGACGTCATGATCCCCAACCACGCCAGCCCCGAGGGCATCGAGCTGGGCAACCAGATCGCCGGCTACGCCCTGGCGAACGCCAAGCGCTGGGGAATCAACCACGTGATCTGGCGGCAGAAGATCTACCCGGGCGTCGGTGGGGGCAGCTGGACCGCCGACCTCGGTTCGGAGACCCTCAACCACTACGACCACGTTCATATCGCCACCAATGGCGGCGGATACCCGACCGGGCACGAGGTCTACTACATCGCCTCGATGACGCCCGTGCCGCAGCAGTGATGCTGGGCGGCAACGAGATTCACGCGGAGCCGGCCGCAAACGCCGCCACGGGCATTTCGACGCTTCCGCCGCAGGGGCCGCCGTTGATGTCGGTATGCCAGGTGCCGCGCAACGACCCGTCCGGCTGCGGCGTGTAGAACGCCCACGACCGGGCGGGGGCCCACACCTTGGGAACGCCCTCCCCCATGTAGCAATCCCACTGGAAGTCGAAGCGCTCGACCCATCGAGCGCCGTCCCAGGTGTAATGCGACGGCCGGGGCAGCGTCGGGTTCTTCGGCGTGGGGCCGTCGGTGGCGGTGGCCACGCACCTGCCCGACGAGCAGGCGGTGACAAAGACGTAGTCGGCGCTGAAGGTGGGTTCCGATTGGGCGGCAGCCGCGCTGGTGCCTGACTTGTCGACGGCGTACCTGACCAGCGAATACTTCCCGTTCCACGACGGCGCCGCGGCGTGCGCGGGAATCGCGGGCAGCGCCTGGACCGCCACCGCGACGGCAGCGAGCGTCACGGCGCCGCGAAACCGCCACCCGGGAGACATCGGAGTCCATGGTGCGGGCTCGGCGACGCTCCCGGCGATAGCCCACCAAGAATTCGTTGAGAACCCGTTAAGCCCCCGTGCTCATTCTGTGATCAACGCACCCAGCGTCCACGAGAAACCCACATCAGCACTAGGAGACCCCGATGTTCACTCGCCGTTTCACCGCCTCCGTCGTCGGCACCGCCGCCCTGGGCCTGGCCGCGCTCGGCCTCGCCGGCACCGCCGGCGCGAGCTCGGTCGACGACGCCTTCCTCGCCCAGCTGGCGGCCGATGGCATCACCCCGCCGAGCGCCTCGGTCGCAGTCAAGGACGCGCACGCGGTGTGCAACGCCCTCGACCAGGGTCACTCGAGCAAGGAGGTCATCAACGCGGTGGCCCGGGCGACCGGCCTGAGCGCCAAGGGCTCCAAGACGTTCGCCGTCGACGCCGCTTCGGCCTACTGCCCGCAGTACGTCACCTCGGCCTGATACCTGACACCACGATGCGGGGACCCGGCGGGTCCCCGCATCGTTCATGGTTGCCGCAGGAGAAACAGGCCGTAGGCGGCGATGGATTGCGCGTCGGCGATCACCCCGGATCGGATCATCTGCTCGACGTCGGCGCGGTCGAACCAGGCGCTGCGCAGGTCCTGTTCCTCGTGCTCGAGATCCGGCTCCCCCTCGTCGATCCCGGTGGCCAGGAACACCCATCCGCGCTGACTGCTCATGCCCGGAGCGACATCGAGCCGGCCCAGCACCTCGAACGACGTCGCGCTCAAGCCCGTCTCCTCGCGCAGCTCACGCTCGGCCAACTCGGCCGGCTCGGTATGCGCCAAGCCGGGCGCGGTGCCTTGCGGGAACTCCCACCGCCGCTCCCCGAGCGGGTACCGGAACTGCTCGACGAGCCGGAAGCGCTGCCCGTCGAACGGCATCACCAGCGCATAGTCGGGCTTATCCACCACGCCGTAAATGCCGGGGCTGCCGTCCGGGCGGCGGATGTCGTCTTCGCGGAGCACCATCCACTGGCTCCGATAGATCTCGCGGGACGCGACGCATTCGATGAAGGGCACCAACCCAGTATCACTGGGCGGCCGTGAAGCGGTCGTACGTGCGGCGCAGCGCACCGCGGTCGACCGAGTGCAGCACCCGGGTGAGGGCTTCGAACACGTCGACGTAACCGACGGTGGGATCCGCCGCGTCACCCCGGGTGTATTGCCACGGGAGGGACCGTCCGCGGCGCAGCACCTCCCCGAGGTACCACACCGCGCCGTCGACGAACGGCGCGTTGCGCTCCTCGTCGAGGAGTTCCTCGGGGGTCGAGCCCTTCTGGATGACGAGCTCCTCCAACGCGTCAAGGGATTCCGGGGAGAAGTCCCACACGGCGTCGCCGCCGTAGTGGCCTGCCCACACCGGAAATTGGGCGCCGCGCTCGGCGAGCCAGCACCGCAGGTATTCCTCGTCCGAAAATCGCTGCGTCGCTTGATGTTTGGCGCGTAGGCGGCGCTTGGCGGCCCCTTCAACCCGGTCGCGGGTCTCGGTCACCCACCGGAATTCGTCGGCGCGGTCGCGCCATTTGGCCAGTTCCTCACGGGCGGCGACGGTGATGGGATTGTCGTCGCCGAAGATCCTCGCTTCGTCGTCGACCAGGGCTTGCCAGGTGGCGACCTTGTCGCGAAAGTCGTCCGGTTCGGGTTCCCACAAGGCGATGGTGTGCCGGGCGATCAGCGTGTGGCGGTGGTCGTCACCCAGCTTTTCGCGCATCACCTCGACCAGCGATTCGAGCTCGGCCACCGCACCGGGGCCGTCGACCGATTCGCCGTGCCATTGCGCCAGCGCCATGCGCATCCCGAGGGTGTCCTCGTGGTGGTCGCCGAGCACCCGGCGGCGGGCCTCGAGGACCCGCTCGCCCTCGGCGATGGCGCCCGCGTAGTCCCCGAGCTCCTTGCGCTTCTGCGCCACCCGGTCCCTGGACGTCAGCGCGGTGGGGTGCTCGGGCCCCAGCACCCGTTCCTCGTCGGCCAGCAGCTGCGACCACTCGGCCAACGCGGCTCGGGTTTCGTGCTGCGGCCGGTCCGCGAACATGTGGCGTGCGGTCAACGTGGTGATGTGATCGCGGCCGAGCAGCTCTTCGAGTTCGGGTACCAGCTGCTCGAGGGCGGCATAGGCGCCGGCCTGATCGCCCATCTGGAGCTGCAGGTGCACCAGCGCGAGCTTCATGTCCAACACGTTGGGGTGACGCTCCCCCAAGATCGGTCGGCAGACGGCGACCAGCTCGTTCATCAGCGGCAGCGCCCCGGCGAAATCGGCCGCGGCGATGCGCTCCGAGATGAGCCGGGTCAAGGCGGCGAGCGGCCCGGGCAGTTCCGGCGGCGTCATACCGCTATCGAATCCCTCGCACGGCCCGGTGGCAATTCACCTCGCCCCCGGCGCGTCCGGTGTCGCGCTGGCATGAAACGGCACTGTGCCCGATAGTCATAGAAACGAACGCCAACGTCAGCAGAGGTGGGGTATGCCGTACGCCCGGAAGGGTGCGTAACCATGCGCGGCCACATCATCGTCAGCGGTGACGACGCGCTGGCGACCACGATCGTCGAGGAGCTCAACAACGCCGGCGTGCACATCGTCAAGCTCAGAACCGCCGGCGAACTCGACCACGCGGAGGTCGCCCGCGCCCGCGCCGTGATCTGCGTCGGGGATGACGACGCGACGAACCTCGAAATCGCGCTGCTGGCAAGGAAAATCAACCCGCGAGTGCGGGTGGTGGCACGGCTGGGCAATGACGTGCTGCGGACCGCGATGGCCGCCGACAAGCGCCCCGGGGCGATCCTGGACGTCGCCGACCTTGCGGCGCCCTCGGTCGTCGAGGCCTGCCTGGCGCACACCGTGCACCCGTTCGAGGCGGCGGGCATCGAGTTCGTCGTCTCCGGCGCGGAGGCGCCGTACGGCGCGACGTTGCGCGAGATCTACGGGGATCTGGCGCCGGTTGCGGTGATCCATGGCGAGGACTGCGCCACCCCCGGCGAGGTGGTGTCCTGCCCTGGCCGTGATCTGGTGGTACACGCCGGAGACTGGACCGCGATGATCGGCACCGCGGACGAACTGGCCGCCCGCGGCATCAAGGTCCCGCGGCCGACCGTGACCCGCTACCGCCTGCCCCGGCTGCGGCGGACGCTCGACGGCGTGCGCGCCCTGCGTGACGACGTCAACCCGATGTTCGGGCGGGCCCTGGTAGCCGCGGCGTGCCTGCTGCTCGGGTCGACCGTGGTGTTGCGCTTCTGCTACCAGCCGAATCCGAAGATGACGTGGCTCGACGCCCTGTATTTCAGCACCGAGACGATCGCGACGGTGGGGTACGGCGACTTCAGCTTCCTCCAGCAGCCCACCTGGCTGCGGCTCTACAGCATCATGTTGATGTTCGCGGGCGTGACAACCACGGCGCTCCTCGTCGCTTTCATCGCCGACCTGCTGATATCGCGACGTTTCGCCCACTCGGTCGGACGCCGCCGGGCCCGCCATCTACGCAACCACGTCATCGTCGTCGGGCTGGGCTCGTTCGGCAGCCGGGTGGTCGCCGACTTGAGGTCGGCCGGATACGACGTCGCGGTGATCGAGCGCGACGAGAACAACCGCTTCCTGTCGACGGCTGCCGACCTCGACGTGCCGGTGATCTTCGGCGACGCCACCCTGCGTCAGACGCTGCAGGCCGCCCGCGTCGAGCACGCCCGCGCGGTGGCGGTGCTGACGCAGGACGACATGGTCAACATCGAGACCGGGATCGTGCTGCGCGAGATGCTGGGGCCGCGCGTGATGCCCGACGTCGTGCGGCCCGACGTTCCCCTGGTGCTGCGCGTGTACGACCGGAAGCTGGGGGCCGCGGTGGCCCAGCGATTCGGATTCGAAAACGTCCGGTCCACCGTCGAGCTGGCCGCGCCGTGGTTCATCGGCGCCGCGATGGGCCTGCAGGTGCTGGGCACCTTTTCCGTCGGGCAGCGCTCCTTCATGGTCGGTGGAATGCACGTGGCGGCCGGCAGCGAGCTCGACGGGCTGAAGATGTTCGAACTGTCCACCCAGACCCGCGTCATCGCGATCACCCGGCAGGACGCGCCCGTGGAGCTGCATCCGCGACGCGACGCCTGGCTCCGCGGCGGCGACACCGTCTACCTCGTGGGTCCCTACCGGGAGTTGATGGCGACGCTGCGCAAGGGCCAGCCTCCGCAGCAGCCCGCCGCCGGGGAAGAACGCGCGTCGGCCTAGTGGCGAAGCGGGTCGCCACCATCTGATCTAGAGCCGGCCCGCCACGTCCGCCGCGCGACTCAGCTGGTCGATGTCGGAGCTCGTCGGGATGAGCTGTACCTCGTCGGTGCCGATGGCCTCGAACTTGCGCAGCACGTCCAGCAGCTCTTCCTCGGTGCCCGCCCACCCGGTCGTCGGCGCCATCGCGTCGACGTATTCCGGCGGTATCCAGTTCATGTAGCGCCGCAGATGACGATGCACCTGCGCCCGCGACTCCTCGGGGGACCCGAACGCGAACCAGAACGACGTCATCAGGTGCGGCTTGCCTTTGCCCGCCCGCGCCCACGCGTCCCGGGCGACGTCGAACAACTCGTTCTGCTTGTCGACGTCCAGATCCAACGTGGTCCCCGCCAGTCCGGCGGCCCAGGAAGCGGCGCTGCGGATGGTCTTCGGGCCGATGCTGCCCACGAACAACGGCGGACCACCGGGCTGCACGGGAGCAGGCCCGACCGGCAGGACCGACTCGGTGAGCTTTTCGCCGGCCCATACCCGCTTCATCACGGCCACCCGCTCGGCCATGTCGCGCATGGTCTGTGTCGCCGGGTCGGCGCCGACGGCGTGGTAGTCCTCGTTCCGCCCGCCCACGCCGATGCCCACGCTCAGCCGGCCGCCGCAGAGCATATCGCCGGTGGCGAGCGCCTTGGCCAGCATCACGGGGTCGTGCAGCTGCGGCACGATCACCGTCGTCAGCAAACGCACCCGGTGGGTCCAGGCGGCCAGCGCGCCCAGCAGCGTGAGGTTGTCCGGGTTCTCGAATGCGATGCGCTCACCCCAGCACATCGACGAGAACGGGCCGCCGTCGATCGCGCGCGCCCAGTCCTCCAAGATTCCGGCATTCAAGTCCGGCTCCATCACCGGCAGCGTCATCGCAATTCGCACGCGGCGATTCTGGCATGACGGTCAACATCGGGTGGCGCAAGTGGCAGCATGGAGCAGATGGGTTTCACCACCAGTTCCATCGCGCACGTTCGCCTCACCGTCACCGATATCGAGCGGTCCCGGCAGTTCTACGAGAGCGTGTTCGGTTGGCCGGTCCTGGTGGAGGTCCCCGACAACGCCGACGAAGCCACCCGCAAACAGCTGAGCTTTTTGTTCGGGGGCGTCATCTACGACCTCGGCGGCACGCTGCTGGGCCTGCGGCCTGTCGCGACCGACCGCTTTCACGAGGATCGCGCCGGGCTCGACCACATCGCGTTTCGCGTCGCCACCAAGGACGAATTAGACTCCGCAGCAGCGCATCTGGACGAGCTGGGCATCGCTCACGAGCAAGTGAAAGACATCGGCCCGTCCTACATCCTGCAGTTCCGCGACCCCGACAACATTGCCCTGGAGCTCACCGCACCGAAATAGGAGAAGTCCATGGCTGTCAGTTTCAACCACACCATCGTCGCCTCCCGCGACAAGCGGGAGTCCGCGGAGTTTCTCGCCGAATTGTTCGGTCTGCCCAGCCCAAAACCGTTCGGCCACTTCATGGTTGTCCAACTCGAGCACGGCGCCAACCTCGATTACGCGGACGCCCCCGACGGCGCGGAGATCCCGCGGCAGCATTACGCCTTCCTGGTGTCCGAAGAGGATTTCGACGCCATCTACGGGAAGATCCAGTCACGAGGCCTCGAGCACTGGGCGGATCCCGGCGCCAAACGGCCCGGCGAGATCAACCACAACGACGGCGGGCGCGGGGTGTACTTTTTGGACCCTTCGGGCCATGCCATGGAGATTCTCACCCGCCCCTACGGGTCGGGCGGCCAGCGGTAATCCCTATTCGCCGGCGCGGGGCGTGCCGTGCCGCACGCTTTCCTGTGTCCGGTAGTCGTCGGCGAATTGCGCGACGTGCTTCGGCAGCGCATTGGCGGCGACGTCGGCCAGCGTCGTCTCCTCCAGCACCGAGCGCATGCTGGCGCGCAGCGCCCGCCACACGTCAGTGAGCGCCGCGGTGGGGCCCGAGTAGGGCAGGTCGCCCAGCCCGATGTCGCGCACGCTCGCCAGCGGCCCGTCGATGCAGCGCAGCACGTCGGCGATGCTGATCTCGTTGCCGGGCCGGGCCAGTTCGTAGCCGCCTTCGCGGCCCCGATGGCTCCTCACCAGGCGGTCGGTGCGCAGATTGGTCAGGATGTCGACGAGGAACTGCGGCGGAATGCCCTGCGCCTGGGCCAGGTCGTCGGTCTTGACCAACGTCCCGTCGGGGACCGTGGCGAGTTGGACCATGGCCCGCACCGCGTACTCCGCCTTCGCCGACATGCGCACTCTGAGGATTGTGCCACCCGGCGGCGGCAATCAGTCGGAGCCGGGCGCTAAGCGCGCGATTCGAGCAGATCGATGATGCTCTGCGCCTGCTCCTCGACGCTGAGCTCCGGGGTCAGCCGCAGGTCGGGATTCGCCGGCGGTTGATACGGGCTGTCGATGCCGGTGAAGTGTGCGATCTCGCCCGCACGGGCCTTGGCGTACAGCCCTTTGGGATCACGCTGCTCGCATTCTTCGATCGGGGTGTCGCAGAACACCTCGACGAAGTCGAACCCGGCGGCGGCGTGCACATTACGCGCCATCTCGCGTTGCTCGTGCAGCGGGCTGATCGCCGGCACCAGCACGACGTTGCCGGAGTCGGCAAGCAGCGTTGCCACGTGCGCCAGCCGGCGCAGGTTCTCAGCGCGGTCGGCCATGCTGAAGCCCAGATCGGCGTTCAAGCCGTGCCGCAGGTTGTCACCGTCGAGAACGTAAGCGGCGACGCCCTTTTCGAGGAGCTTCTGTTCGACGAGCATGGCCACCGACGACTTGCCGGAACCGGAGAGCCCGGTGAACCACACCGTCTTGCCCCGCGGTCGGGCTTCGGCCGGGGCCGACGACCTGTGCCGCACGGTGTTCGGGCTCGCCGTCTGCGCCGAGACGTCGCGCAGCACCATGCCCGCCGCCACGGTGCCGTTGGTGTGCGGGTCAATGAGGATGAACGACCCGGTGCTGGCGTTGCGGGTGTACTCGTCGAGCAGCAACGGCACCTGCGTGCGCAACGAGATACGGCCAAGTTCGTTGAGCTGCAGCGCCGTTGCGGTCTTGTCGCGGTGCAGTGTGTTCACGTCGAGCCGGTAATCCAGCCCGGTCACCCTCGCGCGGGTGGTACGGGTGGTGTGTTTGATGACGTAGTCCCGGCCGGGCTCGAGCGTCGCGTCGTCGGCCATCCAGCACACGGTCGCGTCGAATTCCTGGGTGACTCGGGGATGGTTGTTGCTGCGGGCGATGAGGTCACCGCGCGAGATGTCGATCTCGTCGGCCAGGCTGATGGAGACCGCCATCGGCGGAAACGCTTCCTCCACTGGACCGTTCGGCCCGTCGATAGCGGTGATCCGGGTGGTCTTGCCGATCGGCAGAACGACGACTTCGTCGCCCGGGCGCATGACCCCGCTGGCAACGGTGCCCGCATAGCTGCGGTGGTCCTGATGCTCGCGGGTGTGCGGCCGGATGACGTACTGGACGGGGAACCGCACGTCGACCAGGTTGCGGTCGCCGGCGATGTAGACCTCCTCCAGGTGCGACAGCAGCGCCGGGCCCTCGTACCAGGGCGTCTGATCCGACTTGGTCACCACGTTGTCGCCGTGCAGCGCGGACATCGGGATGGTGGCCACGTCGTGCACGTCGAGGCGCGCGGCGAAGGCGTGGAATTCGTCGCGGATGGCCTCGAATTTCTCTCTGTCCCAGCCGATCAGGTCCATCTTGTTGACGGCCAGAACGATGTGCTGGATGCCCAGCAGCGAGGCCAGGAAGGCGTGCCGGCGGGACTGCTCCAGCAGCCCGTGCCGGGCGTCGACGAGCACGATCACCAGCTGGGCAGTCGACGCGCCGGTCACCATGTTGCGGGTGTACTGGATGTGGCCCGGGGTGTCGGCGATGATGAATTTCCGCTTGGGCGTGGCGAAATAGCGGTAGGCGACGTCGATCGTGATGCCCTGCTCGCGTTCGGCGCGCAGGCCGTCGGTCACCAGCGCCAGGTCAGTGTAGTCGTGACCGCGCTCCTTCGACGTCTGCTCCACCGCCGCCCACTGGTCCTCCATGACGGCCTTGGAGTCGTAGAGCAGGCGGCCGATCAGCGTGGACTTGCCGTCGTCGACGGAACCCGCGGTGGCCAGGCGAAGCAGCGTGGTCGGTGTGGCCATCAGAAATACCCCTGCCGTTTGCGATCTTCCATCCCGGCCTCCGAGATCCGGTCGTCGGCGCGGGTCGCACCCCGTTCGGTGAGCCGGGACACCGCGGTCTCGGCGATGACCTCCTCCACCGTCGCGGCCTCCGATTCCACGCATCCGGTGCAGGTCACGTCACCGACCGTGCGGAAACGCACCGTTGTTTCGAACACCGGCTCGTCGTCGCGCGGCTGCATGTGCCGGTCGACCGCCAGCAGCATGCCGTCGCGGCGAAACACCTTGCGCCGGTGGGCGTAATAGATCGACGGCAGCGCGATGTTCTCCGCGCCGATGTAGGACCAGATGTCGAACTCGGTCCAGTTGGACAGCGGGAACGCCCGGATGTGCTCGCCCTTGTGGTGCCTGCCGTTGTACAGGTTCCACAGCTCGGGGCGCTGCGCCTTGGGGTCCCACTGGCCGAACTCGTCACGGAAGCTGAACACCCGCTCCTTGGCGCGCGCCTTCTCCTCGTCGCGGCGTGCGCCGCCGAACGCGGCGTCGAACTTGTTCTCCCGGATCGCGCGCAGCAGCGTCACGGTCTGGATCGAGTTGCGCCCCTGCTTCGGCTCGACGACGCGGCCCGCGTCGATGTCCTCCTGGACCGAGGCGATCACCAGGCGCACGCCGTGCTCGGCGACCAGCTCGTCGCGCGTCGCGATCACCTCGTCGAAGTTGTGCCCCGTGTCGACGTGCATCACCGGGAACGGCAACCGCCCGGGACGGAACGCCCGCAGCGCCAGGTGCAGCATGACGATGGAGTCCTTGCCGCCGGAGAACAACAGCACCGGCCGCTCGAACTCGGCGGCCACCTCCCTGATGATGTGGATGGCCTCGGCCTCGAGCGAGCGCAGATGGCTCAGCTCGTACTGGCCGGCGGCGGGACCCGCCCTCAAATCGCTGGTCATGGCTTCCTCGGTTAAACCTGGTAGAGTCGGTCAAGTTTGGCAGCTTTGCCATCCATAGCATCAGCTCGGGGCAACGGTTGTCAAGTGGGCGCCGCGCATGGCGCGGACGACGGCCACCCGACGCATCGGGTCAAGGCCGGCGGCGACCCTTTTCCGGCCGCACCCGGTGCGACAACATGAGCGGATGACCGCCGACACCGGACCCGCCGGCTCGCCACCCAGCGGCCGCGACGTCATCGCGCAATTCCTCCCCCAATCACCGTTCGTCGCGAAGCTCGGCATCGTCGCCGACCGGCTCGACGACCACGAGGTGCGGCTGCGGCTGCCGTGGGATCCCTCCAACGCGACGATCGGTGACATGGTCCACGGGGGCGCGATCGCCACCCTCGCCGATGTCACGGTCATGGCGGCGGCGTGGTGCGGCGCGCAGGCGCCCCCGGAGTTGCGGGGCGTGACCGTCTCGATGGCGTTGGACTTCATGGCGCCGGCCCGGGCCACCGACGTGATCGGCGTGGGCCGGGTGTTGCGGCGGGGCCGGTCGCTGGTCAACTGCGAGGCCGAGATCGTCGACGCTCAAGGCAAACTCGTGGCGAAGGCCCTCGCCACCTACAAGGTCGGCTGAGCGCTAGAGCTTGACTTCCTCGAGCTTCCCCGTGGCGACGTCGAAGACGAATCCGCGTGCGGACTCGTGCTTGGTCACGAACGGGCTGTTCTCGATGCGGCGCAACGACTGCCGGACGTCCTCGGCGACGTCGGGAAAGGCTTCGGCCGCCCACGCCGGCTTGACGCCGGTCTCCTCTTGAATGGCGCGCTTGAAGTCGTCGTCGGTGAAGGTCAGCATCCCGCAGTCGGTGTGGTGAATCAGGATGATCTCCCGGGTCCCCAGTAACCGCTGACTGATGGCCAGCGAGCGGATGACGTCGTCGGTGACCACTCCGCCCGCGTTGCGGATGACGTGCGCCTCGCCCTCGTTGAGGCCGAGGGCGCGGTAGACGTCGAGCCGGGCGTCCATGCAGGCGACGACCGCGAGGTGTTTGGCGGGCGGCATCGGCAGCGGGCCATGAAATGTGCTGGCGTACTGCTCGTTGTTGGCCAGGTAATCCTCGATAACCGTCACGTCAGCCTCCTCGGGAGTGTCGCAGCACCGCGGTGGATGTTAACAACGGGCCACCGGATATTGATGCATGAAAATCAGCCGGATCACAAGGATCCGGTCGGCGCACCGGGCCGCTACGGGCCGGGCTCGTTAACCTGTCCCAATGCGAGACGGGCGGTGCGATCGGGGATGATTCGTTTCTTGGCGCGCCGGCTGCTCAACTATGTGGTGCTCCTGGCCTTGGCCTCGTTCCTGACGTTCTGCCTGACGTCGGTCGCGTTTCGGCCATTGGACAGCCTGTTGCAGCGCAGCCCGCGCCCGCCCCAGTCCGTCATCGACGCCAAAGCCCGCTCGCTCAACCTGGACAAGCCGATTCCTATCCGCTACGCGCAGTGGGCCTCGCACGCCGTGCGCGGCGACTTCGGCAACACCATCACCGGACAGCCCGTCGGTGCCACGCTGTGGCGCCGGGTCGGGGTCACCCTGCGGCTGCTGGTCGTCGGATCCCTGGCGGGCACCATCCTGGGCATCGCGGCCGGCGCCTGGGGGGCCATCCGCCAGTACCGACTCAGTGACCGCCTCGTCACCATGGTGGCGCTGCTGGTGCTCAGCACCCCGACGTTCGTCATCGCCAACCTGTTGATCCTCGCCGCGCTGCGGGTGAACTGGGCTCTGGGCGCGCAGCTCTTCGACTACACGGGGGAAACCTCGCCGGGTGTGAGCGGCGGCGCCTGGCACCAGCTGGTCGACCGGTTGCGACACCTGATCCTGCCCACGCTCACGCTGACGTTGGCCGCCGCCGCCGGATACAGCCGTTATCAGCGCAACGCCATGCTCGACGTCCTGGGCCAGGACTTCATCCGCACCGCGCGGGCCAAAGGGCTCACCCGCCGGCGCGCGCTGGTGAAACACGGGTTGCGCACGGCGCTCATCCCGCTGGCGACCCTGTTCGCCTACGGGGTCGCCGGACTGGTCACCGGCGCGGTGTTCGTCGAGAAGATCTTCGGCTGGCACGGCATGGGCGAATGGCTGGTGCAAGGCATCGCGACGCAGGACACCTACATCATCGCCGCGATCACGCTGTTCTCCGGCACGGTGGTGCTGCTGGCGGGTCTGCTCTCGGACCTCTTCTACGCCGCCCTGGACCCGAGAGTGCGGGTATCATGACGTCCGATCCGAAAGTAGTTGGGGCGCAAGGGATTCCTTCCCCAAAAGCTGCGGGGTTCATGTCACGCCGCACCCTGGTGTTGCGCAGGTTCGCGCGCAACCGGTTGGCCGTCGCCTCGCTGACGCTGCTGGTGCTGCTGTTCGTCGGCTGCTACGCGCTGCCGGCGGTGCTGCCGTACTCCTACGACGACCTGGATTTCGACGCGCTGTTGCAGCCGCCGAACTCCCGCCACTGGTTGGGCACCAACGCGCTCGGGCAGGACCTGTTGGCGCAAATCCTGCGCGGCATGCAGAAGTCGATGCTGATCGGTCTCTGCGTGGCCGTCATCTCGACCGGCATCGCCGCCACCGTCGGATCGATCGCGGGCTATTTCGGTGGCTGGCGGGACCGGGCGCTGATGTGGTTGGTCGACCTGCTGTTGGTGGTGCCCAGCTTCATCCTCATCGCGATCGTCACACCGCGCACCAAGAGTTCGGCCAACATCCTGATGCTGGTCTTGCTGCTCGCCGGTTTCGGCTGGATGATCAGCTCTCGCATGGTGCGCGGCATGACCATGAGCCTGCGTGAACGCGAATTCATCAGGGCCGCACGGTACATGGGTGTGTCCAGCCGCCGCATCATTCTGCGTCACGTGGTGCCCAATGTGGCGTCCATCTTGATCATCGACGCCGCCCTCAACGTCGCCTCGGCCATCCTGGCCGAGACCGGGCTCAGCTTCCTCGGTTTCGGTATCCAGCCGCCGGACGTGTCGCTCGGGACGTTGATCGCCAACGGCACCCAGTCCGCGACGACGTTCCCGTGGGTGTTCCTGTTTCCGGCGAGCGTGTTGGTGTTGATCCTGGTGTGCGCCAACGTGACCGGCGACGGCCTGCGCGACGCGCTGGACCCGGGCAGCGGCATGTTGCGGGCTGGCGCCCGATGAGCGCGCTCCTGGAGGTCAGCGACCTGGCCGTCACCTTCCCGACGGACGGCCAACCGGTGACCGCGGTGCGCGGCATCAGCTACGAGGTCGCCCCGGGCGAAGTCGTGGCCATGGTCGGCGAATCCGGCTCGGGCAAGTCCGTTTCAGCGATGGCGGTGGTGGGACTGCTGCCCGAGTACGCGCGGGTGCGCGGCTCGGTGCGCTTGCACGGCACGGAGTTGATCGGGCTGGGCGACGACGCGCTGTCGCGGTTCCGCGGCAAGACGGTCGGCATGGTGTTCCAGGATCCGATGTCGGCGCTGACCCCCGTCTACACCGTCGGTGACCAGATCGCCGAGGCGATCGAAATCCACCAGCCGCAGGTCGGCAAGAAGGCCGCCCGTCGGCGCGCGGTGGAACTGCTCGAGCTGGTCGGCATCGCGCAGCCGGAGCGGCGCGCCCGCGCCTTTCCGCACGAGCTGTCCGGCGGAGAGCGGCAGCGGGTGGTCATCGCGATCGCGATCGCCAACGACCCGGACCTGCTGATCTGCGACGAACCCACCACGGCACTGGACGTCACCGTGCAGGCGCAGATCCTCGAGGTGCTCAAGACGGCACGCGACATCACCGGTGCGGGGGTGTTGATCATCACCCACGACTTGGGCGTGGTCGCCGAGTTCGCCGACCGGGCGCTGGTGATGTACGCCGGCCGGGTCGTCGAGTCCGCCGGGGTGAGCGATCTTTACCGCGATCGCCAGATGCCGTACACCGTGGGGCTGTTGGGCTCCGTGCCGCGGCTCGACGCTCCCCAGGGCACCCGGTTGGTGCCCATCCCCGGCGCGCCGCCGTCGTTGGTGGGGCTTGAGCCGGGCTGCCCCTTCGCGCCGCGCTGCCCCCTGGCGATCGACGAATGCCGGGCGGCCGAACCGGAGTTGCTGCCCGTCGGTGTGGATCACCGGGCGGCCTGCATCCGCACCGATCAGGTCAACGGACGCACCGCGGCGGAGATCTACGGTGTCAACACCTCCGCGCGCGGCGAGGCAACCGGCGACTCGTCGGTGGTCGTCCGCGTTCGCGACCTGGTCAAGACCTACCGGCTGACCAAGGGCGTGGTGTTGCGCCGCACCGTCGGTGAGGTCCGCGCGGTCGACGGTGTCAGCTTCGAGCTGCGGCAGGGCCGCACCCTAGGCATTGTCGGCGAGTCCGGCTCGGGCAAGTCGACCACCTTGCACGAGATCCTGGAACTGGTTGCGCCGCAATCCGGCTCGATCGAAGTCCTCGGCGCCGACGTCGCGACCCTGAGCGCGCCGCACCGGCGATCGTTGCGCCGCGACATCCAGGTGGTGTTTCAGGACCCGGTGGCCTCACTGGATCCACGGCTGCCCGTGTTCGAGCTGCTCGCCGAACCACTGTCGGCCAACGGCTTCGGTAAGGACGAGACCAACGCGCGCGTCGCCGAGCTGCTCGAGATCGTGGGATTGCGCCGGGCCGACGCCGCCCGGTACCCCGCCGAGTTCTCCGGCGGGCAGAAGCAGCGCATCGGCATCGCCCGGGCGCTAGCATTGCAGCCGAAGATCCTGGCGCTCGACGAGCCGGTGTCCGCCCTCGACGTCTCCATCCAGGCCGGCATCATCAACCTGCTCCTCGACCTGCAGGAGCGGTTCGGCCTGTCGTATCTCTTCGTTTCCCATGACCTTTCAGTGGTCAAGCACCTCGCGCACCAGGTGGTGGTCATGCATGCCGGCGCAATCGTGGAACAGGGCGACAGCCAGCAGGTGTTCGGCAACCCGCAGCACGAGTACACCCGTCGACTGTTGGGCGCCGTGCCCCAACCGAATCCGGGCAAACGTGTCTAGGCGGGTCGCGACGGCGCTGGTGGCGATGGCGCTGGTTGTCTCCGGATGCTCACCGGCCATCAACTTGACGCCGGAAACGGGCGAGAATGCCGAGATCGGCACGACCAGCGACATCAACCCGCAGGACCCGGCCACGCTGCGGGACGGGGGCAGCCTTCGGCTGGCGCTCTCCGACTTCCCGCCCAACTTCAACATCCTGCACATCGACGGCAATTCGGCCGAAGTCGCCGCGATGATGAAGGCCACGCTGCCGCGGGCCTTCATCCTCGGCGCGGACGGCTCGACCACGGTCGACACCGACTACTTCACCAGCGTCGAACTCACCGGAACCGCACCGCAGGTGGTCACCTACACCATCAACCCGCAAGCGGTGTGGTCCGACGGCACACCGATCACGTGGGAGGACATCGCCAGCCAGATCCACGCGCTGAGCGGGGCGGACAAGACATTCGAGATCGCCGGTCCCAGCGGCGCCGACCGCGTCGCGTCGGTCACTCGCGGTGTCGACGACCGGCAGGCCGTCGTCACCTTCGCCAAGCCGTACGCCGAGTGGCGCGGCATGTTCGCCGGTAACGGCATGCTGCTGCCCAAGAGCATGACGGCCACACCGGAGGCATTCAACAAGGGCCAGCTCACGGGGCCCGGTCCGTCCGCCGGCCCGTTCATCGTCACGTCGCTGGACCGCACGACGCAACGGATCGTGTTGTCCCGCAACCCGAAATGGTGGGGTGCCCGCCCGCGTCTGGACAACATCACCTACCTGGTGCTGGACGACGCCGCGCGGCTGCCCGCACTGCAGAACAACACCATCGACGCGTCCGGCGTCGGCACCGTCGACCAACTGACCATCGCGCAGCGCACGAAGGGAATCTCGATCCGGCGCGCGCCGGCCCCGGCCTGGTCCCATTTCACGTTCAACGGCGCGCGCGGTTCGATCCTGTCCGACAAGGCGTTGCGCCTCGCGGTGTCCAAGGGCATCGACCGGCGCACCATCGCCAAGGTTGTCCAGTATGGCCTGACCAGGGATCCGTTGGCGTTGGGCAACCACATCTATGTCGCGGGGCAGAAGGGCTACCAGGACAACAGCGCGGTCGTGCCCTACGACCCGGACGCGGCCAGACGGGAGCTCGACGCGCTGGGCTGGAAGCTCAACGGCCAGTTCCGCGAGAAGGACGGCCGCCAGTTGGTCATCCGCGATCTGTTCTATGACGCCCAGGGCAGCCGCCAGTTCGCCCAGATCGCGCAGCACAGTCTGGCGCAGATCGGCGTCAAGCTGGAACTGGTGGCCAGGGCCGGCAGCGGGTTCTTCACCAACTACATCAACGTCGGCGACTTCGATATCGCCCAATTCGGTTGGCTCGGTGACGCCTTCCCCCTCTCTTCACTCACCCAGATCTACCTGTCGACCGGGGAGAGCAACTTCGGCAAGATCGGCAGCCCGCAGATCGACGAGGCGATCGAGCGGACCCTGGAGGAGCTCGACCCCGGCAAGGCACGGGCGTTGGCCAACGATCTCGACAAGCTCATCTGGGCCGAGGGGTTCAGCCTGCCGCTGACGCAATCCCCGGGCGACGTCGCCGTCCGCAGCACGCTGGCCAATTTCGGCGCTGCCGGTCTCGGCGATCTGCGCTATACCGCCATCGGGTTCATGCGGGGCTGATCCGGCGGCGCAGCCGCGCCGGGATCGGCAGGGCGGCCTCGACGGCCGCGGCCACCCCGATCGCCCTCCACAGCAAGCGCAGCTCGGGGCGCGCCGGAAGCTCGTCGAGCGCAGGCGCTTTCGCGGCCAGCCCGTCGATTTCGCCCCGCCACACCGCTCGGGCGATGGCGATCGCGGCGGGCTCACGGAAGTCGAGCGCGCTGTGCGCCATGGTGGGCAGTTTCAACAGCACCACGTTGGGCAGCAGAGCGGCCTCGCGCTCGGCGACCGCCGGCGGAGTGATGAGATCGCGGCCCCCGGACACCACCACGGTGGGCCAGCCGAAGTGCGGCATCTCGGCCACCAGGTCGTAGGGTTCGTCCTCGAAAGTGGCTGTCTCCGTACGTGCTTCGCGTTCGGCTACCGCGGGGTCCAGCGGTAGCCCGTCGGGTTCGGCGGCGTAGTTCAGTTCGCGGAACGCGATGCGGCTGACCAGATCTTCCTCGTAACGGAACGGCAGGTTGCTCAGCGTGGCGAACCGGGACAGCGCCCACCACAACAGCTTTCGACCGTCCAGCAGCAGGTCGAGTTGTCGCTCCAGCAGCTCGGCTCCGCCGTAGCCGTAGATCGTCGCGACCACCTGGGTGGCCCCCGCGGTCATCACCCCCGCGTCGACGAGTTTGCGCATTTTGGGCGCCAGCGCCGCCGTTTCGGGGCTGTCACCCCTGAGCAACAGCCGGCGGATCGCGCGGCGCACGATCACGATGTCGTGCCGCGACAGCAGCGGCGAATCGAGGATCATCGCCCGCACCCGGCCCGGATGGCGCACGCCGAACCCCGAGGCGATGTAGGTGCCGTACGACGCACCGTAGATGACGGCGGTCTCGACGTGGGCGTCGTCGAGCACGGCGGCGACGTCGTCGACAACCTGGTTCACGGTGATCGCCTCGGGAGGCAGATCGGCACCGGAGTCGTCGTGCCGCGACATGCCCACCCCGCGGTGTTCGATCATGATGACGTCAAGGCCGGCCGCGGCCGCGCGGCGCCGCAGCCCCCTGTACATCTGCACGGACGCCACCCCGGGGCCTCCCGGGATGATGACCAGCGGATGCGCCGACTTTCGGCCGGTGCGCACGTAGTAGAGGTCGAACTCTTCGCTACTGTCCGGCGAGATCGGACGGCGCACGGGCCGCACACCGGGCAATGCCGCGAGCTTCTCCTGGACCCGGCGCCGTTTCGCGTTCATCGTCATCCGTGTCGGCCCGCCATCACACCATTCTGCCGGGCCTGCCGACCGGCGCCGCGTCTGGCGTGGTCGACGCAGCTCGCGCCGGTGCTAGGCGCTGAGATCGATGCGGTGAGCGCCCTTGACGCCGTCGTACCGGTCGGGACTGCAGGTGAGCACGATGACCTGTCCGTGAGTGCCCACCGTGTCGAAGACCTTCCCCATCTTGGCCAGCCGGTCGGGGTCGGTGAACCCCAGCGCGTCGTCGACGACCACCGGAACGGCGTCTTGCTTGGCGACCAGCGCGGCGCCGGCCAGTCGCGCCAGGATGCCGAGTTGCTCCTTGGCCCCACCCGACAGGGAGTCATAGGGCACCGTGACGCCATTGAGCGTGCGGCTGCGAATGCAAAGGTCGCTGTCGATCTCGACCTCGAACGTGGGACCGAACACCGGGCGGCCCAGCCGTTGCAGTTCCGCGCGGTAGGGCTCGACGTACCGCTGCCGGGTGGTGTCGCGGTGCCGCGTCATGACGGAACGCAGCAGCCGTGCCGCCCGGGCCCGGCCGCCGACGCGGATGTGCTCGCCGGCGGCGTGTTCGCGCTCGGTTTCCGCGGCGTCGAGCTTGCCCTGGCGGCCCTCGCTGCCCATCACCGAGAGTTCGATGGTGATCTCGCGCAACGCGCGGGCGGCCTCTTCGTAACGCTCGCGCAATTCTTCTGTTTCCTTGATGGCACAGCGCAATTCGGTGTTCACCGCGTCCGGCCATGCCGCCGCGCGTTCGTCGGCGAGCTGGGCGTAGCGACGTTCAGCGGCCAGCGCCGCCTGCAGCGCCGTCTCCGCCGCCGAGGCGAGTTCGTCATCGCCGGCCGACGCCCGCTCTTGGGCCAGCCGGTCGGTGGCCGCGTCGAGCTCGGCGCGTTGATTCTTCAGCGCGTTCTCGAGAACGGTTGCGTGGGTGGCCAGCTCGGTGAGCCGGGCGGTCGCGGCGGCGGCGTTCCGGCGCCGGTCGTCACACTCGTCTGCCGCCGTCCGGCGAGCGGTCTCCAGCGCATCGAGTTCGTCGCGGGCGGCGCCCGCGTCCGTCGCCTGGAGGTCGACCGGTTGCCCGGCGCGCAGCTGCGCGAGCCGCGAGCGCAGCTCGTCGACCTCTTCGTCCCCGCACAGGCCGGCCAGGGTGGCGCTGAGTTGGTCGCGGGTGCCCTGCAGTTCACGGCGACGCTCATCGGCGGTCCGTGCCCCGGCCAGGTCGGCCGCCCGTCCCTCGGCTAGCGCAGCCGACAGCTCCTCTTGCGCCGCAGCGTGTTTCGCCCGGACCTCGAGGGTGGTTGCGCCGGGAGTGATCTGCGCGGTCAGGACGCCGGGGACCTGGATCGCGGTTGGCCCAGTGGTCGTGATGGACCAGGTCTGGCCCTCGGACAACGCGATCCGTTCGCCGCCGATCGACAGCTCGATGTCCGCGGCGGCGGTGAACTCGACCGCCGCCGACGTCGACGCCAACTGGTCGCCGATGCGATCGACCGCGGCCGCGGCCGTCTCGATTCGACGCAGCTGCTGCTCGGTGATGGCGATCTCGCCGAGTTCCGCGCACACGCGGTCGCGGTCGCGTTGGATCGCGTCTATCTTGGCCAATCGGGCGATCAGCCTTTCGGCCTCCTCGCGGTCGGCGAGCTGGGCGACGGTGCGGCGGGCGGATTCGGCGCGGTGCTGCAGATCCGCGACGGCCTCGGCGGCTTGCCGAGCGGCGACGTCGGCGGCCTGTGCCTCGGCCTGCGCCTTCGCGTGCGCGTCGGCTGCATCTTGTGCTTGGGCCTCGGCGGCCGCGACAGTCGCTGCGCGGGTATTGATTTCGGCGAGCAGCTGCAGGCGTGAGTTGCGGGCCGTGGTCGCCGCGGCGCTCGTCGCCGCTGCCGCGGTGGCGATCAATTCGGCCTCGCGCGCCTGGCCCGTCAGTTCGGCGACCTTTTCCGCCGCCTCCTGCGCGGCGGTGAGCCGGGGGCTCGCGGCGATGCGCTGCTGGGACAAATTGGCCACCTGCTGCGTCAGGACCGCGTGCCGAACCACCCGCTCGTCGACCTCGGCGACCGCCGCCGCGCACTCCGCGACCGCCGCCTCGGCGTCGGCCAGGCGGGCGATCGCCGCGGCCCATTCCCCCGTAGGGCGCCCCGTGGGGGTGAAGTAGCGTCCGTATTCCGCGTCGATGCGTTCGATCAGCAGCGGCTCGGTGCCGGACAACGCCGCGGCGTCCCCGGCCGCCACGTCGAGCGCACGCGAAAGGGCGTCGCAGCCCGACAGATCCACCGCGGCGGTCGAAGCCGACTGCAACACCCGCTGGGCGTGCCACAGATCGCTGTCCACCGTCTCGGCCAGCATCGCGCGGACCCGTTCGTGCGCCTCGTCACCAGTCAGCTGTTCGCGATGCGGCGACTGGATCGTCAGCTCGGTTTCGCACTTCTTGTGGAAGCGCTTGCGATAGATGAAACGATAAGGCCCACAGCTTAATTCGGCGCTCACCTCGGAGCCGACGTCGCTGTGGGTGGGCTTGACCTGTTTGACTTCCTTTTTCGTCGAGCGGTCCCTGGACTCGAGCAGCAGGTCCAAGGCTTCGATCATCGAAGACTTGCCGATCTCGTTGGCGCCGCAGACCACGACGACGCCGTGGTCGGGGAATTCGATCTCCCGATGCGCGATGCCGCGGTAATTCGTCAGGGTCAGGCGGTGCAACTTCATGCGGCGCCCCGGTCGGTGAGGCGAAGCAACAGCGCCAGCGCCGCCTGCGCGTCGACGGCCGTCTCGGAGTCCTGCTCGCGCGCGGTCGCCACCAGCTCGTCGACCGCCGCGGCGGCGAATCCCCCGATACCGAGATCGCTGAATTCACCGTCGGCCGGAATGACCGCCAGGTCGGTGTGGCTGTCCCACGTGCGAAGGTGCGCGAACAGCCGCGCGTACTTGTCCAGGCAGGCATCCAGCGCCGCCCGGTCGGTGACCGTTAGGGATCCGGTGAGCCCCAACCGCACCACGGTGCGGTCCTTTTCGGTCATCAGATCCAGGTTCAGGTCGAGGTCGGCGATGTCGCGGCGGGTGTCGACCTGGTGGTGCATGGTGACGAAGCGCCACCGGCCGACATGCCGTGATTCAACCGTCACGGTGCGGCACGGGTCGCTCTCGTCGATCTCGACGACGAGGACATGACCGGGGTCGGATTCCACGTCGTCGAAGTTGGTGACTTCCGGCGACCCGGAGTACCAGATCCGGCCGCTGGCACCGACATTCGTGCGCGAGTGCTTGTCCCCCAGCGCGACATAGTGCACCGTGCCGGTCGCCAGCGCGTGGTCCAAGGCGGCGAGCCGGATCAGTGAGGGCTTGTCCCGGTCGGGATCCAGGACGTCGACACCGCCGTGCGCAACGAGGATCCGGGTGACCGGTTCCGGCGCCAGGCCTTCGAGAACGTCGGAGACCAGGTCAGTGGTCGGCGCCTTGGATCGCCAAGGCGCGGCGACGATCTCCAACCCGGGCCTGACTTGATGGACGCCGGCCTGGTCGAGCACCACCACATTGTCGGGACGTTCCGCGGTGAACAGGGCGCTGGTGTATACCGAGGACGCGTCGAGCGGGTCGTGGTTGCCCGGCAGCAGATAGACCGGAATCCCGATGGCGCGCATGGCTTCTAACGACTGCCCCACGACCTGCGGCGGAAGCTGGTTGTGTTCGAAGACGTCACCGGACACCACGACGAATTCGGCGCCCACCTCCGCGGCCAGCGCCCCGAGACCGGCCACCGCGTCACGCCGGGCGGCCGAGTACCGCGGCTGAGCATCGCCGGCGAGGAAGTGCCGGGTCATGCCGAGCTGCCAGTCGGCGGTGTGCAGGAATCGCATGGCGGCGGCTCCTTTTCGGACTGCGTGATTACCAGGGCACCGCGAGCTTAAATCCGCGCACCGACAAGACGCGGGACCTCGCCCGGCAGGTCTCGGAGCGGCTATTTTGCGGCTTTTTTTGAGTGTGCGTCTGTGGCGATTTTTCGGCGGTTTGTTGTCGGTGGGGGTCGCTAGTTTGTCGGTGTGAGTCCAAGTAGTCATGAAGATGCGGTCGAGGTTTTCGACGCGCTGCATGCCGACTTGGACCGGGCTTGTGAGCTGTCGTTCGATGCGTCCAACACCCAGCAATGCTTGGACGTCTTGGAGCGTTGCGAGCGTGTCCGCCGTCGCATCGCCGCCATCGAGCATCCGGTGATCAACAACCTGGCCCGTCAAGCCACGCCCGAAGAACTCGGCGGCACGCTGGCGCATGCGGTCGCCGAGGCCACGTTGATCCGCCACGCCGAGGCGTCACAGCGGGTCAAGGAGGCGACCGATCTGGGGCCGCGGCGCGGATTGACCGGGGAACCCTTGGAACCGATCCTGCCGGCCACCGCCGCCGCCCAACGCCAGGGGAAACTGGGTGGTGGGCAGGTGGCGGTGATCCGCCAATTCTTCCGCCACCTACCCGGCTGGATCGATGCGGCCACCCGCGCCGCCGTGGAGGCCGACCTAGCCGCCCACGCAACCCACTACCGGCCCGAACACTTGGCCCAGCTCGCCGATCACCTCGCCGACTGCCTCAACCCCGACGGCACCTACCGCGACG
>NZ_MPNT01000029.1 GCF_001907675.1 Mycobacterium paraffinicum
AGATCGGCGAAGTCAACTTCTTCGGCGTCGTCGAGCCGCTGGTCGCCTGGCAGCCGGCGCTGGCCGCAGCCGAAAGCGCGAAAGTGGTGGTCGTCGCGAGCAACTCGGCGACGACGGTGCCCCTCGTCCCGCGCCGTGCGGTGAAGGCATTCCTCGCGCATGACGCCGACAAGGCCCTGCGGTCGGTGCGACCGTTCGGCCCGGCCGCTCCGACGATGATGTACGCGGCATCGAAGATCGCCCTGAGTCGTTGGGTGCGGCGACATGCGGTGGCACCGGAATGGGCGGGCGCGGGGGTGCGCCTGAATGCGCTGGCGCCGGGAGCCGTCATGACGCCGTTGCTGCAGGAACAGCTGGCGACGCCCCGGCAGGCCAAGGCCGTCCGGTCCTTCCCGGTGCCACTCGGTGGCTTCGGCGAGGCGCGTCACATGGCCGAGTGGATGTGTTTCATGCTGTCCGAGTCCGCCGAATTCCTCTGCGGCAGTGTCGTCTTCGTCGATGGCGGATCCGACGCCTATTTCCGGGCCGGCGATTGGCCCAAAGCGCCGCCGGCGCGCGGGTTGCCGGGATACCTGCGCCGGTTCAGGCGCTCGGGGTGGGTGTGACCGGTCGCCGGCGCACCGGCGGCTGTGTGTCGCGCCACAACGCGGCTTTTCGTGGCGTTTACCCCGGCGCGGCGCGGCCGTAAAGCGGCCCGGGTGCAATTCAATGAGTCGGCGCACAGGCCGAACAGACAAAGGATCGAACCGTGGCAACACTGCCGTCCTGGATCAGCCGGAGCCCTGCCAATCTCGATGTGGTGACGCCGATGAAGGCGCGCGCGTGTGACGCATTGCAGGCGGTGCTGCGAAGCCGGTCACGCCGTGCCACCGCCCGCGTGACGCTCATGCCACGGGGCGCGGAGCGCTGCTGACGGCCGACCGCGCGGACGACTATTGGAACCACAACGCCGCGTACCACCGCTGGCTGGTCAACATCGCCGCACGGCACGGCGGCGACGTCCTGGATGTGGGGTGCGGTGAGGGGCTGCTGGCCCAGCGGCTGGCCGCGGTGTCGCGCAGCGTCGTCGGCATCGATGCCGACCCGACCGCGATCCAGCGGGCGGTGAAGCGATTGCAGTCCACCGACAACGCATCGGTCCGGCTCGCCCGCTTCGAGGCGTTCGACGCGGAACCGCGCTCCGTCGATCTCATCACGTTCGTGGCGAGCCTGCATCACCTGCCGCTGCGCGAGACTCTCCAGAGAGCACGCGAAATGCTCAGGCCCGCGGGCGAACTCGCCGTCGTCGGCCTGTCGGCCAACAAGACGGTTGCCGACTGGGCGTGGGCCGCCCTCTGCACTCCCGTCGCGCGCGCGGGGTCACTGCTGCACCGAGAGACCGACGTCGGCGTGGCCGTCGCCGATCCCCGGGAAAGCCTGCGGGAGATCCGCACGGTGACCGCCGACGTGCTGCCGGGAGCGGCCATCCGGCGTGGCCTCTACTACCGATACCGCCTACTGTGGCGAAACGGCTGAGCCCGTCGCGTGCTCGCGTTCCCGTCGACGCGCCCGCGAAGCGCGCAGATTGGCGGCGTTGCCGCACGTCTTGACGTCGTGCCACACCCCGCTGTTGTTCTTGGAGCGGTCGTAGAACGTCGACCCGCAGCGGTGGTTGTGGCACTGCTTGACGCGCCTCCAGGTATCGGCGTGCTGGCTGAGCAGAATCTCGGCCCACAGCGCCGAGGCCAGCCAGCGCCACCCGGTGCCGCTGGGCTCGAGCCGGACCGCGCCGGTGTCGGAGACCGCCAGGGTTGCGGGAACGGCGCTTCGTCCGCCCGTCGCCTCGCCGGACACCAGCGCGTCGATGGTGTTCCGTACGGCGCGCAGCTTGGTCAGGTCCGCCTCGTCGAGCTTCGGCGGCGGCAGTTCTTCGCCGCGGGCGGCCGACCAGTTGCGCACCGCTCCCGCGACCCAGTCGCGGGCCAGCGCGGTGTCGGCGAGCAGGTCGGGGCCATATCCCGCGACGCCCCGGGTGTTGAGGAAGTCCTGGACCAACCCCAGGCCGCCGGGCGCCGGGGTGACGCCGTACCGCTGTGACGCAGCCCATGAAATAGACATACCTAAAACATACTTGACTATGTCGACACCGGCAACTACGATGACAGAATCAAAGTCAGTTTACCTAAGTCAGGAGGGCGGATCATGGTCACCATCAAGGGATCGACGGTCGTGGTTACGGGCGGACAGCGCGGGCTCGGCAAGGCCATCGTGGACGAGTTGCTGGAGCGGGGCGCGGCCAAGGTCTACGCCACGGCGCGGGCGCCCAAGGCAAGTGTGGACCCGCGGGTGGTCGCTGCGGAGCTGGACGTCACCAGCGCGGAGTCCGTTGCAGCGCTGGCAGTTTCGGCTTCGGACGCCGAGATCGTCATCAACAACGCGGGCGTTCTCGGCGCGGCGAAGCTGCTCGACAGCGACATCGAGGAAGTACGTGCGGTGTTCGAGACCAACTACTTCGGTGCGTTGCGCGTTGCCAAGGCGTTCGCGCCGATCCTGGCCGCCAACGGGGGCGGCGCGCTGGTCGACATCGCCTCGATCCTGTCCTGGATGCCCGGCTCCGGCGGGTACGGGGACTCCAAGGCGGCGCTGTGGTCGACGACGAACTCGCTGCGGATCGAACTCGAAAAGCAGGGCACGCAGGTGGTCGCCGCGCACCTCAGCTTCACCGACACCGAGATGGCGTCCGGCTTCGACACACCTAAGAACGACCCGCGTCAGGTGGCGCGCGCGATCGTCGATGGCATCGAGGGCGGCGAGCCCGAGGTGCTGGCCGACGACGACACCCGCTACGTCAAGGCGGCGCTGTCGGGGCCGGTGGAGGCGCTCCCTCGGATGCCGTAGGCATGAGGGTCTGCCCGAAGGCAGATCCCCGTCTTAAGACGGTGGGTCAATCAGGCCCTTGCGGATGGCCTCGCCCAAAAATGGGCTTGCTGCACTTCGGGCAGACCACCGGGTCGCCCCGGCGTCAACTACGTTCGCACTGCGCCGGCCGGTGCCTCGACGGTCGAAGGTCCTCAACGCATCGGCCGAAGGTCACATTCACCCCGCGGCGCCCGCACGGTCGACGTGTTTGGATAGCGATATGTCCGACATGGAAATCGAAGGCATCGTGAGCGCCACGCGCGTCATCGCGGCCAACGCCGCGCGGATCTTCGAACTGATCGCCGACCCCGCTCGCCAGCCGAGCTGGGACGGCAACAACAACCTCGCCTCCTCCGCCCCGGGCCAACGAGTCCGCGCGGTCGGGGACGTGTTCACCACGAAGCTGACAAACGGCGCCGTCCGGGAAAACCACGTCGTGGAATTCGTCGAAGGCAGCAAAATCGCCTGGTGCCCAGCCGAACCCAGGAAGCAGCCGCCCGGTCACCTGTGGCGTTGGGAGCTCAGCCCCGTTAACGCCGAACTCACCACCGTGACCCACACCTACGATTGGACGGCGCTGACCGACGCCAGCCGTCTCGAACGCGCTCGCGCGACGACGCCGGAGATGTTGCGCGAGTCCATGGACCGGCTCGCCACGGTCGCACAGAACCCAGACTCATGAGGGTCTCATGAGGGCAAAGCCGCTCTGAGCGGGGACCGACTCAGCCGTTCTTTCCGCGCACCCACTGGACGGTGCCGTAGTTCTTCACCCGCACGCTGACGAATCCCCGGCTTTCCAGGATGTCGCCGATCTCGTCGTCGTCGAAGACATGCGCCCCGACGTTCGGCAACTTCTGGAACAACCGGGCGGCCGGACCGACGGTGGGCACCATGACGGCCAGCCTGCCGCCCGGTCGCAGCACCCGCGCCATCTCGCCGAGCGCGGCATCCGGGTGGGGAATCAGCTGCAACACTGCGGTCGAGATGACCGCGTCGACCGTGTCGTCGCGCAGCGGAAGTCGCTGTGCATCAGCCCGGATGAAGCCGACCTGCGGGCCGGCTTCGTTGCGGACGGCGCGCGCGAGCATGGGCTCGGAGATGTCGATCCCCAGGGCGAGCCCGTCCGGGCCGGCGGCGCGCGCGAGCGACGCGGTCACGTTGCCCGGGCCCGACCCGACGTCCAGTGCGATGCCGCCAGGCGGGATGTCCAACCACTCGAGAGGCGTCTGCCACGCGCTGATCAGCCGCCGCGACAGGGCTTGGGCGTTGTCGTAGAGCATCGACCCGATCGGTGATGCCCACGCCGCCTGGATCGGGCCGGTGTTCTTCGCGACGCCGTCGCCCCCGTCGGATCCGCTGCCGAGCAGATCGAGGTAACCCTTGCTCACATCGGGATCCGCCGGCGGATCGGCCAGCAGTTCGAGAGCCCGACGCAACGCGGGGGGCAGCGAGACGTGCACGTCGGTCATGCGCACTCCTTTTAAGAAAAGCCAAGCGGTACAACGGAAATCGGGACTGAGCCGCCGGAAGAGGGGCCCTGTGCCAGCTTACGCCGAGCGGCGCTTCGTCACCGCCTGACGACCGCGCCCTCACGCACCAGCGAGTACAGCCGCCACTGGCCCGGCACACCCTTGAGCGCCGTCTCGCCGCGGTCGCCGAAGCGGTGGCGCGAGCCGGTGACGATGTCGCGCAGCGTGGAGGACACCAGCACCTCGCTGGGTCCGGCGAGGGCGGCTACCCGGGCACCGATGTGTACGGCCATCCCGGCGACGTCCTTGCCGCGCACCTCCACCTCACCGGCGTGGATGCCCACCCGCACCTCGATGCCCAGTACGCGGACCGCGTCCACGATGGCGTCGGCGCAGGCGATCGCGGCGCTCGGGCTGCTGAACGTCGCGACGAAGCCGTCGCCGGCCGTGTTGACTTCACGGCCGGAGAACCGGAGCAGCTCGTGCCGGACGAGGGTGTCGTGGTTGTCGAGCAGGTCGCGCCAGCGGTGGTCGCCGAGCAGTGCGGCGCGCTCGGTGGAGCCGACGATGTCGGTGAACACGATCGTGGTGAGCAGGCGCTCGGCGTCGGAGGCGCCGCGCACGCCGGTGATGAATTCCTCGATCTCGTCGAGGACGGGCGCGGTGTCGCCGACCCAGTAAAGGGCGTCCCCGCCCGGCAACTCGACGAGGCGCGACCCGGGAATGTGTTCGGCCAGATAGTGGGCGTGTGCCACGGGGCTGAAGTCGGGGTTGTCGCGATGCAGGATCAGCGTCGGCACGGCGATCCGGTGGAGCCGGTCGCGGACGTCGCCCTCCCGGATCTTGTTGATGAAGGCGCGGGCCATGCTGGGGGATGCGGCCCGGTTGCCGGCCATGTCCCACCACGAGCGGAACGCGGCGTCGCCCGCGACCGAGGGCGCGATGATGCCGAGCAGGTCGAACCCCTGCTCGACGGCGTCGGGTTCCATCCCGACCGTCGTGAAGCGGTCGGCGTCATCGAGGTCGCTGCCGATGGGATAGTCGGGACCACGCAGCGTGCGGGCCGCGCCGTTCGCGATCACCAGGCTGTTCACCCGGTCGGCGTGGTCGGACGCGAGAACGACGCCGGCCAGCGACGTGAAACCGGGCGCGAAGATCGTTGCGCGCTCGCATCCCACCGCGTTCATGACCGCGATCGCGTCCTGGGCCCACGATTCCGGGCCGAGCATGTCCAGGGAGGGGACTCGCGAGGACAGGCCGATGCCGCGCTGATCGAACCGGATCACCCGGCAGAACGACGCGAGCCGGCGATGGAACCGGAACATCGAAGGCTCGAGGTCGACGCAGTCGATCGGGATTAACGGGCCCGGCAGCACGAGCAGGTCCATCGGGCCATCGCCGAAGACCTGATAGGCGATGTCGATCTCACCGCAACTGGCGTACCGGGTCCGCGGAGCCGCAGAACTCCCAGCCACGCATCCAGGCTAGTGCAGGTCACCGACACGCCGGTACCGCTCAGCGGCGGATGATCGGCACCAGGTAGCGGGCGGCGTACGCGCGGACGGCAGCGGGGTCCGACGTGTCGAGGCGGTCGGTGGGAAACACGATGATGCCGAGTGCGACCCGCAGCAGGATGTCGGCGATGTTGGTCAGGTCCCGGTCGGGAATGTCGGCCCCACAGCGGCGCAGGGTGTGGGCGATTCCGTCGGCGAACTGGCCGATGGGGAATGCCTGCGACCGGGAGAACATGCCCAACAGCTCGGGTTCGCTGTCGGCGATCCTCGAGTACAGCGGCGAGTCGTGGACCAGGCGCACGCCGAGCGCGAACGCCTCGACCACGGCCTGCTGCGGGTCGCACCCGGTGGTGGCCCGGTCCAGCGTGCTGAAGAAGGATTCGGCCTCGCGCCGGACCACGTGTCCGAACAGGTCGTCCTTGGTGGGAAAGCGCCGGTATACCGTGCTGCGGCTGACGCCTGCACGGGCGGCGACGTCTTCGATGTTGGCCCGGCGCACGCCGTAGGTCTCAAAGACGGTGCGCGCGGTGTCCAGGATGGCGCGGTCGAGGTCGGTGGGCTCGGCGAGATTGCCGCCAGGGCTGTGGTTCGGCATGGATCACGACCCTCACTGCAATCTCGAGACGCGGTTGCTAAGCTTTGACACAAAGATACGAGTTTGTGTCATTGATTCGCAAGGATGTCGCCGGCTCGAGCCGGGGGGAGGGGAGCATGACGTTCCACAACGACGGGTTGGCCGCCGCAACTGCGGGCGCCCGCTTCGACACCGGTGTCCGGGAGGCGTTGCCCATGCCGGTCGACGGGACCGCCGATCGTGCCGACGAGCGGCTCGGGCCCGAGTCGTTGATCTGGAAGTTCTACGGGGACAACCGCACCCAGTTCTTCGGGTTCCAGCGCACGGCGGGCGTCGAGAACTGCATCGAACAACTCGCCCAGGGCGTGCTCGACCATTCGGTGGTGTTCAGCGACACCCTGGGCCGGGCCAAGCGGACCGCGCCGCCGCTGATGAAGACCGTCTACTCCGACGAACCGCGCGAGTGGGGCCGCAAGGTGCGGGACTTTCACAAGACGATCAAGGGCACCATCAGCGACGGCTCGAGGTACCACGCGCTCAATCCGGAGCTGTTCTACTGGGCGCACGCCAGCTTCGTCGACCAGGTCATCTACAACGCCGACACGTTCATCCGCCGGCTGTCCCACGCGGAGAAGGAGCGGATCTTCGACGAGGGCAAGGTGTGGTACAGCCTCTACGGCGTCAGCGACCGCGGGCAGCCGCAGACCTACGACGAGTTCGTCGCCTACTGGGACGAGATGCTTGAGCGGTTCGTCCCGCACAAGACCGTCTTGTACGGCACCGGTTACATCAGGAAGGGGATACCGGGCCCCCGTTGGATCCCGGAGCCGATCTGGAAGGTGGTGTCCGCGCCGCTCAACGCCTACACCCGGCTGGTGTTGGTCGGGACCATGCCGCCGCAGATGCGCGAGGTCTGCCAGCTGGAGTGGAACGCGAAGAAGGAGAAGCGCTTTCAGCGTTTCGCCGCCGCCATGCGCGCGCTCAACCCACTGATCAACCGGCTGCCCGTCGGGTTCATCTACACGCCGTGGGCGGCGGCGGCGTGGCGGCGCGCGGGCATCGACCCGCGCCGGCTGCACAACCGCCCGAACTAGCCGATGCGCAACAGCCGTTCGCCGTTGCCGTGCGCCGACGACTCGCTCAGGAGCGGCGTTCGGCGGCGGCGATGCCGCCTTTGAGCAGCTCGTCGATCACCTTCTTGAACACCGGCAGCATCAGCCGGTCAATACCGGGAATTTTCAGCGTTGACCGCAGATGCCAGCTGATCTCGGTCCCGGTGTCCGTTTCACGCAGCTCGACCGTGCCGATGTGATCGCGGGTCGGTGCGCCGGAGAGCATCTTGTACGCGTAGCGGGTGGGCCGCTCGTACTCGATGATCTCCTCGACGAACGGCGGCCCGATCGCCACCAGACGTCTGATCGCGCCGACACCGTTTGGAGCGGGGGTTCCCTCGCGATCGAGCGTGCTGCGCCGCAATAGCCGCGTATGGTCCGCGATCGCACGGTGGTCGGTCATGGCGTCGAAGGCGGTCTCGATCGGCGCCGTGGAGGTCCGGGTGAGGGTGAACTCGATCATTGGCACTCCGTGGTGCCGATACGCCCCGCCGGCATGCAGGTGTCCGCCGTCATGATCCGTCCCCTCTCGCTACCGAGAACATAGCCTGATGGCCGACAGCTCATAAAGGTGGCACACGCCCCACCGGCGCCGAGGCCGACTCACCGGAAGCAGCCGAGCGGGACCGCGCACCCGGGGCTCCAAGGTGAACGGCGGGTACACGGGGCCGAAATTCCCTGCGAAGTAAGCCAATACGGCGGCGGACGCTTGGCGATCGGTTGCGGATGGGCCAGGATCTCTTGATATGGCCGAGGTCGACTTCTCGTTGTTGGACGTTCCGCGGTCGGAACCGCCCGAGGGTCCGGAGGCCTACCTGCGCGCGGCGATCGCGTGGCATTTCGGGGAGGACACCGGGTCCGCGTTCTGGTTGCGGACCGCTGCGACGCTGGACTTCAACCCGACGACCGACGTCAAGACGTTCGCCGATCTGCGACTGTTTCCCAACCTCGTCAACGAATTGCGCAACGTGCCGGTCGAGGACCTCATTCCGCGCGGCTACGGGCAGCCGCCGCCGGTGCCCCAGATCTTCGAATCCGGCGGCACCACCGGCGCGCCGAAAAGGACTGTGCAGCTGCCGGATTGGGTCGCACAGGTGGTGCGGTGGCAGACCGAGGACTTCGCCGCCGGCGGGTTCCGCCGCGGCCAGGGCTTCCTGTGCCTGATGCCGAGCGGGCCCCACGGGGTGGGGTATTTCTCGCGGCTGGTCGCCGAGCGGCTCGGCGCGGTCTTCCACGGCATCGACATCGACCCGCGCTGGGTCAAGAAGATTGCCGCGCGCGGCTCGGCCACCGACGTGGCCGCCTACGTCGACCACGTCGTCGAGCAGGCCGTGTTCGTGCTGCGGACACAGAATGTCGCGAACCTGCACACCACTCCGCCGTTGCTCGAGGCCATGGCCCGCGACGACCGGGTGGTCGACCTGCTGAACGACAAGGTCCGCTACCTGTTGCTCAGCGGCGCGCACGTGGACCCCGACACCCTCGACGTGCTCCGCGACATCTTCCCGGCGACCACGATCACGATGGCCTTCGGCAGCACCATGGTGCTCTCGCAAGCGGTCACCCGAACCACCGACGGCGACGCGTTCGTATTCGACCCGCGGACACCGTATGTGGTGTTCTGGGTGGTCGACCCCGACACCGGAGAGCGGGTGCCCTACGGGCAGACCGGCCAGGTGGTGATGAACCACGTCAGCAAGGGCATGTTCATCCCGAACAACCTCGAGCGTGACTTGGCGGTCAGGATGCCCGGGCCGGCGGCCGAGCTCAGCGACTCGATCAGCGCGGTGCGGCCGGTTTCCACCTTCGAGGGCGAGGCCGTCATCGAAGGGGTGTACTGAGCATGCCGGCCCAACGGAGCGGCGTCGCAGCCGATCTGCTGCCGATCGATGCGCTCGGCGCCGACGGTGAGTATCGCACCCGCCGCCGCGAGGTCATCACCACCACGGCCGGTGCCGCGGTCGCGGAGCTGAGTGTCGTGCCGCCGCTGTATGTCTCGCGCACCCTGGCCGCCCAGCGCAACGTGACCCCGCTCCCGGTCGGGCGGCGCGCCGCGGCGCTGTCGGCCGCCGCCGACGTCTTCGCGGGCGGTGTGATCGCCGGCCTGGACTTCGAGGCGTATGTCGGCCTGGCGAGCCGGATTTCGGGGCTGCCCATCGCCGTTACCCGCGCCGGGGCGCGTGGCGTGGCCGACGCCGTCGGCGGCGCGTTCGACGCGGTCCGCCCCGCCCGGCCGGTGGGCGCGGCACTCGATTGGCGTGAGGAAAGCCCCCGCCGCGGTGGGGCGGTCTGGGCGCGGCGCGGCGAGGTGTTCGCCGTGCACGCCGCCGGCAACGGTCCCGGCGTGCACGGCCTGTGGCCGCAAGCGCTGGCGCTCGGCTATCGCGTCGCGGTGCGCCCGTCGCGCCGCGAGCCGCTGACCGCGCACCGGCTGGTGCACGCCTTGCGGCAGGCCGGCTTTCGCCCGGAGGACGCCGTCTATCTCCCCACCGACCACGCCTGTGCCGACGAGATCATCTCCTCGGCCGACCTCGCGATGGTGTACGGCGGCCAGCAGGTGGTCGACAAGTACGCCACCGACCCGGCGGTGATCGTGAACGGGCCGGGCCGCGCCAAGATCCTCATCACGGCGGACCGGGATTGGCGCGACCACATCGACGTCATCGTCGACTCGATCGCCAACCTCGGCGGCATGGCCTGCGTCAACACCACCGCCGTGCTGTACGAGGGTGATCCCGCCCCGCTGGCCGCGGCGATCGCCCGGCGGCTGGCGGACATCGAGCCGCTCCCCATCGACGACGAGCGGGCGATCCTGCCCACCCGGCCCCTCGACCAAGCCCGGGCCCTGGCGGGTTACCTGGCAACGAAGGCCGGCGGATCGACGCCGCTGCTCGGCGCCGATCAGGTGGTCGCCGACCTCGGCGACGGCCACGCCGCGCTGCGGCCGGCCGTGCACCTATTGGCCGAGCCCACCGCGGACACGCTCAACGTCGAGCTGCCCTTCCCGTGTGCCTGGGTGTCACCGTGGTCGCCCGCCGCGGGCCTGGAGCCGTTGCGGCGATCGTTGGTTGTCACCGCGATCACCGGCGACGGGCAGCTGATCGACCGGCTGCTCGCCGAACCGACGATCGGCAACGTGTATTGCGGCCCGCACCCGACGTGGTACACCGCGCCCGGCATCCCGCACGACGGCTTCCTGGCGGACGCCCTGATGCGCAACAAGGGGTTCATCAGGGACAGTCGCTGACGCGACATTGCCGCCGCCGCGGCTCAGCGCTCAGCTGCCGAAGCCACCCCTACTGCTCGCCACCGTCGAGGCGCCACTGGTGCCCGCGTCGAGGTGGCTGGAGGCGAAGGCGACGCCTTTGTCGATCATGGCGCCGTCGTCGGCGTAGGTGTTGTGGGCGGCGAAGTTCATGCCGTCGGAGCAGACCGGGTCTTCGGTGGCGCAGACCTTGATGGTCTTGTCGGCGAAGGTGGGGCCGATGACGACGGGGGGTTCGCCGAGGAAGTTCATGGCGCGCACGTTGGGCATGCCGAAGAGCACGACCGAGGAGACGTGGTTGGCCACCGAGGGGTCGAGGGGCTTGGGCACGGTGTTGGGGTCGATGCCGTCGGGCACTGAGGGGGAGGTGACGAAGCCCATGACGGCCGCGCCCTGGGAGTAGCCGCCGAGCACCATTTTGGTGTTGGGGCAGTCGTGGGCCATCGAAACGATGTGGGCGCCTGCGTCTCTGACGCCGTCGATGCCGGTGGCCCATTGGTCGCTGGCGGGGTAGTTCACCGGGTAGACGTCGAAGGACTTGGCGCCGACGCGTGAGTGTAGGGCGTCGACGAAGGCTTGGCCGGTGGGGCCGACGCCGGGGGCTTCACCGGTGCCGCGGGCGAACACCACCTGCACGTCCGGACATTGGGCGGCGGCGGTGGGGAGGAGGGAGCCGGTGAGGGCCGACGCGCCGATGCCGGACGCGGCCACTACTGCTGGACCGAGAAAACGAGCTATTTGACGTGCGATCATGCCGCAATTGTGCCCAGAGAAGCGTCCGCCTAAACAGCGCGGACCCGGGAAATTACTGGGAATTCACACAACACCGTCCACATGGGGAAACGGGGCCGAGATGGCTTGCGCGCGACGGGCATCCGGGGGTGGGCGCCCACCGCTCCGGCGCCCGCGCCGACGGGCGGCACAACGGCGGGGCGCAGCGCGGGGGCGGACCGTGATGTGGTCTGCTAGCTATGACGAGTCGAGTGCACGGTGAAGCCACCCGCCGATCCTCGACATCCGGCTCGAGTGGATGCAGCGGCGATGTTGAACGTGATAGTGCAGGGCCTCAACAAGGTCACGGACCACGTGGCCAATCCGGCGCGGGTGTCGGATCCCGACAGATTGCGCCGCGCCGTCACCGGTAAGACCGCTCTGGTTACGGGCGCCTCCTACGGGATTGGGGAGGCGACGGCGCGCCGGCTGGCCGCCGGGGGAGCCACCGTGCTGGCGGTCGCCCGATCCGAGGAACGTCTGGGCGACCTGGCGGCGTCGGTCAACGCCGCGGGCGGCCGCGCGATCGCGTACCCGACCGACCTCACCGACGAGGCCGCCGTCAGGGCGCTCACCAAGGAGATCACCGAGGAACACGGCGCGCTGGACATCGTGGTCAGCAACGCCGGAAAGTCGTTGCGCCGCTCGCTGCATCACCAGTACGACCGCCCGCACGACTTTCAGCGCACCATCGACATCAACTATCTCGGGCCGATCCGCCTGCTGCTGGGGCTGCTGCCGGCCATGCGCGAACGCGGCCGCGGGCACATCGTGAACGTGTCCAGCGTCGGTGTGCGCGTGGTGCCGGGGCCGCAGTGGGGTGCCTACCAGGCGTCGAAGGGCGCCTTCGACCGCTGGCTGCGCAGCGTCGCTCCGGAGCTGCACGCCGACGGCGTGCACGTCACGTCGGTCTACTTCGCGCTGGTGCGCACCCGGATGATCGAACCCACGCCCGTCCTGGGCCGGCTCCCGGGCATGACGGCCGACCAAGCGGCCGACGCGATCGCCAAAGCGGTGATCGAGCGGCCGCGGAGCAACGAACCGCCCTGGGTGTTGCCTGCCGAGATGGCTTCGGTGCTGCTGGCCGGCCCGGCCGAACGCGCCGCCAGGCTGTGGTACCGGCGGTTCTTTTCCGATTCCGGCGCGGGGCGGGACCGGCGATGAGCAACGAGGGTGTGGTCGGCACCGCGGTGCGGGCGTTGTTGCGGTCGCGGCTGCTGGCGCCGCCGTCGCCGCTGGCAACCCTGCGGGTGCTCCGCGAGGCGCGCCGGGGCGGCACCAACCCGTACACGCTGCTGGCGGTGACGGCGACCCGCTGGCCCAACCGGGCGGCGATCGTCGACGACGACGGTGCTTGGGATTACCGCGAGCTGCGGTCGGCGACCGACTCGGTGGCGCGCCGGTTGTCCCGCGACGGTGTCGGACCCGGCGCCGCCGTGGGCGTTATGTGCCGCAACGGGCGGGGTTTCATCGTCGGCGTCTTCGCCGCCGCTCTGGTGGGCGCCGACGTGGTCCTGGTCAATACGGAGTTTCGCAGCGACGCCCTGGCGTCCGCGGTGAGCGCCCACCGGATCACGGCGATGATCGCCGACGACGAGTTCGGCGATCGGGTTCGGGCCGCCGACGAATCAGTCACCCTGATCGACCCGGCGACGGCCACGACGGCGGAGGGCGACGCGCGGCCCGACGTGGCCGCACCGGGCCGGATCATCCTGCTCACGTCCGGCACCACGGGCACGCCCAAGGGGGTTCCCCGCTCGCCTCAGCTGCGGTCGGCGGTGGGCGTGTGGGTGACCATCCTCGACCGGACCGGCCTGCGCACCGGGTCGCGAATCTCGGTGGCAATGCCCATGTTTCACGGGCTGGGGCTGGGGATGCTGATGCTCACCGTGGCCCTCGGCGGCACCGGCCTCACCCATCGCCATTTCGACGCCGAGGCCGCGCTCGCGCAGGCGTCGCTGCATCGCGCCGACGCGTTCACCGCGGTGCCGGTGGTGCTCGCGCGCATCCTCGCCCTGCCGGACCGGGTGCGGGCGCGCAACCCGGTGCCGTACCTGCGGGTCGTGATGTCGAGCGGCGACCGGCTCGACCCCACCCTCGGGCAGCGGTTCATGGACGCCTACGGCGACATTCTCTACAACGGTTACGGTTCCACCGAGGTCGGCATCGGCGCCCTGGCGACACCGGCGGAGCTGCGCGAAGCGCCGGAGACCGTGGGGCGACCGGTCGCCGGCTGCCCGGTGCGCATCCTCGACAAGAACGGCAGGCCTGTTGGGCCCCGCGTCACCGGGCGCATCTTCGTCGGCGGCGAGCTGGCGAGCGAGGGCTACACCGGCGGCGGGGCCAAGACGGTGATCGACGGCATGACCAGCACCGGCGACATGGGCTACCTCGACAACGAAGGTCGGCTCTACATCGTCGGACGCGAGGACGACATGATCATCTCGGGCGGCGAGAACGTCTACCCGCGCGCGGTCGAGAACGCGCTCGCCCAGCACCCCGCCATCGCCGACAACGCGGTCATCGGCGTTCCCGACGACAAGTTCGGCCACCGACTGGCCGCGTTCGTGGTGCTGCAGCCGGGCAGTGACACCGATGAGGCGGCATTGCGGGAGTACCTCAAGGGCAAAGTCTCCCGATTCGAACAGCCCCGCGACATCAACCTCGTCGCGAGCATTCCGCGCAATCCGGCGGGCAAGGTCGTGCGCAAGGAGCTGTCCGGCTAGCGGCAGAAAGCCTCAGTCCTGCTTCGGTTCCAGCGCGGCCACCCGCTGCGCCAGCCAGTTGGGCGCCAGCACCGAGACGACGGTGGCGCCCGCGGTGGCGCTGATGACGCCGGTCCACGCGACCGGGCCCAACGGTGTGCAGCCGAAGAAGTGGCTGACGCCGGGGGTTTGGACGATGGCGACCAGGACGCCGGCGCTGCCCAGCGCCGTGCCCAGCACCAGAGGGCTGTGGCGCCTCGTCAGCAGGGTCTGCGCGAGCTGCGTCGTCACCAGCGCGGTGAGCCCCATGGTCGAGGTGCGACGCTCGGTGCCCGGCGTCCAGCGGCCGATAGCCCAGGCCGCCGTCGCACCCGCGGCCGTGACGGCGCCCCGGGTGACGATCTGCCGCATCAGCGGCGCGTCGAGGGAGGGCGAGGGCCCGGAAAGCGTCGCCAGCTGGAACGCGCGGTGCAGCTCCTCGGCGTCACGGTCGACGCCGTCCTCGGCCTCTTCGGGCTCGGGGTACTGCGGGGTGACGGCGACCGCGAGCGCGGGGAACATGTCGGTGAGCAGGTTCACCAGCAGCAGCTGCCGGGTGCCCACCGGCGCCCGGCCGGTGCCCAGGGCGGTCCCGATGAGGGTGAACAGCACCTCGCCCACGTTGCCGCCGACCAGGATGCTCACCGCGTCGCGCACCCCGCCCCACATCCCGCGGCCCTCGACCAGCGCGTCGAGCAGCACGCCCAGATCGTTGTCGGTCAACACGATGTCCGCGGCGCCGCGGGCGGCGGACGAACCGCGACCGCTCACGCCGATGCCCACGTCGGCAATCCGGATGGCGGCCGCGTCGTTGGCCCCGTCGCCGACCATGGCGACCGCCTGCCCGCAGTCCTGCAATGCCGCGACGATCTGCACCTTCTGCTCCGGGCTGACGCGGGCGAAGACCTGCACGTCGGCGGCGACCTTGGCGCGGTCCTCCTCGCCGAAGGCGGCCAGCTCCGCGCCGGTGATCTCGCGCGCGTCCGCAGGCAACCCGAGTTGCCGGGCGATCGCCCGGGCGGTCACCGGATGGTCGCCGGTGATCAGCACCACCCGCCGGCCGGCCTGCACCAGCGCCTCGATCAGGGGCCGCGCCGACGCGCGAGCGGTGTCGGCCAGCCCGACGTAGCCGATCAGCTCGAGGTCGTGCGCCGCGGCGTCCACGGCGTCGACGTCGGTGTCCTCCTCGCCGGTCCCGTGCTCCCACCGGCGCTGCGCCACCGCCAGCACCCGCAGCCCCTGCTCGGCCAGGCGCAACACCAACCACTCCGCATGGTCGCGGCCGCCGTCAGGATCGGCGAAGCGGCAGCGCGGCAGGACTTCCTCCGGCGCGCCTTTGAGCATCAGCATCGGGCCGCCGTTCCCGCCGGTCACGCCGATCGCGGCCGAATACCCGCGGCTCGATTCGAACGGCACCTCCGCAAGCACGGTCCAATCCGAGGCCCATTGCGCGTCGACGGAATTCGCGGCCGTCAGGATCGCCTCGTCGGTGGCGTGCGCGTGGCCGCCCCCATTGTGCGGCTGGGTGCTGCTGCGCGCGGCGGCCCGCAGCACCGCCGCGGACGTCGGGGCGGTGACCTCGGGGAACGCGCCGTCCGCGCTGGCGTCGTGCGGGACGCCGTGCACGACGCGCAAGCGGTTCTCGGTAAGCGTGCCGGTCTTGTCGAAGCACACCGTTTCGACCCGGCCCAGGGCTTCGACCGCCCGCGGCGTGCGGACGAGGACGCCATGCCGCGACAACCGCTGGGCGGCGGCCAGCTGGGCCAGGGTGGCCACCAACGGCAGGCCCTCGGGGACGGCGGCCACGGCGATGGCCACCCCGTCGGCGACGGCCTGGCGCAGGGATCCCTGGTGCAGCAGGGCCAACGCGGTCACCGCCGCGCCGCCGGCCAGGGTCAGCGGCAGGACCTTGCTGGTCAACTCCCGCAACCGGGCCTGCACCCCGGCCGCCGACTCGACGTCGGCGATGGCCGAGATCGCGCGCTGGGCGGCGGTGCCCGCGCCGGTCGCCACCACGATCGCCCGGGCGTGCCCGGCGACGATGGTGCTGCCCTCGAACAGCATGCTGGCGCGGTCGGAGTCGGCGACGGCGACCGGTTCGACCTGCTTGTCCACCGGCAGCGACTCGCCGGTCAGGAAGGACTCGTCGACTTCGAGGTCCTCGGCCACCAGCAGGCGGGCGTCCGCCGGCACGACCTCCGGGGCGGCCAGGTCGATGATGTCGCCGGGCCGCAGCGACTTCGCGCTCACTGACACCGTCCGCTCGACGGTGCGCGCAGCCTCCAGGCGGCGGTGCGCGGTGGCGACCGCGGGCAGCACCACGCGCCGGGCGTACTGGTCCTGCTCGGCGAACAGCTCGGCGACCGCGGCCTCGGCCCGCAACCGCTGCACGCCACCGGCGACCGCGTTCGCCGTCATCACACCCGCTACCAGCAGCGCGTCGACGCTGCTGCCGACGATCGCCGAGGCCGCCGCACCGACGGCCAGGATGGGCGTCAGCGGATCGGCCAGCTCGGCGCGCGTCGCGGCGAGCAGCCGCCCCACCCGGCTCGCCGGGCCGCGCAGCGGCGCGACTACCGGGTTGTAGGACAGGTCGTCGAGGAGCTGCCGCCAGGGCGCGACGCCCGGCTCGACGGCCAGGGGGCGGGTGCGGCTGGCCAACCGGGAGTAGACGATCTCCGGGTCCAGGGCATGCCAGGCGGTCAGCGGTTGGGGTGTCGGGTCTGCTAGCCGAAGCACCCGCGAGGCCGCGAAGCTGCCCTGCATCAGCGCGGCCGCCGCGGCGGCGTTCACCGGATTGAGCCAGCGTTGCACGGCGAACGGGCTCAGGGTGCGTGGGTCGCCGGTGACGAGCAACAGCCCCGCCAGGGTGCTGCCGCCCTTGGCCAGGCGCACCGCCGATTCCGTGGCCTCCCGGGCCACCGGCAGCGCCGACAGGATGCGCACCGCGGCGGCCAGGTCCGTGCCGGTGATGATGTCCGCGGTCCACGGCGTCGCGGCCTGTGGGTCGTCCAGCGCGACGCCGACATCGGCGACGGCCAACGCGGCCAATGTGTCGGTCGACGCGAAATCACGGTGCAGCGCGGTGATCAGCAGCACGGGCCCGCGGTCCGTGCGCAGGTCTCGCACCAGCTGCAGCAGCGGCGTGCCCGGGGGGTGGCTCACCGCGACGCTGGCGGTCAGGTCCTCGGTGCCGGCGACGTGGCGCAGCACCACCCGTGCCCCGGTCCGGTTGGCGATCTGCAGCAGCGGGATGGCGAACGGGTCGACCTCCCAGCCGACGTCGACGCTGCCCACCCGCTCGCCGTCGACCACCAGATCGGCGTGCTCGAGGCCCTGCGCCGGCGTTGCCGACGAGCCCTGCGCCCGGACCCACCGCAGGCGCGCGCCCGTGGCCGGCAACTCGTCGGGGTCCGGTTCGGGCGCCTCCTCCCCGTGCAGCAGCGCGTCGGCGACCTCGTAGACGCGGTCCTCGTCCCATCCGGGTACGTCGCCCCGCGCCTGCAGCACGGCGCGGTTGTCGCCCCGTAGCGCGGCTCCGTCGACGACGATCACCTTGACCCGGTCCAGCCGCCGCAAGGCGCCCGGGTCGAGGAACAGCTGCCCGGCATTGGCCAATCCGCGGCCCAGCACGGCCGCGAATGCCTGTCGGCCCGTGTGCGCCGCCCTGGGCACGCCGGCCAGCAGGGCGCCGGCCGCATCCTCGGTGCCGCCGCCGGCCAACAGCGCACCGGCCGCGGCCACCAGCGAGGCGTTGGCGGCTTGGTCGGCGTACTCCTCCACCGGGCCCGCCATCGATCCCTTCGCGGTGTCGATGGCGGCGTCGATGGCACCGCCCACCACGACATGGGACGCTTCTCCCGCTGCGGCGGCTGGCGAATTATGCCGGCGCGCTTGGGATTTGGGCCCGGCCGACGAAATGACGGGCACCACGGGTGCCTGCGGCCGATTGGGCGAGGCCAGCTCCGGCTCGCGTTCCCGCCATCGCTGGCGGTGCGCCGCCGCTTCGGAGACCTGCAGGCTGCGTTGCGCCAGATCCAGCAACGGCGTGCCGACCGCCTGCGTCAGCCCGTTGGCCAGCGCCGTCGAGGCGCTGAGCGCGATGTCGGTCCCGACGCGGCCCAGCCGCGACTCGAGCACGGCGACGACGCGCGGTTGGTGGTTCAGCAGTGCGGCGGCGGCGCGCGCGCTGCGCGGCGCGACCGGGAGCCGGCCCAACCAACCGGTCACCGCGGCGCCGATGGCCGCCACGTCCATCGCCGCGGCGCTGAACGGGACCAGGATCGCCAAGGGGTTTCCGGGGTCGGCGAACGGCGCGGTGCGGGGCGCGTCCTTGAGTGCGACCAACCTCAGGTCCGCCGCCACGCCGCAGACCGTGTCCCGGACCCGGTCCAGGACGGCGTCGGCGTCGGCTTCGTTCTCGAATTCGACCACCAACCGGCCGAGGGCGCCCTCCACGTGGGCCGAGGCCACTCCGGGGATCCGGCGGACCGGTTCCTCCACCGCAGGCGCGTGCTCGTGCCAGCCCGGAAACGGCAGCAGCGGGTCCAGGTCCAGATGCACCCGCCGCCCGCTCTGCCAGCGAATCGGCGGCGTGACCGCGGGTCCGGAACCGTTGGCCGAACCGGTCAATCCGATTGCCCGGCCGGTCGTTTGGGCCATCGACTGCACCACCGGCACCGCCAGTTCGGCGACCGGGCTGGCCAACGACTGCAGCGCACCCGCGGCCCCGGCCGCGGTGGACACGCCGGCTCGCACCACCTGCGCCGCTCCGTCGGTCACGCCGGCGACGACGCTGGCAACGCCCGGAATCCTCACTCGGTCACCCTTCGATTACGTCTACCGCGCCTAATGATCCGGTGGCGCAGGGGGGCTGTCCACATTTGACCCGTGCGACGACACCGAGGACTCCGGTGGGTTGGGCCTTCTTTCTCCTAACCGGCGGTGCAGTCGCGTCCCTGCGGACAGGTTACCGGCAGGACGGGAAACCAAACCTGCTGAACAGGCCGGGGTCCAGGAACACGGTGATGGTGGCGATCCCGTCGGCGCCCCCGGTCAAGACGTGAATGGAATGGGCCCGCATCGCCCCGTCGGCGCCGCGTCGGTACTCGGCGACCGCGGGCTGCGTGTTGGCGGCCGTCGGGATCATCGCGATTTCACCGGGCTTGGCGAGCGCACGGGCGGCGAGGAATCGCAGCACCGGCTCGCGACCGGCGAACCAGACAGGGAAGGGCGGCATTTCGAGTTTCACGTCTGCTTGCAGCAGCGCGGTGAGGGCGGCCATGTCCGCGTTCTCGAACGCTGCGCAGTAGCGGTCGAGCAGTGCGCGGCGCTCGGCGTCGTCGGGCTCCGACAGGCTCTCCTCGGTGGGGGAGAGCTCGGCGAGGCGGGCCCGCGCCCGCTGCAGCGAGCTGTTCACCGCGGCGGGTGTCGTTTCGAGGAGCTCGGCGACCTCGGCGGCGCTGAATTGCACCACGTCGCGCAGGATGAGCACCGCGCGCTGTCGGGCGGGCAGCTCCTGCAGCGCGGCCATCACGGCCAGTCGCAGGCTTTGGCGCGCGGTGACGTTGTCCTCCGGTGTGGGGAACGTCAGCGCGTCGGGGATGGGCTCGAGCCACTCGTGCGTGCTGGCCGCGTCGAGTGCGGCGTCGGGATCGATCGATCCGTCGCCGAGCCCGGCGGGCAGCACTCGGCGGGCGCGGTTCTGCAGGGCCCGCAGGCAGGCGGTCGTCGCGATCCGATACAGCCACGTCCGCAACGCGGCTCGCTCCTCGAACGCCTGATAGCCGCGCCAGCCGTTGAGATAGGTCTCCTGGACGAGGTCCTCGGCGTCGTGCACCGACCCGAGCATGCGGTAACAGTGCGCGATCAGCTCGGCACGAAACGGCGCCGCCTGCGCGATGAAGTCCTCTTGGGCCGGCACGGCCTCTCCTGTCTCGGCGGGGTTCGAACGCTACTCCAGTACAGAGACGGCGGGCGGCCGAAAATCATCGGTGCAGCGGCGATGAATTCGCGCGCCGCGCCGCATCTCAATTGGTGAACGCACCTTCCGTTGAGAGCGAGGATGAACATGAACGAACCCCTGACATTCCCGTCGGGTGGCCTGGCGGGCACCACGGCGATCGTGACCGGGGCGAGCCGCGGGTTTGGCCGCGCCATCGCGGGCGCCCTGGCGGCGGCCGGCGCCGAGGTGGTCGGCGTCGCACGCAGCGTTTCCGGTCTCGACCTCGTGCGCGACGAACTCGGCGGCGGCTTCGTCCCGGTGGCCGCCGACGCCGCCGATCCCGCGACAGCGCAGCGGCTCATAGACGAATACCGGCCGCGGACACTGGTCCTGTGCGCCGGCGCGGCACCCCACATGAGCGCGCTGCAGGAGCAGAGCTGGCAGAGTTTCAGCGAGAACTGGAATGTCGATGTCGCGCAGGCGTTTCACTGGACCCGCTACGCCCTGCGACGTCCGCTGCCGCCGGGCAGCTCGGTGATCGTCATGTCCAGCGGCGCCGCCCTTGCCGGGTCACCGCTGAGTGGCGGCTACGCGGGAGCGAAGGCGGCGGTCAGGTTCATCGCCGGCTACGCGGCCATCGAGTCGCAGCGGGGCGGGCTGGGCATCCGGTTCGTGTCCGTCCTGCCGCGGTTGACGCCGGCCACCGACCTGGGCGCCAAAGCCGTCGCCGCGTACGCCGAACGGCAAGGAGTGGACGTCGAATCGTTCGTGCGGGCCGCCGGGCCCGCGCTGAGCCCCGAGCAGGTGGGCCGCTCGGTCCTGGCCATCGCGACCGGGGATCCCGGCAGCGACGACGCGTACCTGCTCACGTCGACCGGCCTGTCGGCCGTGGCCTGATGCCCCGAAACATTCAGGAGGACAACGACATGCACACACCCCCCATCGTGTCGGCCCGGGACTGGGCCGCCGCCCGCGAACAGCTGCTGGTGAAAGAGAAGGAAGTGATGCGAGCCCACGACGCCCTGGCGGCGGCGCGCCGGCGGATGCCCTGGCTGGCCGTCGAGCGGGAGTACGCGTTCGAAGGGCCCGAGGGCCCCGTCGGCCTGCTGGGTTTGTTCGAGGGGCGGCGTCAGCTGATCGTCTACCGCGCCTTTTTCGAGCCAGGCGTGGACGGCTGGCCCGACCACGCGTGCCGCGGCTGCTCGATGATTGCCGACCACGTGGGGCACCTCGCCCACCTGAACGCCCGCGACACCACCCTGGCGTTCGCTTCGCGGGCGCCACAAGCCGACATCACGCGGCTGAAGGCGCGGATGGGCTGGCAGATGCCGTGGTACACGATCACCGACGGCTTCGACGCCGACTTCGGCGTGGACGAATGGCACGGCACGAACGCGTTCATCCGTGACGGTGACCGCGTGTTCCGTACCTACTTCATCAACAACCGCGGTGACGAGGCGCTGGGCAACACGTGGAGCTACCTCGACATGACCGCGCTCGGGCGCCAGGAGAACTGGGAGGACTCGCCGGAGGGTTACCCGCAAACCGCGCCGTACGAGTGGTGGGAGTGGCACGACGCGTACGGCGAGCGGGCGCCGTCGCGGTGGTTCGGTGATCCCGATCCGGACAATCCCAACGATCCGCGGCCGGCGCGCGCCCGCTAAATGCGGCCGACCGATATTCGAGTTTTTAGTGCGAATAACACGAATGCGCGGTAGCCGTCCAACGGCTACTCGCGCACTATTCGGCTGAGTAATTCGGGCTATAAGATTCGGTGGTTCGCCCTGTTGACGTGGTAGCCCGCCGGGAACGACTTCTCGATGACCTGCAGCTGGTGGTCCACCCTGGATTCGAGCTCGAGGACCACGCAGCTGTCGCCGACGGCCTTCGATTCCAGGACTATGTACCGCTGGCCGCAATCCATGATCGGATCACCTGAGTGCAATGTTTCGACGGGCACCAATTCCGGGGTTCCGTTTGATTCCACCCGTCACACGCTAGGTCAAATTCGCGGGTGAGGGAATACTTTCGTGGCCGCCCGGGCGATTCACCGCGCGGCGGGCTGCTTGAAGAACACACTGACGTGAGAGATCAGCCCATCGTCGCCGCGCTCGAAGAGGATGCATTCGGGCCACCGCTTGGCTTCGCCGTCGATCAGGAACGACTCCGTCAACTCCGCGTACGACAGGCGGCTGTCGACATGCGATATCCGTTGCACCTCCAGGCGATGGCCGTCCAGGTTGGTCAGGACCTTGCGCAGGTAGGCGACGTAGTGCTGCTTGCCCTCGACGACATCGCAGAACGGGCCCTCGCGGGTCAACCCGTCGTCGGCGATCGTCGCGGCAAGACCGTCCCAGTCGTGCGCGGCCAGGCACTCCAGGTAGCGCTCGACCACTCCGGTGCTCACGCAGAAGACAGTAGGCGCAATGGGCCGGGCAGAAAACAGCTTTGCTAAAGCGCTGCGCCCGGCCCGGCGGCGCGGGCAAGAATAGGGCGATGAGCGCACCCAGCACACCGGATTCGCCACCCACTGCTCCGAGTTGCTATCGGCATCCGGGCCGCCCGACATACGTCCGTTGCAACCGCTGCGAGCGCTACATCTGCGGCGACTGCATGCGCAACGCCGCCGTCGGTCACCAGTGCGTGGAGTGCGTCCGTGCTGGCGCGCGGACGATCCGGCAACCCCGTACGCCGTTCGGCGGGCGGCAGCGGTCGGCAACCCCGGTGCTCACCTACGCCCTGATCGGCATCAACGTGCTGGCCTTCGTGCTGCAGATGGCGTCGGGAAACCTGGAGAAGCAGCTCGCGCTGTGGCCGCCGGCCGTCGCCGACGGCCAGTTCTACCGACTCGTGACGTCGGCCTTCCTGCACTATGGCGCGACCCATCTGCTGTTAAACATGTGGGCGCTGTATGTGGTGGGGCCGCCGCTCGAAATGTGGCTGGGCCGACTGCGATTCGGGGCGCTGTACGCGCTGAGCGGGCTGGGCGGTTCGGTGTTGGTCTATCTGATATCGCCGCTCGACACGGCGACGGCGGGCGCCTCGGGCGCGATCTTCGGCCTGTTCGGCGCCACCTTCGTGGTGGGCAAGCGGCTGTCCGCCGACGTCCGCTGGGTGGTGGCGGTGATCGCGATCAACCTGGTCTTCACGTTCCTGGTGCCGTTGTTCAGTGCGCAACGCATCAGCTGGCAGGCGCACGTGGGTGGGCTTGTCACGGGTGCGCTGGTCGCCGCGGCCTACGTTTACCCGCCGAAGGAGCGCCGCAACACGATTCAGGCCGCGGTGACCATCATCGTGCTGGCGGCGTTCGCCGTGCTGATCTGGTGGCGCACGGCCGAGCTGCTGCTCGAGTTCTCCGCATGAGCTGGTGGGTCGCTCACGCCGAGCACACGCTGACGGAGGAAGTGCCGGCGCCCCCGGATGAGGTCCGCGACTTCTATGTGGACCTGGACAACATCAAGCTGGTGCACCCGCTGATCGTGTCGGTGGAGATGCTGTCACGCGGCGAAACCCCGGACGGGGTCGACCTCAGCTATCGGGTGCGCGACCGGATTCCGTTGGGGCCGTTAATGATGACGATCGCCTACCGGGCACGGCTGCAGGTACCGGCGGAGGGCGACGTGCTGACCGAGGCGGACCAGTCGCCGGGGGTGCGCCTGCGCGGGCGGGTGAGCTTCGAGCCGACGCCGGCGGGCACGCGCATCACGGAGCGGATCCGCATCGCGGCGCCCCGGCCGCTGGCGCCGATGACCACCCGCGAAGCCGTCAAGGCGCACATCGCGATGCTGGCCGGCATCCGCCGCCACTTCGAGGCCGGCTGATCAAAGCGGCAAGCTATTGGCCGCCCTTCTCGGGCGCGTAGCCCAAGATGCTCTTGACCTCCAGGTACTCGTGGAACCCGAACTCGCTCCACTCGCGCCCGTTTCCGCTGCGCTTGTAGCCGCCGAACGGCGTGCTCATGTCAAACGCGTGGTTGATGGTCACCCAGCCGGCCCGGATCCGGCGCGCCACCGCCCGCGCCTTGTCTCGATCGGCCGCCGAAACATAGCCGGCGAGACCGTAATCCGTGTCGTTGGCGATATCGACGGCCTGGTCGAGGTCGTCGTAGCCGAGCATGCACAACACCGGCCCGAAGATCTCTTCCCGCGCGATCGCCATGTCGTTGGTGACGTTCGCGAAGACGGTCGGCCGGACGTAGTAGCCCTTGCCAAGCCCGTCCGGCCGGCCGGGACCGCCGGCCACGACGGTCGCGCCCCCGTCGATGCCGCTCTGGATGAGGCGTTGCACCTTGTCGAACTGTGCCCTGGACGCCACGGGCCCGATCGCGGTCTTGTCGGCGGGGTCGCCCACCTTCACCCGCCCGGCGGTCTCCCGCGCGATGGCGATGGCCTCGTCCATGCGCGAGTTCGGAACGAGCATGCGCGACGGCGCATTACAGCTCTGCCCGGAATTGGGCATCATGTTGGCGACGCCGGCCCGCACGCTGTCGGCGAAGGCGGAGTCGTCCAGGACGATGTTGGGGCTCTTGCCGCCCAGCTCCTGGGTCACCCGCTTGACCGTCGGGGCGGCCGTCTTCGCCACCTCCACCCCGGCGCGGGTGGAGCCGGTGAACGACACCATGTCGATGCCGGGATGGCCGGCAATCGCCATGCCGACGCCGGGGCCGTCGCCGTTCACCAGGTTGAAAACCCCGGCCGGCACGCCCGCGGCGTCGAGGATCTCCGCGAAGATGTAGGCCGAGAACGGCGCCACCTCAGAGGGTTTGAGGATCATGGTGCAGCCCGTCGCCAACGCCGGGTACACCTTGACGGCGATCTGGTTCAGCGGCCAGTTCCACGGCGTGATCAGCCCACAGACGCCGATGGGCTCCCTGGCGATCAGCGACGCCCCGTGCTGCTCCTCGAACGGGAAATTCTTCAGCACGTCGATGGCCGTCACCAGATGGCCGATCCCGAGTTGCACCTGCGGTCCCGCGGCCAAGGACGGCGGGGCGCCGATCTCCTCGGTCACCGCTTCGGCGAGATCGCCCGCGCGCCGCTGGTACTCGGCAAGGATGCCCTCCAGCAGCTCCAGTCGCTGCTCGCGGCTGGATTGCGACCAGTCGGCGAAGGCCCGCCTGGCGGCGCTCACCGCCGCATCCACATCCGCGGACGACCCCAGCGAGATCCGGCCGCAAACGTCTTCGGTGGCCGGGTTTTCGACGTCAAAAGCGTCGGGCCGGAGCGGGTCGACCCATTGCCCGTCGATGTAGAACTTCAGGTAATCGCGCATGGCTCCTCCTTCGGGGATCCTTCAACTACTGGGTGCCTTCGGCGTACCAGGTGCGGAACTCGTCGTACTTGGGCATCTCCTCGGAATTGGCCTTCGGATCGATGCAGACGTGGACCACGGCGGCCTTGCCGCTCGCATACGCTCGCTCGATCGCCGGGCCGATCTCGTCCTCCTTCTCGACGTACTCGCCGTGACAGCCGAAGCCCTCGGCGACTTTGTCGAGACGGACGTCCTTGCTCCAGTGCACGCCGGGCTGGGGTGACGGCTGGGGGAAGGTGCGCTTGTAGACACCCACCTCGAGGCCCCACTGGTGGTCGACGCCCACCACGCACACCAGCGGAAGCTTTTGCCGCGCCGCGGTTTCCAACTCGGCGATGTGGAACAGGAACGCCGAATCGCTGGTCAGCAACATCACCGGACGCTTGCCGCCGTCGGCGACCGACGCCCCCACCGCGTACGGCAAGCCGGTGCCGAGGTGACCGAAGTTCTGGTTCCAGATGACGTCGCGCGGTTTGGCCTGCGAGTAGGTCCACTGAAAGATGACCGTCGCGCCGCCGTCGCGGACCAGGATGCCGTCCTTCGGGAACGCTCGGGTGGCCTCGACGACGAACCGCGCCGGGTGGATCGGCGTGCGCCCCGTGGGAGCGTTCTCCGCGAGCCGCGCCAGCTCCGCCGCGTCCTCAAAGATCCAGCGTTCGAGGTCGGCGGACGCTTTTCTCGGGTTGCCGCGGAGCGCGTCCACCAGCTGAGGCAGCACGCCGCGAAGGTCGCCGACCAGGGGGACGTCGATGGGACGGTTGACGCCGATCGCCACCGGATCCTGTTCGACCAGAACCCATTTCCGTTTCGCGTCGTTCGGCGCCCAGTGGCGGGTCCTGCCGTAGTGGCTCGGTTCGCCGAGCTCCGTGCCGAGCGCGACGCACAGGTCGGACTTCACCACCGCCTCGACAGCAGCCGGCGAGAATCCGTACGCGAAGGTGCGGTCCTCGAGGCCGTCGATGAACGACGTGCCACCGGAGGTCTGGATCACCGGGCAGGCCATCAGGTCGGCCAGCTCCCGGACCGCCGCACCGGTGCGCGACGTGTGGACCCCGTGCCCGACGAGCAGGATGGGGCTCTCGGCCGCCTGAATCAGCTTCGCCGCCTCGGCCACCTCGCGCGCACCCGCGGTCTGGTCGACAAGCCGATACCTGTTGGGCGACGGCGGATCCGGTACGTCGAGCTCTTCGAGGATGACGTGGGACGGATACTCGATGTAGGCGGGGCCGGGTGTTCCCGACATGGCCCGGCGGATCGCCTCGTGGACGATCTCGTCGGTCTGGTCGGCGTACTCGATCGAGGCGCTGTACTTGACCGACGGCGCGAAGAGCGGTTCCTGCCGGACGAACTGGATGCGGCCGCGCCGGACCCGGCGCTCGGTGATCCGGGCGCGCTGGCCGCCGATGACGATCACCGGTGAGTTCTCCACCTTCGCGCACTGAATCGCGCCCGCGATGTTGGCCATGCCCGGCCCGAGCGTGCCGATGCACAGGCCCGGGTTACCGGTCATCCGCGACGCCGCCTCGGCCATGAAGCCCGCGCTCAGTTCGTGATGCGGGGCGACCACCGCCCAGCCACGGGCATCCGCCTCGGCGAACATGTGCACGAAGTTCGGGTCCGGGATGCCGAACAGGGTATTGACGCCTTCGGCCTCGAAGAGGTCCAGAATGCGCTTATAGACTGGTACACCCATCCTTACGGTTCCTTTCCGCAAATTTCGGCGAGTACCTCCGCCGTGTCGGCGCCGAGCTCGGGGGCCGGGCCCGCGACCCGGCCCGGCGTCCGCGAGAACCAGGTGGGCACGCCCGGGAAGCGCACCGGGCCATGCGGGGTGTCCACGGTCTCGAACATGCCGACGGCGTTCAGATGCGGGTCGTCGAACAACGCGCCCGGCGTATTCAGGGGTGCGGCAGGTATCTCGAGCTCGCGGAACAGCGACAACCATTCCTCGGTCGAGCGCTGTTTCATCGTCTCGGCCAATAAGCCGTAGACGGCGTCGATCTGGCGGGCGCGCTGCTCCAGCGTCGAATACGACCCATTGGCCCACGGCGGCTGCACGGCGTTGATGAACGCGCTCCAGTGCTTGTCGTTGTAGATCAATGCGGCGATGTAGCCGTCGCTGGTGCGGTACGGGCGGCGGTTGGGCGCCACGGTGCGCGGGTATACGGCCGGCCCCAGCGGAGGATCGAACATGGCGCCGTTGGCGTGTTCGACGAGCATGAACGAGGCCATGGTTTCGAACATCGCGACCTCGACCTCCTGCCCCTGCCCGGTGCGCTCCCGGTGGAACAACGCCATGGTCGTCGCATACAGCGCCGTCAGGCCGGCGATCTTGTCGGCCATGATGGTCCCGACGTAGTCGGCCTCGCCCGTCAGCTGCTGTTGCACCGCGGGCAGGCCGCATTCGGCCTGAATGGTGTCGTCGTATGCGGGCCGGTCGCGTTCGGGTCCACGCCTGCCGTAGCCGTAGCAGTTGGTGTAGATGATCCGCGGATTGATCGCGGCGACCTCGGCGTAGCCGAAGCCCAGCTTGGCGATCGCCTTGGCGCGCATCGAATGGATGAAGACGTCAGCCGTTCCGAGCAGCGCGCGCAAAGCGGTCGCGTCCGTGTCGGTTCGCAGGTCCAGCACGGCGCTGCGTTTGCCGCGGTTGACGTTGACGAACACGCCGCTCATGCCCGGCGCCGGACCCACCGAGATGTAGCGGGTGTTATCCCCTTCCGGCGGTTCGACTTTGATCACATCGGCGCCCATGTCGGCCATGATCTGCGTGCAGTATGGTCCCATCACCATGGCGGTGAGGTCGATCACCCGCACGCCGCCGAGCGGGCCCGCCGCTTCAGCCATGCAACGCTCCTTGATCGCTGGAGCGGTGCGACAACTCGAAGCTGTACCGAATGTGTCGGTCATGCCCGTCCGGCAGGACCGGAAAGATCAGCGGCGCCTGCACGTATCGGATCGCCTCCAGATGCCGGCCCACGTCTTCGACCGTCCAGGAGGGCCGGTAGACCCCCGGGCTTTCGGCGATGACCACCCGTGCCACCCGACCCGCCAGCGCGATGAACACTTCCCCGGTCACCGAGCAGGATTCGTGCGCGAGCCAGCCCACCACGGGCGCAACCAGTTCCGGGCCCATCGGGGGGTAGGTGGAGACGTCAATGCCGTCCGCCATCCGGGTCACCGCGGCCGGGACGATGACGTTGCACCTCACGCCCTCACCGGCGCCTTCGAGCGCCGCGACATTGGCCAGTCCGATGACGCCGGCCTTCGCGGCCGCATAGTTGGCCACGCCCGCGTTGCCGTACAGGCCGCCGATCGACGACGTCAACACGATGCGCCCGTAACCCGCCCGGCACATGAGCGGAAACGCCGGCCGCACGACGTGGAACGCGCCACGCAGGTGGACGTCGAGCACCGCGTCGAAGTCCTCGTAGCTCATGTCCTTGAGCGATCCGCGGCGGACGTTGCCGGCGTTGTGGATGAGGATGTCGACGCCGCCGTAGCGCTCGACGGCCGTCTCGATGATCGCCGCGCCGCCTTCGCGGGTCGCGACCGACGCGGTAGAGGCGACCGCGTCGCCGCCCGCCGCCGCGATCTCGGCCGCGACGCGCTCGGCCGGTCCGGGATCGCAGCCCTCGCCGGTCAGGTCGCCGCCCGGATCGTTGACCACGACCTTCGCGCCCCGCGCGGCGAGCAGTTGCGCGTATGCGCGGCCCAGCCCGCGACCGGCTCCGGTCACCACGGCGACGCGGCCGTCGAATCTCAGTTCCGCGGAAGGGATCTCGTTCACCTGCCCAGGACCAGACCTTCCAGGTCGCCCTTGTCCCGCCAGGCGCGCAGCAGATCGTCGAAGGCGTAGAAGCCGGGGCCGTACGGCTCACCCAGGTGGGACCGGATTCCCTCGCCGCCCCCGCCGCCTTCGTTGTTGTAGTAGCCGGGCGTGCATTGGGTGTCGAACGCCGAGTTGTCGACCGCCGTCTCCCGGATCGTCTGGCACCAGGCGTCCTGGGCCACCTGGCTGGGCTCGACGGTGGTCACACCGCGCGCCAGGGCTTCGGCGATGATGTAAGCGATGTGCTCGCCCTGAACCTCGTAGTTGGCGGCGATGTTCGCGGAGATGCCGACCTGGGTGAACCCGGTGTAGAACTGGTTGGGAAACCCGCGGCTGGTCATGCCGTGCAACGTCTGGTAGCCGTCGTGCCAGTAGTCGAACAGCGAAAGCCCGTTGCGACCGCGGATCGTCTCGATCGAGTAGCGTCTGCTGATTTCGGTGGTGATCTCGAATCCGCTGGCGTAGATGATGCAGTCGAGCTCGTACTCGATACCGTTTGCGAGAAGGCCGTTTTCGGTGGCACGCTCGACCCCCTTGCTCGACGACACGTCAACCAGCGTGACATTGGGCCGGTTGAACGTCGCCAGGTAGTCGTCGTTGGAGCACGGGCGTTTGCACAGGAACCGGTAGTAGGGCTTCAGCGCCTCGGCGGTCGCCTCGTCCTCGACGATGGCCTCGACGCGCCGGCGCAGCCGCTCCATGACCTTGTAGTCTTCCTCCTCCCGGATCGCCATGAACTGATCGGGAGTCAGCGCCGCCGGATCATCCAGGGCGAGGACCCGGGCCGCGGTGTTGCGGCCGAGCTCGGTCCAGAAGTCGCACACCAGATCCGGCTGACCGAGCGCCATGCCCTCGAACGTCCAGGAGTGGAAATTGCGCTGACGTTCCTTCTGCCAGCCGGGCTTAAGCGTCTTGACCCACTCGGGATCGGTCGGCGCGTTGTTGCGCGCGTCGACGGTCGACGGGGTGCGTTGAAACACGTACAGGTGTTGGGCGTGGCGCGCCAAAAACGGCACGATCTGGATCCCGGTGGCGCCGGTGCCGACCACGGCCACGCGCTTGTCGGCCAGTTTGTCCAGTCCGCCCCGGGCATCGCCGCCGGTGTAGGCGTAATCCCAGCGCGACGAATGGAAGCTGTGTCCCGTGAAGTCTTTGATGCCGGGAATTCCGGGCAACTTCGGCCGGTGAAACGGGCCGGACGCCATCACGACGAAGCGCGCTCGAATGTCGTCGCCGCGGTTGGTGCCGATCCGCCAGCGCTTGATGTCGTCGTCCCAGCACAGATCGTGCACCTGGGTGGAGAAGATCGCCGAGTCGTAGAGGCCGAAATGCTTGCCGATGTTCCGGCAGTGCTGGTAGATCTCGGCGCCGTCGGCGAACTTCTTCGACGGCATGAAGTCGAGCTCTTCGAGAAGCGGTATGTAGCAGTAGGATTCGTTGTCGCATTGGACGCCCGGATAGCGGTTCCAGTACCAGACGCCGCCGAAGTCGCCGCCGAGCTCGATGATCCGCACGTCGTCGACCCCCGCCTTCTTCAGGTAGGCCGCCGACAGCAGGCCCCCGAAGCCGCCCCCGAGAACCGCGACGTCGATGTCCTCGTTGATCGGGTCTCGAGGCGTCACCGGCGTGTACGGGTCCACCTCGTAGTACCCGGCGAAGTCGTCCTCGAGTTCGATGTACTGTTTGGAACCCTCCTTGCGCAAGCGCTTTTCGCGCTCCTGCCGATACTTCTCACGCAGCGCCTCGATGTCGATGTCTTCGGGCGTCTGCGACGGTCCGCATTCGTTTCCGAACATGGTCATGTGTCTCAAAGCTCCCGCGGTTCGCCGGTGCCCATGTACTTCGACAGCTGGTAGTGCAGATTGACGGTGCTGCGTTCCCGGTACGGGTTGGGCTTGGTGCCCGGGAAGCCCAGCGATTTCATGCCCTGCTGCACGGCGGCCATGTTCGAGAAATCCTGTGGCAGGACCGATCGCCACCTGGGGTCGCCGACCGGCGTGTGCTCCCACTCCGTTTCGGGTTCTTCGCCTTTCGGATACAGCTCGAAGACCGACACCTCGAAGATGCATTTGTCGGGGTTGTAGCTGGGGTGCGGTCGTGCGCTGTAACACAGCGCGCTGGTCAGGCCCTGGCCGATCTGGAAGTTCGGGAAGATCTGCCACGCGGTGCCGGCCTGACCGAGGATATCGGCGGGAATCGTCGGCCAGGTCACGCCGCGGGCCTCGTCGTCGCGCCGCGCGGACGCCAGCCAATGCTCGAGGACCTTGTCGGCCGGTGTGCCCTCGGGCAACTCGTCGACCAACCGCTTCGCGGCGTTCACCAGGGTTTGGGTGGTGGTGGCGTTCGTCTCCTCCATCGTGTACACCTGCATCTGGGCGGTGGACACGCGCGGATCGTCGCCGATGCCGAGGCGGATCTTGGACTTGGTGGCCTCCATGTCCTCCGGGGCGTCATAGCCGATGTTGCTGTGTTTGCCCTGCGCCTTCGCCCAGCCCTTGAATTCGCCGAACTTATTGAACTCGGGGTGGGTGGTGTAGACGTGGTAGGTCTCGTTGAAGGCCTCCAGCGCGACCTTCCAGTTGCAGTCGAAGGACAGCCATTTGCGCCATTTGTAGCGCATGTTCTCACACCCGAAGGGGTCGAGAATCTTCGCCGCGGGGAACAGGTAGTCGGCCAGCGATTCGCAGTCGGGGTCCATGTTGATCCACAGCCACCCGCCCCAGGTGTCGACCCTGACGGGCCGCAGGTGGGTGTTGTCGGGTGTGAGGGTCTGCTGCCAGTCCTGTTGTTCGCGGATGTGGGTGCACGCCCCGTCCAGACCGTAGGTCCACCCGTGGAATCCGCAGACGAACGACTTGCGGGCGCGGCCGTGGGCGTTCTTTGCGCCATCGGGTGTGTCGATCAACCGGCGGCCGCGGTGCATGCACACGTTGTGGTGGGCCTTGAATTCGCGGGATCCGGTGCGCACCACGATGATCGAGTCGTCGAGGATGTCGTAGGTCAGATAGCTGCCCACCTCGGGCAACTCTTCGACGCGGCCAACCTGTTGCCATACCTTCCGCCACAGCTTGTCGCGCTCGGCACGGGCATAGTCTTCGGAGATGTAGGCCTCGACCCCGATCGTCATCGGTCGCGAAAGTTCTTCGGCCGCCGAGGCATTCATCCCCTTGGCGAGATCGGTCATCGCATCCTCCTGATGGCCGCGCGGAAGGATTCGTCCTTGAGGAACACCGACGTGTTGTCGGCGTCGAGATGACTCCATTTGAGGTCTAGCCCACCGTCGACCAGCAGCGTCTGTCCGGTGATGTAGCTGGAGAGTTCCGACAGCAGGAACAGGATGGCGCCCGCCTGTTCCTCGGGCCGGCCGCGCCTGCCCATCGCGATCGCCCGCCGATCCCGGTCCGGGTCCTGCTCGACGTAGGTGCGCGACGCGGCGGTCTCGGTGACCCCGGGCGCCACGGCGTTCACCCGGATTCCCGCCAACGCCAGTTCGAGTGCCATGGTCCGGGTCATCGCGGCGATGGCGGCCTTGGCGGTGCCGTAGGCGATGTGGAAGGGCGCCGTGTTCATGCCGCTGATCGACGAGATCGACACGATGGATCCCGGCCGCTGCTGTGCCACCAGCTCGCCCGCCACGGCCTGGCTCATGAAGAACGCGGTCTCGAGGTTCGCGGCGAAGATATCCCGCCAGTCCCGTCGCGTCACCCGGGTGGATGGCATCCATGTCGATGGCGCGGCGCCGCCGGCGACATTGACGAGTCCGTACAGGTTGCCCTCGGCGCGCCGGGCTTGGTCGAGCACCGCGGCGATGCCGTCGTCGGTCGACGCGTCGGCCGCGACGGGCACCACCGCCAGACCCTGGCCGGCCAGCGGGGCGATGTGCTCGTCGAGGTTTTCCTTCGACCGGCTCACCGCGATCACGGTGGCGCCGGCCCGGGCGGCCATCGCCGACACGGTGGTGCCGATCCCGCCGCCGCCGGCGCCGGAGACCACCACGATGCGACCGTCGAGTCTGAGGAAGTCCTCCATGGCCCGCTTTCCCCCGCTGCGAACGCCGGCATGCGTGCGGCGGGCGGTGCTATCTCCTGGTCCGGACAAAATATGCCATTCTGCCGTTCGGAGAATACTATTCCGATCGCCGGATGCGACTGTCAAGACCGATGCCGGCGGGACTGGCGGCTATTGTCTGGACTAGCGCAATTGATAACGTCCAGCGCGAACGGCCGACGGAAGGATCGCGGCGAGGCATGTCGATTTCACGGGCCACCGCGGCGGAACCATCACGGTATGCGCCCCTCCATCACCAGGTCGATGTGGCGGAAGGCTGGCGCCTGGATCGGGTCACCGCTCCCAGCCGGCTGTTCGGCGCCAACGGGCTGCGCACCGGCCCGGACGGCCGCGTCTACATCGCGCAGGTGACCGGCAGTCAGATCAGCGCACTGGATCACCGCACCGGCCGGCTGGAAACCGTGAGCCCCAAGGGCGGCGAAATCGTGGCTCCCGATGACGTCGCGTTCGACGCCAGCGGCAACCTGTACGCCACCGAAGTCATGGACGGCCGGGTCAGTGTGCTCGACACCGCCGGGCGAACCCGGGTGCTGCGTGCCGACATTCCGTCGGCGAACGGGATCACGTTTTACCGGGACCGGTTGTTCGTCGGCGAATGCCGCGAGGGCGGGCGGCTGCTGGAGCTCGACCCGGGTGGCGGATCGCCGCGGGTGCTGTTAGAGAACGTCCCGTCACCGAACGCGATGGAGGTCGGCCCCGACGGCCTGCTGTATTTCCCGGTGATGGGCGCCAACGAGATCTGGCGCGTCGATCCCGACGGCGGCGAGCCGCAGTGCGTCGCAGCCGATCTCGGGGTACCCGACTCGGTGAAGTTCGACCGCGGCGGCCACATCGTCTCGACCCAGGTCGCCAGCGGCCAGGTCCTTCGCATCGATCCCCGCAGCGGCGAGCGGCGGGTGTTGGCCCAACTGAACCCCGGCCTGGACAACTGCACGTTGGTCGGCGACCGGGTGCTCGCATCGAACTTCACCGGAGAGGTCACCGAGATCGCCTCGAACGGCGCGACGCGAACGGTTCTGCCCGGGGGGCTCAACTGGCCACTGGACCTGGCCGTGGACCACGACGGTCGCCTCTACATCGCCGACGGCACCTACTTCTACGTCCTCCAGCCGGACGGGTCGTTGCAGACCGTGGGCATGTTGTTCAGTGCCGGTTATCCCGGGTTTCTGCGCGGCGTCGCGCCGAGCGGGCCCGGCGAGTTCATCGTGACCACCTCGGGTGGTCAGGTGGCCCGGTACCGGCCGGCGACCGGCGAAAGTGAGGTACTGGCCGACGGTTTCGACCAGCTCTATGGCGTCGCGGTCGGTCGCAACGGCGTCGTCTTCGCCGAGCTGGGCACCGGGCGGGTGCTGTCGCTGGCGGCGGGCGGCGTCCAGGTGCTGGGCACCGGCCTGCGGGAACCGGTCGGCATCGCGATCGACGCGGACGGCGCGTGCCTGGTGGCAGAGGCCGGGCGGGTCGTCAGGGTGAGCGGATCCAGGAGCGACATCGTGGCGGCGGATCTGCAACGCCCGCAGGGCATTCTGGTGCGCGACGGCGTGCTCTACGTCGTCGACGCCGGCGCCAAGCAACTGGTCGCCTTCGACCTGCACGGCCAGGGCCGCCGCGTCATCGCATCGGGGTTGCCGGTCGGCCCGCCGCCGGGTGTGGTGCCCAAACCGTTGAAAGGGATGCCCCCGTTTTCCGGCCCGCAGGGCCCTTTTGCCGGCATCGCGTCCGCGCCCGACGGCACCCTCTACCTCTCGGCCGACGGCGACGGCAGCGTCCTGGCCCTGCGCCCGTCGCGGGACGGCGACTGATGCCCCAGGCCGTCGCGGGTGAACACCGCTACCTTCAGATCGCCCGCACACTGCGTAAGGAGATCGTCGACGGCGTCTATCCGGTCGGCTCGCAGCTGCCGACGGAGCATCAGCTGTGCGAGCGATTCGCGGTCAGTCGCTACACCATTCGGGAGGCGCTGCGCCGGCTGCGCGACGACAACCTCGTCGCGTCCCGGCCGCGAGCGGGCACGCGGGTGGTTCCGCGCCCCGCCTCCAGCTCCTATGCGCAGGACGCGCTGTCAATCGACGACCTGCTGATGTTCGCGGCCGGCGCGCAGCTGACCATCGAGTCCAACGCGATGGTGACCATCGACGACGAGCTGTCCGCTCGGACCGGATTGCCCACCGGCACAGAGTGGTTGAGCGTGCGCGGGTACCGGCGGGCCGATGGCGCGTCGGCGCCCCTGTGCCGAACGGAGTACTACATCAACCGCGATTTCGCGGCGGTCGGCAGGTTGCTGCAACGGCACGCCGGCCCGATCTTCCCGTTGATCGAGGACCTGTTTGGCGTCACCATCGCCGAGCTACACCAAGAGATCGCCGCAGTGGCGCTCTCACCCGAGGAGGCTGACGGCCTCGGGGTCGAAGCGGGGATGGCCGCCCTGCAGATGCAGCGCACCTACCAGACCTCTGATGGCCAGGTCGCCCAGGTCACGATCAACACCCATCTGTCCTCGGACTTCCGGTACGCGATGACAATGCGCCGCGTGAAGGACTAGGTTGTTGCGGTGATCGCCCCGGCTCGCCACGACCCCGCACGCGCGGCAGACGCGTACCGGCGCGAGCTGTGGGTCCATGCCACGCTGGCCGACTCCCTGCTCGTGGCCGCGGCGACCTCGCCACAGCGTGTTGTGCTGGTAGACGGGGACATTCGGCTCGACGCCGCCACGCTCTACGCCCGGGCCACCGCGTTGGCGAACGCCCTGCTAGCGCGCATGCCGGAGGGCAGCGTCGTGTCGTTCATGCTGCCCAACTGGCACGAGGCCGCGATCATCTATCTGGCCGCCACCCTGGCCGGGATGGTGGTGAACCCCATCCTGCCGTCGCTGCGCGACCGCGAGCTGCGCTTCATCCTCGAAGACGTCGGCGCCGCCATTATCTTCGTCCCACACCGGTTCGGCGGCCACGACTACGCGGCGATGCTTGACGGCGTGACGGCCGCGATGGAGCGGGCCCCCGAAGTGGTGGTGCTGCGCGGAGACGCCGGCCCGCACACGCCGTACCCGGAGCTGCTGGCCCAGCGGCCGGAAGCGGCCCAGCTCCCGAGCCTGGATCCCGATGCCGTGCGGATGGTCCTCTACACCTCCGGAACCTCAGGGCGGCCGAAAGGCGTGCTGCACAGCCACAATTCGATCCATGCGTTGATCTGCCAGATACGTGACCACTGGGACGTCGACCCCGGCGACGCGTTCCTGGTGCCGTCGCCGGTCGCACACATCGGCGGGTCGATCTATGCGTTCGAGTGCCCGCTGCTGCTGGGCACCTCCGCGATCCTGATGGACCGGTGGGACCCATCGGTGGCCGTGACGCTGATGGAGGGCGAGCGGTGCACCCACATGGCCGGGGCGACACCGTTTCTGCAACAACTGCTCTCCGCCGCCGAGCGCGCCGGCAGCCGGCTGCCCGCGTTGAAGGTGTTCATCTGTGGTGGGGCCGCCGTGTCGCCGTCTTTGATCCGCCGGGCCGGCGCGTATTTCGACCGGGCGGCGATCACCCGGGTTTACGGCTGTACGGAGGTGCCGGTCACGACGGTCGGCGCGCCAAGGCCGGACGAGGCCGCGCGCGCCGCCGACACCGACGGGCGCGCGGGCATCGCCGAGATCAAACTCGCCGCGCACCAGGCCGCGCCGGCCGGCGAGGGCGAAATCTGCGTCCGGGGGCCGCAGATGCTGCTGGGCTACCTGCACGCCGCGGACGACGCCGAATCGTTCGACGATGCAGGCTATTTCCGCACGGGCGACCTGGGGCGCTGGGTCGACGGTCACTACCTCGTGGTGACCGGCAGGGCCAAGGACGTCATCATCCGCAACGGCGAGAACATTTCGGCCAAGGAAGTCGAAGACTTGCTGGCCGATCATCCGGGGGTGGCCGAGATCGCGGTCGTGGGGCTACCCGACGACCGCACCGGAGAGCGCGCCTGCGCGGTGATCGTTCCCGCGGGTTCGTCCCGGCCGGACGTCACGAGCCTGCTTGCCCTGCTGCAGAGCAAGGGCGTCGCCAAATTCAAGGCGCCAGAACAGGTTGTCTTCTGGGACGCGCTGCCGAAGAACGACGCGGGAAAGGTGCTCAAGCAGCAGATCAAGGTGGCGTTGACGAAGGTAGATGGGTGATATGCAGGTCGCAATCGTTACGGGAGCAAACAGCGGCATCGGCCTGGGATGCGCAAAGAAGCTCGCCGATATGGGGATGGCAATCGTCGGTACGGGCCGTGATCAGCGCCGGCTGGCCGAGCTGGAAAGGTCCATCAACGATCCGAGCCGCGTCGCGACACTCGCGGTCGATCTGACCCAGGACGACGCGCCGGGCCGCATCGTGGACCTCGCGGTCAGCCGCTGGGGTCACATCGACTTCCTCATCAACAACGCCGGGGTGGGCAGCCCGAAACCGCTGCACGAGACCGACGACGAAACACTCGACTACTTCCTGAGTTTGATGCTGCGGGCACCGTTCAGGCTGGCGCGTGAGGTGCTGCCCCACATGGGGCCCGGGTCGGCGATCATCAACGTCACATCGACTTTCGCGGTCGTCGGCGGCCTACGCGGCGGCGCCTACTCGGCGGCCAAGGGCGGGCTGACCGCACTCACCACCCACATCGCCTGCCAGTACGGGGCGGCCGGCATCCGGTGCAACGCTGTGGCACCCGGCGTGACGGTCACTCCGATGGTCGAAAAGCGGTTGGAAGACGAAAGGTTCCGAAAGATCAACACCGAAATGACGCCGCATCAGCGGCTCGGGACCATCGATGACATGGCCAGCACCGTCGCGTTCCTGTGTTCGGAGGGTGGCAGTTTCATCAACGGGCAGACGATCGTCGTCGATGGCGGCTGGAGTTCCACGAAGTATCTGTCGGACTTCGCGTTGAACTCGCGTTGGGTCGATCGCTGAGGAGTCGGTCCTCAGACGGTGAGCAGCACCTTGACCGCGCGGCGCTCGTCCATCGCCTTGTAGCCCTCGGCGGCGTCCTGGAGCGGAAGGTTCAGGTCGAACACCTTGCCGGGGTTGATCTCTCCGTCCCAGATCAGCCTGATCAGCTCGGGCAGGAATCGGCGTACCGGGGCCAGGCCGCCGTGCAGGTGCACCATGGAGGAGAACAGCTCATCGCCGGGCAGCGCGACGTCGTGCGAGAGGCCGACGAAGCCGACGTGACCGCCCGGCCGCGTGCAGGAGATCGCTTGCATCATCGATTGCTGGGTGCCGACCGCCTCGACAACGCTGTGGGCGCCGAGGCCGTTGGTCAGATCCCTGATCCTGGCCACACCTTCGTCGCCGCGTTCTTCGACGATGTCCGTCGCCCCGAATTCACGGGCCAACGCCTGGCGATCGGGGTGCCGGCTCATCGCGATGACCCGTTCGGCTCCGAGTTGCCTGGCGGCCAGGACCCCGAGCAGTCCGACCGCTCCGTCGCCGACCACCGCGACGGTCTTGCCGGGACCGGCCTCGGCCGCCACCGCGGCGAACCAGCCGGTGCCCAACACGTCGGAGGCCGCCAGCAGGCTGGGGATCATCTCGGCCGGCGGCGTCTCGGGCGTGGCCACCAAGGTGCCGTCGGCCAGCGGGATCCGCGCGTACTGGGCCTGGGTGCCGATGTGGCCCATCAGCTCAGCGTGCACACAGCGGCTCTGGTAGCCCGCCCGGCAGATCTCGCAGGTGTTGTCCGAGGCGACGAACGAGCCGACGACGAATTGGCCCCGCCGGACGTTGCGGACGTCGCTGCCGACCTCTTCCACGATGCCCACGTATTCGTGTCCCATGGGTGCGTCGTGAACGTCGTCGGCGCCGCGATACGGCCACAGATCCGAACCGCAGATGCAGGTCGCGGACATCTTGATGATCGCGTCCGTCGGGTGGATGATCTCCGGGTCGCCCCGGTCTTCGACTCGCACGTCCCCCGGGGCATGCATCACGACGCCGCGCATTGGTGGGCCTTCCTCTGCATCATCGCTTCTTCGTTTCTCGACCCTAGTCGCGACGCCCTTCGGCCGCGCGGGCGGCGGCGCCGCTCAGTCGCGTGCCCGCGCCTGGATCTCCGGACGAAGTCGGAAAACCGTTGCGTGTCTTCCGTGCAAGCGCCACCGTCGCCTTTAAGCTGGCTCCGATCAAGAGGAGGGGCAGCGACGTATCGGCATCAACTATGGCGCCGGGCGACAAGGTGGTCAGGGCGCGCTAACCGCGAGCGCTGAGCCGGGCGGGATCCATCCCGCGCCGGCTCGTCGTGGTCGGCGGGCCCGGTGGGTCGCTCCCGTGCGCAGGGCCGGTCGGCTGGCGATCTGGGACAAGCCGGAGCGGCGCAACGGGATTCCGGCGCTCGACGGGCTGCGCGCGATCGCCGTCGCGCTGGTGCTCGTCGGGCATGGCGGCATCCCCGGGGTGGGCGGCGGATTCATCGGCGTCGACGTCTTCTTCGTGCTCAGCGGTTTCCTGATCACCTCACTGCTCCTCGACGAACTCGGCCGAACCGGCCGGATCGAGCTGACCGGCTTCTGGATCCGCCGCGCGCGGCGCCTGCTGCCGGCCCTGGTGCTGATGGTGCTCGCGGTGGGCGCGGCCCGCCAACTACTTCCCGACCGCTCCCTCACCGGCCTGCGCGACGACGCGATCGCGGCGTTCCTGTGGATGGCGAACTGGCGGTTCGTCGCACAGAAGACCGACTACTTCACGCAGGGCGCCCCACCCTCGCCGCTGCAACACACCTGGTCACTCGGGGTGGAGGAGCAGTACTACTTCGTATGGCCGGTGCTGCTGATCGCGGTGACGCTGCTGTTGGCCGCGCGCGCGAGGCGCCGCTTCACCCGGGCCACCGTAGGTGGTGTCCGATTCGCGACGTTCGTCATCGCCACCGTGGGGGCTCTGGCGTCGGCCGCGGTCGCCATGGTGATGGTGTCCGACGCCACCCGTGATCGCGTCTACTTCGGCACCGATACCCGCGCACAGGCGCTGCTGACCGGCGCCGCTGCGGCGGCTCTACTGGTCCGCGATTGGCCGTCGCTGAACCGCGGCTGGTGCCTGATCCGAACCCGGTGGGCGCGGCGCGTCGCCCGCGTCCTGCCGCTCGTCGGATTGATGGGGCTTGCGGCGGCGACCCACTACGCGACCGGCGGGAGCGGCGAATTCCGCCACGGTCTGCTCATCGGCGTCGCGATCGCGTCCGTCGTCGTCGTGGCGCCGGTGGCCTTAGAGCAGCGCGGGGCGGTCGCCCGCATCCTGGCCGCGCCGCCGCTGGTGTGGCTGGGCACCATCTCCTACGGCGTCTACCTGTGGCACTGGCCAATCTTCCTGGCGCTCAACGGCGAACACACCGGATGGAGTGGGCTCCCGCTGTTCGGCGCGCGGTGCGGCGCGACGGTGGCGCTCGCCGCCGCGTCCTGGTGGCTGATCGAACAACCGATCCGCCGCTGGCGGCCGACGCGGGTGCCGCTGTTGCCGTTGGCGGCGGCGACCGTGGCCAGCGCCGCCGCCGTGACCCTGCTGGTGATACCGGTGGGGACCGGTCCCGGCCTGCGCGAGGTCGGCCTGCCGCCGGGAGTCTCGGCCGTCGCCGCCGTGTCCCCGTCGCCGCCGGGTGGCAGCCGCCCCGCCGGTCCCCGCGATCCCAACCGGCCGTTCACCGTTTCCGTGTTCGGCGATTCGATCGGGTGGACCTGGATGCACTACCTGCCGCCGACGCCGGGGTTCGCGTTCCTCGACCACACGGTCATCGGCTGCAGCCTGGTGCGCGGCACGCCGTACCGGTACATCGGGCAGACCCTGGAGCAGCGGCCCGAGTGCGACGGCTGGCCGATCAGATGGTCGACCCAGGTCGCCCAGGACCGACCCGACGTCGCGCTGTTGGTCATCGGCCGCTGGGAAACCGTCGACCGGGTCAACGAGGGTCAGTGGACCCACATCGGTGACCCCACCTTCGACGCCTACCTCAACGGCGAGCTGGAGCGGGCGTTGAACATCGTGGGTTCCACCGGGGTTCGAGTGGTGGTCGCCACGGTGCCATACAGCAGGGGTGGCGAAAAGCCGGACGGGCGGCTGTATCCCGAGGACCAACCCGATCGAGTCAACCTGTGGAACACCATGCTGCGCAAGGCGGTCAGCCACCACCCGAACGTGCAAATCCTGGACCTGAACAAAAAGCTATGTCCGGACGGTGTTTACACCGCCAAGGTCGACGGCATCAAGGTGCGCAGCGACGGCGTCCACCTCACCCCCGAAGGGGTGAAGTGGCTGACGCCGTGGCTCGAGGAATCCCTGCGTTAAGCCCCGGTGCGGCAGCTGATTTCCATGCTGTCGCTGTCCCGGACGGCGAAGTTGAAGCTGACGTACCCGTTTTCGGGATCACGCACGCGGTCCAGATACGGTTGGGTGTCGGCGGCGTTGGTGTTGTCGGCGACCACCAACGCACCCGTCGACAGCCGCGGTTCGAGCAGCCCGAGCACCTGCAGGTACAGGTCCTTCCAGCCGTCGAGCAGCACGAAATCGACCGGTCCGTCGAGGCCGGCCAGCGTGGCCAGCGCGTCCCCTTCGAGGATGGTGATCAAGTCGTCGAGGCCCGTCTGGGCGAATGTCTGCCGCGCCGCGGTGATCTTGGAGTCGTTGAGCTCGGTCGTCACCACCCGGCCGGCGCCGTTGTCGCGCACCGCCGACGCCAGGTGGACGGCGGAGATGCCGAACGACATGCCGAACTCGACGACTGTCGCCGGACGGGTCGCGCGCACCAGCGCGTAGAGCAACCGGCCGGCCTCGGGCGTGACCGGGATGTAGAACTCGCTCATCGCGTCGGCGCGCTGCTGCGCGGTCATCGGCCGGTCAAAGTCGCCAATTCGCTGACGCAGCAGCGACATCTGGTCCTTTGCTTCGGTGTACATGTGGTCGAGGGCGGACGCGACCTTCGGATCGCGGAGAGTGTTGGCCATGCCGTCGAGGGTAGGCGTCGGTAGGGCGCGAGCGGCTGCGTGGCGCCAGCAGGGGCCACGACCTGCCGTAATGGTTACGCAAATGAGTTTGACGGGCACTGGGCCGCGGTGTAGAAAGGGTTTCGCAAGCACCTCGGTAGGTGAGGCGTCTGCATGGACACAGGCCACTGACCCCGAACGTCGAGAGACGCCCCGGGTCAGGACAGCTCTTCCCGGACCCAAGGGTTGAGCCCAAGTGGCTTCCGGAACGACCGTCGGTCAAGTTTCCGGATACGCCGTGCAGTGCCGAAGCTCCGACGAGAGGGGTGCGATCGTCGGCGTTTAGCCGTCATTCGCTTCCCTCCCGTTTCAGGTGACGTGATGACACCCGCGCGTGTCGTGGCCGTGAGGAGGTGAGGGCGCGAGATGAGTCCGGGCGATAGTCCCTATCCGAAATCCGTCTTGTCCCGATCCGGTTCCGGCATTCGTTCTGCCGCTTGAGCTTTCGCGGTCATCGTCGGCAATTCGCGCGCATCGAAGCGCCCGCGACCTGCCGTTGCTGCCCGCCTGATCTGAGCCGATCGGGCCTCCCTTGAAGGAGAAGATCATGGCTTTTGTTGTCACACATCGGGTTACCGGCCGTACCGGGGGGCGCGGCTGGGCCTTGCTGCGGTCGGCGCGCCTGCTGGCGACCAAGTTGCACGCGCGCAGCGCCCTGACTCCCCAGGAGCGGGCCAACCTGTACGTGTCGCGGATGCCGATCGCGGTGGTCACGGCATCGTTGGGCGGGCACCCCTCGGCCGGCGACCGCCGCTGACGATTCGGGCGAACACACCATGACCCCCGTCTCATCCGAGGCCCTGGGCGCCGTCGCGGCGGCCGCGCCAACGAGTCCGGCCACGGCACACGCCGGCGACATCGTCGGCGCGTTCGGCCGTATCGGGCGCGACGGCGCCGGGGCCGCCGGCGGTCGCTGGCGCCGCCTGCGCACGCTGATGGTCATCAGCGGCCCCGGGCTGATCGTGATGGTGGGGGACAACGACGCCGGCGGCGTAGCGACGTACGCGCAGGCCGGTCAGAACTGTGGGATGGCGCTGTTGTGGACGCTCGCGCTGCTGATCCCGGTGCTGTACGTGAACCAGGAAATGGTGCTCAGGCTCGGCGCGGTCACCCGAGTCGGCCATGCGCGCTTGATCTTCGAGCGATTCGGTAAGTTCTGGGGCGCGTTCAGCGTCGGCGACCTGCTGCTCCTCAACGCCTTGACGATCGTCACCGAATTCATCGGCGTCGCACTGGCGCTCGGGTTCCTGGGCTGTCCCAAGGTGATTGCGATCCCCGCCGCCGCCGTCCTGCTCTTCGCGGTGGTGGCCGGGGGATCGTTCCGCCGCTGGGAGGGGCTGATGTTCCTGCTGATCGCGGTGAACGTCCTCGTCATCCCGATGGTGCTGTTGGCGCATCCGACGGCGAGCGGGGTTGCGGGCGGCCTGATTCCGGGCTTCGCGGGCGGGGTCAACTCCGCCGTGCTACTGTTGGTGATCGCCATCGTGGGCACCACGGTCGCGCCCTGGCAGCTGTTCTTCCAGCAGTCCAACGTGGTGGACAAGCGCATCACCGCCCGCTGGATGGGTTACGCCCGAGCCGATTTGGCGATCGGGATCGTCGTGGTCATGGTCGGCGCGACCGCGTTGATGGCGGTCACCGCGTTCGGTCTGGCAGGCACGCCGGACGCGGGCCACTTCACGGACGCCGGCGCGGTGGCTGCCGGGTTGTCCAGACACCTCGGCGGCACGGTCGGCACGCTGTTCGCGATCGTCCTGCTCGACGCATCGCTGATCGGCGCGAACGCCATCGGCCTGGCTACCACCTATGCGATCGGGGACGCGATGGGCAGGAGGCATTCGCTGCACTGGAAGATCAGCGAGGCTCCCTTGTTCTACGGCGGCTACGCGCTGCTGCTCGTGGTGTCGGCGGCGGTGGCGTTCAGCCCCGACCATGTCCTGGGTCTGGTGACCCAGGGTGTGCAGGCTCTCGCCGGTGTCCTACTGCCCTCGGCGACCGTGTTCCTGGTGCTGCTGTGCAATGACCGCGCGTTGCTGGGTCCGTGGGCGAACAGCGTGCGGCAGAACATCGTGGCGTGGACGACCGTGTGGGCGCTGGTGCTGCTGTCTCTGGCGCTGACCGCGACGACGTTCTTCCCTGGCGTCGCCACGTCCACCATCGAGGTTGGGCTGGCGGTCGGCGCGGCGATCGGGGTGATCGGCGGCGCCGCCGTCATCGTCGCCGGCCGCCGCTATACCAAGTTGCGCGACGCCGAGGCCCTGGTACGGGCCCTCGGGGGCGGACTCGACCCCGAGCAGGTCGACGAGCTCGACGACGCCCCGACGCTCACCCGCGCCGAACGCCGCGCCGTCCGCCGGCAGGATCGGATGAATTGGCAGACCCCCAGCCTCGCCGGCCTGGCCCGCCCCGCGATGTCGCCCGTTCGCCGCGCGGGGTTGTTCACCCTGCGGGCCTATCTGGTCGTCGCGGTCGCGCTGGTGGTGGTCAAGATCGTGCAGGCCGGCGTCGTGGGCCCCGCCGCGTCAATGTGAATCCGTAGGCAGCAGAACGATTTTGCCGCGGGTGTGGCGCTTCTCCAGTTCTTCGTAGGCGTCGGCGACCCGATCGAGCGGATAGGTGGCAGCGACCTCGAAATCGATCGCGCCACTGGTGACGAGATCGGCCATCTCTGCCAACACTTCCGGCGTCGACGCCTCGGCGCTGCCTTCCGTCTTGGCGCCCACCTCGGCGGCCTTCTGGAACGAGATGATGGTGTCGATTCGCTCGGGTGCGACGCCGAGGTCGACGGCGAGCTGCACGTAGTCGGGGCCGAACAGGTCGATGAACGCGTCGATCCCGGCCGGCGCCGCCTCGTGCAACCGATCGGCCAGCCCGTTCCCATACGGGATCGGGGTGACGCCGTGGGCCCGCAGCCAGTCGGCATTGCCCGGTCCGGCGATGCCGAGCACCCGCGCCTCGCGGAGCACCAGGAGTTGCACGGCGAGGCTGCCCACCCCGCCCGCGGCCGCCGAGACGCCGACCGTCTCACCCGGTTGCGGTGCCACCGCCCGGACGGCCGCGTACGCCGTCACGCCGACGACGTAGAGGGAACCCGCCACCTCCCAACCGAGTCGAGGCGGTTTGCGAATCAGCTGGCCCACCGGGACCGCGGCGTGGGTCGCGTGGCTGGATCGGCGGAGGCTGAACCCCAAAACCTCGTCACCTAAGGCGAATTCGCTGACCCCGGGGCCCACCTCGGTCACGATCCCGGCAAGGTCGCTGCCCTCCCCGGATGGGAAGGTCGCGGGAAACATCTCATGCATCGCGCCGCTTCGGATGGCCGCCTCGCCGGGGTTGATCCCGGCGGCGCGAACCTCGACGACCACCTCGCCCGGCCCCGGCCTGGGCATGTCGACGTCGGCGACGTACAACACCTCGCGGCCCCCGTACCGGTCGAACCGTACGGCGCGCGCCCCACCAGCCGTCATGACAATCTCCCTCCCACCGCGAGCATCCGTCCCGCACGCCAGCATAGGCACGCAAAACGGGTACCCCATTGCCCGCCGAGCCGCTACACCAGGCCAAGCAACCTCAGGTCGAACACATACTTGGCGATCAAGTCGGCCGACAGGTGCGGAATATCCTTATCCGCACCGATTTTGGCCGCCTGGACCGCCTCGCGGAAGACATCGGTCGGAGCCGGGGCCCCGCGCAGCGGCCTCTCCGGTTGGCGGTAGGCATCCAGCAACGGCAGCACTGATTGTTGCCGCTGCTTGTCCGGCAGGGCCCGGAGCGCCGTACCGAATCGTCGCAGCCACTCGTCGTAATCCTCGATCCGCCGGATGTCGTGACCGTCGGCGATCAACCAGTCCACGAACACGTCCAGGGAGATGCCATCGTCGTGCGGGTTCATCACGTCGAAGGAGTGGAACGTCCCGGACGGCCCCGCCCCGTCGGCGGCCGTCGCGAGCTGCTCACCGAGCGTCGTCACCGCCTCGGCCACGAAGTCCGCGGGCAGGCCGTCGTAGTGGGCGCGGGCCCGGTCGCCGGTGGCGGTGGCCTGGTAGAACGACGACGGTGCGATGCCCGTGACCAGCAGGCTGAAGATCAACCGCGTGAAGGCGTCCGGCACGTTCAGCTGTCCGGCGTAGCGGCTGTGGGCCAGGATCATGTCGGACCGGAAGACGGCGACCGGCAGCTCGCACAGGTCGTGCGCCTCGCGCAGCAGCACCTCTCCGGCCCACTTGCTGTTGGCGTACCCGTTGGCATAGCCGGATCCGATCGGCCGCACCGGGCTGATCGCGCGGATATCGCCGTCTTCGATGAACTCGTCCGGATCGACGGACATCGCCACCGCGACCGTCGACAGATAGGTCACCGGTTTGATGCGCGCGGTGAGCGCCAGCCGGATGATTTCCGCGGTGCCAACAACATTGGGTCCGAACAGCTGGTCGTACGGCAACACGTGATTGACCAGCGCTCCCGGGTGAACGATCATGTCGACGTTGCGGGCCAGCCGGTCCCACGTCGCCTGATCCAGCCCCAGGTTCGGCTCGCCGATGTCGCCCGCGATCACCTCGAGGTGATCGGCTGCCAATTCGCGGAATCGATCGACCAGATGTGGATCACCGCTGCGGTAGACATCTTCGAGCCGCTTGCCGGCCGCCGCGGCATCGGTGCCGCGCACGATGCAGACGAGTCGTCCGCCGGTCTCGGCGAGTCGCTCCAGCCATTCCAGGCACAGGAAGCGTCCGAGGTAGCCGTTGGCGCCAGTCAACAGCACCGTGTGCGGTGTGCCGGTGGCCCGCGGCAACGTCGGTGCGTCGGCCAGGGTCTTCGGGTCGAGGAATTTGTCCAACCGGAGATCGGCCGCGCGGGCCTCGGTCGCGTGCCTTCCGTGCACGGACGCGAACGTCGGGCGCCGCGACTCCGATTGACGTTCGGCCTCAACGAAATCCGCGAGCTGAGCCAAATCGGTGGCCGGACCGATGATCACTCCCACCGGCACCTCGACATCAAAGATGTCCTGCAGCAGGTTGGAAAAGGTCAACGCCGACAGGGAGTCCCCGCCGAGTTCGACGAACAGGGCGTCCGGTTCGGGCGGACCGCCGACGAGCCCAAGCAACGCCTCGGCCGCGCGGGACAGCGTGTCGATGACCGGCCGGTCCGCCGCTCCCTCACGCAGCGCACGCAACTCGGTCACCCGATTGGCGGCCAAGTCCGCATACAGCTGCTCGAGCCGCTCGCCGTAGTGCTCCTTGAGCTTCGGCCGCAGTAGCTTGCCGACGCCGGACAGCAGCCCGTTGTCCTCGCTGAACGGCTCGACCTCGACGAGAAAGTCGGCCGGCACCTCGTAGGACTGCAGCTCGGCGAGTTTGGCTGCCTGGCGCAGGGATTCGTGCAGGGCGGTCTTGAGCCCGTCGGCGTCAGCGGCGAACCGGTCCAGCGCGTCGGCGGTCGGCACGATCACGGCCAACAGATAGGGGCGTTCGCTGTTGCCGTAGACGAAGATCTGGCGAACCAGCGCCGCGCTGCTGAACACGGCCTCGAGGCGGGCGACCGCGACGAATTCGCCTTGGGCGAGCTTCAATACGTTGTTGCGTCGGTCAACGTAGGCGAGCCGGTTCGGTTCCAACTCGGCCATCACGTCGCCGGTCCGGTAGTAGCCCTGCGCGTCGAAGGCGTTCGCGGTGACGTCGGGGCGCTTGAAGTATCCGGGTGTGGCCGTGAGCGACTTGACCAGCAGCTCGCCGCGGGGAAAGGGTTTGTCGGTAAGGAAGTAACCCAGTTCGGGAACGTCGATGAGCTTGTAGTCCAGTACCGGGGGCGCAGCGATCCGGCCGTCCTTGGTGACCATTCCGACCTCGGTCAGCCCGTAGCCGTCGAGGACGTGGACATCGAGGCAACTCTCCACGAAGGTCCTCATCTCGGCTGCCAGCGGTGCGGTGCCGCAGAATGCGGTGACGATGCGTCCGCCCAAGACCCGTTCGCGCAACTCGGTCCGCGCCTCGGCTTCCGCGGACTCCGCATCGGCTCCCTGGGCGACCCGCCGGTCGACCGCGCTCTGGTAGCGCTGGTACAGCATTTCCGCCACCCTGGGCACCAAGCCCATTTCGGTGGGGCGCACCAGGTTCCAGTCGTCGAACAGCGTGGACAGGTCGCTCTCGGGCACGAAGTAACTGGTGCCGCCCGCCTGGAACGCCGTCGACAGCGGGATGCGCCCGCCGAGGTGGTTGAGCGGCATGAAATTGACGTTGAACACCGGCGTGTCCGCGAAGTCGGGCATCAGCGCGCTGGTCCACAGCTTGCACAGCATGCGCTCGGTGTACATGGCGCCCTTGGGCAGCCCCGTGCTGCCCGATGTGTACATGATCATCGCCAGCCGCTCGTCGGGGTCGCCGGCGTACGCGGGCTCGGGCGGCAGGGTCCGGCCGCGCTCGATCAGCTCCTCGAACGTCTCGATCGTCACCGACATGCCGGAGGCCGAAAGCTTCGCCCGCGCACGCACCAAAGCCTCACGCTGATCGTCGATTTGGGGGGAGTAGTCGAAGACCACCAGGCGCCGCAACGACGCGCTGCCCAGCGCTGCCTCGACGGCCAGGTCCAGGTAGCCGGCGCCCGCCGCGAGCACACGCGGCTCGACCTCGGCGACGGTGGGCCGCAACCGAGACGCCGCCGCGTTGTGCTGCAGCGGCACCGCGACCAGCCCGAGGTACCCGCACACCAGGTCCAGGGTCAGGTACTCGGCGCTGGCGAAACCGAGTGTGGCGACGAAGTCTCCAGGCATCACCGGGTCAGCGCTGTCGTGCCGCCAGGCGGTGGCGATCGCTCCCACGTTGGCCCACAGGTCGCGGTAGCTGATGGTCTCGAACCGGGGGAGCAATTGCGCAGTGGTGCGGCCGCTTTCGGAATCGGTGGTCAACGTGCGAGCCCGCCACCCCAATGCCGGGCGATCGGCGTAACCATCGACGAAAGTCTGCAGGATCTCGGTCAGCCGCAGCCCGGGTTGGCGCGCCGCCCGCTGGACCGACGGGTCTGGCCTTGCGCTCCGGAACTGCTCGTCCTCGGCGTCCAGTCGGCGAATTCGGCCGGCTACCCGCTCGCGCACCGGCCCGCTCGCACCCTCAGCGGTCGATTCTTCGTGCTCCGCAGCACCGCTCATGAGTAGCCTCCCGCTCGGATCTTCGCTCTACCGGAACTCACCGCCGCGGGCCAGTCTTCCGTTCAATCGTTGTGACGGTTGTCACACGGGGAGGCGGGCGACGACCACCCGCTGTTCAAAAGGGTGCCGGCGGGGCCAGGATCAGGCGACGACCTGGATCGGATCGCCCACGTTCACCTGGTTGAAGTACCAGGCGGCGTTGTCGGGGCTTAGGTTGATGCAGCCATGGCTCACGTTGGCGTAGCCCTGGGAATCGACCGACCAGGGTGCGGAGTGGACGTAGACGCCGCTCCACGTGACACGGACGGCATACTGCGCGGTGATCTTGTATCCCTCGGGCGAACTGAGCGGGATGCCGATGGTCCGCGAATCCATCACGACGGAGCGCTCCTTTTCCAGCGCGGTGAAGTTGCCGATCGGCGTGGGCCGGCTGGGCTTGCCCATCGAAGCGGGCATCGTGCGTAGCACTTCGCCGTTTCGGCTGACGGTGAAGGTGTGACCGGAGATGCTGGCAACGCCGAGAAGCGCGTCACCGGTGTCGAATCCCGTGGTGAGGGCCTGGATCCCGACCGAGACGTGGGTGTGGGGAGGCCAGTACTGGTTGGGCACCCACTGCACGACGTCGTCTTTGACCCATTCGAAGTGTCCCGGCGTGTTGCTCGGCGACGTGACGTGGATGGACCGCTCGACGGCGGCGCGGTCGCCGACGGGTGCGGTGAATGTCACCACCACCGGGTGGGCGACCCCGACCACCGCGCCGTCGGCCGGCAAAACCGCGGCGATGCGGGGCACGGCTTGGGGTGTCGGAATGGCGGCGTGGCTTCGGCCGGTCGCTCCGACGAGGCTCAGTGTCGTGATCGCGACCATAACAAACAGATAACGAACACCGCGGCGCATGGCGTCCACCCTTCGGTATGGTGCGATAAACACCAGATTATTCTACTGGCTGTCCCGGCGCTGCCGCTTTCAGCAAACTTTGGGGGGTTCGCCGCTCCGCGGTAGCGATCCGATCATCGCTTGGATTCCGCCATGTTGATGGGTGCTCGGTCATGGCAGGCCCTGGCCCGGTCTGACGAGAATTACCACAATCAGAGGGAGATAAACGGCCGGCTTTTGCAGCGGTTGCCGCCGTTGGGGCGGTTACTCACCAGCGCAGTCGTTTTCGGCGGGTGGCCGAGTTCGCCGCCCCCTCGCCGTCGCCGTTCGCCGAGTGTCCTCGTCGGCCCGCTGGTTGGCCGGGGCACCGGTGACGCGTTAGCCTCGGCAAAACTCCTTCAGGCCGAGGAGGTGCGGGTGCTCTTCCGTCAGCTGGAGTATTTCGTCGCGGTCGCGCAGGAGCGGCACTTCGCCCGCGCGGCCGAGAAGTGCTTCGTCTCCCAACCGGCGCTCTCCGCCGCGATCGCCAAGCTGGAACGGGAGCTGAACGTCACGCTGATCAATCGCGGCCACAGCTTCGAGGGCCTCACGCCCGAAGGGGAGCGGTTGGTGGTGTGGGCCAGGCGGATTCTCGCCGAGCACGACGCGTTCAAGGCCGAGGTGCATGCGGTGCGCTCCGGTATCACCGGCATGCTCCGGTTGGGGACGGTGCCCACCGCCTCCACGACAGCGTCTCTGGTGCTCTCGGCGTTCTGCTCGGAGCACCCATTGGCGAAGGTGCACATCCTTTCCCGGCTGGCAGGCACCGAACTGTACCGTCGGCTGCGGGAATTCGAACTGGACGCGGCGATCGTGCATGCGGAGCCCGACGAGGCCCATGAGGTGAACCTGGTGCCGCTGTACCGGGAGCACTATGTGCTGCTGTCTCCAGCGGACATGTTGGGGTCCGCCGCATCGACGATGACGTGGCCGGAGGCCGCGCAGCTGCCGCTGGCGTTGCTGACCGCCGACATGCGGGACCGCCAGATCATCGACAAGGCCTTCGCCGACCACGCCATCGAGGTGTCCCCGCAAGTCGAAACCGACTCCGTCGCTTCGCTATTCGCGCAGGTGGCCGCGGGCAATTGGGCGTGCATCGTGCCACACACCTGGCTGTGGACGTCGCCGCTGGGCCCGGAGGTCCGCGCGCTTCAGATGGTCGACCCAGAGCTCACGGCGGACATCGCCCTGGCCACCAATTCCGCCGGCCCGGGGTCGCCGATCGCCCGGGCGCTCACCGCGTCGGCCGCGCAGCTGTCGCTGAACGAGTTCTTCGAAGCGCAGCTGTCGCGCATCACCCACCGGCGCTGATCGCCTTGCTGGCCGGGTTCAGGCTCGCCAGATGTCCGCTCTCCACGCCCGCCGCCGGGTCGAGCTCACAGTCGATGATCGCCGGCGCGCGGGAGGCAATCGCCTCGGATAGCGCCGAGCGCAACTCCGCGGGGGTGGTGACGTGATATCCCTTGCCCCCGAAGGCCTCCGCGATCAGCTCGTGACGCGCCCGCGCGTTGAGCACGGTCGGTGCCGGGTCGGACCCGTTGGCGGTCTCGTCACCGCGGTAGACGCCACCATTGTTGAGAATGACCACCGTCACCGGAAGGCGATAGCGGCAAATGGTCTCGACTTCCATGCCGCTGAAGCCGAACGCGCTGTCCCCCTCGATCGCGACGACGGGCTGGCCGGTCTCGACGGCGGCGGCGATCGCGTAGCCCATGCCGATGCCCATGACGCCCCAGGTGCCGGTGTCCAGCCGGTGCCGCGGTACGTCCATGCCGATGACGTTGCGGGCGAGGTCCAGCGCATTGGCCCCCTCGTTGACCACGTAAGCGTCCGGGTGGTCCTGCAACACAGCGCGAATCGCGCCGAGCGCGTTGTAAAAGCGCATCGGGCGGGGGTCTTCGGCCAGCCGCTCGCGCATCTTTGCGTCGTTGCGGGCGGTGCGTTCGGCCAGCTCTTCGATCCATTGCGCGGGCACGGTGACGGGGTGGGTGGCCAAGCCGTCGCGCAACGCCGTCATCACCGAGCCGATGTCACCGGCCAGGGGCGCCGCGATCGGCTGATTGCTGTCGAATTCCGCCGGCGCTATGTCAACCTGAATGAACTTGGCGTCCGCCGACCACTGCGGCGAATCCCCGTGTCCGAGCAGCCAGTTCAGCCGGGCACCGACCAACAACACCGTGTCGGCGCGCGCGACCGCGAGCGAGCGCGCGGCCGCCACGGACTGCGGGTGCGAATCCGGCAGTAGGCCCTTGGCCATCGACATCGGCAGGAACGGAATGCCGCTGGCCTCAACGAATTCGCGGATCACGTCGTCGGCCTGGGCGTATGCCGCCCCCTTGCCAAGCACGATCAACGGTCGCTCCGCTCGCGCCAACACCCGCAGCGCGCGCTCGACCGCCTCGGGTGCCGGCAGCTGCCGAGGCGCTGGGTCGACGATCCGCCAGACGGTTTCCGCGCCGGCCGCGGCGTCCATGGCTTGCCCCAGCACGTCACCGGGGATGTCGAGGTATACGCCGCCGGGGCGGCCGGAGATCGCGGTGCGCATGGCACGCGCCACGCCGCGCCCGATGTCTTCGATCCGGTTGATCCGGTAAGCGGCCTTCGCGAACGGCCGTGCGGCGTTCAGCTGGTCGATGTCCTGGTAGTCCCCGCGCTGCAGATCCACCAGCGCCCGATTGCTGGAGCCGGAGATCTGGATCATCGGGAAGCAATTCGTGGTGGCGTTGGCGAGCGCCGGCAACCCGTTGAGGAAACCGGGGCCCGACGTCGTGAGGCACACGCCCGGCCGGCGGGTGAGGAATCCGGCGGCCGCCGCCGCGTTGCCGGCGGAAGTCTCCTGCCGGAACCCGATGTAGCGGATGCCGGACGCCTGTGCGACGCGGGCGAGGTCGGTGATCGGGATGCCGACGATCCCGTAGACGGTGTCCACGTCGTTGGCCTTGAGCGCCTCCACCACCAGGTGGAAGCCGTCGATCAGCCGCGCGGGCCCCCGCGCTTGGCCTGCAGATGCCGAAACTGCGGTCATGGTGGTGACTCCTCACGTCTGGTCGGAGGTGAAGTACAGCCTGCGCCCTTACTCTGACGCCGCCGCCCGGCGGGTGTCCAAGACGGGGTCGCTATGCCGCGATTCACGGCGTCTATCGGCGCTGGCCAGTCCGTTTTCACGGCGTCGATAGCCGTTGGTTATCGGTCGTGAGTGATTCGGTATTGGACGGGCGGGAGGCTCACCCGGCATGGTTCGAACAGTTGCTTGTGACGGCGAAGCGAAAGGGAGCGAAGCGATGGGGTCTGAGGCGATGGTCAGCAGGGAGGCCGCGGGGTCGACGGAGACCGAAGGTGCACGCGTCGCGAATCTGGTCGAGGAGGTGGCGCGCCGGTCCCCGGAGGCGCCCGCCCTCGTCGTCAGCGCCGAGCGGACACCGCTCAGCTACCGCGACCTAGTCCGGCTGGTGGACGACCTGGCCGAGCAGCTGCGGCGGGCCGGGCTCCGGGCGGGTGACCGCGTCGCGCTGCGCTCTGCAAGCAACGCCGAATTCGTCGTCGGGTTGCTGGCGGCTTCGCGGGCCGATCTCGTTGCGGTTCCGCTGGATCCGGCCCTGCCACTCGGCGAGCAGCGCACCCGCAGCGGGGCCGTCGGGGCCAGGGCGGTGCTCATCGACGGCGACGCGCCCGACGACGAAGGGGCACCGGCCTTGCCGTGGTGGCCGTTCGCAGTCACGGTCGGTGCTACGGAGGGCCCCCCGACGGTGCGCTTGACCGCGACCGCAACTCCGGCGCAAGGCTTTTCGACGCCGGAGGGTCTGCGCGACGACGACGCCATGATCATGTTCACCGGCGGCACCACCGGGGTGCCGAAGATGGTCCCCTGGACGCGGGGCAACATCGCCGCCTCCGTGCGGGCGATCATCGCCGGATACGGCCTCGGGCCGCGCGATGCCACGGTGGCGGTGATGCCGCTCTACCACGGTCACGGGCTGCTGGCCGCGCTGCTGGCGACCCTGGTGTCGGGTGGCTCGGTGTTGTTGCCCGCGCGGGGACGGTTCTCGGCCCACACCTTCTGGGACGACATCGACGCCGTACGCGCCACCTGGTACACGGCGGTGCCGACGATCCACCAGATCCTCTTGGAGCGGGCCGGAAGCGACCGACGGGGCAACGCCGCGTTGCGGTTCATCCGTAGCTGCAGCGCGCCGCTGACCGCCGAAGCGGCACAAGAGCTGCAGGACACGTTCGGCGCCCCGGTGGTCTGCGCCTTCGGCATGACCGAGGCCACCCACCAGGTGGCGACAACCGAAATAGGCCACGCCGAAAACCCCGGTGCCACAGCGGGTCTCGTCGGCCGATCAACCGGTCCGCAGATTCGGATCGTCGGATCCGACGGCTCGCCCGTGCCGGCGGGAGAGGTCGGCGAGGTCTGGCTCCGGGGACCCACGGTCGTCCGGGGCTACCTCGGCGACCCGGCGATCACGGCGGCCAATTTCACCGACGGGTGGCTGCGCACGGGCGACCTGGGAACGCTGTCGGCGACCGGCGAGCTGATCATCCGCGGCCGCATCAAGGAACTCATCAACCGGGGCGGGGAGAAGATCTCCCCGGAACGCGTCGAGGGTGTGCTGGCCAGCCATCCCGGCGTGCTGGAGGTCGCCGTCTTCGGGGTTCCTGACAAGCTGTACGGCGAGGCGGTGGCCGCGGTGATCGTTCCCCGGGGATCGGCCGCACCGACCGCGGAGGAGCTCGCGGCGTTCGGCCGCGACCGGCTGGCGCCGTTCGAGGTGCCGGCCAGCTTTCAGCAGGCGGCGGAGCTGCCGCACACCGCGAAGGGCTCGTTGGACCGCCGCGCCGTCGCCGAGCAGTTCGGCGGCCGGGCATGACGGTTCAGACGCTGGCCTTGACCCGGGTGGCCGCGGTCTCGGGCATGGGTTCGTAGCGGGCGAAGGCGCGGGTGAACGACGCGGCCCCGTGGGCCAGCGAACGCAGGTCGATCGCGTAGCGCGTCAACTCCACCTGCGGCACCTCGGCTTTGACCAGCGTGCGTTCGTGCCCCGCGGTGTCGGTGCCGAGCACCCGGCCGCGCCGGCCCGACAGGTCGCCCATCACCGCGCCGACGAAGTCGTCGGGCACCAGTACCGCGATTTCGTCGATGGGCTCGAGCAGGCTCACCTTCGTCGCCGCGGCCGCCTCGCGCAGCGCCAAGGCGCCCGCCGCCTGGAACGCGAAGTCCGACGAGTCCACGCTGTGGGCCTTGCCGTCGAGCAGGGTCACCCGGATGTCGACGACGGGATAGCCGGCGTGCACGCCCTTTTCCATCTGCGCGCGCACGCCCTTCTCCACGCTGGGGATGAATTGCCGGGGCACCGCCCCGCCGACCACCTTGTCGACGAACTCGAATCCGGAGCCCTCCGGCAGCGGTTCCACTTCGATGTCGCACACCGCGTATTGGCCGTGCCCGCCCGACTGCTTGACGTGGCGGCCGTGCCCTTTTGCCTTGCTGCCGAAGGTTTCTCGTAGCGGCACCCGAAGCTCCACGGTGTCGACGGTGACGCCGTACCGGTTGGCCAGCGCATCGAGGACGACGCCGGCGTGCGCTTCGCCCATGCACCACAACACGATCTGATGGGTTTCGGAGTTCTGCTCGATCCGCAGCGTCGGGTCCTCGGCGGCCAGCCGGCCCAGCCCGACCGACAGTTTGTCCTCGTCGGTCTTGGCGTGCGCCTGGATCGCCACCGGCAGCAACGGTTCGGGCATCGTCCATGGTTTCAGTACGAGCGGCTCCGCCTTGTCCGAAAGGGTGTCGCCGGTCTCGGCCCGGCTCAACTTGCCGATGGCGCAGATGTCGCCCGCCACCACGGCCGCGGCGGGGCGCTGCTGCTTGCCGAGCGGGAACGACAGGACGCCGACGCGTTCGTCTTCGTCGTGGTCGGGGTGCGTGCTGCCGTTCCCGTTGACCGCGCCGAAGAACGACGCAAAATGGCCCGACACATGAACCGTCGTGTCGGGCCTGATGGTCCCGGCGAACACCCGGACCAGGCTGAGCCTTCCGACGTAGGGGTCCGACGTCGTCTTCACCACCTCCGCGAGCAGGGGCGCGTCGGGGTCGCAGGTCAGCGTCGCGTGCGGAGCGCCCTGCGGCGTAAACACCTCCGGGAGTGGGTGTTCCATCGGGGACGGGAATCCGCGCGTGGCGACCTCCAGCAGTTCCAGCGTGCCCACGCCGGTGCCGCTGCAGACCGGGATCACGGGGAAGAACGAGCCGCGGGCGACGGCGCGCTCCAGGTCCTCGATTAGCACCGCTTCGTCGATCGACTCACCGCCGAGGTAGCGATCCATCAGCGACTCGTCCTCGGATTCCTCGATGATGCCCTCGATCAGGGTCCCGCGCGCCTCCTCGATTCCCTCGGCGTCGGACGGATCGGCCGGCTGCACCGTGCGCTTGCCGTCGGAATAGTGGTAGCGCGTCTGCGACAGCAACCCGATCAGCCCCTCGCAGGACGGCAGGCCGATCGGCAGGTAGAGCGGTAACACCTTGTCGCCGAACGCGTCCTGCGCGGCCGCCAGCGCCTCGGCGTAGTTGGCCCGGGTGTGGTCGAGCTTGGTGATCACCACGGCGCGCGGCATCCCGACCTGGTCGCATTCCTGCCACAGCGATTTGGTGGGTTCGTCGACGCCCTCGTTGGCCGCGATCACGAACAGCGCGCAATCCGCGGCGCGCAAGCCGGCCCGCAGCTCGCCGACGAAATCGGCGTACCCGGGCGTGTCGACCAGGTTGATCTTGATGCCGTCGTGCGCCAGGGAGGCGACGGCAACGCCGACGGAACGCTGCTGGCGGATCTCGGCGTCGTCGTAGTCGCAGACCGTGCTGCCGTCGGTAACGGAGCCCGCTCTGGTCAGCACCCCACCGGCGACCAAGAGCGCCTCGACCAGGGTGGTCTTGCCGCCGCCGGACGGCCCCACCAGGACGATGTTGCGCACATCGCCCGGTCCGTTCGCGGTGGGGGCGGCCGCGCCCTGGGAAGCATTCGCCTTGTCCGCCATGACGTTCCTCCAGTTCTCCCTGGCCGCGTCGCCGAGGGTGCGCCCAGCGCGGTGTGTCCTAGCTCACACAGCTTCCAGAAGCAACTTTTCCCCCAACCGCGGCCCAACACAAGGCCACAGGGCGGCCACAATTTCGTCGGCCGCTCGGCGGCGGGGCGCTTCCCGTCAGGCGTGCCAGCTCGACCACCGGCGCACGGCGATCGCGATCACCGGCCCGTTCAACGAAACGGATTGATACTGAGGGTATTTGGCGCGCAGTAGCCGGTATCCGAACTCCATCGCCGGCCCGTCGGAGTGAACGGTGGCCGCACCGTCGACCCGAACCCACCACAACCGCGTCCAATCGTCGGCGTAGTGGTCGACCAGCAGGCTCACGCGAGGGTTCTGCTCGATGTTGGCCAGCCGCCGCAGCCGCCGCGTGGTCTTGGGTTTCGCGTCGACGGCGGTGTACACCATGTCGGTCGAGGGCGCGACCGCGAAGACCACCGGCACCAGATGGGGGAGACCGTCGCGCGTGCTGGTGGCCAGCCGGGCCACCGGGGATTGCGTCAACCTGGCCTGGGGGTCGAATTCGCCCACGGTGTCAGCCTAGGCGCCGAACGCAACCTTGTTACTGCCATGAATAGCTACCTGCATTACGGTTATACACACACGATTGTGCCGCCCAGAACCGCAAGGCCGGGACAGTTCGGTGTTTACCGTGAAGCAGGAAGGGTGACGGGATGAGCAAATCGCACCACCGCTCGGTCTGGCGGTCATGGTTGGTCAGCGTGCTGTCTGTGGTCGGGCTGGGCTTCGGTTTGGGCTTGGGTTTGGGCACGGCGCCGGCGGCCGCATCGCCGTTCACCGCGCCGCGGGCTCCCCTCGACCCGGCGGCGTTGGCCGGCCAGGTTGGACCCCAGGTGGTCAACATCAACACCAAGTTCGGCTACAACAACGCGGTGGGTGCCGGCACCGGCATCGTCATCGACCCCAACGGTGTCGTACTGACCAACAATCACGTCATCTCCGGCGCGACGGACATCAGCGCGTTCGACGTCGGCAACGGCCAGACGTACGCCGTCGACGTGGTCGGCTATGACCGCAGCCAGGACGTCGCGGTGCTGCAGCTCCGCGGCGCGGCCGGCCTCCCGACCGCCGCGATCGGCGGCGGGGTCTCCGTGGGCGAGCCAGTCGTCGCGATGGGCAACGCCGGTGGCCAGGGCGGAACGCCCAGCGCGGTATCCGGCAAGGTCATCGCGCTCAACCAGTCGGTCTCCGCCACCGACACGCTGACCGGCGCCAACGAGTCGCTGGGTGGGCTGATCCAGGCTGACACCCCGATTCGGCCCGGCGACTCGGGCGGCCCGCTGGTGAACAACGCCGGGCAGGTCGTCGGCGTGAACACCGCCGCCACCGAGAACTACAAGATGTCGGGCGGCGGGCAGGGCTTCGCCATCCCGATCGGGCGGGCGATGGGCGTGGCCGGCCAGATCAGGTCCGGCGCCGGCTCCAACACCGTGCACATCGGCCCGACCGCGTTCCTCGGGCTCGGCGTGACCGACAACGGAAACGGCGCACGCGTCGAACGGGTGGTCAACACCGGTCCGGCGGCCGGGGCCGGCATCGCCCCCGGTGACGTCATCACCGGGGTCGACGGCGTCCCGATCACCGGCGCCACCTCGATGACCGACGTGCTGATCCCGCACCACCCCGGCGACACGATCGCGGTGCACTACCGCGCCGCGGCGGGCGGCGACCGCACCACCAACGTGACGCTGGCGGAAGGACCTCCAGCCTGACGCCCGCGCGGACGATACCTGACTGGCGCTCAATTCGCTTGACGCCGGGGGTGATTGGTCTCATGTCAGTAGGCGTGATTTCGAACGTCGCGCCTCGGGTACCCGTGGCATCGTGGATTTGATGAACGACGCACAAGAAGCTGTCGAGCACCATCCCGGGGGAGGAAGTCACGTAGAGGGGGGTGTCGTCGAGCACCCCGACTCCGACGACTTCGACAACGCCGCCGCGCTACCCACCGATCCGACCTGGTTCAAGCACGCCGTGTTCTACGAGGTGCTGGTCCGCGCGTTCTTCGATGCCAACGCGGACGGGTCCGGTGACCTGCGCGGACTGTTGGGTCGCCTGGACTACCTGCAGTGGCTCGGCATCGACTGCATCTGGTTGCCCCCGTTCTACGACTCGCCGCTTCGCGACGGCGGGTATGACATCCGGGACTTCTACAAGGTGCTGCCCGATTTCGGCACCGTCGATGACTTCGTCGCGCTGCTGAACGCCGCGCACGAGCGGGGCATCCGGGTGATCACCGACCTCGTGATGAACCACACATCGGACTCGCACCCCTGGTTTCAGGAGTCGAGGCACGATCCCGACGGCCCGTACGGCGACTACTACGTGTGGAGCGACACCAGCGAGAAGTACACCGACGCCCGCATCATCTTCGTCGACACCGAGGAGTCCAACTGGACCTTCGACCCGGTGCGCAAACAGTTCTACTGGCACCGGTTCTTCTCGCATCAGCCGGACCTGAATTACGAGAACCCGGCCGTCCAGGAAGCCATGATCGACGTGCTGCGCTTCTGGCTCGGTCTGGGCATCGACGGGTTCCGGTTGGACGCCGTGCCCTACCTGTTCGAGCGGGAGGGCACCAACTGCGAGAACCTGCCCGAGACGCACGCCTTCCTCAAGCGGGTCCGCAAGGTCGTCGACGACGAGTTTCCGGGCCGGGTGCTGCTGGCCGAGGCCAACCAGTGGCCGGCCGACGTGGTCGAGTACTTCGGCGACCCGACCACCGGCGGCGACGAATGCCACATGGCGTTCCACTTCCCGCTGATGCCGCGCATCTTCATGGCGGTACGCCGCGAGTCCCGCATTCCGATCTCGGAGATCCTGGCGCAGACGCCGGAAATCCCCGACATGGCGCAATGGGGAATCTTCCTGCGCAACCACGACGAGCTGACGCTGGAGATGGTCACCGACGAAGAGCGTGACTACATGTACTCCGAGTACGCCAAGGATCCGCGGATGAAGGCGAACGTCGGAATCCGGCGCCGCCTGGCGCCCCTGCTGGACAACGACCGCAACCAGATCGAGCTGTTCACCGCCCTGCTGCTGTCGCTACCCGGCTCGCCGGTCCTGTACTACGGCGACGAGATCGGCATGGGCGACGTCATCTGGTTGGGCGATCGCGACGGCGTGCGCACCCCGATGCAGTGGACACCGGACCGCAACGCCGGGTTCTCCAAGGCCAACCCCGGCCGGCTCTACCTGCCGGCCAGCCAGGATTCCGTCTACGGCTATCAAGCCGTCAACGTCGAGGCCCAACGCGACACCTCGACGTCGCTGCTCAACTTCACCCGGATGATGCTGGCCGTGCGGCGCCGCCACGAGGCCTTCGCCATCGGCACATTCGAGGAGTTGGGGGGCTCCAACCCGTCGGTGCTGGCGTTCGTGCGCCAGGTGCCCGGCGGCGGCGACACGGTGTTGTGCGTCAACAACCTGTCGCGGTTCCCGCAGCCGATCGAACTGAACCTGCAGCACTGGAGCGGTTGCACGCCGGTGGAGCTGACCGGGCATGTCGAATTTCCGCGGATCGGGCACCTGCCCTACCTGCTGACGTTGCCCGGACACGGTTTCTACTGGTTCCAGCTGACTGCATGTGAGGAGGACGCATGACTCGCGCCACGACGATGCAGAGCGGAAGCGGTGGGGTGGGGGTCCCCCCAGCCGCCACGCGTGACGGGGGAGAGCGGCGCTCATGACACAGCCTGCCAAGCTGCCCTGGTCGGATTGGCTGCCCCAGCAACGCTGGTACGCGGGCCGTAACCGGGAGCTCACCTCCGCCGAGGCCGCAGTGGTCGTGCCGCTCCGCGACGACCTGGACCTGGTCTTGGTCGACGCGCACTACGCCGACGGCTCGTCCGAGCGCTACCAGGTGATGGTGCAATGGGACGCCGGTCCGGTCTCCGAGTACAGCACCGTCGCCACGATCGGCGCCGCCGGCGACCGCACGGGCTTCGACGCCCTCTACGACACCGACGCGCCACGGTTTCTGTTGTCGCTCATCGATTCGTCGGCCGTTCTGACCGAGGTTGGCACCCAGGTGCGCTTCGTCAAGGAGCCCGGCGTTGAGCTGCCGCTGGAGGCCATGCCGCACGTCTCCGATGCCGAGCAGAGCAATACCAGCGTGATCTTCGACCGCGCCGCGATCTTCAAGGCGTTTCGGCGGGTGAGCAGCGGCATCAACCCGGACATCGAACTGAACCGGGCGCTGGGCCGCGCCGGCAACCCGCACGTGGCCCGGCTGCTCGGCACCTACGAGCTGGCCGGCCCGGACGGTGCGGCGGACGAGGCGTGGCCGCTCGGCATGGTGACCGAGTTCGCGTCCAACGCCGCCGAAGGGTGGGCCATGGCCACCGCCAGCGTCCGCGACCTGTTCGCGGAGGGCGACCTGTACGCCCACGAGGTGGGGGGCGATTTCGCCGGCGAGTCCTGCCGGCTGGGTGAGGCCGTGGCGTCGGTGCACGCCACGCTGGCCGAGTCCCTCGGAACGGCGGAGTCGGCGTTCCCGGTCGACACCATGCTGGCGCGGCTGGCCTCGACCGTGGCGAAGGTGCCCGAGCTGCAGGAGTACGCGCCGACCATCGAGGAGCGGTTCGCCAAGCTCTCCGATCAGACGATTACCGTCCAGCGGGTGCACGGCGACTTGCACCTCGGTCAGGTGCTGCGCACTCCCGAGACCTGGCTGCTGATCGACTTCGAGGGTGAACCGGGGCAGCCGCTCGACGAGCGCCGTGCGCCCGATTCACCGTTGCGCGACGTGGCCGGTGTGCTGCGGTCCTTCGAGTACGCCGCGTACGGACCGTTGGTGGACCAGGCGACCGACAAGCAACTGGCCGCCCGCGCCCGGGAGTGGGTCGAACGCAACAGGACCGCGTTCTGCGAGGGTTACGCCGCCGCGTCGGGAACCGACCCGCGGGGTGCGGCTGACGTGCTGGCCGCCTACGAGCTCGACAAGGCCGTGTACGAGGCCGGCTACGAGGCCCGGCACCGGCCCGGCTGGTTGCCGATCCCGCTACGCTCCATCGCCCGGCTCACCGCCTCATAGCAAACTCTGATCTGCGACGAACGCGGGCGTCTGGAACCATGGCCCGTGTGAAAAAGGAGATCTTCGACAGCGAGGCGCGGCTGTCCTGGGTGCTGGCCGCCCTGGCCGGTGTGCTGGGGGCAACGGCTTTCACGCACTCCGCCGGCTACTTCGTGACCTTCATGACCGGCAACGCGCAGCGCGCCGCACTCGGATACTTCCGGGGCGATGTCCTGCTCTCCGTCAGCGCGGGACTGTTGATCGTGTGCTTCGTCGGAGGCGTCGTCGTCGCGTCGGTGTGCCGGCGGCATTTCTGGGTGGCGCACCCGCACGGCCCCACCGTGCTGACGACCTTCAGCCTGTTCGCCGCCACCGCGGTGGACGTCCTCGACGAGGGATGGGCGGAAAATTTCCTCGACTTCGCGCCGATCACGCTGGTGGCGTTCGGCATTGGCGCATTGAACACGTCATTCGTCAAAGACGGCGAGGTCTCGGTTCCGCTGAGCTACGTGACCGGAACGCTGGTCAAAATGGGCCAGGGCATCGAACGCCACATCGCAGGTGGAACGCTGGCCGACTGGCTCGGCTACTTTCTGCTGTTCGCCAGCTTCGTGCTGGGCGCCACGGTCGGCGGCTTGATCAGCCTGGCGGTCAACGGAACGTGGATGCTGGTGGTCGCTTCGTCGGTGTGCGCGTTGACAACTGGCTACACGTACTTCCACCAGGACCGCCGCGCCCTGCTGGACTGAACCCAAAAGCATCGGCAGTAGCGCTGACCGGTGCGCTACTGCCGATGCTGGTTCGGAGGGTGTCAGGCGGCCGGTTGGGCCGGCTGCGCGGGCTGAGCCGGCTGAGCCGGCTGGGCCGTGGTGTTGCTGGCCAGCAGCACCTGCTGGATGTCGGGCTTCATCGCGACCAACTGCTGGTTCCAGTACGGCCACGAGTGTGTCCCGTTGGCCGGGAAGTTGAACGTCCCGTTGCGTCCGCCGGCGGCCACGTAACTGTTCTGGAACTGCTGATTGGTGCGCAGCGTGAGGCCTTCCAGGAACTTGGCCGGCATGTTGTCGCCGCCCAGGTCGCTCGGGGTCCCGTTGCCGCAGTAGACCCAGATCCGGGTGTTGTTGGCGACCAGCCGCGGGATCTGGACCATCGGGTCGTTGCGCTTCCACGCCGGGTCGGTGGACGGTCCCCACATGCTGTTGGCGTTGTAGCCACCCGAGTCGTTCATCGCCAGCCCGATCAGCGTCGGCCACCAACCCTCGGACGGGTTGAGGAAGCCCGAAAGCGAAGCAGCGTAAGGGAACTGCTGCGGGTAGTAGGCGGCCAGGATCAGGGCCGAGCCGCCGGACATCGACAAGCCCACCGCGGCGTTACCGGCCGGCGAGATCTGCTTGTTGGCCTGCAGCCACAGCGGCATCTCCTGAGTCAGGAACGTCTCCCACTTGTAGGTGTAGTTCTGACCGTTGCCCGACGACGGCTGGTACCAGTTGCTGTAGAAGCTGGACTGGCCGCCGACCGGCATCACGACCGACAGGCCGGACTGGTAGAACTCCTCGAAGGCCGGGGTGTTGATGTCCCAGCCGTTGTAGTCGTCCTGGGCGCGCAGGCCGTCGAGCAAGTAGACCGCGTGGGGTCCGCCGCCCTCGAACTGGACCTTGATGTTGCGTCCCATCGACGGTGACGGCACTTCGAGGTATTCCACCGGAAGACCCGGCTTCGAGAACGCCCCCGCGGTGGCCGAGGCGCCGACGGCAGTGACGAGGCCGGACATCAGGGCAGCCCCCACAGCCGCGACCGCCAGTTGGCGCGGCATGGCTGCCGCGGCGCCACGCAACTTCCGCAACTCTGACAAGAACTTCATAGCTCTCTACCCATCCCAACTTTCGTTTGCCGCGTGCCGCGGTCGAATCCCTTCGCTGGGCAGTGAAACACGGGGGTGGGGGGCGAATCGCCTGTCAGGGCCGCAGCTTCAGATCGCGGTTGGCTAACGATTGGGAGTCGGCCGGGAATCGTTGCATTCGGGTCACGATTGCCTATCGAAACCGCGCGATGCGGTTCCTAACCACCGACGCGTCGGCTAACACGCTAGGCGACGAGGCGGCGCAATAGCCTTGACGCGGCGGCGATTCCGAGCGCGGCCGCCACCACCAGCACGACAACGTCCATCGGGTTGAAGGGCGTGCCGATGAGCAGGCCGCGCAACGCGTCGACCTCGTAGCTGAGCGGGTTGACCCGGCTCAACACGTGCAGCCACGCCGGCATGACGTCGACCGGGTACAACGCGTTGGAGGCGAAGAACAACGGCATCGTGATGGCCTGGCCTATTCCCATCAGCCGATCGCGGTTGCGCACCAGGCCGGCCAGCGTCATCGACAGGCACGCGAAGAACGCGGCACCTAACATGACCACAGCCATGGCCGCCACGATTCGCAGCGGGTTGACCGTCAGGCCGACGTTCATCAGATACGCCAATGCCATCACGCCGACCACCTGGGCGACCGAGCGCACGCCGGCAGCGAATGCCTTGCCGGTGACCAACGCCGACGCGGGCGCGGGCGTCACCATCAGCTTGGCCAGGACACCGGCGTCGCGATACCAAATGATCTGTATCCCATAGGAAAATGGAGATGAACAGCGCGGACTGGGCGATGATCCCCGGCGCCAGGAAGGCCAGATAGGACACCGAGCCGGTTTGGATGACGTGTAGGTGGCTGAAGGTGGTCCCGAAGATGAGCAGCCACAGCGCCGGTTGCACCATCCGGGTGACGAGCTCGGTCCTGTCGTGCTGCAACTTCTGCAGCTCGACGATCGCGAACGCGCCGATACGGCTGACAAGGGCGCCCACGCGTTGCCATCCGCGTGGCGCGCGGACCAGCGTCCCTGGCATAGCGCTGTCAACCGACACGGCGCGCAACCTTTCTGGCGGAACGGATTTCGCGCAACGTACCCTCCGACTCGGTCGATTCGTCCGCCAAGTCCGATGCGGCGTAATGGCGGAACACGTCCTCGAGGGTCGCGTGCGGCGACACCGTCGACTTCAACTTGGCGGGTGTACCCACCGCCCGCAGCTCCCCGCGGTGCATCAGGGCGACCCGATCGCACAACGCGTCGGCCTCCTCCATGTAGTGGGTGGTCAGCAGCACGGTCATCCCGAACTGCGCCTGCATCTTCTGCACCTGCGTCCAGACGCCGTCGCGTGCGATCGGATCCAGCCCGACAGTGGGCTCGTCGAGAACCAGCAGCGACGGGCGGTTGACGAGCGCCTGCGCCACCTCGAGACGGCGGACCATCCCGCCGGAGTAGGCCGCCGCCAGCCGGTCGGCCACTTCCAGCAGGTCCATCGCGGCCAGCGCCTGCTCTGCGCGGTCCGAACGCTCGGCCCGGGGCACACCGTAGAGCCGCGCGAACCACTCGACGTTCTGTCGGCCCGTCAATGCGGGCTCGATCGAGAGTTGTTGCGGCACATAGCCGATATTGCTGCGGATGTCGGTGGTTTGGCGGCGGGCGTCGAGCCCGAAGATCCGCAACTCGCCCTGCTGCACCGGTGCCAGCGTGGTGATCATTCGGACCATGGTCGTCTTCCCGGCGCCGTTCGGGCCGAGCAGACCCATGGTCTCGCCGGGCCGCACCTGCAACGTGACGTCGTTGACGGCGGTGAACTGGCCATACCGGTAGGTCAGGTGCCTGCCGTCGACCGCCATCGGCAGTGAACCGCTCATCGTCGCTCCTGCAATGTCTGGGTCATCATCTCGATGACCTCCAATCCTTTTGTCAAAGACTCGATCTGGTTGTCGTCGAGCTCCGCGAGCACCTCGGCCAGCACCGCCCGCCGCGCGGCCCGAGACGCGTCGACGATCTCCTGAGCCGGCTCGGCCAGGTGCAGCCGGCCGACCCTGCGGTCCGGGTCGCCGACGGTCCGCACGAGCAGTCCCGCGGAGACCAATTTCGAGACCAGCGTCGACGCCGTGTTGGGGGCAAGCCCGAGCTCGGCGGCGGCCGCGTTGACCGACGTGCCCGGTTGCCGGGCCACCAGCCACAACAGCTCGGACTGCGACTCGGTCAACGCCGACGCGTCGAAGCCACGCCCGGCCGCGCGTCGCAGCTGCCGGCGAAACCTGCCGACAACGCGAAACACGTCGGTGACCACATCCGTCGTTACCTGCACCTTTTCCATAATACCTCTGTAGCCGAGCTATTTATGTGGGGAAGCTGTGCAGAAGGTATGTACCCGTTACTTAGGGATGCGATGCAGCACCACGTCGATCAGGGCCCCGTCGTCGACGTGGGCGGTCATGTAGGTGCAGTGGGGCTGGCGGCGGCGATCCGTCGGCGAACCGGGATTGAGCAGGCGCAACCCGGTGTCGGTGCGGCTGTCCCAGGGGATGTGACTGTGCCCGAACACCAGGACCTGGGTGTCGGGATACAGCCGCGACATTCGGGCTTCCCGCCCGGCCGCCGCACCGGTCTCGTGCACCACGGTGAACCGCACATCCGCCAGGGTCGCCTCCGCCCGCTCGGGCAGCCGAGCACGCAGTTCGGGACCGTCGTTGTTTCCCCAGCACGCCACCAGCCGGGCCGACCTGCGCTCGAGTTCGTCGAGCAGGTCGGGCGCCACCCAATCACCGGCGTGCACGACGACGTCGGCCGCGTCCACCTCGTCCCATACCCGCGCGGGCAGGTCGCGGGCGCGTTTCGGAACGTGGGTGTCGGAAATCAGCAACAGCCGCACAGCCCCATCTTGCGCCAACGGCTTTTCAGCCGACCGTCGACGCCATGGCCTTGACGGGTTGGGCGCTGGGCGCCTCGGTCTGCTCACCGAGGAGAAGGGAGCGAACCAGGCGGCGCGGACCGAACGGCCGGAGCATGGAGCTGGCCGGGCGGGGCCGCACACGGATCGGCCACCAGAACCACCGGCCCAGCAGCGCCGCGATCGACGGCGTCATCAGCGAGCGCACGATCAACGTGTCGAACAGCAGGCCGAGGCCGATCGTGCTGCCGGCCTGGCCGATCGAGCGCAGGTCGCTGGCGACCATCGACATCATCGTGAAGGCGAAGACCAGGCCGGCCGAGGTGACGACGCCACCCGTCTCGCCCATCGAGCGGATGATGCCGGTCCGCAGCCCGGCGCCGATCTCCTCCTGGAAGCGCGACACCAGCAACAGGTTGTAGTCGGACCCCACGGCGAGCAGGATGATCAACCCGAACACCGGTGCGATCCAGTTCAATTCGAGGCCGAACAGGTGTTGCCAGACCAACACCGAGAGCCCGAATGCGGCGCCGAGCGACAGCAGGACCGTGCCGACGATTACCGTCGATGCGACCAGCGCGCGGGTGATGATCAGCATGACGACGAAGATCAGGGTGAGCGCCGCCAGCCCCACGATCAGCAGGTCGTAGTGGGAGCCCGACTGGATGTCGCGGTAGATGGCCGCCGTCCCGGCCAGATAGAACTTGGCGCCGGTGAGGTTCGTCCCCTTCACCGCATGATGCGCGGCGGCCAGCTCCGGCAGCACCGCCGAGATGCCCGCCGGCGTCGCCGGATCCGCGTCGTGGGTGATGATGAAGCGCGCGGCCTTACCGTCCGGCGACAGGAAAAGCTTGAGACCGCGCTGAAAGTCGGGATTCTGGAACGCTTCCGGCGGCAGGTAGAAGTAGTCGCCACTGCGGGAGGCGTCGAAGGCCTGACCCATCGCGCTCGCCGTGTCGGTCATCTGCGACATCTGCGTGACCAGGCTGGAGAAGCTGCTGTGCATCGTGAGAAGGGTCCCGCGCATCGATTCGGCGACGGCGATGATCGGCGGGAATTGGGCGACCATCCGCGGCAAGATCGCGTCGACGTTGCCGACGTCTTTGATCAGCGTCTTCATGTCCTCGCTGAACTTGTCCACGCCGTCGATCGCCTCGAACACCGACCTCGAAGCCCAACATGCGGGGATGTTGAAACAGTGTGGCTCCCAATACAAATAGCTACGGAACGGCCGCGCGAAATCGTCGAAGTCGGCCAGGTGGTCGCGCATCTCGTCGAGGGTGGCCTGCATCTCGTGCATATCGCCGACCATCCGATGAGTCGCGCCGCTCATCTGCACGACCAGGCCCTGCATCCGTTGCATCGAGGCGATCATGGCGCCCAGATCGTCGCTCATCTTCAGCATGTCGTCCGTGCGGTCCTTCATGAACTGCAGGTTCTGCCGGATCGGAATGGCTTGGGCGCTGATCTGGAACGGTATGGACGTGTGCTCTATCGGGCCGCCCAGCGGCCGGGTGATGCTTTGCACCATCGCGATGCCGGGGGAGGCGAAGACTTCTTTGGCGAGCCGATCCAGGATGATCATGTCGCCGCTGTTCCGCATGTCGTGGTCGCTTTCGATCATGAGGATGTCGGGATTCATTGTGGCGGCGCTGAAGTGGCGCTCCGCGGCGGCGTATCCGACGTTCGATGGCAGGTTGCCGGGTATGTAGTAGCGGTCGTTGTAGCTGACCTTCATGCTCGGCATGATCAGGATGCCGACGATCGCGATGACCAGCGAGGCCGCGAAAACCGGGCCGGGCCACCGCACGGTGGCGGTGCCGATGCGTCGCCACCCGCGCGTCTTGATCATCCGCCTCGGGTCGAGCAAGCCGAACCGACTCGCCACCGCCACAACGGCGGGCGCGGCGGTCATCGCTCCCGCGACGACGACGAGCAGCCCCAACGCCGAAGGTATGCCCAGCGCCTTGAAATAGGACAGTCGCGCCAAGTGCAGGCAGAAGGTGGCGCCCGCGATGGTCAAGCCCGAGCCGAGAATGATGTGCGACGTCCCGCGAAACATCGTGTAATAGGCGGCTTCTCGATCCTGACCGGCCTGGCGCGCCTCCTGGTACCTGCCGATCAGGAAGATCGCGTAGTCCGTCCCCGCCGCAATCGCCAACGAGGACAGCATGGCAACGACGAACGTCGAGAACCCCAATAGGCCAGAGTTTCCCAACAGCGCGACAAGCCCTCTGGCCGTGCCCATCTCGAAGCCGACCATGACGAGCACCAGCAGCACCGTGCTGATCGAGCGATAGGCGATGAACAGCATGATCATGATGACCACACCCGTGACGCCCATCATCTTGAACATGCTCTTGTCGGCAGCCTCGTTCATGTCGGTGGTCAGCGGGGCGGGGCCGGTGACATAGACCTTGAGCCCGTGCGGGGGTTCCGACTTGTCGACGATCTTCCGCACCGCGTCGACGGACTGGTTCCCCAGGGTGCTGCCTTGGTTGCCGGCCAGGTTGAGCTGGACGTAGGCGGCTTTGCCGTCGCGGCTCTGAACGCCGGCCGCGGTGAGCGGATCACCCCAGACGTTTTGAACATGCTGGACGTGCTTGGGATCCGCCTGCAGCTGCCGTACCAGGCCGTCGTAATAGTTGCGCGCCTCGTCACCGAGTTGCTTGTCGCTCTCCAGGACGATCATCGCGATGCTGTCGGAATCCGATTCATGGAAGGTCGCACCGATGCGCTTGGCGGCGATCATCGCCGGCGCGTCCTGCGGTGACATGGTCACCGCGTGGTTCCGGGCAACCGATTCGATCGGCGGCACAAGCACATTCAGGGCGACGGTCAGCAGCAGCCATGCCAGCAGGATCGGCACGGCGAACCTGCGGACGAACCGCATGAACCTCGGACGTGGGTCGCTTTCGGTGTTCATCCGGCTTTGACCAGACAGGAGGTTTGGGCGTGCCGCCCGGCCGACGACCGCTCGTCCTTGAGTTCACCGTTGACGGTGATGCGGCACCCGATGTCGTCACTGTTGCCTTGCGCCACCAGGCTGGCGATGACGGCAGGCACCGTCGTCGTGACCGTGAGGGTCCATGGCAGGTCGGTGAAGTCCACTTGTTCCGGCTGTGCGTTCTTGTCCAGGTAGCTCACGCTTCCCGTGGTGCCGCTGGGTCCGTACACCTCGTAGGTCACCCGCTTGATGTGGGAGGGCTCGAGCGGTTCGGCGCTGGTGCCGGTCGCGGTGAAGATCGCGTCCGAGCCGAAAACGCCGCGGAGCCGGTCGACGGCGACGCCGCCGAGGGCGACCGCCCCCACGACGAGGACCGGCACCCAAGCCCGCCTAAGAAACGTGGACACTGACGTTTCCTTTCGTTCGGTCTCTTCGGTACGGATTACGCCCGCCTCGCCGGACCCGATAGGGCCGTTTGGCCTGCGCTTGAGTGCCGGCAGACCCGCCGGCACGCCATCGCGTGGCCGGGTACTGCGAGCCACGACTCAATCCGTCCTCAAGGTATCATACCCCAGGGGGTATAGCCGGAACGGTGCCAATACCCATCGGGGTATGGTATGAAGGAGGCATGGCAAACGAAGTTGGCGGCGGTGCGTCGCCCAAGGCCGACGTCGTCAGGCATGACCCGGGCGACATGGACGCTGTCCTCACCCGGTTGCGTCGAGCGCAGGGTCAGCTCGGTGGCGTCATCGCGATGATCGAGCAGGGACGCAGTTGTAGAGACGTCGTCACACAGCTGGCCGCGGTGTCACGGGCGCTGGATCGCGCCGGCTTCAAGATCATCGCCTCCGGCCTGCGCGACTGCATCACCCGGCCGGAGGGCAGTCCCACAGACGGGCCGGCCGTGTCGATCGACGAGCTGGAAAAACTGTTCCTGAGCCTGGCCTGACGGTCCGGCGTGGACGAAAGGCGAAGAGCGATGAACCCCGCCGACAGTGGCCGAGCCGGGCCCGAGGTGACGTTGTGGTTGGACCCGGTGTGCCCGTTTTCGTGGAACACGGCGCGTTGGCTGCGCGCGGTCGCCGAGAAGACCGGCGTGACGGTCGATTGGCAGCTGATGAATTTGGCGGTGCTCAACGAGGGACGCGAAATGCCACCCCGTCAGCAGGCCCGCATGCGTGACTCCCAACACGTTGGCCGGCTGATGGCCGCCATCGCGCGGGAGCGCGGCGCCGCTGGCTGGACCGCCGCGTATTTCGCATTCGGTGAGCGGTACTTCGACCGCTCCGAACCCCTCGGTGAGGGGCTCATCGACCACATGCTGTCCGCGGCGGGCGTCCGCGACACCACCGCCGCGGTCGTCGCCGACGAGGCGTTGGATGATCTGGTACGGCGGGGACACCAGGCGGGGCAGGACGCGCTCGGCGAAACCGGGGGCAGCCCGATTCTGCGGATCGACGGGCACGCCTTCTTCGGGCCGGTTCTGACCGCTCTACCCGAGGTTCAGGAGACGGTCGCACTGTTCGACGCGGTCGCCACGTTGGCCGCGGTTCCCCAATTCGTCCAGCTGCAGCGTCCGCGCTCGGCGGCCTAGCCCTGCAGCCAGTTCGGCACTGCAAGAGGAGGAAAGATGACATCGGGATTGAGCACCACTTTGCACACGTCGTTCGATGACGCGGTCAAGCGAACGACGGAAGCGCTCGCCGAGCAGGGTTTCGGCGTGTTGACCACCATCGACGTCAAAGCCACGCTGAAGCAAAAGCTCGGCGAGGACATGGAGGACTACCTCATCCTGGGGGCGTGCAACCCGACCCTGGCGCATCGCGCGCTGGGCATTCACCGCCAGATCGGACAGTTACTGCCGTGCAACGTGGTGGTGCGAGCCGACCCCGAGGGTGCGGGCGATGCGGTTCTCGTCGAGGCGATGGATCCACAACTCATGGTCAAGGTGACGGGCGAGCCGGGGGCGTTGCAAGAGGTGGCCGACCAGGCCACCGCCAAGCTGCAGGCCGCGATCGGCGCGCTCGAATAGCCTCGAATAGCGATGCCCCGCGGCTCTGATTAGCCTGTGGCGCAGCGGGGTCAGCCTTGCTGGCTCCGCGCTTCAGCCCCTGTTTCCCCGGCGTCGAAGGAGTCGTCGGAACCGGCCGCTCCGACATAGGAGCCGTCGGCCTCTCCGGCCGCCTCGCGCGACCGGGACTCGTGGGCTTCGGGTTCCACGTCCGACTCGGCTTTGCGGCCCTTGTTCTCAGCCATTCGTTTCCTTCCGGGGGGCTCGTGACCTCTGACGGGTTCCCCCCTGATGCGCCGCCAAACCAGAGATGGGTCGTAGCGGGAGTATCGCCTCGCCGTGATGGCCGCGTGGCAGCGCCAGGTGGTGTCGGCGCTATTGTTACCACCCGAGGTCAAGGAGAAACTCAATGCGCACTTTCGAATCCGTAGCCGATCTCGCGGCCGCTACCGGCGAGACGATCGGGCACAGCGACTGGGTGACGATCACCCAAGACGACGTCAACCTGTTCGCCGACGCGACTGGCGATCACCAGTGGATCCACGTGGACCCGGAGCGCGCGGCCGCCGGGCCGTTCGGCGGGACGATCGCCCACGGCTTCATGACGCTGGCGCTGCTGCCGCGCCTGCAGCACCAGATCTACACCGTCAACGGGGTCAAGCTCGCAATCAACTACGGCCTCAACAAGGTTCGTTTTCCGGCCCCGGTGCCGGTCGGCTCCCGAGTGCGCGCGCAGACATCGTTGGTCGGCGTCGACGACGTCGGGAACGGCGCCGTGCAGGCGACCATGTCGACGACCGTCGAGATCGAGGGCGCACCCAAACCCGCGTGCGTGGCTGAAAGCATCGTCCGCTACATCAGCTGACGGTCGCCGGCGCCACCGCCAGACATAACCTACGGCGACGCGTTCCGGAGTGTCGTCGCCGAGGTTTACGTGTCGTGGGGGAGCGGTGCGGGGTCTGCCCAGGGGCGCCACCGCGGCGGCGGGGGCGGCGCTCAGAACTCCGCGACGGAATGCTCGAGCCGCTCGGCCAGCCGGGCTTGCGCCTCCGCGCGCCGGGTGGGGATGTGCGCGGACGGGAATGGCGTTGTCACCGGCTGATATTCGCGCAACGTGCGGCGAGCCACCGTCATCTTGTGGAGTTCGGTGGCGCCGTCGGCGATGCCCAGCGACTCCGCGGCGACCATCATCTTGACGAACGGCATCTCGTCGGACACCCCGAGGGCGCCGTGCAGGTGCATCGCCCGCTGCACGACGTCGTGCAGGACCTGGGGCATCGCGACCTTCACCGCGGCGATGTCGCGGCGCACCTTCTGGTAGTCGTGGTGCTTGTCGATCAGCCACGCGGTGCGCAGCACCAGCAGCCGGAACTGTTCGATCTGGATCCAGCTGTCGGCGATCTTCTCCTGAGTCATCTGAAAGTCGGAGAGCCGCCCGTGTCGCGTCTTGCGGGATACGGCCCGCTCGCACATCATGTCGAAGGCGCTGCGCGCCAACGCGATTGTGCGCATTGCGTGGTGGATGCGGCCGCCGCCGAGTCGCGTTTGCGCGATCATGAACGCCTGGCCCTCGCCGCCCAGCACGTGATCGGCCGGGACACGGACATCGGTGTAGCGGACATAGCCGTGGCTGGCACGCCCCGAGGATTCGGTGCCGACGCCGACGTTGCGGACGATCTCGATGCCGGGTGTCTCGGCCGGAACGATGAACAGCGACATCTTGTCGTAGGTGCGCGCTTCGGCGTGGGTGACCGCCATGACGATGAAGAACGACGCGTGCTTTGCGTTGGTGGAGAACCACTTCTCGCCGTTGATCACCCAATAGCCGCCGTCCCGGGTCGCGGCGGTGACGAATTGTCCCGGATCCGAACCGCCCTGCGGCTCGGTCATCGAATAGCACGAGGTGATCTCGCCGTCGAGCAGCGGCTGCAGGTAGCGCGCCTTCTGTTCGTCGGTGCCGAACATGGCCAGAATCTCGGCGTTGCCCGAGTCCGGCGCCTGGCAGCCGAACACCGACGGTGCCCACCGGGAACGGCCGAGGATCTCGTTGAGCAGGGCGAGCTTGACCTGGCCGAAGCCCTGGCCGCCGAGCTCCGGCCGCAGATGTGCGGCCCACAGCCCCTGATCCTTGACCTGCTGCTGCAATGGCCGCAGGATCGACATCATCTCGGCGTTCTTCTTGTCATACGGGTCGAGCGCCACCAGGTCGAGGGGTTCGAGCACGTCGACCATGAACTTCTCGACCCAGTCGAGCTTGGCCTGGTATTCCGGGTCCGTTTCGAAATCCCACACGGTGACCACCCGTTCCCCGGCGCGGCGTCGCGCCGGACTCGTCGATGAAGCCACCCAATCGTAGATGGCGGGCGGGGCGGATCAGTCGTCGCCGCGGGTATCGATGACGCGCTGCGCGATGTCGATGAGCTTGACCTGACTCTCCTGGGACAGCCGGCGCAGCAGGTCGAACGCGCGCAGCTCGTCCACGCCGTAGCGCTCCATGATGATGCCCTTGGCCTGCCCGATTCTGTCGCGCGTCGACAGGGCCGATTGCATCTGCTGCCCGTGGCGGCCGGCCATGATCGCCGAGGCGGCGTGCGCGGCGAGCACGGAGCCGATGGTCTCGGCCTCGGTGTCCCACACGCCGGGCCGGAAGCTGAACAGATTCAGCGCGCCGGCCGTCCGATCGGCGGTATACAGCTTAAATGAAAGACTGCTCAGCACACCGCATTTCACCGCAGCCGGAGCGTATTGGGGCCAGCGCGGTTCGTCGCGGAGGTCGTCGGTGCGCACGATCGTCTGCTGGAGCGCGGCGTCATGGCAGGGGCCCTCGCCGAACTCGTGCTGAAGCTTGTCGAGCTCCGCGGCCAGGCCGTCGGTGTCGGCGACCGATTCGAAGTCGCCCCCATTGACCAGCAAAACCCCGGCGACGTCCGCAGCCGGTATCAGCTCCACCGCGGCGGCGGTCACGTCGGTGAGAAGGTCACCCAGCGAGCGGGGCGCGGCGATGTCGCGGGCCAGCTCGGCCATCCGCACGGCCAGCTCGTGCCGGGAACTCGAGTCCGATAACTCCATGAGACCGGATTGTCCACTACGGCTCCGGTCGCCTCACCCGCGCACCGTTCAGCGCCCGGCGGTACGCGGTCCGGGAGTTGCTGTCACCGCCGTTTGGCGGCAAAGGCCGCGGGTATCCGGCGACACCATAACCTCATCGACAAGCCTAGGGAGACCCAGTGTTCGTTCATAACAAAGATCTTCAATTCGAGGTACGGGTCGACCGGCCCGACCCGCGGTTCGCGACGTTGCTGATGGACCAGTTCGGCGGCGCCAACGGGGAACTCACCGCCGCGTTGCAGTACTTCACCCAGGCCTTCGTGCTGCGGCAGAAGAACCCGAAGATGTACGACCTGTTCATGGACATCGCGACCGAGGAGCTGAGTCACCTCGAGATGGTCGGCTCGATGATCACGATGTTGCTCGACGGGCTCAACGACAACTTGAAGCTCGCTCACGAGAAGTGCGACTGGATGCCGGCGGTGGCCAGCGGGGACGGACGTGACGGCATCATCCACTCCGTGTCGGTCAACCCGCTGTTCCTGGTGCTCAGCGGTGGTGGGCCGGACGTCAAGGACTCCGGGGGAAACAACTGGACCGGCGCCTTCATCGACGCCAACGGCGACCCGACCGTCGACCTGCGCAACAACATCGCGGCCGAGTCGCGCGCCAAGATCGTGTACGAGTACCTCAAGCAGTACACCGACGACCCCGGTGTGCAGGACACCCTCAATTTCCTCATGACGCGCGAGGTCGCGCACTACCAGCAGTTCACCGCGGCGCTGAACGAGCTCCCGGTGAACTTCCCGCCAGGGCAGCTGCCGGGCGACCCGCGCTTCCAGAACGTCGCGTTCAACATGTCCAACGGCAACGGCGAATCGATCCGCGGCCCGTGGAACCAGGGCCAGGGGCCGTGGCCGAAGGGCGTGGAGTGGGAGTACGTCGAAAAGCCCGAACAGCAGTGGCTGGCTGGTAGCACCCGGCAGAACCAGGGTGCGCAGCAAAACCCCCAGGGTTCGCCCGCGATCAAGGCCGAGAAGCCGTTCACGCACGAACAGCACACGCCCACAAGTTAATTGGGACGATGAGGCCGGGCGCTGACGACCCAGCGCCCGGCCTTTGTGTCTCTCGCTACTTGACCTGAGGGTCCGGCGGGTTGTCCTCCGCGCGTCCGGTGAGCGCGTCACGGACGTGGTCGACCGCCGCAGCTGCCAGTCCCATGGTTTTCAGAACGATTAGCGGCGCCCCGTGCTGGGCCGCAATCTCGCGGACGGCGTCGGTCAGCTGCCCGTCGTCGGCCACGTCGGCAGTGACACCGATGGCAGTGCCCCCTTCGGTGCGGATTGCCTCGAC
>NZ_MPNT01000030.1 GCF_001907675.1 Mycobacterium paraffinicum
AGGACGGCATCCAGCGTTACAAGGGTCTGGGTGAAATGGACGCGAAAGAGTTGTGGGAGACCACGATGGACCCGTCGGTGCGGGTGCTGCGCCAGGTCACCCTGGACGACGCCGCCGCGGCCGACGAACTGTTCTCGATCCTGATGGGTGAAGACGTCGACGCCCGCCGCAGCTTCATCACCCGCAACGCCAAAGACGTTCGCTTCCTGGATGTCTGACGTACTCGTCAGGCACGCCAACCCACAAAGGGGAATAGATGACTGACACCACGCTGCCGCCTGGCGACGAGGCAGGCGACCGCATCGAGCCGGTTGACATTCAGCAGGAGATGCAGCGCAGCTACATCGACTACGCGATGAGCGTGATCGTCGGGCGCGCGCTGCCCGAGGTGCGCGACGGGCTCAAGCCGGTCCATCGCCGCGTGCTCTATGCGATGTATGACTCGGGGTTCCGCCCGGACCGCAGCCACGCCAAGTCGGCGCGCTCGGTCGCCGAGACGATGGGTAACTACCACCCCCACGGCGACGCGTCGATCTACGACACCCTGGTGCGCATGGCGCAGCCATGGTCGCTGCGGTATCCGCTTGTCGACGGCCAGGGCAACTTCGGCTCGCCGGGCAACGACCCGCCAGCGGCGATGCGGTATTGCGTGTCCGCAGATACTCTGGTGCGCTTGCCATTTGGGCAATCGGTGCGCATAGGCGATGTCGTTCCGGACGCGTCGCCCAACTCGGACAACGAGGTCGAACTCAAGGTTCTCGACCGCCACGGCAATCCCGTTGTCGCCGACCGCCTGTTCCATTCTGGCGAGCACCAGACCTATAAGGTGCGGACGGCGGAAGGTTATGAAGTCACTGGCACGGCGAATCATCCCTTGCTCTGCCTGGTCGACATCGCCGGCGCGCCGACGCTGTTGTGGAAGCTGATCGACGAAATCCGTCCGGACGATCACGTCGTCCTGCAGCGCACTCCGCCGGTGGAGCTTGGACCGGCGGAGTGGCACGACGTGATGGAAGCGCTGTTATTGGGCGCGTTCATCAGCGAGGGCTTCGTGTCGGAAACGCGGGCAGGATTCAACAACCTTGACCGCGACTACTTCGACATGGTTGTCGGCGCGTACGACGCAGTCGTCGGCGGTCGTCGTTACGTGTCTTCGCGGACCATCGCTTCGGGCTCGTTGCTGCACGAACTCGACATCCACAACCTGACGGACCTCAGGAAGACGCGGCTGGGCAAGCTCTCCGGGCAGAGGTCGGCCGACAAGTCCGTGCCCAACTGGCTATGGCAATCCCCGGCAGGGGTCAAGCGCGCCTTCCTGCAGGCACTTTTCGAGGGAGATGGATCGTGCTCGGCGCTCCCGCGCAACACGATCCAGATTTCCTACTCGACACGCAGCGAACGGCTGGCAGTCGACGTGCAACAAATGCTCCTGGAGTTCGGTGTCGTCGCTAAGCGTTATCGCCATGCGGTGGGCGAGCATAAGGTCGTAATCACCAATCGAGCTTCCGCGGAATTGTTCGCAACCCAAATCGGTTTTGGCGGGACCAAACGGACGAAGCTGACCACGATCTTGGCCGCCATGCCGAGTTGCGCGGGCAGGGATGCAGACCATGTTCCGGGGCTGGCAGCGTTCATCCGGAAGTTTGCGGGCGGGCTTTGGACCGAGCGGGACTGGCTCAACCGCCACAACGTGGACCGGATCCAGCATTGGCGGACCCGCCGCGATGAAATCCTGGCGCACATCGCCGACCCCGACGTCCGTGCCATCGCCACGGACTTGACCGATGGCCGGTTCTACTACGCACGGGTTGCCTCGGTGACCGAGGCCGGCGTGCGGCCGGTGTACAGCCTGCGCGTTGACACCGATGACCATGCATTCCTCACTAACGGTTTTGTCAGCCATAACACCGAAGCGCGGCTGACCCCGCTGGCCATGGAGATGTTGCGTGAAATCGACGAGGAGACAGTCGATTTCATCCCGAACTACGACGGCCGGGTCCAGGAACCGACGGTGCTGCCCAGCCGGTTCCCCAACCTGCTGGCCAACGGCTCCGGCGGCATCGCGGTCGGCATGGCGACCAACATCCCGCCGCACAACTTGCGCGAGCTGGCCGAGGCCGTGTTCTGGTGCCTGGAGAATCACGAGGCCGACGAGGAAGCCACCCTGGCCGCTTGCATGGAGCGCGTCAAAGGTCCCGACTTCCCCACCGCCGGCCTGATCGTGGGCAGCCAGGGCATCGCCGATGCGTACAAGACCGGCCGCGGGTCGATCCGGATGCGCGGCGTGGTCGAGGTCGAAGAGGCCAGGGGCCGAACGTCTTTGGTGATCACCGAGCTGCCTTACCAGGTCAACCACGACAACTTCATCACCTCGATCGCCGAGCAGGTTCGCGACGGCCGGCTGGCCGGCATCTCCAACGTCGAGGACCAGGGCAGCGACCGGGTCGGTGTGCGCATCGTCGTCGAGATCAAGCGCGACGCGGTGGCCAAGGTGGTGCTGAACAACCTCTACAAGCACACGCAGCTGCAGACCAGCTTCGGCGCCAACATGTTGGCCATTGTCGACGGGGTGCCGCGCACCCTGCGGCTCGACCAGATGATCCGCCACTACGTGGCGCACCAACTCGACGTCATCGTCCGGCGTACCACCTATCGGCTGCGCAAGGCCAACGAACGCGCCCACATCCTGCGCGGCCTGGTCAAGGCGCTCGACGCGCTCGATGAGGTCATCGCGCTGATCCGGGCGTCGGAAACCGTCGACATCGCCCGGGCCGGGCTGATCGAGCTGCTCGACATCGATGAGATCCAGGCGCAGGCGATCCTCGACATGCAGTTGCGTCGCCTGGCGGCCCTGGAGCGCCAGCGCATCATCGACGACCTGGCCAAGATCGAGGCCGAGATCGCCGACCTGGAAGACATCCTGGCCAAGCCCGAGCGGCAGCGCGGCATCGTGCGCGACGAGCTTGCCGAGATCGTCGACAAGCACGGCGACGACCGGCGCACCCGGATCGTGGCGGCCGACGGCGAGGTCAGCGACGAGGACCTGATCGCCCGGGAGGACGTCGTCGTCACCATCACCGAGACCGGCTACGCCAAGCGCACCAAGACCGATCTGTACCGCAGCCAGAAGCGTGGCGGAAAGGGCGTGCAGGGCGCCGGCCTCAAGCAGGACGACATCGTCAAGCACTTCTTTGTGAGCTCGACGCACGACTGGATCCTCTTCTTCACCACGCAGGGCCGGGTCTATCGCGCGAAGGCCTACGAGCTGCCGGAGGCGTCCAGAACGGCACGCGGTCAGCACGTCGCGAACCTGCTGGCCTTCCAGCCCGAGGAGCGCATCGCTCAGGTCATCCAGATCCGCAGCTACGAGGACGCCCCGTACCTGGTGCTGGCCACCCGCAACGGGCTGGTCAAGAAGACCAAGCTGACCGATTTCGACTCGAACCGATCGGGTGGAATCGTCGCGATCAACCTGCGGGACAACGACGAGCTCGTCGGCGCGGTGCTGTGTTCGTCGGACGATGACCTGCTACTGGTGTCGGCCAACGGGCAATCCATCCGGTTCTCGGCGACCGACGAGGCGCTGCGCCCGATGGGTCGCGCCACCTCCGGCGTCCAGGGTATGCGATTCAACACCGACGACTACCTGTTGTCGCTCAACGTGATTCGCGAAGGGACGTACCTGTTGGTGGCGACGTCCGGCGGCTACGCCAAGCGCACCGCGATCGAGGAGTATCCGGTGCAGGGCCGCGGCGGCAAGGGCGTGCTGACGGTGATGTACGACCGGCGGCGCGGCAAGTTGGTGGGGGCGCTGATCGTCGACGATGACAGCGAGCTCTACGCCATCACCTCAGGAGGCGGGGTCATCCGCACGGCGGCGAGGCAGGTCCGCAAGGCGGGACGCCAGACCAAGGGTGTGCGCCTGATGAACCTCGGTGAGGACAACACGCTGCTGGCCATTGCGCGCAACGCCGAGGAGAACGCGGACGAAGTCGTGGAGGAAGCCGAAGGCGCCGCGGACGCTGACAGCTAGCCGGTGACAATCCGGGCGGTTCGACGAACGGCCGGGCAATTAGACTCGGCCCGACCAGACAAAATGCGACGCCTCCACGGCCGTGGCAGGAGAGCTAAGGAGTCGGGGTGACCTCACCGAACGAGCCGGGCGCCCCCAAACCGGGCGACGGCCTGAATGGGGATGGCTCGGCCGAGCGGGGCGGCGCGCGCCACGCGACGCCGCCCGCACCGGCCGGCCGCGGCCCGGACGCCGGGGATTCACCGCCCTGGCAGCGTGGCGGTGCCCGGCCCCCGCAGGCGCCGCAACGGCAGACCGAGCCCTCCACCGAGGCGCGCCCGTCAGGCCCGCCCAGTGGTGTCGAGGCCCGGCTGAACCGGTTCATCTCCGGCACTGCGGCGCCGGGCGCCGCCTCCCCGCCACCAGCCAACAACCCGCCGCACGACAGCGACCCCCCGCAGGGGCGTGGTGACGGACCGCCGGCGGAGGCGTACGCCAGCGAGTTGCCGGACCTGTCCGGCCCGATGCCGCGAAGCCCGCAGCGCAAGGCGCCACCCGACCGCACGCCTGAATCGTCGAGCCTCTCAGGATCGGGGCGGTCGACGGCCGCGGAGAACCGGGATGGCCGCGAGAGCCGCGACACCCGCGAGAGCCGCACCCAGGTGTCGCGGCGCCCGCGCGGACCTGTGCGGGCTAGCATGCAGATCCGCCGGATCGACCCGTGGAGCACGCTGAAGGTCTCGCTGTTGCTCTCGGTCGCGTTGTTCTTCGTCTGGATGATCGCCGTGGCGTTCTTGTACCTCGTCCTCGGCGGCATGGGCGTGTGGTCGAAGCTGAACAGCAACGTCGGCGACCTGCTGAACAACACCAGCGGCAGCAGCGGCGAACTTGTCTCCAGCGGCACCATCTTCGGCGGCGCTGTGTTGATCGGCCTGGTCAACATCGTGTTGTTGACGGCGATGGCCACCATCGCCGCGTTCGTTTACAACCTGGCGACCGATCTGATCGGCGGCATCGAGGTGACGTTGGCCGACCGCGACTAGCGTTTTTGGGGGTGGGGCGGCAATTGCGGTAATCTCGTCGCTCGGCCGTACGCGTGTACGGGCCTATAGCTCAGGCGGTTAGAGCGCTTCGCTGATAACGAAGAGGTCGGAGGTTCGAGTCCTCCTAGGCCCACAACCATGTGTCCATCAAGACGTTGCGTAAGACTTGCCCTGCCAATCACACTGATCGCTGTGGTGGCGGCGGTGGCGTGGTCCCGACGCGGGGTCGAGGTCTGGCACGTGGCGGTGGACGACACTACGGGTCAGCCACCCGGTCACGTCGAGGGGCCTTAGCTCAGTTGGTAGAGCACCGCCTTTGCAAGGCGGGTGTCAGGGGTTCGATTCCCCTAGGCTCCACAGATCGCGAGCGGACCGACCGCGCCCAAGGCCAGGCAAGCCAACGTTTGACGTAACTCGCCGCCCGGCCCAATTTGGCGCGGGTTTTGCGTCCCGGATCGATAGCGATCCCGCTAATGTGTAAGCACTGATCGCGTGCCGAAGAAGTCGTAGCCGCTGCGAAGCGGTTGACCAGCGAGAAAGCCCCCGCTAAACCACACATCCTCGATATCTACGTCGCAGCAGGCAGCCGACAACCCGACAGGTTGCTATCCGGCGATAGGCAGCCGACTGCGCGACTCCGCCTTTGCTGTGAGGAGGAAACGGCATTGTTCGGGCCAACATCAAGGGTGCGTGCGCGGGGCGGGCCATGTCTCCGCACCCGATAGCCACCCCCGTCGCGGTCGTCGGCATGGCGTGCCGCCTGCCCGGAGGCATCGAGTCTCCAGAACAGTTGTGGGAGGCCTTGCTGCGCGGCGACGACCTCGTCACCGAAATTCCACCGGACCGGTGGGACGTCGACGAGTTCTACGATCCCCAACCGGGTGTGCCCGGTCGGTCCGTCTGCAAATGGGGCGCGTTCCTCGATGACGTCGCCGGCTTCGACGCGGAGTTCTTCGGCATCACCGACAACGAAGCGACCGCGATGGACCCGCAGCACCGCATGCTGCTGGAAACCTCGTGGGAGGCGATCGAGCACGGCGGTCTGACTCCAAAGACACTGGCCGGCTCCCGCACCGGCGTCTTCATGGGACTCATGCACGACGACTACCAATTCGTGCACGCCGACGCCAACGCGCTGGCGGGCCCGTACGGCTACATGGGCAATAGCTTCGCCATGGGCTCGGGGCGCGTTGCCTACACGATGGGTCTGCGCGGTCCGGCGATGACGGTGGATACGGCCTGCTCGTCGGGGCTGGCAGCGGTACATATGGCGTGCCGCAGCTTGCATGACGGCGAAAGCGACATTGCACTGGCGGGTGGCGCCTCCGTGTCGTTCGAACCGCGCAAATCCTGCTCGGGTTCTGCCATCGGAATGCTGTCCGCGACGGGACGGTGCCGGGCGTTCGACATCGCCGCCGACGGATTCGTGGCCGGCGAGGGCTCCGTCGTGCTGTTGCTCAAGCGGTTGCCGGACGCCTTGCGCGCCGGCGACCGGATCTTGGCGGTGCTCCGCGGCACGGCCGCGAACCAGGACGGCCACACGGTGAACATCGTGACGCCGTCACGGGCCGCGCAGGTGGAGGCGTATCGGGCGGCGTTGGCGGCGGCGGACGTGGACGCCGGCACGGTCGGCATGGTGGAAGCGCACGGTCCCGGCACCCCGGTGGGTGATCCCGTCGAATACGCCAGCTTGGCGGAGGTGTACGGGGCCGACGGGCCGTGCGCGCTCGCGTCGGTCAAGACGAACTTCGGGCACACTCAGTCGGCCGCCGGGGCCCTGGGGTTGATGAAGGCCGTCCTGGCGCTGCAGCACGGCGTGATCCCGCGCAACCTGCACTTCAACCAGCTGCCCGACGAAATGGCCCGAATCGAAACCAATCTCTTTGTGCCGCAGGCTAACACGCCGTGGCCCAGCAACGGCCAGGCCGGACCACGCCGAGCGGCGGTGTCGTCGTATGGGTTCTCGGGGACCAATGTGCACGCGATCGTGGAGCAAGCACCGGCCGCAGCGGGCGCCGTGCCGCCGGCTCCGGCGACCGACGGCCCGCTGATCTTTCCGGTGTCGGCCACGTCGGCCGGCGCGCTGCGGGACACCGCTGGGCGGCTCGCGGACTGGGTCGACAAACACGCCTCGGAGCTCGCGGTGTCGGACGTGGCGTACACGCTTGCCCGGCGAAGGGCGCATCGGACGGTGCGCACGGCGGTAATCGCCGGCACCCTCGAAGAGCTGGCCGAGGGGCTGCGGGGCGTCTCCGCCGACGACTTCCCCTATCAGCCGGCGGTTGGGCAGGACGATCGAGGACCGGTCTGGCTGTTCTCCGGCCAGGGCTCGCAGTGGGCGTCGATGGGCGCGGAATTGATCGCGACGGAACCGGTGTTCGCCGCGACGGTCGCCACGGTGGAGCCCCTGATCAAACGGGAGTCGGGATTCTCGGTCACGGAAGCGATTTCGGCGCCCGCAACCGTCACCGGGATCGATCGGATCCAGCCCGCCCTGTTCACGATGCAGGTCGCGCTGGCGGCCACGATGAGGGCCTACGGGGTGCGGCCAGGGGCCGTGATCGGCCACTCGATGGGCGAGGCCGCGGCCGCGGTCGTGGCCGGGGCGTTGTCGCTGGAGGACGGTGTACGCGTGATCTGCCGCCGCTCGCGGCTGATGTCGACGATCGCCGGCTCCGGCGCGATGGCGTCGGTGGAACTGCCGGCCGAGCAGGTGCTTCTGGAACTCATGGCTCGCGGCGTCGACGACGTCGTGCTGGCAGTGGTGGCCTCGCCGCAGTCCACGGTGGTCGGCGGCGCCGCGCAGACCGTGCGGGATCTGGTCACGGCGTGGGAGCAGCGCGACGTGCCGGCGCGCGAGATCGCCGTCGACGTGGCCTCGCACTCCCCTCAGGTTGATCCGATCCTCGACGAGCTGTCGGACGTCCTTGCTGAGCTCGATCCCAGGACACCCGACGTGCCCTTCTACTCCGCGACGGCTTTCGACCCGCGCGAGCGGCCCGTGTGCGACGCCTGGTATTGGTCGGACAATCTGCGCCACATGGTGCGTTTCGCCGCCGCGGTGCAGGCGGCGTTGGAGGACGGCTACCGGGTGTTCGCGGAGTTGGCCCCACATCCGCTCCTCACCCACGCGGTCGAACAGACCGCGGGCAGCCTCGGTATGCCGCTGGCCGCCCTCAGCGCCATGCGCCGCGAACAGGAACTTCGGCACGGGGTGCGCGGCTTCCTGGCGGATCTGCACAGCGCCGGCGCGGCCGTCGACTTCTCGGTGCTCTACCCGGGGGGCCAATTGGTGGACGTTCCGCTCCCGGCGTGGACCCACCGGTCACTGCTGCTGAACCGGGGCGGGCAGGATTCGCGGGCACGAGGCGCGTGGACGGTCCCGGTGCACCCACTGATGGGGCCGCACGTCCGATTACCCGAGGAACCCGAGCGCCACGTCTGGCAAGGCGAGGTCGGAACCGCGGCCCAGCCGTGGCTGGGCGATCACCGGATACACAACGTGGCCGTCCTCCCGGGGGCGGCGTACTGCGAGATGGCGTTGGCCGCGGCTCGCACGATCTTTGGTGACGAGTGCGAGGTCCGCGACATCACTTTCGAATCGACGCTGCTGTTGGATCACGAAACTCCGGTCTCCGCGGACGCCTCGATAAACGCGCCCGGCGTCGCCGATTTCGCGGTGCAGAGCTTTCAGGCGAGCAAGCCGATTCGGCGGGCGACGGCGGTGCTGCGGGCGCGAGGACGGGAGGACCGTCCAACGGGATACGACGTCGCGGCCCTGCTTGCGACCCACTCGTGCCGGCTGGAGGGGACCGAGTTGCGGCAGCAGTTCGACGACCACGGTTTGCAGTATGGCGCGGCCTTCGCCGGACTGGCCGCGGCGCACAGCGCGGACGATACGGGCGGCACGGTGCTGGCGGAGGTCGGGCTGCCCGGTGCCATCCGCTCGCAACACAGCGCCTATGGCGTGCACCCCGCGTTGCTTGATGCTTGTTTTCAAGCGGTAGCGGCGCACCCGGCGGCCCGGGTCGCGGGTAGCGCCGGCCTGCTGTTGCCGCTCCGCGTACGCGGTCTCCGGCTCTACGCACCGACCCGCGGCGCGCGCTATTGCTACACGAAGGTGTCCACCGCCGACGGCGCCGGGCTGGAGGCGGACCTCGAGGTGCTCGACGAATATGGGACAGTGCTGCTGGCCGTCAGCGGACTGCAAGTCAGCACCGGGGCCGGCGAGGGAGCCCATCGCGATCGCGTGCTCAACGAGCGACTGCTGACCATCGAGTGGACACAGCGAACGCTGCCCGACCTCGAGCACGTCGGACCGGAATCATTCTTGCTGATCAGCACGTCCGCCACCGCAGACGTGATGGCGACCCGCCTGGCCGATGCGTTGAAATCCGAGGGCACCGACTGCGCCACCATGACCTGGCCGCAGCACGGCAATCACCGGGCCAACGCCGAATCGTTGGGCGCGCATCTTGGTGCCCGCGGCGTCCGCGGCGCGGTCATCCTCACCGGCCCGAGAAACGGCAACCCCGATGAGGAGTGCGCCGTGCGCGGCGGGGACTATGTGCGGCATGTTGCGCGAATTGCCCGGCGGATCACGGAGATCGGGCAAGATCCGCCACGCCTCTATGTCGTAACGCGCAACGCGCAGGCCGTTGCGCCGGGTGAGGTGAACAACCTCGAACAGGCCGGGCTGCGCGGCCTGGTGCGAACCATCAGCACGGAGTATCCACACCTGCGCGCCACCCAGATCGACATGGACGAAGACACCGACGCCGCGCAATTGGCCAGACAACTGCTGGGTCAGTCGGACGAGGACGAGACGGCTTGGCGGAACGGCGAGTGGTACACCGCCCGCGTGGCCCCCGGGCCGCTGCGGCCCGAGGACCGGCGGACCGCCGTGGCGCATCACCCCCACGACGGAATGCGCATGCAGATCCGCACGCCTGGCGATCTGGACACGCTGGAATTAGCCGCGTTTCAACGCATTCCACCCGGCCCGGGGCAGATCGAGGTCGCGGTCATCGCATCCAGCATCAACTTCTCCGACGTCCTGATCGCCGCCGGCCGGCTCCCTGGTGGCGATGGCGATGCACCGCAGTTGGGGATGGACTTCGCCGGCGTCGTGACCGCGGTCGGTCCCGGCGTCTCCACCCATCGGGTCGGCGACCATGTCGGCGGGTTCTCCGCAACCGGTTGCTGGGCAACGTTTGTGACCTGTGACGCCCGGGTGGCAGCGACGCTGCCACCGGGTCTCACCGATGACCAGGCGGCCGCGGTGACCACTCCACACGCCATCGCCTGGTACGCGTTACACGATCAGGCCAGGATCTCCACCGGCGACCGTGTGCTGATCCACTCCGCAGCGGGCAGCGTGGGGCAGGCGGCGATCACGATCGCCCGCGCCGTGGGGGCCGAAGTCTTCGCCACGGCCGGCAGCGATGTGCGGCGTGAGTTGTTGCGCGACATGGGGATCGACCATGTCTACGACTCTCGCCGCATCGAGTTCAAGGAGCAGATCCGCCGTGACACTGGCGGATACGGTGTCGACATTGTGCTCAACTCGCTGTCGGGCGCGGCCCAACGCGCCAGCCTGGAGGTGTTGGCCGCCGGTGGACGATTTGTGGAAATCGGCAAGCAGGATGGCTGTGCGACCACCCGGCTGGAGCTCCCTCCATTCCATCGCAACCTCACGTTCCACGGGGTCGATCTGACGCTGATGTCGCAGAGCCACCCGGAGCGGGTGGGCGAGCTGCTGAGCACGGTGTACCGCCTTGTGGCAGAGGGGGAATTGCCGTTACCGGACACCACTCACCACGCGCTCGGCGATGCCGCCGCGGCTCTCCGCGCGAAGAGCGAGGCGGAACACGCGGGCAGGGTGCTGCTCGATGTGCCGCAGACCGGGCACACCCGCGTCGTGGTACCGCCCGTTCAGAGCCCGACTTTCCGCAACGACGGCTCCTACATCATCACGGGCGGCCTGGGCGGCATTGGGCTGTTTCTTGCGGAAAAGATGGCCGCGGCCGGCTGTGGCCGCATCGTGCTGAGTTCCCGATCCCGGCCGAATGCCAAGGCGTTGGAGATGATCGAACTCATCCGAGCGATGGGAACCGACATCGAGGTGGAGTGCGGCGACATCGCGGACGCCGGCACGGCGACCCGGTTGGTGGTGGCGGCGACTGCCACCGGCCTGCCGTTGCGGGGGGTGTTGCACGCCGCCGCGGTGTTCGAAAACGCGATGCTCGTCACCACGAGCGACGAGCTGGTCGACCGCAACTGGGCGCCGAAGGTGTTCGGGGCGTGGAACTTACATCGCGCGACGGCCGCCTCTCCCCTGGACTGGTTCTGTTTGTTCTCCTCGGCGGTAGCCCTGGTGGGCTCGCCCGGCCAATCGGCGTACGCCGCGGCTAACAGCTGGCTGGACGCGTTCGCGCGGTGGCGCCGAGCCCGGGGACTTCCCGCCACCGCGATCGGGTGGGCGTTATGGGCCGAGGTAGGCCGCGCCGCCGAACTCAGGTCGGCGACCGGTGAAGACTTGGCTCTCGGGCAGGATGGCGAAGGCACCGCAATCGCGCACTGGCGTGACACGGCTTTCACCGGCGACGAGGGTGCGTACGCGTTTCAGGCACTCCTGCGCCACGATCGCCCGTACGCCGGGTATGCAAGGCTGACGGGCACCCCGTGGTTCGCCGCCTACGCGCAACGCAGCAGCTTCGCCGAATTGTTCCGCTCTTGCGGCCAAAGCACCGCAGACGCAAGCGAATTGCTGGTTGAGTTGCATGCGCTGCCGCAGGAGGACTGGCCCGCCCGGCTTCGTCGCATGGTCTCCGACGCGGTCAGCCTGATTCTGCGGCGCACCATCGATCCGGATCACCCACTTTCCGAGTATGGCCTCGACTCGATGGGCAACCTTGAGTTGCGCACCCGTATCGAAGCGGAAACGGGGGTCCGCGTCACCACCAACGACATCACCACGATTCGGGGTCTGGCCGGGCTACTGTGTGAAACCCTCAGTGCCACCGCCGACCTCGGTGCCGGCGCAACCGGACTCAAGGGGGAAGGGTGTTCGTAGGTGCGGGGCCAGCGCGCGGGCTGTTCGTGGGAACGGTCAACGACTGGGTGCCGGCGTCGGGCAGAATCGTCTCCTGGGAAGCATCGCCGGCCTCCCTGGACAAAGCCCTGCGCGCGCCGATTAGCGATGTGCCGCTGAGCGCCATGCAGGAAGCCCACCTGCGCGGCTTTAAACGCTATGCGGCCCGCGGACTCGACTATGCCCGGCTGGTGATCGGGTGCGGCGACGAACCCGGCCGGTGCGACATCCGCGCCATGAACCACGTCATCAATGCACACCTGCGCCGACACAAGACGTACCACAGCTGGTTCGCATACGAAGACGCGGATCGCATTGTGCGCCATACCATCGAGGATCCCGCTGATGTCGAGTTCGTTCCGATCCGGCGTGACGCGATGACACCGACCGAGTGGCGTCAGTTCGTGCTGTCCACCCCCGATCCGGTGCAATGGGATTGCTTCAGATTCGGCATCATCCAGCGCGCGGACCACTTCACATTCTTCGCGATCGTCGATCACGTGCACTGTGACCCGACGATCATCTCGGGGTTGTACACGGAGATCGTGATGAACTACCGCGTCTTGATTACCGGGGGTGCGCTCGGCGCGTCACCACCTCCGGCCAGTCACGATGATTTCTGCGTGCGAGAAAAGCAACACCTGGCCAGCCTGACGCCGTCTTCGCCTGAGGTGCAAAAGTGGATCGAATTCGCCGAACGCAACGGCGGAACGCTGCCGGACTTCCCCCTGCCGCTCGGCGACTTGTCGCTGCCGACCGGCGGTGATCTCGTGGTCCAGCGGCTGATGGACCAGCAACAGACCGCCGCATTCGAATCGCTTTGCATCCGAGCGGCAGCACGTATCAGCGGCGGGCTGTTCGCCTGCGTGGCGCTCGCGCAATACGAGTTAACCGGGACGACAACGTATTACGGCCTCGCACCGATCGACAAACGCAGGACCCTGGCGGAATTCTCGACCATGGGGTGGTTCACCGGCGTGGTGCCGTTCACCGTCCCCGTCGACCCGACATCATTTGCGGAGACCGCGCGCGCCGCGCAGGCGTCCTTCGACTCAAATCTGGATCTCGCGAATGTGTCGTTCAACGACGTGCTGAAGTTGGCGCCCTGGCTCAGGGAGTGGGGACCGAATTGCACCATGGTCAACTACATGGACGCCGGCCTCCCGCCTTTTTCTGCCACCGTCGCTTCCCACATGAAGAACGCGAACGTCAAGATCTACTGCGATCCCAGGGATCCCGCCCATCTGTATATCTCGGTGATCCGCCTGTTCGACGAGGTGTCGATATGGGTGAATTTTCCGAACAATCCGGTGGCCAGGGATTCCGTGACCCGATTTCTGAGCGCGCTGACGGCGGTATTCAAGCGCGTCTTGGAGGGGCGCGGTCCGAGTGCGGCGCGGACCGAAGTCACGGACCTTGCCTACGCGGACGACGACTGACGGGGCCGGTAGCGCCGATGAAAATCGTTTTGGCTGCCCACGGAACTCGCGGCGATGTCGAGCCCTGCGCCGCCGTCGGCCTTGAGCTGATGCGGCGAGGACACGAAGTACACGTGGGGGTGCCGCCCAACTTGATCGGCTTTGTCGAGTCGGCCGGGCTTGCCGCGGTCGCGTACGGGCCGGACTCGCAGGAGCAGGTCAAGGCGCTCGCGGATCTCCATCATCACGCCTTCAAGCCGCAGAACCCGATCAACGTGGTGCGCGCGGGCAAGGAGCTCTTCACCGAGGGTTGGGCGCAGATGAGCGCGACGCTGACTTCGGTGGCGGACGGGGCCGACCTGTTGGTAACCGGCCAGACGTACCACGGGGTCGTCGCCAATGTGGCTGAGTACTATGACATTCCAGTGGCGGCGCTCCACCACATGCCGATCTGCGTGAATGGCCAGCTCGCTCTTCCGTCGATACCGTCACCGGCACCCCTGGTCCGCTCTGCGTTGAGGACGGCGTGGTGGCTCTACTGGCGTATCACCAAGGAGGTCGATGACACGCAGCGCCGTCAACTGGGCCTACCGCGGGCTGGGGCGCCCGCGGCGCAACGGATGGCGGATCGCGGATCGCTCGAGATCCAGGCGTACGACGAGGCGTGTTTTCCGGATCTGGCGAAGGAATGGAACGGCCGGCGACCGTTCGTCGGCGCGCTGACGATGGACTTATCGACGCATGAGGACGGCGAGGTGGCCTCCTGGGCTACCGCGGGAACGCCCCCCATCTACTTCGGGTTTGGCAGTACACCGATCGGGTCGCCCGCCGACGCGATCGCCATGATCGCCGGGGCCTGCGCGGACCTCGGCGAACGGGCCTTGGTGTATTCGGGCGCGGGCGGCCCACACTGCACGTCGCATTCCGACCACATAAAGCTCGTGGGCCCGCTGAATTACACCGTCACCCTTCCGATCTGCCGCGCGATGGTTCACCACGGCGGCGGGGGGACCACGGCCGCCGGTCTGCGGGCCGGCATCCCGATGCTGATCCTCTGGGACGTGGCCGAGCAGCCGCTGTGGGCCGCGCAGGTCACCCGCATGCGGGTCGGCCGCGCCCAGCGCCTGGTGAGCGTCACCGCCGAATCGCTCGTCGGCCATCTCCGCGAAATCCTCGCGCCGCAATACGCGGACCGGGCCCGCGAATTCGCTGGCCGGATGACCAAGCCTGCCGAGAGCGTCACCGCCGCAGCCGATCTCTTGGAGGCGGTCGCTAGCGGGGAGCGCGTCGGATGATGTGGGGGACGGTGCTGCCGATCGCACTTTGGCTGTCGCTCGACCCGATGCGTCTAGTCATCGGCGGAATCCTGATGTCCCGCCCACGACCCCGGCACAACCTCCTTGCCTACTGGTGGGGCGGCCTGACAGCGGGCGTAGTCCCTGGCGTCGGCGCCTTTGTACTCCTGCGAGATTCGCCGCCGACGGTTATGGAAGATGCGCGCACCGCGGTCATGCGCTTCACGGGCGCCTACTTCCAAATCGCGGTCGGCGTGCTTGCGCTGGTGATCGCCACTGGCGTGTGGGCGTACCACGGCGCGTCGTCGTCCCCAGCCATGCCAGCGCCCCGACCGACCGTGGCCGCCCGGGTCACCGCCCGCGTCCGGCACGCGTTGCAAGCCGGAAACCCGTGGGTGGCGTTCGGGGTCGGACTGTTCACGACCGTGCCACTCGCCGATTATCTGGTGGTGCTCATCATCATCGTCTCGTCGAAGGCAGCCATCGGCGCTCAGCTCGGCGCAGTGGTGATCTTCACCGTCGTGGTGCTCGTTCTCGTCGAGCTCCCCCTCGTCAGTTATCTCGTCGCGCCGACACAGACGCAGCTCGCGATGGTCAGGCTGCAAAGGTGGTTCGCCGTGCACCGTCGGCGGCTTTTGATCGCCGCACCCGGTCTCGCCGGGATCATGCTGTTGGCCGGGGGTTTAAGCAGCCTCTGAGACACCCGTGTCGCTCATTTCGAACCGGGCATTCCCCGGCGGGGAGTTTCGGTGCGCCCGGCGGGTGTCCAGCCGGCCATCGGCCGCGCATAGCCACTGACCAGTGGCGGCGCTTTTCGGCCGAGCCGGTCCACGTTCGATTGGATGAGCTGGAAGGGATAGTCGGTGTGTCGCTCGATGACATCGCGCAGGTCCGCCATGGACGCGTGCCACGGCATGTCGTAGCGCGCCAGGTTCGTCTTGAGGAAAGGAAACCGGAAGTCCCTGATGAGGCCATCCCAACAGTGCAGGGTGCCGTTGTTGCGGCCGGACCGTTTACTGGCCCACGGACGGATATGAGAGCGGCCATAGGCGAGGTCGATGGCGGCGGCGGAGACGAACGGGTTGAGGGCGAGGCCTGCCTTACGAGCGCGCGCAGATATCCCTACCTCATATCGCCAGATGACCGCGCCCTTATGGACCACGTACTGAAAACCGTTCCAGAAATCGTTGAGGAACGCACGGGTGCGCGGGTTGAGATCCCAAGCCAGAAAGAAAGATTGGAGATGGGAAATCATCTGGGTATTCTCGACCGCGCCGTACATGTCGGCGCCGTGAAACGAGCCGTACATGTCTTCCAGGGGAAAGAGCGGACCGAAGACGCTGTCGTTGGCGACCAGAAACCGGTCGAACTGATCTAGCGACCACCCGCGTTGAGTGAGAATGCACCACGCGAGGTGCCACGATCCGAAATCGTACGAAAGTGTGCGGCGGGTGAAGATGCCCGTACACAGAGAACGGATGGAGCCCACCGATTCCGGCGTGAGGGTAGGCGAACCGGAGACGAAGACGATGGTCGCGCCCTGGTCGCGTAGCGCCCTCAGGTAATAGGCGACGTACGGATCGACGACGCCCTGCGGATCGAAGTGGGCAAACAACGCGAGGGTGCGACTTCCGCGCGGAGGATGCGGCGGAAGCTCTAGGTGCGTCTCGCACAGGAATCGGAACGCGTTGCCGCCCAGGCGGTAACGCATCGTTGCCGACGCGCGCTCGGCTTCGGTCCGTAGCGTGTCCGAGAGCTTCATTGCAACCCCATTGCGCCCGGTTAGTGCTCAGTCGACCCGGAGCGGCCGGCCCCCGGCCCTACGCATCCAACCGGTCGAACTGGTTCAGGCGGTAGCGCTCGACACAGGCCGCTCTTCGGACCTTGCCGCTGGTGGTGATCGGGATCGAACCGGGCGCTACCACAACGAGATCGGCGATGCTCACCCCATGGACGTCAGAAATTGCAGAGGTGACTTTGCGTTTGACGACGTCGAATCCGTTCCCGTCCCCGTTGATGGGATCGGCCCGGTTCTTGAGCTCGATAATGGCGACGAGCTTTTCGGTTCCCTGGTCCGGAACCGCGATAGCCGCGCAGCGTCCCGGTGCGATGCTCTGGATCGTCCCCTCCAAGTCGTCGGGAGAGTGGTTGCGGCCGTACACGATTAAAAGATCCTTGATACGGCCGATGATGAACAGCTCTTCGTCCGAGATGAAACCCAAATCCCCGGTTCTCAGCCACGGGCCTTCGGGAGTGTCGGTCGACCGGGCGACAAGCGTTGCGCCGAACGTGCGCTCAGTCTCGCTTGGTTTCTGCCAGTATCCGGTAGCGACATTGCCCCCGTGCACCCAGATCTCGCCGGTCGTTCCCGCCGGACACTCAATACGGCTCTCGGGATCAACGATGCGAACCTTCGGAGACCGCGGCACACCGTAACTGACGAGCGCCGTGCCGCCAGTGCCTGCTCGACGTTTCGCGCGACCCTCGGTCAGCTCCCCGGAGTCGAAATGAACAACCTCCGGCCGTTGACCGGCTTCACGGGTCGAGACGTACAACGTAGCTTCGGCCAGTCCATACGACGGCCGTAACACTCTGTCGTGAAGATTGAATCGGCCGAACCGCTCGGCGAAGCGCTGCAGAGTCGCGGGCTGCACCCGCTCGCCACCGTTGAAAATGCAAGATACGTCGCCAAGGTCAAGTCCGGCCAGGTCATCATCGGAGGTTCTTCGTGCGGCTAGCTCGAAGGCAAAATTAGGCGCCGCCGAATGTGCGCGACTGTTCTGCGCCAGCAATTGCATCCACCGGGCTGGCCGCTGCAGAAAGGAAACCGGATCCGTGAGCACGCTACGAAATCCCGAAAGAACGGAAAAGATGATCCCAAGCTGCAAACCCATGTCGTGATAGAGCGGCAACCAGGACACCATCGTGCTATCGGGTGGCGCAACTCCTCCGTGATCCCCGAAGAAGCCGGCATTCATGTGCTCAAAGTTGGCCAAGATGTTCTTGTGCGAAACCATAACCCCGGCGGGGGTGCGAGTCGATCCAGAGGTGTACTGCAAATACACCGTGTCCGTTGAACTCTCGGCCCTCGCGGCCGGCGCCTTCTTCGAGTCGAGATCCAACAGATCAACCTCGACAAGTGACGGAGCGGTTTCACCGCACTTCGACCCAAGGTAGCCCGCGATGTTTCCTGCGGTGGAGGACGTGGTCAGAACCGCAGAGGGCGACGCGTCGCGCAGCACCGAGCTAACGCGTTCGTCGCTGGCGGCACCGAGTGGAACCGCAATGAACCCGGCCTGTATCGCGCCGAGAAACGCGGTGACGTAGTCGAGTCCCTGGGGGGCCAGTATCAGGGCGCGGTCGCCGGTTGACCCGTGAAGCCGAAGCTCTTGCGCAAGGTTAAGCGTCCGTCGATACAGTTGCGACCACGTCAAGCTTTCCTCGATGCCGGACGGGTCGTGCTCATAATTCATAAAGGTGAATGCCGTCCGATTCGGCTGCAGACTGGCGCGTTCGCGCAGCAGGGCCGGAATGGGAGACTTGAGCATGGGCGTCAGGTTACCTCGGCCGTTATCACCACGCCGGTCATGCGGCAAAGACGATGGACGGCTGCAACGTACGTCGATCGAAAGCATCATCGATCGGCTGAATCGCAATCCGGTCGCGTTGAAGCTTCTGAATTTGCGTTTCAAATACGGCTACCGTTTTCTTAGCCGCCTGCTCATACGGGACGACGTGCTGTTCCTGAATTACGGGTATGAAGAGGATCCGCCGATGGCCCTCGAGCTGACGGCGGCCGATGAGGCCGATCGCTTTCCCATTCAGCTCTACCACCGCACAGCCACGCAGACGGACCTCGCGGGCAAGGACGTGCTGGAGGTTAGCTGCGGCCACGGCGGCGGCGCTTCGTACCTGATGCGAACCCTGCGCCCGGCTTCCTACACGGGCCTGGATCTGAACACCGTCGGAATCGAATTCTGCCGAAAAAGGCACACTCTGCCCGGGCTGGACTTCGTCCAGGGCGACGCGCAACACCTGCCCTTCCCCGATCGGGCCTTCGACGTCGTGATCAATGTCGAAGCCGCGATCAACTACCAAGACGTCCCCAAGTTCTTCGCCGAGGTGGAACGTGTGCTGCGCCCGGGCGGGCGGTTCTTGTACGCCGACATCCGTTACGCCGACGAGGTCGACGCCTGGGAGGCGGACCTGGCCAACATTCCCATGCGGCTGGTGTCGGAACGGATGATCAACGCGGAGGTGATGCGCGGGCTCGAGCAAAACCGGTTCGTCAACCAAATCACTCGTCGTCTGCCGGACATCGCGCTGTTGCGCCGCATTGCTGATGACTATGCCGGTGGGCCGGGCTCATTGATCCACCGCCGGCTCGCCAACGGCGAAGCTTCCTACCGGTTGTTCTGCTTTGCCAAGGACTGACGTGTGCTCGACACCAAAGTTTCCTGCCGCGGACGCCGAGTGAGCGGTGACACTCCCTCGTGGAGTACCAACGGCCTATCCTTTGAGGATCCAGCAAACGCGGGGGGCCCGGATCGGCGGAGGGTCGGATGACGGCCGTAGCAGCGTGCCAAGCATGCGGCACCGAACTCCTCGAGGGTGCGCGGTTCTGCCATGGTTGCGGCGCGCCCGTCCCCGAGCTCGCCGCACATGCGGAGTACAAACAAGTATCGGTGCTGTTCGCCGATGTGGTGCATTCCATGGACATCGCCGCGGCCGTGGGCGCCGAGCGGCTGCGCGAAATCATGGCCGAGCTGGTCGACCGCTGTAGCAACGTGGTGCATCGCTATGGGGGCACGGTGGACAAGTTCACCGGCGACGGGATCATGGCGGTGTTCGGGGCGCCGGCAACGCTGGAGGATCACGCTTTTCGCGCCTGCCTAGCGGCCTTGGGCGTTCAAAACGAGATCAAGCGGCTTGCTACCGATGTCCGACAGCGCGACGGTGTGGAGCTGCAGTTGCGGGTGGGACTTAATTCGGGGCAGGTGATCGCGGGCGAGGTCGGATCTGGCCCGTTGGGCTACACCGCAATTGGCGAGCAAGTCGGGATGGCGCAACGGATGGAATCGGTGGCACCGCCAGGTGGGGTGATGCTCAGCGAATCCACCGCCCGACTGGTCGCGCCGGCCGCCGTATTGGGCGACGTCGAGGAGGTGCACGTCAAGGGCAGCGCTGTCCCACTTCTGGCCCGCCGCCTACTCAGCTTGACCGGCGGGCCGCAACGAAGTGGCGACTTGCGAGGCGCCTTGGTCGGTCGGGAGCTGGAAGTGGCAACCATCGCCGGCCTGCTCGATAGATCGATGAACGGACGGGGGTGTGTGGTCTGCGTTGCCGGGCCTCCGGGCATCGGCAAGACGCGACTCGCTGATGAGGCCATCGCGCTGGCGCTTCGTCGTGGCGTCGAGGTAGTAACGGTTTTTTGTGAATCACACACCAGCGACGTCCCCTTTGTCGCGGCGGCGGGACTACTGCGCGCGGGACTCCGAATAACCGAACTCGACGACGAGGCGGCGCGGGCACAGGTGCGTGCCCGCATCCCCGACGCCCCCGACGAGGACGTGCTGCTGCTCTACGACCTGGCCGGCATTCAAGAGCCGGACACACCGCCTCCGACGATCCATCCCGACGCACGGCGACGGCGGCTGACCGCACTGATCAACTCGATGTCATTGGCCCGTACCCAACCGGTCCTCTACGTCATCGAGGATGCGCACTGGATCGATGAGGTCAGCGACTCGATGGTGGCGGAGTTCCTCACCGTAATCCCCCGGACGCCGTCGATGGTGCTGATCACCTACCGGCCCGACTACAGCGGTCGGCTCGCGAGTGTGCCTGGCGCGCAGACCATTTCGCTCTCGCCCCTGAGTGAGTCGGAAGCCGCGGCCCTGCTCGACGAATTGTTGGGCCCCGATCCATCAGTCGTCGGGATCAAAGCGCTCGTCTCCGAACGGGCCGGCGGGAACCCGTTCTTCGCGCAGGAGATCGTGCGCGAGCTGGCCGAGCGCGGTGTGCTCGAGGGCGACCGCGGTGGTTTCACCTGTGGCACGGATCTGGCCGAGGTCACTGTTCCGGCGACGTTGCAAGCCACGATTGCCGCGCGCATCGACCGGTTGGATGTCGAGGCCAAGCAGACACTGAACGCCGCGGCGGTGATCGGATCACGGTTCACGCCTGAACTACTGACCGCGGTGGGCAACTCCCCCGCGCTCGACCCGCTCCTGAAGGCCGCGTTGATCGATCAGGTTCGCTTCACGCCCAGCGCCGAGTTCACTTTTCACCACCCGCTGATCCGCAGCGTGGCGTATGAATCACAACTTCGGTCCGATCGCGCGAAGATGCACCGGCGGCTCGCGGGCGCCATCGAGGCGCGTGAGCCGGAAGCCGCCGACCAGAACGCGGCGTTGATCGCCGAACATCTCGAAGCCGCGGGCGACTTGCGGGGCGCCTATGGATGGCACATGCGCGCGGCAACGTGGGCGAGATACCGCGACATCGCCGCCGCGCGGCTGGGTTGGGAGAGTGCCTTACGGCTCGCCGATGCAATGGACACCGATGACCCGGAGCGGGCGGCCATGCGCATCGCCCCGCGCACCATGCTGTGCGGGATCGCCTGGCGGGTGCATGTGAACAACATCTGGGACCGCTTCGATGAGCTGCGGAAGTTGTGCAGCGCCGCGGGGGATAAGGCGTCACTGGCCATTGCGATGGCGGGGCTGGTGGTGGATCACGCGTTCCAAGACAGGGTGCGCGAGGCGTCGCGGCTGGCTTCGGAGGCCATCGCCCTCATCGAGTCCATCGGCGACCCCGATATGACGGTGGGGCTGTCCTTCATTCCGATCAGGGCCAAGATCGCGACCGGCGAATGGGCTGAGATGCATCGGTTGTCGCAGAGAGTGATCGACCTGGCGGACGGTGACCCGGCAAAGGGCAACTTCCTCTTCGGGTCTCCCCTGGCGCTCGCATTCGCCCAACGGGGCACCGCCCGATGGGCCCTGGGCCTTCCCGGCTGGCGAGACGATCTGCAGCGCGGCCTGGCCATGGCGCACGGCGCCGACTCCCTTTCCTACGTCACGGTCGTCAGCTACGTGTACACGACCGGAATACCGGCCGGCGCTCTTCGACCCGACGATTCCACGGTGCGCGAGATCGAGGATGCGCTGGTGATGGCACAACCGTCCGGCGACAACCTCCAATTGGGTGTCGCCTGGCTGACCCTGGGGCTCGCGCTGGTGCACCGCCACACGGACGACGAGCGTGATCGCGGACAACAGCTGCTGGCCGAGGTGCGCGAAGTGTTTCGGCAAGGGGGCCACTTCTTGTGCGATCTACCGATGCTCGATGTGTATGTGGCCCGTGAGATGGCGCGCCGCGGGGATCACGACGAGGCGATACCGCTGATGCGCGGTGCGGTCGACCATCTCATGCTGGGGGGACAGGGGCTTTCGTGGGGTGTGTTGACGACAGGCGTCTTGGTGGAGACACTGCTCGACCGCGGGACCGAAAGTGACATCACCGAAGCCGAGGCCGCAATCGAGCGGTTGGCGGCTGTGCCAGCCGCTGAAGGCCTGGCGATGTATGAGACATGGCTACAGCGGATGCGCGCCGCACTGGCGCGCGCTCAAGGTGACTTCGACGCTTACGAGCACTTCAGGAATCGCTACCGCGACTTGGCGAGAACGCTCGGCTTCGAAGGGCATATCGCGTGGGCCGAGGCCATGCCGTAGGTGTGGCCGTGCCGCCATTGCGTACTAGGGACGCGGTTGCACCTCGACACTGGGCGGCCGCGACTGCGGCTCTTGGGGCTTCGCGCGGACCGAGCGTCGCACAAGGCTGAACGCGACGGCGCCGCCGGCGAGGACCACCACGGCCGCCCCCGCGAACACCAACGGACGCCTGGTTCGGCGCTGCGCCCGCCGCGCGTCCTGCAGCGCCTGAGGCAGGTTCGAAACAACCTCCTGCGCGGCCGCCAGTTCCTGCGCCAGGGTTTCTTGGGCAGCGGCGAGTTCCTTGGCCAGGCGCCCCTCTTGATATTTGCGACGAATCTGCGCTGCGGTCGACTGCGCCGACTGGGCACTCAACCCGACGACTCCCCGCGCCACGTCCACCGGGCCCAGTGTCGAGTAGGTCAGCCCGCGAGCGAGTCGCTCGCGCGGGGACAGCCGGGATTCCGCCTTCGCGCTCATCTGCCACCTTTCTGTGCCGCCGAGGAAGCCTGTCGTCAAACTGGCTCACGGGTACTCGAACAGACTGCCAGCATAGGGACGCCGGCGGAACTGTTGTGCGCGCCTGCCCTTTCGGTCGCGGCTCGGCTCGGGGTGACACCGGGTGCGGGCATCTCCACGCGGAGTGGCAGACTCTCATGCCGTGACCAACAGCCCCTTTCAGACCGCGACCGCCACGCTGCACACCAACCGCGGCGACATCAAAGTCGCTTTGTTCGGAAACCACGCCCCCAAGACCGTCGCCAACTTCGTCGGCCTGGCGCAGGGCACCAAGGAGTACTCGACCCAGAACGCATCGGGCGGCTCCTCCGGTCCGTTCTACGATGGCGCGGTCTTTCACCGGGTGATCCAGGGCTTCATGATCCAGGGCGGCGACCCGACCGGAACGGGTCGCGGCGGCCCCGGCTACAAGTTCGCCGACGAGTTCCACCCCGAACTGCAATTCGACAAGCCGTACCTGCTGGCGATGGCGAACGCGGGCCCCGGCACCAACGGCTCCCAGTTCTTCATAACGGTCGGCAAGACTCCACACCTGAACCGCCGGCACACCATCTTCGGGGAAGTCACCGACCCGGAGTCGCAGCGGGTTGTCGAGGCGATCTCGACGACGTCCACCGACAGCAACGACCGCCCCACCGAGCCGGTCGTCATCGAGTCGATCACGATCTCCTAAAGCCCGGCGCTCTGCCGTCCGGTCAACGCGGGCCTCGGCCCGCGTAGCCGGCGGCCGTCAGTGCGTCGAGGACCTCCAGCGGGTCCGTCCCGAGGTCCCACCGAGAGAACAGCACCAGGCGATCGTCGACCGTTTCGACCTCGAGCAGCCGCACCCTGCGCCCGTAGCGGCGGAACTCGGTGATCCGGATGATCTTGATGTCCGACGGCCGCAATAACTGCGTCCGGAACCATCCCCGGAGCGCCAGGCCGTCTGCCGTAATTGCCAGCTTGGGTCGTGCGCGCCACGTCGCGCCCGCAAACAAGACCAGACCCGCCGCGGCAATCCCGGTGAAAACCCGCCCCGGCACGTCTGTGACCACGGTCACAGAGGCGATAGCCATCAAAACGCCTGCGGCCCCACAACCAGCGATTCCCGGGAGGCGGGGCTCCCATTGTGTTTGCTGCATGCGCCGCTCAGGCCCTCCCACCACGGCCTATGGAGTTATCCACAGACGCTATCAACAGTGGGGATAAATCACACGCGTGTGATTGGGTGGTCAAGATGTTGCTGGCGCAGTAACGGGGCAACCCAAAAATGAATTCATTCCGCCGCGGGTGTCGATCAGTGCCAGCGCATCGTCAGCAACAAACCGGTGATCATGAAAGCGAACGCGATGGCGTAGTTCCACGGCCCAAGTTGCGCCATCCAGTTGAGTGCAGCCGGCGCCTGGCTTCCCACGGCCGCCAGCTGGAACACCATCAGCCAGACCAGTCCGATCAACATGAGACCGACGAACAAGGCGACGAACCACACGCTCGAGGGTCCTACCTTCACCTTCACCGGCGTGCGGCTGACCGCGCTGACGGTGAAGTCATTCTTCTTGCGGACCTTGGACTTGGGCATGATTACCTCAACAAGACGGTGAGCGGGACGGGGTGCAACGATAACGACCGCAGCTGCACGCACAGCTTGGCTACGAGACTAACTCACCTGGCACGTCCACCAGGAAATTGGAGAGCAGATGAGCGACGGAGGCCGGTCACCCTGGCGCTTCGGCGTCCCGGTGGTGTGCCTGCTGGCCGGATTGCTTCTCGCCGCCACGCACGGGGTGTCCGGCGGCGCCGAGATCCGCCGCAGTGACGCGCCCCGGCTGGTCGATTTGGTCCGAGAGGCCCAGGCGTCGGTGAATCATCTCAACGCCCAACGCGACGAACTGTCCGGCAAGATCGACGCCGCGCACGGACGGTCCTCCGATCTGGCCCTGGCGGCGATGCTGCGCCGCTCCGCCGAGTTGGCCGCCGAGGCCGGCATGAACCCGGTGCACGGCCCGGGGCTGACCGTCACCCTGGAGGACGCGCCGCGCGACGCCAACGGCCGTTTTCCGCGCGACGCGTCGCCCGACGACCTGGTGGTGCACCAGCAGGACATCGAGGCGGTGCTCAACGCCTTGTGGAGCGCCGGCGCGGAGGCGATCCAGATGCAAGACCAGCGCATCATCGCCACCTCGGTGCCCCGCTGCGTCGGCAACACTCTCCTGCTCAACGGCCGGACCTACAGCCCGCCCTACACGATCACCGCGATCGGCAACGCGGCGGCCATGCAGGCCGCCCTGGCCGCCGCTCCCCTGGTCACCCTGTACCGGCAATACGTGGTCCGATTCGGGCTCGGCTACCGCGAAGAGGTCAAGCCGGACGTGCAGGTCGTCGGCCACACCGAGCCCGATCGGCTGCATTTCGCGCAGCCGATGGGAACCATCGGCTACTGATTTCCGCCGGACGGTAACCTGGCACGGTGCGGATCCTGGTCGTCGACAACTACGACAGCTTCGTGTTCAACCTGGTGCAGTACCTCGGCCAGCTTGGCGTCGAGGCCGAGGTGTGGCGCAACGACGACGCCAGACTCTCCGACGAGGCCGCCATCGCCCGGCGGTTCGACGGTGTGCTGCTCAGCCCCGGACCGGGCACCCCGGAACGCGCGGGTGCCTCCATCGGACTGGTGAGCGCGTGCGCCGCCGAGCGCACGCCGCTACTCGGAGTCTGCCTCGGCCATCAAGCCATCGGCGTAGCCTTCGGCGCCACCGTGGACCGCGCCCCCGAACTGCTGCACGGCAAGACCAGCAGCGTCTTTCACACCAATGCCGGTGTCCTGCAAGGACTTCCGGATCCCTTCACGGCGACGCGCTACCATTCGCTGACCATACTTCCCGAGTCGCTGCCGCCGGTGCTGGAGGTGACGGCCCGAACCCGCGGCGGCGTCATCATGGGTGTGCGGCACCGTGAGTTGCCGATTCACGGGGTCCAGTTTCATCCGGAGTCGATCCTGACCGAGGGCGGGCATCGCATGCTGGCGAACTGGCTGGCCTACTGCGGGTGGGCCCGCAACGACACGCTGGTGCGCCGGCTGGAGAACGAGGTCCGGGCGGCGGTACAGCCCTATCTTCCGGTCGATCCGGCGGCTACTGGCCGAACTTCAGCGTGATGATCCCGTCCCGGTTGCAACCGGTACCGGCCGGCGGATTCTGATACACCACGCGGTGCGACTGGGAGCCGCCCGCGTCCACATCGGCGCCCTTGTCCAGCACGCCGGTCCAGCCCAGCGCCCGTAACCGCGGCTCGGCGTCCGTCCAGAACATGCCGCTCAGGTCGGGCATCACAAACTGGTTGCCCTTGGACACCTGCAACTCGATCACCGAATCCACCGGAACCGTCTGGCCCTTGGGCGGATTCGTGCCGACCACCTCCCCGGCGGGCCGCGTGCTGTCCACCTGCGCCTGGGTGACCTTGGTGAAGCCGTAGACGGTGAGGTTCTTCTGGGCGACGTCGACGGTCTGGCCGGCGACGTCGGGCACCTGCTTGGTCTCGGGCCCGGAGCCGACGATGACGGTGATCACGTTGGTGATCGCGGACGTCTGGTTGGCCGGCGGGTTGGTGCCGATCACCTTGCCCAGCAACTCCGGACTCGACGGCGAGTTGGCCTGCTTGAATTTGCTGAATCCCGCCGCCTTGAGCTTGCTGACCGCGTCGGAATAACTCAGCGAGGAGACGTCGGGCACTTCGCGCTGCTCGGGACCCGTCGACACATTGATCGTGATCTCGTCGCCCGCGCTCACCGACGCGTTCGCGCCGGGGTCGGTGCTGATGACGTGGTCGGGCGGGATCGTCGAATCGGGCTTCTGCAAGGTACGCGTCTTGAAGCCGCGATTCTGCAGCGCCGCAATCGCATCGGCGGACACCTGGCCCCGCACGTCGGGCACCTGAACATCGCGGGTGGTGCCGCCGAAGGTGTTGAACGCGATGACGACGACGATCGTCAGCACCGCCAGCGCGGCGACCGCGACGATCCAGCGACCGACCGACCCACCGTCGCCGTCGTCGATGCGACGGAGGGGTTGCCGGGGCAGCGGATCGGTGCGCGGTCCGGGCTGGTTTCCGCCGGAGGTGATCAGGCCGCTGCGGTCGGCGTCGGTGAGCACCTTGGGCGCCTCGGGCGGTTCGCCGTTGTGTACGCGCACCAGGTCGGCGCGCATCTCGGCCGCGGTCTGGTAGCGGTTGTCCGGGTTCTTGGCCAACGCCTTGAGCACGACGGCGTCGAGGTCGGCCGAGATGCCCCCGTGCCGCTGCGACGGTGGAATCGGGTCCTCGCGCACGTGCTGATAGGCGACCGCGACCGGCGAGTCTCCGGTGAAAGGCGGTTCGCCCGTGAGGATTTCGTAGAGCACACAACCCAGCGAATAGACGTCGGACCGGGCATCGACGGTGTCGCCCCGGGCCTGCTCGGGCGAGAGGTACTGGGCCGTCCCGATCACGGCCGCGGTCTGGGTGACGCTATTGCCGCTGTCGGCGATCGCCCGCGCGATGCCGAAGTCCATCACCTTGACCGCGTTGGTGTTGCTGATCATGATGTTCGCCGGCTTGACGTCGCGGTGGATGATGCCGTTCTGGTGACTGAAGTTCAGCGCCTGGCAGGCGTCGGCGATGATCTCGATCGCCCGGCGCGGGGGTAGCGGGCCGTCGGTGTGCACGATGTCGCGCAGGGTGACGCCGTCGACGTATTCCATGACGATGTAGGGCAGCGGACCCGTCGGGGTCTCCGCCTCGCCGGTGTCGTACACCGCGACGATGGACGGGTGGTTGAGCGCGGCGGCGTTCTGGGCCTCGCGGCGGAACCGGAGATAGAAGCTGGGGTCGCGGGCGAGGTCGGCGCGCAGCACTTTGACCGCTACATCGCGGTGTAACCGGACGTCGCGGGCCAGGTGAACCTCGGACATACCCCCGAAGCCGAGGATCTCGCCCAGTTCATAACGGTCAGACAGGTGCTGAGGGGTGGTCATCGTGGTATCTCGTGTCGGGCCGGTGACGCGCTGGGCCTCAGTGGTTCACCCCACCCGTGTTCGGCCGGCCCTCGTTGCAGTCCAGAATTACCTATCGTCGGTCGATCCGTCCAATTCAGCCGCAGCGCGGGGCCGGACGCGGAACCGCTCGGGGTGTTGGTTGCCGGCGGCGGCGCCGGCGGACTCCCGGTGTCGGTGACCGTCGGGGGAGGCGGCTGTTGCTGGGTATCGGCGCGGGAATTGATGACGATGAGCACCGCGATGATGATCGCCAACGCCCCGAGCACTCCGGCGGCCCACAGCAACGCGCGCTGGCCCGACGAGAAGGTGCGTCGGGCCGGGGGTGGGCGATGCCCTCCGGTGGCGGGCCGGGATCGGCGCGGCGCCGCGGCCCGGGTGCTGGGCACGGCGGCCGCCCTGGTCGTCGGGCTCGACGGAATGGCCGCCGGTGACGCCCGCCCGGGCGGCGGTGACTGGCTGGGTCGGGGTGGACGGCGGCCAGCCCGCACGGCCGCCACGGCATCGGCGAACGGCCCGCCGCTGCGGTAACGCATCGCCGGGTTCTTGACCAGCGTGATCTCGATGAGTTCCCGCACGTTGGGCGGCAGCTCCGCCGGCAGTGGCGGAGGGGGTTCCTTGATGTGCTTCATCGCCACCGTCAGCGCACCGTCACCGGTGAACGGCCGCTTGCCCGACACGACCTCGTAGCCGACGACTCCCAGCGAGTACACGTCGCTGGCGGGGGTCGCGTCGTGGCCCAGAGCCTGTTCGGGGGCGATGTACTGGGCGGTGCCCATCACCATCCCCGTCTGCGTGACGGGGGCGGCGTCGACGGCCTTGGCGATACCGAAGTCGGTGATCTTCACCTGGCCCGTCGGCGTGATCAGGATGTTGCCGGGCTTGACGTCGCGGTGCACCAAGCCCGCCGCGTGCGCGACCTGCAGCGCCCGGCCGGTCTGCTCGAGCATGTCCAGCGCGTGCCGCAACGACAGCCGGCCCGTGCGCTTGAGCACCGAGTTCAGCGGCTCACCGTTGACCAGCTCCATCACCAGGTAGGCGGTGCGGCCCTCGCCGTCCAGCTGGCTTTCGCCGTAGTCGTGGACCTGGGCGATGCCGGGGTGGTTGAGCATCGCGGTGGTGCGCGCTTCGGCGCGGAACCGCTCGATGAACTCCGGATCCTGGGAGAACTCCTGCTTGAGTACCTTGACCGCGACGCGCCGGCCGAGCCGGCTGTCCACCGCCTCCCACACTTGGCCCATGCCGCCGGTGGCGATCAGGCGCTGCAGGCGGTATCTGCCAGACAGCGTCACACCAACTCGCGGGCTCATGGTCCTCCCTGTAGCGCGGCTTGGATCACAGCCCGTCCGATCGGCGCGGCGAGTGCACCTCCCGTCGCGGACAGGCGGTCGCCGCCATTCTCCACCAACACTGCCACGGCGACTCTGGGCGTCTGCGCGGGCGCGAAGGCGATGTACCACGCGTGCGGCGGCGTATTACGCGGATCGGTGCCATGCTCTGCGGTACCAGTCTTCGATGCGATCTGCACGCCGGGAATGGCCCCTTTCTGCTGTGCGACCTTCTCGGCGCCGACCATCAGCTCTGTTAGCTTAGCGGCGACCTGGGGCGACACCGCGCGCCGCTGCTGATAGGGAACGGTGGTGCTGATGTTGGCCAGATCGGGACCCTTGAGGCTGTCGATCAGGTAGGGCTGCATCTGTACCCCGCCGTTTGCGATGGTCGCGGCGATCTCGGCGTTCTCCAGCGGCGTCAGTGCGACGTCCTTCTGGCCGATGCTGGACATGCCCAGCGCGGCGGCGTCCGGGATGATCCCGACGGTTGATTCGGCGACCTGCAGCGGGATGACGCTCGGGGTGGTGTCCATTCCGAACGCGCGCGCCATGCTGCGCAACGCGTCGGCGCCGGTGTGCATGCCGAGCTGGACGAACGCGGTGTTGCACGACAGGGCGAACGCCTGCTTGAGCGACACCGTGGCCTGGCTGCCGCAGGGTTGGCCGCCATAGTTCTCCAACGTCGCGGTGCTGTCGGGCAGGGTGATCGAGGGCGCCGCGGTCAACTGCTCGGCGTCGGTCGCGCCGGCCTGCAGCGCCGCCGCGGTGGTGACCACCTTGAACGTCGAACCGGGCGGGTAGGTCTCCGAGATTGCGCGGTTGGTCAGCGGGTTGTCGGGGTCGTCACGGAGCCGCTGCCATGCCTGCGCCTGCACCTCGGGATCGTGCGACGACAGCAGATTGGGGTCATAGGACGGCGATGACACCATGGCGAGGATCTTGCCGGTGGACGGCTCGAGGGCGACGACGGCGCCCTTGCATGGCGGGCCGCCACAACCCTGCTGCATCGCGTCCCATCCGGCCTGCTGCACGCGCGGGCGGATGGTGGTGTCGACGTTGCCGCCGCGAGGATCGCGGCCGGTGAAGAAGTCGGCCAGGCGGCGGCCGAACAGCCGCTCGTCGGATCCGTTCAGCAGCGGGTCCTCGGCGCGTTCCAAGCCGGTGCTCGAATAACGCAGGGAGTAGAAGCCGGTGACCGGCGCGTACACCGCCGGATTGGGGTACACGCGCAGGAACCGGAAATGGCTGTCGGTGGCCACGGAGTAGGCCAGCAATTGGCCGCCGGCGACGATCTGGCCGCGTTGACGCGAATACTCGTCCAGCAGCACCCGCTGGTTGCGCGGATCGGCGCGCAGCGAGTCGGCGGCGAACACCTGCGTCATGGTGGCGTTGAGCAGCAGCAGCACGATCAACGCCATGACGGTGATCGAGATGCGGCGCAGCGAGGTGTTCATACCTTCTGGATCACCTCGGTGTTGGCGGCCGCGATCGGCGAATCCTTGCGCTCACGACCCCGCAACGGATGCCGGGCGCTGTTGGAGATCCGAGCGAGGATCGCCAGCAGCACGTAGTTAGCCAGCAGCGACGATCCGCCGTAGGACATCCACGGTGTGGTCAGGCCGGTCAGCGGAATCAGCTGCGTCACACCGCCGACGACGATGAACAACTGGATGGCCAAGGTGGAGGCCAGGCCCGCGGCCAGCAGCTTGCCGAAGCTGTCCCGGGTGGCGATGGCGGTCCGCATGCCACGCACGATGACGATGGTGTAGAGCATCAAGATGCTGGCGAGCCCGACGAGGCCGAGCTCCTCGCCGAACGCGGCGATGATGAAGTCCGTCGACGCGGCCGGCACGGTGTCGGGTTGGCCGTTGCCGAGCCCGGTGCCGAAGATGCCGCCGGTGGCAAAACTGAACAGCGACTGCACGATCTGGTAACCGCTGCCGTCGGGATCAGAGAACGGGTCCCACCACATCTGCACGCGGACCCGGACGTGCGCGAACACGAAATACGCGATGACGCTGCCGACCGCGAACAGCACGAGGCCGATCACCACCCAGCTAAACCGCTGTGTCGCAAGGTAAACCACCACCAAGAACGACGCATAGAGCAGCAGCGAGGTGCCGAGGTCCTTTTCGAAGGCCATCACGCCGACCGAGATCACCCATGCGGCCAGCAGCGGCGCGAGGTCGCGCGGGCGCGGCAGGGTCAGGCCCATGAAATGTTTACCGACGCTGGTGAACAGGCCCCGTTTGGCGATCAACACGGCGGAGAAGAAGATGAGTAGCAAGATCTTCGAGAATTCGGCGGGCTGAATTGAGAAGCCGGGGAACCGAATCCAGATCTTCGCGCCATTCTGTTCGGACAGCGACGCCGGGAGCAGTGCGGGAATCACCAACAGCACCAGGCCCGTGATTCCGCAGATGTAACCGTACCGCGCAAGCTGCCGGTGGTCTTTCAAGAAGGTGACCACAAGCGCGAACGTGACAACCCCGACCAGAGTCCACATCATCTGCTGGGTGGCGCTGGGGTGATGACGGCCGCTGAGCTGATTGTTCACCAGGTCGAGCCGATGGATCATCACCAGCCCAAGTCCGTTGAGTAGCGCCACAATTGGCAACAGCAGCGGATCGGTATATGGAGCGAACCGTCTGATGGCCAGGTGCGCCGACCCGAACACGAGCAGAAATATCAGCCCGTAGCTGACAACGTTCCAGCGCAATACGCGGTCCTGGTTTGCCTCGACGATCAACAACGCGGCGACGGTGATCGCTGCGGCGAAGCACAGCAGCAGCAGCTCGGCGTTGCGGCGGGTGGGCAGCGGAGGCGTGACCGCGACGGGCGGCTGGAGTTGTGTCGTCATGCCACCGTCCGGCAATCAATGCCCGGTTGGAGTGGAGGCGCTGGAAGCGCGGTGACCGTCTGCGATGTGGTCGCGGGGCCCGTCGACGAGGGCGCGGGTCCGCCTGTGGCACTGGTGGGGGCTGGGGTGCTAGAGCCGGGAGGGGCAGAGGTTGGTGGTGCGGTCGGTGCTGGCGATGTCGCGACACTGGACTCGGGGGTGCCGCTCCCGGGTGCGGGTTGCCCCGGCGGCGACGTGGCGCGCGGGGACGGGCAGGTGGGCAGCAGGTACTCGGCGAGCAATTGTCTTAGCTGTGACTCGGCCTGGTCCAGGCTGCCGCCCGGCAGTCCGGTCTGGACCTGGACCTGCCCGGGACGGCGCAAGTCCCGCAACGTCATCAGCTGACAATTCGAATGATCGGATTGCCCATAGCTGATCAGGGAGAGTTCGTTGCGGGCGGTCAAACAGCCCACCAGATACGGTTGCTGCAGGGGCACGCCCAACAAAGAACCTTGGATTCCGCGGACGATCGAAACCCTGCCGTCGTACTCGGTGACGTAATAGTTGCGCTGAATCACCCACCAGCCGATGGCCAGGCCGGAGAGCACGAACAGCACCGCCAGCGTCACCACGAAGAACATGCGCCGCCGGGGCCATCGCGGCCGGTTAGGTGTCTCCGGTTGCGGTGCAACGCGTTTGGGCGCCTCGTCGCGCGGCCTGATCGCCGAGGCACGGCCCGCGGAGGTGTTGGGCAACGTCATTTGGTCGTCGTCCCCGGAAACCGCACCGGCCAGGATCGGTTGGGTCTGGCCGTAGTCGTAGTCGACGACGTCGGCTACCACCACGGTCACGTTGTCCGGTCCGCCGCCGCGCAGCGCCAGCTCGATGAGGCGGTAGGCGGCTTCGGCGACGTCGGGGATCTGCAGCGCCTCGAGGATGGTCTCATCGCTGACCGGGTCGCTGAGGCCGTCCGAGCAGAGCAGGTAGCGGTCACCGGCGCGTGCCTCGCGCATGGTCAACGTGGGCTCGACCTCGTGACCGGTCAGCGCGCGCATGATCAGTGACCGCTGCGGGTGGCTGTGCGCCTCTTCCCGCGTGATCCGGCCCTCGTCAACCAGCGTCTGGACGAACGTGTCGTCCTTGGTGATCTGCGTCAGTTCACCGTCGCGCAGCAGATAGCCGCGCGAGTCGCCGATGTGCACCAATCCAATTCGATCGCCCGCGAACAGGATGGCCGTGAGCGTGGTGCCCATTCCCTCGAGCTCTGGCTCGGCCTCCACCTGCGCCGCGATGGCCGCATTGCCGGCGCGCACCGCAGCGTCGAGCTTGGCCAGCAGGTCGCCGCCGGGTTCGTCGTCGTCCAGGTGGGCCAATGCGGCGATCACCAACTGGGAGGCCACCTCGCCTGCGGCGTGACCGCCCATGCCGTCGGCCAGGGCGAGGAGCCGCGCACCGGCGTATACGGAGTCTTCGTTGTTGGAGCGCACCAGGCCGCGGTCGCTGCGCGCGGCGTATCGCAGGACCAGGGTCACGGGCGCAGCTCCTCGACCCCGGCTACGCCGGCATCATCGTCGTGTGCGCGGGTCACGGGCGCAACTCGATCGCCGTCTTGCCGATCCGAATCGGCGTCCCTATCGGAACTCGTACCGCAGTCGTCACCTTTGCCCTGTCAAGGTAAGTGCCGTTGGTCGATCCTAGATCCTCGACGTACCATTCCGAACCGCGCTGCGACAGGCGGGCGTGCCGCGTCGAGGCGTAGTCGTCGGTGAGCACCAGCGTCGAGTCGTCAGCCCTTCCGATCAACACCGGCTGCCCGCTGAGTGTGATGCGCGCCCCCGCCAACGCACCCTCGGTCACCACCAGGTAGCGCGCGGCGTGCCGGCGTTGCCGCGTGGGCAGGAGCGTGCCACGCAGCGCCAAGCCGCGGCGCACCATGACGGCACCTGTGGGCGCGTAGATATCGGTCCGCAAAATCCGCAACACGGACCAGATGAATACCCATAACAACATTAAAAATCCGGCGCGCGTCAGCTGCAGTACGAGTCCCTGCATCTGGCGTCCTTTCCGTCCTGGCCCCGAATCCAGCGACCCCCTGGCGCCGGTGACCCCGAGCACATCGGCAACGTCACGATACTTGGACGGCGGTCGACGCGGGGCGAAGCACGGCAGCGTTGAGCCCAGCGGGTTTAGTGGATCCGGACGATGATCTCCGAATGACCCAGGCGGATCACGTCGCCGTCCGCCAACTGCCACTCCTGCACCGGTGCGTTGTTGACGGTGGTGCCGTTAGTGGAGTTGAGGTCCGACAGGAGCGCCACCTGCCCGTCCCAGCGAATCTCGAGGTGACGTCGTGAGACCCCGGTGTCGGGCAATCGGAACTGCGCGTCTTGTCCACGGCCGACGATGTTGGACCCCTCACGCAGCTGGTAGGTGCGGCCACTGCCGTCATCGAGCTGCAGGGTGACCGTCGTTCCGGCCGCGCCGTAACCGCCCGCGCCGTAACCCCCGTAGCCGCCGGCCTGCTGGCCGTAGTCCGCCGGCTGCCCGTAGTCAGCGGGCTGGCCGTACTCGCCCGGCTGGGCATACTCGGCCTGCTGGCCGTAGTCATAGTCGCGGTGCGCGGTCTCGGGGTATCCGCCGGCCTGACCGGGGTATCCCCCGGCCGGCACGTTCTCGGCATATTGCGTGTAGTCGCCGGCCCCGTACTCCTGGCGACCGTAGCCGCCACCCTGCTGGTAGCCCTGCTCGTAGCCGCCGCCTTGCTCATATCCGGCGCCCTGCTCCGGATAGGCCGGCCGTTGCTCGGGCGGAGCGTAGCCCTCGTCCGGGCGGGCCGGTCCGCGGCCGTAATCGCCGCCGTAGCCGCCGTAGCCCTGCTGACCTCCAGCGGGCGGCGGGGCGTAGCCGCCACCTTGGCGGTAGCCCTGCTCGTAGCCTTGGCCGCCGTATCCGCCGGGGGCGGGAGGACGCTGCTCATACTGCGGCGGGGGGCCGCCCTGGGCTTGGTCTGGGTAGCCGCCGGGGCCCTGGTACCCGCGCTGGTCGGGGTAGCCGCCCTGATCTTGGTAGCCGCGCTGGTCTGGGTAGCCGCCGGGGCCCTGGTAGCCGCGCTGGTCGGGGTAGCCTCCCTGGCCTTGGTAGCCGCCCTGCTCCGGGTAGCCACCCTGCTCGGGTTGGCGTGGCGGCGGGTAGCCCTGCTGCGGGGGATAGCCGCCCTGCTCGGGCGGATAGCCGGCCCGCGGGTCGGGCCCGCCCTGCGGCTGGTCGCCGGCGCGCGCGTCGTCTTGCGGGCGCGCGTAGCGCTCGTCGTAGTACTCGTCGCCAGGCCGCCCAGGCCCCGGAGGGCGGTAGCTCGAATCGTCAGTCATTGGTGCTACTCCTCGTTCTGCGCCGAACGCACTACTTGATTGTGGCGGGACGGCATCGTGGACCGCCGGGCGGGGCTGCACATCGGGATTGACAACACCGCGGGCGCGGTACTGCCCGGTGCGCAAATCCGACGACCGCTCGAACCGGACGACCACATCACCATACGTTTGCCACCCCTGTTCATGGATGTAGTCGACCAAGTACCTAGCGAAAGCGTCCGACGTGAGATCAGGGTCGGCGCCCACCTTCTCGAAGTCGTGCCTACCGAGGGTAATGATGTATTCGTTGGGGGCCAAAAGCCGATCGCCGTGAAGTTTCTGGACGCCGTCGCGGGCTTCGCGGCGTAGGAGCGCCTCAACCTCCTGCGGAACGATCGATCCGCCGAAGACCCGGGCGAACGCGTTGTCGACGGTGGCCTCGAGCTTGCGCTCGATCCGTGCGGCCAACCCCCGTTGGCTACTCATGCCCTGCCGTTCGCGTGCAGTTGCCACAGCGTGCCGTTGGCGCGCGGCAAACGATTCGGCCCGTGTCCCCTCACCCCAGCATGTTATCGGGACAGCGCGACGGCGCGGCACCGTCGGAACTCTGAGAACTTCGTCGGCCCTGCTCAGACGCGTTGTGTCCCAGCGCCCCACGGCCTCCCGGCCCGACCAGGCGGGTTGGGGGATGTGGCTATTAGAGTGGTATGGTCCATCGGTTGTTTTTCCGGGCGAGTGGCGGAATGGCAGACGCGCTGGCTTCAGGTGCCAGTGTCCTTCGGGACGTGGGGGTTCAAGTCCCCCTTCGCCCACACTTGAGCGGTTCGCCGAACCGCAGGCGCTGAGGTCACGGACTCGAGGAGTTCGTGACCTTCGTGTTTTCCGGCATGTTGCGCCGGGGCTCAGCAGGCTTGGGCGTTGCGGTGAATTGACGTCTGCAATCGCATTAGTAGCGTAATTGCCAGCTCAGGAGGGGTGGCGATGGTCGTCGCGGCGTGGGACGCTACGCGGCTGCGGGTGATGCGGTGCAGCTGCGCTATATAAGCATTGCGGCGCTGATCGCCGAGGCCGGCGGCGACCCGTGGGCGATCAACAAGAGCTTGCAAGCCGGGAGCCCGGGGCAGATCGCTTCGCTGGCGGAGGTATTCCACCGAGCGGGCCGATGCACCAGTGAAGCCCAGCACGCGTTCGAGCAGGCCCGCAGCCGCTTCAACGCTGCGTGGAACCGCCGGGACGGCGGTCATCCGATCAACGACTCCGTCGAAGTGCAACGGGTCACCCAGTCGCTCGGCACCCAGTCCCTGCAGCTGCCCAAGATCGGCGCAGACCTGGAGAACATCGCCGCCTCCTTGGCAGAGGCGCAGAAGGCCGCGGCGGCAGAGATCGCTGCGCTCGAGGCGCAGCTGCAAACGCTCGACGGCCTGATCGGCCAAGCGGTCGAAATGGAGCAGGACCCCCACCTCAGCGCGGAGGACAAGAACACCCTCGATGCCCTCATCCGCAATTGCGAGAGGGACGCCATCGATGACACGAAAGCCGCACTGGCACAACTTAATTCGATCCGCAATGGCTATGCCGATGGCCTACACAATTCGCTGGGAAACCTGCGAACCGAAGGATACGATCCCGAAGCCCTTCACGATGTCGACGCCGACGGTTCGCCGAAGCCCACCGAGCTCCAGCTACAGGCGCTGGCCGATCTCCGCCGGATCACCGACCAAGCGGTGGTCGATCAAATGGGCAAGGTGCGTGCCGCGCAGGAGGCCTTGAACAAGGCGATGGCCGACCTGTACACCCACGGGCCGGGATCGCCCGAGGGCGAGGCCGCCAGTGCGAGCCTGCCCAAGCTGAAAGCGGACCTCGCTCACGCGCTCGACGACCTGGGCAAGATCCCCGACTACCGGGACGTCGACCCCGCGTCGATAACGATCACTCCCGACGGTCGTTTCATGTTCACCCACACCGTGGATGGGCAGCCGGTGCAGGTCTACGGCCAGCTCAAGGACGGCGCGGGTGAATTCTTCGATCAGGCCATGGGCACGTCCTATACCTTCAGCGGCGGCAAGTTGATCGGCATGCGCACGCCGGATCCCGGGAAGGTGGAAGCCACCCCCGAACCGTTGTGGAGCGCTATTACCACCGCGGTTGGCGGCTACGGGCTGAAGGTCGGCGGTGAAGCGGCCTGGCAAGGGCTCAAGACGCTTTTCAGTCGCGAAGCGCTGGAGGGCTTGACCGGTGACAATGTCCTAGCCCGCGCAATGGGCGGCGCCGAGGAGCGTGCGGCAAGCGCCGGAGCGGACCTGAGCCCGCACGGTTCACCAACTCCGGGCGTAAGCGGTGAACCGGTACCGGGTACCACCCACCCCGGTCCCGCACCCGTCGTCGAGCACGGGCCGCACCCGGGCGGCGGCGGTGAGCTTCCGCCCGATGCTGGACCACCAGCGGGACCGCATGTGCCGGTGGCGCCGGATGGTCCACGGGCCCCAGTGCCCCCCGGGGCCCCGCCGCCTCCGTCCCTGCCTCCGGAGCACGAGTTGTTCAACGGCTACCACCCGGCGGAACCGGGCCCAGAGTTCACTCATCCCGACGGCAGCCTGTCCTATCCCGACGACACGCTGGCAACCAAACCCTATGCGGTTCCGGGGACAGTGATTCCCGACGCGCATCTTGAACCGGGGACGATTCTCGGGCGTTTCGGCAGCCCTTATGGCGCTTACTTGGCGCCCGAAGGCACGCCTTTCGCTGAGCTATCACTCCCACCAGAGAGTGCGGTGAAGCCTTACTTTGAATACGCGGTGGGAGACCCATCTCTCCTACCGCCGGGCTGGCACATCGAACAATCTGAAGTGGCGCCGTGGTTCCATCAGCCAGGCGGCGGCCAACAATTCCGGATCATCAAACCAGACGGCACAAATGGTACGGTATTTGAACTGGAACGTTATGGAGTATTGGTACGGGTACGGTGAAAATGGCAGACTTTTCTCGATTATCGAACAATTGGTCGGTGTGGGCGCCCAAAGCTGGTTTGACCAACGTCACGACATCCCTCAGTTGTGGCGACTGCGACATTCTCTTCAAATCGGACGACTATTCCGTGCATCTTCGGGATGGCGACGGAGGTTGGGTCGTCGACGTAGTGGATGACCGCGGGCAAAGGCGTAACGATGTGGCGAAATTTTCGACGTTTGAACTGGTCGAGAAGTATCTCATATGGAATTGGATAACTGCTGCTCGTTCGGACCTCGCTTCAGGAGCTCTGGGCGCCAGCCTCTATAAGCTCGGCTACGCGTCCGGTGTTCAAGTCGTTGAGTTGGAAAAGGGCAATATCGAATTGTGCCTGAACGGGGCGTGTGCAACATTAGTGGTCGGCGACGCGACAATCTTTAGTCACATTATGAAATGGTCGGTAGAAGACATCCTCAACATTGCCACTAGGGGCAGCTCTTAAAGCTATTCTCAATGCCGAAGCTGGATTACCGCGAGTCTTTCCTTTTGGACATCTAAGTCACGACGGTAACCGGACCGGCACGCAATGCAATAACCCGTAATGTTTCGGAGCGACTACGAACGCACCCACCGCAAGATATCCGGCGTCACGGCGTCGGTGATGTCGTCGAATTCGGGGTGCTTCTTGAGCACGGTGCCGATCATCGAGCACACCGGAACAATGCGCTTGCCCTCGCCGCGCGCCTCATTCAGCGCTTCCTCGACGAGGATCGTCGCCAGGCCCCGTCCGCCGTACGCCGGGTCGATTTCGGTGTGGTAGAAGACGCGCTGGTCGCCGCGGTCGGCGAAGTCGGCGAGGCCGACCTGCTTGCCTTCTACGGCGATGGTGTAGCGGCCCTCCTCGAGGCTGACGGTCGTCTCTGCCCCGGTCTTATCGGTGGCCATTGGTGTCTTCCTTTCCTTGCGGTATCGGTCGCGGTCGCAGCCGAGTGGTCGGCAACGGCGGGGCGGGCAGACGGGTAAGCGAACCCCGGTAGCCGTGGACGGAGCCGAAGCGGTCGTCGCCGGCCTCCCACAGTTGGCGGTAAGCCACGATGTCGTCGTGGCTTCGTCCCACGAAGTTCCACCACATCACCAGTTCTTCGGTGAACGGAGTACCCCCGAGCAGCAGTACCCGCGCGGGCCGGTCGCCATCGTTGCGCAGGCGCAACGACGAGCGGCCGGGGTTCAGGTAGGCCAGCTCGGCAACCGCCAGCGCGGCTTCCTCAACACGGACCGCCCCCAGGTCGCAGAGCACACCATGCTCGAAGGCCGGATCGACATCGAGGTCCAGGTGAGTCCCGGCGTCGAGATCGAGCTGGGCGCCCAGCAACGGAGTGAAGGTATGCACCGGGGACCGGCTGCCGGCCAGGTACCCGAGGAACACGCGAGCCGTCGCGCCCGGAAGGGGTACAGGCGCCGGCGCGTAGTGCGCGAAGTCGCGACCGGTGTCGCGATCGGAATCGGGCAGCGCGACCCAGAGCTGGACGCCATGCAAGGCCGCCCCCGACGTCACCGATACTTCCGAGTGGCAGATACCGGCGCCGGCGGTCATGAGGTTCAACTCGCCGGGACGGACGGCGGCGTCCACGCCGGCGCTGTCGTTGTGCTCCACTTCCCCACTGAACAACCAGCTGACGGTTTGTAGTCCGGTGTGCGGATGCGGCGGGACGTCCATGCGCGCGGACGACGGACCGTAATGGTCGATGAAGCACCAGGCGCCGACCAGCGAGCGCTGGCGTTGTGGCAGCGTGCGGCGCACGCGCATCGCCCGAGGGCCGCCCAACGGAACCTCACGGGGACGCAGCACCTCGGTGCCCGCGCCCGGTGACGCAGCGCAGGCAAGTTCGATCGGTGCCGGCTCAAGGTTGTTCATTGTCCACACCGACCGTACCCAGATTCGCTACTTACGCGGCGGTCGGAGCACCTTCATGGCCAGGCGCATGACGGGCTCGGGCACCCGGTCCTGCATGGACAGGGCGGTGTCGGCGGCGCGGGAGCGCAGCGGGGTGCCGCGACCAAAGACGCGGTTGAGTGGCCCGCCAGACGGTTCGAGAACCACGTGCAGCGGCGGCGTGCCGACCGCGGCCCCCAGCGCGTTGGCGATGACCATTCGCTGGATCTCGCTGGTGCCCTCAAAGATGGTGTACAGCTTGGCATCTCGATACCACTTTTCCACCGGATGATCGGTGATGTAGCCCCAGCCGCCCATCGTCTGAATGGCGCGTTCGGTGGCCTTGACTGCCACCTCGCTGGCGGCCATTTTCGACATCGACCCTTCCCCGCGTTCGAAGGGCACGTTGTTGGCGGCCATCCACGACGCTCGCCAGGTCAGCAACCGCGCCGCGTCGATCTGGGTGGCCAGCTCCGCCAGCGGGAAGGCGATGCCCTGGTTGTCGATGATCGGCGCGCCGAATGCCTCGCGCTCGGTGGCGTACGCCGTCGCGTATTCCAGCGCCGCGCGTGCGATGCCGATAGCCTGCGCGGCGACCATGGGCCGGGTCTGTTCGAAGGTGCCCAGTGTGGCCGAACCCGACCGCTTTCCGCCCGCCACCACTTCGCGCGCCTTAGCGAGTTTGTGCTCCAGCTTCTCTTCTCCGCCAAGCAGATTGGCACCGGGAACGCGGACGCCCTCGAACAGCAACTCGGCGGTATGGGACGCGCGGCAGCCCAGTTTGTCCAACTTGCGGACCAGCTTGAGCCCCGGCGTGCCACCGGGGACCACGAAAAGCGCCTGACCGCGATGCCCGAGTTCCTCGTCGACGACGGCGTTGACCACGTGCACATTGGCGATTCCGCCGTTGCCGATCCACATTTTGTGGCCGTCGATAATCCAGTCGTCACCGTCGCGGCGCGCGCGGGTGCGCAGATTCCGTACGTCGCTGCCACCTTCGGGCTCCGAGATCGCCAGCGCTGCCAGCTTGAGATCGCCCGGAGTTCCGAAACATTCGGGCGCCCACTCCAACATCTGTTCCGGGGATGCGGCCTGCCCGATCGCCGAGAGGGCCAACGCCGGCATCACGATTGCCAGCCCGATCCCGGCGCAGCCCCAGAACAGCTCCTCCATGAACATCGGCAACGACAGGCCCGTCGGGTCGCCGATCAGATCGCGGTAAAACAGCGGGCTGTAGAAGCCGCGCTGCGCCGCCTCCTCCAAGACCGGCCACGGGAACTCTTGCCGTTGGTCGTAGTGGAGCGCCACGGGGCGGATCACATCTTCGGCGAACTCGTGGGCCCGCCGGGCCAGGTCGTGCTGCGCTGCCGTCGGGGTCAGGTCGAACGTCATGGATCCCGCCTTTGGGTCGACAGACTCGGTCGTGCCGAAGCTCTACCCCGTTGGCTACGCCAGCAAACGGCCCCTGAGCAGGACGGAACTCACGCGGCCGAGCGAGGCCCAACCTTTGCGAGGGGCAGGTGCAGCACCACGGCGGCCACCGCAACCGACTCGTGCTCGTGATTGGCGAGCAAGGCCGCATTCTCCGGCAGCTGGCGGGAGTTGATCTCTCCGGACGCGATGCGCCGCAGGACATCGTGGGCCTGAGCCAACTGTTCACGCTTGCGGTACTGGCCCCCGGGGAGTTTGACGCCGGCCCAGACTCCGTACTCCTCGCGGTGCGCGATGGCGTGTTGAGCGCACCGCCGCTGCTGCGCCAACGGGCAGCGGCGCAGGCACTGGATGCGCGCCTCGACGGCCGACCGCTCATACGCGCGGGCCTTCGCCGCGCCGTCGCCACCATCATCGTCGGGATAGCCGAACCACAGTTCCGGGTTGGCAGCGCAGGGATGTCCCATGTCGGTCTCCTTGTCGAGCGTGAAACGTAGGCAAAAGCGTATACAGAGACATGGGTGCCGCGCAAGAGAAACGAGACAAAAACGTATATACATAGCGATACGGTATCGGCTGTGTAGTATCCGGCCTATGGCCGGAGCGCGCGGTGAGCCGTGAATCGGCCGGCGCGGCCATCCGCGCTTTGCGAGAGTCACGTGACTGGTCCCTAGCCGACCTTGCCGCCGCGACCGGTGTCAGCATCATGGGGCTGAGCTTCATGGAGCGCGGTGCCCGCAAGCCGCACAAAAGTACAGTTCAGAAGGTTGAGAACGGGCTGGGCTTGCCGCCGGGTACCTATTCTCGGCTGCTGGTGGCGGCCGATCCGGACGCGGAACTGGCCCGCGTGATGGCCGCCCAGCCTCCCGCTGCCGTCCCCGCCAGGCGTAGCGGGCCCGTGGTCGTGGACCGGCACAGCGACGCCGAAGTGCTGGAAGGATATGCCGAAGCTCAGCTCGAGGCCCTCAAATCCGTCATCGATCGATTGCCTGCGACAACATCAAACGAATATGAGACGTATATTCTGTCTGTGATCGCTCAGTGCGTGAAGGCAGAGATGCTGGCGGCCGGCTCCTGGCGGGTCGCGGTGAATGCCGGCGCAGACTCCACGGGCCGGCTGATGGAACATCTCCAAGCCCTCGAGGCGACGCGGACCGCCCTGCTGAAACGGATGCCGACCAGCCTGAGCGCCCGGTTCGACCGGGCGTGCGCAGAGTCGGCTTTGCCCGAGGCCATCATCGCCACGTTGGTCGGTGTCGACGTCGACGAGATGTGGGACATCCGCAATCGGGGGGTTATCCCGCCGGGGGCGCTCCCCCGCGTGCGCGCCTTCGTTGACGCCGTCGAGTCGGGCGAACACGGCAAGGAGGTGCAGTGAACCAAAGCGAAGTCGAGCTGCTCAGCCGCGCTCATGACATGTTCGCCGGCGGCACGCGGCGGCCGCCGCTCGATCCGGGCACCGCGCACCACCACGCCGTGCTGCGGCGTGCGGCCGGGCTGAACGACGGATTGGCTCGCGGCGGCTACCGACTTGCCGCGGAGCACAGCCGGCAACGTCTCGCGGCAGCCGCGGGCACGGACGCAGCCATGGCGGACGTCATCGCCGGCGCCGATCGGGACCGGGCTCAGGCTCGCGAGCTGACCAGAAACGTCCTCGACGAAGCCCGCGCCGAGCCGGCCGTCGTTCCGGCGACGCCGATGGCCCAGCGCGAAGCGATGCGCCGCCGCGCGGCACGACTGCGGGCGCAGCATGCCCACGTGGTGTCGGCCCGGCTTCGGGCCCGCCGACGCCTCGCCGAACTGCGGGCCCTGCGCTACCAACTGTGGCGCCGCCGCGCCGCTGGAGCGGGTCCGACCGGGCGCGCCGCCATCGCGGTGCGCGCCGCGCTGTCGCGTCTGGGCCGTCCTTACGTGTGGGGCGCGACGGGGCCAGACCAGTTCGATTGTTCTGGGCTGGTCCAGTGGAGCTATGCGCAGGCGGGAATTCACTTGGACCGCACCACTTATCAGCAGATCAACGATGGGATACCGGTGCCGCGCTCACAGATCCGGCCCGGTGACCTTGTCTTCCCGCACGCCGGACACGTCCAGCTGGCCATCGGCAACAATTTGGTAGTCGAAGCGCCCTACTCGGGCGCCTCGGTGCGGATCAGCCCGCTGGGTCCCAACGTCGCTATTCGCCGACCGCTATGACGAACAGGGTGAGCCGATGACGGAAAAAGGCGGACCTTCGGTAGCCGCGATACAGGCGCGGCAGTCGGCGCTCGCCGACCAGCACGGCACGGTGGCCGACGCCGACCGGGTGTTGGCGGACGTCCTCTCCAGCGCGCATGCCGCTATGCGCGAGGGTGCCCGGCGACTGGATGCCATCGCCGAGCAGCTCAACCACGCCACCGCGCACCAGGCGAACCTCGCCGTCGATACGCCGATGGGCGCTCGCGAGTTTCACCGCTTCCTGCTGGACAAACAGCGCGAGATCGCCTCCGTCATCGAGGGTGCGCGCGAACTCAGCCGAGCGAAAAAGGCTGTGCTGGAATCACTTCGGGTGCAGTACACCGCTGACAGTGGCTAAAAAGGCACAGTCGCAATGCCGTCCACAACCCCACGGCACGGTGAATTGTCGAGGATGCCACACCTGGGTACGGTCGTCGAGCATGGAGAGGTCGCAACGCATCCCGCACGGAATTGCGACGGCGGTCGCCTAGCTGATGTCGGCGCACGAGGAGCTTTTTGCCGCGGTGAAAGATGTCCGGGATCGCACCGGTGATCCGAACGCGTGGCAGGCGGGCCTGTCGCCCAACGAGCTGGCCGCCGTGATCACCCCGACGACACGGCCCGAACAACTCCAGGCGATCACGGACAAGATCCGCCAACAACTTGCGGCTCCACCCGATCGGGAGAGGGGCGAGGCGGCGGAAGCCATCGCGCACGCCGAAGCTGCCCTCGCCCACCAGAATTCGGCGAGCTCTCAGCTGGATATGCAAGTGATCACGGCTATCCTCAACGCCCATCTCAATGCGGTCGAAGGCAGCCAAGCGCTGACCAGGTTGCAACAAGACACCGAAGCCGCGGTACGAGCGCGATCGGACCTCGACACCCCCGCCGGAGCCCGCGACTTCCAGCGCTTCCTGATCGGCAAGCTCCGGGACATTCGCGCGGTGGTCCTCAACGCGCGCCTGGACGACACGTCGAAGTCGGCGCTGATGGCCGCGTGGACATCGCTGTACGACGCATCCAAGAGTCCCGACGAGCGCGCCGCGGCCCGCGCGGTCGGCACCGATGCGGAAACCACGGCGCCGACGGAGGACTCGGACTGGGATCCACTGCTGGATTCGTTGTTGGCCGATGACCCGGGTCTGGCGACGGATGACCTATCGGGCGCGGGAACGCCGGAGGCCGCGACCGCTCCGGCCGCGCCTATGGCTCCCGTGCTGCCGCCGATGCCCAGCCTCGCCCCGGGGCTACCGAGTCTCGGTGCGACACCGAGTGGGTTGCCACTTCCCGGACTGGGCGACGAGGACCGAACGGATCCGGAGCTGCGAGGCCTCGACGAGGAAGGCCCGCTGGACCCCTCCGAGCACCCCGATCCCAAGACCGAACCTTCGGCGGAGGAGTCGGGCGACCAAAACGATGACGGTCGGGGTGCGGCCCCGGCCGAGGATGAATCGCCGCCGACCGGCCCCACCACGGTGACCCTGCCCGACGGCGAGACGGTGACCGCCGCCAGCCCCCAATTGGCAGCAGCGATCAAAGCCGCGGTCGGCGGGGTTGCCATACCAGATGCATTCCAACAGCAAGGAATAACGATTCCGCCGCCGGGCTCCGCGGTCACCAGCCCGATCGATCCGGCGCAGATAAGCCCGGCGGATATCGGAATCTTCGTCGATCGCCATGCGCTTGCCCTCGGTCCAGGTAAGGCGCTTCTCGACGGCCAAATTCAGGACATCGCCACCGTGACCGGGCCAAGCTTTCTAGGCTGGGAGCATCCGCCGGCGTCGGCCGCAGCCGTGACCTCGCCGACGAGACCCGATACACCGACACCCACGCGGCCGGCGACCTCGTCGACCACCTGACAATTGTGATCCCGCCGGTCTGGGCCGGCGGCCGGGAACAGGAGACAGCGGATGGCAGATTCGATCCATGTGGTACCCGCGCACTTGCGTCAAGCCGCTGCGCGCCACCAGGAGACCTCCGACTACCTGAGGACGATTCCTTCGTCGCACGAGGCGATCCAGGAAAGCCTAGATTCGCTCGGGCCGGTCTTCGGAGAACTGCGCGACGCCGGACGGGAACTGCTCGAGCTCAGGCGCCAGTGCTACGAGCAACAGGCCGCGGACCACGCCGACCTGGCGGACAAGCTGACGGCATCGGCGACGATGTGGGAACGGCACGAGCAGGATGCGGCGCGCAACCTCGGCAGCATCGCTGACCGCGGTCGATGACGGACGCGAATCCCGCTTTTGACACCGTTCATCCGAGTGGGCACATCCTCGTCCGCTCCTGCCGCGGCGGCTACATGCACAGCGTGGCGCTGAGCGAAGAGGCGATGGAGACCGACGCCGAGACGCTGGCACGAGGCATTCTGCTCACCGCCGACGTCTCATGCCTCAAGGCATTGCTGGAGATTCGCGACGAGATCGTGGCGGCCGGACACACCCCCTCGGCTGAGGTTCCGACCCCGCGAGACCTCGACGCGGCGATCGAGAAGCTACTGGCACACAAACTGCGACGCCGCAACAGGGCGATCTAGCCGACCGCTATAGCAGCCACGTCTTGGCCGCCTCGGGATCTGGAGCGATGTCGGTGGGCGGCTCTACGGGGTTGGGGCCGAACAACTCTCGCGCGCGGGCGAGTAAAGCACGCACTTCGTCGAGTTGCTGCTGCAGTGCAGATTCAGCCATGTCCCCACGCTACCCAGGCCGTCAGGCCTGCACAATTCACTCGCCGAATAAGCCATTCATCAGATACCGGTACGCTTAACCGGTGGCGATCTTCGGTCGGATGACGGCGCGTCAGCGCCTCCGGAGAGCTACCCGGGAATCACTGGCGATGCCGGCTTTCAGCTCTCCCATCGATTGCACCCCGTGGGTGATCGGTGGGCTTTGGCCTACCGAGCTGTCGACGACGACCGTCGAAAATGCCGCGCTCGCAGAGTATCTCAAAGCCGACCTGCAGCGAATCGCCGACGGCGCGAACGAGCAGCTGAAAATGATCAAGCGTGCCGGCTTGGCTGACTTGCCCCGCCAGGCGGAAGAAGCCCGCGTCATCGATGAGGCGCGTGGCCGCGCCGTGCGGCGAGTCGAGTCGACGATGCGCCAGCTGCACGCGGCAAAGAGCGGGGTGAGCGCCGGATATCCACGCCGGCAGCTGGCCGAACCGCCGTCACCGGACATGGAGCAGACCCGAATCATTCCTGCGGTTAGTGGCGCCAGGCCTTCCGAAGCGCCCACCAGGACGGCGCGTAAGCCGCGCTGGCGAGTCGACAGGCCGCCTCCAGCCGTGCCGCACCCCGATGCGCTCGAGCGCGGGCGGCAACATGAAACGCCTGCACGAGAGATCGCTGCAGAGGTGGCCACCGCCCCCGAACCGCCGGACACGGAGGCGACACACGTCATCCCGAGCGTGACGGGCATGGAGCATGTCATCGAAGCGCCAGCCGAGGGCGTCGAGCCCGATCGGCAGTCCGCCCCCGAGGATCCCCCGCAGGTGGAGGCGCTGGAGCCGGCACCGGACCAGGCCGCGCCGGAGTGGACGCCGGACGCCGACGCCGCGGTGACCGCGATCGAGGAGACGCAGATCATCCCCGCGATCACCGAAGTCGAGCCAGTCGCCCATGAGCCGGTCGAGCGCGCGCCCGCAGCGGACTGGGAGCTTCCACCCCTCCTCGACGACCCGGGCCGCCACCAGTTCGACGAGGACGAAGCGGAGCCCGGTTCGACGGAGGAGACGCAGGCCCTTCCCGCGTTGACGGAGGTCGGGCCGGTTGTAGACCAGCCTGCCGGGGCGGCGTCGGCGGCGGATTGGGAGCCTGTGGGCAATGGTCGCCACCACGTCGATCTGGAAGTCCCGGAACGGGCATCGGACGAGGTCCGGCCAGCCCGGGAGCCGGAACCCGCCGCGGCGGCGACTTCGATCGAGGAGACGCAGGTCATTCCCGCGATCACCGAGCCCGAACCGGTCGCCGACGACACGATGGACAGTGGCCGCCACCATGTTGTCGTGGACGAGCCCGTGGCCGCGCACGATGAACCGCAGCCCCCTCGGGGAGTTCCCGGCCGACCTCCCGAAAAGGACGTAATCACAACGGGTTTCGACTTGGACCGGCTGAATCGCTTCCTCGAGTTCGTGGTCCGCCAGGAGCCGCGGCTGAATTGGGCGGTCGGCGACCTTCCGGACGGCACGACCGTGTTGGTGACGGATTTGGCCCACGGCTGGATACCGGCGGGTATCAACCTTCCGGCCGGTGTGCGGTTGCTGGAACCCGAGCGCCGGACCGGCAGGATCGCCACGTTGATCGGCGACGCGGCGCGCGTGGTGACCTACGCTCCCGGTGATTCGCTGCACCGCTCGGCTGACTTCGCCACGACAAAGTCGTCGGTCGAGCCGCGGGAGCTGCCCCCGATCGAGGGCCTGGGCGAAGTGCTGAGCCAGACCACGCGCCGGTTCGACGGACTCCCCCGCATTGTGCAAAGGCTGGCGGACGCCGCTGCCACGGAAGCCGTCATCATCGACCAGGAGGTCGACGTGCTGCGGGTGCACCTTGATACGGCGCGCTACCAGCTGTTGGTCCAATACCCGTCCGTGAACCCGACCCTCCTACTCAAGTGTCTGTTGATGGCCGCAACCGAAGGCATCGCCAGCGGGGACTCGATTTCGGCGAACTATCACCTCGCCTGGTACCAGAAACTCGCCGCCCAAACGCCCGCCGCATAGCGCCGCCGCGAGGTGCTTTGGCAACCTGCGAGTTTGAATTGACGCTGGTTGGAGGGGTCGACATACTGTGATCGTGTCGGATTCGGGCGGTCGCGCGAATCTCAGCGACAAGGACCTCGTCGAATCAGTTCTTCGTGAATTGAGCGAGGCGGCCGATAAGTGGGAAGCCCTCGTAGCCCAGGCTGAGGCCGTCACCTACAGCGTCGATCTCGGGGATATCCATGCGGTGGCCAATTCTGACGGCCGGCTGCTCAAGCTGACTCTGCACCCCGGCGTGATGACCGGATATGCGCACGGGGAGCTGGCCGACCGGCTGAACCTCGCGATCTCGGCGCTACGCGAAGAGGCCGAGGCCGAGAACCGGGCGAATTACGGCGGGCCGCTCCACTAATCGCGCGCAGGCGCGCTTATCGACCGGCGCGTGGTGGGAGGGGCGCCGGCTCTCTTCGCGCGCACGCGCGCTCATCGACCGGCGCCGGGCGGGCCCGCGAAGGCTTGTGCGATTTCCAGCCAACGCTGCGCATCGGGCCCATCCGCGGTGATGTCGAGGGCGCTGAGCGGGCGCCGCTGCGTGACCAAGTAGCAGAAGTCTTCGGCAGAACCGGTGACTCGCTGCGTCGCGTCCGGCGATCCCCAGGCCCAGGTGTCGCCACCGGGTCCGCGCAGCTCGACCAGGAAAGGCTCGGCGGGGGCGGGAAGGTTGTTGACGGAGAAGGCGTAGTCGCGGGTGCGCACTCCCAGGTGAGCGATCGACCGCAGCCGATCGGTGGCGGCCCGCTTGATCCCCAGCGCATCGGCGACATCCAGCCCGTGAGCCCACGTCTCCATCAGCCGCGCGGTAGCCATCGAGGCCGCGCTCATCGGCGGCCCGAACCAGGGAAGTTTGCGTCCCGCGGGCACCATCAGCAGCTCGGCATGCAGCCGTCCGCGGGTGGCCCGCCAGTCGGCGAGTATTTCGGCCGGCGCTAGAGCGGCCAATTCCTCGGCGCCCGCGTCGACGAAGCCCGCCGGGTCGGCGGCCGCGGCCTTCAGCGCCTCGACGAAGCCCGCCTCGTCGGTGACCGAGGTCAGTGCGACGCGGTCGGTCCACAACAGGTGGCCGATCTGGTGGGCGATGGACCATCCGGGCGCGGGCGTCGGGTCGGCCCAGCGGTCGGCCGGCAGCGGCGCGACCAGGGCATCAAGGTCGTCGCTCTCGGCGCGAAGGTCAGCCACGATCGATTCGGGACCCGCCATCATTGCCTCGGCTCGTCGGTCGGCCTCGCTGGGGAATGATTATTCGCCGGGTCGCCGCGTCGGCCCAGAAAACTGTGCATGGCCAGTCCGGCCAGGTAGAGCCCCGAGCCGATCAAGGCGAATGCGGGCGCGTGGCCGTCGGCGGGGATCAGCGTCGCGGCCACCGTGATGGAGGCGATGAACGCGACCCAGAACAGCGCGTCCTGCACCGCGAACACGTGCCCGCGCAGGGCGTCATCGACGTCCATCTGCATCGCGGAGTCGGCGCACAGCTTCACCATCTGCCCGGTCACTCCGAGAAAGAAGCCGCACACCGCCATCACCGGCAGCAGCAATCCCGCTCCCGCGACCTCGATGACCGCCGACGCCGCCAGCGCACCGTTCACCGTCGCGTAGCGCCCCCAGCGCCGGACCGCCGGCGGAGTCAGCACGTTGGACAGGAACGCCCCGAGGCCGGCGGCACCGAAAAACACCAGCGCGGCACCCAATCCCCCGCCCTGCGGGTCTCTCATGTGGTGGACAAGCAGCAAGACCAGCAGCGAATTGATGCCGATCACCATGCGGTGGGCGGCCAAGCCAGACAGGGTGGCGGCAACCGTGGGCCGCTGCGCCACCGTGCGCGCGCCGTGCAACCAGCCAGTGACCACGGCGTAGAAAACCGGTCCGTGGATTGCCCTTTTGGTGTCGTCCGGCCCCAGCACGCGGGATCCGAACTGCAATGTCAGCAGCAATGCGGCGGCGACGGGGACGCCGGTGAGAAAGATGATCGCCGAGGCGCCTTTGTCCCCGGCTCCGAACACGAACCGGGGCACGAGCATGAAGTTGGCGCCGATGAACGCGGCGATGGCTCCGGACGCGTTGGCCACGGCGTTCATCGTCACGACCTGTTCGCGGGGCACGACGTGCGGCAAGGACGCCGACAACCCGGAGCCGACGAACCGGGCCAGGCCGTTGGCGAACAGCGCGCCCAACAGCAGCGGCAGGTCGCCGGCTCTGACCGCCAGGATTGTGCCGATCGCCGCGATCAGGATGAGACGGGCGGCGTTGGCACCGACGATAACCAGCCGCCGGTCCCAACGGTCCATCAACGCGCCGGCGAAAGGGCCCAATAGCGAGTAAGGCAGGAACAGCACGGTGAACGCGCGCGCGATGGCCATCGGATCGGCGGCGCGGTCCGGATTGAACAACAATGCCCCGGCCAGACCCGCCTGGAACAGCCCGTCACCGAACTGACTGGCCATGCGCACCTGCAGCAGCCGCCAGAAGTCCGGCAAACTGCGCACCGACCGCCAGATTTCGACGGGTGCGCTTGAGTGCATCCGGGATTGGATCACAAAACCGACTTCCACGATTGGGCCTAGCAAGCTCGTCACTGCCGAGCCGATTTACCAACAGTACAAATATTCGCGTCCCGCGCTTGATTCCCCCGGCCGGCAAGTGCTGGATGCGATGATGGTGGGGTGCCGCCGCCCGAGGATCCAGAAGACTATGTCGCGCCGGCCGCGCAGCGGGTGCGGGCTGGGACATTGCTGCTTGCCAACACCGATCTTTTCGAGCCGACGTTCCGGCGCAGTGTCATCTACATCGTCGAGCACAACGACGGCGGCACCCTGGGAGTCGTGCTCAACCGCGCCAGCGAAACGGCTGTGTACAACGTGCTGCCGCAGTGGACCAAATTGGCGGCCAAGCCGAAGACGATGTTCATCGGCGGCCCGGTGAAGCGTGACGCGGCCCTCTGCCTGGCGACACTGCGGGTTGGCGCCGATCCCCAGGGCGTGGCCGGTCTGCGGCACGTGGCCGGCCGGGTGGTGATGGTCGACCTCGACGCCGACCCCGACACCATCGCTCCCGTGGTGGAGGGGGTGCGAATCTTCGCCGGCTACTCCGGCTGGACCATCGGTCAGCTGGAAGGCGAGATCGAACGCGACGACTGGATTGTCTTGTCGGCCTTGCCATCTGACGTTCTCGTCGGGGCGAGGTCCGACCTGTGGGGGCAGGTGCTGCGACGCCAGCCGCTGCCCCTGTCATTGCTTGCGACCCATCCGATCGACCTCAGCCGCAACTAACGCCCCTCCCCCACGCCGGGGGCTCACCCCGCTCGCTCAGTGGCAGGACTGCGTGCAGCCGGAGCAGGCACCGGTGCAGGCCGGCGTCGCCGCTTCCTGCTGCAGCACGAAACGCGCGCTCTGCCACGACCCCGCGGCGACCGTTCCGAAGGCGCCGGCGACGCAGACGATCAACACCACCAGGGCGGTGTGCGGCGGGGCTGCCAGCGCCACCACCCCACCGGCCGCCAACATGATCGCGGCCGCCAGTTGGGCTGGGGCCACCGACCGCAGCGCCAACGCGGTGGGAGCGACATTCTGGCCGCGCGCCAGCGACCACGTTCCGAACCCGGCCGAAGCCACCGCCGCGCACACGCACAGCACCCCCGCAATCAGCATGGCCTCACAATACGAGCCCGGCCGCCGATTCGCTCAGTCGGCTCCAGCGGAGCCGCGGCAGCGCTTAGTGCTGCAGAAACGAGAAATTGGGCAGTGGTGGCAGGCCGGGAACCAGAGTCAAGAGGTTCGGCGTGGGCTGGCGGCTGGGCATGGGCGCCTGCACCGGCAGGCCCGTCGGAGCCGTGGCCGATGTCTGCCGCAGCGGAGCCACCGCGGGCGCCTGCCCGAGCGGAGCGGTAACCGGTACCTGCCCGACCGGAGCCGTGGCCGGCACCTGCGCGACTGGGGGCACCTGCGCGACCGGGGCCGGAGCCGGGGCGGGGGCCAACCCGACCGGCGAGGCCGCCGGGGTCTGGACCGGCGCGGGGACCGGGTCGCCGGGAACGGTCACCCGGAAGCCGTTGACGATGGCGTCGGTGGCGGGTGCGTCGGCGACGGCGACCGCGCGATCGGTGGTCACCGCGAGCGACACCAGGTACTTGTCGTGCCCGGAGGTGGCGATGACGTGGCGCCGGGAGGTGTTCAGCATCATGTCGCCGTCGCGGTATGTGCCTTCAACAATCGACGACGGGAAGCCGCCGAAATCCGCCATTGAGGCGTTGGTCGGCTGCCAGGCCAGGAGCTGCTGGCTGTCGACGTAGCCATGGCTGATCGCCTCGCGGGGGTCGAAGTTGCCGACCAGCTTGTACACCACCACCTGGGCATTCGAGGTGTAGATGCTGCTGCCTTGTCGGTCGGCGATCACCGCGAACGCGTCGGGCACGTTGGGGTCGGGCACCTGGGTCCAACGGGCCGGCACCGGCAGGGTGATGTCGAGCGCCTTGAGCCCCTCGGGCTTCTGCGCCTCGAGCTTGACCCCCTTCGACTGCAGATATTCACGGATCGTCCCGGAGGCGGCGGGTGGTACCGGCGCGGTGGGCGCGGTGGCAGCCGGGACGGGTGCGCCGGGTGCCGTCGGCGAGGCAGCCGGGTTCGACGCGGGCGGGGTCGCGACGAACCGGTTGGTGGGCACCTGCCCGGGTGCGACGGTGGCGTTCTGCGGCGCGGGGAGGGCGGGACCAGGCGATGGCGCAGGAAGCACGGGGTCAGCCGACGCGTTGCCGCCCGTGGCAACCGCCATGGCGATCAGTCCGGCGACCATACCCCCGAGGAGCGCACGGCGGGCGGGGACGATCTCAATCATCTGCCTCGGTCCTTCCAATGGCGCACTGCCAGCAGGCTTGTCAGAGGCCGACTGTAACTACAGGTCAAAGCCCGTGAATAGGCTCGAAATCGACCTGGGATGAACCCCTGATCGGTGCGCAACGGAACCGAGACCATCCTGTGGCCCGGCGGGCGGGCTGGGGCTCCCTTATACCCTGTTCAGGTGACCGAATCCCCGACCACCGCCGCCGAGAGCAACCCCGGTGCCGTCCAGACGGACCCCGACGCGCCGAAATTTCGTTACACCGCGGCGCTGGCGGGCCGTATCGAAAGCACGTGGCAGGAGAACTGGGCGAAGTTGGGCACGTTCAACGTGCCCAACCCGGTCGGATCCTTGGCCCCGACGGATGGCACCCCCATTCCCGCCGACAAGTTGTTTGTGCAGGACATGTTTCCCTACCCCTCTGGGGAGGGACTGCACGTCGGCCACCCGCTGGGCTACATCGCTACCGACGTCTACGCCCGCTATTTCCGGATGACCGGGCATAACGTCTTGCACGCGTTGGGGTTCGATGCCTTCGGGCTGCCCGCCGAGCAGTATGCCGTGCAGACCGGCACTCATCCGCGCATCCGAACCGAGGCCAACGTCGTGAACTTCCGCCGTCAGCTCGGCCGGCTGGGTCTCGGCCACGACAGCCGGCGCAGCTTTTCGACCACCGACGTCGAGTTCTATAAGTGGACGCAGTGGATCTTCCTGCAGATCTACAACGCCTGGTTCGACACTGCGGCCAACAAGGCCCGCCCGATCGCAGACTTGATCGCGGAATTCGATTCCGGGGCAAGGCAGCTCGAAGATGGACGCGAATGGTCTGCGTTGTCGGCGGGGGAGCGGGCTGACGTGATCGACAGCCATCGGTTGGTGTACCGCGCCGATTCGATGGTCAACTGGTGTCCGGGCCTGGGCACGGTGCTGGCCAACGAAGAGGTGACCGCCGACGGTCGCAGCGACCGCGGGAACTTCCCGGTGTTCCGGAAACGATTGCGGCAGTGGATGATGCGGATCACCGCGTATGCCGACCGGCTGCTCGACGACCTGGAACTCCTGGACTGGCCGGAACCGGTCAAAACCATGCAGCGCAACTGGATTGGGCGCTCCACCGGCACCCGGGCGCTGTTCTCGGCGCGCAACATCAGCGGCGAGACTGTCGACATCGAAGTCTTCACCACCCGACCGGACACGATGTTCGGTGCCACCTACCTGGTGCTGGCGCCCGAGCACGACCTGGTCGATGGCCTGGTTGCCGCGAGCTGGCCGGAGGGCACCGACCCGCGGTGGACCTACGGCGCCGCGACGCCGGGGGAGGCCGTCGCCGGCTACCGACAGGCGATCACGGCGAAGTCGGATCTCGAGAGGCAGGAGAGCAAGGAGAAGACCGGCGTCTTCCTGGGCAGCTACGCGACCAACCCCGCCAACGGCGAGCCGGTGCCGATCTTCATCGCGGACTACGTGTTGGCCGGATACGGGACGGGCGCCATCATGGCGGTACCCGGCCACGACCAGCGTGACTGGGACTTCGCCCACCAATTCGGGCTTCCTATCGTGGAAGTCATTGCGGGCGGCAATGTTTCGGAAGCTGCCTATCCGGGCGACGGTGTGCTGGTCAACTCGGGTTACCTCGACGGGATGGACGTGGCGACGGCGAAGGAAGCGATCACCGCTCACCTGGAGGCGGATGGCCGCGGCTGGGCGCAGATCGAATTCAAGCTGCGAGACTGGCTTTTCGCTCGGCAGCGTTACTGGGGTGAGCCGTTCCCGATCGTTTACGACAGTGATGGCCGTGCCCACGCGCTCGACGAAGCCGCGCTGCCGGTCGAGCTGCCCGACGTGCCGGACTACTCGCCGGTGCTGTTCGATCCCGACGACGCCGACAGCGAGCCGTCACCGCCGCTGGCCAAGGCCACCGAGTGGGTGCACGTCGAATTGGACCTTGGCGACGGCCTCAAGCCCTACACCCGCGACACCAACGTGATGCCACAGTGGGCCGGCAGCTCTTGGTACGAACTGCGCTACACCGATCCGTACAACTCGGAACGGTTGTGTGCCAAGGAGAACGAGGAATATTGGATGGGCCCGCGGCCCGACGAGCACGGCCCACGGGATCCCGGCGGTGTCGACCTGTACGTCGGAGGCGCCGAACACGCGGTGCTGCACCTGCTGTACGCGCGGTTCTGGCACAAGGTCTTATACGACCTCGGACACGTCAGCTCCAAGGAGCCGTACCGCCGGCTGGTCAACCAGGGGTATATCCAAGCCTTCGCCTACACCGACTCGCGGGGCTCTTATGTGCCGGCCGACGAGGTGGTCGAGCGCGGCGGCCGCTTCTTCTATCCTGCTCCCAGCGGCGAGATCGAGGTCTTCCAGGAATTCGGCAAAATCGGTAAGAGCCTGAAGAATTCGATATCGCCCGACGAGATCTGCGACGAGTACGGCGCCGACACGTTGCGGGTGTACGAGATGTCGATGGGCCCCCTGGAGGCCTCCCGCCCGTGGGCGACGAAGGACGTTGTCGGGGCGCACCGATTCCTGCAACGTGTGTGGCGGCTGGTGGTCGACGAGCAGACCGGCGCGACGCGGGTGGTCGATGGGGCCGGTCAGCAAGGCCTGGATACCGGCACCCTGCGAGCGCTGCACCGCACCATCGCAGGAGTCTCGGAAGACTATGCGGCGCTGCGGAATAACACCGCCGCGGCCAAGCTCATCGAATACACGAACCACCTGACCAAGGAGCACCGCGAAGCGGTGCCGCGCGCGGCGGTCGAGCCGCTGGTGCTGATGCTGGCGCCGCTGGCCCCGCATATGGCCGAGGAGCTATGGCTGCGGCTAGGCCACACCGCGTCGCTGGCGCACGGCCCGTTCCCGCAGGCCGACCCCGCCTACCTGGTCGACGACAGCGTCGAATACCCGGTACAGGTCAACGGCAAGGTGCGGGGGCGCGTGGTGGTCGCCGCCGATGCCGATCAAGACACCTTGAAAGCCGCGGCGTTGTCGGACGAGAAGGTCCAGGCCTTCCTGGCGGGCGCCAATCCGCGCAAGGTGATCGTCGTCCCCGGACGGCTGGTCAACCTTGTCGTCTAGCGGCCTGCGGGCCGCAGCACGACCTCGTGGACGTGGCCGTCCGGGGGAGTGGCTACCACGTTGGCGACGGTGGCCGCGACCGTTTCCGGCTTGAGAAGCTTCGCGGGGTCATACGGGTCGCCCTCGAATGCGGCGAGTTCCCGCTGCATGTCGGTGTCGGTGCGGCCGGGATAGACGGTGGTCACCCGCAGTTGCGGTTCGTCGGCGCGCAGCGAGTCGGCGAAGGCGCGCAAGGCGAACTTGCTCGCCGAGTAAGAGGCCATCCCGGGTGAGACGTTGCGCCCCGCACCGGAGTTGATGAAGACCACTTGCCCACGTGCGCGTCGCAGGGCCGGCAGCAGCACCAGCGTAAGTTCCACCGGCCCAAGCACATTGACGGCGAACGTGGCGCGCCACTCGTCCACGTTGGACTCCGCGACGTGACCGGGGAAAAAGACGCCGGCGTTGTGCACCAGCACGTCGAGTTCGTCCACGATCTCGCAGGTGGCCTCGATCTCGGACGGGTCGGTCAGGTCCAGCGGAAAGGTCGTCGCGTCGAGCCGCTCCGCGACGGCGTCGAGCCGGTCGGAAGGCCGGCCGGCCAGCAGCAGCGTGTGGGTGGGGGCCAGTGCTGTGGCGATCGCGGCACCGAGGCCGCCGCCCGCGCCGGTGATGAGTGCAGTTGGCATGTAACGCAGTCTACGGGTTCCGGGAAAGCCGTTGTCTGGCTGGCCTTTTCACGCCTCTTTAGCGGCAGCTGGCTCACCCGCGGGTCCAGCGGCCGGTTCGCCGGAGGCCAGCCGCTCCAGCGGAGCCAGCGCCTGCATCAGGGTGTCCAGGTCAGCAGGGGGAAGTTGGCTGAGCATCGCCGCCAGCGAGGCGCGCCGGTTGGCCAGGGATTCACCATGGACGGCCCGTCCGCGCGGGGTGATGTCGACCAGCACCGCCCGCAGATCGGACGGATCCCGAGAGCGCTTCACCAGACCGAGCTTTTCCAGCCGGCGGATCGCCACCGTGGTGGTGGGAGTCCGCACGCGTTCGTGGGCCGCCAGGTCGGTCATCCGGATCGGACCCTGATCCAGCAAGGTCACCAGAATCGACAGTTGCGCCAGCGTCAGTTCTCCCGCGGCAGCGCCGCTCGGGTCGCCGCGACGCAGAATCGAAAATAATTTGGACAGCGCACGGTGCAAGCCTTCCGCAAGCTCGGTCACATCGGCCGCGGTGGATTCGCTGTCCGCCATAAACGGGGAGTCTAACGCGATATCAGGCGGGTACAAGGTAGCTAAGGCTACTAATCAGTGGTGGTGGCACGGTCAAAGTACTTGCGACAAGAATCGCTGTAAACGCTCCGTCTGCGCGGCCTCGAAAATCCGCTCCGGGGGACCGGATTCCACGACCTTGCCCCGGTCCATGAAGACGACCGTGTCGGATGCCGAGCGGGCGAATCCCATTTCGTGCGTGACCACGATCATTGTCATGCCGTCGGCGCCGAGGTCGGCGATGAGTTGCAGAATCCCTTTCACCATTTCGGGATCCAGCGCAGAAGTCGCCTCGTCGAAGAACATCACTTGCGGCGCCATGGCCAGCGCGCGGGCGATCGCAACCCGTTGCTGTTGGCCGCCGGACAACATGCCGGGTCGTGCATCGGCCTTGTGCTTCAGGCCAACTCGCTCCAGTTGAGCCAGGGCCAGGTCGCGGGCTTCGTCGGCGGGCAGGCGATGCAACTTGCGCGGCGCCATCACGACATTTTTGAGCACACTGAGGTGCGGGAAGAGATTGAAATGTTGGAACACCATGCCGATGCGCTGGCGGAGCTCGTTGGGATCGTCGCGCAACACCGATCGACCGTCCAACAGGATGTCACCGCTGTCGGGTTCGTGCAGCCGGTTCAAGGTGCGCAGCAACGTCGACTTGCCCGACCCGGACGGGCCGATGACGGCGACGGTGGTGCCCGCGGGAGCCTCGAAATCGACGCCGCGCAGCACCTTGTTGCCGCCGAGGGTTTGATGAATGTCTTTGGCGGCCAGCGACACTGGCGTGGGCCCCGCGTTCACGTGATCTCCTGGCCGAACGTCGTCGTGAGCATGCCAGAACTGTCATCCGGGTCGGGGGTGCCGCGGCCGCGGCGCAGACGCGCGTCGATGTAATTCACCAGATGCGTCAACGGAATCGTCAATATCAAGTAGAAGAGGCCCGCGGCCACCAACGGCGACAGGCTCCCGGTCTGGGCATTCAAGTCTCTGCCGACCTGGAAAAGCTCACGCTGATCGGCGATCAGGCCGAGGAAGTACACCAACGCGGATGCCTTGAGCAGCCCGATGAATTGATTGACCAATGCGGGCAGCACACGCCGGATTCCCTGTGGCACCACAACGAGCCGCATCGCGGTGGTGTAGCTGAATCCCAGCGCGCGGGCGGCCTCCAACTGACCGGGGTCCACGCTTTGGATTCCGGAGCGCAGGATTTCGCCGATGTAGGCGGCGGCCATCAGTCCCAATGCCGCAATACCGAGGGGGTAGGGATTCTTGTTGGTCAGCCCGCCGACCAACGGCCCGATGCCCATCCCGATCAGCAGGATGATCACCACTTCGGGCAGGCCCCGGAAGATATCGGTGTACACCCGCGCCGGCCAGCGCAGCCAGCGCCGGTGCGAGATGCCCGCCATGGCCAGCACCATCCCGAGCGCCAGGCCGATCACGATGGCGCTGTTGGTCAGGATCAGCGTGTTGGGCAGACCGGTCGTGAGCAGGACCGGGATCGCTCGTCGGTACATCTCCCAGTCGAAGAAGGAATCGCGCAACTGAGCCAGGGCCGATTTGGGCGCGGCCGGACCCGTCGTGGTGCGGTGCTGGCTCGCGGCGATTGCGGCGAAGTCGGGCAGCTTCGGGACGGGCGCGGCTTTCGACCCGGGCTTCCAGCCGGGCGGCAGCGTGCGCGGCACCCAGTCGCAGTACAGCCTGGCCCAGGTGCCGTCGGCGATCACCGCGTCCAGCCCCGAGTTCAGCGCATCGATCAGCGGCCTGTTCTCCTTGGCGACCGCATAGGCCACGAAATTGCCTGGGCTGAAAGTGTTCGCGACAGTCACCGCGGGGTCGCCGGGCCGAACGGCCGTCGCGGCGAGGGTTCCCGGCGCCACCCAGGCATCGATCTGGCGGGTCTTGAGACTGGCGTACAGGGTGGCGAAGCCCGGGTACTTCACCGGCTGCAGGTGCAGGGTGTCAACGACGTAGGACTCCTCGACGGTGCCCTGGACCACGCCGATGCGCTGGCCCGCCGCCAGGTCGCTGAACTTGTGGATCGGGGAGCCGGGCGGCACCACGAGGGAGTAGAAGCCGAAGTCGTAGCCGTTGGTGAACGCGACGGTGCGGCGGCGCTGGTCGGTCGCTTTCACCGACGCCGAGCCCACGTCGAAACGCCGGGACGCCACCTGGGCCAGCAAAGCGGAGAAGTCGGTACTGACGAAGCGGAGCTGCAGATGCAGCTTGTCGGCGATGGCGCGGAGGAGCAAGTTGTCGAAGCCGCTGAATTCACCGGTCGGGTTGATGCAGATGTTGGGCGGGGCGTCCGACAGGGTGCCGACCGTCAGCACGCCCGGTGTGCCGAGGCCGAGTGCGCCGACGTCGACCGAGGTGAGTGGTTCGACGGAGTTCGTCGTGTCCCGGTCTGCCTGGGGCGTGGGCTGGCTCTCGGTCAGGTCCTCGGGCAAGGCCCTTGCGCTCTCCACGCCCGACGGCGCGCATTGGTTCCAGTCGGCAGCCGCGGGCCCGGCCGGGCCCCCTAATGCCATGCCGCACACCAACACCGTCGTCGCGACCAGTCCGAACAGCCTCCCGCGGCGCTGGGTGCGTCGGAACGCGCGCGCATTCATCCCTGCCACCGTATCGACCGGCAGGCGGCTCCGTCGGGTCAGCGTGCCCTAGATCGCCAGCGACGGCTCGGCGCCCACTGCCTCGGCGTCGGTGATTACGTCGAGTGGTTCCGGCACCACGGGACCCACGTCGTCGGGTGCGGTGAACACTCTCCGCCTGGAAAGTTCGGCGAGCATGGTCTGTGCCATCAGGTAGGAGCGTCCGACGCACGCGGCCCGGGCGGCTTCGGGGTCGCGCCGGTTGATCGCGGACGTCTCCTCTTCGTAGAACGGGAGGATCTCTTCGCGGCTGCCCTGATAAATCAGCCAGAACACCCGGGGCACCAGGTTCTGCGAAGCGCGGATCGTGGCGTGCAACCGGGGGCCGGCATATTCGTCGTTGATCGTGCGCCGGTATTCCGCCGCGATGTCGCAGAAGGCCCGCGAATCCTTGGCGGTGCGCAGCGAGCGCATCAGGGCATCGAGTTGACCCAGGATCCGCGGGGTCGGACTGGTGGCCGCTCGCGCCGAGGCGATGCCGTTGAGCAGGCCCTCGAGTTCGTGATGTTCGAGAACGGTCGCTTCGTCGAAGCGCTCCACGAACGCCCCCCGGTGATAGCGGGTGGAGACAATGCCGTCGTGTTCGAGTTGCACCAACGCTTCTTGAATGGGAACGCGGCTTACGCCCAGCCCCAGCGCGATCTCATTGCGATCGACGCGGTCGCCGCTACGCAGCTTTCCGGTCAGCAAGAGGTGCAGGATGTGCGAAACAACCAGGTCCTTTTCTTTGACCCCGTATTTTTTCGGCATTCGTTGTTGAGTCTCTTTCAAACCGGGTTCGGCGAACTAGCGCGAGAAGTTTCTCACGCGGGGGCTCGTATTTTCCGGCGTTTGACGGAGGAATCTTGCGGCGAAAGGCCTTAGCGACTATCGCGCCACCGGCACAGCGCTTCCGCGGCGCTCAGGTCGTAATCCGGACCATCACACGCCACCGTCAACAGCGTCACACCGAGGCCGACGAGCCTCTCGGCGTTTTCGACCAGCCCCCCGCGGTCCTGCACGGCGGCCGAGCGTTCGATGCTCGCCGGGTCGCGGCCGACGTCGCCGCAGTGCCGGGCCAAGACCTCTGATTTCGCCGGTAATTCGTCGGCCGAAGTGAAGCTGTGCCAGATGTCGGCGTATTCGGCGACCAGCCGCAGCGTCTTACGCTCCCCGCCTCCGCCGATCAGGATCGGGATGTCGCGGGTCGGCGGCGGGTTCAGCTTGGCCAGCCGCGCTTTGATCCTGGGGAGCGCGCCGGCGAGGTCGTCCAGCCGGCTGCCGGCGGTGCCGAACTCGTAGCCGTATTCGTCGTAGTCCTTCTGTTTCCAGCCCGAACCGATCCCCAGCACGAGCCGGCCGTCGCAGATGTGGTCGACGGTCCGGGCCATGTCGGCCAGCAGTTCGGGGTTCCGGTAGGAGTTGCAGGTGACCAGCGCGCCGATCTGAATGCGCGACGTCTGCTCGGCCCAGGCCCCGAGCATGGTCCAACATTCGAAGTGCGCGCCGTCGGGATCCCCGTACAAGGGGAAGAAGTGGTCCCAGTTGAAGGCGATGTCGACGCCGATGTCCTCGCAGCGGCGCACCGCGTCACGGATCTGGTGGTACTGCGGCGCGTGCTGAGGTTGGAGTTGCACACCGATGCGGATGGGTAGATCAGGAGTCATAGGACCAACCTAGGCTCACCGCGCGTCCAGCACCCCCCGCAGTAGCTCGATCAAGGCCAGCGGCTGGTCGCTCTGCACGGAGTGCCCGGAATTCTCCACGACGTGCGAGGTCCGGAAATGCTTTGTGCGACGGGTCAATTCGGCGGCATCCTCGTCGCTGACAAATTTCGAGTTTCCGCCGCGGATGAGGGTGATGGGCGCGGACAGCCGGTCCACGTCCTCCCATAGGACGTCGAAGTCGGGAAACTTGCGGATGGCGTCGTAGCGCCACGTCCAGTTGCCATTGTCCAGCCGCCGCGAATTGTGAAAGACGCCGCGGCGCAGCGCCTTGACCTCGCGATGCGGCGCCGCGGCGATCGTCAGGTCCAGCATGGCCTGAAAGCTGGGAAATTCGCGTTCGCCGTGCATCAGCGCCACGGTGCCCTGTTGTTCCTTGGTCATCTCCGAGTGGCGTTGCAGCGCCGACGGGGTGACGTCGATGAGGACGAGTTCGTTTACCAATTCGGGCGCCGCGGCGGCCAGCCGTATCGCGGTCAACCCGCCCAGCGACATGCCCACGACAAGATCGGCGCTGGGCGCGTGCTCGCGCACGGCGGGCAACAAGGCGTCGACGTTCAGCTGCGGTGAGTAGTCGCCGTCCTCACGCCACGCCGAATGGCCGTGCCCCGGCAGGTCCACGGCCAGTGCGGGTTCGCCGAGTCCGACGATGACGGTGTCCCAGGTGTGGGCGTTCTGGCCGCCGCCGTGTAGGAAGACGATCCGCGGGGGAGTGCCACCCCAGCGCAGAGCGCTGATCTTGTTCTCACCGGCGCCCGTTTCCACGCGTTGCACGTCCGGCAGCGGGCCGGTGACGCCGGCTTGCTCGGCATTCTCGGACAACAGCGAGAACTCATCGAGTCCGTCGAGTTCGTCTTCGGAGATTTCGGCCACGATCTAAAACTAGCCCCCTCGTCTAGAGGACGTAACGACGGCGAATGCCCCGAAAGCGCTCCCACATCGCGGCGGCGCGCTCGGCGGGGCTGACCATGGTGGTGTCCGCCGGTAGGGCGGCGAGCAATTCGTCGTGCTTGACGACCCGGGTGTTCAGCGCGGCGGGCTCACCCTCGAGCATGTGCCGGTAGGTCAAGTTGCCGCACGCGAAGCCTTGGGTGTCGAGCCAGTTGTGCACGCCCGGATCACGATGAGCCATGGCGAGACGAACGCGGCCATCGGCGTCGGTCTTCGTGCGGCTCGGCGTGTAGCTCACCGGCCGGTACAGGTAATCCATGCTGTTGAAGAAGACACCCATATTGGTCAGCGTCCATAACCCGTCGTGGGCGCCGAATTCGACGATCAGCGCCTCGTCGTCCGCGAGTTCCCAGTACATGTTGGCGGCGGCCCGGCCGCGTTTGGCATCGGCGCCGGTCGCGTCGACTTGCGGGAAGGCGTTGGGGCGGCTGGCGTCGACCCCTCCGTAGGTGAAGGGAAAATCGGGCCAGTCGGCCATCAGGCCGGTGACGAAGTCGCCGGCCCAGCGCATCGCCTCGACCATGTCGGGCGGCGAGGGCAACGGTTTCGGGGAATCCATGTCGATGCGTTCGACGCGAAGCTGTGCCGGTAGCTCGTCCCAGCGGTCGAAACCCTGGCGGATGAACAGTTTGCGTGACCCCGCGGTGGTGGGCAGCCAATTCGGCCCGCGCTCGGGCCCGCCGATGTAGAGCTCGAATTCCCCGGCATCGCCGACCTGGAGCTGATGACCCAGCAGGTTGGCCTCCGGTGTGTCCCCGAACGGTTCGTGCAGCACGCCCGGGCCCGGCGTACGCGGCCCCTGCACCGTGACGTTGAAAAACCTTGCGGTGCCGAGTGTCCCGGCAAGCCGGTACGTCGACTGTCCGTCGATCCACGCCTGCTGGTAAGTGAAGTCTGCGCAGTCGCCGCCGAGCTTGCGGGTCGGACCGCAGAAGGTGTGCAGCGCCGGATACCGGGTGTCGCGTGTCTCCAGCGCCAGATCGAAGGCCTGGCCGAGGTTTTGGGTGAGGAACCGGTAGGCGTCGACCCGATGGGCGTCCGCCGCCGGGTTGGCCTGCTTGAAGGCCTGCTCACCCGCTTGCCGCAGCCGCGCGCAGAATTCCGACCAGGCCTGCCGCAGCGCCGCGTCGTCGGGCCCGTCGCCGAAGGCCATGCTCACGCACCCAGCCTCTCGAGCATCGCGCTGACGACATCGCATGCGCGCTGCGCAGCTTCCAGGTGCCCCTCGCGGTCGATGCGGGGACCGATCAGTTCCAGGTCGAAACCGTGACAGTAGCCACCGGCAAGCGCTTGGGCGACGAAGGCTTCGATCGGAATCGTGCCGTCGCCGGGCACCGCCCTGGCCGGCAGCGCCCGGTCGCCGAGCACATAGTCGCTCAGCTGGATCAGTGCGGTCCGGGGCAGCGCCCGCCGCATCGTGGTCTCCAAATCCCCCTCCGCCCAACAGTGAAACACGTCGATGCACACACTCAGCTCGCCCATCTCGGCCAGCGTGACCGTGTCGCGTAGGGTGTGGACGAGGTGGATGTCGGCGTAGAGGCTGGATGCATTCTCGATGGCGAGCGCCACTCCGGCCTCCTTGGCCTGCGCCGCGCAGGGGGCGACCATCGCGCAGAATCGTTCGGCGGCCTGCGCCCAGGTGAGGTTACCGCGCCCGCCGGTCAGCAGGTAGACGGTCCTGGCTCCGACCGCGGCGGCGGCGGCGATCACGGTGGACAGCGCGCCGCGGGCGGCGTCTGGGTCGCTGGACAGCGTGCCGCCGGCGAACAGATGGTAGACGGCCTCTACGGCATACGCATTGCCGTGCAACAGCATTGGGAAGCGCGGCTCCAGCAACTGGCTGTCCAGGATGCTCAGCCGGGAGACCCCAAGCGCCGCCCAGTGAGCTTCCAGTTCCGCCAGCGATTCGCCTTGGAAGGTGACGTTGTGCACCGACAGACGGGGGTGTGGGCCGGTCATGTCAGGCGTGGTTCTCGATGGCGACGCCGAATCGCTCCCGGAATGGCCGGAATTCCGCGTGCAGCGCGTCGAGGTCTTCGCCGATGTCGGTCAGCAATTGGGTGGAGTAGGTGAATTTGCCGTAGCGGTCGCCTCGATTGTTGGCCAGGTACGCGCGCATCGCCGCTTCGGCGTCGTCCGACAGCTCGCGACCGCAGAACTCGTAATAGCGCCGAACGGTGCCGATATGGTCGCCGACAAAGTCGGCGTAGCGCACGTGCAGGATACGGGAATCGTCGACCAGGGGATTGCTCATCGTGTTGGCGATGCTGGCGCGGGTCATCTCGAGGTGCTTCTTCGCCTCGGCGTGCAGGTCGACCGGACCGACGATGCCTTCGGCGATGTCGGCCATCATCATCGTGCGCGACGCGGCGACTTGGACGGGGTCGCGGTGCAGCCACACCAGGCGCGCATCGGGATAGGTGTCGAACAGTTCCTTGAGACGGAAACCGTGAAAGCCTTTGAGCACCCAATACTTTCGGGGGCGGCGGTATTGCAGCTGTTGCAGCATGGCCTTGTGCAGCCGGTATTGCGCCGCCGGATCGGTGGCCAGGCCGCCGACCAGTGACTGCATCGGTACGCGCCACCAGGCGGTGGGGGTCATCACCCGGAAGTCGAACGCCCAGGTGCGCTCGTCCTCAGGCAGGCCGTCGCCCAGCATGTCGTTGTACGGGTGGCTGTGCAGCCACTTGGGCATCTTGGCGTTGATCTCGCGCCAGTCCGCGTCGGCCCGCTCCCTGCGCTCATCGCCGGGACCGGCAAGTCCCGGCGGCGGTGACGGATACATCACCTCCCAGAAGCGCAGTGCCCGCGCCCGCGGGTCGACGGACATCAGGGCGTGCATGAGCGTTGTGCCCGAACGGGGTTCACCGGTGACGAACATCGGCCCGTCGATCACCTCGTCGGCGATCGGGTAGCGGTTGCGGTCCTCGATGAATTCCAGTCGCGACGTCAGCAGCCATCGACACACCTGTGCCGCCTGCCGGTTGCCCTCGGCGTCCATGCCGAGGCGGTTGAGACGGTCGACGGCGACGGTGAAGCGTTGCGGCAAGGTGGGATCGCCATAGTCGCGCAGTCCGGTTTCGGCCTGCGCATCGGCGAGCAGCTGGGCGGCGTCCAGGGGAGTCGTCACGAGGCCCCTCCGCACAGCCGCATCAGCTCGTCTTCGGCGGCGCGGATGTTGGCCGCCGAAGCCGCGGCGTAGCTCAGGCCGGCCATCGCGCCGTAGTCCAGGATCTTGGGCACGCGCAGTCCCGCGTCGACGTACGTTTTGACGATTTTGGCGACCTGTGTCGGCGTCCCGTGCGGCACGGCGGCCAGGACCATCTCCGGCGTGGCTTTGTCGAGGAAGGCGAGGATGCGCTCGCGGGTGAGCACGGCAGGGTCGATGTCTTGGAAGCCGCGCCACCGATCCCCCATCGGATGTTCGAATCCGAAGCCGCGCAACATTTCCGCCGAGACCTGCAGCAGGAACGCCTTGACCAGCGGTGCTTGGAGGATCTCCGCGAGCGCGTCGTCGTCCTCGCCGATCAAACACACCTGGATGAAGCACGGTGTGATCGCATGCGGATCGCGCCCGGCGCGCTCGGCGGATTTCCTTACCGCGGAGAGCATTTCGGCATAGTGCTCCGGCGTCCAGGCGCCGGCGGGCCACCACCCGTCCGCGTGCCGGCCGGCGATTTCCAGCATGCGCGGGCCGCTGGCGCCGATCCAGATCTGCGGCGCCCGGCCCGCATAGGGTTCGGTGTCCAGCCGGGCGTGGCGCAGCGAGTAGAACTGCCCGTCGAAATCGACCGGGCCGTCGCTGTCCCACAGCAGCCGGATCACCGTGAGGGCTTCCTCGAAACGGCTGACCGGAGTTGAGAAGTCGAACCCGTAGGGCACGATGTTCTCGCTCTCGCCGCTGCCCAGGCCCAGGATGAAACGGCCCTTCGCGAGGTGATCGATGGTCAGCGCCGTCTGCGCCAGCAGGCTGGGGTGGCGGCGCACCGTGTCGACGACGGCGCTGACCAGCGGAACGTTTTCCGTCAGGACGGCGGCTGCGGCCGTCACCGCCAGGCCGTCGAGGTGGCGGTGCGGCGACGGGGAGGCGGTGGCCAGGTCGGTGAACTCGGGCGTCCAGATCGAGTCGGGCCAGAAGCTGACCATGTGGTCGGGCAGCCAGATGGAGTGGTACCGGCCGCCGTCCAACTCCTGGAGCCGGGACAGGTCCAGGGGCAGCGTCGTGCGCAGGAACGCGGCGGGTTGCACTCTCATCGAGAGATGATGCTAAGCACTCGCACAGCGCAGTGGGGACGAAATGGCTCCAACACCGGAGCGCCGTGCGTGACAAAGAGGCCCGCAAGAACGCAAGAACGAAAGTGCGGTGAGGTCACAGGAGCGACCTCACCGCACGATCGGTGGAAAGGGGTTAGCCCTCGATGATGAACTCTTCGAGCTGCGCGCGCGCGACGTCATCGGGCAGCTGCTGCGGCGGGCTCTTCATCAGGTAGGCCGACGCCGGGACCACGGGGCCGCCGATGCCGCGGTCCTTGGCGATCTTGGCCGCGCGCACCGCGTCGATGATGACGCCCGCCGAGTTCGGCGAGTCCCACACCTCGAGCTTGTACTCCAGGTTCAGCGGCACGTCACCGAACGCACGGCCCTCCAGCCGCACGTAGGCCCACTTGCGGTCGTCGAGCCAGCCGACGTGGTCGGACGGGCCGATGTGCACGTCCTTCGTCTTGAACTCGCGCTGCACGTTGGACGTGACGGCCTGGGTCTTGGAAATCTTCTTGGACTCGAGACGCTCGCGTTCGAGCATGTTGAGGAAGTCCATGTTGCCGCCGACGTTGAGCTGCATGGTGCGGTCCAGCTGCACACCGCGGTCCTCGAACAGCTTGGCCATCACGCGGTGCGTGATCGTCGCACCGACCTGGCTCTTGATGTCGTCGCCCACGATCGGCACGCCCGCGTCGGCGAACTTCTTGGCCCACACCGGGTCCGAGGCGATGAACACCGGCAGCGCGTTGACGAACGCCACGCCGGCGTCGATGGCGCACTGGGCGTAGAACTTGTCGGCCTCTTCCGAGCCCACCGGCAGGTAGGACACCAACACGTCCACCTCGGCGTCCTTGAGCGCCTTGACCACGTCGACCGGCTCGACATCCGACAGCTCGATGGTGTCGGCGTAGTACTTGCCGATGCCGTCCAGCGTCGGGCCGCGCTGCACCACCACGTTGGTGGGCGGCACGTCGGCGATCTTGATCGTGTTGTTCTCCGAGGCGAAGATCGCGTCCGAGAGGTCGAAGCCGACCTTCTTGGCGTCCACGTCGAAGGCGGCGACGAACTTGACGTCACGCACGTGGTACTGGCCGAACTTAACGTGCATCAGACCGGGCACGGTGCTGTTCTCGTCGGCGTTTTGGTAGTACTCGACGCCCTGTACCAGCGAAGACGCGCAGTTACCGACGCCGACAATGGCGACTCGTACCTCCGTCGACGCGATTGGCGCGTTCTGGTCACTCATAGGGCGTTCTCCTAACTCCATAACTCTTTGTCGCGGCTGATGAATTTCGTGCAGGGGTTTTACGTCTGCTCGGAGAGGCCGGGCATCGCCCGCTCCGCAGCGATGAGCTCGTTGAGCCACTTCACTTCGCGCTCGCTGGACTCGAGCCCCAGTTGGTGAAGTTGGCGGGTGTAGCGATCGAACGAGCTGCTGGCCCGCGCCACGGCTTCACGCAGGCCTTCCCGCCGCTCCTCAACCTGACGGCGGCGACCTTCCAGGATGCGCATGCGCGCCTCCGCCGGAGTCCGGTTGAAGAACGCTAGGTGCACCCCGAAGCCGTCGTCGGTGTAGTTGTGCGGACCGGTGTCGGCCACCAGCTCACCGAAGCGCCGACGGCCCTCGTCGGTTAGCTGGTAGACGCGCCGTGCCCGCCGGACCGGCGTGCCGGCCGGGGCGGCGTCCTCGGCGATCAACCCTTCGGCCTGCATCCGCCGCAGGGCGGGGTACAGGGAACCATACGAGAACGCACGGAACGCGCCGAGGAGACCGGTCAGCCTTTTGCGCAACTCGTAACCATGCATCGGCGATTCGATCAGCAGGCCCAGGATGGCGAGCTCAAGCATCGAAGCACCTCCTTTGCACGGCTGGTTACGACGGCTCGACGCGTCGCGTAATCGTATCGTCTCGATATATTCGCCACAACACCACCGGAAGTTCGGCAGCCATTAGCTCCGGGTGCGCGGAATCGAATCGCGCTGGCGACGCGCCGGCCCGGTCGTGCTTAAGACGGCAGATTCAGTTGCTTCACGGTGCCGTCACCTGCGAAAACGATGTAGCCACCACCGTAGTCGCTGGAGACGTACAGCGACAACGACAGGGCGCCGGGCGTCGTCGGGTCGTTCGCCGGCTGGATGTTGAGGTATTCGGTCTTGACGTCCGAAGGCTTCATGTGGAGGGTCTGCGGGGCACCGCGCATGATGCCCACCGTCGCCGTGACGTCGAACTTGCTCAGGTCCACCGGAAAGGGCCCGTCGGCGGAACTCTTGGCCGAGCTTGTCGGGTCGCCCCAGCCGCCGCGGTAGGTATAGGCCAACACCCGGCGATCGTCGGAGGGATCCTGCCGGTCGAGCACCGCGTACGTCGGGTAGATCACTAAGCGGTAGCCCACTGCGTCGCCGAACCGTTTCCGTGTTTGCTCGAGCAGGCCGGTCAGCCCGCCGACTGAATGCAATTGGGTGGGCGGCGTCAGCACGATCGGGGCGACTCCGTCGGGCTTGGCGCCGGGGTCGGTGGTGAAGTCGAGCGGCGACGTGGTGTTGCCGTACATGCCCCACCCGATGCCGATGCCGAGCAGTACCGACACGACGAATGCGGCGCCGAGCACCCCCCAGCCCCTGAGCCTCGGCGGCACCGGCATGCGCTTGACGGTGGTTGTCGGCAGGGCGCTGCTGTCGGTCTGCAGGTCGCTCACCAGGTCCTGCAGGTCGCCGAGCGTGACGGCCTTGGTGGCCGCACTCACGCGTTCACGATGCTCTTCCATGGAGAGCTCGCCGTCGTTGAGGGCGTTGTCCAGGATCTTGCAGGCGTCCTGCCGGTTGATGTCTTTGGCGCGGGTGCTCGCCGCCACGCCACCGCCAAGCGATGTCCCGAGCCATTTCGCCACGGGGATGATCGTAGAGTCCCGCCCCAGTTCGTCACGGAAAGAATCAACCGATCACCGGCTTCGGGCGCCACAGTTTTGGTTGCGTATCGGCCGTCCGGATGGAGACGTACTCTGGTGGGCGTGCGACTGCAGCGACAAGTGGTGGACTACGCCCTCCGGCGGCGGGCACTGCTGGCCGAGGTGTACTCGGGCCGCACCGGCGTGTCCGAGGTATGTGACGCGAACCCTTATCTGCTGCGCGCCGCCAAGTTTCACGGGAAACCGAGCCAGGTCATGTGCCCGATCTGTCGCAAGGAACAGCTGACGCTGGTGTCGTGGGTGTTCGGCGAACACCTGGGTCCGGTATCGGGGTCGGCCCGCACGGCCGAAGAGCTGGTCCTGCTGGCGACTCGCTTCGAGGAGTTCGCCGTCCACGTGGTGGAGGTGTGCCGGACCTGCAGTTGGAATCATCTGGTCAAGTCGTACGTGCTCGGCGCGGCGCGCCCACCCAAGGGCACCCGCACCACGCGGACGGCGCGAAACGGCGCGCGCACGGCCATTGAGTAACGACGGACGCCGCGACCAGTCGTCCAACAACGCAGATGGGCCGGCGACTGAACGCGTGGGCAAACATGGAACCGGCGAGCGCCCGCGTGACGCGCAGTCGGCACCCGGTCAACGGCGCGGGGTTCCCCCAGACGACCGGATGACAACGATCCTGCCGCCGGTTGTCGACGACCGGTCACCCCGGCGGCCCGATCCCAGCATCGAGGAAGTCAAGGCCGCGCTGGAGGGCCCCCCGTCGACGCCGTTGCAGCGCGATGCGCTCGAGGAGGTCAAGGCCGCGCTGGAAAGCCGGACGCCGTCGCGGCGCGAGCGGCCGAGCGCGGGAGCCCCACCGGGAGGACCACCGCCGCCATCCGGCCCGCGACGGCCCGGCGGCCCCGACGGGTTCGGACGCCGGCCGCGGCGTGACGTGCACTGGACGCAACAGATCAATTGGCTGTGGGTGCGGCGAGCGGCCTACCTGTCGGCCGCGGTGTTGGTGCTGCTGCCGATCGTCACGTTCACGATGGCGTATTTCATCGTCGATATCCCCAAGCCGGGCGACCTGCGCACGAACCAGGTCTCCACAATCCTGGCCAGCGACGGATCCGAGATCGCCAAGATCATTCCGCCCGAAGGCAATCGGGTCGACGTCAACATCAGCCAGGTGCCGGTGCACGTGCGGCAGGCGGTGATCGCCGCCGAGGATCGCAACTTCTATTCGAACCCGGGTTTCGACTTCACCGGCTTCGCTCGGGCGGTGAACAACAACCTCTTCGGGAACGGCGACCTGCAGGGCGGGTCGACGATCACCCAGCAATACGTGAAGAACGCGCTGGTGGGTTCGGCTCAGCACGGCCTGAGCGGTCTGATGCGCAAGGCCAAGGAACTCGTGATCGCCACCAAGATGTCGGGGGAGTGGTCGAAAGACGATGTGCTGCAGGCGTACCTGAACATCATCTACTTCGGCCGCGGCGCCTACGGCATCTCCGCCGCCGCCAAGGCTTACTTCAACAAGCCGGTCGAGCAGCTCACCGTCTCCGAGGGGGCGCTGCTGGCCGCGCTGATCCGACGGCCGTCGTCGCTGGATCCGGCTGTCGACCCGCAGGGCGCCCGGGCGCGGTGGAACTGGGTCCTCGACGGCATGGTGGAGACCAAGGCGCTCTCACCCAGTGACCGCGCGGCGCAGGAGTTTCCGCAGACGGTGCCGCCGGACCAGGCGCGCGCGGAAAACCAGACGACCGGGCCCAACGGCCTGATCGAGCGTCAGGTGACCAAAGAGTTGATGGAGCTGTTCAACATCGACGAGCGGACCCTGAACACCCAGGGCTTGCAGGTCACCACCACCATCGACCCGAAAGCCCAGCAGGCCGCGGAGAAGGCGGTTTCGAAATACCTCGACGGGCAAGACCCCGACATGCGGTCGGCCGTGGTGTCGATCGACCCCCACGACGGGGCGATACGCGCCTATTACGGCGGCACGGACGCCAATGGATTCGACTTCGCGCAGGCCGGGCTGCAAACCGGTTCGTCGTTCAAGGTTTTCGCGCTGGTCGCGGCGCTCGAGCAGGGGATCGGCCTGGGCTACCAAGTCGACAGCTCGCCGCTGACGGTCGACGGCATCAAGATCACCAACGTCGACGGTGAGGGCTGCGGGACGTGCAACATCGCCCAGGCCCTCAAGCAATCGTTGAACACCTCCTATTACCGGCTGATGCTCAAGCTCAAGGGCGGGCCGCAGGCCGTCGCGGACGCCGCGCACCAGGCCGGCATCGCCACCAGCTTCCCGGGTGTGCAGCACACGCTCTCCGAGGACGGCAAGGGCGGCCCGCCCAACAACGGAGTTGTGCTGGGTCAGTACCAGACTCGGGTGATCGACATGGCCTCGGCGTACGCCACGCTGGCGGCCTCGGGTCTCTACCACCGTCCGCACTTCGTGCAGAAAGTCGTCAGCTCCGACGGGCAGGTGCTCTTCGACGCGAGCAAATCCGACAACAATGGCGAGCAGCGGATCCCTAAGGCCGTCGCGGACAACGTCACCGCGGCCATGGAGCCGATCCCCAGCTACTCGCGGGGCCACGCCCTGGCCGGCGGCAGGCCGTCGGCGGCCAAGACGGGTACCACGCAGCTCGGCGACACGACCGCCGACAAGGACGCCTGGATGGTCGGATACACCCCGTCACTGTCGACGGCCGTGTGGGTCGGCACCGCGAAAGGTGACGTGCCCCTCGTAACGGCCTCGGGCGCACCGGTTTACGGCTCGGGGCTGCCGTCGGACATCTGGAAGTCCACGATGGACGGCGCGTTGAAGGGCACGTCGAACGAGTCGTTCCCCAAGCCGACCGAGATCGGCGGTTACGCGGGCGTCCCGGCGCCGCCGCCTCCGCCACCGGCGCCGTCGGTGACCGTCATTCAGCCCACCATCGAGGTGGCCCCGGGCATCACGATCCCGGTCGGCCCGCCCACCACGATCACCAACGCTCCGCCGGGCCCGGGCGGCGGCCCGGGCGGGCCGGGCGGACCCGAGCCGGGTGTCCCGCCGGGCGGCGCGCAAGCTCCCGCGCCGCAATCGCCGCCGTGACCGACGCCGAGCCGCGCAGCGCCACCATCTCTCCGGCGCGGTTGGCCGGCGATCTGCGCAGCGTCGACAACCGCGATTGCCCCAGCCGGACCGACTCGTTGGGCGCCGCGCTGGCGGAG
>NZ_MPNT01000031.1 GCF_001907675.1 Mycobacterium paraffinicum
CGACTGGACCCAGGCGCTGGCCGAGCTGCGCGCCGCCCGCAGAATGGGCAGCAAGTCCAACCTGCTCGCCCTGATCGCGGATTGCGAACGCGGACTTGGCCGCCCGGAACGGGCCATCGAACTGGCGCGCGGCCCCGAGGCGGCCCAACTCACGGGCGACGACGCCGACGAGCTGCGTATCGTCGCCGCCGGCGCCCGCGCCGACCTCGGGCAGCTGGGGCAGGCGCTGACCGTGTTGTCGACGCCGCAATTGGACCCCAGCCGGCAGGGCTCGACGGCGGCGCGGTTGTTCTACGCCTACGCCGACACGCTGCTGGCGCTCGACCGCAAAGACGAGGCGCTGCAATGGTTTTTACGCTCGGCCGCCGCCGACGTCGAAGGCGTCACCGACGCCGAAGACCGGGTCAGCGAGCTGGGCTGAGATGGCAAGCGTTGCGCGCCAATATGATTGCCTTCTGGTTGACCTGGACGGAACGCTGTTCCGCGGCCGCCGGCCCACCGAGGGTGCCGTGGAGGCGCTCGCCGGGGTCCGAAGCCGCGCGTTCTTCGTCACCAACAACGCCTCGCGCAGCGCCGCCGAGGTGGCGGCGCACCTGACCGAGCTCGGCTTCACCGCCACGGCCGACGACGTCGCCACCAGCGCCCAGACCGCGGCCCGGCTGCTGGCCGGCCGGTTGCCGCCGGACTCACCGGTGCTGATCGTGGGCACCGACGCGCTCGCCGACGAAGTCGCGGCGGTCGGCCTGCGCCCGGTGCGGCGGTACGACGACGGCCCGGTCGCCGTCGTACAGGGCCTGTCCATGACCATCGGCTGGCCGGACCTCGCGGAGGCCGCCCTGGCAATCCGATCCGGCGCGCTGTGGGTGGCGGCCAACGTCGATGCGACCCTGCCCACCGAGCGCGGCCTGTTGCCCGGGAACGGCTCCTTCGTCGCCGCCCTGCGCACGGCCACCGGCGCCGAGCCCCAGGTCGCGGGCAAACCGGCGCCCGGACTGCTGACCGACGCGGCCGCCCGCGGCGATTTCCGCGCGCCCCTGGTGGTCGGCGACCGGCTGGACACCGACATCGAGGGCGCCAACGCGGCCGAGCTGCCCAGCCTGATGGTGCTCACCGGGGTCAGCTCCGCGCGGGACGCGGTGTACGCCGAACCGGCGCGCCGGCCCACCTACATCGGCCACGACCTGCGCGCACTGCACTGCGACGGCGAGCAGCTCGCCGTCGGCCCGCAGCGGCAGTGGCGCGTCGACGTCGACGAGGAGGCGGTGACCGTCAGCGGCGCGGGGCCCGACGACGGTGACGGGCTCTCGATCGTGCGGGCGGTCGCCAGCGCGGTATGGGCTGCGCCGTCGGATGGACGCCCGGTGGACGTCCGGGCCGCCGACGACAACGCCCGCGCGGCGTTGCAGCGCTGGTCGTTGGTGCGCGGCGACTGACGGGTGACTAGCGTAAGAGCGCAATGACTATCGATCCTGAAGAAATTCGTGCCGAAATCGACGCCCTGCTCGCCCGGCTGCCGGAGCCCGGGGCGCCGGAAAGCCCCGACAACGAGCCGTCGCTGACGGAACTCGAGGACATTGCGCGCCGCCTGTCCGAGGCGCACGACGTGCTGCTGGCCGCGCTGGAGTCGGCGGAGAAGGGCTGAGTGCGCGCATGTCTCGCCGCGCCCGCGTCGACGCCGAGCTGGTTCGGCGCGGCCTCGCGCGATCGCGGCAGCAGGCCGCGGAGTTGATCGGCGCCGGCCGGGTCAGCATCGACGGGCTGCCGGCACGCAAGCCGGGCACCGCTGTCGCCGTGACCGCCGCCCTGACCGTCACCGACGACGGGGGACGGGGCTGGGTGTCCCGCGGCGCGCACAAGCTGATCGGCGCCCTGGACGCCTTCGACATACCGGTGGCGGGCCGCCGCTGCCTGGACGCCGGGGCGTCGACGGGCGGGTTCACCGAAGTCCTGCTGGACCGCGGGGCCGCGGAGGTGGTCGCCGTCGACGTCGGCTACGGCCAGCTGGCATGGTCGCTGCGCTGCGACCCGCGGGTCGTCGTCGTCGAGCGGACCAACGCCCGCGACCTGTCGCCCGAGGCGATCGGGGGCGCCGTCGACCTGATCGTGGCCGACCTGTCGTTCATTTCGCTCGCCACCGTGTTGCCCGCGCTGGCTGGATGTGCTTCGCCCACTGCGGATATCGTTCCCATGGTGAAGCCGCAGTTTGAGGTGGGCCGGACCCAGGTCGGCGCCGGCGGCGTGGTGCACGACCCCGGCCTGCGCGCCGACGCCGTGCTGGCCGTGGCGCGCCGCGCCGGCGAGCTGGGCTGGCACACCGCCGGCGTCACCGCCAGCCCGCTGCCCGGCCCGTCGGGCAATGTCGAATACTTCTTGTGGCTTCGCGGCCAGACGGGAATGGCGGATGACGAGTTGGTGGCGGCGGTGCACCGCGCGGTGAAAGACGGCCCGCAGTGACGTCGGGGACCGAACATCGCACCGTGCTGATGGTAGTGCACACCGGCCGCGAGGAAGCCACCGAGACGGCGGCCCGCGTGCAAAAGGTGTTGGGCGCCAACGACATCGCGTTGCGCGTGCTGTCCGCGGAGGCCGTCGATCGCGGCTCGCTGCACGTGGCACCCGACGACATCCGGGCGATGGGCGTCGAGATCCAGGTGGTCGACGCGGACCCGCAGGCCGCCGAGGGCTGCGAACTGGTGCTGGTGCTCGGTGGGGACGGCACGTTCCTGCGCGCGGCCGAACTGGCGCGCAACGCCGGGATCCCGGTCCTGGGCGTCAACCTGGGCCGCATCGGCTTCCTGGCCGAGGCCGAGGCGGAAGCCATCGACCGGGTTTTGGACCACGTTGTCGCCAAGGACTACCGGGTCGAGGACCGCCTGACGCTGGACGTGCTCGTGCGCGCGGGCGGCTGCGAAATCGCGCACGGCTGGGCGCTCAACGAGGTCAGCCTGGAAAAGGGCCCGCGGCTGGGCGTGCTCGGCGTGGTCGTCGAGATCGAGGGGCGGCCGGTGTCGGCGTTCGGCTGCGACGGGGTGCTGGTGTCGACGCCCACCGGCTCCACCGCCTACGCGTTCTCCGCGGGCGGCCCGGTGTTGTGGCCGGACCTCGAGGCAATCCTGGTGGTGCCCAACAACGCTCACGCGCTGTTCGGCCGGCCGATGGTCACCAGCCCGGACGCCACCATCGCCATCGAGATCGAGGCGGAGGGTCACGACGCCCTGGTGTTCTGCGACGGCCGCCGCGAAATCCTGATCCCGGCCGGCAGCCGGATCGAGGTAAGACGTTGCGATACACCGGTGAAATGGGCGCGGCTGGACAGCGCGCCGTTCACCGACCGGTTGGTGCGCAAATTCCGATTGCCGGTCACGGGGTGGCGTGGGAAGTAGATGCTGACCGAAATCCGCATCGAGTCGCTGGGTGCCATCAGCGCGGCGGTCGGTGAGTTCGACCGCGGCCTGACCGTGCTGACCGGGGAGACCGGCGCCGGCAAGACCATGGTCGTGACCGGGCTGCACCTGTTGGGCGGGGCCCGCGCCGACGCCACCCGGGTGCGGTCCGGCGCCGACCGCGCGGTCGTCGAGGGCCGTTTCACCACAACGGATCTCGAGGATGCCGCGGTCGCGCTGCTGGACGAGATGCTGGACGCGTCGGGCGCCGAACGCGACGAGGACGGCAGCGTGATCGCGCTGCGCTCGGTCAGCCGCGACGGGCCGTCGCGGGCGTATCTCGGCGGTCGCAGCGTGCCCGCCAAGTCGTTGGGCGATTTCACGGCGGAGCTGCTCACGCTGCATGGGCAGAACGACCAGTTGCGGCTGATGCGGCCCGAGGAGCAACGCGGCGCGCTGGACCGCTTCGCCAAGGCGGCACCCGCGCTCGAGCGCTACCGCAAACTGCGCGACGCCTGGCTCACCGCGCGTCACGACCTCATCGACCGCCGCAACCGGATGCGCGAGCTCGCGCTGGAGTCCGACCGGCTGACGTTCGCGCTCAACGAGATTGACACCGTCGACCCGCAACCGGGCGAGGACGACGCCCTGGTCGCCGACATCGTGCGGCTCTCCGAGCTGGACACCCTGCGCGAGGCCGCGGTCACCGCGCACGCCGCGCTCACCGGCGCCCCCGACGACACCGACGCCTCCGGGCACAGCGCCGCCGACTGCCTGGGCCGCGCCCGCGCCGCGCTCGATTCGACCGACGATGCGAAGCTGCGGTCGCTGGCCGGGCAGGTCGGTGAGGCGCTCACCGTCGTCGCCGACGCGGCCGGTGAACTGAGCGCCTATCTGGACGAGCTGCCGGTCGACGCCAGCGCGCTGGAAGCCAAGCTGGCCCGGCAAGCCGAGCTGCGCACGCTGACCCGCAAGTACGCCGCGGACGTCGACGGGGTGCTGCAGTGGGCCAGGGAGTCGCGACAGCGCCTGGCCCAGCTCGACGTCTCCGAGGAGGGCCTGCAGGCGCTGGCGGCCCGGGCCGACGAGCTGGCACGCGAATTGGCTGATGCCGCAATCGATCTCAGCGGCATTCGGCGTAAGGCCGCCAAGCGGCTCGCCAAGGAGGTCACCGCGGAGCTGTCCGGCCTGGCGATGGCCGACGCCCAGTTCAGCATCGACGTCAGCAACGACGTCGCCGCCGACAAGGACGACCCCGCCGCGCTGGTGCTGCCGTCGGGCGAGCTGGCCCGCGCCGGCGCCGACGGCGTCGATCAGGTCGAGTTCGGTTTCGCGGCGCACCGCGGCATGGACCAGCTTCCGCTGGCCAAGAGCACCTCCGGTGGCGAGCTGTCCCGGGTGATGCTGGCGCTGGAGGTGGTGCTGGCCGCCTCGGCCGCGGGCACCACGATGGTGTTCGACGAGGTCGACGCCGGTGTCGGCGGGCGGGCCGCGGTGCAGATCGGGCGGCGGCTGGCGCGGCTGGCCCGCACCCATCAGGTCATCGTGGTCACCCACCTGCCGCAGGTCGCGGCGTATGCCGACGTGCACCTGGTGGTGCACAGCGCCGGGCCCAAGGGGACCAGCGTGGTGCGGCGGGTCAGCGGCGACGAGCGGGTCGCCGAACTGGCGCGGATGCTGGCCGGGCTCGGCGAGTCCGACAGCGGCCGCGCGCACGCCCGCGAACTGCTCGACGCGGCCCAGAAGGACGAAATCTGACGTCGGACCCCCGTGAGGCCCGGGGGCGCTGGCGGGGCCGCCCACTTGCGAGCGTGCGTGTCTGAACAGGGACACGCCGCGGAAGCCGTACTTCTGCGCACCCTCGCGAGACCGTTCCGACATCGGCTTGTGACTAATGGGGCTCTAGTCAACTTCTGAGGCTGATGTTACGGCGCGCCTCCACGCCTGGCCCGCGCATCACCGACAGAATCGCCCCCATGAAGATGTCAGGCCTGCTTACCCGTAACACCGCCCGACCCGGCCTCGTCGGCACCGCCCGGGTGGACCGAAACATCGACCGACTGCTGCGCAGGGTGTGCCCCGGCGACATCGTGGTGCTCGACGTCCTGGACCTGGACCGCATCACGGCCGACGCCTTGGTGGAGGCCGACATCGCCGCGGTCGTCAACGCCTCGCCCTCGGTGTCGGGCCGCTATCCGAACATGGGGCCCGAGGTGCTGGTCAACAACGGGGTCACGCTGATCGACGAGACCGGGCCCGACATCTTCAAGAAGGTCAAGGACGGCGCCAAGATCCGCCTGCACGAGGGCGGCGTGTATTCGGGCGACCGGCGGCTGGTCCGCGGCACCGAGCGCACCGACCACGACATCGCCGACCTGATGCGCGAGGCCAAGAGCGGCCTGTCCGCGCACCTGGAGGCGTTCGCCGGCAACACGATCGAGTTCATCAAGAGCGAAAGCCCGCTGTTGATCGACGGCATCGGGATCCCCGACATCGACGTCGACCTGCGCCGCCGGCACGTGGTGATCGTCGGCGACGAGCCCAGCGCCGAGGATGACCTGAAGTCCCTCAAGCCGTTCATCAAGGAGTACCAGCCGGTGCTCTTCGGCGTGGGCAGCGGCGCGGACGTGTTGCGCAAGGCGGGTTATCGCCCCCAGGTGATCGTCGGCGACCCCGACCAGATCAGCACCGACGCCCTCAAGTGCGGCGCGCAGGTCGTCTTGCCCGCCGACGCCGACGGCCACGCGCCCGGCCTGGAGCGCATCCAGGATCTCGGCGTCGGGGCGATGACGTTCCCGGCGGCGGGTTCGGCGATCGACCTGGCCCTGCTGCTGGCCGACCATCACGGCGCCGCGCTGCTGGTCACCGCCGGCCACACCGCCAACATCGAGACGTTCTTCGATCGCACGCGCGCGCACAGCAACCCCTCCACCTTCCTGACCCGGCTTCGGGTGGGGGAGAAGGTGGTGGACGCCAAGGCCGTGGCCACCCTGTACCGCAACCACATCTCGGCGGGCGCCATCGCGCTGCTGGCGCTGACGATGCTGATCGCCGTCATCGTCGCCCTGTGGGTATCGCGCACCGACGGCGTGGTGCTGCACTGGGTGACCGACTACTGGAACCACTTCTCCCTGTGGGTTGCCCACCTGGTGAGCTAGGCCGCCGCCATGATCTCGCTCCGCCAACACGCGTTATCGCTGGCCGCCGTCTTCCTGGCGTTGGCCGTGGGAGTCGTGCTCGGTTCCGGCTTCCTGTCCGACACCCTGCTGTCCAGCCTGCGTGACGAGAAGCGGGATCTGCACACCCAGATCGACGGGCTCAACGACCAGAAGAACGTGCTGAACGAAAAGCTCAGCGCGGCAAACAACTTCGACATCCAGCTGGGCGGCCGGATGGTGCACGACGCGCTCGCCGGCAAGTCGGTGGTGGTGTTCCGCACCCCGGACGCCAAGGACGACGACGTCGCCTCGGTGTCGAAGATCGTCGGGCAGGCCGGCGGCGCCGTGACCGGAACCGTGTCGCTGACCCAGGAATTCGTCGAGGCCAATTCCGCGGAGAAATTGCAGACGGTGGTGAACTCGTCGATCCTGCCGGCCGGTCAGCAGCTCAGCACCAAACTCGTCGACCAGGGCTCGCAGGCCGGCGACCTGATGGGCATCGCGCTGCTGATCAATTCCAACCCGGCGGTCCCACCGGTCGACGAGCCCCAGCGCGACACCGTGCTGGCGGCGCTGCGCGAGACGGGTTTCATCACCTATCAGCCCACCGACCACCTGGGCGCGGCGAATGCCGCGCTGATCGTCACCGGCGGCTCGCTGCCCCAGGACGCCGGCAACCAGGGTGTCAGCGTCGCCCGGTTCGCCGCCGCGATGGCGCCGCACGGCTCGGGAATCCTGCTCGCCGGGCGGGACGGTTCGGCGACCGGGGGTGCCGCCGTCGCCGTGACGCGCGCCGACGCCGCGATGAACTCGGCGGTCAGCACCGTCGACGACGTCGACACCGCGCCCGGACGGATCACCGCCGTGCTGGGCCTGCACGACCTGATCAACGGCGGTCATCCGGGCCAGTACGGCACCGGCCACGGCGCGACGTCGATCACGGTGCCCCAGTAGCGGGCGTGTTCGCCGCGACACGTCGGTCGCGGATGTTAGGGTGGGTTTCCGTGGGTCGGCAGGCCCAACTAGTTATTCGCTAGCAAAATTCGACGCCCTGCCCGTCTTCACGGAGGTCGCCTGTGCGAAAGCACCCGCAATCCGCAACCAAGCACCTCTTCGTCAGCGGGGGCGTGGCTTCCTCGTTGGGCAAGGGTCTCACCGCCAGCAGCCTCGGTCAGTTACTGACGGCCCGCGGGTTGCATGTGACGATGCAAAAGCTCGACCCGTACCTCAACGTGGACCCCGGCACGATGAACCCGTTCCAGCACGGCGAGGTGTTCGTCACCGAGGACGGTGCCGAGACCGATCTCGACGTCGGCCACTACGAGCGGTTCCTGGATCGCGACCTGTCCGGCTCGGCGAATGTCACTACGGGGCAAGTGTATTCGACCGTCATCGCCAAGGAACGGCGTGGCGAGTACCTCGGCGACACCGTCCAGGTGATCCCGCACATCACCGACGAGATCAAGGGCCGCATCCTGGCGATGGCCCAGCCGGACGCCGAGGGCAACCGCCCGGACGTCGTCATCACCGAAATCGGCGGCACCGTCGGCGATATCGAGTCGCAGCCGTTCCTGGAGGCGGCGCGCCAGGTCCGTCACGACCTGGGCCGGGAGAACGTGTTCTTCCTGCACGTGTCGCTGGTGCCCTATCTGGCGCCATCGGGCGAACTCAAGACCAAGCCCACCCAGCACTCGGTGGCGGCGCTGCGCAGCATCGGTATCACTCCCGACGCGCTGATCCTGCGCTGCGACCGCGACGTCCCCGAAGCGCTGAAGAACAAGATCGCGCTGATGTGTGACGTCGACATCGACGGCGTCATCTCCACGCCCGACGCGCCGTCGATCTACGACATCCCGAAGCGGCTGCACCGCGAGGAACTCGACGCGTACGTGGTGCGCCGGCTCAACCTGCCGTTCCGCGACGTGGACTGGACCGAGTGGGACGACCTGCTGCGCCGGGTGCACGAGCCGCACGAGACCGTGCGAATCGCGTTGGTGGGCAAGTACGTTGAGCTCTCCGACGCCTACCTGTCGGTCACCGAGGCGCTGCGCGCCGGGGGCTTCAAGCACCACGCCAAGGTGGAGATGCAATGGGTGGCCTCCGACGGGTGCGAGACGGCGGCGGGCGCCGCCGCGGCGCTGGGTGATGTGCACGGCATCCTGATCCCGGGTGGCTTCGGCATCCGCGGTATCGAGGGCAAGATCGGCGCCATCCGGTACGCCCGGTCACGCGGGCTGCCGGTGCTGGGCCTGTGCCTCGGGCTGCAGTGCATCGTGATCGAGGCCGCGCGCTCGGCGGGCCTGGCCGGGGCCAACTCGGCCGAATTCGATCCCGACACACCGGATCCCGTCATCTCCACAATGGCCGACCAGGTCGACGCCGTGGCCGGTCAGGCCGATCTGGGTGGCACGATGCGGCTGGGCGCGTATCCCGCTGTGCTGCAACCGGATTCGATCGTGGCCCAGGCCTACGGCGCGACGCAGGTGTCGGAGCGGCACCGGCACCGCTACGAGGTCAACAACGCCTACCGCGACAAGATCGCCGAGAGCGGCCTCCGGTTCTCCGGGACCTCGCCCGACGGGCACCTGGTGGAGTTCGTCGAATACCCGCCCGAGGTGCACCCGTTCATCGTCGGTACCCAGGCGCACCCGGAACTCAAGAGCCGGCCCACCCGGCCGCACCCGTTGTTCGTCGCGTTCGTCGGGGCGGCGCTGGACTACCAGTCGGGCGAGCTGCTGCCGGTAGAGATCCCCGAGCACGCCTCCAACGGCAACCAGCAGCGGGACGGCGTCAGCCAGTCGCTAGCTGAACCCGCCACCCGTGGCTGAGCACAATTTCGAGACGGCGTCATCCGAAACGCTGTACACGGGCAAGATTTTCGCGCTGCGTCGTGACCAGGTCCGGATGCCGGGTGACAAGGTTGTCACCCGCGAGGTCGTCGAGCACTTCGGCGCGGTGGCCGTGGTTGCCATGGACGACGACGGCAACATCCCGATGGTCTATCAGTACCGGCACCCGTTCGGGCGCCGGCTGTGGGAATTGCCCGCCGGGCTGCTCGACGTCGGCGGCGAGCCGCCGCACCTGACCGCGGCCCGGGAGCTGCACGAAGAAGCGGGGTTGAAGGCTGACACCTGGAGGGTGCTCGTCGACCTCAATTCCACTCCCGGCTTCAGCGACGAATCCGTGCGCGTCTATCTGGCGACCGGGCTCACGGAGTTAGACCGGCCCGAGGCGCACGACGAAGAAGCCGACATGACGCTGCAGTGGTTTCCGCTGGAAGATGCCGTCGACAAGGTGTTCAGGGGCGAGATCGTGAATGCCATTGCGGTGGCCGGGATTTTGGCCGCGCACGTCGCCACCACCGAGTTCATGATGACGCGTCCGGTCTCCAGCCCGTGGCCCGATAAGCCGACGGCGTTCGCCGCGCGAAAGGCCGCGCGATGACGACGGCGGCCCTGGACACCCAACTGCAGGGCTACCTCGATCACCTCACGATCGAGCGGGGCGTGGCGGCGAACACCCTCAGTTCCTATCGCCGCGACCTGCGCCGCTACACAAAGCACTTGTCGGACCGCGGGATTCACGACCTGGCCAAGGTCGGCGAGGACGACGTCAGCGAGTTCCTGGTGGCGCTGCGCCGCGGCGACCCCGACTCGGGAGCCGCGGCGCTGTCCGCGGTGTCGGCGGCGCGGGCCCTGATCGCGGTGCGCGGCCTGCACCGGTTCGCCGCCGCCGAGGGGCTCGCCGAGCTGGACGTGGCCCGCGCGGTCCGCCCGCCGACCCCGGGCCGTCGGCTGCCCAAGAGCCTGACCATCGACCAGGTGCTGGCGCTGCTGGAGGGCGCCGGCGGCGACAGCTCGTCCGACGGCCCGCTCACGCTGCGCAATCGGGCGCTGCTGGAACTCCTGTACTCCACCGGGGCGCGGATCTCCGAGGCCGTCGGCCTCGACGTCGACGACATCGACACCCGGGCCCGGTCCGTGCTGCTGCGCGGCAAGGGCGGCAAGCAGCGGCTGGTGCCGATAGGGCGGCCCGCCGTGCAGGCCCTGGACGCGTATCTGGTGCGCGGCCGCCCCGACCTGGCCCGGCGCGGCCGCGGGACGCCGGCCATCTTCCTCAACGCCCGCGGCGGGCGGCTGTCGCGGCAAAGCGCGTGGCAGGTGCTGCAGGACGCCGCCGAGCGCGCCGGCATCACGTCGGGCGTCTCGCCGCACATGCTGCGCCATTCGTTCGCGACCCACCTGCTCGAGGGCGGCGCCGACGTCCGGGTGGTGCAGGAATTGCTGGGGCACGCGTCGGTGACGACCACGCAGATCTACACGATGGTCACGGTGCACGCGCTGCGCGAGGTGTGGGCCGGTGCGCATCCGCGCGCGCAGTGATCCGCGCCAATCTCAGCCCAAAAACTCGGATTCCAGGACGAGGTCTGACACCAGCGACTGGTATTCCAGGTGCGCCTTGTGCTCGACGGTGTTCCACTGCTTGCCCTGCTGGTGGCGCATGTACTCGCGGTACTTCGGTGCGCCCGGCACCCGGACGTTGTCGGCGACCACGATCGCGCCCGGGCGCAGCCAACCCCGCGTGATGATGCTGTGCAGGTCGTCGAGGTAGGCGTCCTTGTCGTGGTCGAGGAACGCGAAGTCCAGGCCGCCGGGGGCGAAGCCGTGCTGGTTGGCCAGCGTGTCCAGGGTGCGGCCGCCGTCGCCGATGGTGCCGACGACACAGGTCACCCGGTCGGCGACGCCGGCGTGCGCCCAGATGCGCCGGGCGTTGGCGGCGTTGGCCTCGGCGAGCTCGGCGGAGTAGACGCGCGCGTTCGGGGCGGCCCTCGCGATGCGCAACGCGCCGTACCCGACGTAGGTGCCCAACTCCAGCGCCACCGCCGGGTCGGCGCGGCGGACGGCCGCGTCGAGGAGCTGCCCCTTCTCGTCGCCGACGTTGATCAGCATCGACTTCTCGTAGGCGAACTTGTCGATGGTGGCCAGCACGTCGTCGATGTCGCCGGCCTTGGCGTTCCGCAGGACGTAGTCCACCGCGGCGGCCTCGCGGCCGTCGCCGATCTGACCCGTCGTGGTGATGTTGCGTGCCCCGGTCGCCATCCGCCAGACCGACCATCGCAGCAGGGGAATCCGTCGTTTGAGGTCCATGACGCCACAGTAGTGCGGACGGCCGCGGGGTCGAGTTTGAAATCCGTGGCCCATCTCCCCGGTGGTGCTGGTGTGACTGCTGTTAACGATGAGCGCGATTAGGCGCGCTACCAGCGCAAATCCCACGAAATTGGCTGGTGAATTGCCTGCGGGTCGCCCGGGTTCGTCGCGTCAACCGGTTAGACTTTCGGTCGATGTTCACCTCCCGAACACCCCCGCCATGACCGAGCAGCCGGACACCGGCGTCGAGCTCGGCCTGACCGGGCGGCCGCCGCGGGCGATCCCGGAACCGCAGCCGCGCACCTCGCACGGCCCGGCGAAGGTCGTTGCGATGTGCAACCAGAAGGGCGGGGTCGGGAAGACCACGTCGACCATCAACCTGGGCGCCGCGCTCGCCGAATACGGCCGGCGGGTCCTGCTGGTGGACATGGACCCGCAGGGTGCGCTGTCCGCGGGCCTGGGCGTCCCGCACTACGAGCTGGAGAAGACGATTCACAACGTGCTCGTCGAGCCGCGGGTGTCGATCGACGACGTGCTGCTGCAGACCCGGGTCAAGTACATGGACCTGGTGCCGAGCAACATCGACCTGTCGGCCGCCGAGATCCAGCTGGTCAACGAGGTCGGGCGCGAGCAGACCCTGGGGCGGGCGTTGCACCCGGTGCTGGACCGCTACGACTACGTCCTGATCGACTGCCAGCCGTCGCTGGGGTTGCTCACGGTGAACGGGCTGGCGTGTTCGGACGGCGTGGTGATTCCGACCGAGTGCGAGTTCTTCTCGCTGCGCGGGCTGGCGTTGCTGACCGACACCGTCGACAAGGTGCGCGACCGGCTCAACCCGAAGCTGGAAATCAGCGGGATCCTGCTGACCCGGTACGACCCGCGCACCGTCAACTCGCGCGAGGTGATGGCGCGGGTGGTGGAGCGGTTCGGCGACCTGGTCTTCGACACGGTCATCACCCGCACCGTCCGCTTCCCGGAGACCAGCGTGGCCGGTGAGCCGATCACCACCTGGGCCCCGCGGTCCACCGGCGCCATCGCTTACCGCGCCCTGGCCCGCGAGTTCATCGACCGATTCGGCGCGTGACGGCCAGCGCGAACGGTGAGGCGCCACCCAAGAACGGCTTTCAAGTCCGCCTGACCAATTTCGAGGGGCCGTTCGATCTGCTGCTGCAGCTGATCTTCGCCCATCGCCTCGACGTCACCGAGGTGGCGCTGCACCAGGTGACCGACGACTTCATCGCCTACACCCGCGAGATCGGCTCCCAGCTGGACCTGGAGGAGACCACCGCGTTCCTGGTGGTCGCCGCGACCCTGCTCGACCTCAAGGCCGCGCGGCTGCTGCCGGCCGGGCAGGTCGACGACGAGGAGGACCTGGCGCTGCTGGAGGTGCGCGACCTGCTGTTCGCGCGACTGCTGCAGTACCGCGCGTTCAAACACGTCGCCGAGATGTTCGCCGAGCTGGAGGCCACCGCGCTGCGCAGCTACCCGCGCGCCGTGTCGCTGGAGGACCGGTTCACCGAGCTGCTGCCCGAGGTCATGCTCGGCGTCGACGCGCAACGCTTCGCCCAGATCGCGGCGATCGCGTTCAGCCCGCGGCCCGTGCCGACGGTGTCGATCGGGCACCTGCACGAGGTCCAGGTGTCGGTGCCCGAGCAGGCCAAGAAGCTGCTGGCTTTCCTTCAGTCGCGCGGCACCGGCCAGTGGGCGACGTTCTCCGAGCTGGTCGCCGACTGCGAGGCGCCGATGGAGGTCGTCGGCCGCTTCCTGGCGCTGCTCGAGCTGTATCGGAGCCGGGCGGTAGCATTCGACCAGTCGGAGCCGCTGGGCGTGCTCCAGATTTCATGGACCGGGGAACGTCCGGCCAGCGAAGCCTTGGTAGAAGTGCGGGACGAATGATGAGCGAAAACGGGGCGGACGTCGATCTCGACGCGGATCTTGACGCGGGCATCCCGGACATCGCCGAGGCCGCTCCCATGGAGCCCGAGGAACTCGGGTCCGTGCTGGAGGCGCTGCTGCTGGTGGTTGACACCCCGGTGACCGCCGAGGCGCTCGGCGCGGCCACGCAGCAACCCGTCTACCGGGTCGCCGCCCGGTTGCAGCAGATGGCCGACGAGCTCACCGAACGTGACAGCGGCATCGACCTGCGCCAGACCAGCGAGGGCTGGCGGATGTACACCCGCGCCCGGTTCGCGCCGTACGTGGAGAAGCTGCTGCTGGACGGCGCGCGATCCAAGCTGACCCGGGCCGCGCTGGAGACCCTGGCCGTGGTGGCTTACCGCCAGCCCGTGACGCGGGCGCGGGTCAGCGCGGTCCGCGGCGTCAACGTGGACGCCGTCATGCGGACGCTGTTGGCGCGCGGCCTGATCACCGAGGCCGGGGTCGACGACGACACCGGCGCGGTCACGTTCGCCACCACCGACCTGTTCCTGGAGCGGTTGGGCCTGACGTCGCTCGCCGACCTGCCCGACATCGCCCCGCTGCTGCCCGACGTCGACACGATCGAGGACCTGAGCGCATCCCTGGACAGCGAGCCGCGTTTCATCAAACTCGCCGGCGGTCAGGCGCCCGACCAGGCGCTGACGTTCGACGTGGACCAGGATTGATGGTGGAGGTCGAAGGGATCCGGCTGCAAAAGGTGTTGTCGCAGGCCGGAATTGCGTCGCGGCGGGCCGCCGAGAAGTTGATCATCGACGGCCGCGTCGAGGTCGACGGTCAGGTGGTGACCGAGTTGGGCACCCGGGTGGATCCGGGCGCCTCGGTGATCCGCGTCGACGGCGCCCGCGTGGTTCTCGACGAGTCGTTGGTGTACCTGGCGCTGAACAAGCCGCGGGGCATGCACTCGACCATGTCGGACGACCGTGGCCGGCCGTGCATCGGCGACCTGGTGGAACACCGGGTGCGCGGCAACAAGAACCTCTTTCACGTCGGGCGGCTGGACGCCGACACCGAGGGGCTGATCCTGCTGACCAACGACGGCGAGCTGGCGCACCGGTTGATGCATCCCTCCCACGAGGTGCCCAAGACGTACCTGGCGACGGTGACGGGGACGGTGCCGCGCGGCGTGGGAAAGACACTGAAGGCGGGAATCGAGCTGGACGACGGCCCCGCGCGCGTCGACGATTTCGCGGTGGTGGACGCCATCCCGGGCAAGACGCTGGTGCGGGTGGTGTTGCATGAGGGGCGCAACCGCATCGTGCGCCGCCTGCTCGGCGCCGCCGGCTTCCCGGTGGAGGCGCTGGTGCGCACCGACATCGGGCCCGTGTCGCTCGGCAAGCAGCGGCCCGGCAGCATCCGGGCCTTGAGCCACGGCGAGGTCGGGCAGCTGTACAAGGCGGTCGGGCTGTGAGCGAAGCGAGCGGAACGAACGCAGTGAGTGACGGGAGTGGAGCGAACCATGGGGCTGTGAGGGACGTCGTGGTGGCCATCGACGGGCCCGCCGGAACCGGAAAGTCCTCGGTGTCAAGGCAATTGGCGCGGGCCATGCGGGCGCGCTACCTGGACACCGGCGGGATGTACCGGATGGTGACCCTCGCGGTGCTGCGCGCCGGCATCGACCCCGCCGACGCCGAGGCGGTGGCGCGGATCGCGGAGACCGTGCAGATGTCGGTGGACTACCAGCCCGACGGTGATCGGTTTTTCCTTGCGGGAGAGGACGTCTCGGTCGAGATCCGCGGTGACCGGGTCACCGGCGCGGTGTCGGCGGTGTCGTCGGTTCCCGCCGTGCGAACCCGGCTGGTGGCACTGCAGCGCGAAATGGCCGGCGGGCCGGGCAGCGTCGTGGTCGAGGGCCGCGACATCGGGACCGTGGTCCTGCCGGACGCGCCGGTGAAGATCTTCCTGACCGCGTCGGCCGCAACCCGTGCGCGGCGGCGCAACGACCAGAACGTCGCATCGGGGTTGGCCGACGACTACGAGGCGGTGCTCGCCGACGTGCGCCGCCGCGACCATCTGGATTCCACCCGCGCGGTGTCGCCGTTGCGCGCGGCCCCGGACGCCGTGGTCGTCGACACCGGCGAGATGACCGAGGCGCAGGTGATCGACCACCTGTTGGAGCTGGTCAACCAGCGAAGCGGGGCGGTGCGATGACGCAGGACGGCACCTGGACCGACGAAAGCGATTGGGACTCGGTCGAATCCGAGCTCGAGGAGCACGGCGAGGCCGGGCCCGCACCCGTCGTGGCGGTGGTCGGTCGGCCCAACGTCGGCAAGTCGACGTTGGTGAACCGGATCCTGGGCCGGCGCGAGGCGGTGGTGCAGGACATTCCGGGCGTGACCCGCGACCGGGTGTCCTACGACGCGCTGTGGACCGGCCGCCGGTTCGTCGTGCAGGACACCGGGGGCTGGGAGCCCGACGCCCGAGGCCTGCAGCAGTTGGTGGCCGAACAGGCGTCGGTGGCGATGCGCACCGCCGACGCGGTGATCCTGGTGGTCGACGCCACCGTCGGCGCGACCGCGGCCGACGAGGCGGCCGCCCGGATCCTGCTGCGCTCGGGCAAGCCGGTTTTCCTGGCCGCCAACAAGGTTGACAACGAGAAGGGTGAAGCGGACGCGGCGGCGCTGTGGTCGCTGGGGCTCGGCGAGCCGCACCCGATCAGCGCGATGCACGGTCGCGGCGTCGCCGACCTGCTCGACGAGGTGCTGGCCGCGTTGCCGGAGGTGTCCGAGGCGGCGCCCAAGGCGGGCGGTCCGCGCCGGGTGGCGCTGGTCGGCAAACCGAATGTGGGCAAGAGTTCGCTGCTGAACAAGCTGGCCGGCGATCAGCGTTCGGTGGTGCACGAGGTCGCCGGGACCACGGTCGACCCGGTGGACTCGCTGATCGAATTGGGCGGCAAGGTATGGCGTTTCGTCGACACCGCGGGCCTACGGCGCAAGGTCGGCCAGGCCAGCGGGCACGAGTTCTATGCGTCGGTGCGCACCCACTCGGCGATCGACTCGGCCGAGGTGGTGGTCGTGCTCATCGACGCCTCGGGGCCGCTGACCGAACAGGACCAGCGCGTGCTGTCGATGGTGATCGAGGCCGGCCGGGCGCTGGTGCTGGCCTTCAACAAGTGGGATCTGGTGGACGAGGACCGGCGCGAGCTGCTGGAGCGCGAGATCGACCGCGAGCTGGTGCAGCTGCGGTGGGCGCAACGGGTCAACATCTCCGCCCGGACGGGGCGCGCGGTGCAGAAGCTGGTGCCGGCGATGGAGACGGCGCTGGCGTCGTGGGACATGCGCATCCCGACGGGCCCGCTGAATTCGTGGCTCAAGGAGGTGGTGGCGGCGACGCCGCCGCCGGTGCGCGGGGGCAAGCAGCCGCGCATCCTGTTCGCCACCCAGGCCACCGCCCGCCCGCCGACGTTCGTGTTGTTCACCACCGGTTTTCTGGAGGCCGGGTACCGGCGCTTCCTGGAGCGGCGGCTGCGCGAGACGTTCGGGTTCGAGGGTTCGCCGATCCGGATCAACGTGCGGGTGCGCGAAAAGCGCGGCACCAAGCGGCGCTGAGCTTCGGGGTCTCTCCCGGACCAATCGGCGATTCTCGAAAGCGATAGCGCCCGCGATATCGTTCTCCGCAAAATCCCGCGATACAGAATCTGAAAGCTACATCACAGGATAAGTCCGTTGACTTCGGCGCCGAATTCTCCTTACGGTACTCGTATGACGGGCTATTCTGCCCGTATCGCGGGATCTGGAGGAGTCGTGAACATCGCACAGGAAGCGCCCACCGCCGCGCGCTTCAGCGTCGAGGGCAAGTCGATTTTGATCACCGGCGCCACCGGCGCTTTGGGCAGCGTCGCGGCCCGGGCACTCTCCGAAGCCGGTGCCCGCCTGACGCTGGCCGGCGGGAACGCGGCGGGATTGGACGCACTCGGTATCGACGACGCCGCGATGGTCGCCCGCCGCCCCGACACCCCGGCCGACGCCCGGGCCATGGTGGAGGCGGCGGTCGCCCGGCACGGCCGCCTCGACGGGGTGCTCGTCGCCTCGGGCATGAACCACGTCGCGCCCATCACCGACATGGCCGTCGACGACTTCGACAAGGTGATGGACGCCAACGCGCGGGGCGCCTGGCTGGTCTGCCAAGCGGCCGGCCGCGTCCTGCTCGAGCAGGGGACCGGCGGCAGCGTCGTGCTCGTCTCGTCGGTTCGCGGCTCCCTCGGCCACCCCGCCGGCTACAGCGCCTACTGCCCGTCGAAGGGCGCCACCGACCTGTTGGCCAAAAGCCTGGCCGCCGAGTGGGGTCCGGCCGGCATTCGGGTAAACGCGCTAGCCCCAACGGTTTTCCGCTCAGAGCTGACGGAGTGGATGTACGCCGACGACGAGAAGGGTCGCGCCACGCGCGAAGCGATGTTCGCCCGAATTCCGTTGCGCCGCTTCGCCGAGCCTGAGGATTTCGTCGGCGCGCTGATCTATCTGCTGAGTGACGCGTCGAGTTTCTACACCGGCCAGGTGATGTACCTGGACGGCGGATACACGGCGTGCTGAAAGGAAACCGCATGAGCATCGACTGGCCGCTTGGTGAAGCCGAATCCAAGCTGGAGTTCTACGACCTGTCGCATCCGTGGGGTCACGGCGTGCCGGCCTGGCCGTACTTCGAGGACGTCAAGATCGAGCGTTTGCACAACATGGCCAAAAGCCGGGTGCTGACCCAAAAGATCACCACCGTAATGCATTCCGGCACCCACATCGACGCCCCCGCGCACGTCGTGGAGGGCACCCCTTTCCTGCACGAGATCCCGCTGAGCGCCTTCTTCGGCACCGGCGTCGTGGTGTCGATCCCCAAGGGGAAGTGGGGAGTGGTGACCGCCGAAGACCTGGAGAACGCCAGGCCCGAGATCCGGCCCGGCGACATCGTCGTCGTCAACACCGGCTGGCACCACAAGTACGCCGACAGCGCTGAGTACTACGCCTACTCCCCGGGGTTCTACAAGGAGGCCGGGGAGTGGTTCGCCGCCAAGGGCGTCAAGGCCGTCGGCACCGACACCCAGGCGCTGGACCACCCGATGGCGACCTCGATCGGGCCGCACGGACCGGCCGAGCACACCGGCGGGCTATTGCCCTGGGCGGTAAGGGAATACGAGGAGGAGACCGGCCGCCGGGCGCTCGACGACTTCCCGGAATGGGAGCCGTGCCACCGCGCGATCCTGTCGAAGGGCATCTACGGCTTCGAGAACGTCGGCGGCGACCTGGACCAGGTGACCGGCAAGCGCGTCACCTTCGCCGCGTTCCCGTGGCGCTGGGTGGGCGGCGACGGCTGCATCGTGCGGCTGGTGGCCATCGTCGACCCCGCCGGGAGCTACCGCATCGAGACGGGCCGGGTGGCGTGAGTTCCGACGGCGCCGGGATTCAGGTCATCGCCCGCGCGGCGGACATGCTGCGGCTCCTGCAGGCGCACCCGGGCGGCCTCAGCCAGGCCGAGATCGGCGACCGGCTGGGCATGGCGCGCTCCACGGTCAGCCGGATCCTCAACGCGCTGGACGACGAGGGCCTGGTCGCCTCGCGCGGGGGCCGCGGCGGGTATCGGCTGGGGCCCGAGATCGCGCGGATGGCCGGCACCGTGCGCCTGGGCGTCGTGATGGACGTGCACCCGTTCCTGGAGGAGCTGTCGCGCGAGCTGGGGGAGACGGTCGACCTGTCGATCCTGGACGGCGATCGTGCGACCTTCGTGGACCAGGTGGTCTCCCCGCACCGGTTGCGGGCGATCAGCGCGGTGGGCGAGTCGTTTCCGTTGCATTGCTCCGCAAACGGCAAGGCCATGCTGGCCGGCCTGCCGCCCGAGCACCTGCCGAGCCGGCTGGCCCGGCTCACCCCGAACACCATCACCAGCCCCGCGGCGCTGCGCAAGGAGCTCGAGCGGGTGCGGGCCGAGGGCGTCGCGTATGACCGCGAGGAGCAGACCGAGGGTATCTGCGCGGTGGGCGCGGTGCTCAAGGGCGTGACGGGCCACACGGTGGCGGTCAGCGTGCCGGTGCCGGCGCAGCGGTTCTATGGGCGTGAGTCGTCTCTTGCCGCTGCGCTGCTCGCGTGGGTGGAGAAGGTCAACGCCTGGTTCGCGGCGCAGGGGTGAAGTCGGGCCGCCTACGAGCTCCGGGTGTCGATTTTCTTGTCGACAGCGTTCACGAACTGTGGCACGGCAGAGCCAGATACGTTTCGTCCGCAGAGATCGAGGTCGATGACGACGTTGTTCCGTGCGCTGAGGGCGCGCTGGCAGTTCCAGCCCTGAGCCTCTTGAACCATGTCCATCGCGAGAATGCCCCAGGCCCGCGACACCGATCCCGTCTTCCAAAACACATTGCGGGGATCATCGTTGTTGACGTTTCGGGTGTTCAGCTCGCGATTTGCGCACCTCTGCCAGTCCGCCGCGGCATTGCCGACGAAGTTGCTCGCGGATTGCGCGTCCGGAAAGGACACGACCGCTTGAATCAATCGCCATCCCTTGGCATCACCGTCGCCGAGCTCCTGGGTTCGAACCGCAGTCCAACCGGTCGTCCCGTACGCCTTCTGCTCGGCCGCTTTCAACACACCCACGCAGTCCTCGTCGACGATGGGTGTGTCGGCCAGCTTGTCTTGGACCGATTCGCCGGACAACGTTTCGGCGCCCACGGCATGGGCGGCTTCCTCCGCACTCAGTAGAACGTCCGGGAGTGCGGAGGCGGCCACGGTGCCGCCGCCCGAGTGGGCCGGCTGGTACACGATCACCGCGATCACTAGCCCGACCGTCAGCGCCGCGGCGGCGCCGGTCAGCCACCACCACCGGGCGAGCGACCCACCGGGACGGACCGGGGGCGCCGCCTGGTTCGGCCAGAAGGCGGGGCCGGGCGGGGGTTGGTGTCCGGGCGCGCTCTGGTAACCGAACGGGGGCGCATAACCCGGGCCTGTGGGTTGCCTGCCTTCCGTGCCGCTGCCCCAGTCGCCTGGAGCGCTCATGGCTTACCTCCTGGGCTGTTCACGAGGTGGGAATCCGGGAGGCGACTTTGTTGACGAGTTCGGGGGCTTGATTGCTGCCGCCGTAGTCGCACACCCTCATGTCGATCACGACATTGCTGCGCGGCATCAAGGCGCGCTGGCAACCCCACCCGGTCCCGCCGGTCTTGTCCCAGGAGACCAGCAGCGTGTTGTCGACGACTCGAGGGTCGCCGACGGCGATGGTGCCGCCCTCGTGGCGGTTCACCAAGACCTCGGTTCGAGCGCAGTGATCCCACTTCTTCGTGAGGTCCTCGAAGACGGCGCCGGCGTCTTTCGCGGTCGGGAAGGCCACCAGCGACTGCAGGGTCAACTTCACGTACACGTCACCCGGCCCGTGCAGTTCTGACGACTGCGCGTCGATGAAGCGTGTGTCGCGATAGACCTGCGCCATGCCCGGGGCCCAGATGCCCGCACAGTCGGGCGGGTCGGCGATATCCATGAACAGGCCGTTGTTGCTCTGGTAGAGCGCCATTCCCTGCACGTGCAGGACGTCGCCGACCTCGGCGGGACTCAACAGAAGATTCTTCAGATCTTCCGGGTGGACCAACCCCGGTGTCGTAGGCACCGACAGCCCGGGCGGCTCGCGGTGTGACGACGCCGATGCATCCGAGGTCATCACACGGCTCATGAGAATGATGGCCAACACGGTCGAGGCGACCGCGAGAATGGCCGTCGTCACCATCAACCATCGTTTGGCGGGTGGGGCTGGCCGCGGGCTTGGAGGCCACGTGGGCGGCGCGCCGCCGGGCCGCGGCTGGTAGCCGCTCCATGCAGACTGTCCGGGCGCATAGGGAGCGCCGGGCGGCCCGAAGTGGTAGCCGCCAGGCGGCGGAGCCGGCGCATTGCCCTGATTCGGCGGCGGTTCGCTACCTGCCACGCGCCGCACCGTTCGCCATCATTGCGGTCGTCCCCCCGGAGTTTGTGATCGAGCACAGCAGCCCCTCTGCGTTCGTGAACAGGAGTCTAGATCGCGACGGGGACTGGCGTTTACGGTTTCTCGGCCCGCCCGACCGCCGGGTCGGGCGGAGGCCGCTTCGCCGAGTTGCGGGTTGTCTGCGGTAGGCTGTCGACCTGCTGCCGCCGATACGGGCGGCATCCGGGCTGTGGCGCAGTTTGGTAGCGCACTTGACTGGGGGTCAAGTGGTCGCAGGTTCAAATCCTGTCAGCCCGACAAGAAGATACAGCCCCTGAGCTGCAGTGATGGCTTGGGCGTCCGCTCAGACGATCCGGAGCTTGGGACCATTTTGGGACCACAAGTGCTTCGACAGCAGCTCGTCAGCGCCTGCAACGGGCTGGCGATCTGGGTGCAGATACGGCTGCGTCGTGCTCAGGTCAGCGTGCCCGGAGATCTTCCGAAGGACATGAACGGGCACGCCGGCGTCAGCCATCCACGTCAGCCCCGTGTGCCGCAAGCTGTCGCTTCAGCTCGCCTTGGCCGAGCTTGGTGACCCTCTCGTGCGCGCTCATCGCTTAGGCATTTCTTGGTATCAGCAGCCCTTCGTATGCAGTCTCCTGCGTGGCGGCCTCTCGAAAGTCTTGCCAGAAGCGACCACTGAGGAATGCAGGTAAGACGTCGGCATCGGCGCGACGCGGGGCATCGAACCCGCACAGATGTCAGTTATTGACATTTGGCACTATCTGCACTTTTATGGACAGGGTGAGCATCGCCCATTCTCGTTCAGCCGTGAAAAGGCGTGAGAGACTTCTAGATGACCCGACATTCTGGTGCCGGCCGCGCCACCGGAGATTGGCCGGCATCACTGGTGGCTGCTGCGCTACGACACGATTCACGCACAACGCAAGCACGTCATGACGGGCAGTGAGAAGGCGAGTCCCTCCTCTGCAATGACTGAGTCCGTCGACGTAGCGCCCGAACTGGGTCGATTCATGACCGCGATGCGCCGCCTACAAGACGCCGTCGTCTCGACCAGTCCGAGCAACGAATTGTGGAGCGACGCGGCTGGTGAGATCGATGATCTTTGCGAACGCCTCGAACTTCATCGAGTGCCAGCGGGTTTCACGCTTGAAGGACGTGGAGCACATCTGCCCGGACTGGGCCATCCGCTTATGCCACCGTGGTTTATGACCGAATACGGTCCTGACGGAGTAACCATGGAGGGGCACTTCAGTCGGTTCCACGTGGGCAGCAACGACGTCGTCAACGGTGGTGTGATTCCGCTTCTGTACGACTGGCACTTCGGGATGATTGTCTCGGCGGCAGATCGTCGCAACAGCCGAACAGCCTACTTGCACATCGAGTATCGTAAGATCACGCCCATCAATCAGCCGCTGACTTCCCGCGGACAGATAGACAAGCTCGACGGGCGAAAAGCTTTCGTCACAGCACAAATGACCGATGCCCAAGGCAATGTTCTATCTGAGGCTAGTGCCTTGATGATCCAATTAACGCCGGAACAACCATGAGCGCTCAACGATTTAGCCTTATGGAAGCGAAGCGCGCCGAACCTCGTATGGGCGGAATCGTTCTGCGCCGTGGTGCGCGATGACTTGGACACCCTCCTCGGTGAAGGTCCGCCGCGCACCCGTCAAGCAGCTCTCGAGGCCGTCCCGTTGGGCTGCGAGCCTGCGATCGTGGCGTAGGGGAGGAGCCCCGGCGTCACCGGCTGTGATGAGAGAGGCGCTTTGATCAAAGTAATGGAGGGCGTTCGCGTCCTGGAGGTTGCTCAGTTCACGTTCGTTCCGGCAGCGGGAGCAATACTGGCTGACTGGGGTGCTGACGTCATCAAGGTGGAGCACCCGTTACGAGGCGACACCCAACGCGGCTTCGTCTTTATGGGAGGCATTGAACTCGACGCAGATCGGCACCCACTGATCGAACACCCGAACCGCGGAAAACGCAGCGTCGGCATCGACTTATCGACACCCGGGGGTCAGCACGTACTCTACGAACTGGCCAAGTCTTCGGATGTGTTCCTCACCAACTACATGCCCCAAGCCCGCCAGAAGAACAAGTTCGACCTTGAGCACATTCGCGCCGCAAACCCAGACATCATCTATGCCCGGGGCAGCGCGTACGGCGATAAGGGGCCCGAGCGGATGGTTGGCGGGTTCGACGGCACCGCATTCTGGACGCGCAGTGGGGTAGGCCACGCCTTGACTCCAGAGGCCTTGGGTGGCGCCTTGGGGCAGGGCATTCCCGCGTTCGGCGATTCGATCGGCGGGATGAACATAGCAGGTGGCATCTCGGCGGCGCTGTTCCATCGCGAAAAGACCGGACAGGCAGTGGAACTCGATGTTTCGCTGCTCAGCACGGCGTGGTGGTCTGCGGGCGCCAGCGTTACCCAGGGCATGGAAACCGGCGAGATCATGCGCTCGACGATGCCCGACGAAGTGGCACCGACTGTCAACCCGTTTCTTGGGAATTACCTGACCTCCGACGGCGGGACGATCAATCTCTGCATCGTCAGTCCGACCGGATACATCCATGATGCATTCGAGCACCTGGATCTACCCGAGCTGGCGAGCGACCCGCGCTTCTCGGACGTTCTACCTCTGATTGAAAATGCTGCGGAGGCGGCGCAATTGATCGCCGAGTCGATCGCCAAAAAGCCCTTCGCATACTGGCGTGAACGGCTGAAGACAATGAAGGGGCAGTGGGCGCCCTTCCAAAGTCTGCTGGACCTCGCCTCCGACGAACAGGCGATCGCCAACGACATGATCGTTGAGGTCGAGGCCGCAGATGGCGGAGCGCCATTCAAAGTCGTCCGTGGCCCGGTCCAGTTCAATCACGAACCACTCGAAACTACCCGGGCGCCGCAGGCATCCGAACACACGGAGATCGTTTTGATGGAGCTCGGCATGGACTGGGATCAGATCGAGGTGCTGAAGAACTCCGGCGCGATCGCTTGAAGTGACGAAAAGCAGGGTCCGACAGGGATACTGAGCGAGGCTCCGGCCTCGATGCAGGCTAGCGCTCGAATCTGTCGATCCGCCGCCGCGCCCGACGTCTTATCGATCGGACCCATAGATCGCCGGCGGCGACCTTTGCCCGTGAGAATGGCGGCGCGGCGATGCTCGTGATGCTGAAGGGCAACTCGGATCCGACAACCGGGCGCTGGTGGCTGAAGGTATCAAAACCAGCTCTTCCGTGGTAGGCGCCCATGCCGCTGTGGCCCACGCCGCCGAACGGCACCTGCGGAAGGCTCATGTGCAGTGCGAAATCGTTTCGTGATACCGAGCCACTTCTAGTGGACGTCACGAAGTGCCGGAATTCCTCGTCGTCGGGGCCGTACCAGTATGCAATCAGAGGGGAGGGGCGCCGGTTGATGTAGTCGATGGCCTCGTCGTTGTGCTCGTAACCCATCACGACCAACACCGGTCCAAAGATTTCCTCACAGGTGATGCGCATCGAGCTGTCGACGTTGGTCACCAGGGTCGGGGCAATGACGCGCCGCTCGCTGTCGGGCAGTTGTTCGTGCGGGGGCGCCACGGAGATCACGTCTGCGCCCTTGCTCTGCGCATCCTCCACGAGAGCTATGACCCGCTCGTAGTTCGCGTCATTGATCGACGAGCACATGTCCTCGTTGCCGAGGATCGACGGCAGGATGTCGCGAATGGCCGAAACGGTGGCACGGCAGAAGTTTTCGACGGCGTGGGAGGGGACTAGTACGTAGTCCGGGCAAAGACATGTCTGTCCGCCGTTGACCAGGCGGGAGCGCGCCACGCGGCTGGCCGAACGAGCGATATCAGCCTTCGGGCCGACTACGACGGGGTTCTTGCCGCCGAGTTCCAGCGTCACCGGAACGAGATTCGCTGATGCGGCACGATGAATGTGGCGACCCACCGCGGGCGAGCCGGTGAAAAATAGGTGGTCGAATGGCAGGCTGGCGAACTGTTGCGCTACCTCGACATCTCCGACGACGACGTCCAACTCGACAGCATCGAAATACTTGGGCGCGGTTTGGGCGAATGCGTCGGTAGTTCTTGGGGTCAACTCTGACATCTTGATCATGACGCGGTTGCCTGCGGCGAATGCGTCGGCAGCGGGCAGGACGACGAGGTTGAGCGGGAAATTCCACGGGCCGATGATTCCGACGACGCCTTTGGGAGTGGGTTGCACTTCGGCACTCAGTCCCAGGAATCTCGCAGCGGTGGCCGGTCGACGTGGACGCATCCAACGCGCGACGTTCTTGCGGGAGTATTCAATGGTCGAAGCGACGCCCACCATTTCGGTGAGGATCGAGGCGGTCCGGGAACGGGTGCCGAAGTCCGCGGCCAGCGCCGCCGCGAATGTCTCTGCGTGCTCGAACAAGAGCGCAAGCAGACGATCGAGGCGGTGACGCCGTACGTCCGCCGATGGTGCCCCCGCGGCTTGAAACGCCGCTTGCTGGGCGGCGAGCCGCTCGTCGAGAGAACTAGGGAGCGAAATTTGAGCCGCCTCTGTCACGGTGTGCGGTCCCCTCTGGTATAGAGATTGCGTAAATCGGCTTTGCGCAACTTGCCAGCTGGGGTGCGAGGCAGTTCTTCGAGGAACTCAATCGAACGCGGGCACTTGAAATTTGCCAAACGTAGCCGCGCGAACTCGATGAGGTCCTCGGCCAGCTCGGGCGTTGGGTAGACAGTGGGCTTCAACTCGACGGCGGCTTTGACCTCTTCGCCGAATTCGGGATGTGGAATGCCGAATACGGCCACGTCCTGTACCGAAGGATGGAGTATCAGTACGTCTTCCGCCTCGCGCGGGTAAATGTTGACACCGCCGGAGATGATCGTGAATTCTTTGCGATCGGTGAGATAGAGGAAGCCGTCGCGATCGAGATACCCGATATCGCCCATGGTCGACGCCTCGCCATTGCGGCGTGACCGTCTGGTTTTTTCGGGATCACCCTTATACACGAAGCCGGGATCGCCGGTGAAATAGACGGTACCCGTTTGGCCTGGCTCGACAGCGCGGTCGGTCTCTTCGTCGATGATCTGGATCGGACCGGTCAGCGAGCGCCCCACCGAACCGGGGTGGGCAAGCCAGTCGGCCGAATCGATCATGGTGAAGCCGCCGGCGTCGGTTCCGCCGTAATACTCGACCAGTATGGGACCCCACCAATCGATCATCTGCCGCTTGATCTCCGGTGGGCATGGCGCGCCGGCGTGCAGCGCCAGACGGTGCGTACTGAGATCGGCGGACTGCTTCTCGGTCGGCTCCAGAGCGAGCATCCGGACGAACATCGTGGGAACCCACTGGCTATGGGTGACTCGGTGCGATTCGATCGCGTTCAGCGCATCACGGGCGTCGAACTTCTCCATCAAAACGACGGTGGCTCCGACGCGGTGGGCAGCGATGGTGAAGTTCAATGGCGCAGCGTGGTACTGCGGTGCCGGGGACAAGTACACCGCCTGTTCGTCGATGCCGAAGAGGGCGGCCAGCCCCGACGACGCTGGGTCGCCGTCCCTGGGCGCGGAAGTGGGAAGCGGTCGGATCACTCCCTTGGGGCGTCCCGTGGTGCCCGAGGTGTACAACAACGTCGCACCGCTGAGCTCTTCGGCAGCGTCCACCGCATGTTCGAGGGCAGCTTCGTAGGGTTGGAATCCTGCGGTGATGTCATCGGCCATGAGCCGGGTCTTCAGCGACGGAAGTGTGTCCCAGTCGATTTGAGTGATGAATTCTTGTTGTCTGACTGAGGTGCAAAGCGCCTTGGCCTCACAGTCATTGAGGATGTAGGCGATCTCATCAGGCTTCAGATGCCAATTCACCGGCGTGACATATATCCCGGAACGCAAAGCTGCCCAGAGCATTTCGAAATATCGCAGATCGTTGTGCAGCAGGATGGCCATGTGGTCACCGCGAGTCAGTCCACGTGACCGAAAGAAGCTGGCCAAACGACGAGACCGCCGGTCCAGCTCGCCATAGGTGAGTGTGTCACGGGTAGAAGCCATTACGGCGGCCGGATGATCAGGTTTGATAGCCGCCCAATGCCCTGGATACATTCAACCCATCCGGTGATTGCGTCGAGGGCGATGCGGCCGACGCCGACCGCGGAACCCCGTTGTCCTGTGAGACCGGCTCGACCTTATGGCGTGTGGTGAAATTTGTCAATAACTGACAGACCGCCCGGCGCCATGGCAAGCCAGGCCGATCGGCGTGCTGTGAAGAGCGGATATGCCACAGACTCGGGCTGCTCAGCGCCGGCTGGAAGGGCCCTTTCGGGTCCGCGTGACCTTGGTGGCGCCACTGCGGCGAACCGCCCGTCTGGGAACCGCAACCTTGCCCTTGCCGAATGCGGCGCAGACACGATCGACAATGTCCTGCAACGCGACGAGGTCGAATGACTCCTCGGAGACGAACCACCGGCGAAACGCAGCGCTCGTACTTGACACCAGCACTGAGGCGAAGACCGATGCCTCGAGTGACGGATCCTCACCCCAGTCCTCGGCAATGGCTGCCGTGAGGCTTTCTTGGTAGCCCTCTCCGATACGCAGGAATTCGGCCAGCAATGGCGGAGTGTCGAAGATGGCGCGCATCCGTGTGCGCATCTCCGGCGTGTCCATCAGGGGCAGTGTTTCGTTGCGGAAGTTTCGCCAGCAAGAAACAGCATCGGTGTCGCGGTCGACCAAGAGTGCGCGGAATGCTTGCAGCATGTCATGTTCGGCGGCGAGAGCGAGCGCTTCTTTGGTATTGAAGTACCGCAGAATCGTACGGACCGACATGACGGAGGCGTCGGCGATTTGCTCTAGTGTCACCGCGTCATAGCCGTGCTCGCGGAACATCATGTTCGCCACGTGGACCACTTGGCGCTTGGTGTCCTGCTTTTTGCGTTCCCGCAAGCTCACCCGAGGTTCGGCCACGCGATCATCGTAGCAGGCTGAAACTACCGAACTATGCTTTTCGCAACCCCCCATGCGCCAGATCCGCTCGACGCACGGCTGTCGGATGATTGTGTGTAATCCCGTTCTTTGTACCGATTCTCGCCGCGGACCTGCAGTGCGTCGGATAGATCTTACGCAAGCTTGAACTGCGCCCGGGCGCGTGCGCCCGCCGGGTTAGTTACGCTATCTTCGCTTCCGCGGCCGAATGTGTAGTCGTCGATTCAGTCTTTGTTGCCGGTGAGTTCCTTGGCCCTGGCGTTGAAATCGGACACGCTTGGCCCGTCGTGCTGGTGCTTTGACAGTGCTTGAATCGAAACGTCATGGCCCTCGGCGGCTTTGCGCAACGCGCCGACGGTGGCTTGCGCCTCGGTGATGTGGCTGAACGGGTCGAAGGAGTACCAGCGCATCGCGTTCTGGTACGACATCTTCTCGATCTCGTCGTCCGGAACGTTGTTCAGCGCCAACACATCCCACAGTTCCTCGGGGGCGCTCGGCCACATCGAGTCGCTGTGCGGATAGTCGGCTTCCCAGCAGATGTTGTCGATGCCGATCTCATTGCGCAATGCCACCCCGACCTTGTCGCTGATGAAGCAGGTCAAGAAGTGCTCGCGGAACACCTCGCTGGGCAGCTTGCCCTTGAAGTCCTGGTGCGTCCACGCCGAGTGCATCTCATAGGTGCGGTCGGCGCGCTCGAGGAAGTACGGGATCCATCCGGTTCCGCCCTCGGACAGCGCGATCTTCAGGTCGGGGTATTGCTTGATCGGCTTGGACCATAACAGGTCCGCCGCGGCCTGCACGATATTCATCGGCTGAAGGGTGATCATCACGTCCATCGGCGCGTCGGGTGCCGTGATCGCGAGCCGGCCCGAGGAGCCGATGTGGACGTTCATTACCGTGTTGGTGTCGCACAACGCATCCCACAGTGGCTTCCAGTAATCGTCATGGAAGCTGGGGTAACCCATCGCGGCCGGATTCTCGGTGAAGGTCAGCGCGTGCACGCCTTTCTTGGCCACCCGCCGCACTTCCTTGGCGCACTCCTCGGCGTCCCAGATCACCGGGATCGCCATCGGGATGAATCGTGCCGGGTACGCCCCGCACCACTCGTCGATGTGCCAGTCGTTATAGGCCTGCACCAACGCGATCGAGAAATCGCGGTCCTCGGTGGCGAACAGCCGCCCGGCGAAGCCGGGGAACGACGGGAAGCAGATCGACGCCAGGATCCCTCCCGCGTTCATGTCTTTGATCCGCTCGTCGACGTTGTAACAGCCGGGCCGGATCTCATCGAGCCCCTGCGGCTCCAGGCCGTATTCCTCTTTCGGACGACCGGCGACCGCGTTCAGCGCCACGTTCGGGATGATCGTGTCGCGGAACTGCCAGGTGTCCGAGCCGTCCTCGTTGTGCACCAGGTGCGGCGCATCGTCGATGTACTTCTTCGGCAGGTGGTTCCTGAACATGTCGGGTGGCTCGACGGTGTGGTCATCGACGCTGATCAGAATCATGTCGTCTTTGTTCACTGCCCGGTCCTCTCCATTGAAGCCGCCGCGCATCGAGCATTGCCTCGAAGCCGGAACGCTTCGGTCGTTGTGTCCACCGTAGCGCGTCAACAGCGATACTGACCATAGGTGACAAATTGCGCTCAATGTCATCCTGGGCGGTAGGCCAGCTGGAACTGGCGGCCGTTGACAACTGTCATTAATGGTCACTAGTTTGTGAGTGCGGTACGGCGTCGTCCGCAGAGTGCTTTAACGGAAACCGAGCGCATGGGCGACGTCCCAAACGAGGTCTAGAGATGTCGGCGATCGGAAGAAGCGTGGCGGCGTTGCGTAATACGAGCAGATCAGACGACAGATCGGTGCCCCTCCAGCGCAAGGACCGCGCCTTGATGCGCTGCACTTTCGAGAGGTGGAAGCCCCAAAGATGAACGCGCAGCGCAGAACAATCGTGGTTGGTGCCGGATCGGGAATTGGTGCGGCGACTGCCGCCCATTTCCATGCCGCGGGCGATCACGTACTCGCCGTCGACCGCGACAACCGTGACGTGACGGCCTCAGAATACGCCGAACTCGATTTGCGGGACTCCTCCTCGATCGCGGACCTCGCGGCGAGATTGGATCAGGGTTGGGACGTCCTTGCGCACGTCGCCGGGGTTCCAGGAACATTGCCTGCACAGGACGTCCTGACGATCAACTACCTGGGATTCCGGCTGATGGCTGAGGGATTACTGCCGCTGATGCGGCGCGGAGGGTCCATCGTCGCTGTAGCCTCAACGGCCGGAGCGGCTTGGGCGCAACGTACTTCGGAATTGTCGGGTCTTCTTCAGTGCACCACCTCGCTGGAGATCGCCGACTGGTATTCCGACCAAGACCACGGATATCCCGCATACAACACATCCAAGGAGGCGCTGATCCTCTTCGCGAAAAGCTTCGCGTCTCGGGCGTGGGCACAGCACGGCGTGCGGGTGAACACCGTGAGCCCCGGGCCCGTTGAGACACCGATCCTCCACGACTTCGAGGTCTCGATGGGTAAAGAGATTTTGGACATGGCGCGAAGTGCCGTCGGTCGCCATGCGACGGTTGACGACATCGCACCGGTCATCAGCTTTTTGGCTTCGCCGGCATCCAGTTGGGTTGTCGGCCAGGACATTCAGGTGGATGGCGGATTCGCCAACTCGATCATGACGCCCGCCGCGATCGCGTAGGAGGTCGAACAATTGCTGCGACCAGGGAAGTCAACCTGCGACACCGTGATGTCGGGTCCGCACGCAGTGGCGTTCCGCTGATGCGTATCGAATTCGACCGCGAATCGTGCATCGGCAGCGGAATCTGTGAGTCGATCGCCGAGGACATTTTTCGCGTCGCCGGTGATGGCCTGATGGAACTCGTCGCTGACGAACTTGATGAGGGCCGCCGACAGGTCGTCGAGAACGCGGTATCCCGTTGTCCGACGGCAGCTATCCGCATCGCAGAAGACTGAAACCTGACTCCGGGCCGTACAGGCGTCCCGGAACGTGCGCCCGGCACGGTGCCTGGCGGGAACGAAAGGATATACGTGGTAGACGAGGTGTTGGTGGAGCGCCGTGGACGCACTCTGATCATGACCATCAATCGACCAGAAGCGCGCAATGCTGCGAATCTCGCCGTGAGCCAGGGATTAGCCGACGCTGTCGACGAGCTCGACGCCGACCCTGCTCTGTCCGTAGGTATCCTCACGGGCAGCGGCGGTAACTTTTGCTCCGGCATGGACCTCAAGGCTTTTGCTACGGGGGAGTTTCCCGCCCTTGAAGGTCGCGGGCTCGGCTTCACTGAGCGTCTTCCACGGAAACCGATCATCTCCGCTGTCGAAGGGTACGCCCTGGCTGGCGGAACAGAGCTGGTGCTGGCCACCGACCTCATTGTGGCCGCTCGGTCGGCGAAATTCGGTCTGCCGGAAGTCAAGCGCGGCTTGGTCGCCGGCGGTGGCGGGTTACTACGCCTGCACCACAGAATTCCGTACCAGAAAGCGTTGGAACTCATCCTCACCGGTGACTCTTTCACTGGTGAGGAAGGACTGACTATGGGTTTCGTGAACGTGTTGGCCGACGATGGCAAGGCCCTCGAAGAAGCAATCACGCTTTCAGAGCGGATTTCCCGAAACGGCCCGCTCGCCCTGGCAACCAGTAAAGCAATCGTCGTCGAGTCGTCGGAGTGGTCTTCCGCCGAGATGTGGCAGAAACAGCGGGAGTTACTCGCCCCGGTGTTCGGCAGTAAAGACGCCCAGGAGGGCACCCGTGCATTTGCGGAGAAGCGCGAACCGCAGTGGACCGGCACGTGATCTTCCCGCCGGCGGCGATGCGACGAGCTGCCATCGAAAGGAAAATGGCGAATGTCGTTTGCAGGTAGGGCCGTAGTCGTCACGGGTGGGGCCGGCGGGCTCGGCGAAGCCACCGTCAGGCGGTTGCATCAGGCCGGCGCGGCGGTCGTGATCGCCGATCTCGCCGACGACAAAGGCAAGGCACTCGCCGCAGACCTTGGAACCTCAGCGGCTTACGTGCACACCGACGTGCTGGATGATGATTCGGTCGCCGCAGCCATCGACAGGGCCACCGAGCTTGGTGAGTTCCGTTACGCCATCATCGCGCACGGTTCGTTCGGCGTCGCGGAGAAGATCGTCAAACGAGATGGAGAACCGGCGTCTATCGCCGAATTCAAGAAGACGATTGATCTGTACTTGACGGGCACCTACAACGTGCTGCGCCTCGCGGCGGCGCGAATCGCAGCGCTCAGCCCCGTCAGTGAGGACGGCGAGCGCGGTGCAGTGGTCATGACGGCGTCGATTGCTGGATTCGAGGGCCAGATGGGTCAGTCAGCGTATTCATCGGCCAAGGCCGGGGTGATCGGCCTGACTTTGGTCGCCGCACGCGACTTGGCCGCCTGCGGCATTCGGGTGAATACCATTGCGCCGGGCACGATTCGCACTCCGCTGATGGAGTTGGCCGGCGAGGAACTTCTGCAGAAATTCGCATCAGGCGTGCCTTTCCCGAAGCGGTTAGGGAACCCGACCGAATACGCAGCACTTGCTCAGCACCTGCTTGAGAATTCCTACGTCAACGGAGAAGTTGTTCGAATGGACGGGGCTCAACGTTTCCAGCCGAAATAGGCGGCGCTCCTGCGGCGGCACTTGCAGGCCCTAACCGCAACGCGGCGGTCGCCGGTGTCGGGTCACATTGCTGTGCGGCTGTCGTGACCCATGTCTTCCGGTGATCGGTCGAAGCGCCGCACCATTGCCTGAACCGAATAGGACGCGGCTAGCCGACCGTCGCGGGTGTGGACTCGTCCCTCACCTTGTACGAGGCCGCGGCCCGACCAGAGGGCGCAGTTTGAGTACAGGAGCCAATCTGAAACGTCGACGTCGTCGTGAAAAGCGATTGTCGCCTTCATGACTCCCGTTGATAGTGTGCGATGAGCGTCGGCCTCGCCGAATCCACGATGCGGGAGCATTCCCGCCGCGATCGTCCAGTGCGTGGTGGACTGGGCGAGGAGCGCTTGATGTAGGTATCCTTCGCGGGGTGTGTCGGCCTGACCGGTGAACCGGCACGGTGAGATATCGACCCGGTAATCGGGATACGACGGCCAAGCTGACTCGACGTGTGTGGTCACGGCCTCACCCCGGCTGATGGGAACGCTGTCATCGGAGAGGAGCCCGCTCATACGCTCATCGGGGCGGCGGGAGATCTGAGTGTGAGGTGGTCGACTCCGACGTTCGGATTGTCTAGCGCGCTGGCGAAGACGCCCGCCATGGTGTCGGCGACGCCCTCTGGGGTCATGTGCACCGTCGGGACAAGACCCCGCGAAATCCACTCTCCCGCGGCAACTCCGAGCAACTCAGGGTCGAATTCGGAGACGAAGTCAGTCGGGACGGTGGCTCCGATCTCCACGCAGCTGAATCGAAGTCCCGGGTGTTCGAGCCGCCAGGCAACCAAGCTTCGCTCCAAAGCGGCCTTGCTGGCGGAGTAGGCCCCAAGCGCGCGGTACGGATGACGAACCGAGTCAGATGACAACACCGCGACAACGGCGGAGGGAGCTAGTACGGGAAGGTGCGCCTGGATCACTTGATGAACGCCGATCACATTGGTGGTGAGCACTTTGGTCCAGTCGTCCGCGTCGACCTCGGAGAAAGGCCGCAACGGCGCGTATCCCGCCGTGATCAACAGCAGATCCACTTCGCCGAGCGCATCGGACGACGTTTGCCCAATGCGTGCGCAGTCGCCCGGTATCCGGATGTCGGCGGAGATCGACGTCGCAGCGACCGCACCGGCCAGTAACTCAGCAGGCAGTTCGCGGCGCGCTGCGACGACCAGTCGAGCGCCCCTTGCTATCGCGCGCAAAGCGAAAGCCCGTCCAATTCCCGCGGAGGCGCCCACCACAACGATGCGCCTACCTTCCAGCTGGGGACCGTTCATCGGGAGAGCTCGGTCGACGGCGGCGCTTTGCAGATGATGGTGTTCATGTCTCTTTTGACCTCGCCGATTCGTGCACGGAAGACTTCCGCAACTTCAAAGAGACAGTAAACCAAACTTTGTTTCGCCGTCTTGAGTTTGCGTCGGGCCGAGATCAGCGCAGACCGTTGACCGCAAACGTCTCGACATACTTGCCGACCGCGTCAGGCTCGGCTATGTCGAAAGTCTGCGCCCTGTCGACTGCCGAGAACGAGTAGATGATGCGTGCCAACCACTCGCTGGCGGCCCTTACGTCGACTTTCGGGCCGACCTCACCGCGCACTTGCGCTTTACTGACATAAGGAATCAGAAATTCGGTCGAGCGACGGACCGCGGCGTCACCGTCGGTAATCAGGTGACGCATTAATTCGGTGTCCTCGGACATGAGACCGCTGCGGGTTCGGTGGTCACGAAGAATGGTGGCGTGGACCTGCGCCATGGCGCCCATTTGCTCAGCAAGCGTTGCTTTTTCCGCCATCGCTTCGGCGACCCGCCGATAGAACCTTTCACCCCCGAACCTGAGCGCGGCCTCCACGAGTTGCTTGCGGTCTTCGAAATAGCGGTACACAGTTGCGCGCGACAGATTGGCCACCCGTGCCACGTCCGCGATGTTTGTGCGCTGGACGCCCAGATGGCCGAAGCACACGGACGCGGCCTCAAGGATCTGATCGCGCCGGTGATCCCGTTCGTCCTGATTCTCGACCTCTGCCGCTGCCTGTGAAGTCGCCATTACTTTCCTTCATCGTTTCGGATGCTGCTGCATGCCACCCCGCACCGTTCGCATCGTACGCGGTGCGGGTGCATTTCTGCCCTTTCGGCGGAACCGCGGAATGGTCAATGGTCGGCCATTTAGCTGCCCGTCCGGCCGGGCGACGTAATCCCGGACCTTGCGCAACCGTCGAGAAAACGACCGAGTCGGCCATCCCGCGCTGGTGAGCCGCGATGACCTTGTTCCGCGCCGGTTGGGCGTGAAGCTGCGACCCACGAAAGCACCGACTGCGACGATGATACATGATAAGTCTTATTGTAGAGCACTTGTGGACTATCGAGGAGTGTGAATGACAACTCGGTTAGACGCCGAACCGTCGTCGAGGGCGGGCGATCGGGCGGTTGCGCTGTACCGATTGATGAGCAGGGTCCATCACGGTGACAAACGTGTCCGCAGGGCTCTGTCTTCGGGTGAGGCTGCCATGAGTTACTGGCCGGTCGAGGGTCAGGAAGCGATGTCGGCTGGTGCGATGCTTGCCCTGACAGAGGGTGATCGGCTCGTCACTACTTACCGTGGTTTGGGCGACGTCCTCGCGAAGGGCATCGAGCTGCGCGGGTACTTCGCCGAGATTCTCGGTCGTCGTGACGGGTTGTCTCGTGGTAAGGCCGGCGCGATGGGCATCTGCGACCCCGATCACGGCATCGCGTGGACTACCGGGATCGTTGGTGCCGGACCTTTGATCGCGAACGGTGTTGCCCTAGCGGCCAAGCGCCGCAACACGGGGCAGGTGGTGTTGGTCAGCTTCGGTGACGGCGCCACCAGTATCGGCTATGTCCACGAGGCGATGAACATGGCGGCCTTGTGGTCGCTGCCGGTGATCTTTTTGTGTCAGAACAATTCTTGGGCCGAGGGCACCGCTTTCGATCGCTACACCCGCGTCACGAGACTCTCTGATCGGGCGTCGGGGTATGGCATGCCCGGTGTGACGGTCGATGGCACCGATCCAGACGCGGTCTATGAGGCTGTCGCCGCCGCTGCTGAGCGGGCGCGCGGCAAGCAAGGGCCCACGTTCGTCGAGGCGGTCGGCTACCGACTTCAAGGGCACTACTTCGGTGATGCGATGGCCTACGCCGATCAAGATGAACTCGCGGCCAAGCGGGCTGATCCGCCGTTCGCCCGCTATCGGCGGCGCCTCATCGACAACGCGACGGCCAGCGCCGCAGAGCTTGAGGCAATCGATGCGCAGATCGCTGCGGACCTGGACGCGGCGTTCGCCGCGGCGGTCGCCTCTGCGCCGCCGGACGTCGACGAGCTGACTCGAGATGTGTTCGCCCATCACGGTTCGGAACTGTCGAAGACCGCTCAGGTGGTCGTCGATTTGCCGGGTGGTGAGACCGAAGAGTTGGGGTTGGTGCAGGCCATCAATCGCACGTTAGACCGCGCCATGGCCGCCGACGAATCGATCATCCTGCTCGGAGAGGACATCGGAGATCGGTCTGGCGGTGGCATGTTCAAGATCACCGCAGGTCTGTCGGGTAAGTACGGCGAGGATCGGGTGCTTGACACCCCGATCGCGGAGTCCTCGATCATCGGGGCCGCGCTCGGGGCTGCACTTGCGGGCCTGCGCCCGGTAGCCGAGTTGATGTTCATGGACTTCCTCGGCGTCGCCATGGATCAGATCGCCAACCACGCCGCGAAGGTGCGCTACATGTCGGGAGGGCGGCAGGGAGCGCCGATGGTGATCCGGACCATGGTCGGAACGGCTGCCGGTCCGCAACATTCGCAGGCTGTCGAAGCGTGGGCGATGCACACGCCCGGATTGAAGGTGGTGTGGCCCAGCACCGCCGCGGACGCGGTCGGGCTGCTCGGCGCCTGCCTCGCCGATGACGACCCCTGTCTTTTCGTGGAATCGATGAAGCTGTATTACGGCGGAGGCAAAGGACCTGTGCCGCTCGCCGACTACGTCATTCCGCTCGGCGTGGCAGACGTGAAACGTGAGGGTAGCGACGTCACCGTCGTCAGCTACGGCGTCATGGTGCACGCCGCATTGGAGGCAGCCGAACAACTTGCGGCTGACGGCATTTCGGTGGAAGTGGTCGATCTGCGCTCGCTTGTGCCACTCGATCTGGCCACGGTACTCGCGTCGGTGCGAAAGACGACGCGTCTTGTGGTCGCGCACGAGTCGGTCGGATTCTGCGGTCCGGGCGCCGAGATCGCTGCTGCGGTCGGTGCAGAACTCTTCGGCGTGCTCGCCGCCCCTATCCAACGTGTCGCCGGCACCTATACCCCGGTGCCCCGTGCCGCCACGTTGGAGGCGGCTTGCCGACCAGGCGCAGCGCAGCTACAGGAAGCCATTAGGAGGATCGTGTGACCGAAGTGCGTTTGCCCAAACCCGGTGACGCTATTGACGAGGCCGAAATCACCAAGTTCTTGATCGAGGAAGGTGCGACGGTCAGCGAAGGTGATCCGCTGTATTCGCTGGCCACCGACAAAGTGGAGATGGACATTGAGGCGCCGTCATCGGGGACGGTGGCGTGGAAGGTCGAAGAGGGCGGCACCTACGACATCGGCACCTTGGTCGCGGTGATCTCATGACGCAGCTGCCAACACACGTTGACCTCCACGCCCGCGAACTGTCCGCCGGAATCGACGGCGACGTACTAACCGTGACGATTAACAGGCCCGAGAAGCGCAACGCCGTCACCGTCGACGGCTATCACGGAATCAAGCGAGCCGCGATGATCGTGGCCGAGGAACCCGCATTGAATTTCCTGGTGATCACGGGCACCGGCGACGCGTTCTGCACTGGCGGTGACATGGGCTCGGACAACAATCCAGACCGGCGCTGGGATCTGTTCACTGAAACCTACGACGCCACACCGTTCGAGACGCTGGGGAAAATCCCGAAGATCGTCCTGTGTGCGATCAACGGCCTAGCGCTCGGCGGCGGCCTTGTCATGTCGCTCTACGCCGATCTGGTGATCGCCTCCGATCAAGCTCGCTTGCGTGTTCCGGACCTGACACGAGGGGTGTACGAAGCGTTCGTCGCCGCACGCATTCCTCAGCGCATCGGCACTCTGAGGGCGAATCACTTGATCTACGGCAACGATTGGATAGACGCGGCCGAAGCCGAGCGGTTGGGTCTCGTCGGCAAGGTGGTGCCGCACGACTCGCTCGCCGCCGAAACCGCCGCGCTCCTCGATAGGGTGCGCAACACCGGTCCCGCGGCTCGCGCGGCGATGAAGCGGGAGATGGCCCGGGCGCTACCCGCGGTGGATGTGTCCGGCTACTGGTCATCGATGGGAACCGCCGAGCAAATCGAGGCGTTCAGTGCGTTCCTCGAGAAGCGGCAGCCGAACTGGCCCGTGACCAACGACCGCACAGTGTTTGCGGCACGCCGGCGATCGAGCTGGGCACCCGGGCATAAGGACTCCGGGAAAGGCTGAAACCTTGTGATCACGACAAATTTCGTGCACTTACACGCGGTCCGCCGGCTTGGCGGCCTTTTGCATCAGTTCGGCCATGTAGTCCAAAAACTCTTTCGAGCCCGTCACGACCGCCTGCAGGTCGTTGCTGGCTTGCTGATGCGTCCTGAAACCCATGTTCTCCCAGGCACGTAAGATTCCGGCCTTGGTCGCCTGCAGAGTGATCAGAGGCGCCTTCGCGATCTTCGCCGCCAAATCCTCGACCTCGGCCTCGAGTTGATCCCTCGGTACGACTCGGTTCACCAGTCCGAACTCAAGTGCCTGCGCAGCGGTGATCTTCTGTGCGGTGTAAAGGTATTCAGCGGCACGCTTGTAGTTCATGAACACCCACGGCTCGAACATGGTTTCCGACCCGGGAAGCCCGAAGCCGGGAACAAGCGGCATCTGAAACCACGCGTCGTCGCTGCACACGGTAATTTCTGGAATGAGGGCCCACGTCGTGCCGCCACCGATGGCATACCCGTGTACCTGCGCGATGACCGGCTTGGGAAACTCCCACAGTTTCAGCACCGGCCACAAGAACAACTGCGCCGCCGAACGCCACACTTTGCCCGAGGCCTCGATCTCGGCTTTGAACTCCGGGTAGCTGCCCTCGGGAATGTGGCCTGAACAGAATCCCTTGCCGTTCGCTTTGATGATGACGACCTTGATGTCGTAGTCGTACTGCGCGTCGTCGAGCGCCTCGTTGACGCCGTGCACCATCTCAGACGTTTGGGCATTGGCGCGATCGGCGTTATCCAGGATGATGCGCGCGATCGCCCCGTCCTTCTCGTAGACGACGTGGTCCAGCTGTCGCGTCTCCACCTGATTACCTCCCGCTGTTGGTCTGCCTGGTGTTGAGAATGCTAACGCATGATGATGCCATAAGACATTTTCTGTAATACTGTTTCAGATGGAAGGACGGTGCCGATGACAACGACGGATCTGCGCTGGGATCCCTACGATCGCGCTCTGCACGCCGAACCGTACTCGGTGTGGAAACGGATGCGGGACGAAGCGCCTGTGTACTACAACGCGGAGCACGACTTTTACGCACTGAGCCGATTCGACGACGTCATGGCGGCGTCGTTGGACACCGAGACATTCTCATCTGAACACGGCATCATCCTCGACACCATCAGCCAGGAAGCACTGCCTGCGCCCCAGCCGATGATCATGATGGATCCACCCGACCACACCTGTCTGCGAAAGATGGTCAATCGCACGTTCTTTCGCAGCCGGATCGCCGGGCTTGAGGATCACATCCGCGAGCTGTGTAAGGGCTATCTGGACCGCTACGTCGGATCCGGTGGATTCGACTACGTCGAAAGCTTCTCTGCCAAACTGCCGGTGATGGTGATCAGCTCGCTACTCGGCTTCCCCGAACAGGATCATGACAACCTGCGCGAGTGGTCGGACGCACAGTTGCACCGCGACGAGGGGAGCACGGAACTCAGCGCGGAGGGAATCCAGGCGTCAGCTAATCTCTTCGGCTATTACCAGCAGCAGATCGAACTGCGTCGCCAACAGAGTGCGACCGATATCGTCAGCGACCTGATGACGTCGGACCTTGTGCTGCCCGACGCGAAACCCCGTCGGCTTGACGACGGAGAGCTGCTGATGTTCATCGCGATGATCAACGTCGCGGGCAACGAAACGGTGGCGAGGCTTCTCGGGTGGGCAGCGCTCACGCTGGCGCGCAATCCCGAGCAGCGTGCGAAATTGGTTGCGGATCCTGGATTGATCGGCGGCGCAGTAGAAGAGCTCCTCCGGTACGACGCACCGTCTCCGGTTCAGGGACGGTTCGCCCTGCGCGACGCTAGCTACCACGGCAACGTCATTCCGGCTGGAGCGAAGGTCGTCCTACTGACCGGCGCGGCCGGCCGTGACGAGCGTCAGTACGAGCGGCCGGACGACTTCGACGTGACACGAACCGGCATCCGCCACATCAGCTTCGGGCACGGCTCGCATTTCTGCTTGGGTGCTGCGCTGGCCCGGCTAGAGGCCAGGGTGGCTTTGGAAGAGACGTTGAAACGGTTCCCCCAGTGGGCCGTCGACGAGACCAGCGTCAAATTCGTCCACACCAGCTCGGTGCGCGGTCCGTCGAGCGTACCGATCTCGTTGTGACGTCGAGCTGACGACTGGACCAATCAGTCTGCGATACGGGTCGTGGCGACATCAGCAAGCCATCCTGCCATCATCTCGTACACGGCTTCGACGGCATCGCGAGCAGCCTGCGCGTCGGCATCGGTCGAACCCAGCGGTTCGTAATCTACTTCCCAGCTGATAGCGGAGCCAGCCCGCGTGGGCCGCACAGCGACGACCGCGTCGAACCGAGCAACCGGTAGCGGATTGTTAGCGATTGAATAGCCAACCTCCATCCGTTCGGGATTGAGATATGTCAATGTCTCGATTACCGGTTGATCCCCGGCACCGTGAATTAACCGCCGCATCCCGACGCCGTCACCATCGACGTCAACCCGATCTGCAACCGGTATCCAGCTGACATCACCAAAGTTGGCGAGGAGTTTCCACACCGCCGAGGCTGTTGCGTCGAGTTCCTTCGTGACGACAATTTTGGGCATGGCGAACCCTAACAGATTCGACACTGACACGGGGTTTGTCTCGCAGTTTCATTCCATCGCGATGAGGCCTATAGTTAGACAGTCCGGGTCGTTAGCCGTCGAACATCCCGTTGAGCAGCGCTTAAAGGCCGCGCCCGGTCGCTACCGGCGGTCAGGGTGGTTCAGATCGGAAATGCGTCATAACACCAGGTATACATTTTGCGTTTCTCTGTTCTGTATGATCGCCTGTCGACGAACCTTGAGGAGCGGTGATGGGTTTTCGCGGAGTCGATCTGTCGGGATTGCGGGAGCCGCTGACGCCGTGGACGGCATCGACGGTTCACCGACGACCGCTCGCATCGGTCGAAAAGTCGTCACACCAGCGGCCATCGCCTCCGATGACAATGTCGAAAAAGCATGCGCCGATGAGCACATCGAAGGAGGTAGTTGATGACCATCGTTGACGGCTCTGCCAACACTGAAACGGCCGGCGTCGTCCCCCGTCGGTACGCGTGCGGGGAGACATTCGTGCCGAAGGGACGCTACATCGACCCGGAATTCCTGCACCTCGAACTTGAACACCTGTTCACCCAGGTGTGGCAGCCGGCCTGTCGCGAAGAAGAGATCCCCGATCCGGGGAACTTCTGCGAGTACACCATCGGTCGGCAATCCATCATGGTGGTGCGCCAAAACGACGGCACTATCAAAGCCTTCTACAATGCGTGCACTCATCGCGGCATGAAAGTGGTGCGGGGTCGAGGGTGCGCAGACGACGGCGTCCTGCGGTGCGGATTCCACGGCTGGCGTTACACGCTTGATGGTCGCTCGCAATTCGTCCCGAATCGCGACGAATTCCTGAATCGGCCACGAGAGCAGTGGGCGCTGCGTCGGGTGACGGTCGGCGCCTGGGGTGGCTGGGTGTTCATCACGATGGCCGAGAACCCGCCGGAGCTGCTCGACTGGCTTGACCCGCTTCCGACGGCACTGGCACCGTTCCGGTTGGAAGACATGCGCTTCCGGTGGCGCAAGCGAACCGCTTTGGCCGCCAATTACAAGACCGTCATCGACGCTTTCATCGAGGGCTACCACTCGCCCGGCACGCACCCGCAGACGGTGCGGAGCGATCAGGGCGTGCGACCGTCCACGGCGCCTGCGGCACCCAACGAGTTCATTTACGCCCCGTACACGCCGACCACTGTGTACCGGAACCACTCGCGGTTCACGTACACCGTGCGGCCCGACAGCAACGGCGGCGCGGCACGCGCGGAACGGGAATCGTCACCAACGATCTTCGCCAACGGGATGCAATACCAATTCCTTGAGGTCAGATCCCTTGTCAGCGAGCGTGATTACCGGGTTGCGCAGCAGATGGCCGAGATGGAACCCGGTCCCATCCCGCCATTCATGGTGTATCACCAGATGTGCGAGGAATTGGCCATCGCCGAGGGCGTCGACTACCCGAAGATGTCGATGGAGGAGTACTTCGCGGGCAACGGCGACTGGCATGTCTTTCCCACCTTGGTCATTCTCGTGGAGAAGTCCTGCGTGCTCGGCTACCGCATGCTCCCTGATGCCGAGGACCCCAATCGCTGCGTGTTCGAGATGTTCTCGCTGGAACACTTCGCGCCTGGTGAGGTTCCGGAGACCAGCTGGCTCGAGTTCGAACGTTGGCAGGACCATGACGGCTGGGGGGAACTACCCACACAGGACCTCATGAACATCGATGCGATTCACGCGGGTATGCACTCGCGCGGATTTGACGGGCTGTGGCTCAACATCAATCAGGAGATGTCGATCCGCAACGAGCATCGGATCGCCGACCGCTTCATTTTCGGCGTCGACGACCCCGCGTAGTTGAGACACGTCAGGCACCTGAAGATAGTGCCACGGGGTAATATGTGAACTGGCAATGCGTTTCGTCCATAGCCATGTGCGAGCGGAGCGCGGAGTGGCCCAGTACCGCGCCCGACGGGTGCGCAATCAGTTCCGGGCAGATGACAAAGGGCGTCAGGTGGCGGCGGCGACCCTGCGGCAGCCTGCCGAGCGCCGCGAGATCGATGCCGAGCGGGACTGGTAAAGGGGCCGTAGCGGCGACTTCTAGCCTTTGGGCCGCTTGGCTGGGGACAGCAGAACGGTCAGGTGGTCAACCAATTCGTCAGCGACGGTTTCGATTGGTACCCCTCGGTCGGTGACGACCCAATCGGTGAGCCAGACTTGCAACGCGGAGACGATGAGACCTGCCACGACCGACGGTCTGGCCGGTGCTATCTCGTCTGCGGCCAGCGCCGCTTCGACGCCGCGAGTGAGCATTTCCAAGCCAGCACGCATGTTCATTCGTTGGCTGCCGCGACCGGCGTCGGTGCCAACGATCGCGGTCGCCCAGCTGAAGCCTTCTCGTATGTGAAGCGCGAGGAAATTCGGATTATTGCCGAAGAACGTCACCTGTGCGCGTACGCCGGCCAAGAGGTTTTCCAAAGCGGTGGTGCAGCCCGCAGTGGCGTTCCTGACCGTGTCGAGTAACTCGTTCATTCGTTGGGCCTGTAAAACGTCCCAAATCTCGTCTTTCCCCTTGAAGTTCTTGTAGACGGTGGCCAACGAGACGTCAGCCGCCGCAGCGATCGCATTCACCTTGGCGCCGGCGAAGCCGTCCTTAGCGAATTCGAACTCAGCGGCGATGAGAATCCGTTGCCGGTACAACTGTCGTCGAGACTCGCCGGTGCTTGGCCCAAGCGAGCCTCGTGCAGCAGTTCTCACCCCAGAATCCCCACTCGTCACCGCGGATTGCGTGCTGACACGATAGCCGCACCGAGTAAACGCAGCCCGCCGCCCCGAAGGGGATGAGGCCGGCGCGCACTTTGCAGGCTCTCCCCACGCACGTGCTATGTGCCCACGGAAGTGGAGGCGGCGGCGCCGCGTGAGGGCGTGCTCGAAGCTGGCGGGCTAGTGCGCACGAGGTACATGATCTGCCTGGCTACAAACGGCAGGCTGACTACCGGGGCGATGAGCCAAGGGAGGTTCTCGAAGCCGAGAATCACCGTGATCTCCCAGAAGCCGAGTTGGAAGTCGCTGAATCCGTGGCGCACCTCCATCAGAAAGTAAGTGACGAAGAGTGCCAGCATGCCGGCCATCGAAAAGAATGCCCACCATAGTGCGTTGATTCGTTTGGGATCGTGGTTGCCGGCCTTTCGGAGGCGGAACCATTGCACGAGCAGAATGACAGCCAGGGTGACGACGGCTAGTTCCAAGCCCCACAGTGCGCCATCGCTGGTGAGATAGCGTCTGTCGACGTCGCCGTAGTACCACCAGGCGAAGCCCCACGTGTCCTGTGGCGTCAGATGCATCCAGCCCATCACGTCACCTATCAGCCACGGTGTCTCCCAACTGATCTCGCTGCCGGCGGCGGCGGCGAAGAACCAGATCATCTGGAACTCGTTGGCTCGTTCCAGCACCGTCCGATTCTCACCGGGCGCGTCGCGCCAGGCCGTGATGAAGATGATCATCATCGGGATGGTGAATACCGTGCAGGCAATGACACCCGTCGCGCGCACCATCGGAATGAGTCCTACCCCGGCAGCGACGACAGCTCCGGGAAACGCGATCATCATGACGACGGCGCACCAAAGATATACGCGCTTCCGTTCCTTCGCCCACGGGCGGGTGAAGTTGTGTTGCTCTGCGTCTGGCAGCTGGAACATCAATTCGTTCCCTTCGTCGGTGGCACGGTGCCGAGGGATCGACCATCGTGTCCGATACTCTTCAATCGCAGAATCCTAATTCTGCTAAATCGGTCGAGTCAACCCTCGATATACGCCTTGTGATTCGAAGGTCGGATTGATCGGCCTCGCGTTGTATTGTGGCCGCTGCCGCTCGACGGCCGCTAATATGCGGGCGCTCAGCATGACCGGCCCGACTGGGCGCGGCACGTGCTCAGCCTCGTCGTGCCGCGGCTCTTGACGAGCGCGGCCTCTGGACCGCCTTGTGGCAGAATCACCGTTATACCGCAGACCGGGCGCCCGGCACGATTCGACGAGCGAAGTCGCGAACGACTGGATTCGGGATGGTCGATTCGAGATTCGCTGCCTGCCTAGAGCTCTTATCTCCGAGCGGCCTAGCGGCAGGGATGGTGTGTACGGATCGATCGTGACCGGGCAGCCGGGACGGTGCCTGGCTCTTCCGGAGTGTTGGGCCTGGCGTTGGTCAGCCGAGCACGCGATCTGTCCAGGCCACGATTTGGGGCGCAAGCTGCTTCCAGTTCGCCCAGACTGACACTCCATGATCCCGGCTGGCTTCGAATCGGTCGAGGAATTCACGGTCTCCCCACACGGGATCGATGATATGTGCATTCTGCAGATTGGCAGCGAGACGTTCCGAAGTAGCGCGAGTGTGGTAGTAATCGCTTTTACCGCTGCGGAACACGAGTATCGGGAGGGTGATGGCTCCAGCCTCCTCGTCCGACAGTCCTGCCACGAGCGGGTCGCCGCAGGCACAGTAAACGTGCGCCCAGCGTTCCATCGTTTCGATGAAAGTTTGTTTGTCCTGCGCGAGGAATCGTTCGCGGTTGCGGGGATTCCGCTCGGTGACCTCCGCCCAGGTAGGCAGGTCCGCTACGTCGGCCATCGTGCCGTTCCATGCTGCCCGGATCGAAGGGAAGTTGTACACCTCGGCTAGCGACATGCTGCCGAACGCACCGCCGCTGACCCACCACATGACAACGGCGCGGGCGATATCCGGGTGTCGCGCTGCGGCGAGCAATGAGATCCGCGCTCCGCCGGAGCCACCTACGAGCACCGTCGGGCCGAGATCAAGATCTACAACGAGCCTCGCAAGCGATTCGGCCTGCATCACCGACTCCGAGCTTCCTTCGAAACAGACAGCAGAGGCACCGCAGTTGAGCCGGTCGTAGATCACGACCTTCTTACCGCGCTCCGCGATCGCTTCGGCCAGCTCGCGTACGCCCCCGGCGTCCTTGCTGAATCGGCCACCGCCGGTAAGGATAAAAGGCTCACCTTCGCCGATGATCTCGTAAGCGATCTCGAGATCGCCTTGCATCACCACTGGCATAATTACCCTCTCAGATAAAGGAATTCGTTAAATAATGCCATCGCGTCAGCGGATGAAACTTGAAAAAGCTTCGTTGTCTTCGGACTTGGGGTGAGGCTCGGGCGCCACGGTCGGCTCGGGTTGCTGAGCCGAGTCTTCGGGTGGCCGACTTTCCCCCATAGAGGTGATCGCGTGCACGGGACAGTCGAGCAGTGCGCGCATCACGGCGTCGCGATCCTTTTCGGGGACGCTGCCGTTCCCGACCAGCGACGCGTACCCCCAGTCGTCCAAGGAAAAATATTCGGGTGCGTGCCTGGCGCAGATCCCGAAGCCGTCGCACAGGGTTCGATCGAGTCGAATTCGCAAGCCGTCAGTCACGACAATGCCTCGCCCCCACTTCATATGGCCGCTCGGCGGTGAATGCGACAACTTCGCAGGTTGGGCATTCGTTTGCTAAGTGGCCTGCCACCAACTGCGGGAACTGGCGCAGCAAACTTTCGGCGATGTTGGTGGCGCCGTCGAGGGTGCCGCAGGCGCCACGGCCGTGCAACACTACCGACCAGCGTTCCAACCGCTTCACATCGTCCTGTGTTGCCACCCCGTCACGTAATGCCGACATGACGTCGGCCATTGCCGCGGTGCCGTTGAAACACGAACCGCACTGACCGGCATTCTCCCGGTCGAAGTAGGACATCACCGAAGCAGCCACCGCGACGGGACAATCGTCAGTCAGTATTGAGATCGCGCCGCACCCCAATCCACTGCCGAGCCTGCGGATCGTCTCGTGGTCCAGTGTCGCATCGAGAATGTCGGTGTTCACCAGGCCAGCGAAATAGCCGCCCATCAGCGCGCCGCGCACCGTGTTGGCGACCACGCCGTGAGCCGCTAGCAGCGTGGAAAACGCTGCACCGTAGGGGATCTCGTAGAGCGTCGCGGGCTTCCCAGCGCCGGTGATCGTCGCCAGAAATGTGCCGGGTGACATCGGTGTACCGACGTCGCGGAAGCTCTTCGCGCCGTACTGATGGATATACGGGAGGTTAGCCAGCGTTTCGACATTGCTGACCATCGTCGGAAGACCCGAAACGCCTGCTTCAAACGGCCTGGGCGGTTTGTCGGTGGGCTTGGCCGGCCCTCCGTTGATGCGGCGCACCGCCGCGGTCTCCTCGCCGGCTACGTATCCAGGTTCGACGGTCTGCACTGTGACGGCGACGTGACCGAACGTCTCGACGGTGAGTTCGGCCAGCGCGGCCCTCACGGCGCTGGCCGACTGGACATCTGACACGTACACGTACGCGCGCCGCGCGCCGACCATCGCCGTGGCCAGTCGGAGCCCGTCGAGCACAAGGTGAGGCCGGTGGCGCAACAGCCAGCGATCCTTGATCGAGGCAGGCTCCCCCTCTTCACCGTTCGCGACGACGACGGTGTCGAGACCGCGGCGCCCCGCATCGCGCACCGTGCGCAACTTCGTTGCGATCGGGAACGCGGCGCCGCCGCGACCGAGAAGGCCAGACAGCTCGATCTGATCAAGCAGCGTGTCGGCGTCGGCGAGCGCACGGTAGCCGCCCGCGTTCGAGTAGTCGGCGTAGTTTTCGGGACCGGCGACCGGCGGACGCAATAGTCGGGGAGTGCAGTTCGGCCATAGAGCAACGATGACATCGGTTGCTGTGCAGGTCCGCTCGCCTTCCTCAATAGATGTCATGCCTGCACCAACACCTCGTTGCCGACCACCTGCACCGGGTAGGTTCGAATGCTCCACTCGGGCTTTACCGCCGTTGTACCGGTGGCAAGTTCGAAACCCCACTGGTGCCACGGGCAATAGATGTATTCGAGATCGCGCACCATCACCGCGTCGCCGGGCACGCTCTCGTCGACGACGGTGCGGCCGCGGGCGCGGCCCGAGCACAACGGACCTCCCTCATGGGGGCAGTAGTTTGCGATCGCGTAGAACGTGCCGTTGACGTTGTAGACGCCGACGCCATGCCGGCCGATTGGCACGAGCTTGTGCTTGCCGGGCGGGATTTCGTCAACCGTAGCCACGACGTGCAGGCGCCCCTGCGCCAGCCGGGGCACCTTCTGCTGTTCGCTCACCGGGCCAGCAACCCCCATCGTCTCCCCGCGCGTTGCGGAGCCGGCGCGCCCCGCGATCCTGCCCTCCCCATCAGAACACCCGGACCTGGCCCTCGAGCGCCGGCACTGTCTCGGGCAGGTGATAAGTCGCGATGCCGTTCCTGAACATCACAGCCTCCCTTGCGTGTTCGGGCAAATGCTTGAGCAGCCAGCGCGGGTCGTCGAAAGTCCAGTGCGGGTAATCTGAGGAGAACAGCAGGATCTTCTCGCACTCCATCCACTCCAGCGCACGGGTCAGCTCCGTCTTGTCCTCGGGGTAATCCAGCGGTTGCGTGGTGAACTTGATGTGGTCCTTGACGTACTCCGACGGCTTGCGCTTGATGTCGAGCCATGACTTGCGCGCCTCATAGATGGCGTCCATCCGCCACATCAAAGGCAGGATCCAGGTGAATGCGTGTTCCACCAGCACAATTCGCAGTGTGGGGAAACGGTCAAACAGGCCGTCGAAGACCATGCTCATCACTTGATTGGCGGCCAGCAGGGAGTACGTGACCATGAAATCGTGGTTGTAGCTGGGGAACCCGACCGGCGGGATTGGTAGCTCCTCGTGATGACTGCGCGAAAGGTGGCAGGTCACGGTGATGTCGTGCTTGGTTGCCGCTTCCCAGACGGGATTATATTTGGGATTGCCCCACGCGGGCCGGGGCTCCGCCTTGATGAGGACCTGGGCCATGTAGGGATGGCCGGCCCAGCGTTCGATCTCGCGGGCGGCGTCATCGGGCGCCTCGATTGCGGCGCAGATGGATCCGCGCCAACGCTCGTGCCAGTTGTTGTGGCCATCGAGCCAGTGATTGACTTGCCACTCGTTGAGCGCGCAACTCATCGCGTGGTTGGCCTCGGGGAGGCGCGCGGGGTACGAGCCCGGCTCGAGAATCGCTATGTCGGACCCGGCTGCCATGATTAGCTGCTTGAACGCGAGTTCTGGATCGCTGCCCGCGAACTCACCGTCGGTGGGAAAAGAATCCACCCGCATCGCGTACGCGTGCGCGTAGTCCGGTGCGTCGTAGTAGATCTGGTCACCGACTCGGCGCGACAAGAAATACTTGCTCCGCCAAGGCTCCGGGATGTACTGAGTCAGCTCACCGGTCTTCGGCACCGGGTGCACATCGGAGTCGACGCAGCGAACGGCCACCCGCTCCGCGGCGGGCTTCCGCTCTGTCACCTTCACAGCCATCGTGGCCTCCCCAATCGTTGCTTTTCGAGTGGCGCCTCTTCGCAAGTCCCGCTACGTTGCGCTGACAGCGACACCAACGTCTATCCCATAGAGCTCTGCAGCATTTCGCCAGCACAACTTGTCGCGCTGCTCCGCCGAGTATGCGCTGGGCACCGTCAACTCGTTGAGCTGCCAGTGCGGATAGCTCGACCCGTACATCACCATGTCATCCTTGCCGGTGAAACCCAGCCATTCGCCGGCGAATTCGGTGTCGCCCGGACCGTCCATCGCGCCTTGGATGAAGAACGTGTGGCCAGGCAGATAATCGCTCGGCATCTTCGGCGCCCATGGTGTCTGCTCGAGGTGAGGACGGCCGAAGCAGTCCATCCGCCAAATGAGAGGCGTCAGCAGGTCAGCTGCTCCGTCAGCCCAGACAAATTTCAATGCGGGCAAGCGCTCGAAAACACCCTCGGCAATCATGTTCATCAGGTGATACAGGTAGTTCAAGGCCATGAAGCCGACGTAGTTCTCGTACGTTCGAGGCACCCCGGACGGTGTCGGCGCGAACTGCACCCCTGCGCCCACCTCGATGTGCACAGCGACCGGTAGGTTCGCGGCGACAGCCGCTTCCCAGATCGGCCAGTACTGCGGCTTGCCGTAAACCTCACGCGACTGCAACGGCACGCCGATCTGAACAACGCCGGGGTGGTCCCCGTACTTATCGATCTGTTGCAATGCGCCCGTGACGTCGTCTGGGTTCACTCGGATGGTTCCGCGGAAGCGCTCCGCGTACTTGTTGTCCGTCAGCCACCGCGACACCATCATCTCGTTGTGCGCCGCCGCGATCGCGGAGCCGAGGTGACGGTCGGGCATGATGCCACGCGTCATGGGGTGCAGGATCGCGACGTCGACGCCGCGCTCTTCGAATAGCTGCCGGCCAACGAATTCGGGATCGGACCCAGGATATTTTTCATCGGGACCCCAGGTTTCAAAGGCGTATTCGCCGCCGGGCGCCCCATACCAATCCATTTCGTAGTCAGGAAAGCCGCGACTCTTGAAAGGCTCACGCAGGAAGTTTTGACGCAGGTCCACATTGGACTTGCTGAAGATGTGCACGCTGGCATCGACGAGGGGCGTCGTCGTCCCATCCGGGTGTCGCATCACCAAGGCGGTCCTCCGATGTCATCCGGCCGACGGTATGGCCCACGAAATCCGCGCTTGCGGGTGCTCGACTGCCGGATCCATGGCGCTGATGTGGCCCTAACTTCGGCCCCCTGTGGTCGCCAACGACGCCTCTGCGCATGTGCGGCATGTCGCAGGTGCATGCTGAACAATGCTGCAGCACTGCATGTCTCATCGTTAAGATACGGCGCGGCAGAAGGCAGCAGACTTTGAATGAAAGGAAAACGCGTACTGACTCTTGGCATGTGCATTACACTCGCTTGATCGGCATTCTCTTGATGCCGTGGATGACGCTGCTGCCGTTGAGGTACTCGGGAGGGCCGACGGCGACTTCCGGTAAGCGGGTGAGGAGCTCGAAGAAGAGGCTGCGCAACTCCATTCGGGCGAGTTGACTGCCTAGACAAAAGTGTGTGCCGCCACCGCCGAAACCGAAGTGATTGTTCGGTGTTCGATCCAGGCGAAACTGGTGCGGATCGTCGAACACCGCGGAGTCGCGATTGGCTGAGCAATAAAACAGGCCTAGCTTGTCGCCGGCCCTCACTGGAGTTCCGCCTACTTCGGCGTCGACGGCAGCATGCCGCGCGAAAGATAGGACGGGTGTTGCCCATCGGACAAATTCGTCGATCGCCGTGTCTATTCGATTGTCGAAATCCGCCATCAGCCAGGCCAGTTGCTCGGGGCGGTCCATTAACGCCTTAAGGGTGTGAGACGTTGCCTGCTTAGTCGTATCACTACCAGCCACCGACAAAAGAACGAGAAAAGCTCCTATCTCCTCATCGCTCAGCCGGTGGCCATCGACTTCAGCATTGACGATGTTGGTCATCAGGTCGTCGCGGCCTTCCACGCGACGTCGACGAGCCAGGTCGATGCCTGCTTGGGTCAGCACCCCGAACTGCGTCATCATGTGGATGGCTTTGTCCTCCGACGCGGTGTAGTCGTCGTCGCTCGCGCCGGACAACGCCTCTGCCGCAGCCAAGATGGTGTCTCGGTCGGAGCGATCTATGCCGATCATGTCGGAGATGGTGTGCATCGGCAGCTTGCAGGCACATTCGGCTACAAAGTCGATCTCCTGCCCGTCTTGCAGAACGGCGATCAGGTGGTCGACGATCTCGCGGGCATTGTCTCGGATCTGCTGCTCAATCTTGCGCACCTGCCGCGGGGTGAATGCGGCGCTGATCAGTCGCCGGTACCGCGTGTGCTCAGGAGGATCCATAGTCAGGAAAAAGGCCGTCGCTCGCTGGATTTCGGCGGGCATCGGTTCGATCGAGATACCCTCGCTTGAGACGAACATGTCGCTGTTCATGCTCACGTATTTCACGTCGGCATGCTTGGTGACCGCCCAAAAGCCGGTCTCTTCGTGCGGGAAGGGAGAGTTGAACGGCTCGTGCCAGGTCAGTCCGTCTTCGGCGCGAAGTTCGGCGAAGACGCTATCGCGTTCCTGGAAAGGCAAATCCCAGAAGGTCGGCGATGAGATTTTGTGCCGATGGTATTGCTGCGCTGAACTCGATGTCGAGGTAGAAATCGCTGTTCTCCTAGCGTGAAGGACTTTCTGCGCGACTGTCAGTCGAGCGTCAGCCGCGGCATCGTGGGGCCTAGGTGATGCCCTGGTAACAGATGTAGTCGGCGAACTGAACTCCTCTTTTGGGGCGCACAGACGAGACACCATGGCGTTGACAACGTTCGGCTCCCAATCGCCACCGTGTCGCTTGAGCTCGGCCTCAATAAGAGACAATAATTCATAAAATGTCTCACCGTCAACTAGTGGTGTTGAAGGTCGGTCTCCGGTGGAGTCCCGCCGGTCTGCACCGGACGTCACCGAGCGCAAGCCGGTATGGTGTGGGCTCAGTCGCTTGGCCATGTCCCGAACATGTGCGTCGCGACGATCTCGCGGTTGAGCTGCGCTGTGTTGCCACGGTTTCCGGCCGTGCACGACTTGGCGTAGTCGTCCCATTCGGGCCCCTGAGTCACGAGCGGCTCGCCGGCGCGCGGGTATTTTGGGACGCGATGCACCAGCGCACTGAGCCGGAGATCAGCCCGGGTCGAAGCTCAGCGCGCTGTCGATCAGAGCCGCAACGGTGCAGGGCGTGAATGAGGTTGCTGACCCCTGTAATCGACGGGGCGCCGACCCGACCGATCTCCTCGTGCAGTGTTGCCTCGAAGGTCAGTGGCAAGCCGCGGCCACCGTCGTCGACGGGAAGGGACAGACCGATGTATCCGGCACTGTAAAGATCTCGGTGCCAGGAGTTTTGCGCTTCCTCGCTGCGCACACCGTGTCTCGCCAGCTGCCCCTCGCCGGCACATTCGCGTAGCCATTTCCGCAGTCGACGGCGAAAGGCAACTTGTTCTGTCGTGTCGTTGAAGTCCACGAATTACGCCGGTTCGTCACATGCCAGACGCGTTGTCGCGATGGATTCGTATTGAATCGACTCATCGCCGAACAGGCGCCGGTCGAGCAACATCCGGCGCACCCTCAAATGCGAAGCCCGCTTACCCGAGATGGCTTGTTCGGCGGTAATCTCCATCGCGGTTTCCACGACATCGCGGCCTGCTTCAGAGGCATACGCCTTCGCTGTCATCGCGGCCAGAAAAGCCTCCTCAGCCGCCAAATGGTCGATGGCCCAGGCGGCATGCCACAAGCAACTCCGTGCGCCCTCGACACGAAACAGCGAGTCGGCAAGGGAGTATTCATTCGCGGTTGACGTTCCGAGCATAGAACTCTGCCTGCACTCCCTGACGTGCTGGACGGCGTCATCCAGTGCCCCTTGCATCACACCCACCAGATCTGCTGCAGCGGCGATCAGGGCGACAGCCTCGACGCGTTGCCATCGTCGTGGGCTGATCGGCTTTCCGATCAGGGTGACATCGGAGTCAGCGTGCCCAGGCGCTGTCCGCAATTCGCGCGTCCGGTCAAGCCCAATCAGAGTCCCGCCACTCGGCACGCGGGCGAGGCTCCGCCATCCATCCGATGTCGCGGTCGACAACAGGTGCGTCGCGCCAGCGGTGTCGAACGCGACGCCTGGCGAATCCCACGATCCGAAGCCGGACAAGTTCGGAGATAACACCGGTGCCAGCCGTAACGAGCCGTCGGCGACGAGTGCAAGCTCTTGCCGGGCCTCGGCGGCATCAAGAAGCTCGGTCGCCAAGACGGCCTGACCTAGCACGGGGACCGGGCAGACACGTTTGCCGAATTGCTCTATGACAATGGCCGTTTCGACCCCACTTGCGACTTTGTCGCAAAGGGCGGGCAAGCGAAGCGCGGGCACACCTATATCGACTAGTTGATCCCAGAACCTATCGACGTTGCTGCCGTCGGATCTGTCGGCTGCAGCGATATTCGCGGCAACTCGCGCGGCCGCGCTCTGCAGCTGCAGCTGTTCATTTGTGAGCTCAACGTTCATCTTGCGCGTGACCCAATCAATCGTGTGGCAGCCTGCGCGCGACCCTCGCTGCCGGGACGCGTAGTGGGTCGCGGCAATGGCCGGCGGATACCTCATCGGTCACGGAGTGGGCGGATTCACTGCCGACGTCGGGATGTCTTGGGTGATTGTCGCCGTCAGGTCGCATCCTGCACTCCTCCTGCGCTCCGCTGGATGCGAAGGACCACCCCACCGGCCCGATACTGAGATAGTAAGACATCTCGCGTCTTAGTGTATTACGCCGGTGCATGGCTGCCTCGAAGGGACCATATAAACGATGTCAGACTCGACTTCGCTGGCCATAGCCAGACGGGACCGAACGGTGTCGCCGTCCGTGACCTCAGGCCCGGATCAATGGCCATGCTTAAGGGGGTCGACGGCGCCGCCCGCGGAACCTCTATGTCACTTGGGAGGTGAGGTGAAGCTGGCCAGCTTCAATCGCCATTGAACGATGCACCGAGAAACCGCTCTACCAGTGCGTGCTGGGCGGCGCTGTCTCTGACAGGCCAGCACAATAGAGCTAGGAAGACCCGGATGAGCCATTGCGCCGCGAGAGGGTCTTGATTGTCCTCTCCGAGCATCTCGGCGGCAAAGCCGGCGATCACGGGCGAGGTGGTCACCCAATCAACGTCGGGCGCTATCTGGAAGGATGACATCGACTCGACCACGGGATCTGACTGGATGCGTTGTAGCGCCGAAAGCGTTGCTTTGACAACGCGATCCGAACCCCTAAGTCCGGCGATGGCGTCACGCACAGAATGCAGGATCCGGGTGGCCTGGATCGCTACGACGGCATCGCGAATGGCTGCCTTGCCGCCAGCGCGCCGATAAATAGTCGCGGGCGAGCAATGGATCCTCGCGGCCAGCGCTTCGATAGTGAAAGCGTCATAACCGACCTCGGCGATGAGGTCGGCGGCCGCGGCGTAGATCTTGTCCGCGGCGGCGCTATTCCTGTCTGCCCCAACCAGCCAATCAATCTTCGGCATGGGTCAATGCTGCCTGCAAATGCGACCAGATGGAACGCTTCTCTCACAGTGAGATGGCGCCGGAGGCAATCCTCACCGAAAGTGCCTGTTCGAAGATCGATGCTGAGGAGAGAGACTCGCTCCGGCTCGCGACTCGGTTATCAACTTCGCCGCACGTCATTGACCTCACTGGCGATCTTCATCAGCCTGATCGCATGGTTGCCGCGCAGAAACGGAAGTGGACCGAGTCGGACATACCCGACCAGACTGGGCGACTGGCCATTGTCACCGGCGCGAATACTGGGCTTGGCTACGACACTGCACGCGCGCTCGCCGAACATGGCGCCTCGGTAGTTCTCGCAGTACGCGATGTCGACAAGGGAGAGGTCGCCCGCAAGCGCATTCTCGAAGTGGCGCCGGATGCCGACCTGAGCGTCCAAGCGCTCGATCTGAGCTCGTTGCAGTCGGTGCGTGCGGCTGCCCGGGCGTTGAGGAACGAGCACCCCCGCATCGACTTGCTCATCAACAATGCCGCGGTGGCGTTCCCACCCAAGACGACGACACCTGACGGGTTCGAGTTGCAGTTCGCCACAAACCACCTTGGCCACTTTGCGCTCACGGGACTGTTGCTCGAAAACATGCTCAGCGTCGACGCGGCTCGAGTGGTTGTCGTGGCGAGCTTGGACCACAAGCTGGGCGGCGCCATCCATTTCGACGATCTCCAGTGGGAACGCCGGTACAGCAGTGCACTGGCCTACGCTCAGTCGAAGCTGGCGAACCTGATGTTCTGCTACGAACTACATCGGCGGCTAGCCAAATCGGGCGCGCCGCTGATGACGGTGACTGCCCACCCCGGCTATACGAAGTCCGACCTCTTCCGCAACATTGGGAAACCGGTCCAGACGATGATGAAGTTTTCGGACGTTTTCATCGGCCAGGATCCCGCCAGGGGCGCACTGCCACAGCTATACGCCGCGACGATGCCTGAAGTGCAAGGTGGCCAGTACTGGGGACCCGACGGATTCCTGGAGATGGCGGGCCACCCAACGCTGGTCCGTTCCAGCAAGAAGTCCTACGAGCAACAGGTGCAGAAACGGTTGTGGACTGTGTCCGAGGAGTTGACCGATGTCACGTATCCGATCTGACCACTACCACCCGGACTTGAGAAGTATCGCGCGGGTGCTTCCCCGGTCGGCGTTCAACAAAGTGACGCTGCCGGCGATCCGCAGCCTGACCCGATTCGCCCCGTCCGCGCGTGAGGGTGTCGAGGTCCTCACAATCACACCAAGCGCGGGGGTCAGGCTCCACCGCCCCCAGCCTGAGTGCACGCACGGCGGCGCACTGCTGTGGATCCACGGCGGCGGATACGTCATCGGAACGGCAGCACAGGACGACAAGCTGTGCCGACGATTCGCTCGCCGCGTGGGCGTTCCGGTCGCATCAGTCGACTACCGGCTCGCCCCAAAAGATCCCTTTCCAGCCGCACTGGAGGACTGCTACTCCGCGTTGACATGGTTGGCCCGGCTGCCCGGCGTGGATCCGGGCCGGATCGCGATCGGCGGCGCCAGTGCGGGTGGCGGTCTGGCAGCTGCGCTGGCACTGCTGGCGCGCGATCGCGGAGAAGTGACACCTTTGTTCCAGTTGCTGGTCTATCCCATGGTCGACGATCGCCCGTCAAGTCGCCCCGGCCTTGAGAGTCCGCATTACCGGATGTGGAGCGAAAAGAGCGATCGGCTGGGGTGGCATGCGTACCTCAAGGGTGCCGACCGCCAGTCTGCTGTGCCGGCGCGGCGCGACGACCTGTCCAATCTGGCTCCCGGGTGGATGGGCGTGGGAACGGTGGATCCGCTCTACGGCCAGGATGTGGAATACGTGCATAGGCTGCGCGACGCGGGTGTGAGCTGTGAGCTCGACGTAGTCGAAGGAGCCTTCCACGGATTCGACATCATCGCCTCCAAAACTCCAGTGGCGCAGAGCTTCTTCGCCCGGCAATGCGCGGCGCTCGAAAAGGCGTTCGCTAGTTGAGGATTGGCATCCTCAACTAGCGCAGAATCGGTGCGCCGTGGAGTGCCTGCAGCCCGGATTCACTTGCTAGTTGCCGCTTTTAACGTTAACGGCAAGAGTGTGGGTCCGCGTAGCGAGCTGTTGGTCGACCACGTCGGGGGAGCGGTCGGAGTGATCTGCGAGACCCGGTTGGTGAGTTCCCTCAGCACCGCGTGTGCCTCGAGCCGGGCCAATGGCGCGCCGAGACACATGTGGGCGCCGTAGCCGAATGCGACATGCATTCGCTGATTGCGGTCGACTCGGTAGGTGTCCGGGTCGTCGAAAACAAGGGGATCGCGATTGGCGGCGCCGAAGGACAACAGCACACGTTCACCCTTCGGGATCGTTACCGACCCCACTCGGTAGTCCGCCCGGGTGTACCTATAGAGGTTTTGGATGGGGGTGGTGTAGCGAAGCTGTTCTTCGATGGCCATGGGAATCAGCCCAGGTTCGGCTCGGAGTCTGTCGAACAGGGCCGGATCGTTGGCCAAGGTATCGAGCATGCCGCCGAGAAGGTTTGTGGTGGTCTCGTTTCCGGCAATGAGCAACAGGATAGCGATGAGAAACAGCTGGTCGTCGGTCAACGAACCCTCGGTGCTGTGGTCGATCAAGCGGCCCAGCACGGTGTCGGAGTCTTTGAGGTGTCCCGCGGCGAGTTGCTGTAGGAAATAGCGCCGCAGCGCCATGGCGCCGCTCAATGATTTCGCAACCTTCAGCATTCCCTTTGGCGTGGGAACGAAGTCGATCACCTGCACACTGCGTTCGGACCAACGACGAAAATCAGCGATGTCGCTGTCGGGGACGCCGAGTATGGCGGCGATGACCCGCAATGGCATGGGGATCGTCAGCAGCTGCACCGCGTCGCCGCCGGGATTGGCGATCATCGTGTCGACGAGTTCGACGGCAAGCTTGTCGACGATGCTGTGCCAGCTGTCGAGGGCGCGCTTGGTGAACGCCGGCTGGACCTGTTTGCGTAATCTGCTGTGTTGCTCACCGTCGGTGACGACGACCAGATCAGCGGCTATCCGCATTCGCGTCACACCCTGGCTGCTGGTGACGCAGTCGGTGTCGCGTAAGGCGGCGCGCACGTCCTCGAGGCGATGCAGGATCCAAGTAGCGCGGCGAGGGTTGTAATGCACCCGTCCACCGTCGTGCAGGGCTCTATAGGCATCGTGAGGCTGCGCGGCAGTTGCCGGGTCGAGCGGGTCGTAATCGGTGTTGACGGCTCCGGTCCAACCTCGAACGCCCCGCCTGCGGGTGCGAACGGCCCCGGCGACGTTCATCCGGATGGCGCTGGCCAGCGGATCGGCTAGCGCCGCCGCATTTCGCGCCCTGGCAGCGATACTCACGCAAAAGCAACCAATCTGCTTACGCCGTCATGTGACTGTCGGTGCACCGTTCGTTGTCGAGTCATCGGTGAGCAAGCCAAGAACGGGTCTTCACCGCCTCAGGTTCTCGGGGTGTCGCGGCGAAATCAATACGCGGAGGCAAAGATGCGAACCTAGCGCTGCGCCGAGCGGCCTCGTTTTTCGCAGTCAGGGCCGCTGACCATTGCTTACCGATGCGATTGACAGTGCCCTTTTCTCATCGCGACAATTTCGCGGGAGTGCTTTCGGCCGCGTACCCGTGGCAGTCATCACGAGTGGCGGCAGAGGTGATGAGGTCGCGGGCTATCGGAGGTTTCAACCGCCGACGTGATAGTGCTGGAGGCTCCGCCGGCTGGCTGATCGCCGCGGCTCACGCCACCGCGTCAGACAATTTTGGGGGCTATCTCTCTCAATGTGAGGAGCCGGAACCCAGTTTCCTCAAGCAACGCGCTGGTCCTGGGCACTCGGTGAGAGTTGGTGGGGTCAACTGCTGGCGCCGGCGTTTTCAACATGGGTTCCGAATATTGATTCTGTCTCGGCAGACCCCCACCCTGAATCGGTGACAGTTCTCGCTGAACCGAGCAGCTTCTTCGGCGCCGAGGCGTTGCAGGATCCGTATCCCCTCTACGACCGGATGCGATCAGAGAGCCCGGTGCACCGCATCGGTGACTCGGAGTTCTATGCCGTGTGCGGGTGGGACGCGGTCATCGAAGCTGTCGAGCGGGTCGAAGATTTCTCCTCGAACCTGACCGCGACGATGGTGTACCAGGAGGACGGATCCGTAGGGCCGTTTCCCATGATGGAGGCGGGCAACCCGGGCCACGCCTTGGCCACCGCCGACGATCCCGTGCACGCGGTACACCGAAAGATTCTGCTGCCACATTTGTCGGCAAAGCGCGTTCGCGTCATCGAAGATTTCGCCTGTGACGTCGCGCAAGAACTGTGGGATCAGAATGTGCATGACGGACACATCGAATGGATGAGCGCGATCGCCAACCGGCTCCCCATGATGGTCGTCGCCAAGCTGCTAGGTCTGCCCGCAACCGACGTCGACGATCTCATCCGGCTGGGATTTGCGACCACCACCCTGCTCGACGGCGTCGTCACGCAAGCTCAATTGGAGGAAGCCGGGATCGCGGCCTTCGAGTTGGCGAACTACGTCATGCAGCATTTCGAGAAGGCAACCGGCAGTGATGAGCCCGGACTGATATCGGATATGGCGGCGCGTTACTCATCCGGCGAGGTCGACCAGGCCGTGGCCATGAACATCATGCTCACTCTGTTCAGCGCGGCCGGTGAATCGACTGCCTCACTGCTAGGCAGCGCCGCCTGGATCCTCGCCGAACGCCCGCAGATCCAGAAGCAACTGCGCGACCGCCCAGAGTTGTTGAACGCCTTTATTGAAGAGGCGTTGCGCTACGAACCTCCGTTTCGCGGTCACTACCGACACGTCTGGCGGGACACCGTACTTGGTGGCGTTGCGGTGCCGGCGAATTCACACCTGCTGTTGATGTGGGGTGCGGCCAACCGCGATCCGGCGCACTTCGAGGCGCCGGACGAATTTCGACTCGACCGGACCGGCGCGAAGGGGCACGTGACCTTCGGCAAAGGCGCGCACTTCTGCATCGGCGCGGCGCTGGCGCGGCTGGAAGCCCAGATCGTGTTCCGGACCGTACTGGAGCGCACCACCTGGATTGAAGCGGTCGAGGTGGGGGAGTGGCTGCCGAGTGTTCTGGTGCGGCGACGCAAGCGCCTGCAGCTAACGGTGCGCTAGCCGTCGCCGAATGGTTATGCGCCAACGTCTTTGACCGACTTCTCTGACCGATTACAGCAAACCACGTGATAGCACAGCGACTTTCGTAACCCCCGGTGGTGTCGTTACCCGTTTCGATGGACGGTGTTACACCGACCATCGCGTCGGGCTTCCTTCAAGACCGGATGGGCGACGACCGCACAAGCTACCGCGACGCGTCGGCAGAAGACGACATTCCGAAGCATCGCATACCTACTAACATCTGTCAGCTCGTCGCGAGGCGACCGATACCAGGCGGTTGTGGCTCTCTCACCAGGACGCCACAGGAGTGCACTCCAACCTTCAACGCCAGTCGGGCCTCGGCGGTCACTGCGCCCAAAAGCGCGTCACTGCTGCGCGCGTCAACCGACGACATCGGCAAAAAGAACATGAAGGCCGCCGGCCCGCGCGCGGGCCATCACCGCATCCTCGGGCTTGTGGGTCGGCGGCGGCGATCGCACCCCGATTATTGCTTTTCAAGCAAGACTGCTTTGCCTTTCGCGCGACTTCCTGCCCAGCGTTATCGGTTAGCGTGGAAGTGATAGCGGCCCCGGGGCGGGCACCGTCCCACCGCAAACCTTTGGCCCCTCAGAGGAAAATCTTCAGATGACATACCACCTGATTGTTCAGTTCGTCGTGCCCGCAGACAGGCATAACCACTTCATCGAGCAGGCTCAACGTGATGCCGAAGAGTCACTCCGGAATGAACCTGGCACCCTTGCGTTCTCGGTTCTCCGGGACGAGCGCGACCCGCAGCGCTTTTTCCTCGATGAGGTGTATGAGGACGAAGCGGCATTCGAATACCACACCAAACAGGCGGCATTTAATAACTTCATCGAGGCGGTGCAGCCCTACGCTGACGGCCCTACTTTCTTGGTGCAAGGTCTTTCCCTGGCGCCCAGCGCAATAACCAGATGAGGGGCGGTGACGGTGGGCCGGAAAGTCAGGCACCGTAACGTCGTTCACCCCTGAGTCGCCGCGGCAGCGCGGCGGCTCGACGTCCCAAAAGGAAGCCGCCTCGCATGTCAACCGAAATCGCTTCACGCCGGTCGTTTCTCGTTGCTTCGGGAGCCATCGCCGGGGGATCAGCACTCGTTTCCAGTTGCGCCCGCGGCTACGGCGACAGTCGTGCCGACGCGAACGCGCAATATCTCAGCGCCGCCGAGGCTGGGCCGCAGGGAACGGCGCCGTATGCCCGCACCCACCGTCTGTCGGGGGGCGCCTACATGCTGGTGCTCCGTGACGGAGACGAACTGTTCACCGCGCTAAACGATTTCGCTAACGCCTATCACATCACCGCGGCTAGCTTCAGCGCCATCGGAGCGCTTCGAGATGTCCGAGTCGGTTGGTATGACCTACACCGGAAGAAGTACAAGGTGATCACTGTCGACGGTCAGGTCGAGGCGGCGTCCATCATTGGCGATATCGGCACCTTCGGTGGCAAGCCCGTGGTGCACACCCACCTGGTGGTGGCCAGGCAGGATGCGAGCACGTCGGCCGGACACCTGTTACACGCCGTAACATCGCCCACCATCGAAGTGTTCATCCATACTTATCCAGAGACCCTGGCGAAGAAAGCTGATGACGCTACCGGGCTCACTCTGTTCGACTGACCTTCCCGTAAGCACGCCGTCGGCGCATTAGCTATCAGACACCGACCCGATCCGAGGTCCTAGCCTGCCGGCCAAGTGGGCGATGAGTTCGCGTACACGGCGGGGCAAACGGGCGTCGGCAGAGTACACCGCGTAGATGTCGGCGCTCGGTGTCGGGATGTGCGGCAGAACCTGAACCAATACGCCGTCCTGCAGCAGCGGACCGATGTGCCAGCTCGAGCGCATGATCAGACCGCGGCCTTCAATGCACCACTGCGTCGTCACCTCGCCGTCATTGCAGGTGAGATTTCCACTCACCTTGACAGCGGTCTGATCATTGTCGGTTCCGAAACGCCACAACGCGAAGTCGCCGTCGTCCTGACGCAGCACGATGCAGTTGTGCTGCTGGAGGTCCTTCACGTGGCGCGGCGTTCCGTATCGGGCAAGGTAATTAGGGCTCGCGCAGACCACGCGGCGATTCAAACCCAGTCGTCTGATGGCCAGCAACGAGTCCTGCACCCTTCCCACGTGAACACCAAGATCGAAGGTCGTCCCGGGGATATTAAGAGGCAGCGGAGAAAGCTCAAGCTCGACCTGGACGCGCGGATACTGTTCGAGGAACTCAGCCACCAGCGGGCCGATGTGGTGGCGGCCCAGGCCCAGACTGGCGTGCACGCGAATCCGACCAGAAAGCTCGCCGCGTTCGGCGATGGAATCCTCCAACTCAATGAGCCCGTTGGTGATCGTTGCCGCACCGGCGGCATAGCGTTCCCCCTCTGAGGTGAGCGTCAGACGGCGCGTGGTCCGTTCGATCAGGCGCACGTTGAGGCGACGCTCGATACCCGCCAGCCGCTTGCTGACCGACGAAACGGACAAACCCAACTCTCGGGCGGCCTGAGTCAAGCTCGGTGATTTTGCCAGTACGTCGAAGAACAGGACGTCGTCGGCAGATGAAGTCATGTGACCCCCACTTCGGTGCACGTTGCCCAAGATTTTGTGTAGCGCTGATGCGTCGGTACTCGTGCACCAGCGCTTCGGTAGTTACGAATGGGCTTGGCCGGCATCACGTGGTCGGGTACGAAACGCCTCAACCTCCTCGTCGAGTTCAGCGGCCACCACTGAAACTTCGGACTTCGAAGCCCTGTCAGGCCAAGGGATTTGATCAGACGCTGCACCCGCCGCGCCGCTGCGCGCAGGAGATAGCCGGCCGCCACGGCGCCGCTCAATGCCCGCTTACTGGTTGTTGCGGGCCATGAATGCCTTCGCGTCGCCGTCGGCGGGATCGACGAACACGATGTCAGCCGGATGGCGACGGGGGACGTCAACCGATAGCACCACGAAGGGATGGTTGGTGATCGTCGGAAAGCCATGGACCTGGCGACGTGCGAATCGCAGGAACGTGCCGGGTCCCGCGTTGCTTTCCTCGCCGGCAAGGTGGAAGACGCCCTCGCCGCTTATGACATATAAGAACTCGTCGCAGTCGTTGTGATAGTGCAGCGGCAGGGTCCGATAGATCCTGAAGATCCTGCTACTGGCTTCGGGAAAGTCGCTGAAGTAGACGTCGGTCAACATTGAGTCTGATGTCTCAGGAAGTTGGCGGAACTCGTGGAATACGTCGAAAATTTGTCGCTTGTTGTCTGTCTGCGGAATGTACTCAGCACTCATAGTTGGGAGGCTACCAAGGGGAGGACAAGGCTGCCGCTCAGCCGTTTTCGATGGAGCTAGTCGAGCGGCAAACATCGCGAGACGCGAGATAACTTGGGCGCAGGATTTGTCGCTACATCGCGTCGGTGGGCAACGTAAATCGCCGCAGGAGCCGCTCGCGGAAGGCGCCGGGCGGACCCTCAAGCAAGGGCGAAATTCCACCCGCGGCGGATTGCCCGTTCGCGGCGAGGACTCGGTAGCCGCCCGCCAACTGACGCCCAGGCCGATGAACCTCGGTGATCGGCACGCGGATGCGGCGGCGGCGCGTTGGCCGCAAGCCCTGGCCCCAGCGGGCGGGCCGCGGCGCTGCATAATTGCGAACGTTGGGTTCAGTTACTTGCTTTTGTAAGGGGTTGAGGTGGCTGAGGATCCGAGGTCTCGTCCGGGGCGGCCACGCAGCGAGCAGTCCCGGTCGGCGGTTCTGCGCGCCACGTCGGAGTTGATCAACGAGGTAGGCCTGCGTGCGATGACGACCGATCAGATCGCCACCCGTGCCGGCGTGAGCAAGGCGACGATCTACAAGTGGTGGCCGAACAAATATGCGGTTGCGGTCGAGGCGTTCCTGTCGGAAATGGCGAAGGAGTCACCGGACCCGGACACCGGGTCGGCGGAGGAAGACTTCCGCCGCGCACTGCGGGGCCTGATTCGCTTCTACCGCAGCAAAAGTGGCCGAGCGTATGCCCAACTCATCGGGGAAGCGCAGTTCGATCCCCAGATCGGCAAGGAGCTGCGGGAGCACCTTGTCGGTTCCCGACGGGCATTGGTGCGGGCGATATTGGACCGCGGTGTCGCGCGGGGGGAGCTGCGGCACGACGTGGATTCAGAGGTCGCGATCGACCTGATCTTCGGGCCCGCGATGTACCGGCTCGTCGCCGGTCACGCTCCGCTGGACCGTAACGCCGCCGACGCGATCGTGGACGCGGCGATGCGCGGCCTGGCGCGCTGAGACTGACGTCACAGATCCCACGGGATCGAAACCGCAAAGCCGCGCGTAGTCTCAATTTGGAAACTAGACGTTCAGTTTTAGAGAAAGCCAGGCATGACGAACGCCTCTCCGGTCACCCGACCGCCAACGCGGGCCGCGGAGCATCGGCCCTCCACGATCTGCAAAACAACCGTCGAGCTGATCGGTACCTTCTTTTTAGTCTTCACCGTCGGTGCCACTGGGCGCAGCGGTGCCGCGCTGGCGCCGTTGGCGATCGGCGCGGCACTGATGGTGATGGTGTATGCCGGCGGGCACATCTCCGGCGGCCACTACAACCCGGCTGTGACGCTCGCTGCGCTTGTCCGCGGCCGGATCAACCGCTCTGAGGCTTTCGGCTACTGGGTAGCCCAACTGGTTGGCGGTGTCGCAGCCGCTCCGGTGGTCCGCGCGGTTGTCAGTGCTTCGAAGGCCCAGGCCGTCGCACCGGCTGGTCATGCCATGACGAGCGCGCTCGTTGGCGAGTTGCTGTTCACCTTCGCGCTCGCCTATGTCGTGCTCAACGTCGCCACGAGCAAGGACAACACCGGTAACTCCTTCTACGGGCTGGCGATCGGGTTCACGGTGACGGTCGGGGCGGTCGCGGTCGGCGGGATATCGGGGGGCGCCTTCAACCCCGCCGTGGTCGTGGGAGGCGCGGCGATGGGCCTGTTCGCCGGGTCTGCGCTGATTTATCCCGCCGTGCAGCTGGTTGCCGGCGCCTGCGCCGGCCTGGTGTTCCGCGCGCTCAACCCTGAAGACAAGTAGCGGCGACCGATGATGGGCTAAATACGTAGGCGGCCAGCGGATTTCGTGGGCCTGCCGGCGGCCGCCAGTCTCCTGCTGACGATGAGAGAGCGCCGGAAACCTCTAGAAAAGGCGCGCAACGCAATGTGCGATCAAAAATGAGGTAGTACAGCAATGGATTTCGCGATATTTTTGCCGGAAATCAACTCCGCGCGAATATATATCCGCCCCGGGCTCGGGGCCGTTGCTGGCCGCCGCGGCGGCCTGGGACGAGCTGGCCGCCGGATGTAAACCGGCGGCGGCCTCACTTCGGCGCGCAAACCGGGTGCCCGTATGAGACGTACCGCCATGTCCACCGCAAATGCATTCATGTTGGCAAGGCACAATTGCGCTAATGACCACTCCCCAGGAGCCCTCGCGCGGCGATTCGCCAGGATGGAATCGCCCCTCCGAGCCGCCTGGCCGCCGCAGGGATTCGGTACCTCCAACACCGCAACCGGCGCCTCCATCGGGATCTCCGACCCGACAGATTCCGCAAGGCGGTCGGCGATATCCGCCATCGCCGCCACCGAACCGACTACAGCCGCGCGGCCGTCCGCCCACTCCGCAGCCGTATCCGCCGGGGCGCCCACCGACCCCGCGCCAGCGTCAGCCCGGCCCCCCACCAAGACAGCCGGAGCCGGCCACCACTCAGCTACCTACCCAGCAGCCGGGGAGCGAGGGGCCGGCCCGAAGCCGACGCCGCTTGTTGGGCAACCGGCGGTCGATGGCTCTGGTCCTGGCAACGGTGCTGGTGGTCATCCTGGCCGCCGTGGTCGGTGCCGAGCTGATCCTGCGCCACCTGGTCGGCAGCAAGGTGGCGAGCGCAGTGGCGTGCGAGGTGCAGGACAGCGCCACCGTGTCGTTTGCCTCCATGCCGCCAATGCTGTGGCAGTACTTCAGTGGCCAGTATCCGGACATCTCTGTGCAGACCGCCGGCAATCAGGTGCGTAGCGCCAAGGGCATGAAAGTCAACATCGATATCAAGGACCTCCGCCTGAACGACACCAACAACTCCAAGGGCACCATCGGCGCGCTCAACGGCACCATCACCTGGTCATCCCAAGGCATCAAGGAATCGATTCAGGACGCCATCCCGGTGCTGGGCAGTTTCGTGACCAGCAAAGTCACCACCAACCCCAGCGACGGAACCATCCAATTGAAGGGCCTCCTCGACAGCGCCACCGTCAAGCCGCAGATCGCCAACAACGGGCTGTCACTTCAGGTGGTCAACCTGACCGCATTGGGCTCCAACATGTCGACGGAGAAGGTGCAGACGAATCTCGACGATCTCACGTCCAAAGCGACCCAGAACTATCCGTTGGGCATTCACGCCGACAACGTGAGGGTCACGGATGCCGGGGTGGAGGCTACGTTTTCCACCACCAACGCAACCATCCCGGCGGCATCGTCGTCGTCGCAGACCGGTCAGGACTGCTTCAGCGGAGTCTGATCGGCAGGGCACGTCACGATGGGCGTGGGTGGAAGATTGCCGGAGGACGGTCGGCTCGAGCCGGGGGAGCGTGGCCGGCCCGGAAACGAATACTTCCACTTGATCAAATCCTGTCAGCCCGACAAAGGTCGAAGGTTCGCCCAACCCGCTCGAAGGTCGTCGGGAAATCCGCCTGGCGAGTGGATGATGGCAACTGTGGGGACCAAACCGTGCGCACGATGCGTGGGGGCGTCGATGGGCGAGCGTGCCACTTAAGCGCGTCGACGAACTCAAACCCGGCGACCGGATCCGGATGAAGATCGGGCACGCGACCGTCGTCGCCACCGAGCCCCTTGACGACGACCAGACGCTGCTCACGTTCCTCTACGGGACGAAGAGGCCCGCCGACAACTCGGTCACCGTAGATGTCCTCGACGATGACGAGTGGGGCTGGTAGGACGGGGTGGCTACTGCGTGGCCACGAACGAGAAGTTCCCGGTGGAAATCAGGTCCGGGTCGACGACGCAGCGGGTGCCATCGACGTTCGGCTGCCCGGACACCACCTTGGCCGCCGCGGCGGCACCGGCGGCGCTGCGGTTGGGGCCCCAGCCCCCGACCAGGCCGTGACCGTTGTCCGAGAGGGCCACGCAGCCGCCCCGACCCTCGGCGAGGACGTGGCAGTCGGTTGCGCCGTGCTTCTCGGCGCAATGACTGACCGCGTACGCCTCAACGTCAGCCAGACTGGCGTGGGCGCCACCGACGGTGACGTCGACGGCGTGGGTGGCGTCCGAGCCCACGATCACGATGAAGCCGCCCTGGGCTTGTGCCGGTGCGGCCAGTCCGACAGCACAGACAGCGAGGATCACCGCGGACGCAAGAGCCTTGAACACATGTTCCCTTTCACATCGTGTTCCGGCAGAAGGGTGCCGTACTCCTACGGTGCTGCCTCGACGGCGGATGTGCGCTGTCATTTACAAAGCATTGACACGCGCGTAGCAAATCTTCACAGTTGCCGGCCGACGGCCACGCCACGCGGGCCCGCGCCGGTCGCCGGTAGTTCCGCTGATGCTTTGCTCTGGCGCCTTCCCGGCCGTAAACGAGGAGAACGCCGGGCGAACGCTCCCATGGCCAAGGATGATGACCGACATGGACGCTGAACTAGGACGCTGGCTGGCCGCCGGCGAGTACTTCGACTACCTCGGCTTCGACATCTTCTATCGGGTGGAGGGCAGCGGCCCGCCGCTGCTGCTGATCCACGGGTACCCGTTCAATTCGTTTGACTGGGCACCGATCTGGCCAAAACTCACGCAACGGTTCACCGTCATCGCACCCGACATGATCGGCATGGGGTTCTCCGACAAGCCGGTGGCCTACCAGTATTCGGTGACCGACCACGCCGACATGCACGAGGCTTTGCTGGCGCACCTCGGCGTCGGCAATGCGCACATCCTGGCGCACGACATCGGTGATTCCGTGGCCCAGGAGATGCTGGCTCGGCACGAGTTCGGTCAGCAAAGCTACGGCCCGCTGCGCATCGACTCGATCACCTGGCTCAACGGCGGAATGTTCATCGAGGCCTACAAACCCAGAACGGCGCAGAAGGTGATGTCCGGCACCCCGTTGGGCGACGTCTTCAGCCATGTCCAGAACAGCCCGGTGTCCCGTCGGCTGCTGGAACCGACGCTGCGCGAGATGTTCGGCCCGAACACCAAGCCGACCCGGCACATGATGGAGGTGTTCAACCAGATCCTGGACTACAACGACGGCCGTCGGGTGCTGCACAAGGTCGGCCGGTTCATCAACGATCGCAAAACGCACCGGAACCGCTGGGTGCGTGCCATGCGGCAGACCGCGGTGCCGATGCGGTTGATCGACGGGCCGGTCGACCCCAACTCCGGCGCCCACATGGCGCGCCGCTACGAGGAGGTCATTCCCGATGCCAACGTGGTGATGCTGGCCGACGACATCGGACACTGGCCACAGATCGAGGCGCCCGAGGCGGTGTTGACGCACTTCCTCGCCCACATCGACCGCGTCGCCGCCGGCTGAACCCGAAGCGGCGGGCTAGCCGTGATGTGGCGGTTGCTCGTCACGCAGCCGGCCCTCGTCCGACGCGGCGCGCATCTGCTCCTCGTCGCCGAACCGCTCCAGATCCTCGGGTGTGATGCGCACCCGCGGGGGCTTCGGCGCGGCCGGTGGTCGATTCGGGGGTTCGGTGGGCACGAGGCGATTATCCGCGCCCCGGCCCGCTACTGAAAGGCGGGAAGAATGGTGCCGGAATCGCGAATCTCCCAGATGCTGGCTTTGGTGATGCCGTCGAAGTTGATCTTGTTCAACGTTGCTCGCGAATACGTGAGGTCGATGGCGACGCGCGTCGCGGTGTTGCCGTACGGGTCGGTCATCGGGAACGTGCCCTGGACGTTCACCGCGGCCGCGTCCGGGTAGGTCGCTCGCGCGTACCTGAGAATGTCGATGGTGTCCGTCCGGGCGCCGTCCTTGATCATCTGCTCGGTGTAGTTGTCGCGGATGGCGAATCGTGCGTCGACCACGTCGCCGTCCGGCCCCGGGCTGGTGGTGAAGGTGACCCCCTCGGGTTTCTTGGGACCGGCCGGTGTCGACGGCGCGGCCGCGGTCGATTCCGGTGGTGCCGCCGCGGCCGAGCCGCTCGGAGGGGGCGATTGGCCGTCCCTCTTCGGGTCGAAAACCCAGCTCTTGCCGACGATGACCAGGAGAACCAGGACGCCCAGCGCCGCCAGGGCCAGGGCCGCCTTTCCGGGGGTGTCCTTCTTCGGCGGATCGGTGGAGAAGGCCCAATCGGTGGTCCAGTTGGTGCCGTCGAAGTACCGTTGCAGCCCGTGGCCCACCCCCGCGGGATCGGGGTACCACCCCGGCGCCGATTTAGGCGGGGGCGGCGCCTGTTCAGATGGCATCTATCCATTTTCGTCGTGGCGGGGACGTCTCGGCTACCCGCAGCGCTGACCGCTGAAAACTGCCCCCTTTCCGTTCAGTCCTCGCGGTCGAGCTCGGTGAGCTCCGGCGCATTCTCGCGGGTCGCCATCCCGCCCTCGCGGCCGTGATCCGCGGGACCGGGAGGATCGCCCATGAGCTCGTCGTCGTCCTTCTTCGAATGCTTGCCCATCGCAACTCCCTTCGTCGACCGAGGGACTACCCGCCGGGCCCCCAGTCGACGCGGTGTGAACCCGAGGTGGCTCCGGCGTGACGGTTCGGCGAGACGTCCGGCGTTCGACGCGTCGGTGTGCCCGATTCGGGCTTGAATCGAGGAGTGAGCAACCACCACGTGAACCTGACCCCGCAGGAAAGCAAGTTGATCGGCGAGAGTCACCCCGAGGCTCTCACGCGCATGGACGAGAAGTCGTTGAAGGACTTGCAGAACCGGCTCAGGCAAGCGCGCGAGAAGAACTTCGGCTTGTTGCGGCGCCAGGGTGCGGCCCGGGTGGAGGCCGAAGCCGCCCGCGGCGCCGCCCAGCCCGCCAACGAGAAGCGCGGCGAAAAGGTGGAGATCTTCGACGAGGCGCTGGCCCGGGTGAGCGAGCGGCTGAGCGTGATAGCTGACGCCGGGTAGCGGCCAGCTAGCCGGTGCAGTGCAGCTCGACGACGCGGCCGTCGGAAACCATCGCCACTGGGGTCCTGATCGTCATCGACCCGGTGGCCAACGTCGAAACCGGCGCTGAAGTATTCGCCGCGGCCTGCGATCAACAGGACGCGGAGGGCGCTGTCGTCTGCGAAGGTGGAAATCGCCGTGCGCA